>NZ_JAQMYO010000001.1:0-1117367 GCF_028369215.1 Brevibacillus sp. AG | reverse complement strand
GTTGTGCCTGTTTTTTATGGAATGTTAGCGGCAAAAAATGTGTCTGCCGATCTTTTTGATTTGAGGGCGGCTCCAAATCCAACCGGATGTAGCTGTATCCGGGTTGAAATAATAAATGGCTCCGTCTGTTGGGTCCCAACCTTTAAGCGCATCATTCACTGCTTTTTTTGCCTGCTCGTTCGGTGCCAGCCAAATCTGACCATCCGCAACAGCTGTAAAGGCACGAGGTTCGAAGATAACGCCCGCTGGTGTATTGGGAAAGGATGCGTTCTTCGTCCGGTTCAGAATAACAGCAGCAACTGCTACTTGGCCAATATAAGGCTCTCCACGCGATTCTCCGTACACGGCATTCGCCATCAAGCGCAGGTCGTTCTCTGATACTCCCGCTGCGTGATACGTAGGTTTAGAAGGCGTAGTAGGCTTCGACGGTGCAGGAGTTGCGGTTTGTGGCACCCCGAGATCAGAAGCAGTGGGCTTATAATTTTTCGTTGCGTTATACAGCTTTACTTTCGTTTGCGCGCCGAGGACACCATCTACGGTCATACCAAACTCATACTGAAAGTTACGCAACGCCCAATATGAACGCCACCCGAATACGCCGTCTACTTTTCCCGTATAAAATCCAAGGTGCTTCAAGCGATACTGCATTTCACGCACGTCTGAGCCTTCTGCCCCTACTTTGACGATCTGCTTACTGAATGCATCTGAGCGCAACGGAGATACCATAACCGCAGTCGTAACCAGAAGTGCGAATACTACTACAGCTAGCAGCCATTTGACAGGCTGTTTCATTTCTTACCCTCCTTCGGGTATGGATTTGAATATCAGTTGATTATTGTTAGGTTCTCCAACTTCCGTCATTTTGGCCTTAGTAAAATATTGGAGAATGCGTAGACTACGAGTAATGTATTTCCACTTTAGTTCTGGAAGGGGAAGATTTTGATGCAGGTCGCGCAATTTTTGACGGAACAACTGATCAGATGGGGAGTAAAACGAATATACGGGGTGGCAGGTGACGGTATCTTTGCCTGGCTGGATCAGATCGCTAAGCAATCCGACATTCAATACATTGCCTGCAAGCATGAATCTGCTGCGGCTATGATGGCAAGTGCGGAAGCAAAACTGACGGGAATTCCGGCTGTTTGTACCGCGACGATGGGGCCGGGTTTTGTGAATTTGCTGAATGGACTTGCAGATGCGCATACAGATCGCGCACCTGTCATTGCAATTACAGGTCAAGTGGAGACATACAAGCTGGGTGGCGCGTACAAGCAGTTTATCTCACAAGAAGACATGATACGGCCCATCAGTTTTTATTCGACGACGATTACGCATCCAGATGCCATCCAAAGTGTTTTGCACAAAGCATTTGTCACAGCTATGCAGCAAAAAGGAGTGACACATCTCTCCATTTGCAAGGACGTTTTTACGCAATCGACTTCAGATGCAGTCCTTCCAGCACTTCCACGCATTCCACATGCCATTTATCCTGATCGAATGGAGATCGAGCTCGCTTGCGAGCAGGTTGCGAAAGCGCAAAAGCCTCTCATACTGCTTGGTATCGGTGCCCGCAAGTTGGCGGATTCGTGTGTGAATCTAGCGGAACAGCTAGGGGCAGGCGTGTTGCTGTCGCTCGGAGCAAAAGGGGCGGTAGATGAATCTCATCCACTGGTGATCGGCGGATGGGGAGAAGGGGGCAGCGAAACAACTTTACATGCATTAGCGGAAGCAGATTTGTTGCTGATTTTGGGAGCGAGCTGGTTTCCTCGCGCTTTTTTGCCAAAAAAACTGTCCGTCATTCAAGTAGATCATCAGCCTGGATCGATACATGCACATCCCTACCTCCAGTCTGTCACGGCTGAATTGGACGATGTTCTGCCGATCTGGATGAGACGATTGCAATCGCGCAGACAGGACGATGCGTGGCAGGAACAGATCAAGCGGTGGCATGGAGAGTTTGGCAGGGAGACAGAGCAAGCAGTCATTCAACAAGCGAGTGAGCAAGTAAAACCACAAACCTTGATGCATACGCTTGGGGGAGTGGTCAATGAAGATGCGATTATTGTCCTAGATACGGGTGAGCACACGATCTGGTTTAATCGTGCGTTCCGTGGGAAAAAACAGACCCCACTCTTTTCAGGGAAGTGGCGGACGATGGGATTTGGGTTGCCTGCGGCTGTGGCTGCAAAGCTCACCTATCCTGAGAAACAGGTCGTCTGCGTCGCTGGGGATGGGGGATTGCAAATGAATCTGGCAGAACTTATGACAGCGGCCGAGCTCCAACTTCCGATTGTGATTCTCGTGGTGAACAATGGGACATTAGGATTGGAAGAGGTCAAAATGAGTCAGGCGGGCTTGATCCCTTTTGGAGTGAAATTGCGTAATCCAGATTTTCAACAATTGGCGAATGCTTGCGGAATCAGTGGCAAGGTCGTCAAAGAGGTACATACCTTGGAGTCGGTATTGCGGGAGGCGATTGCTGCAGATCAGTTGACACTCGTTGACATTCATTGCACGTCTCCGACACTAACGGAGAGAAAAAAACAAATTTCCTTCCAAGCCCAAGCATGATTTGTTTATAATGAAAGAAAAGGCAAATGAAACCAGTGGGGGAAGTACGAAACGGGCGAAGAGGAGGGCGTCCTGATGGCTGATGGGCTTGGCGAAATCAGAGTAGCAGATCAGGTGATCGCGATCATTGCTGGGGTTGCTGTAGAAGAAGTGTTGGAAGTCACAGTTCGTTCAGGCGGAATCTATCAAGATTTGGCGAAAAAGCTGAATGGCGGCGCGAAAGGCATTACCGTTTCCGTAATAGAAGACAGAGTCACCATTGACATGCGTGTCTCCGTCCGTTATGGGGCGCAGATCCATCACGTCTGTCACGTCCTACAGGAAAAAGTAAAAGAAGCGGTGGAAACATTAACAGGTCTTTATGTGGAAGCCGTGAATGTACGGGTGGAAACAATCGAACTCCTTCGAAATGAGTAAGAAAAAAGGGATACTGGAAGCATCCGGTATCCCTTATATTTGTTTCTTACATGGCATATGGCTGTTTTTGTAATTGCTCTTCTACCTTCTGGCGACTGACTTCCCGCGATATACTGAGCAAAAAGCCAGTGGCGAGCAGACATACAAGTAAAGAAGAACCACCATAACTGATAAACGGCAGTGGTACACCTGTCAGTGGAATCAAACCCGTTACTCCGCCAATGTTTAGGATCGCCTGAATGGCGAACATGCTGACAACACCGATTCCTGCCAGACTGGCAAAGGTGTCTTTTACGCGCAGACAAATATGGATGCCGCGCAGCAAGAAAAGCAAATAGATCAAGAGGAACACAGAGGCGCCGATAAAACCTAGCTCTTCTGTCATGATCGAGAAAATAAAATCGGTATGCCTCTCCGGCAAATACAAATACTTTTGAATGCTTTTTCCAAAGCCTGTCCCAGTCAGACCGCCATGTGCAATTGCAATCCAGGATTGAATGATGTTGTAGCCAGTGCCGTCCATATCACTCCACGGATTGAGATAAGAGTAAATCCGATTCAAGGCATGGGGCTTTGCTGTGATATATACCAATAGGGCAACAGTCACAGCCGGTGCACCGAGACCGATCAATTGGCGGATTTTGGCCCCACCGCAGATCATGACAATCAAAGCGCATCCGAGCAAGATGGCGGCAGAACCAAGGTCGGGTTGGACTACAATTAGCATAAAAAACATCCCCGTTACCATCAGTGGGGGCATCAAACCGGATTTCAGCTTTTGTATCCCGTTTCCTTTTTTGGAGATAATCGCTGCCAAGTACAGAATAAGGCCAAGCTTGGCAAACTCCGCAGGCTGAATGGTTGCAGAACCGATTTCAAACCACGATCGAGCTCCGTTAACTTGCTTACCAATACCTGGAATAAGAACCAGGAGCAAAGAAAAGAAGCTGACGAGCGCAATCAATAAGAAATTTCTCTTATAAAAGGAGAAGGGAATGTTCATGGCCACCAGCATCCCAACGACACCGACCAGCAAGAAAACCGATTGACGCTTCACGAAATAAAGCTCATCTCCGCCACAATAATCACAGCCGCCACTTGTAAAACTGGTCAATGCGAAAATAGAGCTGGAGCTGAGCACCATGGTTATGCCAAACCCAACAAGTAGGGCGGTCAAAAACAGGAGCAAAAAGTCAGGTACGCCCCTCGTCTTCATAAAAATACCCCCCTCTACGTGAAACAGAGAGGGGATTCCTCTCTGTACACCGTGCCATTTCATTTTTTAGTGTGAGGACAGCTTTTCGCCCAGCATTTGCAGCTTCAATTTCGCTGTTTTTACAACGGAGTCTGGCATTGGGTAATCGTAATCCAGACCGTGTGGGAAAAGATGTTTGCCCATATAAGGATCTTCGAGCTTCAGTACGGAGTGCGAATCCTCAAGTTTGCCTTCTGACACGTTCGCTTCGATACGCAGGTAGAAGACATTGCCTTTATCATGGATTTTATAATCGTATGTAGCATGCTTGTAATCCCAAGCGCCGCGATCAAAGCCGAGTTCGCTCATGTAGTGCTCCAGATCGGCGAAAAAGACTTCTTTCGTGCCAATTCCCGTGTCCTTAATGACCATTCTTTTTCCTCCTAAAAATGGGTGAGATATTCACTTATTAATCATAGTCTGTTTTTGGAAGAAGCGCAATATATCATACTGTTTCTTGCGCATGAAACGATAGGGGAGAGGACAAACTACAATCGTTGATTAGCAAAAGGAGGAGAATGAAATGGCGAAGCTGGAAAATCGCACATTGCGCGAAATTATGACAAAAGATGTCGCTACTGTGACGCTTAAGGATAATGTGTATGAAGTGGCTTGCAAAATGCGCGATTGGAATGTAGGGGTCATTCCGGTTGTGGATGAAAAAGAGGATGTGATCGGGATCATTACGGACCGCGATATCGTCATTCGGGGTTTGGCTGAAAAGCATGAGGGATCGACTGCCACCGAGGTGGTCATGACACGGGACATTATTCTTGGGCAACCAGGAACGACTGTCGATGAAGCGGCCAGGATCATGGCCCAGCATCAAATTCGTCGATTGCCTGTTGTCGAGAAAGGCAAGCTGGTCGGAATTGTGGCGTTGGCAGATATGGCTGTTCGTCAAGTTCACCACGATGAGGCGAGTGACGCTCTCCAGCAAATTTCTGAGCCGGCGACACATTAATATGATAGAAACGAGCTGTCGGAAAGAATCCGGCAGCTTTTTTTCATTCGTTCTGTACATTCACGCTGCG
Organism: Brevibacillus sp. AG; assembly: GCF_028369215.1. Lineage (NCBI taxonomy): Bacteria > Bacillati > Bacillota > Bacilli > Caryophanales > Paenibacillaceae > Brevibacillus > Brevibacillus sp. AG. Next base: position 1,112,090 of record NZ_JAQMYO010000001.1, on the reverse strand, counting down.
TCAAGGTTTATGATAGAAAAAGAATGATACAGGGAGAGAGTTCCATGCAAATCAAAGACATGGCCGATCGTTTGCAAATAACCCCGCGTGCGATTCGATATTATGAAGAAAAAGGGCTGATCAAGCCATCGAAAGCAGATGCGTCCGGGTATCGCCAGTTCACAGAGGAAGATGTCTGGAGGCTGCAAACCATCATGACACTGCGCGAGGTCGGGATGGCGGTAGAAGACATTCGGGAGCTCCTGATTCAAATGAAAGATCAGGAAGGCAGTCTTCTCCATTATTTAGAGCTGCAGCGTTCGTTTATGTATACAAGATGGGTAGAAATGAGCAAGGTCATCCAAACGACAGAAGCGATGATTGAACGGATAAAGGGTAGAGAATCGATTGATCCAGGCGAGCTGTTTACATTGGCAGAAGCGAACAAGCGATTGAAGCAGACACGGGATAACTGGGTGGATCGATGGAATTTTAATGAATGGGCGGACCGCTATGACGAATGGGTACATGGCGGGAATGGTCATGAATCATACGAAAACGTGCTGGATGAGGTTGTTGCGACTGTTGCGGTTAAATCAGGAGAGTGCGGTCTGGATGCCGGAACGGGTACAGGAAACCTCGCAGGGCGTCTCGTGAAAAAAGGAGCCAGGATGAGCGGGTTCGACCAATCTCCGCAAATGCTGAAGCAATGCAGAGCGAAACACCCAGAGGTCGAGACGAAGCTGGGAACCTTTTTCGCATTTCCATTTTTAGAAAATCGATTTGACTTTGTGGCTACGAGTTACGCCTTGCACCATTTGACGGATGATCAGAAGCAGCTTGCTTTGGCGGAATGTCGCCGCGTGTTAAAACCAGGGGGACGGTTGGTCATTGCCGATTTAATGTTTGAGGATCAGGCGCATAGACAAGCTCATCTTGATACCCTAAGGGAGGCAGGTCATACGAGAGTGATAGCAGATATTCAGGACCGCTGTTATGCCGATCGCTCCCGATTGCTACAGGAGCTTGCCAATCTTGGTTTTACGAACGAAGTAAAACAGCTAGGTACCTATACGCATTTGATCTTGTCTACTTGTAAGTAATTCATTCCTGAGACGTTTTTTCAAAAAGTCGACTTTTGAACACGCATTTTACTTTTGGGCTCTTCCAACTACTGGCACGCGTCTAGCCTTTTGCATAGGCTGTAGCGAGAAGGAAAGGAGGACTCCGCCATGGGTCTGTTCGATGGTTTTTTTGATCGCGAAAACGAGGAATTTATATGGATTATTATTGTCGTGGTCGTCCTGTTGTTCTTGTTTAGCGCCGATCGTGACTAAAATCTGGACGTATAGACAAAACGACCTTGCGTGAAGGTCGTTTTTTTCGTTAGGAAAAAACGGACTGCTTTTCTCTCCTATTGACCTGGGTTGGCAAATCCACTACGCTGGAAAACAATGCAACGTAGAACAGGAGAAGGACGTCTATGAAACGATTAACCGTATTTCTGCTCGCACTGGTTCTTTTGCTATCGGCATGTGGATCGTCCGGTCAGCCAGAAGCTAACGGCGAGATAGATGCTGTGATCAAACGAGTGGTTGATGGCGATACATTTGAGTTGGACAGCGGGGAAAAAGTCCGTATGATTGGCGTAGATACCCCAGAGACAGTAAAACCCAACCATCCGGTCGAACCGTATGGAAAAGAAGCGAGCGATTACTCAAAGGAGCTTTTAACTGGCAAAAAGGTCAAGCTGAAGTTCGATGTCGTGCCTTATGACAAGTACAAGCGTTTGCTTGCTTACGTATATTTGGAAGACGGCACCTTTGTCAATGAAAAGCTCGTTCGTGACGGCTACGCCCGGATCATGACGATCCCACCGAATGTAGCTCAAGCAGAACTGTTCCTGGCAGCGGAGCGGGAAGCACGGGAGCAGAATCGCGGGCTGTGGGCTTTAGAAGGGCAGCAGGCAGAGGCTCCTAAGGAAAAAGCCAAGCCCCAAAAACAGTCCAAGGACAATACGGCGGCTGACACCGCGCCACCTGAAGGCAAAACCATCAAGGGCAATATCAACAGCAAAGGCGAGAAAATCTATCACGTTCCAGGCTCCGCTAGCTACGAGCAAACAAAAGCGGAGGTGTGGTTTGCGACGGAAGAAGAAGCGCAGCAAGCAGGTTTTCGGGCGCCAAAACGATAAGCCATGTAAGAAAAAGTAGCCGCATAAATGTATAGGTAAGCCTCGTCCGCCTTGGCAGTCGGGGCTTTTTCATTGTCGAAAAGAATTCTATAAATGTTACAGAACGATGTTGTATGATAAAAAAGTTCAAAAGACCTATAGAAAATGCCGTTACATAAGATAAAGGGATTATTAAATAACTTACATATTTCACAGAATGCAGGAATAATTCGTAGAATTTCGATGGAGGAAACAACTATTATGAAGTTGACGGTAAGGAAAAAGCTTTTTTTAGGATTTTTGGCAGTGTTATTACTTTTAGTGGCAGTCGCAGGCATTGGTTATTCTCAGATTGCATCCATCGATTCTCGTTATCGGACAATGATCGAAGACCGAATTAACAAGGAGATGCTATCCAAGGACATTATTGCAAGTGTCAGTGAACGACAAAAGTATGCACGAGGATACGTCATTGTAGGCGATGACAGTTATCTGGCGGGGTATACGAAGGCAAATGACAGTTATAAAGAGCTTACTTCCGAACTATCCAAAATGGGTATGAATTCTGAAGGGGAAAAACTTGTAACAGAGATGAACGAGCTGCATGCCCAACACGAGGAAATTATTGACCGGGTTGTAGCGTTAAAGCAACAAAACAAAGTAGAAGAGTACACGCGCTTGGTCAGAGATGAATGTACGCCAGTCGGCGAATTGTTTATACAAAAAGCCCAAGAATTTGTTGCTCTCGAACAGAAACTGTTGGAACAAGATATTGCCCAGCTGGATAGCAATATTCAATCTACGAAGCTCCTGGTTATCTTGCTTAGCTTACTTGCTCTTCTCACAGGAGTAGGTATTGCCCTCATGATTGGACGTGCCATTTCTCGCCCCGTTTTACTGATCACGCATGCAGCAGAACAAATTGCTGCAGGGAACTTGGCCCGAGCAGATATTCAAATCAAGAATCGCGACGAAATCGGTGAACTAGCCCGCCATTTTTCCCAAATGAAGCACAATCTGCAAGATTTATTAGAACGAGTCTCCTTCCATTCACAACAAGTAGCCGCCTCCTCCGAGGAATTGACAGCCAGCTCCGAATTAACACGCCAGACAGCAGAGAACGTATCCCAATCGATCCAAGATATTGCAGCAGGCGCTGAACAGCAAGTAAATGATGCGGAGAATGCCACACAGATTGCCGTGAGCATCTCGCAAGTCATGCAGCAAGTATCAATGAGCATGGCTCATGCGATCAGCTCATCCGTTGAAGCGAACAAAACAGCAACCGAAGGCAATGAAGTGGTTGCCAAATCAATCGAACAAATGAATGAGATTAATCAAAGAGTGAGCTCTTCTACCGAAGTGGTCAATATGCTCGGTGAAAAATCAAAAGAAGTTGGTTCCATCATTTCGATTATTACGGAAATCGCGAGTCAAACGAATTTATTGGCGTTAAACGCAGCGATTGAAGCGGCGAGAGCGGGAGAACAGGGAAGAGGATTCGCAGTCGTAGCAGGTGAAGTTCGCAAATTAGCAGAACAATCCGCGCAAGCAGCTTCGCAGATCGCTTCCATCATCGGAGATATTCAAAGAGATACGGAAAAGGCGATTCACGTCATGAGTCAAGGGGACGTAGCTGTTAAAGAAGGAGTCATCATGATCGAACAAGCTGGAGTTGCCTTCTACAAAATTTTGGGTGTAGTAGACGAAGTCTCGAAAAGAACACAAGAAATGTCAGAACAAATCAATGAAGCCAATAACGGAACTGTTTCCGTAGTGGAATTTATAGAGGGAATTGCGCATGTTTCAAGGATGGCAGCGGAAAACACACAAAGCGTAGTTGCTTCTGTACAAGAACAAACAGCTTCTATGGAACAGATTACAACCGCTTCCAGTACACTCGCCGAAATGGCAGAAGAGCTGCAGCATTCCATCCGTAAGTTTCAATTGTAAGGCGAGAACAGGCGGGGGTGCCATGTGTTTAATCAAATCAGAGATGTAAAGTATGCATTATCTGCATTGGAAGAGTCATCTGTTATTTCGATCACAGATGAAAAAGGAATCATCACCTACGTCAATCACAACTTCTGCGAAATATCCAAGTTCAGTAGAGAGGAATTAATCGGAGAAAACCATAACATCGTCGATTCCGGTTTCCATCCGCGAGACTATTTTAAATCTCTATGGGATACCATCAGCCGAGGAAAAGTATGGAAAGGCGAGATGAAAAATCGGGCAAAGGACGGTACGGAATATTGGCTTAGCATGACGCTAGTGCCGTTCATGAACGACAGTGGATTCCTTTATCAGTACGTGGCAATCGGGACGGACATCACGAAACGCAAGCAGATGGAAGAGTCTCTATCAAAGACGATGAAGGACTTGCACGATATCAAAAATGCACTGGATGAATCTTCGATTGTAGCGATTACAGACGACAAAGGCGTCATTACCTATGTAAATGACAAGTTTTGTGAAATCTCCAGATACGAAGTGGATGAATTAGTTGGAAATACACATCGGGTCATTAACTCTCGCTATCATTCCAAGTCGTTTTTTAAATTGATGTGGGAAACGATCAAGCAAGGACGTGTTTGGAAGGGCGAAGTGAAGAATCGCGCCAAAAACGGCAATGAATACTGGATGAATACGACCATCGTGCCATTTCTAGACGACCGGGGAGTTCCGTATCAATATGTTTCGATCCGTACGGATATTACCGACCGCATTGAAGCAGAGGCAGCTTTGGCAGAAGCATTGCAGAACGATTTTCGCAGGACGGTCCAAAACTTGCAAAACTGTGTGTTCAAGATCGTGACAGATCCGAAAGGGAACATCACCTATACCTTGTGTGAAGGGAAAATGGCGGAAGAGCTCGGGCTAACTTCTGAGAGGATGCTGAGAAAAACGTCGTATGAAATCTTTCCTTATGAGGTAGCAGAGCATATGGAAAGCTATTTTCGCAGAGCGTTTGCTGGCGAGCCCGTTACCTTCGAACTGAAACTATCCGGAAATGATTATTACATTACGTTGTCACCTATTGAGGAAAATGGGGAGATCGTGGAGATGGTAGGCTCCATGATTGACATCACCGAGAGAAAAAAGGCGGAAGAAACGATTCGCTACATGGCCCATTACGATTCCTTAACCAATCTGCCTAATCGAACGCTTTTTCATGAAAAGCTGGCAGAGGCGATGCTCAAAGCAAAACAAAAAGAAGAGAAAATCGGCGTCATGTTCATCGATTTGGATCGATTTAAAAACATCAATGATACGCTGGGTCACTCCATAGGGGATGTCCTTTTACAAGCAGTAGCCAATCGTCTCATCGGGTGTTTGCGAAAAGGGGATTCTGTTTCTCGACTCGGCGGAGATGAGTTCGCCATCTTTCTCACAGATGTCACACACAAAGAAGTTGGTGAAATTGCGCAGCGAATCATCACGAGCATGTCCGAATCGATTACGTTAGACCATATCGAAATCTTTATCACACCAAGTATCGGCATCAGCATGTATCCGGAAGATGGAGACGATATTGAAGCGCTATTGAAGCATGCGGACGCTGCCATGTATTTGGCAAAAGAGCAAGGGAAAAACAATTATCAATTTTTCTCGGAGGAGCTACATCAGATTTTAGCCAAAAAGCTACAGCTTGAAAGAGAGCTGCGAAAAGCTTTGGATGAGAAACAATTTACGCTGCACTACCAACCGAAGATTCATTTACAGACGGGCCAGATTATCGGTATGGAGGCGTTGATTCGTTGGGAACATCCAGACCTTGGTCTCATTCCACCTATTCAATTTATCCCGATCGCAGAAGAAACAGGCTTAATCGTACCGCTTGGAGAATGGGTAATGCGAACGGCATGCCAACAGATAAAAGTATGGCAGGAAACAGGCTTTACTCAACTGGCGGTTGCGGTGAATATATCCTTACGCCAATTTATGCAAAACAATCTCATTGAGATGATTACCTCGATCCTTGAAGAGACGGGCTTATCTCCGCAATACTTAGAGCTGGAAATCACGGAAAGCATGGCGCTAAATGTAGACTATACAATTCGGATTTTGAATCGTTTGAAAGGTCTCGGGATTAGCATCAGTATCGATGATTTCGGGACGGGCTACAGTTCATTGAGCTATCTAAGTCAATTTCCGATCGATCGGCTAAAAATCGACCAATCCTTTGTCCGGAATTTGAATCCACGGAATCAAGCGATTATTAAAACGATCATCGATATGGCACACAACATGAAAATTGCTGTTATTGCAGAGGGTGTAGAAACACAAGAACATGTTGATTTTCTAAAGGAACAAATGTGCAATGAAGTCCAAGGGTACTTCTACAGTAAACCGCTGCCCACGAAAGAAATCGATTCCTTCTTGCAGGTAAATCGTTATGGTGAATCAGGCAGCATGGTTTAGATGAGACCATCGAGATTTTACAAAAGGAAGGCGGTGAAGGAGCTTGGATCATCAGATACATGGGACGTACGACAGTTTCCTTGTGATACTCTCTTATTTAATCGCGGTTGCAGCTTCTTTTTCTGCTCTCAACCTGGCAGCCAGAGTGAGTACAAGTAAGGGGAAGCATCAGCTACTCTGGTTGATTTTTGGTGCCACAACGATGGGGCTCGGAATATGGTCCATGCATTTTGTCGGAATGCTGGCACTTACCCTCCCAATTATGGTTCTTTATGACATGGAGTATGTCATCCTATCTGTCATTCTTGCCATTTTTGTCTCGAGCATAGCCTTGTTTACCGTCACGAAAAGCAACCTCAATGCGAGACAGCTAGGTATCGCGGGAATTCTAATGGCTGCTGGAATATCTGGGATGCACTACGTGGGAATGGCCGCGATGATTATCGAAATTACATACGATATGTGGATCGTTATTTTATCCATTATCATTGCAGCGACTGCTTCGGCAGCGGCACTTTGGCTCTTGTTTTACTTTCGCCGTGATCAATCGAAATACGCATATTTATACAAATTGGGCAGCTCACTCATTATGGGAGCTGCAATCGCGGGTATGCATTACACCGGGATGGTTGCAGCGCATTTCTACGTAACGGAAGTGCCGACAACCGAGATAGAAACGCAGATCGAACCGGAGACCTTGGCCTATATCATTGTCTTGGCCACCTTTTTACTGATGGGCATTACATTGTTCGGCTTGTTTATTAACAAGCGACTCTCGCAAAAAGATACGGTCATTCAGGAAAGTGAAAGCTGGTATCGTTCCCTTTATAAAAATAATGAGTACGGCATTATTTCCTTAGATACAGGTGGATGTATTATCCAAATGAACCCAGCTGTCACGAAGATTGGTGGACTGCGGGAGGAAGAATTCATCCATCAACATGTATCGAAAATTGGCATGCATATAGTTGAGGAGAAAAGGGACATCACCAAAGATTCTTTTGCCCAGTCTTTTCAGCCCAATCGTAATAATTTTGAGACGGCCATCTTTCATCCGAACGGAAATCGCGTAGAGCTGAGTGTACTCAATGTCCCGGTTGAAATTGAGGGAGAAGTTGTTGGGAATCACATCATTGTGAAGGATATTACCGAAGAGAATCGCGTGAAAGAAAAAATCAGGTATTTGGCTTATCACGATGAGCTGACCGACTTACCGAATCGAAGAAAGTTTAATCAAGTCCTCCATCAATCTATTGAAAAAAGCAGCCAAGATTCAACCAGCTTTGCTGTCATGGTTCTCGACATCGATCGTTTCAAAATGATCAATGATTCCTTGGGTCACTCCTACGGCGATATCTTTTTGCAGGGGGTCAGCGACAGAATCGTAAAGAGTGCGGAAGGGTACCATGCAACAATTGCTCGTATGGGTGGAGATGAATTTACCATCCTCTGCAAAACACGAGCGGACCGTAGGGAAGCGGCGAGTTTAGCGGATAAGATCATTGAAGCGTTGAAACAGCCATTCTCGCTAAAAGACAGTGAATTTTACATATCAGCAAGTATTGGAACAGCGATATTCCCAGACCACGGAACGGATGCTGTCGCGCTGCTCAAAAAAGCGGATACGGCCATGTACGAGGTGAAAAAACAGGGGAAAAATGGTCACCTGTTCTATACGCCCGAGTTTGATGTGCAATTGCTGGAAAATATTGAGATAGAAAGTGATCTCAGAAAAGCAATTGAACGTAATGAGCTGGTAGTGTACTACCAACCTCAATTTCATGCGGAAAGTAACCGCATGATCGGAGTAGAGGCGCTCGTCAGGTGGAATCATCCGACCAAAGGGATGCTTTCACCAGGAGTGTTTATCCCTATTGCGGAAGAGACAGGGCTGATCTATGAGATTGGTACGTGGGTGCTTCGCGAAGCGTGCAGACAAATGAAGCAGTGGCATGATGGAGGGGGACCATTGATACCGGTCTCCGTCAATTTGTCCTCCCATCAATTCCACCAACGGAACCTAGTCCAGTACATCAAAAATATCCTTGAGGAAACTAAGCTTGGACCACACTTTTTGGAACTGGAAATCACAGAGAGCATGATGATGGACCCGGCAGTATCGATCAGTATCCTGCATGAGTTAAACAAAATTGGAACAAGAATTAGCTTGGATGATTTTGGAACCGGTTACAGCTCTTTGAGCTATTTGAAAAAGTTCCCGATCCACAAACTAAAGATTGACCGCTCCTTCATAACAGACCTGTCTCGAAATGATAACGATAAAGCCATTGTGGCCACTATTATTTCGATGGCGAAGCATCTGAAATTGGATGTAATTGCAGAAGGCATTGAAACGAAGGATCAGTTAGATATTTTGACAGAAAATCATTGCAAGGAAATACAAGGGTACTATTACAGTCGTCCATTATCCGCGAATGAGGTGGAGCAAGTGTTTTTTGTTCCCACCAGAAACCATCTCAGCCAAGAAGCGTAAGGAAAAACTCCCCGTCTTTTATAGATGGGGAGCTTTTTTGTAGGTACACAGCAGGAAATGTAAAATTGGGTATTGTATACCCTACAGGGGTATTGTAAAATGAAATCAAATAAAGCTTCCCAAAAACAAAGGAGGATGTAAGATGAATGTTACTTTGAACGTACAAGGAATGTCCTGCAATCACTGCGTCATCTCCATAGAAGGTGCTCTTCAAAAAGTGACGGGGTTAGCAAAGCAACGGTAAGCCTTGCTGACAATCAGGTAAGTGTGACTTTTGATGAATCCGTTGTTTCGCTGGAAAATGTGAAAGAGACCATTGAAGATCAAGGATACGATGTCGTTTAAGCAAAGGTTGAGGGAAAGGCTGTGATTATAAAATTGCAGCCTTTCATAAAGTCTTTAGTTGACTGAATGTTACAAATTCAAATAGTGTAGGAGGAATGCCTTTTGAAGCGTGTACAGTTTGCCGTAAGTCCAGAAATTCGTGTCGGCGGTTCTGTGTTTACACCAACAGATATGGTGGCGATCGGTCAAATCGTTGGCGAGGATGCACAAATTGAACTTTCAATCTTTCAGCAGCTTATTGTCGAGATGAATGAAGAGAAGGCTGACGATGCCAAAAAAGCGCTGCGTGAAAAAGGCTTATGCGTGTACGAAACGGGCTCTGTTGTGAAGAATTTGTCTGTCTGTTCTTTTTGCAAAGGAGCAGAGATTGAAGGGCTAGAGGCAGCGAGAAATTTGAATGATACGATTGCAGGGATGGCCGTTCCTTTTACGATGAGAGTCGGTTATACGGGTTGCCCGAATGCCTGTGGAGAGCCGTTGGTAAAAGATATTGGGATCGTCAAGCGAAAAGAAACCTTTGAAATCTACGTCGGAGGTCAATCGAAAACAATGGAGGCCAAAACAGCCGAGCTCCTGGTCGAGCAGGTAAAGGAAGAACAATTATCCTCCATCGTTCAAAGCATGATTACCTTGTATCAGACGCAAGGGAAAAAGAGAGAGAAGTTTTTCAAGTTTGTTGAGCGATATGGATTGGAAAATGTCCGAAAAGAATTGGGACTGTCTTCCTGATGGATATGTGAACATGGAACTTGCTACGTTTTGAAAATTTAGATTATAATCGAAGCGTATGTTTGCTAGGATGATTAGAGGAGGAATCTCATTGTCAAGTGCAGAATTGAACGTTGTACAGTCTTGTCATACATCTGATCGAAACAGTCATCATTCAGAAAAAACCAAGCAAAACTTGCAGGCGCGACTCAATCGGATTGAGGGACAGATTCGCGGGATTAAAGGCATGGTGGAGAAGGATGCTTACTGTGATGATGTCTTGAATCAAATTGCTGCGGTACAATCTGCCTTAAATTCAGTGGGACGTATCCTTTTGGAAGGGCATATGAAATCCTGTGTGATTGAACGCATCCAAGAAGGGGACAGCGCAGTCATTGACGAGCTGTTAACCACGATGAATAAGCTGATGAAATAAAAAGCTTCAGAAATGAAGCTTTTTTATTATTGCGAAATATAGGTTAGTGGGGTATAGTATTTTAAAGTCAGAATATTTTCATAATACAGAAAATATCAATCAAACAGGATGATAAGGGAGATGAAAAAATGGGCAAGAAAATGTTGCTGTTAGGTGTGTACGGCATGGAAGTGGTGGAGTGTGGCGGTGCTCTTGCCATTAACGTGAACAATGGAGGGGAATCGTACGCCTCGATCATGCTGTCTAGCGAAAAATCACGCCCGCAGGTTACAGAGGCGGCAGCGGTATTGGGGGTTCAGATGTATTTTCCCGGTTTTCAATCCGGTTATGTAGATGTCAGTCCGGAGTCCAAGAAAAAGCTCGTACGGATTATCCGAGAAGTGAAGCCAGATATTATCATTACGCAGGACCCGGAGCATTCCTTTCACGACTTAGACCCAGACCGTAGACAAGCCATGATTTTGATTTTGGAAAGTATCGCATTGGCCAGCCGGGAGTTTGCTTTAGATGAACTGCCTGGCTTGGAAGCTCACCCGATCCCGACGATCTATTACATGACTCCGCATCATCCCAACTGTGTCGTTGATATTTCGTTGGTGTGGGAACAAAAAAATCGAGCGATGGATGTCTTGCACAGTCAGATGGAGTTCAGTGGCCGACATTTTGAAGAAGCAGTCGATGCGAAGGCAATGGAGGCTATCGTCCCTGGGTTTACCGCGTTACCCTCTGACTACGAAAAGGGAAGAGCCGTGCACAAGGTACTCGATCAAGCCATTCATGTGTATCACGGTTTGGCAACGCATGGTCATTTTGCATTAGCAGAAGCATATAAACGTGATGGGAACTTCCATTTGAAAGAACTGATTAACTACTAGGAGAGAGATGTCGGATGAAGCATAATCGAATCGGGATCATATGGCTGCTCATCGCTCTGTTTTCCACATTGTTCGTTGTTCCGGCTGGTGCCGAGAATCACAGGGAGGTGAAGCTTGGGATCACACAGGATGAACGCTCCTTGAATCTGTACACATACAATACCGGTTTTCCTGGACTCGAGCTGGTCAATCTTCTCTACGACCCGCTATTTATCCTCGATAAAGGCAACAAACCGATTCCTTGGCTGGTTAAAGAATTCACGGTATCCGAAGACGGCAAGCAATACAAAATGAACTTGCATGACCAAATCTTGTGGCAGGATGGAAAGCCTTTGACCTCAGAGGATGTGAAATTCACCTACGAATACCTGTTGAAATATAAAAAATCCCGCTTTACAACCCCAGCTGCACTCGTGAAAACCATTCAAACACCCGACCCAACCACTGTGATCATGGAGCTTGAGAGGCCTGAACCAGATTTCTTCATTCAACCTCTCGCTGATTTGCCGATTCTTCCGAAACATATTTGGAGCTCTGTGACTGATCCTGATAACTTTAACAATTCCTTGGGGAGCGGTCCTTTCATTTTAGAGGATTACAAAAAGGATCAATTTTATAAGCTGAAAGCGAACCCGCAGTACTTTAAAGGAAAACCGGAAATCGATACGTTAGTCATCCCCATCATCGCAGAAGCTAACGCCATGTTTACAGCATTAAAGGCAGGGCAGCTGGATGTCATCAGTCGCAGAGTCCAGCCGGAACTCGTCAAAGAGTTTGAAAGCAATCCGTCTATTAAAGTGGAAAGAGGCCCCGGTTTTGCTACAACGTTTCTCCAATTCAACGCTGAAAAGTTCCCGATGTCCGATCAAAAATTTCGTCAAGCGATAAGTCTTGCTATCGATCCGCAATACTTGGTAGATACGGTATTGCTCGGTTTTGGCACAAAAGGAAGTCCCGGCTTTATTCATCCAGCTACTTCTTCTTACAACAAGGCAGTCGTACATAAGACCGATGTCGAACAAGCCAAATCCATTCTTGAACAAGCAGGGTATAAAGATACGGACAATGACGGCCTACGAGAGGCGCCAGATGGCAACAAGCTCGAACTCGTCAATCTGGTCCAATCAAACAATCCTTCTAGCATACGCTCTGCCGAAATCATTGCGGGATGGATGAAAACCATCGGGATTGATATGAAAGTTCGACCGATGGACCCCGATACCGTGATTAGTCTTGTCTGGCCCGAATATGATGTCACCAAAGGCCGGAATTATGACATGACGATGTTTGGCTGGTCGACTACGATGCAGCTGTTCCCTGCCAGATTGATTGATTTGTTCCACTCCGATCTAGCTGGCAAAGGGGGAACCAATATTGGCGGATTCAAAAGTGCAGCGTTTGACAAGCTGGCTGAGCAGCTCGATGAGACATTGGAACCGGAAAAACGCCAACAGATTATCAATCAGATGCAAGAGCAGGTAGCCAAAGATTATCCGATCGTCCCCTTGTACTATGCAGAGGAAATTAGTGCGTACAATCCCGCTAAATACGATGGGTGGGTATTCCAGGATGGGAAAGGCATCATCAACAAGCTCTCCTTTGTTTCCAATGGCGAAAAAGCCGCTGTGACAACGGAACAGCCAGCAGCAACACCTGCAAGCACGCAAGAACAGGCGAATGCGAATACAGGAAAAGGCACGACCTCGATCGTGACCATTCTCATCATGATCGTCGTCGTAGCGGGTGGATTGTACTTGCTCAGTAGAAGAAAAACGAACAACGAACGGTAAGCATGTTGACAGCTTCCCCTGCAATCATGCTCCACCAGGTTATTGCGGGGGAACCATTTGTTCCTGTTGATTATCGAAAGAAGAGGTGTACTCATGACCCGATTTCTAACAGGCAAGGTCACTCAATATATTTTCGTTATTTTTATTATGCTGACATTGAACTTCCTCCTCCCTCGTTTGATGCCAGGGAGTCCCCTCGCGTATATAGCTGGAGAAGACATCATGCTCATGACGACGGAAGAGAAGGAGGCCATATTAGAGGCACACGGATTAAATCAATCACTTTTGGAGCAATACTTCATCTATTTGGGGAATATAGCGACGATGGATTTCGGCTATTCCTACCAACAAAAGATGCCAATAACGCAGTTGATTTCGGAGCGGTTGCCGTGGACGCTACTGTTAACTGGATTGAATTTAGCGATTTCTACCTTGTTAGGCGTCATTTTTGGGACGATATCTGCTTGGAAGTGGGGAAAAAGAAGCGATGTTAGTCTCTTGACGATTTTCATGTTTTTAAGCGCGATGCCGTCCTTCTGGCTGGGCATGATTCTGGTAGCGATTTTCGCCGCACAATGGGGTCTGCTTCCTATCTTTGGGGCACAGACGGCATGGAGCAATTTGACTGGCTTAGATCGAGTTACCGACATTGCCCATCATCTCGTTTTACCGCTAGTGACACTCGTATTGATCACCGTTACGACAACCTATATGACGATGCGCTATTCGATGCTGAACGTGCTGGGCGAGGACTACATTATGATGGCCAGAGCCAAAGGCGTTAAAGAAAAAATGATCAAATACCGTCATGCCATGCGGAATGCGTTACTCCCGGTAGCTACGGTATTCATGCTCAGTCTCGGTAATATTTTTGGCGGAGCAACGGTGATTGAAACCGTTTTTGCTTACCCAGGCATCGGCAGGCTGATGTTTGAGGCCGTCTTAAGCAGGGACTATCCGGTGATACAGGCTGCATTTCTTATCATTACGCTGAGCGTAGTCATCGCCAACTTCCTAGCGGACATCTTATACCCGATTCTCGATCCAAAGGTGGGAAGGAACAATGGATAAAGGCAAATGGCTGCAGTACTGGACCATTTTTCAGTCTAGCCGACTTGGGGCGATTGGTACCATCATTCTTCTTTTGTTTGTCATTGTTGCGCTAGCGGCACCACTCCTAGCACCTTTTGACCCAGACGAACGTGTAGCTGCGCCATTTCTTCCGCCAGGCGGAGATTATGTGCTCGGAACCAATGACGTTGGACAAGACATCTTTAGCGAGCTCCTATACGGCTCGCGCATTTCGTTGACGATCGGTATTTTAGCTGCGTTGTTTTCTATTTTGCTTGGTTCTCTTGTGGGGATCGTTGCTGGTTACTTCGGGGGGAAAATCGATTCTGCTTTCATGAGACTGGTAGATTTGGTACTCGTTGTGCCTTTTTTGCCATTGATGATTTTGCTCGCCGCGTTTATCGGTCCGAGCTTTTGGAATCTCATTTTCGTCATTACCGTATTGACCTGGGCATCTCCTGCTAGGGTGGTTCGCTCACAGGTCCTTACGATAAAAACGAAAGGGTTCGTGGAGGCCGCGCGATCAATTGGCAGCAGCGTTCCTACCGTGATGTTCCGTCATATTTTGCCGGGAGTCGTACCGATCGCCTTATCGCAATTCATCATGGCGGCAAGCAATGCCATCTTGTTGGAGGCTTCCCTCAGTTTTCTAGGGCTGGGCGACCCTTTGAATAAAAGCTGGGGGACGACCCTGTATTATGCACAGGCGCGAAGTGCTTTCCTGACAGATGCATGGCTATGGTGGATCTTGCCGCCGGGTGTGTTAATTACAGCGTTGGTCATCGGGTTTGCTTTTGCTGGCTACTCGCTGGAACAAATCTTTAATCCCCGGCTGCGGAAAGGGTGAATAGCCATGAATAAAGTTCTCGTCGTCGAAAATTTGCACACACACTTTTTTACGGCAAATGGTGTAGTAGAAGCGGTTGAGAATGTCAGCTTTCACCTAGAAAAGGGGGAAATGCTCGGACTGATTGGAGAGTCTGGCTGCGGGAAGTCCACCGTGATTCAGTCCATTCTGCGCTTGCTCGAATACCCGGGGAAGGTCATAAGCGGGAAGGCCATGCTGGGTGGAGTCGACTTGTTGCAGGCGCCAGCAGAGCAGATCGAAAAGCTCCGCTGGAAATCGATTTCTGTTATTCCCCAAAGCGCGATGAATGCCTTGAATCCTGTATTTACGGTTGGGGATCAAATCGTGGAAGCGATTTTGTTACATGAAAAAATAACGATGGGTGAAGCGATCCGACGAACAGAACAGCTATTGGAAAGGGTCGGGATTCCGAAGCAGAGGCGCAAGTCGTACCCACATGAATTCAGCGGAGGAATGAAACAGCGTGTAGCCATAGCGATGGCGCTAGCCTGTAATCCGCAGGTCGTCATCTCAGATGAATCGACGACCGGACTGGATGTGTTGACCCAAGCGCAAGTCATCGCGATATTGAAAGATCTGCAACGATCTATGGACTTATCCATTATCCTTATCTCTCACGACCTGCCGATGGTGACAGCTATTTGTGAAAGGATTGCCATTATGTATGCGGGCAAGATTGTGGAATGTGGGACAACGGAACAATTGATTACGAACCCAAGGCACCCGTACTCACAAGGTTTGCTCGCTGCCACTCCCGATATAAATGACCCCGAGAAAGAATGTCGTTCGATTCCGGGGACAGTGCCGCTACTCATAAACCCGCCAATAGGGTGCAGATTTCATACGAGATGCCAGCATGTGCAAGACAAATGCATGGTAGAGTCTCCACCATTAAGAGAAGTGCATGAAGGGCATTTTGTATCCTGTTTTGTAGGAGGGTAAGACATGACCGATCCGCAAAAGTCGCAATCCAATAATGATTTGGTGAGGGTGCAAAATTTGGTCAAACGCTTTGAAAAGAAGCAGGGAGCGTTTTTTCGCAGCAAAAAGACGACGGTCTATGCCGTAAACAATGTGAATTTCTCTATCAAAAAGGGGGAGATTCTCGGGATCATTGGGGAGAGCGGTTGCGGGAAAACAACGACTGCTCGAATGATTATGCGGCTTACAAAAGAATCATCCGGTCAAATTCTTTTTAATGGGCAAGACTTGTGCCGATTAGGAGACCGGGCAGTGAGGGGAATTCGGCAAGAGATGCAAATGATTTTTCAGGACCCGTACGATTCATTGAATCCGGGAATGACGATTCTTGAAATCTTAATGGAGCCGCTCCATGCCCATCAAATAGCGAGTACCTTTGAAAAGAAGAGGGACCAAGTGCTTCAAATTCTCAACCATATCGAGCTAAGACCTGCCGAAAGCTTTCTGCAGCGATATCCGCATCAGCTAAGCGGGGGACAGCGGCAAAGAATTGCAATCGCTCGAGCGCTCATTTTAAAACCAAAGTTCGTTGCGGCTGATGAGCCGACCTCCATGTTGGATGTGTCGGTCAGAATGGGCGTTTTGCAGCTATTAAAATCATTGAAAGAAGAAATGGGTCTGACGATGTTGTTTATTACCCATGACCTGTCGACGGCTGCATACATGTGTGATCGGATAGCTGTCATGTATCAAGGGAATATCGTCGAGATCGGACCGACCCATGAGGTTCTGTATCATCCCTCTCACCCTTACACACGCGCACTCGTAGCCGTGGTATCTGATCTCAATCATTTTCTCAAACACAGGCAAGAGCTGATTTTAGATGGGGAAGTACAGAATGAAGGAATCCAACGAGGATGTCCTTTTCTTGCCCGCTGCCCCCATCAGGTTGACCACTGCCGGAATATGAAACCTATGCTAGAGCGAATCTCATCCGACCACTATGTTTCATGTATCCATCATCAGGGGGAATTTGAGAGCGCAAAGGCTGCCAATCGGTATGCGAACTAGAAAAGGTGTGAGCCCTCTCGACAGTAGTCAGAGGGTTTTCTTGTTCGTTTTGTCCTATTTTGTTGACGTAGGACATACTTTACAATGTGGAGAATATACTCGGGGGTGGTATCTTGAACGCGGTGTATCAGGTCCTGATCTATGTCGGTTTCGCTTACGTTTGCTTTACATGGTTTATATGGCGACGAAAGCAGGGAATCGATCATATGCAAGGCATGATGAGCACGATGTCTGTCAGTATGATGATTGGGTTGATCGGTGGGTTGATCCTCGGCGATGTTTACAGGGGAGACCTTTATGTATCCACCATGTGGGGAATGCTGGCTGGTGGACTGTCTGGTTTTCTGCTAGGAGTTCCTTTGTCGATCCTGAGTATTGTAGAAGGAATTTTATCGGGTGTCATGGGCGGGATGATGGGCGCCATGCTAGGAGAGATGGTTCCCAGTGAAAAAGTAGAGCCTCTTCTGTTTGTTTTCGTCATGCTCTATACGGTATGTATGCTGCTCGTAGCCAAGCTGATTGATTTCAATAAAAAAGAAACGAAGTGGTCCTCCTTTTTTCATCATCCAAGCACTCCAGCTGTGTTGCTGCTTGCCGTCTTCTTCTGGTTTCAATCATTACCGTTTCCATCCCCGGCTCTTTATGCAGGCGATCGCGCGACAGAAATCACCCTCACAGCCGTCGACTTTTCGTATAAACCGAACCAATTTACCGTGAAAAAAGATACGGAGATCAAAGTCGTCTTTCAAAATGATGGCAATGTAGAGCACGATATCGAGGTTGTGTCTCATGGAAAAATCGTTACGATTTCAGAATCAAGCAGCGAACATCATCATGGAGCAATGGCTGAAGGTGTGGTTCATTTGCACGCCAAACCAGGAGAGTCTGTTGAAACCGTGTGGAAGGCATTGGAGGAAGGAACCTATGAATTTTATTGTACGATCCCTGGACACAAAGAAAGCGGCATGATAGGACGCTTGCAAGTGACTGGATGAAGCAAAGGAGAGGCGAATCATGCCTTTCTTTTTTTCTTCATCGTTTCCTCACAACTTTTCTGTAAAATAAACGAAAAGGAAGACCCACTCGGAGGAGAAGCATGGATTGGTATTCGTACTTGTATCAATATGGAGCATGGATGAGCAAGCCCTTTTCCGATTTGTATTACGGAATGGGCGAACAAGCACCGTTGATTGGAGCGTTGTTGCTCGGGATCGTTGGCGCATTTGCACCGTGCCAGTTATCGGGGAATGTGGCTGCTTTTACTGTGTTCGGGAAGAATGTCGTCGTCAGAGGTGGCTTTCGTAGTCATGTCTGGATGTTCATCCTTGGCAAAGCAGTCGTGTATTCCACTTTGGGAGCAATCGTATTTGCGTTCGGTGAACAACTCTCTACACAAGCGATTCCTTTGTTTCAGTGGGCGAGAAAGTTACTGGCTCCGTTGTTTATTTTGATTGGATTGTTCTTAATCGGATGGATTCGACTGCCATTTCTACATACGCAATCATTTGAGGAAAAAATCAAGCGTTTTTCGGAGCGATTTGAGGGAAAGACACAATCCTTTTGGCTTGGCGTTGCCTTTTCTCTCGGGTTTTGTCCGACGATGTTTTGGCTCTATTTTGGACTGACGATGCCTTTGATGTTCACGAGCTCGTTCGGCCCGATCATTCCCACTGTATTTGCACTTGGCACGGCGCTTCCATTGCTCATCGTATTACTGCTGCTTGCCGTCGCAAGTGATAGCCCTTCTCTCATGAACAAAACGAGGAAATGGGGTACGGTCACGCAAAAATTGGCTGGAATCGTGTTTGTCCTGCTCGGTATTTCGGACTTTATGGCATTTTGGTAAGGGTGAAAGACAAGATAGAAATCGAAGAGGTGGATAGGATGAAAAAGAGATGGATAGTGAGCGCTCTGTTGGTGGTTCTCGCTACTATAGCCCTCGTATTTGGGAATACCAAACCATCTTTGCAAGTCATTGATTCAGGACAGTTGTCGCAATGGATGACGGATGAACAAGAGATGGTGATTGTGGATCTGCGCGAGCCCGAATTATTTGAAGAGGGAAGAGTCCCCAATGCCATCAATATTCCTTTTGCAGAAATCAATGAGAAGTTTACCAGTATCCCCACAGACAAAAAAGTCGTCTTCGTCTGCCATACCGGAAGGATGGGAGTGGAGAGCGGAAACCTCCTGCTAGAAAATGGCTACAAAGATGTTGTGAATCTGGACGGTGGCATGGCTAGGTGGACTGGGACAGGTGGAATCGTAGATGTAAACCGCTTTCCTTATATGGAGGAGAGCGGTTTCGTCGTTTTGGGGGATCAATCACGCCTACTGGGTGGGCTGCATAGTGTAGTCATGAAGGAACAGACATTGCAAGCTGGAGGAGGATTTTGACATTGCATTCGCAAACACGCGACTATTATCCGTACGTGGGTCCCTATGATCCTTGTCAGCCGATTCGGGTGAAGACGTACCAGGTACCCCCTCAGCTGTTCATGACGTTTCAGCCGGAGAACTTGCCACAGTACAGCCCGATGGAAGCGTTGAGATTAGGTACGTTATGGCCGGCACTTTTTAGCCCCTATGATCCCAGACTGAGTCATTTGGGGAGGGGGCACTCATGACAGCTGAAAATAGATTTGGCGATGAACAATATTACGCATTGCTTGAACAGCTGCAAGCGATCGACTTTGTACTGGTTGAGCTCAGTCTTTATTTAGATACGCATCCAACCGATCAAAATGCGCTTCAGCAGTTTAATGATTTAACAGAGCAACGCTGGGTTTTGGCAAACGAATATGAGAAATTGTACGGGCCTTTGCAAAATCTTGGTCGCAGCTATTCAGGGTATCCGTGGCAGTGGAATGATGATCCATGGCCTTGGCAAGTTTAGAAGAGAGGGATAACGAAACCGATGTGGATCTATGAAAAAAAACTGCAGTATCCGGTTCGTGTCAGTAAGTGCGATGTAAGAATGGCGAAGTATTTGATTGAGCAATACGGAGGGGCGGATGGAGAGTTGGCAGCCGCTCTTCGCTATATGAACCAACGGTATACGATCCCAAATAAAGTGGTCGGATTATTAACAGATATCGCTACCGAAGAGTTTGCGCATCTCGAAATGATTGCCACGATGGTGTATAAGCTGACCAAAGACGCGACTGTCGAAGAGTTGAAGGAAGCGGGACTGGGTGACCATTACGCCAATCATGATCGGGCGCTCTTTTACAACAATGCCAGCGGTGTGCCGTGGACGGCAGCCTATATTGCTGCCAAGGGCGATCCAATAGCGGACCTTTACGAGGATATCGCGGCCGAAGAAAAAGCCCGCGCGACGTATCAATGGCTGATTGACATGACCGATGATGTTGATTTGCAGGACAGCTTGAAGTTTTTGCGGGAGCGGGAAATCGTTCACTCTATGCGTTTTCGCGAGGCTGTAGAGATTTTGAAGGAAGAGCGGGATTCGAAGAAGATATTTTGAGAGTGAAAGAAAAATATTTCGGGAGTTAAAAATCCACGCTCTTTAAACGGAGCGTGGAAAAATAAAACGAATTAATGTGAGGGTAACTTGTTAAGCATCTTGCCTACTATTTGATTGACATGAATCGGACCGATCATTCTACTATCTAAACTATTCAAACGATTATCACCTATAACGAATATTGTATCTTGGGGGATAGTTATAGGCCCAAAATCCTCAGTCAGATAGAGATTTTCTTTTTTGGCTACATTTTTAGCGGCAGCTAAGTATGGTTCGTCGACTGCTTTGTTATTGATGTAGAGAATATCATCTTTATATTCAAGTGTTTCTCCCGGTAACGCAATAACCCTTTTCACGTATTGTCGATCTTTCTCGGCTTGGAAAATAACAATATCCCCACGTTGCATAGGATGGGAGTCATAGTAGGTTTTATCAGCAACAAATCGATCGTTGCTGTTCAAGGTAGGGGCCATACTCTCACCTTCAGAAACAAAGATACTTGTGGATTGGTCAGGCTGGATAGAAGAAAGACTTGCGAAAATGAAAGATAGCATAAGGAAGAGCGTTTTCATTCGTATCACCTAATCGTCTAGTTTTTTCTAATTTTATATAGTCTACTTCGAAATGAAAAGCCCGCAACCGTATATATGTTAGGCAATAATACCATAGGGCAATCTCAAAAGTGGGAGCGAAGATGAGCATACGACTGTCATTCCTACCGAAGATTGACTGAAAAGAGACGCAGTGAAGAGTCGAGGAAGCCACTCCATCGTATGATTCGAGTTTTCATGGACAAACAACAGGATTATGGCAGAATCGGGGCAGATTGGAACTGATATGATGATCGTGTAAACACTTGAACCGAAGCAAAGAAAATAAAAAAGATCGAAAGAAGGCACGTAAAAAATCGAAGCATTTTCACCATTTCAAATCACCCCAAGATTGTAATCTCATGATAGAAAAGCCCTCCAGAAAGAAGGCTTTTCCCTCACACATCCATAATAATCGGCAGGATCATGGGTCTGCGCTTTGTTTTGGCATATACGAATTTCCCAATCGATTCCCGCATTCCTTGCTTCAAGCGGTTCCACTGACTCACATTCGCTTCCTGCAGATTGGTGATCACCTCGGATGCAATGCGAGTGGCTTCTTCCAAGAGACCCTCTGATTCCGGTGCATAGATGAAACCGCGGGAAATAAGGTCAGGACCCGACAAAATCTTGCCGTCGGTTTTACTGCGCGTCACAACGATCACGAGAATGCCATCTTCCGAAAGATGCTTGCGATCCCGTAATATCCCATTTCCTACATCACCGATTCCCAAACCATCCACCAAGGTATTTCCGGCAGGGATTTTTCTTTCCTGTACAGCTACACCATCCTGAATATCCACGACATCTCCGTTATTTACAATGAAAATGGACTCGAAATCAACGCCGACGGATTCAGCCAACAGACGATGTTGATGGAGCATCCGATACTCACCATGAATGGGGATGAAGTATTTTGGCTTCATGAGAGTGAGCATGAGCTTCAACTCTTCTTGGAAGCCATGTCCGGACACATGCATGCCTGTCCCAGAGCCATAAATTACGTTGGCGCCCATAATAAACAAGTTATCGACGATGCGCGCTACATTCCGTTCGTTTCCTGGAATGGGGGAAGAAGAGAGGATGATGGTATCGCCGCGTTCTACTTTAACGTGCCGATACCCGGAGGTCGACAATCGGGATAAGGCTGCCATCGGTTCGCCTTGGCTTCCCGTGCATAGGACAGCGACACGGCCTGGATCGAGCTCGCTCACTTCTTCTATTTCCACCAACATGTCTTCTGGTATATGTAAATAGCCTTGTTCCGATGCGATTTTGACCACATTGACCATACTTCGGCCCAGCAAAGCTAGCTTTCGATTCGTCGCTTCTACCGCATCAATGACTTGTTGCAGGCGGTATACATTGGAAGCGAACGTCGAGACAAATATTTTCTGCCGTGCCTTACTGAATGCTTCTAACAGACGATCGCCCACGTTCTTTTCTGATGGAGTGAAGCCTGGGCGCTCCGCATTGGTACTTTCCGACAACAAGGCTAATACACCTTTCTGACCGATTTCGGCCATTCTGTGCAAATCGGGGGATTGCTTATGCACCGGCGTTAAATCAAATTTAAAATCGCCCGTATGCACAATAGAGCCTGCTTTTGTCTCAAATACAACACCCAAGCAATCAGGAATGCTATGGTTCGTCTGAAAAAAGCTGATCGTGAGCGAGCCTAATGAAATAGTAGAGAGACGATCGATGGAGATAAGGGTGGACTGATGAAGCAAATCATGCTCCTTCAGCTTCAATTCGATAAGTCCTAACGTTAAGCGGGTACCGTAAACAGGGACGTTCAATTGTTTTAAAAAATAGGGAATGCCTCCGATGTGATCCTCATGACCATGCGTGACAATCAAGGCTCGGACTTTTTCTTGATTTTCCAGCAAATAACTAATGTCCGGTATGATCAGATCAATTCCTAAATAACTCTCATCCGGGAACTTCGAGCCACAATCAATGAGGACGATTTCATCCCCGCATTGAATCCCGTACATGTTTTTGCCGATTTCATATACTCCTCCTAAAGCAAAAATAGAAAGAGTTTCATTCCATGCATTCATACGCAGTCACTGACCTCCCCAAAGCATCTTGTGGTTACTTTTACCTATTAGAATGCTGAGTATGTATGGATAGCAGGTTAGATCCTGCAGCAAAAAAGGATGAATGAACCAATCAGGAGTCGGGCACACTGGGGTAAGACTCATTTTGGAAGGGAGCAGCTCCGGTGAAAACCAAACGATTTCTTTTCCGCTTGTTTCTATTGATTGCCATTGCGGCTGGTGTGGAGTGGTTTGTGTACGCGAACCAACAAGCGCAAACCGAAGTGGTAGCAGACGAGTCGCACGCTCATCATGCAGCGCCGACACTCGCTGTGACGCATACCCTTGAGAAAGATGATTTGCAACTCAAATTGGCCGTTACGAACTTCTCTTTTTCCCTCGAAAACATGGGGAAAGAAAACAAGCACGGGGAAGGTCATGTTCATCTGTACCTCGACGGTAAAAAGATCGCCAAAGTATTTGAGCCTAACTATGTCATGAAGGATATCCCGGCTGGGAAGCATGAGGTCAAGGTAGAATTGGCCCATAATAACCACGAGTCGTATGGTGTTGCAGAGAGCTTTTCCATTGAGGTAAAGCCCTAAATAAGCAAGGGTAACTGTTGGGAAAAGGAAAAAAGCCGACTTCGATACGCCTTGTGGCATTCGAACTGTCGGCTTTTTTCGTGGATAGACTAGCGCATATGCACACTGACTTTTGCTTGTTGGTCTGGCAGGGCAATCACCAACGTCGGATAGCTGATGACTTGTGTTTTCATCGAACCTGCAGCTGGTGCTTGTACCCGCACGTGTACGGCAAAGGCATGAGGGCCAGTCCGCTTGACTTGGTCCGCCACTAAACGATATCCTCCTGTAGGGCGCTGTCCTGCACCCACGACTACATAGGATTTTCCATTGGCACGAACAATAGTGTGTCCGCCATTTTTTCGAACTTTCGTCAAAGCTTCCTGCACAGCCGGCGGATAGGGAGCTGCAACGGCCTCGTAAGCAGCATCTGCTTGTACAGCCTCTTTCGCCACAGGCTCAGATACGGTAGGATGTTGAGGTGACAAGACTTGTGTACCCGTTACTGCCAAGGTTGCTGTTAAGAGTAAACTAGGAAATACATGCAACATCAAGATCCCTCCAATTGGTAAAGTAATGAATCGAACATCATATAGACTGAGGTGACAGGCGTGCGTGTGAAGGATTCGCTGGAATACCTGTCCGAATCAACGCGACAAGCGATTCTACATGAACAGACCAAACGATATCAGATTGCCGAAGAGCAAGAATTAACAGCGAGATTGTTGGACCCCGCTTTTATTGGGCAAGTATGGGAACAGGCAGATGAGCTGGAACGAGCCGTTATCTGGCTTTTCGTAACCAAAGCGACGAGAGGTTTTTTTAGCAAACGAGCTTGGGAACGCGAAACGGCAAAAGAGCACAGACATCTGTCAGTCGGCTTGACGAAATTGCGACGGCTTGGACTGATCTTGACTGTACGGAAAATGTGGAGTGAGATCGGCTATTTGATGCCACAAGAGGTTCGAGAACAGTTGACGAATCAAATGCTGCCGGAAGCCTCTCAGGCTTTTGTTTCTCTTTCAAAAACGCTCCCTTATTATATATCAGCAGGCAGAGGGATACAGCTGGATCTTTTTGGGCTTTTGTTGTTTATTCGAGATAACCAAATTCCCATTACGCAAAAAGGAAGCATTCATCGCAGGATGTCGCAAAAAATGCTGCCGCTGCTCTCGTTTACAGACGAGCATGTAAAAGGAATCGTGATTCCACCGCTCGATCAGGAACAAAGAGAGGGCTTATCCTTGACCGTTGTCCTTGATATTGCGCTCAGACTGGGCTTGGTGCATAGGGAAGAGCGAGAACTCGTACTCGATCTCAATCGAACGAAGCAATGGCTACATCAACTGCCGCTCGTACGTTGGGAAGAGATGTACCAACTCGTCATGGAACAATTTTTGCCGCATGGCGACTGGTGGGAATTTTTCATTCAATTGATGAGACAGGTTCCTGTCGAGCAGTGGTGTTCCATCCATGAGCAATTGCGCATGCTAAGCGAAGCAGGATTCCCTTTACCCGACAATGCAAAGGAGCTCATTGTGGAGCAATGGATGCATGTACTGTTAGGGCTGGGATGGATTCAGCTTGGGATGGACGAGGAGCGAGGGATTTTTTGGCGTTGGAGCAGCTTGCCGCGATTATCGTCGGAGGAAGGCTGGTTTGTGGACCCCACAGGTGCCATTACCATCCCTCCACTTGTTCCATTGCTGGATGTATGGGAGATCAGCCGATTTTGCCAGCTCCAATTTGATGGGCAATTGATTCGGGGAGAATTGCAAGCAAGGCTGTTGCAATCGTATTTGGCTCAAGGAGGGACGGAGGAGCAAGTCATCGAAAAGCTCCGCGCCTCCTGTGTTCATCCGTTGCCCGAGAGCTTGATTGAGGTTGTGAGCCAATGGGCGAGAACAGCAAGGCAGATTCAAATGGAGCCGTACTTCCTCGTGCGGACAGCACATGCTGGATTTCTGGAGGAATGGCGCGAAATTCCTGACTTTCACCCATTTCTTACCCAAGTGATATCGCCGAATGCGTTTTTGATTCCACACTCGCAGGAAAAAGAACTAATCCGTTTACTACGTCACTTCGGTTATGAGCCACAAGTGCTGTCACATGTTGCTAGCGCAAGCAAAGAGCTCCAGCCGCATCAAAATAGTCAAGCGGGGAATAAAGGCTTGCTTCTCATTGAACGGCCTTGGGACGGTTATGCTATTGAAAACACGTTCCCTGAGCAAAATGAGCAAATCGCCGCACTACCAAAAATGTGGACGAAGCATTTCCAATCGTATCATCCACAGTCCATGCGGGATTTGTTTAAGCGCGCAATAGAACTGAAGCTGGAAGTCGAGATCCAGCAAAGCGGCAAAGAAAAGCTGCGAGGGCTGCCGACAGAAGTACGCCTGGAAATGGGGTACTGGATGGTTACGATTGCCGGACAGGGCGGCAAACAGTGCTACCGTCTCGACAACATTGAGCGAGTGCGCATTGTCGTGCCCGAATATCTGTACTAAGGGTGTGCATCGTGATACAATCAGGAATGACGTAAAGTTTTCACTTTACGGCGAAAGGAGGTCTCGCTTTATGGAAACATTGGAAGCTGTGGATATGACACAGTTGATCATGGAGTCTCATGAGCTGTCCACGATGATTAACCACTCGCGCGAGGTCTCAGATTATCTGGAGGCCAAACGCCAAATGGAAGCAGATGAGGAAGTGCAACGTCTGCTCGTCGTGTTCGAGGCTAAGAAGGAACAGTACGAAGATGTGCAACGGTTCGGGAAGTATCACCCGGATTACAATCATATATCCAAAGAAGTACGGGAACTGAAGCGCAACATTGAACTGAGGGATTCCGTACAGGCATTCAAGCGAGCAGAGGATGCTCTGGATGAGCTCTTGTATCAGGTGAGTAGAACTATTGCTCATTCCGTCTCGGAAACGATAAAGGTACCGAGTAACAATCCATTTTTAGAGGCGCAGGGCAGTGGTTGCGGGACAGGTGGAAGCTGCGGCTGCAGTGTGAAAAAGCCATCGTAATTCACGCTGTTCCCGATTCATTTTGGCGCAGCAGAAAACAGTCTTCACAAAGATTGCCACAGCAAAACTGCTTTTCGTCAGGTACGCGAAAGCGGAAGCGATACACATGCTGCGCGTCATCAGAGCGCACGTAAATGCATTCTGGCTTTAATTTGGTATCAGTGGTCAGGCGCTCTCCTGTTTCCATGAGCTGCTTTGTCAGCATAGGAGCAGGGAGCGTACTGCATACATAGAAAAAGAGCTGGCCTGCATATGTTCGCCAACTGCTATGGGTCACGATTTTTTCGCGGTGAAGCGCTTCCTCGAATTGATGATAAAACGTAGCCAGCATAGGACCACGATTCCTTTCTGTAATAAGCTTTCACCAGTAAGTATACCACGATTGGGAAGGAGACCGACGGCAAAACATGAGAGAGCGACGTCTGGGGGTCGCCGTGTGGGTGAAAAACACGCGTGCCGCCAAAAATTTACGCAAATTTGGCACCATTCATTACATCTCCAAACGCTTAAATTACGTTTCGATGTATGTGGATGCCAATTTGTTGGATGAAACGATTCGCATTATGGAAAAGCTGCACTTCGTAACAAAAATTGAACGCTCCCATCGCCATGAGATTCCGGTAGAGTACAACAATGCCAGACCGGATAAGGCAAAGGAATACGATTATAAACAAGAGAAGAACCAGGTAATGGCACTAGCAGAGACCTTACAGACAGAAGAAAGCAGCCAAGCAACCGTTGGTTCGACATAAGTTGTTCATAAGCTGCCAATTTTCGGCAGCTTTTTCGCTTTTGTTAAACGGGCGTACATGGTATGCTAAAGTGGAAGAAAACGAGAAGCCACGCGAATGAATGCGTTTTCAAGAGATAGATTAGCGAAAGAAAGGTGAGCATACATGATTCATCTGGATATTAACTGCGATATGGCAGAGGGCTTCAGCAGAGGTCGACAATCTGAGGATTTGGGGATTATGAAATGGATCACCTCCGTTAATATTGCTTGCGGATTGCATGCAGGGGATCCGCATATTATTTGCAGAACAATCGAAGCTGCACTCAAGCATGATGTGAAAATCGGGGCACATCCCGGATATGCAGATATTCAAGGCTTCGGACGTCGTTCGATGAACTTGTCTGTCAATGAAGTGTATGAGCTGGTGCTGTATCAAATTGCAGCCTTGGCTGGGACTACAAAAGCACTCGGTGGGGAGCTGCACCATGTGAAATTGCATGGCGCGTTGTATAACGAAGCAGCTGAACGCCCAGAGCTCGCCGAAGCGGTTGTCCAAGCCATTGCGGATATTGATGAGGAATTGATCCTCTATGCGTTGTCTGGCAGTAAGCTAGTAGAGGCAGGCTTGGAACACGGCCTTCAAGTGGCAGAGGAAGTATTTGCAGAGCGGGCTTATTTGCCGAATGGTCGATTGGCCCCGCGTGAGTTGGAAGGAAGCGTGCTGATCAGCAAGGAAGAACGCATGGAGCAGACACGTCAGCTCGTTTTAAAACAAAGAGTAATGACGGTCAATGGCGAGCACATTGACTTGGCGGCCGATACCCTTTGTGTCCATCACGAGAGCCATGACGTACTGCAATTCCTTGTCGAAGTACATAAGTGGGCAAAGCAAAACGATGTGAAAATTGAACCAATCACAGCTCGATAGTAAAAAGCCATCCAGCAATGCCATCCCATTATCGGGAAATGGACGTTGCTGAATGGCTTTTTTCATGTTTCCGTTCTTTGATTGTGCCGTTATCAATCAGGAAAATGACATCTGCGAGCTTCTCGGCTTCTTCATGATCATGGGTGACCAGTAGAAACGGGATGTTCCACATAGCGTGAAGGCGAAGCAACTCATCCTGGCATTGTTTACGCGTATCCGCATCCAGCGCAGATAAAGGCTCATCAAGGAGCAGAATGTCTGGTTCAGTAGCAAGTGCACGTACGAGTGCCACCCGTTGTTTTTGTCCTCCGGATAATTGGTGAGGATATTTTTGCAGCAGATGATCGATTCCCACTGTGGACAACAATGGAGCCAAATTTAGCTCATGCTCTTTTTTCAAGCCGTATCGAACATTTTGCTCGACTGTCATGTGAGGGAACAGCGCATAATCTTGAAATAAATACCCGATGTTGCGTTTTTGTACGGGAAGCGGCTTCTGTCCTTCGCGATAAAAGACGTTCTCGTTTAATTGGATCACGCCGGTATCGGGATGAACCAGACCTGCAATACTGTTCAATATCGTTGTTTTGCCAGAGCCGGATGGTCCGAACAGCACGACAATTTCCTTCTGCACCGAAAAGGACACATCCAAAATAAAATCAGGCAAACGCTTCTGTATGTTGACAAAGAGCATTTACCATTCACCTGCCTTACTTTTGATTGGCGTACCTGCGCACGTTTCGACGACTCCACCAATTCAGCCAGAGAGTCGTACCCATACCTAAGGAAACAATAATGATGACCCAAAACAATGCCTTATCCATTTGACCAGCCTCTACAGCAAAATAAATGGCGACGGGAATCGTATCGGTTTTCCCAGGGATGTAGCCTGCGAGCATCAGCGTAGCACCAAACTCCCCTAAACCACGGGCAAAAGAAAGAACAAACCCAGCCAACAGGCCAGGCCAAGCCAACGGAAAGGTAACGGTCCAGAATAATCGCCATTCAGAAGCGCCCATCGTGCGTGCTGCATTCTCCAAACGTTGATCTACTCCTGTAAAGGCAGCGACTGCACTCTGATACATCAATGGAAAAGAAACGACAATCGAGGCAATGACGGCTCCTGTCAGCGTAAAGACGACGGTAATATTGAACCATTCATGCAGTAACTGGCCGAGAAAGCCGTTTTTTCCGAAAAGCATCAACAAGCCGAAGCCAACAACAGTGGGAGGGAGAACAAGCGGAAGCAAAAAGAAGGACTCCAGCACATTCTTCCCCCAAAAATCCTTTTGTGTCATCCACCTAGCAAAAACCATCCCAAGGACAAATACAAAGGAGGTGGAGAGCGCAGCTACTTTAAGGGAAAGCATCAAAGGAGTAAGATTCGTTTCGATCACGCTTGCCACCTCCAATTTCG
This sequence comes from Brevibacillus sp. AG, assembly GCF_028369215.1. Taxonomy (NCBI): domain Bacteria; kingdom Bacillati; phylum Bacillota; class Bacilli; order Caryophanales; family Paenibacillaceae; genus Brevibacillus; species Brevibacillus sp. AG. The sequence goes on along the minus strand of NZ_JAQMYO010000001.1, from coordinate 1,082,117 downwards.
ATTCGGTTGGTTTATTTATTGAAACCCATACTTCTGTAAGATCGCTTTTCCTTTGTCGCTTGTCAAGTAGGCAAGAAAAGCTTTTGCTGCATCTGGGTTCTTCGATGCGCTGACGACCGCACCTGGATAAACGATCGGTTTGTGCCATTCAGGCTTGGCTGTTGCCAATACCTTTACATTTTTCGAAGCGGCGGCATCACTGGAATAGACAATACCGACTTCTGCGTTACCGGATTCTACGAAGGTCAAAACTTGGCGAACATCGCTGCCAAATACCATTTGTGACGAAAGAGAATCCCACATTTTCAGCGTATCCAATGTTTCTTTCGCATATCGTCCAGCAGGGACTGTCTCAGGCTCACCGACGGCAATGTGCTTGATCGTTGCGTTGCTCAGCTCTTCAAAAGAAGAGACTGCGACAGCACTTGTGTTACCTGCGATGAGAACAAGCGAGTTTTTCGTGAAGTCTTGGCGAGTGTCTTTGGCGATCAGCTGCTGTTCCTCTAGACCGTCCATGTCTTTTTTACTAGCCGACAAAAATACGTCAGACGGAGCGCCTTGGGTAATTTGTGTGGCGAGTTTTCCTGAGCCACCGAAGTTAAAGGTGAGGGTCGTTCCCGGGTGTTCTGTTTCATATTGCGTTTTCAACTCATTCAAGGCATCCGTCAAGCTAGCAGCAGCAGAAATCATCAATTCTATCTTTGCTGCTTCGGTTTTTGCTGGCTCACTTGCTTGTGGGGCTGTTTGTGTTGTCGAGCAAGCAGTGAGCATCAAGCAAAATGCCGTCAATAAGGCTAACCAGTGCTTCTTCATAAAAAAAGACCTCCATAATTATATTTAGTTATAATTAATTATAACTGGACATAACTAGATTATATGGATTCGTAATGAATAATCAATTGCGATTTTACGACAGTTGTTTGAAAATAGAGCAAAGGAGATAACGGAGGCGGGACATGAGTCAACAAAATTCTTATACCACCGAAGAGATAGCAAAAATTCTACGTATTTCTAAGCTGACGGTCTACGATCTGATTAAAAAAGGAGAGCTGCCCGCTTATCGAGTCGGGAGGCAAATGCGCGTAGACGAAAGCGATCTGGAAGCGTACAAGGCGAAGGCAAAGGGAGAATACAGACAAGCCTCAGCCGTCAGCATCCCACAGACAGGACAAGCTCAGCAGACGTCACGACATGAGCAGACTGGTACAGGCCGCAATATTATTATTAGCGGACAGGATGTGAGCTTGGACCTACTAGCCGGGCATTTGGAGAAAAAGGATGAGGCATACCGACCGCTTCGCTCGTACGTGGGCTCTCTGAACAGCCTCGTGGCGATGTATACAGGTAAGGCTGATATCGTCAGCACACACTTGTACGATGGGGATACCAACGAATACAATGTCCCGTATATTCGTCGCATTTTGTGTGGGCACCGTTTTGTTGTCATCAATATGTTGTCACGTTGGGCCGGATTCTACGTTCAGGCAGGTAATCCGAAACAGATCAAAGCATGGAGCGATTTTACGAAGCCGGGGATTCGAATGGTCAATCGGGAAAAAGGGTCTGGTGCACGCACGTTGATTGAAGAACAGTTTCGACTGGCAAAAATAGCGGGGAAGGACGTGATTGGCTATGAACGGGAAGAGTCCAATCACCTGGCAGTCGCAGGGGTAGTAGCTCGGCGCGAGGCAGACGTAGGGGTGGGTATTGAAAAGGCAGCTTCACTCGTGGGAGTGGAGTTTGTCCCAACTGTGCGTGAGCGATATGACCTTGTCTTGTTGAAAAATAAGGACAATGAACCGCTCATTCAGGCCGTTCTTGATGTTCTCGATTCACGTCCATTTCAGAAGGAATTGGAAGCGGTCGGGGGTTATGATCTTAGCCAGACAGGAAAAATTATGTACGAAACCTGGTAAACGCTAAAGAAAGCTGCCAATCATTACGATACAATGAGTGGCGGCTTTTTTATTTCACTCAGGAAAGACCATTGTCAAATAAGGCGTATTCTCTACAGAATCTCCTGAATTTCTACTCAGTTTGACATATATTTGCTACAATGAAACAAAAACATTTAGCGCCTGCCGCCGGGCGGTTTATTATTTGGGGGCTGTCATGAAATCACTACATAAAACGAGCTTGCTAGTATGTGTGACGATCCTCATTTTTTTTGGCTCAGTTGGGGTCGTCGCGTATTGGCCAGCCATTTCTCAAATCATTGCCATGAATCAATCACCTGAGGAGGAGCAAAAGTTCGTCGATCCATTTTCCTATGATCCGCCTCTGCCGTCTTATGTTAAGGATTTGAACCCTGTCTATAAGATTCAAGCTGAATTACATACGTCCGAAGCAAAAATAACCGGGAATATGACCTTGGAGTTCGACAACCCGAAAACTCCAGATGTACGGCTGTATATTTACGACTACCTTTGGAACAAAATGACGGTGAAGTCGATTCGCTACAAGGACAAGCCGCTTTCTTTTGAACGTGGCCAATCGCTGGTGAAGCTGGCAAATCCTCTAGGTAAAGAGCTTCGTGGCGCTTTAACCATTGAATTCGAGAACCCGGTTCCACGTAGGGGGACACGATTTGGGGTCAAAGACGATATATGGACGTTAACGACATGGTACCCGATGCTGGGGGCCCAAAATCAAAAAGGTGTTTGGTATAACCCGCCGCAACGCGTTGATTTTGGTGATCCATTCGTTTACCACTATGGAGATTACGATGTGTCATTTACCTCTCCACAAGGCTACAAATGGGTCAGTTCATGGGGTAGAGGACAAACGAAGTCAATCGGTGGCAGTAAGCAACAAGTCCATTATCAAGCAAAAAATCTGTTGAACTTTGGACTGGTGGGAAGTCCGCTTTATCACATTGAAACGATTCAATTTGCTCCGAATTTAACGGTTGACATTGCTTCCGTTGATAAAGGGAACATAGAAAGAATCAAGGGCATTGCCCAATCGGTATTTCCTACTTTCATCGACATGTACGGTCCGTTGCCGTATCCGCACGTGGCGATTGCGGAAACGAGTACAGGAACGACGTACGCCATGGAATACGCGAATCTCGCCGTATTCAAAAGAGACATGCATCACAACAATCTGATCGATCATTGGCTGCCGCATGAGGTGGGGCATCTTTGGTGGTACAACAGTGTGGCTACATTGGAGTCCTCGCATGGGTGGCTTGATGAGGGGCTGGTGGAGCTCGGTGTGTCTCATTACTTGCAGAAGCGTTATGGTGCCCAATCAGCTACGACTCTGTTAGATGAGTACAACCGGGATGTCAAACGTTTGCAAGAGCGCTATCCAAATGGAAAGCTGGACAAGCCGTTGCAGAAGTTTGCCACCGAAGAAGAGTTTAAGCTGACCTGGTATTCCCGGGGAGCACTCTTGTTCGATAACCTGCGCCGCAAAATCGGTGACGATGCCTATAAGCGATTCTTGCAGCGCGTCCAGCAAAATTATCATGGCAGTGTCATTGGTGCAGAGCATCTCGATCAGGCGCTTGGGCAAACCTTGCAAGGGGAAGCGAAATATTTCACCCTGTATACCAATAGTGCAAATAAGAATGGCTTTGGTGCCGTGCAATTGGAGCCCTATATCACCACGATCATCAATAACATGAGTTTTTATCCATCGATTCCGGCTCGGGTCACCCAAAATACGGTGTATATTCCACTGCGTGAGCTCGGTGAGAAAATGGGATTAGCCATTAGCTGGGACGACAAGAAACAAATGATCCGCGTAAAAGGAAATGGACGCGAAGTATTTATAAAGGAACGGGAGCGCTTTGCTGTCGTAGATGGGAAGCGAATAGATTTAGGCAGCCCGTTAATCGAAATCAAAGAACGTACGATGGTTCCACTGTCATTTTTTGAAAAAGCATTAGGGTATGAGACATCGTACAATCAACAACAAAAAACGGTGAAGATCAATACATACCGAACGATTGGAAAGGCGGCAGAAACAAAATGAAAAACCTGGTGTTAGTCGGATTTATGGGAACAGGAAAAACCACGGTTGGCGCCGCACTCGCTGCCTCTTTGGGAATGAAGCATACGGACTTGGATGATGCGATTGTGGAAAGTGAAGGTCGCAGCATTCCAGAAATCTTCACTGATCAGGGCGAAGCGTATTTCCGAGACGTCGAGACGAAACGTCTTGCACAATTACTGGCAGCAGGGCATCAGGTACTAACAACTGGGGGAGGAGCTGTATTACGGAAGCAAAACGTAGAGATGATGATGGAGCACGGCATCGTAATCACGCTGTATGCCACGGAAGAAGAGCTCATCAAGCGTTTGGAAAATGATACAGGCAGGCCCTTGTTGGCAGGAGGCGTAGCGACAAGGGTAAAAACCTTAATGGCGGAGCGCGCTGGTGTATACGATTTCGCCCCGATTCAGGTGGATACGACAGGAAAGAGCCTTTCCGATATTGTGATGGAAATTACGAGCCAAGTGGTTGAAAGAACGCAGGACGGGGAACAATAGAGGGGACAGCGCTTGCGCCATGGTGTGAATCCGTGAGTAAGAAGGAGGTCAAGTGCGATGTCCTTTCAGGAATATTTAAAGTACCTGACGAAACTGTTTGTTCAGTACATGGATACCCCGAAAGATGAACGCCGTTTGCGTAAGACTCCACGCGAGTCTTGGTCGTCACGCTGGTTTGGTGCCATTCCCATGTCCATTCGACTGTTGTGGCGCAAATAAAATTCGCAAACCTATCATGAACGAAGACGGAGGGTGCATATGGCGAGAGTAGCGGTAGAAAATTCCCTGTCTGAACTGTGCAAGATGCTGCGTCAAAATGGTTACGATGTTGTTGATTTGGGCAACTGGCAGCAGGTGGTAGATGCGATTGTCATTACAGGACAGGATATCAACGTACTGGGTGATGAAAACAAAACGATTACAGGTGCTCCCATCATTAATGCAGAGGGAATGACGGTCAATGAAATTTTTCATGCCGTTCATGAACGTCTCTCTCCTACAGAACATCGGTGAATAGAAAACGTAAAAAACAAGCTCTCCAACCGGTTATTCGGCAGGAGAGCTTGTTTCGTTTACAAAAAATCGTCCGACGCGATGGGCATACGAATACGGGACAAAGCGCAGGCCCTCATCCCATACGCCGACATAAGCATTTTGGTCGTTCCATAAATGCAGGGACCCCACGACAAAGGGTGCCAAAACCTGTGACTGATGAATCGGGACGGCTAATGTTACCGGCGAGGTATAATCTTGCTGCCACAATTGATTCCAGGACACGTCTGTGTCCGTTGTACTCATTTGGCTGACCCACCCGATATGATCAAAAGGATCAGCCTCGGCTGCGTTTAAAATTCTCATTTGAGTCAGGCGTTGTCCATTTTGTATGAGCTTCTCGCCTGCAAAAGCATCGACAGCGCGCTCACTAATTTGAAAGGAAGTGGGATACATTTCTCCCGTTTTTGCATTGACCATTTGTGTATCTGACTTCTGGGTGATCAGCCAGTAGGAAGCAAACCCGTCATAAACTGGCTCTGCCGCGATTTCTTTCGGAGCAAAAGCGTCATCGAACAAGATGTACTCCCCGACACCGTATTCCAGCAGAACAAATTTCTCATGGGAAGTAGAATCAGGTGCTTCTCCAATCACCAAATACCCTACTTGCTTGTCCGCTTTTTTTATACTTACCAGCCATTGATGCTGCCCTGCACCAAGTGTTTGCACGTCCGTCTTTGCGTCCTGCCATTGCTTGAATTGAGGGTCTCGGCTTGCGATTGCATCCATCCATTCTCGAATTTGTGCTTGGAATTGCTTGTCCCAGCTTGCTTCGTCTTGCGCAAAAGCTGGTAAGGAGAGCAGCATCAGAGACAAAAGAGCAGCGATAAAAGGAAGAAATCGTCTGGTCACAACTATGCACCACCTTTTGTAAAGGCTTAACCTATTCCTATTGTAACCAGCTATGACAAAAAGATTTGTTGCAACGTGTCTTTTCTGTTTCACATTTTCTCGTTGATCTTTTACATGATTCGCCCTGATGCGGGGAGATGTCGCATACTTTTTGCTTTCGATGACCGCATGAGCGGAGGAGCGGAAGATAAATAGAACAAGCCACCGTTGATGAACGAAACCTCGATCCGCGGCTCGTATTGCCATGCCAGCTCGTCCTTTCGGCGTTGTCTTTCCTCATCTGGCGTGCTCTTTTTCCATTCCACTTGATTAATCTCTTCGCGTGGAGTGGTTTGGATTCCATTTGCACGTAAAAAGTCGAGGATTCGTCCGCCAGAAGCCCGGTATTCGTCAAAAGATATTGGCTGTTCGACAGAAGCTGTTCCAGCTGGATCAGGCTCGGTTTGCTGAGCCTCTTGCCCGAGTGACGACTGAGCTACTGGTTGCTCTGCTTCATCTTCGGTTTCGTCTGCGTTTGTCTGCTCATCTTGTGGTTCTCGCCGTGCCAATTCTTCATAGTACGCTTCTAAGATGGCCATTTCCTCGCGTAAACGTGTGCGCGCTTCCTCTGCCCACTGCTGATCTTCTTGTTCCAATGTATGTTCGATTTCCAGTTGTACCATTTGGAGGGCTTCCTGTATGGTTACCTTTCGATCCAACGTGTAATAGTAGTCAGGGATGGTAGGGGTCAAGGAAAGTGAAAATAAAAACGAAGTGAAATCCGCCACCATCCGTGGCTGATGCAAATTAATCCCCAGGTACAATAAAATGTCACGTCGCTTGTCACAGAGCAGAGAAACCTTCAAGTTCATCCCGAGCCAAGGCACGAGAGGGGTTGACCGACGCTTGCCGGCATTGCCTAAAAGTCCCCCTTGTTGCTCGTACATACAGACAAAGCTGCCATGCTTTTTGGTTGAAGCGAAAATTTGTTGCATGCGGGCAGCCCCTAGATGCAGATGCTCGGATCGCAAACCCTCTGGCATGCAATCCGGATGAAAAGTAAAGGTGAGTACTAATGGTTGATAAGCCAAATTCATCTTATCCACCCAGCTCCAGTAAAAAGGGCGATTGCCGATATCTTTGTCCACCTCGACAGGGAGCTTGACTGTGAAATAATCTGGGTGAGATTCGACGATATGGGCAGAAAAAGTCGCCAAATAGCGCTCGACAAATTGTCTGACCTGTTGTTGCTGCATCAGGAGACCTCATTTCTTTTTCGTTTCCAACAAGAGTTATTGGTCAGCCGCCTCAGAAAGCGGGACGGCTTCTTTGGTTACTTTGCTTGCCCGAATCGCGTGTCCAATGTTATCGAGCTTCAGCGCCATTTCTTTGGAGGAGCGGGAATCCATAATGATTTGAATCAGATTATCTTCCAAGGAGTGACTTAGATTCAGGCGTTCCACAATATCATCGAGTTCACCGATCACCATTTCAAACAGGTCGATTTTTTCATACAGCAGCTTGAGAATATGCTCCTCGATCGTTCCTGTTGTCGATAAATTGTAAATGTGCACATCCCTTTTTTGTCCGAGACGATGGACGCGACCGATTCGTTGCTCCACTCGCATGGGATTCCACGGCATGTCGTAATTAATCACCTGATTGCAGAACTGCAAATTGATCCCTTCCCCGCCTGCTTCCGTCGCGATCAGGACTTGTGCACGATTTTGGAACAGATCAGTCATCCAGTCCTTTTTACTGCGTTTAAATCCGCCGCGGAAGGGGACAGAAGTAATGCCGTGGTCGTGCAAATACTTTTGCAGATAGTTTTGTGTTGCCCGATACTCTGTAAAAATGATGACTTTGTCGTTGATTTGTTGAATGAGCTCGACCGCTTTGGCAGCCTTGGAATGCGTCTCAATTTGTTTAATCATCTCGACTAGCTCAAGAATTTGTGTGCGCAAGGGAGAGTCCTCGCCGGTGCGCTGGTGCATGTTATACAGTGTCATAAACGCAGCTTCCTTACTTGAGCAGACCTCACGCTGCAAGGTAATCAGAGCGAGAGAGTTGAAGCCGCCAACCCCAAATCCTGTTTGGTATTGCTCGCGAACAAAGCGCGTCACACCTTCGTACAAGGTCAATTCCTCTGGAGAAAGGTCAATCGGAATCGACTGAACGCGTCGACTGGTGAATTGAATACCACCATCACTTCGTTTGTTGCGAATCATGACCTTTTCAATCTCCTCGCGCAATTTCTCGCTGTTTTTGGATTGGCGTTTGCCCTCTACGTAATTGGTAGAGAAGGTGGAAGTATGGCCGAGGTGACCTGGCTTTAACAAATTGATGAGGTTGTACAGCTCGTCCATCTCGTTTTGAATAGGAGTTGCGGTAAGGAGCAGGCAATATTTTTTGCGGATTTCTTTGACGAACTGATAGTTGCGTGTCCGTTTATTCTTGAGTTTATGGGCCTCGTCGATGATGAGCATGTCGTAATCGATGTCGAGTACGTGACGCCTGTGAGGATCTCGTTTTGCTGTGTCTATCGATGCGACAACGACCTCGTGCTGCCGCCACATATATTCTTTTTTTTGCGCGACTGCTGCTATGCCGAATTTTTGATGAAGCTCTTTTGTCCATTGAATCACGAGAGAGGCTGGAACTAGGACGAGAATTTTTTTAGCCAAGCCGCGGACCATATACTCCTTCATGATCAAACCTGCTTCGATCGTCTTTCCCAGACCGACCTCATCTGCGAGAATGGCACGTCCGCGCATCTCTAACAGGACACGTTTCGCCGTTTCTAACTGGTGTGGAAATGGTGACAAGAGTGGAAGGTATTTCAGACATTGCAATTGATCAAATTCGTGAACAGCCATCGCTTCCTCGGCTTCCAATGAGAGCTTGAACAGCTCCCACTTATCCCAGGGGCCATCTTCTTGCATGCGTTCTGTAAGCGTATTGATCCAACTGGTATCAAATGAAATAGGAACATTCGGCATATAAGATACTCCTTTACATAGCTCTACCATAACATTCATGGTTAATGTCTAAAAACTGAACGTTTATCTATTGTCAATGTGTTTTGTTAAGATTTTCTGAATCTGACTGTTAATTTGTATATTTTCAACTTTGGACTCTCATGGTAGGATAAGGAGGTAGTACATCCATTAGTATGGAAATGATAGCAAAAACTTATGTATGACCATGAAACAACCGCGAATGATGGTAGTAGGGAGAGACTGCTTGAACGTTTGGCAGCGCCGAAGGAGCAAGCCGGTAACGGTGAATCTCTCAGGCAAAAGTACCTCTACCGGACGCAACTCTGGAGAGAGCTCACACGAGCCACCAAAGGGGAAACTTGCAAATGGGGAAAGAATCCTCATGAGATTCGCAAGGTAACTCTCAGGTACCAAGGACAGAGGAGGAGAAATGGGCACCATTATTTTGGTGTACCCGTTTTTCCCCCTCTGTTTTGTTTTGGATCTTATTGTTCACAGGAGGTGCCACATGTCCAATTTGAAACGTACGCCACTATTTGATTCTTATGCAAAGTATGGCGCGAAAACTATCGACTTCGGTGGTTGGGATCTGCCGGTGCAGTTTACAAGCATTGGTCAAGAGCATGAAGCTGTTCGGACAAAAGCTGGTCTGTTTGATGTTTCCCATATGGGAGAAGTGGACGTAAAAGGGGAAAACGCTCTTTCTTATCTCCAGCGTGTGACTACGAATGACGTGTCGAAGCTGGCAGTCGGACAGGCGCAGTACAGTGTGCTTTGCTACCCAGATGGGGGGACGGTAGACGATCTGCTTGTTTACAAATATGCAGATGATCATTACTTGCTCGTCATCAACGCAGGGAATATCGACAAAGACTATGCGTGGCTAGAAGAACATCTGATTCCAGGTGTAACGATTAAGAATATTTCGCCACAAACAGCACAAATCGCGATTCAAGGTCCTTTGGCAGAATCCATTCTGCAAAAGCTGACGACGACAAACTTGTCTCAAATCGGCTTTTTCCGTTTTGGGCGTGATGTGCAAGTGAGTGGTATTCCTGCATTGGTCTCCCGCACTGGCTATACTGGCGAAGATGGCTTCGAGATTTATTTGGATGCCGATCGTGCAGCAGAGCTGTGGGACATCTTGCTGGATGCTGGGAAAGAAGAAGGTCTGTTGCCGTGCGGTCTCGGTGCGCGCGATACTCTTCGTTTTGAAGCGAAGCTGCCACTGTACGGCCAAGAGCTCAGCAAAGACATCACTCCGATCGAAGCGGGCATTGGCTTTGCTGTCAAGGTAGACAAAGAAGTGCCGTTCATCGGTCAGGAAGTGCTGAAGGCACAAAAAGAAAACGGTGCTCCACGCAAGCTGGTAGGGATCGAAATGATCGACCGTGGGATTCCGCGCACGCATTACCCCGTCTATATGGGAGAAGAGCTCATTGGCGAGGTGACGACGGGAACACAATCTCCAACCTTGAAGAAGAACGTCGGTCTCGCTCTCGTAAAAACCGAGCATGCTGCGTTAGGTACACAAGTAGAAGTAGAAATTCGCGGAAAACGTCTGAAAGCAGAAATCGTAGCCGCTCCATTTTATAAGCGCCCAAAAAACTAAGCGATACACCACATACATCCTTTTAGAGGAGGACAACGTCCGTGAAATACCGCTACCTGCCCCAAACTGATCAGGACAAGCGCGAAATGCTGGAAACCCTCGGCATTTCGAGTATAGAAGAATTGTTTGCTGATATTCCGGAAGAAGTACGTTTCAAAGGTGCTTTGAATATTCCAGAAGCACTTTCCGAGCCAGATTTGGTGAAGTATTTTACACGCCTCGCAAATAAAAACGTAAACTTCAGCACGCATGTTAACTTTCTGGGTGCGGGTGTTTATCAACATTACACGCCGAGCACAGTCAATCATATGCTGCTCCGCGGTGAATTCTTTACCGCCTATACACCTTACCAGCCAGAAATCAGCCAAGGTGAGCTGCAAGCTATTTTTGAGTTCCAAACGATGGTATGTGAGCTGACTGGCATGGAGGTAGCTAACTCCTCGATGTATGACGGCGCGACTTCTTTGGCAGAGGCAGCGATGATGGCAGCAGGTCACACTGGCAAAAAGCGCGTAATCGTTTCCCGCGCTGTACATCCGGAAGCGCGTGGTGTTTTGAAAACATATGCGTATGGACAAAACGTTGAGCTGGTTGAAGTAGGTATCAACAGCGATGGCGTTACAGATACAGCGGCTCTGGAAGCGCTTGTTGATGAAAATACAGCAGCGGTCATCGTGCAGTATCCAAACTTCTTCGGAAACGTAGAGGATTTGGGAGCGATTGAACCAATTGCACATGGAAAAGGCGCACTGTTGATTACATCCTCCAATCCGCTTGCTCTGGGTGTACTGGAGGCGCCGGGTAAATTAGGCGCAGATATCGTAGTGGGCGACATGCAGCCATTCGGTATCCCAGCATCCTTTGGCGGACCGCATTGCGGATATTTTGCTACAACGTCCAAACTGATGCGCAAAATGCCAGGTCGTATCGTTGGTCAAACGAAGGACGAAAATGGCAAACGCGGCTTCGTATTGACGCTGCAAGCGCGTGAACAGCATATTCGTCGTGAAAAAGCGACTTCCAATATCTGCTCCAACCAAGCGCTGCTCGCTTTGGCTGCTTCTATAGCCATGACAGCACTCGGCAAGCAGGGTGTACAAGAAATGGCGATGATGAACCTACAAAAAGCTCATTACGCGAAGAATGCCCTGCAAGCAAAAGGCTTGGAGATCGTATTCACCTCACCGTTTTTTAACGAGTTCGTGGTGAAGCTGAACAAACCAGTTGCAGAAGTGAACAAAGGCCTGCTGGCTGCTGGAATCATCGGGGGCTATGATCTCGGACTCGACTACCCAGAGTTTGCCAATCATACCTTGTTTGCAGTAACTGAGCTGCGTACCAAAGAAGAAATCGACACATTGGCGGCTGAATTGGAGGCGATCACACGTGCGTAACGACCAAGAGAAAGCACTGATCTTTGAAATGAGCAAACCAGGCCGTGTGGGCTACAATTTGCCGGCATTGGATGTTCCAGAAGTAGAAGTAGCAAGCCTTTTGCCAAAGCACCTCATTCGCGAAACGCCGGCTGAGCTGCCAGAAGTATCTGAGCTGCAATTGGTTCGTCACTATACAGAACTGTCTCGTCGCAACCACGGGGTAGACAATGGCTTCTATCCGCTTGGTTCTTGCACGATGAAATACAACCCAAAAATCAACGAAGATGTTGCCCGTTACGCAGGCTTCGCGCAGACACATCCATACCAACCGGAAGAAACCGTACAGGGCGCTTTGGAGCTGTTGTACAACCTGCAAGAAGAACTGGGTGAAATTACTGGCATGGACGCAGTTACACTGCAACCAGCTGCTGGTGCTGCGGGTGAGTGGACAGGTCTGATGATGATCCGTGCCTACCACGAGAGCCGTGGGGAAGGACATCGTACCAAAGTAATCGTGCCGAACTCCGCACACGGTACGAACCCGGCATCTGCTGCGGTAGCTGGCTTGGATACCGTAACCATTGCATCTGACGAGCGTGGATTGGTTGACATTCAAGCACTGCGTGATGCGGTTGGTCCTGACACAGCTGCCTTGATGTTGACGAACCCGAACACACTCGGATTGTTTGAAGAAGATATCGTGGAAATGGCGAAAATTGTCCATGAAGCAGGCGGTCTCTTGTACTACGATGGTGCGAATGCGAACGCGATTTTGGGCATTGCCCGTCCAGGTGACATGGGCTTTGACGTGGTGCATCTGAACTTGCACAAAACGTTTACAGGGCCTCACGGCGGTGGTGGTCCAGGTGCAGGTCCGGTCGGCGTGAAAAAAATTCTCGAGCCATTCCTGCCTACTCCAATCGTAGCGAAAAAGGAAGACGGCAGCTTCTACTGGGATAGCAATCGTCCGGCTTCCATCGGTCGCGTAAAAGGCTACAACGGAAACTTCGGTATTCTCGTTCGTGCGTACAGCTACATCCGTACCATGGGTCCAGAAGGCTTGCTCCAAGTTTCCCAAAATGCGGTGCTCTCCGCCAACTACATGATGCGTCGTCTGGCAACGGCTTATCATCTGCCATTTGATCGCGTCTGCAAGCATGAGTTCGTCCTGTCTGGTGTAATCCAGAAGAAGCTGGGCGTACGCACGCTCGATATCGCAAAACGCTTGCTCGACTTCGGCTATCACCCGCCAACGATCTACTTCCCATTGATCGTGGACGAGTGCCTTATGATCGAGCCGACCGAAACCGAGACAAAGGAAACGCTCGATGAGTTCATCGACGTCATGATACAAATTGCCCGCGAGTGCGAGGAAACGCCAGAAATCGTACAGGAGGCTCCTCATACCACTGTGGTCAAACGTTTGGATGAAGCGACAGCGGCAAGAAAGCCAATTCTGCGTTATCAACCACAAGCATAATTCTAGATTCCAGGAAAAGTCGCCTGTTGTTACGGGCGGCTTTTCTTTCCGATTGGTGCTATCATGGGGGAAGAAGAGGCAGGGGAGGGTTCGGGCCGAATGAAGAGAAAGATTGTGTTTACCGGTGGTGGTTCGGCAGGACATGTTACTGTGAATCTGGCGCTTATCCCCCACTTTATCAAGCTGGGCTGGGAAGTCGCCTATATTGGTTCTGCGACAGGAATTGAACGAGAGCTAGTCGCCAACCATCCGGATGTTCGCTATATTGGCATTTCTTCAGGCAAACTGCGACGGTACTTTGATTGGAAAAACGTGAGTGATCCGTTGCGAGTCGTCAAAGGCATTTGGCAGGCGTCTCGCTTTCTTGGCAAATGGAAGCCGGATGTGATTTTTTCCAAAGGGGGCTTCGTCTCCGTGCCGGTCGTATTTGGGGGGTGGCTAAACCGTCTTCCTGTAGTCATCCATGAATCTGATCTGACACCCGGTCTCGCAAATAAGCTGGCTGTCCCTTTTTCCAGCAAGGTGTGCGTAACATTTCCAGATACGCTTTCGAAAGTGCCGAAAAACAAAGGGATTCACGTAGGCGCAGTTGTGCGAGATGAGCTGAAGCAGGGGAGAAGAGAAGCGGGCTTGTTATCTTGCTCTTTTTCTACAAAGAAACCTGTCATGCTCGTCATGGGAGGAAGTTTGGGAGCACGGAGAATAAACGAGGCGGTACGCCATTCGCTTACTGCTTTGCTCGAACATTTTTCCATTGTACATATTTGTGGCAAAAATCAAGTGGATGAAACGATTCAGGTGAATGGCTACAAGCAATTTGAGTATGTACAGGAGGAATTGCCCGATTTACTGGCAATGGCTGATCTTGTCGTGTCTCGAGCAGGCTCCAATGCGATTTATGAGTTTTTAGCCCTGCAAAAGCCGATGCTCTTGATACCGTTGTCACGTGAAGCAAGTCGGGGTGATCAAATTTTAAATGCACAGTCTTTTAAAAGGCAGGGCTTGTGTCATGTTTTGCTGGAAGAAGAGCTAACAGCTGATCGCTTTTTTCAAGCGGTGAATGACTTGCAAAACAACAGGGAGTCCATCTTGCGGCGAATGCGGGAAGAGACTGAGAAGAAAACAGATTCATTGGCGCAGGTCTTGGCCATTTTGCAGGAAACAGCTCGCTCAAATTAGCCCATCAGAAGCTTGCCGTCCTTCGTGCCAGAAGCGTACAATGAAGGCGTTGTGAATGAGGAGGTACATAGATGGAACAGTGGCGCTATATCGTGACGGAAGCAATGTCACCCGCGATGAATATGGCAGTAGATGAAGCGATTTTGCAGTTACACAGTGAGGGCAAGGTTCCCCCGACCGTTCGTTTTTACACGTGGGACCCCGCGACACTGTCGATTGGTTATTTCCAAAAGGCCATCAAGGAAATAAACCTGGAGGAAGTACAAAATAGAGGACTGGGCTTTGTTCGCAGAGCGACGGGAGGGCGTGCTGTTCTCCACGATCAGGAGCTGACATACAGTGTCATCGTATCCGAAGACCATCCGAAAATGCCTTCGAGTGTGACGGAAGCCTACAAAATCATCAGCTTGGGACTGCTGCACGGATTCCAGAACCTTGGACTTTCGGCGGAAATGGTCTCTTTAGCGAGTGAAGAGGAGAAGGAAAAGTACAATTCGCCAGGGTCATCCGCCTGCTTCGATTCGCCCTCTTGGTATGAGCTCGTGGTAGAGGGGAAAAAAGTAGCGGGAAGCGCTCAGACCCGACAAAAGGGCGTTATTCTTCAGCACGGCTCTATTCTGCTTGATATGGACGTAGATTTACTATTCTCGCTCTTGCATTTCCCATCGGAGCGGGTAAAACAGCGGATGATCGATAGTTTCCGACAAAAAGCAGTGACGATCAACGAAGTAAGCCCACGGCCAATCAGTCTCCAAGAATCCATCGAGGCGTTCTCGAAAGGCTTTGCATCTGGATTGGAAGTGGAGCTGATCTCTTCAACGCTTACAGACGAAGAACTCGCGCTGGCAGAAGAACTCGTTAAGACGCGCTATGCCACAGACGAATGGAATCTGCGTCGTTAAACAATAAAGAAAAGCTCTCTCGGATGTATATGCATACCGGGAGAGCTTTTGTTCATTACACGAGTACACTTGTGTTGATATGCTGTTCAAACAAATCTTGTAGCGTAAACACGACAGGTCCTGGCTGTCCGTTGCCGACAGCGACGCCATCTACCGAGATGAGCGGCATGATTTCCGCAGTCGTGCTGGTGAGGAAGACTTCATCGGCTTGCTTCAAGAAAGCCATGTCGAATGCTTCTTCATGTACAGTGATGCCATTGTCTCGAGCCAAATCAATGACCACTTGGCGGGTAATTCCGTGCAGGATCAGATTGTCAGCCTGATGCGTATACAGCTCGCCATTTTTTACGACGAACAAATTGGAAGAGCTGCACTCTGTGATGACGCCGTTGCGGTGCAAAATTGATTCTTGGGCGCCTGCATCCTTTGCGTATTGTTTGACAAGAACAGCTCCTAGCAGATTGAGCGTTTTAATATCGCAACGGAGCCAGCGGATATCTTCGACGAGTTGTGCTGTCCAGCCCTTTTTCATATCGGCGACAGGGCGGTCCTTGCGACGGACAAAGCCCATGATCACAGGCTTGATCCCAGACGGAATATCGTGAACACGCGGTGAGGCGCCACGAGATACTTGCAGGTAAAGGCTGGCGTCATCATTCTCCGTGATGTTGTTCTTGGCGATCAACTGATTGGCTAAGTCTGTCAGCTCTTCTGCGCTCCATGGAAGCTCCATTTTTATTTCTTTGGCACTTCGAAACAAACGGGTAAGATGTCCATCCCATTGATACATGCGTCCCTTATAAATGCGTACTACCTCATATATGCCATCCCCAAAGTTATAACCGCGGTCTTCTGGATGAACTGCGACTTGCCCTTCTTCTACCCATTTTCCATCTACATACAGCATGGTACTTCCCCCTCAATGGATTCCAATCCGTTTCTTTCAAACGGTTTTTTATTGATTCCACCTTAGCAAAAGGGAAGGACATAGGTCAATTTGAAAGTCGCCTTTTCTTTATCAATAATTTTACAGAGAAAAGCACCTTTCTATTAAGAATTCATATGGAGGGAAGTCACTCGAAAAATCGACGTTTTGGGCAGAAGAAAGCGAAAGCTGTCCAGGGATGGCGCAAGATGAAGTTATTTGACTAACTATTCTGACTAGACTCTATTTGTCATAACCGCCCATAATAAATGCAAAGAGCGAAGGAAAGGGAGAATGCCATGCGATCAGTCCGTCATTATGCGCTATGTGCCTTGCTTGTCTGTGGAACGATATTTCCGATACCTTTCCTTTCACATCGTGCTCATGCAGAGGAAACGCAAGATTGGATCGATAGTGAACGCTTGTATAGCCATGTCGAGCAATTGGCGAGAACAGCTCGTCCACCTGCTACTGAAACGGAATTTGCGGCAGCCGTCTATGTGG
Source organism: Brevibacillus sp. AG (assembly GCF_028369215.1). Lineage (NCBI taxonomy): Bacteria > Bacillati > Bacillota > Bacilli > Caryophanales > Paenibacillaceae > Brevibacillus > Brevibacillus sp. AG. The sequence goes on along the minus strand of NZ_JAQMYO010000001.1, from coordinate 1,065,258 downwards.
AAAATACACTTCGATCTTACGGGTACAAGACCAAGCTCGATCCCTTTTCTTATTATACGTACCGAAAGCCTGCTACTCTATCGCTGACGATAGAAGAATGGCCAGGTCAAAAATGGACAGTAAGTGGATTTGCTTTTGGGATCAATGGAACCGCGACAGCAGAAGTGGTGGATGCAGGCTTGGGAAGAGCGGTTGATTTTGTGAATGATGCATCCCGGGGGAAGATTGCCTTGGTCAAGCGAGGCGAGATTCCGTTCGGAGAAAAAGTACGCCAAGCAGCAGCTGCCGGAGCCGTTGCTCTTATCATCTGGAATGATCGAGAGGAATGCTGGAATGCTTCGCTGGGCGAACCTTTGGATATCGCTGTGCCTGTAATAGCTTTGTCTAAGGCGGATGGCACGAAGCTCCAAAAACGCATCATGGACAAGCGGCCCGTAAAGGGAATCGTCAAGGTGGAAGGAGCCGTAAGCATCAAGCAAACCTCGTATAATATCGTGGCAAGTCGAAAGTCCAATCAAAACGACACCGGGCAGGTCGTCATGGTATCCGCTCATCATGATTCCGCTGGGTTATCGGTTGGGGCTAATCACAATGGCTCCGGTGTAGCAGCCTTACTTGAAATCGCGCGTAATATGGCTGACAAGCCGATCGATACGGAAGTGAGGTTTGTCAGCTTTGGTGCAGTTACATCGGGAAACAGAGGCCCGATTGCTTATGCGAATGCCTTATCAGCCAAGGAACGACAAGCTATGATTGCAGCCTTCTATGTCGATGGTGTGGGCAGCCAAAAGGCAGAGCTTGTTGCAATCAATTCGCTGGGCAACGAAAATCTGCCAATCCAACTCCTGAGAGAAGCGGGGGCATCACCTTCCCAAAAGAATGGTACACGTGAACGAAACGGTGCAGCGAGCTCTTTGGCCGCCGCAGGTATTCCTACGGCACTTGTGACGAATGCAGAGACAGGACAAGCAAAAGAAGACTCCTTGGCGCAAATGGATTGGGAACAAACTACAAAGGCGACTAAGGCGGTCCTTTCAGCAATCCACAAAATTACGGCACAAACAACGCCAGCTTATCCGTTGGGTACTCCAAATGGGGTACAGCTGAAAGCGGAAAGTGAGGCTTTGCAGTAAACGTCTCCTTCGGGGGACGTTTTTCATTTGTGGTAAAATAAGAAGCGGATTGTTGCCAGATTGCACAAAAAATGTGGCCAAGAGCTTTCTTGACCACTTGCATAACTTGATATCATACGTGATCAATGCTGATGCTTCCAAACGTACCAGCCCATTAAGAACATGCCGCAATAGGTCGTTGCACTGGCGATTGCAGACATACTCCACGGAACCACGAGTGTGAGGAGAGAGAATACCAAAACGGTAAGCAGCATGACAACAATCAATGGAAGCATTTGTAGATGTTGACGTGTCGCGATTGGATGTGTCAACGAGTAGAGTAGGGCTGCGACAATGACTCCACCATGCACCAGCGAGAGGATAGCGAGAAGCCAATCGCCACCCGTCATCATTTGAACCAAAATTTGTTTGATAGGCAATATAGAGGAGTGTGCATCATGCCAGTGGGCAAGAAGGATAGCTTGACCTAAAAACGTGAACAAAAGGAAGATTCCAGCACCGATGATTGCCCCCATCCGAACTGTTCGCTCATGGGACGCACGGACTGCCAGAGGTAGAGTCGTGGCCAAGCTGATAAGAAAATGCAAAGCAAGGAAAAATACGGCGTGAATCAGCCAGTTCACATTCATTTGATAACCCAAGCTCGGTATTGGGACATGGGATTGTGCGCTGAAAATCAATCCGAATAATAATAAACCGATGGATAGAGATATGGCTGTTGCAGTGACAATCCATCTCCAACGATTTATGATAAAGAAGATGGCTACAATGGTCAGAAGGATGAACCAGAGAGGAGAGAGCTCCTCCAAGAGGAAATCTGCCTGTTGGCCAAGCATGACTCCTGTATAGCCCAATAGCAGAATGTGGGTGACTACAGATAGGCTAGAAGCGAACGCTTCGCCACACAATACGTAGTACAGCTCGTACAGGGAGCCAATTTGCTTGCGATGGCAAAAGGTCAACAGCTGGACGCCGAACCATCCGAGGCCAAGAGCCGCAAGTGCAATGCCGATTGTCCCCCAGGAACCGAAATAAGTAAAAAAGCGTAACCACTCATATCCACCCAAGTAGAATCCACCTAACGCAGACCCTGCAAAAAGCACGGCGATATGCCAAGCGACTTTGTCCATAGGCATCATCCTCACTTGCAACTTGGTACAAGTGTATGTGACAAACAGGTCTGTTCAGAACAGACGATATTAAATAAACATAAATGTTTACAAATTATACTTAATGGAATATAATGATGATCATACCAGTATTTAGATTATCGATGGGGTGAAACCATGAAAATTGTAGGAATAGCCGGAAGCATGAATGCCAATTCTACGACCAAACAAGCGATTCATATTGTACTCGAAGCAGCGAAGGCTGCAGGTGCCGATGTTGAAATGATTCATCTCGCGGACTGGAAGCTGCCGCTGTATGATGATCGTGATGATACCAGTACGTACCCTGAAATTGTCCATCAATTTGTCAAAGCGGTTTCTGAAGCGGATGGACTTGTGATCGGTTCGCCTGAATACCATGGCACAATGACAGGTGCTTTGAAAAACGCCATTGACTTCCTGGAAGGGCGCATTTTGCGTGACAAGCAGGTTGCCATCATTGGCGTCGCTGGGGGAAGCATGGGTGCTACGAACACGGTCAACACCTTGCAGTTAATCATGCGCAACCTGCATGCATGGCCGTTGCCATCTAGCCCTTCCATCCCAAGTGCTTACAATGCTTTTACACCAGAAGGCAAGCTGAAGGATGAGCGTTTGCAGGCGCGCATGGAGCAGTTGGGTCAACAACTCGTACAATATGTCCAAATGATGAACCCAACACCAGAAAAACAGCTGCGATAGGTACTTTTCTCTTGCAAATGGTTCTCATTACACGGTATGATATTTCTACGTGCCTTTTTTGGCTAGATGAAATAACGGTTTGGAAATGAGGGGTTCACAATGCCGCCGACGCCGAGTATGGAAGACTATTTGGAACGCATTTACAACTTAATTGAAGAAAAGGGCTATGCTCGTGTCTCCGATATTGCTGAAGCGTTAGAAGTACATCCCTCTTCGGTCACGAAAATGGTTCAGAAGCTAGACAAAGACAAGTATCTCGTTTATGAAAAATACCGCGGGCTTGTCTTGACGCCAAAAGGGAAGAAAATCGGAAAACGCCTAGTGGACCGTCACAGTCTTCTAGAAGAATTTATGCGGATCATTGGCTTGGATGAAGAGCATATTTATCAGGATGTGGAAGGAATCGAGCACCACCTGAGCTGGGAATCGATTACATGCCTGGAGTATTTGGTTCAGTACTTCGAGGCAGATCCAAAGCGTATAGAAGAGCTTCGTAACATTCGTTTGTTAGATGAGCAAAAAGAGGAATAGTCTATATCGTTATCGTATTATAGCGCAAGCCGACCAGGCTTGCGTTTTTCTTTGTGGTAACGGAAAAGCTGTCGTCTTATACATGGAAAATGGGGAGGAATTTTAGGGAGGGGAAACAAAGTGAAAGCGGATGCAGTCTTTGAAGGTGGCGGCGTAAAAGGAATCGCTTTTATCGGTGCCTTGCGAGTCATGGAGGAGAATGGATACACATGGGAAAGGCTCGCTGGTACCTCGGCTGGCTCCATTGTTGCAGCTTTGCTTGGCGCAGGCTATTCAAGCCATGAGTTGAAACCGATCTTTGAAGAGCTGGATTACCTTCACTTTCTCAAGCGCTCAGGGCTGGGCAGGCTCCCTCTCATCGGACCAATCTATGAACTAGTCGTGCGGGAAGGGGTTTATCGAGCAGATCGAATCGAGTTGTTCATAGAGAAGTTGTTACAGCGAAAAGGAGTGCGAACATTTGGAGATCTTCCTCCTGGTAAGCTGAAAGTTGTCGCTTCTGATGTCACTGACGGAAAAATGCTTATATTTCCCGACGATTTGGCACGGTATGGTGTAGAACCAGATCATTTTCCTGTGGCACGAGCCGTTCGTATGTCTTCCTCTATTCCGTTCTTTTTTCAGCCCGCAAAACTGACAAGTGCTGGACATGTGCACTACATCGTCGATGGCGCATTATTGAGCAACTACCCCGTGTGGTTATTTGATGTAGAGGGGACTCCCCGGTGGCCGACAATTGGTTTTCGCCTGAGTGATGATCAAAACAAGAGAGAAGCGACCAGTATCAAAGGGCTTTTTTCCTTCTCTCGGGGATTGCTGGCGACTATGCTCGATGCCCATGACCGTCTGTATGTGGAAAAGGCAAAAGCCGTTCGGACGATTTTCATTCATACATTAGGGGTAAGGACAACCCAATTTCAGATGTCAAAAGAAATGAGGCAGCAATTGTTTGAGTCAGGGGAGGCAGCCGCTCACAAATTTTTGGCACAATGGGATTTTGAAGATTACGTAAAAGTGTTTCGCAATAGCTCTCCGAAAATGCTGGTGTGAAAAACAAAAACAGGTCGCCGATTCAGGCAACCTGTTCTTGTTTTTAGTGGGAGATATTATTTTGCGATTTTTCGTCTTGTTTCTCTTTTTGCTTTCCTTTGCTGCCTTCGATCACACGAAACGGATGATCTTTTCTCGGGGTAGTCGGCTGCTTTTTCACTGCTTGCCGACCTATGGAGGGCTTTGGCTTCACCTTGACCTTTGGCTGTCTAGGTTTGCCAGAGCCTGCGCCTTGTGAAAAGAAGGAGCCGGTTTGTAAATAGTTGCGCACGACCAAGAAAAGTACAACGGATAATCCCAAGATGATAATCGTACTAACAGGGTCATTGATGAGTGTGATCAAAAATCCGTAAATCGCTAATACGATCACTATCAGAATCACTGGTGGAATGCGGCGTAACATAGGGCTTCACCTCTATGGGAATAAAAATGCCTCACGCTATCCGGTCGTAACCATTCTTTCCTGCACGTGCTTCTGATCAAGCTCCCGCATCTTTTGGAATGAAGCGATGGCTACCTCGACTTGGCTGTCATCTGGTTCACGAGTCGTGATCTTTTGCAACCACAATCCTGGATAACCAAGGTAACGTAGGACTGGTACATCACGGAGCTTGTTTGTCCACTGCAAAACCTCATAAGAGACGCCGATTACCAGTGGCAAAAGAACAATGCGTTGTACGACCCTCTCCGTCAGGGAGTCATAACTGAACAGTGAGTAAATCACGACACCGACGAACACTGAGAAAATGAGAAAACTGCTACCGCAACGATAATGCAGAGCGGAAAATTTTTGTACATTGGCTACTGTTAATTCTACCCCGGATTCGAATGCGTTAATCACTTTATGCTCGGCTCCGTGGTATTGAAAAAGCCTTTTAATCAACGGAGCTTGTGCAATCGCTGTAATGTAGCCGAGGAGGAGCAAGATTTTAAATCCGCCTTCAGCCAAGGTTTGAGGAACGCCATCCGGTACCCATTTTCCGAGTAAAAAGTCAGCCAGGAAAACGGGAACGAGTGTAAATACGAATTTCCCGAACAGGAAGGAAAGTACTCCGACGACAGCAACACCTAAAATCATAGTGAGCTTCGATGGACTTTCAGATACTTCTTCTCCAGACTCCATACTGTATTGTTCAGAGGCGAAGTTGAGATGTTTGGCCCCATTGGCGCTGGCTTCGACCAAACCAACAATCCCACGCACAAACGGAATCTTTTTCAGCGTAGTAATCCATTTATATTCCGATCTTGGGGATTCAAAATACTCAATTTCATGATTTTTTTTGCGAACAGCCGTAACAGTCATGGTTTTGCCACCGAACATAACTCCTTCGATGACGGCCTGACCGCCGTAGCTAGGTACGTTTTGTTGCGCCAATACAATCACCATCCTTACCACTATATTAACGGAAATGGCGACTTGAAGCTACAAGGAGTTCGCACTTTTCCAACAAATGTAAAGCAAAAGTGAAAAGCTTAGAGGAAGAGCATACTAGAGAACAGAGGTGATGGAAATGGAAATAAGCAAAACAGGACGGAAACACAAGCAAGCGCGTGTATCCCATACGGAAGAAGAGAAGCAAGGGAGTAAAAGAGTCTCCACTTCGAAGATTTTGGAGGTCGCATTCTGGGGAACGATCATTTGGGGGCTCGTCCGGTTAATGGCTCACTTTTTGAACATGACCCCGTATGGAGTCGGAGCTTTTGCACGTCCCTTTATCAACATCGAGGACGAAAATAAGTTTGCGAGCGTGTGCCTTGGTGGTATCGTGCTATTCGTTGAAACAGCCGTTGCTTCCTTTGTGTTCAGCTTGCTTTTTAGCCGGATCCGTGCCTGGTGGTTGGGACTCGTCTACGGGGCTGGCATGCTAGTGATAGCAGGCTTCTTCTTTCATATCGGAAATTGGGAGATAGCCACTTTAAGTACGGAGGGCGCTTGGTATTTGACGTTTGGCTTGTTTATCGGGATGACAATCATACTCGAGCAATCCGACGAGAATCATACATGGAATGAGTCTACAAGGTAGGAGGATTTCTCCGTTCCTTGTCAAAATGGATGTAACAATGTTCGAAAAGTTTCATAGATGAATGCCCACTATGGAACTAGGACGGCATGTGGTAAAATGTTTCATTAGTAAAAAAACTTTTATAGGGAGAGGGATGGTCGATGACTTCCGTCTTGTTATTGAACGGACCCAACCTGAATTTATTGGGGACAAGGGAGCCGGATGTTTACGGAAGGGAAACGCTGGAGGATGTGGTGACAATCCTGACGGGTGTCATGGATGAGTTGGGCGGAAAGCTTGAGCATCTCCAATCGAATCACGAAGGTGTCCTCATCGACGCGATTCATCAGGCGAGAGGTGTCCATGACGGCATCTTGATCAATCCAGGGGCATTCACACATTACAGCTATGCGATCCGAGACGCATTGGCCAGTGTGGCTCTGCCAACGATTGAAGTACATATTTCCAATATTCATGCACGGGAACCATTTCGCCATCACTCAGTCATCGCTCCTATCGCGATTGGACAGGTTGTCGGATTGGGGATCGATGGATATGAATGGGCGCTAAGAGCGCTCGTCCGTAAAATCGAAAAAAAATAAAAGCTGTCAAAAAGGGGAAAAAGGCTGCCATGAAACAACGTTTGCATAAATTGCGTGAAGCACTTACACAAGTTGGAGCAGAGGCGTTTATTACCGAAAAAACAGAGAATCGCTTCTACTTGAGTGGTTTCACCGGATCAACGGGATGGGTAATTGTCACCGAAACAGAGGCGTTTCTCGTCACTGACTTCCGCTATGTGGAACAAGCGCAAGAACAAGCACCTGAATTTACTGTAGTAAATAACGAGAGAAAAGCTGTTGAAGCGATTGCAAAGCTCCTGCAAGAAAAAGGGATTAAGCGTTTGGCATTCGAGAGCAGCGTGGCCTTTAGCACCTATCAGGATTGGAACAAAGGATTTGACGGAGTAGAACTGGTGCCAACAAGCGGTCTGCTTGAAAAAATCCGCATGTTTAAAGACGAATCCGAGATGGTTATTATTCGTGAAGCGGTTCGTATCGCGGAAGCAGCATTTACGCATATTCAGGGCTACATCAAGCCAGGTGTGCGTGAATCCGATGTTGCTTTGGAATTGGAATACTTCATGCGCAAACAAGGAGCGACAGGCTCTGCATTTGATATGATCGTAGCGTCGGGTGTGCGCGGTGCTCTGCCACATGGACGAGCTTCCGAGAAAGTGATTCAGGCAGGGGAAATGGTTACGCTCGACTTTGGTGCTGCTTATCAGGGCTACAATTCCGATATCACACGCACATTGTCTGTGGGAGAGCCAGACCCGAAAATGCGTGAAATCTACGAAATCGTTCTGCGTGCACAGCTCGCAGGTTTGGAAGCACTGAAGCCAGGTGTATCCGCAAAAGACGCTGACGCAGCAACGAGAGATATCATCACAGCAGCAGGCTATGGCGATGCCTATGGACATAGCGCAGGTCACGGTCTCGGGCTGGAAGTTCACGAGCTGCCAGGGCTGTCGACTGTAAGTACCTTCGTATTGGAGCCAGGTATGCTCGTAACGATGGAGCCAGGTATTTACGTAACAGGACTTGGTGGCGTTCGCATCGAGGACGATGTGTGGATTACTGTCGATGGTCATGAGAACCTGAACAAGTCCACGAAAGAGTTGCTCATTTTGCCTGTGTAATTTATACTTATTCTGTTATTGATTGATTTGGGAGGACTACCATGATCTCTGTAAACGATTTTCGTACCGGTTTGACAATCGAAGTGGATGGCAATATTTTTACCGTGCTAGAATTCCAACACGTAAAACCAGGTAAAGGTGCGGCTTTCGTTCGCTCCAAACTGCGCAACCTGCGCAGCGGTAACACGACGGAAATGACTTTCCGCGGTGGTGAAAAAGTTAACCCTGCCCGTATCGAATCCAGCACGATGCAATATCTGTATGCGAGCGGAGACGAGTACACTTTCATGAACACAGAAACCTATGAGCAAATGACGTTCACTCAAAAGCAAATTGAGCGTGAACTGCGTTTCCTCAAGGAAAACATGAACGTGCAAATCATGCAGTACAACGGAGAAACAATCGGTATTCAATTGCCGAACACAGTTGAACTCGTTGTAACAGAATGTGAGCCAGGTGTAAAAGGTGACACTGCTTCTAACGTAACAAAGAAAGCAACCTTGGAAACTGGTTTCGTAGTAAACGTTCCTCTCTTCGTAGAAGAAGGAGAGCGTCTAATCATCGACACTCGTACGGAAGCATACGTTTCCCGCGCGTAAAAGTACGGATTGCAAGAAAAAGCTGTGCCCATATATGGGTGCAGCTTTTTTATTTGCTTCTCCTAATGATGCGGTATTGTAAAAATTATGCAATTGCACTACATTAAGTGGTACGGAGAAAGAGTAGGGTGGAGGGGTATGGCTTTGAGAACGGAACAAGAAATGATGAGCATGCTGATCGATTTCGCCAGGAAGGATGATCGAATCCGTTTGGTAACCTTGGAAGGGTCACGTACGAACAAAAATATACCCGCTGATCCATTCCAAGATTATGATATTTCGTATTTTGTGACAGAGATGGATTCTTTCAAGGAAAATGATCGATGGCTCGATGTTTTTGGGAATCGGATTATGATGCAAAAGCCGGAGGATATGGAGCTTTTTCCGTCCGAGTTAGGGAATTGGTTTTCCTATCTCATGCTATTTGAGGATGGAAATAAAGTAGATCTGACGCTGATTCCGATAGACGAGACAGAGCAGTATTTTGCAGATAGCGACGGTCTAGTTGAGGTATTGCTGGATAAGGACGAGCTTATTAAACACGAGGTGGTCGCTTCCGATCGTCAATATTGGACCCGGAAGCCAACTGCTAGAGAGTTTGATGACTGCTACAATGAATTTTGGATGGTCTCTACTTACGTTGTTAAAGGTCTGGCAAGAAAAGAAATCCTGTTTGCGATTGACCATCTCAACGAAATTTCCCGACCGAATTTGCTCCGAATGATGGCTTGGCAAATCGGATGTGAGAAAGGGTTTACCTTTAGTGTCGGGAAAAATTACAAATTTATAGATCACTATCTTCCAAAAGAAGATTGGGAAGCGTTACGATCCACTTATCACGAAAATGGCTACACGCAGATGTGGGAATCGTTATTCACTTGCTATGAATTATTTCGAAAGTACGCCAAAGCAGTGGCAGAAAGTCTCGGATATCCGTATCCAGATTACGATGAAGCCATTACCAAGTACGCGAAAAATATCTACCATTCATGGAAGTGATAGACGTCATTCGACCGCCCTTATCAAGGGCGGTTTTATTTTTGGAAGTGGAGACGGCCAGTGAATCCCCTTGAATCAAGCTTTTTTTTAAAAATGTATTCTTTTTTGGAAAGAAAAACCAAAATGATCCGTTAATCCATATGAACCTGCCAAAACGAACGCTGCGCAGCGAACTTTTTTGAAATGGGAGGATTTCCTTTGCAGGATGATTGGTTGCTCATACAACAGGTACAAACAGGGAATCGGGATGCCTATGCGCACCTGGTCGACAAGTACAAAGATCGATTATACAGCTATCTTTATCGAATGACGGGGCAGCAGCAAGATGCCCAAGACCTGACACAAGAGGCTTTCATCAAAGCGTACTGTCAACTGGATAAGTATAAGCCGACAGATGCTTTTTTGGCCTGGCTGTATCGGATTGCGTCCAACTTGTGTATAGACGCGTGGCGCAAGAACAAGCACTACACCAAAACACCTTTGGAAGAGATAAGGCTGATTGAATCCGATACACCTGAAAAAGCTTATTTGGAAAAAGAAAAGCAAGATAGCTTGCAGCAGCAAATCATGGCGTTAGGTGAAGATTACCGTGTCGTGTTTTTGCTGAAATACTTGGAACAGATGAGCTACAAAGAGATTAGCGAGCTTTTGCATGTTCCGGTCACAACTGTACAAATGCGTATCCATCACGCCAAGAAAAGGCTCCGGGCTAGTATCGCGCAAGAAATGTCAGGAGGTGCTTCTATCTATGAATTGCTCCAAAACTGAAGAGTTGCGCAAGTATTTGACTGGTGAGCTATCTGCAGGTGAAGCTAGACTGCTGGAACGACATGTCGAAGAGTGCCTGCTCTGCCAGCGGCAGATGATGGAGGAAGAGGATAACAGCGAGGAGTTTTCGAGCATGCACGTTCCAAGCGCGTTGCCCTCAAATTTTACTGCCCAGGTGATGACGGCGTTAGAGCAAGTGAAATTAACAAAGCCAAAACCAGATTGGAAAAAAAGGAGCGTAAACATTGTGAAGAAAACTGCGTTAGCCGTAGCGAGTGTCACGGCAATCATTACGTTTGGGTCCATGGTGTCACCGACTTTTGCGAGCTATGTAAACAGTGTCATCCAATCCATACAAGGCATCGACCAAGGAATGAAGCAGGCAGCGGAGAAAGGGTATGTCCAGCAAATCAATAAAAAGGTGACGGAACAAGGAATTACACTGCTTGTAAAAGAAGTGGTTGCAGATCCGGCGCGGATGGCGATCATTGCAAATATCGTGGATCAAAACGGCAAGCGTATCCCGTTTGATATGGAAAAAAACGCATTGTCCCTTACTTATAAAACGAAGTCAGGTGAAGACCTGAATCCTGGGGGAGGGGGCTATTCCTACGGGGAAGAAGGAGAGTATCTTGTCGTCAGTCATGATATTTTCCGATTCCTGAAAGATAGCAAATCATTGCCAGATGAGTTGATCGTCGGTGTCGAAGCAACCATGTTGGGAGGGAAAGAAGGTAGCTGGAAGGTAGAGTTTCCAGTTGATATGAAGAAGGCGAGGGAAGTGGCAAACTATACAGAGATCGGACGAAAATATATGACTCCGCATGGAATCGAGATCATGTTGCAAAACATTATGACGTTACCGAGCACAAGTATGATGGAGTTGGAAATAGACTGGACAAAAGAAAGAGAAGAACAAATCCAAAAATGGAAAGAGCAAAACGGCTGGATTGTAAAAGAGCCAAAACAAGGAACATTCACAGAGGCGGAGCGGATGGAGAGGTATTTCATCGACATGGGAGTCGCGTTTCAAATATTCGATGAAAAAGGGAATGTAGTAGCAGGATGGGACGATGCCCTGCATGAAGAACTTAACCAAATTCGAAAGAACAACGTCAAGCACTCGTACCGTGGAAAAGTGCATGATGACGGCAAAGGAGTTACGAAATGGAATGGGATAACTCCCCTGGCAAAGGATCAAGCGTACAAATTGAAAATGCACTCTCTGTATCTGTATGAGCCATCGAAATTTCAGGCAACCATCCCGGTGGATAGCTTGTTAAAGGATAAGGTGAGCGTGACAAACAATGATAGTACCTATACCTTAACGGGCTTTACCTTAAAAACAACGGAGGACGAAGAAAAAATTGGGAATGAGACCTATTTTGGAAAAGGTGCACTGATTCCGTTCTCGGCTATACTGCCAGAAGGGATCGTCTACACGACTGAATGGTCGGCACTGGATGAGTCCAAACAAACATACAATGTATCTCTTAACGGAACAACATATACAAGAGGCAAGGATGGAAGAGTGCATGTTACAGGAACATTCTTCATCCGCGACCTTGAAAAACAGCCGAAAGAAGTAAAGCTGTCTCACGCTATTCAACAACGCCAATACCAAGACCTCAACTGGGAAGTTCCATTTGAGACGTCCAATAACACCAAACGCTAAAACAACATAGACAAATCCCCCTCCTGCATGTAAAAGAGGGGGATTATGTTTTTTATCTGCTTCCAAACCATTCCCACAGCTTCAATACAAACGCAGTAATACCAGCGGCCATTAAAGGCCCGACGGGAATGCCTCGAAAGAACACAATGCCAATAATCGAGCCAATCACCAGACCGACAATCATATGTGGCTCAGAGCGCAGCAAATCGAGTCCTTTTCCATTCATCCAGGTGGCAATGGCTCCACCAGCTAGTGCTGTCAGTCCGACTACCGTCGTGAATAGTGGGGTGACGTCCTTCCACGATATTTTTTCGCTGGCGAATGGAACCAGTACGGAAATGGTCAAAAAGAGCAGGCCGAGCTCCAATCCGCGACGTTCTACCGTTGGGAAAAAACGCTCCAGCGCCGTTAGCTTCAACACCAACAATATACTCGCGGCAGTCGCAATAATTGGTGAGCGCCCAATAAGACCGATAACGATCAGGATGACGAGCATCACTTCTCCAGACATCATTGGCATCATAACCCCTGTCCCTGTTCTCCATTCACATTATGAGACAAGGTGTGGGAGTATGCGTTTCTCCTTGATATAGGGAACGATTTGATACTGATCTACTTGAGCGCAGTACCGTATATCGCTTGCGAGATGATGCTGGACGAGCCTTTTTCCTGTTGTTGTGTGGGGTAACAGCTCGCTCAGTTTTCCTGCGTAGTAAAGATAGCTCGCTTTTAGAACTTCACCCAGATCACAAATTTGGATGCTCGGTAACGATTGTTGTGCCTGGACAATCATCAAGCCGGCAGCCAGACCGTCTTCCAAAGCGAATTCAGACCGGGTACCTGCACAGTACAGCGTAATATCGAGATGATACGAAAGAGCGTGCTGCACGCATGCAGTGGCATTCAAGAAGCAGCCGATCAAGAGTACAGAGGCACGTTCTGCTTTTTGGATCGCGCGAGTCCCGTTCGTCGTGGTGAGAATCAGCTGGCTCCCCGTTTTCCCCAGAGAAGCGATTTCGGTTGGTGAGTTGTTGCAGTCAAATTCCGGGATTTTCTTGCAGTGGCGTTCACCAGCCAAAATACAGTCGTTGGCGCGCAGCGAGTTCGCTTGCCCAATGGTTTCGACCGGGATGACGCTACGAAATCCATTGCCTAATGCGGTGACAATCGTACTGGAGGCTCGAAGCACATCGATGACAATGACAACATGATTGCTGATCTGTTCAAAACGAATTTCTTCCACGGTCGGCACCACTTCTATTCGCACGGATAAACCCCCCCTCTCTCCATGAGTAGGGCTGTATCGCCGCGCAATCCTCGCCGTAGCGTCTCCACAGAGAATACATCCGTATAGGCAATATTTCCGAGATTTACGTCGCTGCCAACGGCCTTAATGAAGCAGACCTGTTGATCTTTTTGTGGGGCTTCCCAGATCAGGCGGGAGGCTTTTTCTTTGGCCGCCGAGACAATATCTCGAACGAAGGAATCGTCAATATTGCCGTCCCCGTCGCATACGCCGACAGTACCACTCTCTCTCGCTTCGACAATAACGTGACTGGCACCGTTGTGCAGGTCGAAGCTAAGTGTCTCCAGCAATTCCTCTCGACAAGCGCGATAATCGGCCGCTTTTTTCCCGACCTCAGTATAGACCACCAGATCATTGTCTAATGCGTAATTGATGGCTTCTTGACGCTGTGAGAAGGATAAAGGGAACGTTCCATCGGATATTTCTACCGCAGTAAAACCGAGAGTGCGAATCAGCTTCATATAATCTGCAATCGTATTATGACGGATAGCAATTTCAAAAAAAGTTCCTCCTGGCATGATGTGTACGCCATTTTGTTTTGCGAGGGTCAATTTTTGGTTGAGTATTTCGAGCGGATACAGAGCGATGGTGCCAAAACCGAGTTTGTATAGATCGATATAGGGAGCAGCCAGCGCTAACAAGTCGGAATAAGCGGTAAGCCCAAGGCCTTTGTCAATGACCATGGTTAAGCCCTTCGCACGGGGCTTCTCTCGTATTTGCCCGGACGGGTTTGCCCAGCTTTCAGGCAAAAACGATTGATCACACTCTACCATCGGCAAGTTCCTCATTTCTTCTAGGCGTATGGTTCAGTGTATGCCCAGCGGAGGGGAGGAGTGAGGGCAAAAGCCTATAGAGGAAATGCAAAAAGTGCTGAAATGATGTGGTACAGGCATAGAGTGAAAGGAGGGGAGGACGAGACGGTATGTTGGAAAAAGCAATTATGGGTATGGCGGCGCTTAGGGTCTTCTCAGGTAGTATCGAGATCATTGCAGCTTTGCTCATTTTAAAAGTGAACCAGGTCGAAAAAGCTCTGCTCATTAATTCAGGTCTTGCGATTGTCGGGCCAATCATCTTGATCACCACTACAACGATCGGTTTATTAGGCATGTCGGATCGGGTTAGCTTTGCCAAAATTGCCTGGATTCTGGTGGGGGTCTCCTGCATCTTGATTGGTGTCCGCAAGTAGTTACCCATTTCCTTCCATTGGTAAATGCTATCACGATGGGGAACGATATGTGGGAGAGATTGGATGGGAGGGAATGTGGATGCCAGAATCATTGGCGAATCGAATCGCATACTTGCAAGGGTTGGCAGATGGGTTGGAAGTGGGGGAGAAGAGCCCCGAAGGAAAAATTATGGTAGAGATGATTGAGATTCTAGGGGAGGTACAGGGTCAACTACGAGAGCTTCACTCGCGAGTGGAAGAGGCAGAGGATTATGTGGAGGCCTTGGATGAAGACTTAGAGGACATTGAGCTCTACCTTTTTGAAGATGATGATGACTTGTACGAAACCGTTGTCGATTGTGAGGACGATGACGACGAGTACGCGACTTTGTACGATTTGGATGATGATGAAGACGCACATCTGTATGAAGTACAAGTAGATCCCCATCTCGATACGACCTACGAGTTCGCATGCCCTAGCTGCCAAAAAGAAATCTATCTGCACGAAGGCAAAGATGAGGAAGGCTACCGACACTATGTAATAGAGCCGGTGGATAACAAGAAAAACAGATAATCCATGAGCTTTATAGGAAAAGCTTGCTACTCGCGTTCTAGCACGAGAGCAAGCTATTTTTTTTGCATAAATCTCGTCCACCTCAGCATAGGATGGAGGTAAGACAACGTGTACAAAGGCAGAATGCTGCAAAAGGAGGGTACCGGATGAATGAAATTTTGGCGATTCTGCCAGCAACTTTACGCACGATTTTGACGGCCCTTCCTATCGCGGTAAGAGAGAATTTGGAAGAGATTCGGCTTCGGCAAAACCAACCGCTAGAAGTCCGGTTTGGCCAACAATCTAGCTATGTGACACCGTCGGGGCAAATCACCTCGATACCCGCGCAAGGTTGGCTGTTTTCAGCAGAAGAGGCTGCAAAGCTCTTAAACCAGGTCAGCCAGCATTCTCTCTATGCCTTGGAAGAAGAGTTGAAAAGGGGTTACATCACGGTAGTTGGCGGCCATCGCATTGGCATTGCGGGGAAAGTGGTGCTGGACAAAGGTGAAGTGAAGGGAATCAGAGATGTGACCAGCTTCAACATCCGGATTGCCCGCGAGAAAAAAGGCGCGGCCAAGAAGGTCATGCCGTATTTGTTTGAGGATGGCAAATTGCTGAACACGCTGCTCATCTCCCCACCCCAGTGCGGGAAGACAACCTTGTTGCGTGATATGGCGCGAACCATCAGCTACGGGAGCGAGTGGTCTTCAAGTCGTAAGGTAGGAATTGTGGACGAGCGTTCTGAGTTGGCGGGATGCTTGCAAGGGGTTCCTCAACGAGACGTCGGTCCACGAACGGACGTGCTGGATGCTTGCCCAAAAGCTGCAGGGATGATGATGATGATTCGCTCCATGTCTCCTGATGTTCTGATTGTGGACGAGGTGGGAAGAGCGGAGGATGGCGATGCAGTCTGGGAAGCGATTCATGCAGGGGTAGCCGTCATTTGCTCGGCACATGGAGCGAGCGTCAAGGAAGTAGCCGAACGCCCCATGCTGGGCAAGCTGATTCGATATGGTGCCTTTTCCCGCTATATCGTACTCAGCCGCGCAAAAGGTGTTGGAACAATCCAGGCCATCTACGATCAAAGCATGAACCTGGTTGAAAGGGAGAAAGTTTCATGGTCAAGCTGATGGGAGCCGTACTCATCCTGTTTTCAGCGTCGATGGTTGGTTGGCAGATCGGCAAGTATTACGCGAATCGTCCCGTTCAGCTTCGGGCACTGCTCGTTGCTCTGCAAATGCTCGAAACGGAAATTATGTTCGGGATGACTCCATTACAGCGGGCTTTTGTGAAGGTCGGTCATCGCGTCTCCGAAGAGGTAGGGAAAGTATTTCTACTGGCAGCTGAATTCTTGCAGACAGAACAGGCGCATTCGGCTGAGGAAGCCTTGCAACAAGCAATGAATAGACTCTGGGCCCAAACCGCCTTGCGCAGACAAGAGCGAGAGGTGCTGGAGAGTCTAGGTCAGGTACTTGGATCATCCGATCGGGAAGACCAGCAAAAGCATTTGCGCCTAGCTGTCACCCACCTGCGAGGGCTGGAAGAGGAGGCTCGTGCAGAACAGGAAAAGTACGAAAAAATGTACAAGAGTTTGGGCTTTTTAGGTGGACTCTTGGTCGTCATCCTGATGTTCTAAAGGCGAGGTGTTCACAGTGGATTTTGATTTGACACCTGTTTTCCAGATAGGAGCAGTAGGGTTCATAACAGCCATCCTGCATACAGTCCTGAAGCAGGCGGGCAAGGAAGATATTGCGCATTGGGCAACTCTAGTCGGATTCATCATTGTCCTGTACATGGTGTCCCATTACATCGGTGATCTGTTCTCCGAGGTAAAACGCGTCTTCCTGTTCAACTGAGGAGGGGCTCCAGATGGAGATTGTACAAATTGTCGGACTAGGACTGGTGGCTACCATTCTCGCGCTAGTCATTAAGGAACAGAAGCCGATGTTCGCCTTTTTGCTGGCGATCGCGAGCGGAGTCATCATCTTTTACTTTCTCGTCGGAAAAATAGCAGATGTCATTCGAGTTTTGGAAAAATTGGCAGTTCAAGCAGATTTGAACCTTGTGTTTCTGGAAACGATTCTAAAAATCATTGGAATTGCCTACATTGCTGAATTCGGGGCACAGATGACCCGAGATGCTGGACAAGGTGCGATAGCTTCGAAAATCGAGCTCGCTGGAAAAGTCCTCATACTGGTTATGGCTGTACCGATCATCCAAATCATTATCGAAACAGTGATCGACTTGTTGCCGGCATAAGGGAGGTGGGATGTCCATGGCACACACTTGCAAGCTGATCCTGTTCTTGTTCCTGCTTCTTGCCTTGTTTCCAGTTGCCGTGTCTGCTGCTGTGACACCCGCTGTGACACCTGTAGCCGGTCCGATCAATCAAATCGTGCAACAACAGGTCGATCACTTGCAACTAGACAGAGTCGAACAGTATTGGCATCAGTTGCAGCGCGACTATAAAGGGTACTTGCCCGACTTGAAATCGGAAGGCTTTATCCAAATCCTCATGCAGCAAGGTGACCTCAGTATTTCAGGAGTCCTGCAAGGAATGGGCAAATTCATCTTTCATGAGATTTTGATGAATGGCAAGCTGCTCAGCTCCATCATTATCATTACGGTATTCGCGATGATTCTCGAAACGATGCAGAACGCCTTTGAACGCAATGCGGTATCGACAGTGGCGTACTCGATTACTTATCTCGTCTTGATGGTACTCGCGATCAACAGCTTTCATGTCGCCATTACCTATGCCAAAGATGCAATCGCGAACATGTCTGATTTCATGCTAGCCATGATCCCACTCGTCATCGCGCTGCTTGCTTCGGTAGGCAATCTGGCATCCGCCACTATGTTTCACCCGCTGATTATCTTCATGATCAACACCAGTGGCATGATGATCTCTTATGTCGTGTTTCCGCTTCTGTTTCTCTCTGCGATGCTCTCTATCGTCAGCCTGTTTTCAGAGAGGTACAAAGTCACACAGTTAGCGACCTTACTTCGCAATATTGCAATGGGTGTCCTTGGCTCATTTCTGACGATTTTTCTCGCCATCATTTCCATACAGGGAGCGACTTCAGCTGTTGCGGACGGGGTCACTCTCCGAACAGCGAAATACATCACGGGCAATTTCATCCCGATCGTAGGTCGTGTGTTCTCCGATGCGGCAGATACTGTACTCAATGCCTCGCTACTTGTCAAAAATGCCGTCGGCTTGGCAGGAGTTTTAATTCTGATCATGCTATGCGCGTTTCCGGCTTTGAAGATACTGGTACTGGCTCTGATCTACAATCTGTCATCTGCCGTACTCCAACCGCTTGGAAACAGCCCAATCATCAGTGCGTTAGGTACGATTGGGAAAAGTCTTTTGTTCGTCTTTGCTGCTTTGGCGACAGTCGGCTTGATGTTCTTTCTGGCGATTACGATCATTATTGCGGCGGGCAACATCTCCATGATGGTTCGGTAGGTGATGAAATGACGTGGTTAACACTGTGGTTGAAAAAAATTATCCTGCTCGTCCTTTTGGCTGCCTTCCTTGATCTGATCCTGCCCAATACGACACTGCAGCGCTACGTAAAAATGGTGATGGGCTTGATTCTCTTGCTGACGATCATTTCTCCCGTGTTTAGTCTGTTCAGCCTCTCACAGGAAGATTTGGCCTTTCGTCTGGATCGCTACCAACAAGAGCTGAACAAGCCTGCTTCGGCAGAGTGGAAACGCATCACTGACAAGCTGCTCGGTCAACAAAACCAACAGATGACCGCTTACGTACAGTCACAGGTAGCGTCCTCGGTAAAAGCCAGTGTCAAAGAGCAGTACGGCGTAACAGTCGAAGATGTCACGATTACCGTCAATCAGCAAAATCCGGAACAGCCAACCCTTGAGCGAATCGAGTTGGTAGTCGGTGACGCGAACAAGGAAGAGCAAAAAGGGCAGAGCACGATTGAACCGATTAAACCTGTCCAGCCTGTTGAGATTACGATTGGCGAGCCCATTGAAATACAACCTGATCCCAAATCAGATATTGCAGCAACAGCTCACCATGACAACCCACTTTACGCGCAAATCACAAACGATGTCGCCAAAGAGTGGGGGCTTTCGAAGAGTCAGGTCGTCATCAAAGACGAATCGAGAGAAAGAGAGAAACAGTAGCGGATACTGTCAGTGAAGCGAGGTGAGAACAATGAACCAATTGTGGGAAAAGCTGAAAAGTCTGTTCATGAAGCGACAAGGCGAAACGATGCAGGAAGAAAAGAAAATCGTGGTGGGGAGCAAGGGCAAAAACCAAAAACTAAAGCCGCTGCATTATTTCATCGTCATATTGGGAGTAGGTGTAGCCATCATGATTTTGACGGATTTCCTCAGAGTGGAAAAAGATCAGCCACTCGGATTTGGAGATATAGGGAGTGAGGCGCCAGGTCCTCCTGGAGGCGATTCAACTTCCCAGGTGCTGGGGGGATCAGCGACTACCGACGTCATTGCAGAATATGAAAACATTTACGAGACACAGCTTCGCGATATCCTCGCTTCTGTTGTCGGCGTCGGCGAAGTAGAGGTCATGGTCAATCTGGAATCAACACCAGAGCTGGTTGTGGAAAAAAATCGCAACATTCGTTCCTCAACCAATCAGGAAATGGACAAAGAAAAGGCAACCCGCAATCAAAATGACCAGTCACGAGATGAGCAGGTCGTCATCGTGCAAGGCGGCAAGCAAGATGCCCCTGTCATTGTGAAGACGTTGAAGCCGAAAGTCCGCGGGGTCCTGGTAGTGGCTAAAGGGGCCGATAACATCCAGGTTAAAGCGTGGATCACTGAAGCCGTTCAAAAGGTTTTGGATGTACCCGCTTATAAAATATCCATTTTGCCCAAAAAAGGGTAGGAGGTAATGGCGAATGATTCTGCGAAAGCAAACGGTATGGTTGTTGACAATGCTTGCTGTCATGGTTGTGCTCTCCGGATATTACTTGGTGAAGGGGCCGCAAGAACAGGTCCCAACATCAGGAAAAGAGCAAGCCGTCCAGAAACAAGAGCAAATTTCTGGCGTGGTTGTTGAATCGAAGCAAGTAGATCACGCCCCACAAGCAACTCCTGTCGATCAAGCTCCAAAGGCAACTCCGGTAGACGAAAAAAATGGCACGCAGGAAGCCAAAACTCCTGCTGCGCCAGAAGCGAAACCAGCGGCTACGAACACGGTCGTCCCAGTAGCGGAAACGGCGAGTGAAATCTTCCAAGGCTACAAAATGAAACGCGAAGCCATGCTGCAGCAACAAAAAGACGAACAGCTCGCAATCGTAAACAGCACGGAGTCCTCTCCGCAGGCAGTAGCAGAAGCGATGGCTAAGTTTGAAGAACTGTCCAACATGGAAAGTGCCACAATGACTGCAGAAGAAATGCTCAAGGCGAGTGGCTATCAGGATGCGGTCGTTACTGTCCAAAATGACAAGGCGACAGTCCTTGTACAAAAAGATAAATTGAGCGCCAACGAGGTCGTGGAAATCATTGCAAACGTGAAGCAGCACTTGAATATCCCAGCGACAAACATAAACGTACAATACAAGTCATCCTAATAAAAGCTGCGGTAGTTTCTCGTTATAAGGGATAGGAGAAACGGGCATGATGGTAAGGATTTTCTCGCTTCTGTTGGAAAAGAAGCGGGGAAATCCTTTCTTGACGTGGTTTAGGCAACAGGCTACCATGGATTTATGGTTTGCCAAAAGGATACATAATGGACTCCACGAACCTTATTGAAAGAAAAGAAGGAGTGCTTGTTCGTAATGAAAATGCATGAAATCCGCGAAATTATTAAGTTAATTGATCAATCTTCCATTCAAGAATTTAACTTGGAAACAGAAGGTGCCAAGGTGTCTCTGAAAAAATCCAATGGTACGGAAACGATTGTCGTCACGCAACCAGCGGTTCAAGCTCCTGTTGCAGCACCAGTTGCACATATCCCGGCTCAGCCAGTTGTTGCGGCAGCGCCAGTCGTAGCAGAAGCTCCGAAAGCAGCAGCTGTACAAGCATCGGATGACGCCAATCTCCACAAGATTGTATCTCCAATGGTAGGGACTTTCTATAGCGCACCAGAACCAGGCAAGCCGGCTTATGTACAAGCTGGTGACAAAGTGACTGCGAGCAAAGTCGTTTGCATCGTGGAAGCTATGAAACTCTTTAACGAAATCGAAGCAGAAGTAAGCGGCGAGATCGTGAAAGTGCTTGTAGAAGACGGTCAATTGGTTGAGTATGGCCAAGCATTGTTTTTGGTGAAGCCAGAATAAGGTGGGGGAGAGCGGAATGTTTCAAAAAGTATTGATTGCCAATCGCGGGGAAATTGCCGTGCGTATTATCCGGGCATGCCGCGAGCTGGGCATTCGTACGGTCGCCGTCTACTCCGAAGCGGATCGTGAAGCGCTTCATGTGAAGCTGGCCGACGAAGCCTACTGTATTGGTCCAAAGGCATCCAAGGAAAGCTATTTGAATATAGCAAACATCATGAGTGTAGCGACCAAGGTAGGGGCAGACGCCATCCATCCTGGTTATGGCTTCTTGGCAGAAAACGCCGACTTTGCCGAGATTTGTACCGCCTGCAACATTACCTTTATCGGTCCAGACCCAGAAGCAATTGTGAAGATGGGGGACAAGTCCACAGCTAAGGATACGATGAAAACGGCAGGTGTACCTACTGTACCAGGTACGGAAGGACTGATCGAAGATGTGGCTGACGCTGTAGTCACCGCAAACCAGATTGGCTATCCTGTCATGGTCAAAGCAACAGCGGGTGGCGGCGGACGCGGAATGCGCGTAGCCGTTGACGACGAAGATTTGGAAAAAGCGATTCGTCAGGCGCAAAACGAGGCGAAAACGGCTTTTGGAAATCCAGGGGTTTACTTGGAGAAGTTCGTGGAAGGTCCACGACATGTAGAAATTCAAATCATGGCCGACAAGCATGGCAATGCCGTATTCCTGGGTGAGCGCGACTGCTCCATCCAACGTCGTCACCAAAAGCTGATCGAGGAAGCGCCATCTCCAGCATTGAGTGAAGAGCTGCGCCGACAAATGGGTGAAGCTGCTGTTGCGGCGGCAAAAGCCGTTTCCTATCATGGTGCGGGCACTGTCGAGTTTTTGCTGGATAAACACGGAAAGTTCTACTTCATGGAAATGAATACGCGTATTCAGGTAGAGCACCCTGTAACCGAGCTGGTGACTGGCTTTGACCTGATCAAGGAGCAGTT
This sequence comes from Brevibacillus sp. AG, assembly GCF_028369215.1. Lineage (NCBI taxonomy): Bacteria > Bacillati > Bacillota > Bacilli > Caryophanales > Paenibacillaceae > Brevibacillus > Brevibacillus sp. AG. The sequence goes on along the minus strand of NZ_JAQMYO010000001.1, from coordinate 1,042,689 downwards.
GACCGTAGCGGCAGGGCAACCATTGTCCTTCACACAAGAGGATATCCAAATGGATGGCTGGGCTATTGAATGCCGCATTAATGCTGAGAATCCTGCGAAAAACTTCATGCCTTCGCCAGGTCGTATCACGGAATATTTGGCGCCAGGCGGCTTTGGTGTGCGCGTAGACAGTGCAGCGTATGCGGGATATTCCATTCCGCCATACTACGACTCTATGATCGCCAAGCTGATTGTGTGGGGCAAGGATCGTAACGAAGCGATTGACCGTATGAAGCGTGCCTTGAGCGAATTCGTCGTAGAGGGTATTACGACGACGATTCCATTCCATTTGAAGGTATTGGAGCATGAAGTATTTGTCAGCGGTCATTTCGATACGAAATTCTTGGAAACCTACGATTTGAAGCTGGATGAAGAGTAAGTAGGGCTGATTTGTAAAAATACGGTGTGCTTGGTATAATGAAATACAAATCTAAAGGGAGGTGCGAAGCATGGAAGAGTTTACTCCAGATTTAGATAGAACAGAACTTGGTAAGGTCCAGATCGCTCCCGAAGTGTTGGAAGTGATTGCCGGCATGGCTGCGTCCGAAGTAGAAGGCGTAGCACAAATGAGCGGCGGTTTCGTAGGAGAAATAGCTGAACGTTTAGGCCGTAAAAATATAGCTCGTGGCGTTCGAGTGGAGGTTGGCTCCAAAGAAGCAGCGGTTGATGTGTCTATCATTGTCAAATACGGACATCGCATCCCGGAAGTCGCTCGAAATATTCAAGATAGTGTACGCAATGGGATTGAGAGCATGACAGGTCTTTCGGTAGTTGAAGTAAACGTACATATCGTTGATGTTGAGTTGAAAGCTGAAGAAAAAGCACCGGCACCAGTACCGGTTGAAGAACACCAGCGCGTGCGCTAACAAGCAGCGGATGGATGCCCCCTACGAACAGGGGGCATTTTCCTCATTTGAAAACGTGATTTTGTTTAGGCTTTCAGCGTAAATTCATGGAGTGTTCCGGAGCGTGCCGTGTTTGTCTCCTTTTTCAAACATGGCTGAAAGGAGAGGTGCTTGTGAACTTGTTTGACCGTTTTATCTTGACGATTTATAGCTTTGCGCTTATTGTGTTGTCCTGCATCGCGATAGCAGCGACCAGCGGATTGATCCATCCAGATTTTTTCCGTCCGTACGTGGATCAGATACTGGCGGGTACGAACATCACCTATCTCATTGTCGCGATTATTTTCCTCGTAGTCAGCCTTCGCTTCTTTTTCAGTTCTTTCCGCTCTAACAAGCCTAAAGTAGAACGGGGAATCCGTCAGCGCAGTGATTTGGGTGAGGTCAACATTACGATTCAGACGATCCAGACCATTGCAGAGCGTGCAGCCCGCCGAGTGAAAGGAGTGCGCGACATGAAAACGACAGTCAAAGCACTCGAGAGCGGCAATATTATCACTCTGCGTGTTTCGGTAGATGGAGAAACGCCATTGCCTGAACTGACACAGAAGCTACAGGCTGACGTGAAGGAGCAAGTCGAAGGGATTGCTGGGGTTGTCATTTCCGAGGTGGTCATTGTCGTGACGGAAGTAGCTCAGCAGGAAAACTACGCGGCTCGTAAACGGGTGGAATAGAAGGTGAAGTCCATGGTAAGGGAGTTAATGTGGGAACACAAGGGGAAGCTAATGGGGGTTTTGGCCGGACTTTTTTTCGGCATCATCTACCTTCTCGTGGGATTTTGGGATACACTGGTTTTTGTTGTGTTTGTCGGGACCGGTTATTATATTGGTCGCAAGCTCGATCATAAAGAAGACTTGCGTGAGATACTCGACAAGATTTTGCCAGGCAAGTTTCGGTGACATAAAGAAAGTCCGAGCTCAATCTAATTAGTAGGTGAATGAATGGTATGAAACGAAGAACAGCACGAGAAAAAGCAGTTCAATGTCTTTTCCAAATCGATATGGCAGAGGTTCCGCTAACGGATGCGGTTGCCCTCGTCATGGAAGAATCCGAGGAAAATGCGCAGTACTTGCGTTATCTCCTCGACGGTGTATTGAAAAACTTGACTGAGATTGATTCGGAAATCAAGAAGTATTTGCGTGGATGGCAATTGGAACGCATCGCCAATGTAGATCGCGCTATTCTTCGTCTGGCTTTTTACGAGATCATGTTCGAGCAAGACACTCCTGACAAAGTCGTGATGAACGAAGCGATTGAGATCGCGAAGCTCTTTAGCGACGAGCAGTCCCACCGATACATTAACGGTGTGTTGTCGAGCTTCTTGCAATCGCGTGAAACCAAGCAGGCGTAATAGGTAGGAGATACAAGCATGAGTAAGGTAATGTTGGGCATCGACACGAGCAATTACCGGACATCACTGTGCTTGGCTGAGGAAGACGGCCGAATTGTCGCAGAAGCAAAACGCCTTCTGAAAGTAAAGGAGGGCAAGCGCGGACTGCAACAATCCGAAGCCGTCTTTCAGCATGTGATGAACCTGCCGGAATTAAGTGAAGAGATGAAGTGGAAGGATTACGAGATTGCAGCGATTTGCGTGAGCGAGAAGCCGCGTCCGCAAGACGGATCGTATATGCCTGTATTTAAGGTAGGAGAGGGTTTGGCGAAATCGTTGGCGACTTATTTGCGCGTTCCCCTCCACTTGACGACTCATCAAGAGGGACATATTGCGGCGGGGGAATATACCGCTGAGGTGCGTCCGACAGAGGATCGCTTTTTGGCCGTACATTTGTCTGGAGGCACCAGCGAGTTGTTGTTGTGCGAGCGTCATGCAGCCGGTTATGCCATTGAGAAAATCGGTGGGACGATCGATCTGCACGCTGGGCAGCTGGTTGATCGGATTGGTGTGGCACTCGGTCTGTCCTTTCCTGCGGGTCCTGCATTGGAGCAATTAGCTAAGGACTCAACAGGGGCGTTTCGGATTTCTTCGGCGGTTGACGGGCTTTCCTTTAGTTTTTCTGGTCCAGAGGCTTCGCTTTTGCGTGAAGTGGAGAAGGGAAGTACGAGCCCTGCTGAGATTGCGCGGGCGACAGAGCAATGTATTGCCAATACTCTAGAGAAGTCCTTACGTCATGCAGTAGAGCAAGGCTATCCGACGGACATCTTGATTGTTGGAGGAGTAGCTGCTAATTATTACATACGTGAGCGGCTGATCAAACGCCTGGAACACCCTGCCGTGAAGGCGAAGCTGTACTTCTGTGACCCCGTTTACTCCGGTGATAATGCCTATGGAGTAGCTATGTTGGGGTGGATGAAGCAAAGGACGAACATTAAATAAATGAAAACTTTTTATAATTCGGCTTTACAGCGGAGGGGGAAATCGGTACACTTAACGTATCGACGTTGATAAAGGAGGCATTTTCTCCATGGCTGCAACCATTCTCCAGGGAAAAGAAGTAGCACAGAGTATTCGGGCCGAATTGGCGAACGAAGTAGCTGAATTGAAAAAACAAGGGATCGTACCGGGTTTGACCGTTGTCATTGTGGGAGACGACCCGGCTTCTCACTCCTATGTGCGTGGTAAAGCAAAAGGCTGCGAGGAAGTCGGTATTTCATCCGAGATCATCATGAAGGGCGCTGACATCACAGAGGAAGAGTTGTTGGTTATCATTCAACAGTTGAACGAAAATCCGAACGTTAATGGGATTTTGGTTCAGCTTCCTCTTCCCGCTCATATTTCAGAGCATGCGGTAATTGAAGCCATTGCTCCTGAAAAAGATGTGGACGGTTTCCATCCGATTAGCGTAGGAAATATGGTATTGGGAAATGACACGCTGCTTCCTTGCACGCCGCACGGGATTATTGAATTGATCAAGCGCACAGGCACCCCAATGGCAGGCAAACATGCAGTGGTGATCGGACGCAGCAACATCGTTGGAAAACCGGTCTCATTGCTACTGCAACAGGAAAATGCTACGGTAACCATGTGTCATTCTCGTACGCAAAATCTCGAGGAATACACCCAAAAGGCAGACATCCTCGTCGTTGCAACCGGTAGGGCTCATATGATCGGCAAAGAGCATGTCAAACCGGGCGCTGTCGTCATTGACGTTGGTGTGAACCGCATCGAAACGGGTAAGCTGGTTGGGGATGTCAAGTTTGACGAGGTCAAAGAAGTGGCTAGCTTTTTAACCCCAGTTCCTGGCGGTGTTGGCCCGATGACGATTACGATGCTGCTGAAAAATACGGTTGTGGCAGCGAAAAAGCAAGCAAAACAATAGAAGAAAATCGGCAACTTATTATAGAATGGATAAGGCATAAGCTTTATCCATTCTTTTGCATAGTCCTTGTTACATGCACGGCAAAGCCAAGTTTTTTGTAAAGGAGGGGCCGCATGGCATTACAAGATATCTTATCAGTGAGTGATCTCAATCGTTATATTAAGCTGGTGCTGGAACAGGAACCCCACCTGCAAGATATATGGGTGAGAGGGGAAATCTCCAATTTTACCCACCACTCCAGTGGTCATATGTATTTCACGCTGAAGGACAAGCAGTCACGCATCAAAGTCGTCATGTTTGCAAGTTATAACCGCTTCCTGCGTTTCTTGCCCAAAGATGGAGCAAAAGCGATTGTACGCGGGTCTATTTCTGCATACGAACGGGACGGCGCGTATCAGCTGTACGCCAAAGAGATGCAGCCAGATGGTCTCGGCTCGCTTTATTTAGCATTTGAGCAGCTAAAAGAAAAATTGGCTCAAGAAGGGTTGTTTGCAGCGGAGAGGAAACGGATGCTCCCGCGTTTTCCCAAACGTGTCGGTGTCGTCACTTCTCCCACAGGAGCAGCCATTCGAGATATTTGCACGACGATTCGCAGACGGTATCCACAAGCAGAGATCGTACTTTCACCAGCCGTTGTCCAAGGTGCGGATGCACCTGCATCGATTGTCTCCGCTATTCGGATTATGAACGATCAGCCTGACATTGATGTTCTCATTGTAGGACGCGGCGGTGGTTCTATCGAGGAGCTGTGGGCGTTTAATGATGAAAACGTAGCGAGGGCAATTGCTGCATCACTCATCCCTGTCATCTCCGCTGTTGGACACGAGACGGATGTGACGATCGCCGATTTCGTAGCAGATGTCCGTGCAGCTACGCCGACAGCGGCAGCTGAATTGGCTGTACCGCATTATTTGGAATGGGTCGAGAGAGTGCGGCAGCTCGAAATACGGATGCATCGAGCAGTGCGTGGTACCATGACAGAGCAGAGAAACCGGTTGACACGCTTGAGCAATTCATATGCGATGCGCCAACCGGAGCGGAGGCTGGAGGAAGCGTCTGAACGATTGGATCGAGCGCATTTGCGGATGCGTCAATCGATGAAGCATTTGCTGGAAAGAAGACGCGAACGCTATACGCGATTTGACGAACAGATCAAGCGCTATCGCCTCGCCGATCAAATCGGGGATAAAAGAAAAAATCTGTCTATACTCCGGGCCACCCTGGACGAACGGATGCTGGGTCGTCTCAACCAAAAAAGAATGGCATTCGCAGCTCGTGTAGCTACTTTGGAAGCACTGAGTCCGCTGAAGGTCATGCAGCGTGGATTCTCACTTGTATACACCAATGACAGACTCGTAAAATCGGTGGAACAGTTTGCCCCGGGCGATGAGATCATGGTACGATTAAGTGATGGCAGTGCGACTGCGCGTGTGGAAAAAGTGAAGCGGGAGGAGGAGAAGAAGAGTGGCTCGCAAGAAAACAGAACAAGAGACTGATATGCAGTTTGAAGAAGCGATGAAGCGTCTGGAAGAAGTCGTCAATCGACTCGAGGAAGGAGAAATTCCCCTCGAAGAAGCGATTACGTTATATCAGGAAGGAGTAACTCTTTCCAGAATTTGTGGTCAAAAGCTGGATGCAATCGAAGCGAAGATTACCCAGTTGGTAGAAGAAGACGGGCAGGTAAAGCAGAAGGCTTTTCGCGTGGAAGGAGAATAATGATCGGCGTGCATACATTCGAGAGTTATTTGGTGGAAAAGACCGCTTATATAGAACAAAGACTCCTGCCAGCCCTTGAGCAGCAAGGAGTTCCGGAAAACTTGTACGAATCCATGAAGTATTCGCTCATGGCGGGCGGAAAGAGGCTGCGTCCCATGCTGGTGTTGGCGGTCCTCGAAGCACTGGACAAGCCGATTGAACGGGGTGTGGCATTTGCGGCTGCCTTGGAAATGATACATACGTACTCCTTGATTCACGATGACCTCCCTGCGATGGACGACGATGATCTGCGTCGCGGAAAACCAACCAATCACAAAGTATTCGGTGAAGCAACAGCCATTCTGGCAGGAGATGCCTTGCTGACGAGAGCGTTCGCATACATTGCAGAAGCTTACATGGATCGCGCTGATGTTTCTGCGGCTACTACCGTGAAACTGATTGCGGAGCTGGGAAAACGTGCAGGAGCAACTGGCATGGTCGGTGGACAAATGGCTGATATCGAAGGGGAGAGCAAGCGCCTTAACCTCGATCAGCTCGAATTCATCCATCGTCACAAAACGGGTGATCTCTTGATCGCAGCCTTGCGCGGGGGAGGCTACCTCGCAGAAGCATCCGAAGGACAAATGGAAGCATTGACACGCTATGGTGTTTGCATTGGTCTTGCTTTTCAAATTCAGGATGACATCTTGAATGTGGAAGGAGATGCCCAAGAGCTGGGGAAAGCAGTTGGCAGCGATGCGGATCGGGAAAAGGCGACGTATCCATCGCTTCTTGGTCTAGCCGAATCGAAGGCGCGTCTTACAGAATTGATTGCGGAGGCAAAAGCAGCACTTGCAGATGCGGGAATCGAGAACTCTGCACTCAGCCCTTTGGCCGACTACGTGCGTGATCGTAATAAATAAGTGAAAGCTGGCAACCCATATGGGAAATGCCAGCTTTTTTGCATACCTACCTAATTACAACCTCTTATCGTCAATGCTATTTAAAAATTGTTCAATCTCGCCAATCACTGATGGGATACTGTCGCCCTCAAATGGAGAATACAGCTTCGCCACTTGTACCAGTTCGAGGAATGACTTACTGCCACCTTCGCGGCAAAGCGTCAAATAATCCTCCCAAGCTTGCTTTGGCTCAGATTGAGATCGTTTCCAAAATTGGAACGCGCAAATCTGGGCCAGTGTGTAGTCGATGTAATAGAAGGGGCTTTGAAAAATATGCGTTTGTTGCTGCCAGAACCCGCCATCCTCCAGATACTCATTCTGTGCGTAATTGCGATGCGGGAGGTACTTGCGCTCAATTTCACGCCAAGCCTGTTTGCGCTCTGCTGGGGTCATATCTGGGTGCTCGTAGACAACATGCTGGAACTCATCAACAGACACGCCGTACGGAATGAACTGGAGTCCACTACTCAGATGAGAGAATTTGTATTTATCGGTATCTTCTTTGAAAAAATGCTCCATCCATGGCCAGGTCAAAAACTCCATGCTCATTGAATGTATTTCACACGCCTCGTAGGTTGGGAAATGATATTCAGGGACCTCAAAATCTCGGCTTACATACACCTGAAACGCATGTCCTGCCTCGTGCGTAAGTACGTCAATATCACCGGATGTACCATTAAAATTGGCGAAAATAAAGGGGAGCCTGTATTGGCTGATGTATTCACAGTAGCCGCCTGTAGCCTTTCCTTTTTTGCTCAATAGATCTAAACAGTCATTGTCCAGCATGAAGTTGTAAAATTCGTCGGTTTCAGGTGACAACTCGGCATACATCTTTTTCCCGTTTTCCACAATCCATTCCGGCGGGCCTTTCGGGCTCGGATTCCCTGTAGCGAAATCAAAGGAAAGATCGTAATACTCAAGTGTATCGACACCAATGCGCTGGCGCTGACGTTCAACGAGCTTTGATGCTACTGGAACGATGTGCGCAAGCACTTGTTGGCGGAAACTGGCTACCATTTCTGCGTTGTAATCAGAACGGTTCATACGTGCATAGCCTAGCTCCACAAAGCTATTGAAGCCGAGTTTTTTGGCGATGCGTGTGCGTACCTTGACGAGCTGATCGTAAATGCGATCAAATTCGTCCGTATTTTGCCGCATATAATCATACTTCGCTTCATTAGCGCGTTTGCGCATGTCTCTATCCTTCGCGATTGTAAAAGGAATCATCTCTGAAAGGTTTCGCTCTTCTCCTTCAAATATGATTTTGGCAGAAGCTTTCAGAGCTACATATTGACTAGCCAAACGATTTTCTTCCTGCAAATCAGTGATAACTTCTGGCGAAAATGTACGGAGTGTGCTCTCAGCGATGCGAAACAGCTGTGCTCCCCATTTTTCTTCCAAGTCAGCGCGGAAGGGAGAATCGACGATTGCCTGATAGTAGCGGGAAACGATTCCGGTATACAAAGGAGTTGCTTCATCCCAATAGTCCTGCTCTGCTTTGTAGTAAGGATCTTCTGTATTGATCGTGTGGCGGATTTGTGCGACATTCCGCGCAGATTCCACTTCTTGTCGCAGTTTGTTCAATTGAGCCATGATCGTATCTTGCTCAGGGAAGCTTGCAGCATGTTGAAACGCTTCCAATAATTGCGTGAATTGTCCTTCAACTTTGTCCATATCCATGCGCTCATACTGAATTTGTGAGAACTTCACGGACGTCCACCTCTTTTGTTCGGAGTATGTATTCAAAATCATCTTACCAGAAAATGCAAGATATCGCCTTCATATTCGTATATGTTGATGAAAAGTGGTGTTTTTATTAAGAAACCGTTATAATGAATCAAGCTGAAAATAAGCGAAATCGGCTATAGCAATAAGGAAAGCCGGGTTTTCTAGTGGCTTGATTGATATGCAGCATGCACAATCGCCGGAGAACGAACAGTGGAAAGTGAGGAATACCAATGCTGCTTACTACTATAAATGATCCTCAAGACTTGAAAAAGTGCACGCAACCGCAGCTACATACATTGGCATCCGAGATCCGTCAGTTTCTAATCGAGACGCTATCGAAAACAGGTGGTCATCTCGCGCCGAATCTGGGAGTCGTCGAGCTGACGCTAGCGCTGCACTATGTTTTTGACAGTCCCAAGGACAAGCTGATCTGGGATGTCGGACATCAAGCATACGTACATAAAATGCTGACAGGACGCCGGGAGATGTTTCCGACCTTGCGTCAGTATAAAGGTCTGTGTGGGTTCCCCAAAATGGTGGAAAGCCCGCATGACGTCTGGGAAACCGGACATAGCAGTACGTCTTTGTCTGCCGCAATGGGGATGGCGACTGCGCGGGACTTGAAAAAGGAAAAGAATCATGTCATTGCAGTCATCGGTGACGGTGCGCTGACAGGTGGTATGGCTCTGGAGGCCTTGAACCACATCGGTCATGAGCGTAAGAATGTCATCGTTGTGTTAAATGATAACGAAATGTCCATCGCGCCAAACGTTGGGGCCTTGCATAACTACTTGGGGAAAATTCGCTCGACGGAGAACTATCAATGGGCGAAGGATGAAGTCGAAGGATTGTTGAAATCCATTCCGGCTGTAGGGGGCAAATTGGCTCACATGGCTGAACGCTTCAAGGACAGCATGAAGTACTTGCTCGTATCTGGCGTTCTCTTCGAAGAGCTCGGCTTTACGTATATTGGCCCAATCGACGGACATAACATGGAGCTGTTGCTCGATACATTAAAGACAGCCAAGCATACAAAAGGCCCTGTTTTGATTCATGCCATCACGAAAAAAGGACTAGGCTATGCACCAGCTGAAGCCGACTCAGTCAAGTGGCATGGTATCGGTACGTATAAAATCGAGTCAGGTGATACACCGAAATCTGCACCAACGTATACGTCTGTTTTTGCGGAAACGATGATGAAGCTCGCAGACGAAGACAATTCGATCGTGGCTGTTACCCCTGCGATGCCAGCGGGTTCAGGCTTGATCCCATTTGGACAGAAGTACCCTGACAGACTGTTTGACGTTGGGATTGCAGAGCAGCACGCATGTACATTTGCGGCAGGATTAGCGACACAAGGCTTGAAGCCGGTCTTTGCGATTTATTCGACCTTTTTGCAAAGAGCCTATGATCAGCTGGTCCACGATGTCGCGCGTCAAAAACTCAATGTGATTTTCGCTGTTGACCGTGCTGGGCTCGTCGGAGCAGACGGGGAGACACACCAAGGGATGTACGATGTGGCATTCATGCGCATCATTCCAAATATGGTCATTATGGCACCGAAGGATGAAAATGAGTTGCGTCACATGATGAAGACAGCAGTGGAATATAAAGACGGTCCGATCTCTTATCGTTATCCGCGATTGCCGATTCGTGGCGTCAAAATGGATGATGATCTGCAAGTGCTGCCAATCGGAAAAGCGGAGATTGTACGAGAAGGCAAACACGTGGCGATCCTCTCGTTCGGTCACGTATTTGAAATTGCTGAGGCGGCTGTCAATCAGCTTCAAGAAGAAGGAATCAAACCGATGCTGGTCAATGCACGTTTTTGCAAGCCTCTGGACGAAGAGCTTTTGTTCCGTCTGGCGAAGGAAGGCTACGATATCATTACGGTCGAAGAGGGCTGTGAAATGGGCGGATTCGGCAGCGCTGTCATAGAATGCTACAATCGTGCAGGCTATCACGGCATGAATGTACAGGTTGTCGCGGTACCTGATTATTTTGTTGAGCATGGAAGTGTGAAAGAACAGCGGCAAGAGGTAGGGCTCACAGCTGATAATATCGCTGCTCGTGTCCGATCCTTGATGCCAATTTCGAAGGGCGTAGTGGAAGCATGAGTGTAAGAAAAGAACGGGTTGATGTTCTCTTGGTCGAGAGAGGCCATTATGAGACCAGAGAAAAAGCAAAAGCAGCCGTAATGGCAGGCCTTGTGCAAGTAGCTGGCGAGCGCTGTGACAAGCCGGGAACCAAATTTGCCGAGGATGTTGCGATTACGGTGAAGGGCGAGGTACACCCGTATGTGAGTCGGGGTGGCCTCAAGTTGGAAAAGGCATTGCGTGTCTTTGAGATCGACATGAAGGATCGTGTCATGATGGACATCGGGGCCTCCACGGGCGGATTTACGGACTGTGCGCTGCAAAACGGTGCGCGACTTGTATACGCTATTGATGTCGGGTACGGACAGCTCGCGTGGACCTTGAGACAGGATGAACGAGTGGTCGTCATGGAACGGACAAATTTCCGCCATATGGACCCGGAAGCTTTTGAACATGAACGTCCAAACGCGGCATCGATTGACGTATCGTTTATTTCATTGCGATTGATTTTGCCGGTGTTGTACCGTTTTCTGCTCGATGGCGGTGACGTCGTTGCGCTAGTTAAGCCTCAATTTGAAGCCGGCAAGGATAGAGTCGGAAAGAATGGAATCGTCCGTGATCCAGAAGTACACGAGAGCGTACTGACTGACATCGGTCAGTTTGCCAGTGGATTGGGTTTCGCGCTAAAGGGCTTGGACTACTCTCCAATTACAGGGGGAGAAGGAAACATTGAATTTGTTATGCATGTCCAAAAAAGTGAGGGCGGCATGGATTCGGAAGCATGGTTGCAATGCGTAACAGAGGTAGTTGCCTCTGCACATGCGAATTTGAAATAGGATAAAAAACCAAAGCCTCGGGAGTTTTGTCACAATCGAGGCTTTTTATTTATGCATGTGAAGTTGTATACTTGAATATGAGGTTGTTCAAGAAGGATTTCCAACCAACCAGTTTTGGGGTGGACCACGTGAAGAAAATTGGAATCATAGCGAACAAAGGAAAACCTGAAGCACGTATCGTTGCACGGGAACTGTTGTATTTACTTGAGGACAGAGGGGCGCACGTATTCCTGGATGAACATGTCGCATCAGATGTAGGGCATCCAGAACTGGGCGCATCTGTAGAAGAGATGGGGAAGCAGGCGGATTTGGTTTGTGTATTAGGGGGCGATGGCACGCTACTCAGAATTGCTCGCCAGCTTGCCGGTCACTCGATCCCAATCTTTGGAATTAATTTAGGCACGTTAGGCTTTTTGTCGGAAGCGGAACCGGAGCATCTGCCTCAGGCTGTAGACAATCTCCTTTCTGGAAAGTACGACATTGAAAAGAGAGCGATGCTGGAAGCTTGTTTGGTGCGAAAAGGAACCACGTTGGGGACATACACGGCCATGAATGACATAGGGATTGCAAAAGGGTCATTTTGCCGAATCATTCAATGTGCGGTCTTTCTGGATGATGAGTACGTCGCGACGTTCAGCGGAGATGGTGTCATTGTCTCTACGCCAACAGGATCAACGGCATACTCACTCTCTGCAGGCGGCCCTATAGTGGCGCCCAATGTGGACATGCTATTACTGACGCCAGTAGCTCCTCATTCCTTGACGGCCCGGCCAATGGTACTGTCAGGCAATCAAACGATCCGGGTCGAAGTAGATGCCATTCATCAAGAGATGGGACTGTCCATAGACGGGCAGTTTGGTTATCGACTCGAGGGCGGCGATCAGATTTACATTAAAAAGTCACCGTGTGTTACCCCGCTGATTAAGTGGAAAAAAGGTGGCTTTTTCGAAGCAATACGAACGAAATTACAAGGGGAATGGGAGTAATCCATATGAACAAAGGGCAACGACATATTCGAATTCGGGATATCATCAGCAATCAAGAGGTGGAAACACAGGATGATCTGGTGGACCGCTTGCGGATTGCTGGCTTTAACGTAACGCAAGCGACTGTATCCCGAGACATCAAGGAACTACACTTGGTAAAAGTGCCGCTCCCCGATGGACGATATAAGTATTCAATGCCTGCTGAACAAAAATTCAATCCACTGCAAAAGCTGAAACGCATGCTTGTGGATTCCTTTATTAGCATTGACCAAGCTGATCATTTTATTGTACTGAAGACACTTTCGGGACATGCGAATGCGGTAGCTGAACTGATTGACAACCTTCCGTGGGAAGAAATCATGGGGACAATCAGTGGCGACAACACCATCCTGATTATTTGCCGTTCCAAAGAAAATACCAATGAAGTGACGAAACGCTTAATGGAAATGTTGTAGAAGGTGGTCGCTTGCGATGCTAGTGGAACTCTCGATCCGAAATTTTGCCATTATCAAATCAGTGACAGTCTCTTTCCAAAAAGGGTTAAACATCCTCACAGGTGAGACTGGTGCCGGTAAATCCATCATTATCGATGCGCTAGGACTGTTGTTAGGAGGCCGGGCTTCGGCTGATTTTGTCCGATACGGTGAGCCTCGTGCAGAAGTGGAAGGGCTGTTTGAATTGCCGCCTGGTCACCCTGGACTTGACGTTTGTAAGAATGTCGGTGTCCAGATTGAGCAAGACGGAATGCTCGTAGTACGCCGAGATATATCGAATCAAGGGAAGAGTATCATCCGAATTAATGGTCAGCTCGTAACTCTCGCTATGCTGCGTGAGTTAGGGCCATGGCTGGTTACGGTGCATGGACAACACGATACGCATATGCTGATGCAGTCAGACAAGCATATCAATTGGCTCGATGCATATGGGGAGGGCGCTTTGGGATCTGCGAAGCAAGAGTACGGTACGCTGTATGCTGCCTACCGTAAAACAAAGCAAGATCTGGAGCGTATGGCGCGTAATGATCGGGAGCTGGTACAGCGCATCGATCTATTGCAATATCAGTTGGATGAAATTGAGGCGGCAACTCTCACGCCTGGAGAAGACGAGAAGCTCATGCAGCAGCGGAAAAAGTGGATGAACATTGAAAAAGTTTATTCAACGATTCAAGATGCATACCGCGCATTGCATGGTGACCAAAAAGGCATGGATTGGTTAGGGCATGCGATGGGAGAGCTTGAGCGTGGTGTGAACTACGAAGAACAGCTCGTTCCGATTTTGGAGATGGTCCAATCGGCATACTACCAGATAGAAGATGTGGTACATAACCTTCGTCAATTGTCTTACCAAATGGATTTTGAACCGGAGCAGCTGGCAGAAGTAGAACGCCGTCTTGATCAAATCCAGTCGTTAAAACGCAAGTATGGCAAAAGTGTAGACGATATTTTGGAGTACGCTGCCACGATTCAGGATGAATTGGATGACATGCATCACTACGAAGACCGCCTCCAGCAGGTGGATAAGCAATTGCAGGAGTTTGCAGCCGATTTGGCAGTGGAGGCATTGGAGTTGTCGGTTATTCGTTCCGAATGTGCAGGAAAACTCGCACAAGAAATCGAGCAGCAGCTAAAAGAACTGCACATGGAGCGGGCTCGTTTTGCCATCGACGTCAGACAGACGCCGGATGATGACGGGGTAGAAATCGACGGAATCAAGCGCTTCGTAGATGCGAACGGAATGGATCAAATCGAGTTTTTAATCTCACCTAACCCGGGTGAGCCATTGCGTCCCTTGGCGAAGATTGCTTCCGGCGGGGAGCTGTCACGCGTCATGCTGGCCATCAAAACGATTTTGGCGGGCACGGATCAAGTGGAGACCCTTATTTTTGATGAAGTCGACACGGGTGTAAGCGGAAGAGCCGCTCAAGCGATAGCAGAAAAACTCGCCCGAGTCGCTGGGCAGCGCCAAGTCCTGTGCATTACGCACCTGCCCCAGGTCGCATCCATGGCAGACGCGCATTTTCTGATCAAAAAGGAAATGAGCGAGAATGAAACGGAGACGCGGGTGCATCGTTTGTCTGATGATGAACGGGTAACGGAGCTGGCTCGCATGCTAAGCGGGGCAGAGGTAACAGCGAAAACAGAAGAACATGCACGCGAGATGATCCTTCTCGGCCGTGAACGAAAGACTGTCAGCTAATTTTAGTTGGCAGTCTTTTTTTCGTTGATAAGAGTGCAGCAATGGCCTCCCTAGGGCTTGGTGAAGCTTGGTTTTCTAATGTTCAGAGTGGGTTATTTTCCTGACATAATCCGCTTGGCTGGTGGCAACATTAAAGGTACACAAGGTGGAGGTGTCCCTCATGACCGCTTGCGGTCAATCAAAACGGACCTGACCGTTTTGTTTTGTAGGTGTAGGTAGGGAACGGTAGGAGTGATTACTGGTGATCCGACAAAACAAAAGAAAATGGATGGGAAGTCTCCTTCTCCTCATCACGGCGCTTGTCGTGAGTTCCACCCCGTTCCGCGATCTGTCCTCCTTTCCCCGTGAATTGCGTTTGATGGAAGGGTCCCTCGAGCAACTGCGGGTCTCTGTGCCGGTAATGGGCACGCTAATCAATAGCAATCCTGATATTTTGCACGTTAACGGGACAGAGGCGCGTGAGGTATCCGTTGATTTGAGCAGGCCTATGTCCGTTGAACCTCGTAGGGCTGGGGAAGCCCAATTGCAGGTGAAGTGGCATAACATTCCGCTGACTGCTGTAAAAGTAAATGTATTGCCAGATCTGCGGTTGTACCCTGGTGGACAGTCAATCGGGGTGAAGCTGCAAACAGCGGGTGTTTTGGTTGTCGGTCATCATTTAGTTGACAATGGTAAAAACAAGTTTTCTCCAGGTGAACAGGCAGGTATACACGTCGGTGACATGATTATCAAAATGAACGACATGTACATCAATGACATGAACGACGTAAAGAAATTGATTAACGAAACGGGGAAAAAGAATCATTCCGTTCAATTGCTTGTCGTTCGTGGCAAGGAAAAGCTTTCGCTCACTTTGCACCCGGCAAAAGACAAAAAAGACAGTGAATACCGTATGGGTCTCTATATTCGGGATTCAGCGGCAGGAGTAGGGACACTGACCTTTTATGATCCGAATTCCAAAGCGTACGGGGCATTAGGGCACGTCATTTCCGACGTTGATACTGGTCAAGCCATTGTCGTAGGAGATGGCCAGATCGTGCAAGCAAGTGTCACATCGATTGAAAAAGGACAAAGTGGCAACCCAGGGGAGAAATTTGCGCGTTTCTACAATGAAAGTGAAGTTCTCGGAAATATAACCAAAAACACCCCTTTTGGCATTTTCGGCAAAATGAAGGACGAGCCTAAACGCAGCTATTACCAGGAGCCGTTACCAATCGCTCTTGCTGAGCAGGTAGAGGAAGGGCCAGCCAAAATTCTTACTGTCGTGGAAGGCCAGAAGGTAGAAGAGTTCGATATTGAGATCGCAAACGTGGTCAAGCAGCATTTTCCTGCAACCAAAGGGATGATTATTAAAGTTACGGACAAACGCCTTTTGGAAAAGACAGGTGGCATCGTACAGGGGATGAGCGGCAGTCCCATCATTCAAAAAGGCAAGATCGTCGGTGCCGTCACGCACGTGTTTGTCAATGATCCTACTTCGGGATACGGCTGCTACATTGAGTGGATGCTTCAGGATGCTGGTGTGAATGTGCGAGGTACTGCCGAATCTCGAACCAATACAACCAAAGCTGCCTGAATGAAGTGCCGTCACGCGAACGAAGCGAGGCGGCTTTTTCGATTTTTGCAGTCCTTTGACGAATCGCTTGGAAATGAATGGATTCTTTGTCGAAATATCAGTTAAATCATTCAATCTTTCGTCATTGGCAGGAATGGAATTTGCTTTGTCGAATAATTTTTGTAGAGAAAAGATGGTATGGACTAATCCTTTTAGATTTGTTAACCCCTAGAACGCCACCTTCTTTCCAAAAGACCGTCCATTGTTAGGAGGAACGACCTTGAGCAAGATTGAAGTGTTGTTGGCAGATGATAACCGTGAATTTGTAAATCTGTTGGAAGAGTACATCAGTAGCCAGTATGACATGAATGTTGTAGGTGTTGCTTACAACGGCAATGAGGTAGTTCGACTGCTGCAGGAACGTGTACCCGATGTATTAATTTTGGATATCATCATGCCACATCTGGATGGCTTGGCTGTTTTGGAGCAAATTCAGGCCATGCGCTTAAGTCCTCAACCTAAAATTATCATGTTGACTGCTTTCGGGCAGGAAGAAATTACGAAGAAAGCAGTAGAGCTGGGAGCAGCATACTACATTTTGAAACCGTTTGATATGGAGGTGCTGGCACAGCGCATCCGTCAAATCATTACAACAAAACCTGCCTCTTCTTTTGTTTCTTCTGTGAAACCACAAGCTACCTTGCAAATCCGCGGACGAAATTTGGACGCGAGCATCACCAGCATCATTCATGAGATTGGAGTTCCTGCTCATATCAAAGGTTATTTGTATTTGCGGGAAGCGATTACAATGGTATACAACGATGTCGAGCTGCTCGGTTCGATTACCAAAGTCCTGTACCCGGACATTGCCAAGAAATTCAATACAACTGCTAGTCGCGTAGAACGTGCGATCCGCCATGCGATAGAAGTAGCGTGGTCCCGTGGTAATTTGGACTCCATCTCCAGCTTGTTTGGTTATACAATTTCCAACACCAAGGCGAAGCCGACCAACTCCGAATTCATCGCGATGGTGGCGGACAAGCTGCGGATTGAGGCGAAGATTAGCTAGGGTGTAGTCGTAGCCAAAAGTAATGGATAAGAAAATAACCAATACAAAGGACACTAGCTGTTGTTAGTGTCTTTTTGTATGGATAACAATCGCTCACAATGCTTGTGCAAATGTAGGCTTCTCATTCCGCAGACAGTTTCAAGGCTTTATCGCTGTTTGTGGGAAAATTAGGTATAATAGGAAAAGGTATTTTAAAAATACGAGATCCCGAGGTGCAAAATGAAAAATCAAATAGAAATGCCCAAAATGTGGTTGGAGTGAGATTGGAAAAGGGAAGCAAGCTCCGCAGGCGGGAGTATTTCCCTTAGGTAAGTTTATTCCTATTAGTTCTGAAATCATTCATAGAATCTGTACACATTGTGGCTATGTGATTGAAAGTTATGTTGAAAACCCATTTAAATTTAAAGGTTAATACTGATTACGTAGGTTTTATTGATTTAGAACTATTTCTGTCGGAGATAAAAATAAATGAGCAAACTACGCCATTGAGGGAAAAGAGATCGCCAATACAGGTATTGATTGTGAAACCTGTCTTTTTTATGCCGACGTTTCAGGAATGGATATGAAAAACTCAACAAAAATATCCAACCAATTAAATCAAGGGATAAATAAATTGGACCAAGCTTTCCTGTCTGATTTATCCTGTCTCATTCCCAATGGTCATTACATTGCAACTTTGCTGAAGGTGTATCCTGAAAAGAGAGGCATATGGGACTGAATACTACAAGGCTGGGCTAAGGAATATAAGCAGTATGAGGAAAAGCGAAGAATATATAGTACCCATTCAATCCAGTGAATCATTAAATCCTATAGCAATAAATGATTACATGGAAAGACTGGATGTAAAAGAAACACCAACAGCGTTGAGTATTTCTTTCCTAGATATAAAATATCCGGTAAATCATTTTGACGAGGTATGGGTTTATAGTTGTTCCGTAAAAATAAAGTTGTAGACTGTAAAATAAAGTATTAGACCGAAAAATAAAGTACTAGACTGAGAAATAAAGTGTTAGACTGGCGCCAGTTATTCAACTAACAGGCAGGATAGTGGAGTAAATATATGGTAGATTGGGTGTATAATATGCTCTCTTGATGGTTAAGGAGACCGACTTGAGATATTCTTAAGTCAAACGATGGAGTATTATACAAAGGATAAGGTGTGATGCGGATGACTGATTTTACAATGATTAAAAAGCTGTTTCGTATTACGAAACGAAATGGGTTTAGTCATGACGAGATACAAACCATTAAAAATAATTTTGGTGAATTGCCCCAGGTGTTTATAGATTATTATTTGGAACTCGGTAAAGACGAGCGGCTGAATCATACTCAGGATAGTTTGATCAAACCCGAGCAACTCCAACACTTCAAACATAACGAATATTTAATTTTTTATTGCGAGAATCAACGTGTCTGTGTTTGGGGAATCCATAAGAACGATTTATCCAGGTCCAATCCACCTGTCTATATGAGTTACGATGAAAAGGTATGGAAAAAGGATTTTGAAACATTGACCGATTTTTTTCATGCGATGGCCTATTTGCAAACCGTCTTCGCTCTTGAATACGGCTGTGAATCGTTCTATTCCATTGAACAAACCGACTTGGATTTTATTCGTGAAAATTTTAATAATAAAGGTATTTCCTTTCGGCATTGGATTGGCATCGAATTTTATGGGAATTACGATGACAGCATAATAACAGTGATGAAAAATAACGATAGTTTTGATTTGATCTATGCTTCAAGCGACAAAGAACATTTTGATGAAATGGATCGGGTTCTTTCAAAACTGGGAGTAGTAATTTGAAAGTTTCTATTTCAAGAAGTCAACAGAATTGGGACTTCAGAATGTCATCAATAAGTTAAATAGCCTGAAATAGCCTTACAGAAGAAGTACGAAAATAGTGTTACATCTAGTGGAGCAAGCAGCTGTTGTACTGTTTGGAATTGAGGATGAACGAAATGCCAAATGGATATAAAAGAAATGTTTAAATTAGATAAAGATAAATTTGTTGCAGTTACCTTCAAAACTAAAGACGATGGAAGGCTTGGTCCAATTATTATATATATTGAGCCTAGAAACTTGTAGGACAGCAATTGAGATTTTAGATGTATACTCTAATTTCTGATTTAAGCTAACGGGGTCGATAGCTCAATAAACCAGGCCAGTCTAACACTTTATTTTTGTGTTTTGACTGGCCTTTTTGTATGGAAGGATTGAATAGTCTAATACCTATTTTTCTAAGGTAAAGAGCTTTTTTAGACAGTAATAGCACCAAATCAACAGCATCAGTCTAATACTTTATTTTCTTTGAACAATAGTCATTTTTTATTGGATGGTCATCACAAAATGTTTGCGGCAAATAAAGCAAAAAAAGCGATGACCCTATTATCCTTTTTATCGATGGATGAGTCATTCGCCAGTAAGAAACAAATAGGTAAACTTTTCCAAGTATTAACATGATGAAATGACTAATGAACGTAGATGTCTCTCGGGGCAAGAAGTAAGCCAGGGTATTTTAATTCTGGCTTTGATTATCATTACACAATGTTACTTAATAGAATCACAGAGGTTACTTCGATGTTTCTACTCTTTCCGGAGGAATTGAAGCAATGTGCTTAGAATTAATCGTTATGATAAAAGAAACGCCAGGATTTGAACCAAAGCCACTACTCTCTCCTTATGTTTTGACAGGCAAGCTGTCACGCGAAAATAGCCCTCATTTTTTCAAGCGTTTTCCGAAAAGACAGGGTTGGTGGCTGACAACCGAAGAGGGCTGTGCTTGCAGATTTAGCATTTCCAAGCATCCAGATAAAGTAAAACTCGGGATGTACCCAGAAGAGGAGAGACCTCGTCATTATCAAAGATACGTAGAGGACTATCAAAAAAGCATGGCCAGAATGATGCATCTACGTGCTTGGTGCGAGGAGCTACTTGATCACGACAAGACGCAAGTTGAACTGTATGGTCTATGGATAGGTGAGACATTCACGAAAAGAGAACCAATTTACTCGACGATTGAGAACCTCTTTTCACCAAAAAAATTTCGTTTAGACGAGCAACATTGCATCCTGAAAAAATGAACCACTTGATAAGAAACTGCCACAGTCACTTGCGAGATTTTGATTCTCCTATGTAAAATAGAAAAGCATACGATACAAACACATACTACAAAGAGCGAGGCAGGTGCTGTGAAAGTGCGCAATTTAGATGAAATTCTCGCATTTAACCGTGAATTTGTGGCGAGCCATGAATATGAAAAGTACCAAACAACCAAGTTTCCTGATAAACGTCTGGTCGTGCTCTCTTGTATGGATACCCGTTTAGTTGAACTGCTGCCGAAAGCCATGAATATGCGAAATGGGGATATCAAGCACGTAAAAAGCGCCGGGGCAATCGTGTCCCATCCTTTTGGAAGTATCATGCGTAGTATTCTGATTGCGATCTACGAATTGAATGCCGAAGAAGTGATGGTCGTCGGGCATTATGACTGCGGGATGAGTGCGATAGACAGCAAACGCACGATGGAGAAGATGCTGGAGCGAGGAGTCTCGGCTCAAACGTTTTCCACACTTCAACATGCAGGGATTAACTTACATAAATGGCTACACGGATTCGATCGTGTAGAAGAAAGTGTGAAAAATAGCGTAGAAACGATTAAAAATCACCCGCTCCTCCCACCGAATGTGGAGGTACATGGTTTACTCATTGACCCGGTTACCGGAAGATTGGACGTTGTCGTGAATGGGTATGAGGCGAACGGAAAACAGTGAATGATCCTAACCTTGCCCCCATTTCGCGGAAAACATTTCTCCATAAAGTCACGAAATGGGTAGGTGGAGTAGTTGGTCTCGGTGTAGCGACTGGCGTGTACGGTCATGTCTGGGAGCGAAAAGCTCTTGAGATTGTGCGATTGTCCATCACGATACCGGGATTACCCGAAACCTTTAAGGGAACAAAGCTTATTCACTTCAGTGATGTCCATCTCGGTCATTATTTTGAACCAAAAGACTTACAACCCGTCATAGATTTGATCCAGAGCGAAAAACCGGATTTGATTTGCTTCACAGGGGATATCGTAGATGAAGTGACGCGACCTCTATTCGCCGCTGTTCCCCTTTTCAATCAGCTCCTAGCCCCATTAGGCAAATTCGCCGTTTTGGGCAATCACGATTATCGAGCTGGTGAACAACAAAAAGTTCGAGATGGCTTAGTCGCGTCTGGATTCGAAGTGTTGGATAATCGGCACGTTGTCGTGCACAAAGATGGCCAACAGTTATACATGGCGGGGGTCGATGATGTTTTCTATGGCGTACCTGATCTTCCGCGGGCGTTGGAAAATATCCCGCCGGAGGGCAGCGTGATCTTGTTGGTGCACGAGCCTGATTTTGCTGATATTGCGTCGGAGCATCCCGTGCATCTCCAACTGTCCGGCCACAGCCATGGCGGACAAGTGCGCTTGCCCTTCATTGGTCATCTCTTGGCGCCGCAATACGGGCGTAAATATGTACAAGGACTGTATCAGGTAGGTGGCATGGCTGTGTACACTAACAGAGGGTTGGGTACGACGATCTTGCCTGTTCGTTTATTTTGCCGCCCGGAGCTTACGGTACTAACACTACAGTAAACTTTGTTAATAATGTTCTTTGATCCATTGGACGAATTGCTGGAAAGCATCGTCCTCTTTTTTTGGATGCAGGTAGGCGATGAGTGTGGGGCGTACTAATTCGCCGTTTGCGATATCGTACGCGACCAATCTTCCGGTCGCTAGCTCTTGTTGTATGGTTCTTTCCGGAAGGATCGTGATCCCTAGCTGACGTTCGACCATTTTTTTAACAGCATTGAAGCTGTCCAATTCCATAATAATATTCGGAAAAACTCCCTGCTGCGCCAGATAGCGGTCAATTCGTTGGCGATAAGGAGCGGTGTGATTCCCGAACACAATCATCTCCTCGGTTCCCCATGCCTGAAAACCTGGAAACCCGCTTGCCCAAGGATGGCTGGGCGCCATGACGAGCAGGAGCCGATCGCTGGGAAGGAATTCTTGATGGATGTGCGGGTGATACATTTCACTCCCGAGAAAGGCAATATCGGCCGTTCCGGTTAACAGAGCGCTGAGGGACTCCTCATACAACGTAGAGCGGACGTAACAGGTGAAGCCCGGATGAGCAATCCGGTACTCCCCGATCAGTCTCGGCAGTTCATAGGCGACAAAAGCTTTTCCAGCGACGATATTCATGGATTGGCGCTGTTCTTTCTCTTGGATAAAGGACCGCATTTGCTCCACGATATTTGTAGCCACTGGTAGTAACCGACGTCCTTCGCCTGTAAGACTCACTCCTGAGGCAGTACGAACAAAAAGCGCACTCCCAACCTGGCGCTCTAACTGCTTCAATCGGTGCGTCAATGTTGATTGCGCCAAAAATAATGCCTGTGCAGCGCGATTAATCGATCCATGACGAGCAATCGTCAAAAATACCTCAAGACTTTCTCGATCCATTGTGAGTTGCCTCCTATTCAAATTCTTGATAACTAGTTATCTGTATTCTATAACAAAGATGACAAACATTGGAATATGATGTAGGCAGGAGGTGTTCCCGATGAAGAATGAGGAGATCAAACAAGCTGTACAAGCGCAATTTGGAAAAAATGCCGAGCAATACGTGCAAAGCAAGACGCATGCAAAGGGCAGCGACCTGGAACTGATGGTGGAGTGGATGCAGCCAGCAGAGAAGTGGCGGGCACTGGATATAGCCACAGGAGGTGGGCACGTAGCGAGGACATTGGCTCCACATGTGAGCTTGGTCGTCGCCACGGATTTGACTCGCCCGATGCTCATGGCGGCGGCTGCGGCCAATGATACAGCACTTGTTCATAATGTGATGTATGTTCAGGCTGATGCAGAATCTCTTCCGTTTCTCGATGAATCATTTGAGATCGTCACATGCCGAATCGCGGCTCATCATTTTCCGGATCCGGCGGCTTTTGTTCGTGAGGTGAGTCGCGTGCTGTCCCCTGGTGGGTTGTTTCTCTTCATCGACAATGTTTCGCCTGAGGAGTCGTCACTCTCGGCATTCATAAATGAAGTAGAGAAAACACGCGATCCCAGTCATGTTCGCTGTCTTTCTGTAAGTGAATGGCGCGCTTTGTTTGAAGCGAACGGCTTGAATCCACAAAAGCAGCAGGAACGCAAAAAAAGGTTTGAGTTTTTACCATGGGTTCAGCGTACTTCCGAATCAGTTGAGCAGGAGGCGGACGTCGAAAAACTGCTGCTAAACGCTACAGACGAACAAAAGGAATATCTCGGGCTTACCACAAAGGAAGGCAAAGTAATGACCCATCAGATTGACGAATGGATGGTTATGTGTAAAAAAAGAGGAGGAAATGAAGACGATGACAACAAAGCATGAATGGATTGGGCTCGATCATGTACAATTAGCAGCACCAGGAGGAACGGAGGACGTAGCCCGCAAGTTTTTCGGTGAGCTTTTGGGAATGCCGGAGGTTCCAAAGCCAGAGAAGCTTCTCGTACGAGGTGGTGTATGGTTTCAATGTGGCGCTCAAATGATTCATATTGGCGTAGAGGAAGGATTCATTCCCGCGAAAAAAGCACATCCGGCGTTCCTTGTGCAAAACATTGGTTCGCTGATGGAGCATCTGCAAGCAAATGAGGTATCGTTTCGGATTGACGAAGAAATTCCTCACCTTATCCGCTTTTTCACAGAGGACCCGTTTGGAAACCGACTGGAGTTTATGGAGGCGAAATAGGAATGACCATTGATTTTCATGCGGAGAAAAACCAGTTGAGCTATACGGGGAGAACCGCTGACGATTCGTGGAGTCAGACGATCCTGTCACTCGTCAATCCTGTGGGAAAAAACGTCGTAGACATCGGTTGTGGTGGTGGAATTTACAGCAAGGCTTGGTCTAGGTTAGGAGCTGCTTCTGTCACAGGGATTGACTTTTCCCAGGTGATGGTAGAAGCGGCGAGAGAGCAATGCGCTGACGATCCGAAGATTTCGTTTGCACAGGGCGATGCCCGCGCAACAGGCTTGCCGAGTCAGTGTGCGGATATTGTATTCGCTCGCGCCTTGATCCATCATTTCCCGGAGCAAGACTTGCAGAAGTTTTTTAAGGAAGTCATCAGGCTCTTGGCACCGGGGGGAATTTGCTTCATACAAGACAGGACGATAGACGATGTCAAAATGCCAGCATCGCCAACTCATTTTCGCGGTTATTTTTTTACCCGGTACCCGCGCTTACTCACGATCGAACAGACACGAAGACCGGATGATACAGCGGTGCAGACCACCATGAAACTCGCGGGGCTTGAACAGGTGAACAAGACAACCCTATGGGAGACAAGACGTGAATACGGTAGCTGGTCTGAATTGGAAGCTGACTTGCTTTCAAGAAAAGGCCGCTCCATTCTGCATGAATTGACCGATGCGGAACTGAAGGACCTCATTCACACCATCCATGATCACGTAGCCGGGCAAGAAAAATGGAATGAGCAAGATTGCTGGAGTATATGGATAGGCAACGCAACATGTGGCACAATAAAAGGGGAATAATTGTGAAACTTTTTGTTCACAAATTTGGATATGCTTGTCTCATAATACGTGAAGCTATATAATGGAATTGCCATTGTATTCCGGTTTGCGTCATCATGGTGAAGGAGTTGTCGTTTATGAAACTAGTTTTATTTGACATCCTGATGTTTATCTTCACATTCTTTATTGCTTGGGGCTGTTTGAGTTCCATCAAAGCGAAAAACACATTTGCAATCTTATTTGGCTTTGTATCTTTGATGGTTTTCCTGTTCGCAGATGGTTTGATCATTTACTACCTGGTCAAGGGTGCGTAGATGAAACTGAAAACGCTTCGCTTAAAAGAGGTTGTGCATTTGATGCACGGCTTCTTTTTTTTGCATGTAGGAAGGAAATATTTAGCATACTAAAGGCGGAGGTGGAAAACGTGGGCAAACGAAAAAGTTCTGTAGCACATTCATACACGGCTGTCGTAGCAGCTGATCTGAAGACGAAGCAGTTGTGCAAACGTCTCCACTCCCATCATATCGCCATCATTGATCATCCGGATGTTGATGAGATAGCAGCACAGTCCTTGCTGGAAAGAGGGGTAAAAGTTGTCCTCAACCTTTCACCATTCATGACGGGGCAATACCCGGCTGAAGGAGCTCGCCAACTTTTAACAAACGGTGTCACACTCTATGAGGTACTGGATGGAGATGTGTCGGATTCGTTCGTGGAATGGGTCGAGGGCAAGTATGCAACGATACGTGAAGAAAATCTGTACATCCTATTGGAAGAGAAGTGGGTCCATGTATGTAGGCTGCAGCAAGTGACGGTTCCAGCTATTTTGAACCGATGGCATGAAGCGCACGATAAGTTGGATGACACGCTCTCATCGTTTATTGACAATACACTTTTGTACGCTAGCAAGGAAAAAGACCTATTTTTGAAACCACTTTGCCATGTGCGATTACATACAAAAATGGAACAGCGACACGTCGTTGCCGTTGTTCGCGGGAAACATTACAGAGAGGATTTACTGACGCTGTCTTCCTACATTCGGGAATATCGACCTGTTTTGATTGGTGTCGATGGCGGTGCAGATGCCCTCATGGAAGCAGGGTATCGTCCAGACCTGATTGTGGGAGATATGGACAGCGTCTCGGACAGAGCGCTCCAAAGCGGAGCGGAGATCGTCGTACATGCTTTTGTGGATGGGACAGCACCTGGAACGATTCGCGTAAAAGCACTCGGTTTGCCTTTTCATGTGTTGCCAGCGCCTGGTACGAGCGAAGATGTGGCGATGCTGTTAGCGTACGAAAACGAGGCTAAACTGATCGTTACGATCGGTGCCCATACCAATATGATTGATTTTCTGGAAAAAGGCCGCAAAGGTATGGCGAGCACGTTATTGGTACGCACGAAGATCGGGACAAAGCTGATTGATGCCAAAGGAGTCAGTCATCTCTATCGGCCTAGCGAGTCATGGAAGCTGTGGGGGTGGTGTATAGTCGCTATGCTTCTCCCTGTTTCAGCCGCGCTCGTCATTAATCCGATCGCCCGTCATGCTGTCCAGATGATTTGGACCCAGTGGCGGACTTGGACTTTATGAACAACGCATTTTCATGGAGGTATACATGATACCCTTCCGCTATCATTTGATTTCACTGGCTGCCATATTTGTCGCGCTTGGGGTAGGTATCTTGTTAGGAGGGACGGCAGGCCATTCATGGATAACGCAAGGAACAAAAGGCATTCTTTCCAATATGGAAGCAAAGTACGATCGGGCTCTCAAAAGCAACCATGAATTAAGGCAGCAAATGAATCGATTGCTCAAGGAAGTTGCACGTAGCAACCAAGAAGTCGTCCAACTCATGAGCATACGCTATGTGGATGAACTTGCAGGAAGCAAGGTATATGTTTGGCAGGAGGATGGCAACGTAGCTGAACAGATTAAGCAACTGATGCATTCAGTAGGCATGGAAGTGGTTTCGTATCGCGAGGGAAACAGGTGGGAAGATGGGGTGCTTTTGGTGGTAGCAAGGCAAGCCCCGCTTTGGCTACGGGAAAAACAGGCGAATTCCTGGATTCAGGTCGTAGAAGTGCCTGACTCTCCTGCAAAACAATGGGCACTTTTGGAGCAAGTGCAAAATAGATTGGCTGAGAGGAAGGGCTCGCGTGAAAAAAGTTAGCGTCGTCATCCCAGCGTTCAACGAACAGGCTTCTATCGGTGATACACTCCGTGCCATCCGTGAACGCTTTTTTTGTGATGAACTGATCGTCGTTGATGATGGTAGTAAAGATGAGACGGCACACATCGCAAGCAAGTGGGCGGATATGGTGATTCGAGCACCGCGCAATCAAGGGAAAGGTGCAGCTGTTCAACTGGGCTGGAAGTGCGCCAGTGGGGATGTGGTCATGCTTCTCGACGGTGATTTGCGAGACAGCGCAGCAGAAGCTGCACATTTAGTTACGCCGGTGCTACAAGATGTCTGTGATATGGCGGTAGCTGTTCTTCCACCTCCGCAAGTGAAAGCAGGGCTCGGATTAGCAAAAGGCTTGGCCCATCATGGCATTCGGATGTTGACAGGCTTTGAAGCAAAAGCTCCACTATCGGGACAACGGGCAATACGTCGCGAGCTTCTTAACCGATTGGGGTGCCAAGATAAAGGATTCGGCATAGAGGTGGGGCTCACTGTCGATGCTTTGCGGGCAGGGTATCGTGTAGCAGAGGTCCCTGTCTTTTTTTCGCACCGTGAAACGAAAAACGATTGGGCAGGCTTCTGTCATCGAGGAAAAGAGTTTGTCGCGATTAGTCGAACGCTATGCTGGAAATGGTGGGAGGGGCATGAGTGGAAACGAAAAACATGATGTTTATGATGCTTGTCGCGGTCGTTTTTCCGCTGGTGCTTGACCGCCCGCTGCATAAAATCGGTACACAAAAGCTCAAAGCCATGGGGATGAATCGATTCAATTACGATAGAGAGCCAGTATTGACAGCAGGGGGTCTTATCCTCGTATGTTCGAGCGCTATAACCGGGATCGTGCTGATCGGATTCCTTTTGCTCAGAGGGGCCAAAAGCGAGCTTCTCCTGCACGGCTTTTTATTTCTAACAGGTATGATCACAATGGCCTTTTGGGGGTGGCGTGACGATCGCGCATCAGATCGGGATGCAAAAGGCTTTCGTGGACATTTCGGCGTGTTATGGAGAGAGAGGCGAATGACCAGTGGCATGTGGAAGCTGATAGGTGGGACAAGCATGGCTTTTTGTCTTTCCTTCTCTCTTTCGAACTCGTTGTGGGCAGGTATTGTTTCCTTTGGTTTACTTGCTCTCTCCCCCAACATCATTAACTTGTTTGATTTACGGCCTGCAAGGGCGATCAAAGTGTTTTGGGGCCTGACAGCAATTGCAGGGGCCTTTGGCATTTGGACAATAGGAGCCGAACCGGCGATGGCAAACTGGATTTTTTTGATGCCTATCTTCGTGGCGAGTATGCTCATGTTTCCCCATGACGCTGGCGGCAAAATCATGCTCGGAGATACAGGGGCGAATGCCTTGGGCTTTGCAGTAGGCTTTTCCTTGGTCATCGGGACACCGATTTATGTACAGGCGAGTATGCTCGTGCTTTTCTTGTGTCTTCAGGTTACGGCAGAATTTTGCTCGTTTTCCCATGTCATTGAACAGGTTGGTTGGCTCCGACGACTCGATCAATGGGGGAGGGCTACAGAAGCTGAAAATAAAAAAAACCAGACTGGCTCGTCCGGTTTGGTCTAGTCCTCGTCATCAGGTTCAGGAACCATGAAACGGGGCTGTACGCGATTTTTTTTGCGTTCGTGATGGAGAATAAATCCGGCAATAAACCATACAGGGATGGCGAAAGCCAGTATCCCTAGAATGAGTTTTCCCCATAAAAATCCAACATCCGGAGAGGCAGAATAGAAGAATGCGTCACGAATTAACTTGATTCCGTACATGGCGATTGCCGCCGGGATTACCATAATTAAGAGTGCAATGATTTTCTGAAAAACCAAGGGTTTTTCACCCCTTTCTCAAATGCGTAAACGACTTCAACAACTACAATAAGGTCTTTTCATCATATCGGATGCGAACAGCCTTGTCCACCGTACCTGTTGCACACGAACGAGCGCACGTTAGGGAAGAACGCCTGTCCATCAACGATTTGTTGGAGTACAATGGTAACGAGTAAGATCGTAAAGAGGTTGTTCAAAAAGTGAGGGGTCTCTCGCATGCACAAGCTGCTCATCGTTGGTGCGGGACGTGGTGGTACAGCACTCCTGCGGATGCTAAACCAGATGGACCGATTACAAGTCGTGGCTGTGGTCGATCAACGGCCGGACGCTCCAGGCATACTGTTGGCCCAATCATTGGGGATTCCCGCCGATCAAGATTATCGGCCTTATTTGGATGAGGATCTGGATGTCATTTTAGAAGCTACAGGGGACCTGGGGGAGTATGAGCATCTCAGGCAATTAAAGAAAGATAAGACGGTGCTCATCCCGGGAACGTTTACGAGAATCGTCATGAAATTGATTCGGGAACGCGATAAGCTGATTGCAGTCTTGATGCAAAATCAGCGGGAGCGCGAAACGATGCTGAACTCCACTCATGACGCGATTATCGGGGTCAATCGCCAAGGAATTATTACGTTGTTCAACAAAGCTGCAGAGCGATTGATGGGCATCGAGGCGAGTGAAGTGCTGGATACAAAAGTCTCGGAGCGTATACCGAACACTCGGTTACATATTGTGTTAAAGACAGGCTCTCCCGAATTGAATCAGGAGCAGGTCTTGCCGAATCAGACGCGGATTATTACAAACCGCGTGCCCGTTCGCAATGATCGAGGAGAAGTTGTCGGAGCCGTTGCCATTTTCCGTGATATTACAGAAATCATGGCGTTGGCAGAAGAAGTGACGAACTTGAAAGATTTGCAGAGCATGCTGCAAGCGATTATTCAATCATCGGACGAAGCGATATCAGTCGTTGATCAATTCGGGAATGGACTTTTGATCAACAAGGCCTACACAAGGCTTACGGGCTTTTCGCAAGACGACATCATCGGGAAACCAGCGACGGTAGACATTTCCGAAGGCGATAGCATGCACATGCAAGTCCTGAAAACGAAGAAGGCAGTGAGAGGCGTCCCTATGAAATTAGGACCAAAGCGCAAGGACGTCGTGGTCAATGTTGCACCAGTTGTGGTCGATGGGGAGCTGAAAGGCAGCGTTGGCGTCATTCACGATGTCTCCGAATTCAAGCGCCTGACAGAAGAGCTGGAGAGAGCTCGTCGTATCATCCGCAATTTGGAGGCAAAATATAGCTTTGCAGACATCATTGGCTATAGCGAGCCTATGCAGCAAGCGATCGAGCAAGCCAAAAAAGCGGCGTCAACACCAGCAACTGTCCTCCTTCGTGGGGAATCAGGAACGGGGAAAGAACTGTTTGCCCACGCGATACATAATGCAAGTGAACGAAAATACAACCAATTCATCCGTGTCAATTGTGCAGCGATCTCAGAGAGCCTGCTGGAGAGCGAGCTTTTCGGTTATGAAGAAGGCGCGTTTACAGGCGCGCGTCGAGGAGGAAAGCGGGGGCTGTTTGAGGAAGCGAGCGGTGGAACGATCTTTTTGGACGAGATCGGCGAACTGTCCATGAGCATGCAGGTCATGCTTTTGCGCGTCCTGCAGGAGCGAGAGGTTGTACGAGTGGGTGGAACGAAACCGATCAACATCGATGTTCGCGTCATTGCGGCTACCCATGTGAATCTGGAGGCGGCGATTGGAGCGGGACGTTTCCGTGAAGATCTGTATTATCGTCTCCAGGTCGTGCCGATTCATATCCCTTCACTCAGACAGCGCTTGGAAGATATTAAACCGATTGCTATGCACCTGCTACGAAAAGCCAATCTGGAGTACGGAAGAAATGTAGAAGAACTGCATGAAGAAACATGGCAGATGCTTCTGTCCTATCACTGGCCAGGCAATGTACGCGAGCTAGAGAATGTACTGGGCAGGGCGATGATTCATATGCGGATCAACGAGCGAATCATTTTGCCGGAGCATTTACCCCCACTGGAAAGAAGAATTGTTTCGACCAAAAAGGAAGAGACCCAGCATGAGGGTTCCACGGCTACCTCGTTAAAAGAAGCTGTGGAAAAGGCAGAACGTCAGCACATATTGCGGGAACTGGCAGCAGCCAAAGGCAATCGCACCCTTGCAGCCAAACGCCTCGGAATCGCGATTCGCAGTTTGTACTACAAGATGGAAAAATTGGGCATCATGGATGTGCAGGAAGAGTAACGAAGCACCTGTGCAAAATATTGCACGCAAATATTTGCGCGTATATGCAAAAAAATGCAGACTTGACGTCGGGATACTCATTCCACGTTCTTGTAAATAAAGCGCTTTCATAAGTTTGATTTTATTGGCATGACTTTTGCATATACCTCTTGACGGGAAATTCTCCAAATGGAGCCCACTGTTACGCTAGCTTACCTAAGCGGAAAACGAAAGATACTAGGGAGGTTTCTTCAGTGAACATCTTTGACTACATGCAAAAGTACGATTACGAGCAATTGGTATTTTGCCAAGACGAAAATTCCGGTTTGAAAGCAATCATTTGCATTCATGATACGACATTAGGACCAGCACTCGGCGGTACGCGCATGTGGCCGTATAAAACAGAAGAAGAGGCGATTGTGGACGTACTGCGTCTCGGTCGTGGGATGACTTACAAAAACGCAGCAGCAGGACTGAACATCGGTGGTGGTAAAGCAGTCATCATCGGTGATCCGCGTGAGCACAAGAGCGAAGAGCTGTTCCGTGCTTTCGGTCGCTATATTCAAGGGCTGAATGGTCGTTACATCACAGCTGAGGATGTAGGAACAACGGTAGCAGACATGGATATGATCCACTTGGAAACAGATTTCGTCACAGGCGTTTCTCCAGCATTCGGTTCCAGTGGCAACCCATCCCCAGTAACAGCTTATGGTGTTTACCGTGGAATGAAAGCTGCTGCTAAATTGGCTTACGGTTCTGACTCTCTCTCCGGACGTGTGATCGCCGTACAAGGTGTAGGAAACGTAGCGTACAATCTGTGCCGCCACCTGCATGAAGAAGGCGCGCATTTGATCGTAACGGACATCAATCAAGAAAACGTAGATCGCGCAGTGAACGATTTCGGTGCCAAAGCGGTAGGCGTAAACGAGATCTTTGGTGTAGAGTGCGATATCTTCTCTCCTTGCGCATTGGGTGCAATCATCAACGATGACACCATTCCACTTTTCAAAGCAAAAGTGATCGCAGGGGCAGCTAACAACCAGTTGAAAGAAGAGAGACACGGCGACCAAATTCACGAAATGGGTCTGATCTACGCACCTGACTACGTGATCAATGCTGGTGGTGTAATCAATGTGGCAGATGAGCTGCAAGGCTACAACCGCGAGCGTGCACTGAAAAAAGTAGAAACGATTTATGACAGCATCCTGAAAATTTACGAAATCGCTGAACGTGATGGCATGGCTTCCTACAAAGCTGCTGACCGCATGGCGGAAGAGCGCATTGCAAGTGTTGCGAGATCACGTAATACTTTCCTGCAAAACGGCAAGACTGTTTACAAGCGCTAATCTCGTTTCTTCTATAAATTTCAAACTCCTGTCCGCTCTTCTATGGAGGGCGGTCAGGAATACATAAACCGTTTTCTTTGAATATTCATATTCTCGTAAATACGCAGGTTAGCTTTCCGAATGAAAGGAGAGATCGTGGTGTCTCAAGAGTTTGATTTAGTCGTCCTCGGGGGAGGTACCGGCGGTTATGTAGCGGCAATCCGCGCTTCCCAATTGGGAATGAAGGTAGCAATCGTGGAAAAAGAAAAGCTCGGTGGTACTTGCTTGCACCGTGGTTGCATCCCATCAAAAGCGCTATTGCGCAGTGCAGAAGTATTCTCCACCCTGAAGGAAGCTGACAAATACGGAGTCTCGGCAGGTACTGTAGGCTATGACTTCACAAAAATACAAGAGCGAAAGCAAGGCATTATCGACCAACTTCACAAAGGGATTCAGTACTTGATGAAAAAAGGCAGTATTACTGTCTTCGAAGGCTTTGGAAGAGTTATGGGGCCTTCCATTTTTTCTCCGCAGGCAGGTGCTGTGCGCATTGAAAAGGAGAACGGGGACCAAGAAATGATCGTTCCACGATTCCTTTTGCTGGCAACAGGTTCTCGTCCACGCACACTTCCCGGTTTGGTCATTGACGGTTCATATGTGGTAACAAGCGATGAAGCGTTGCAGTGGGAGCAATTGCCTGCTTCTGTCGTCATCGTTGGTGGCGGTGTCATCGGGATTGAGTGGGCTTCCATGCTCAATGATTTCGGTGTGGAAGTAACTGTTGTGGAGTACGCCGACCGTATTTTGCCGTTTGAGGATGAAGAAGTGAGCAAGGAATTGGCTCGTCTGTTGAAAAAGCGGAAAGTCAACATCGTGACGGGAGCAAAGGTGCTGCCTGAATCGTTGGAAAAAGGGGAAGGCAAAGTCTCTATTCAGGCGGAAGTCAAGGATGGAGTCCAAAACTTTGAAGCTGAAAAGGTACTCGTATCTGTAGGACGCCAAGCGAATGTAGAAAACATCGGTTTGGAAGCAACAGAAATCAAAGTCGAGCGTGGCGTAGTCGTGGTTAATGAATTTTTCCAGACCGCAGAGCCTCATATTTATGCGATTGGTGACATGATTGGCGGTCTGCAATTGGCGCATGTTGCTTCGCATGAAGGAATACTCGCGGTAGAGCACATGGCTGGGCAAAACCCGCACCCGATGGATTACACCAAGGTTCCGAAATGTACGTATAGCAGACCTGAAGTCGCAAATGTCGGACTCACTGAAAAAGAAGCAAAAGAACAAGGCTACGATGTAAAGATCGGCAAGTTCAGCTTTAAGCCGTTGGGTAAAGCACTGATCCACGGTGAGAATGACGGCTTTGTGAAGTTGGTCGTTGATGCCAAGACCAATGATTTGTTAGGGGTTCACATGATCGGTACACATGTGACAGATATGATTTCCGAAGCGGGCTTGGCCCGTGTACTGGATGCGACTCCGTGGGAGATCGGACAGACGATTCACCCGCATCCATCTTTATCAGAAGCAATCATGGAGGCAGCGCAGGCTGTCGACGGAAAAGCGATACACAATTAGCAAGGAGGGTATGTAACGATGACAACCAAGCGACATGAGCAAGTGGGATTGACCGATGCGCAAGTCCTTGACATGTATTATTACATGCTATTGGCCAGAAAAATTGACGAGCGCCAATGGCTGTTGAATCGTGCGGGCAAAGTACCGTTCGTGATTTCCTGCCAGGGTCAGGAAGCAGCTCAGGTGGGAGCAGCTTTTGCGATGGAAAAAGACAGAGACTTCTTGTGCCCGTACTATCGTGATCTTGGTTTGGTTCTGGTTTTTGGCCAAACAGCCCGTGATTGCATGCTGTCCGCTTTTGCGAAGGCAGAAGATCCGAATAGCGGTGGAAGACAGATGCCAGGTCACTTCGGTGGCAAGAAGTACAATATTTTGACGGGCTCAAGCCCTGTGACTACTCAAGTGCCACACGCAGTTGGTATGGCTTTGGCAGGTAGAATGAAGCAAAAAGATTTTGTTGTGTATGCATCGTTCGGAGAAGGCTCCAGTAACCAGGGGGACTTCCACGAAGGGGCGAACTTTGCGGGTGTCCACAAGCTCCCGGTTATCTTTTTCTGTGAAAACAACAAATACGCGATCTCTGTACCACTGAATAAGCAGTTGGCTTGTGAAAGTGTAGCAGACCGTGCGATTGGTTACGGCTTCCCTGGAATCAGTGTGGACGGAAACGATCCGATTGAAGTATATCGAGTCATGAAAGAAGCGGTTGAACGTGCTCGTAGTGGTCAAGGGCCAACGCTGATTGAAGCCGTTATGTATCGCCTTGTTCCGCACTCTAGTGACGATGACGATCGTGTGTATCGTACGAGAGAAGAAGTAGAAGAAGCGAAGAAAAAGGACCCGTTGATTGTTTTCGCTGCCTATTTGAGAGAGATCGGGCTCTTGGACGAACATAAGGAAGCAGATATGCTTGCCCGCGTCCAGCTGGAAGTGGATGAAGCCACTGAATATGCGGAAACCGCGCCATATCCAACGCCAGAATCGACAATGACATACGTATACGGGGAATAAGGGGGGATCTTTTATGGCAGTCATTTCTTTTATTGATGCAATTACAATGGCGATGCGTGAAGAAATGCGTCGCGATTCCAATGTGTTTATCCTCGGAGAAGACGTTGGCGTACGCGGTGGGGTTTTCCGTGCGACAAACGGGTTGATTGATGAGTTTGGTGAGGAGCGTGTGATTGATACGCCACTGGCTGAATCCGCTATTGTCGGTGTAGGGATTGGTGCGGCAGCTTACGGTATGCGTCCAATCGCGGAGATCCAGTTTGCGGACTTCATCATGCCAGCTGTGAACCAAATTGTCAGTGAGGCGGCGAAAATGCGCTATCGTTCGAACAACGACTGGCATTGCCCAATCACGATTCGTGCCCCATTCGGCGGCGGGGTTCATGGTGCACTGTACCACTCGCAATCTGTGGAAGCGATGTTCACGAACACCCCTGGTTTGAAAGTAGTGGCACCTTCGACACCATATGATGCAAAAGGTCTCCTAAAAGCAGCGATTCGCGATGAAGATCCGGTGCTCTTTTTCGAGCACAAGCGCTGCTATCGTTTGATCAAGGGCGAAGTGCCTGAGGACGACTATGTGTTGCCGATTGGCAAAGCGGACGTGAAGCGAGAGGGGACAGATATCACGGTCATCTCCTACGGCTTGACTCTGCACTTCTGTCTGCAAGCTGCGGAAAAGCTTGCACAAGAAGGAATCAGCGCGCATGTGCTCGATTTGCGCACACTGTATCCGTTGGACA
The DNA here is from genome assembly GCF_028369215.1 of Brevibacillus sp. AG. Taxonomy (NCBI): domain Bacteria; kingdom Bacillati; phylum Bacillota; class Bacilli; order Caryophanales; family Paenibacillaceae; genus Brevibacillus; species Brevibacillus sp. AG. The sequence continues at coordinate 1,006,859 of NZ_JAQMYO010000001.1, read as the reverse complement.
AAGAAGCGATTGTAGAAGCGGCTTCGAAGACAGGCAAAGTATTGATCGTACACGAGGACAACAAAGAGGGCGGCGTTGGCGGTGAGGTAGCTGCCATTGTAGCGGAGCATTGCCTGTTCGATTTGGATGCACCGATCAAACGTCTTTGTGGTCCAGATGTGCCAGCTATGCCATACAGCCCGCCGATGGAAAAATACTTTATGCTGAACCCGGAAAAAGTATTGGAAGCAATGCGCGAGCTGGCCAACTTTTAAGGCGAGGAGGACCAAGGATCATGGCAACGAAAGTACTTATGCCCCAGCTCGGAGAGAGCGTGACCGAGGGCACTATTAGCAAATGGTTGGTCAATGTAGGCGACACGGTGAAGAAATACGACTCGCTGGCTGAAGTGACGACGGATAAAGTAAACGCAGAGGTTCCTTCTACCGTTTCAGGACGCGTTACTGAGATCGTCGTACCAGAAGGTGAGACAGTCGCTGTCGGCACATTGATCCTATATATAGAAGAAAGCGGAGCGGAAGGTGGAACTGCAGCGCCTGCTAGCACACCGGAAACTACGGCTCCACAAGCGCCTGCAACCGAGCAGCCAAAGGCAGCTACGCCGGCGGTATCGATTCAGCAAGCACCAGTCATTGATGGACCAAAACAACGTTATTCACCTGCTGTAGTCATGCTTTCACAGCAACATGGCATTGATTTGTCCCGCGTTGTAGGGACTGGAGCAGGCGGTCGTATTACGCGCAAAGATGTCCAAGCGATTATCGACGCGGGCGGCCAAAAGCCAGCTGAGACAGTGAAAGAAACAGTCGCGCAGGCTCCCGTGGCAGCAGTCGAACAATCTACTGTCGTTTCAACACCTGTGCCGTCAGCACCAGCTTCGACTCCTGCTGTTTCCGTAGAAATTCCGGTTGCAAGCGGTGATCAAGTTGTACCCGTAACGTCGATTCGTCGTACGATTGCAAACCGGATGGTACAGAGCAAGCACGAAGCTCCACATGCTTGGACGATGGTCGAAGTAGACGTGACCAATCTCGTTAACTTCCGCAATCAGGCAAAAGGTGAATTTGCGAAAAAAGAAGGGCTCAACCTCACATTCCTTCCGTTCTTTATCAAAGCGGTTGTAGAAGCGTTGAAAGAGTACCCGATGATCAATTCCACATGGGCACATGACAAAATCATCGTGAAAAAGGACATCAACATCTCCATCGCAGTAGCCACGGAAGATGCTCTCTATGTTCCTGTCATCAAGCATGCTGATCAAAAATCAATTCTTGGCATTGCTAAGGCAGTCGATGATCTGGCAGCTCGCACCCGTGCAGGGAAATTGACAATGGATGACATGACAGGCGGGACCTTTACGGTTAACAACACAGGCTCTTTTGGCTCTGTCTTGTCCCAACCGATTATCAATGCTCCGCAAGCTGCGATACTTAGTGTCGAATCCATTGTGAAACGCCCTGTCGTCATTAACGACATGATTGCAGTGCGTTCGATGGTCAATCTGTGCATGTCCTTGGATCATCGCGTGCTGGATGGTCTGATTTGCGGACGATTCCTTCAGAGTGTGAAACAAAAGCTTGAAAATGTAGGTCCGGATACCAAGCTGTACTAGGGTGTCGAAAAACCAGGTCAAGTAAAGACCTGGTTTTTTTGATAAAAGAATGACAAAAAAATTTTTCCAAATCGATCATTACGTATGTAACTTTTTCTGAGACATTTTCGTCTTACCAATTGGAGCCAGTAAGTCTCATAAATGATCTAGAAGAGATTCCCACCAGATAGCATTTGTGGTAGACTGGTAGCGTCCCACTAGAGAGAATTTCCAGATTAAGGGTAATTATGGGAGGAAAAACATGGAGAAAAGTAAAAAAGCACTACCAATAGTGCTAGCATCAGCGCTGGCCGCTACACCATTTGTGGCAGTACCGCAGCAAGCACATGCTATTGAAAAATTGTCGGTAACGGCTGACAACGATGGTGCAGGTAAAGAAAGTGACTACACAATTGAATTCAAGCTAGAAGAAGATCTGGAAAGTGGAGAATCCATTACTATTGATTTCGATTCTGATTTTGATATCGACGATGACATTGATACGGACGATATTGATGCTAGCTTCGATGTGAAGAAAGTAAGTGTTTCTAAAGGCGAAATTACAATCAAGACTGATGAAGATTTAGATGAAGGCGATAAAATAAAGATTAAAATTACGAGCGGTATCACGAATCCCGATGACAAAGGTTCATACAGCGTAAGTGTAGAAGCGGGTGACGAGGATTCGGAATCGGAAGATGTAGATATCAAAAAAAGCAGCTCGAGCAGCAGTAGCAAGTCCAGCAAAGATTACGCAGTATCGTTGAGCAGCAAAGCAGCAGGAGAAAAAGTCAGCCTCAAGCTTGGCAAAATTTCTCTCAAAGGAAGTGATGAGCTGGAGTCAAACTCCACGATTACTGTCACTTTCCCAGATAAAAACATGCTGCCATCAAGCATTGATGAAGAGGATGTAAAAGTAAACGGCTATACAGCGAAATCTGTCAGTGTTAGTGGCAGTACCGTTGATGTCAAAATTCCGAGTGGTGCAGACGCAGATGATTACATCACCGTGGAATTTGACAAGGATGCTGGAATCGAGAACCCTAATTCCGGAGGCAAGCACGTTTTCAAAGTGAAATATGATGGAACTACATACGAATCAGAGGATGTTGAAATTACTAAGAACGGTTCCTCCACTCCTAGCAGCGCTTCCGACAGCTTTACTGTGAACCTGTCCGATCCGGGCGCAGGCGCTCGCACCAGCTACACCTTTGATGCTGATTTCGGTAGCAAAGAATTGAAAGCAGATGGGGAACTAGTTCTTGAATTCCCATCATCTGACATGGTACCGGGTATTTTGACTGCATCAGACTTTTTGCTCAATGGGAAACCAGCGAAAAAAGCAACTGCAGTTGGAAATAGAATCGCGTTGGTAGCACCAACCAACTTCGGTACCAATAGCAAAGTGAAGGTTGAAGTTACTTACGGAGCGTGGATTTCGAATCCAAAAGCGGCGGGTAGCTATACGTTGAAGGCTACTGTTTCCGGAAGAACTTTGGAATCCAAATCCTTCAGCATCGGTGGCTCTTCGGTGAACCCGACGCCAACCAACCCGACAACTCCAATACCTGTACCAAATACAACTACTAACAACAGCACCGCAACTATCGCATTGACACAAAATGCACTTGGCAAGCAGACGGGTGTGAACGTGGCAATCAAAGGATTGGGTGTTGGTCTGCAAAAACAGCGCGATTTCATCGAGATCGTATTCCCGGTAGGCTACAAGGTACCGGCTTACATCGCGCCAGCTAACATCTCTGTGAATGGTGCAGGTGCGAATTTTGTTGCGGTTCGTGGACAAAACGTTCTGATTTATCCGTCTCAGGATATTCCTGCGGCAACAAATGCTACTATCGTGATCAGTCCAGCGGCGAACATCGTAAACCCTGCTGTGAAAAACACATATAGCATTAGTGTATTTACTTCCGAAGAAAGAGGCTTGCTGTTTGCGCGTGCTGTTGGTGTAGGGATGCCTTCTCCGGCTCAACCAAAGCCTGGAACGCCAACACCACAACAGCCATCGACAGCTATTCCAGCGAACGCGGCTTCCTTTAAAGTAAATACAGCAAACTTCAGCCTGAATGGCAAAACGTATCCTCTCTCTGTAGCTCCTTACCTTGCAGATGGTAATACGACCATGGTTCCAGCCCAATTCTTTAAAGAAGGATTGGCACTGACTACGCAATGGAACAATACAAGTGTTGCTGTTATCAGTGGAACCAAAGTCGTGAAGTTTACAGTTGGGTCGAAAACAGCAAAAGTAGGCAAAACGGATATCCAATTGCCAACACCTGTTGTTCTCAAAAACGGCATGCCAATGATCCCAATCCGTACCGTTACGGATAATCTTGGTTATAAAGTCGGCTGGGATGCGAAAACTTCCAGCATATACGTTCAAAAATAAAAACGAGCTGGGACAAACGAAAAACCCCTTTCCGCTTTTCAGTCGGAAAGGGGTTTTTAATCGTTTATCAGCACTCGTTTATTGAAAGTAAAAAAACGTGGGAACGATGAGTGAGAGTATTAGAATGCCGATCAGGATTTTTGCAAAGAGCGACTGGTGTCTCATTCTAATCAAACCTCCTTTCAAGGTAGAGGAAATTATCAGGTGATTCTGTAAGTGGCTGTGCTAGAATGAAGAAAAGGATATCATTGGCTTTCTTTTTTTCGCCCATGCTGAAATTGTACCGAAATGTAGCCAATGAGACAACCACTTACAAAAGGATGATGATTCGTGAGCGCACCGAAAAAAATTGCCCATATCGGCATTGCGGTAAAAAGCTTGGAAAAGACGCTTCCCTTTTATACCGAGCAATTGGGATTGGAGTTGGTTGGAACCGAAATCGTAGAGAGCGAACAAGTACAAGTGGCATTTTTAAAGATCGGGGAAAGTCATATTGAATTACTAGAACCGTTAAGTGATGAGAGTCCAATAGCAAAATTTATGGAAAAACGCGGAGAAGGCATTCACCACATTGCTTTTGATGTGGATGATGTTGCGGGTCGTCTAGCCACATTAAAAGAGCAAGGTGTACCTCTCATTCACGAGGTCCCCAAAGCGGGTGCGCACGATGCTTTGATTGGATTTTTGCATCCAAAGGCAGCGAATGGCGTTTTGTATGAGCTATGCCAATATCCGAAAGAATCATAGGCGTTTACGTAGTAGAAAAAAATTTTTTGCGGTATACTGGAACTTGTGAATATGTACCAAAATCGGGCAGTACGATCAGGAGGTAACGAGTGTGAGTACGATCAACCAAGAGCGTTTGTTAAATGAATTTTTAGAGCTCGTCCAAATTGACAGTGAAACGAAGAACGAAGCAGAGATCAATAAGGTGCTCAAAGAAAAACTGATTGAGATGGGCTTTACCGTCGAAGAGGATGACGCAGCAGCGAAAACCGGACATGGTGCCAACAATCTGATTGCAACCTTAGAAGGAACTGGAAACGGTCCGACTATCCTGTTTAGCAGTCATATGGATACGGTTGTACCAGGAAACGGAATCAAGCCACAAATTCGCGATGGCCATATTTATTCCGATGGAACGACGATCCTCGGTGCGGATGACAAAGCAGGAATCGCGGCGATCTTTGAAGGTATTCGCAGCATGAAAGAGCAAAACTTGCCACATCCAACGATCCAAGTCGTATTGACTGTGGGAGAAGAGTCAGGACTTGTAGGCTCCCGCGCAATGGATTCCAGCCTGCTGAAAGCAGAAATGGGCTTCATCCTCGATTCGGAAGGTCCGGTTGGAAAAATTACAGTAGCTGGTGCTGGACAATATCGCATCGTAACCAAAATTCACGGCAAAGCAGCGCATGCAGGTGTGAATCCAGAGGATGGCATCAGTGCTATATCGGTTGCAAGTAAAGCCATTTCCCGTATGCCACTAGGCCGTATCGATGCGGACACAACTGCAAACATCGGTCGTTTTGAAGGCGGTAAAGCGTACAATATCGTAACGGATTATGTGGAAATTTGGTCAGAGGCTCGCAGCTTGGTCATGGACAAGCTGGAAGCGCAAGTGAAGAAAATGACGACAGCATTTGAAGAAGTGGCAGCCGAAATGGGTGCGACTTGCGAAAATGATGTTATTTTTATGTACCACGGCTACAAATTCAACGAAGAAACGCCTGTTGTACAAAAAGCGATTGCAGCGGTTAAGCGTGTAGACCGCAATCCTGAGCTGGTTGCAAGCGGCGGCGGAAGCGACGGTAACGTATTTAACGGCTACAACGTGCCAAGCGTAAACTTTGCCATCGGCTATGAAGAAATCCATACAAAAAGCGAGCGCATGCCAATCGCTGAACTGAACAAAGCGGCTGAGCTGGTGCTTGCTGTTATTGCAGAAGTACAAGAATAATCAAAAGAAGGTCGGAATCTCCTTGCGAGGGGTTCCGGCCTTTTTGTACGTTCTCTTACTCGTTTGCATGATTGAGACAAGCACTGTTCATCATAGACTGAATAGAAAGTGGGGACGAAGCAGGAATGAAAGGGGGAAGCTGAGTGCTCCGTTTGGCAGTGGGGACGGTCCAAAAAGTTCTGGAAAAGCAAACAGGGATGCAGATACTCGAAGTCCGGATAGAATCGGTTGCTGGATACAAGATGGAGAGAGTGCTGTCTTTTTTGCAGGAGGATTATAGCAGTGGCGATTTACTCTTGATCAATACAACTGCTGTTCGCCTTGAATTGGGGACAGGCGGGTATCACTTTGTTGTAGGGAAGGTTACCCAACCGGAGGAAACCGATGTTCTTCCGAATGAGTGGGGGCATGTCATGAAAATGCGCTATTCGCCATGGCAGCTCGCGGTTGATTCGGTAGAAGAACAGACTAGCCCGTACCACCCTTTGTTTGTGCAAGATGACCTATCCTTGGAAGGTACCCCTGTTTTGGTCGGAGAGCTGCACAGTCTTCTACCTGTTGCTGTCCTTGCTTTGCATAAAAAAAATCCAAATGTCCGTATCGTATATGTTATGCCAGACGGTGCATCCTTGCCGATTGCCTTGAGTCAGCACGTCCAGCAATTAAAAGCAGTCGGGAGCTTGGCTGCGACAGTAACGACAGGTCATGCGTGGGGTGGAGATCGCGAGTCGCTGACGATTCATAGTGGCTTGTTGGCAGCGCGCCATGTAGAGCATGCCGATATTATTGTTTGTATGTTGGGACCTGGGGTAGCAGGTACAGGTACACCTTACGGCTTCTCGGGAATTCAGTTAGCTGAGGTCATTCATGCCATATCTACTCTCGGTGGAACACCCTTTTTTATTCCACGAATCAGCTTTGGTGACCCACGTACCAGGCATTACGGTGTCAGTCATCATACTGTATCGATATTAAACCGATTTGCTCTCTGTCCTGCCCTGGTTACCATTCCGATTTTCGGAGACGAAAGAGATGAAGTCCTTTCACGGCAATTGAAAACGCTAGAAGTTGCGGGGAAGCATATTTTCATAAAAGGAAAAGTCCCAGACCAATCAGAACTAGCAGCGCTGGAAAAGGGGTATGGCTTGTCCTTTTCTACGATGGGACGAAATTGGCAAGAGGACCCTGCACCTTTTCAGACGGCATGGATGGCTGCCGATTATGTAGACAACAGTTTGGGCTACATCGTCCAAACCGTTAACGACGCCCCGCATTTGCCCGCTTCATTAAGTACGCTTGAAGCGTTAGGTCTTTATTTGACCAGGAACGAAGTGCAGCCTTGATCTCCCAAGCTTTCCCGACCATACGCAATTGGTTTTCGTTAACATATGTTTTCATTCATAATCTCCTCCGATACAATAAGATGGACAAGCTCTATGCTCCCAACTTATGGAGGGAATCGACGATTTAGAACGACTTCATGAAAAAAGGATGATGACGACAGTGAGTAAATATGATCACTTATATGAAAAAACCATTTCCAGTCAACCGATTTATGACGGAAGAATTATTAAGGTCAAGGTAGATGAGGTCCTTCTGCCCAATGGCAACACAGCCAAGCGAGAAATCGTGAATCATCAAGGCGCGGTTGCTGTAATGCCGATAACAGATGATAACAAAATGGTTGTAGTTCGACAGTTCCGCAAGCCATTGGAGCGTACGATCGTGGAAATCCCAGCAGGAAAGCTGGAGCCAGGGGAAGAGCCGCTTGCGTGTGCAATGCGCGAGCTGGAGGAAGAGACCGGCTACGTTGCGAGTCAGTACACACCGCTCAGCTCTTTTTACACATCTCCAGGCTTCGCGGATGAAATTTTACATGTTTTTGTGGCCACTGGTTTGAAAAAAGGAGAAAGCAAGCCGGACGAGGATGAGTTCGTCGATGTGCTGGAAGTAACATTGGAAGAAGCGCTTGCGCTCCATCAAAGTGGAGAAATTCGCGATGCCAAGACAGTCGTGGCATTGTTTGCGTGGGAAAACAAAATGCTACGCGAACGTGGTTAGTACTATGCTTTCTTCGTATTTTTGCGATATGCATATTCACATCGGTGGTACGTGGACCGGTAATCCTGTGAAAATAACGGCTTCTCGCCAAATGACACTCACGAAAATTTTGGAGGAAGCCTCAGATAAAAAAGGGATGGATGTCATCGGGATTATCGATGCACATTCGCCGGAGGTTCAGGAAGAGCTGGTAGATCTGTTGGAAAAGGGATTAGCCACTGAACAGGTGGATGGAGGAATTTCCTACAAAGATACATTGCTACTCTTGGGGTGCGAAGTAGAAATCAAGGAGCCAGGGCGTGGTGCAGCTCATTTTCTCGTTTATCTGCCGAAACTGCAAGAAATGAAGCAATTTACCGCGTGGCTGTCTGAACGCTGCAAAAATGTGCAATTAAGTTCTCAGCGTATCTACACATCACTGAGGGAACTACAAGCCTGTGTCGATCAATTGCAGGGCCTCTTGATCCCGGCACATATTTTTACGCCGCATAAAGGGTTGTATGGGAGCTGTACGGATTCGATGGCCGAAGTGCTTGATCCGTCGCTTATCTATGCGGTTGAGCTGGGATTGAGTGCGAATACCATCATGGCAGACCGCATATCCGAGCTCCATGACAAAACCTTTCTCACAAACTCAGATGCCCATTCTCTGGCGAAGATAGGCCGGGAATATCAAGCGATATATATGCAAGAGCGTTCCTTCGCAGAGTGGGTGAAAGCAATTAAGCGCATCGATGGCAGAGGGGTTCATATGAACTACGGTCTGCATCCCGAGCTTGGGAAGTATCATCAGACGGCGTGCCAAGGGTGCCAGTCTTTACTAGCGGCGGATGCCTCAGGCAAATGTCCGGAATGCGGCTTCCAACGAATTGTGCGAGGGGTTGCAGCGCGCATTGATCAGCTGGCGGATGTAGAGGCCGGCCAGCATCCGGCGTTCCGTCCTCCTTATATCGAGCAAATCCCGTTGGAATTCATTCCGGGAATCGGTCCGAAATTGTTGGACAAGCTGTATCGGTCGTTTGGTACACAGATGAACGTATTGCATCGCGTAAACGAAGAAGAGCTCACCTCTGTTGTCGGAGAGAAAATCGCATCGCTTATCGTACACGCACGAGAGGGAAAGCTCTCTGTTCAAAAAGGCGGCGCCGGTACCTACGGAAAGATCGTCCCGATGTAGGTTGTCATAGGGGAGAACTCGTCCGCATAAGCTGTACAGTAATCAGCCAAGCGGGAGGCGACGAAGCGTGCGTTCACGAGTCGGACAAACTATCCAATCCTATGCGAGAGAACATCAGTCACTCTACTGGTTCACGATCGTCCTGTTTACGATGGGCATTATTTTCGGAGCCGTCCTCGTCAATTCACTGCCATTGTCACAGAAGCAGGAGCTGTACGGTTTTCTACAATATTTTTTCAACAGTCTTGGCAGTGATGGAATCCCTGAGACCAGTGCCCATTTTCAGCAGGCGTTTGGTCATTATGCCAAAACCATAGCGATCATGTGGGTGCTAGGATTATCCATTATTGGGTTGCCTATGATTTTGTTGATGCTCTTCTTAAAAGGAGTCGTGGTTGGTTTCACCGTCGGTTTTTTGGTGAGTCAACTCCAATGGCAAGGCGTAACATTTGCCATGGTGGGTGTTCTCCCACAAAATTTATTAGTCGTTCCTGCCCTTTTTATTGTAGGCGTCAGCGGAATTTCGTTTTCTCTTCGACTCATACGAACGAGAGTGCTAAGCAAAAGGGATGTCATCATGCCGCATTTTATGGGCTATACGGTTCTTGTTCTTAGCATGCTGGCGGTATTGACGATTGCAGCCTTGTTTGAAACCTTCATTTCCCCTCGGTTGATGCAGCTCGTACTTAATTAAGAATAATTCTCAGGTAAGAACTTATGCATTTGACTTATTCGATGCCCCTCTACTATAATAGGAACAGGTTTCATGCGAGCGGGGAGGGGCATTAATGTTGGAAGAAAAATTAGAGAAAATTAAGCAGCAGTTGCATTCACAAAACTACAAGCTGACACCACAGCGTGAAGCCACTGTTCGCGTGTTGTTGGAGAATGAAGAAGATCACTTGAGCGCGGAAGATGTTTACTTGTTGGTGAAGGATAAAGCGCCGGAAATCGGGCTTGCTACCGTATACAGGACATTAGAGCTGTTGAGCGAACTGAAGATCCTCCATAAAATGAATTTTGGCGATGGCGTAGCTCGTTACGATCTTCGTGATGATAATGCTGCCTATCACCATCATCACCTCATTTGCCTCAATTGTGGTACGGTGGATGAAATTTTTGAAGATCTGCTTGTCACAGCAGAAGAGAAAGTCAAGAATGTTTACAACTTTTATATTACCGACCACCGATTGACCTTCTACGGGATCTGCAATCGTTGCGTAGATAAAGTGAACGTGGAGGACTTCAAATAAAGTCGACTTCTCTGGGAACGGAGAAGTTTTTCTTTTTTCATTGGGAGCTTTTGTAATGGCAGACCTATTCCTGTGGAATCCTAAGAGAGGATCGATTCGAATGGAGCAGGGGACAAGTGCATATAAATGAAAGAAAGTCTGTAAGGAGGCTCACGGATGAAGGTCTCTTATCGCCGCTTGATGGAGGGTCTTCGTTTCTTGCTTCTTTTCATTACCTGCACCTTGCTCTCCTACGGCATCATTACCTTGCTGGCGGACAAATTTCTCCCGGCAAACCCTTATCATGAACCACATGGGAATGCAGTGAAGGTAGTAAAAGTCATCAATACCTCTCAGGCACAGGATTTTGACGGTTATGTCGCACGACTACAGCTCTTTTTTTTAACGGGAGAGTAATGCAAGTTTGAGTTTTTTATCTGGAGAAGCAGGAGTTTCTTCTTCTTTGTGGAAAGCAATACAAGATACTTATCAGCTGAAGGGGACAGCTTCATGGACAGTCTGATTGATCAGTTTATTCATTTCCTGACTGTGGAGAAAGGGTTATCGAGAAATACCCTGGAATCCTATCAACGGGATATGGTGGCCTTTACCTCGTACTTACAGGAGCAAGGTGTTGCTCGAATAGAGGATTCTACTCGGACGCACATCATTGGTTACTTGCTTGTTTTACGGGAAAAAGGACGTGCTACAGCAACGCTTTCTCGCAATATGGCATCGATACGAGCGTTTTATCAGTTTCTCATTCGGGATAAGTACATAGATAAAGATCCATCCATTCATCTGGAAACACCGAAGATCGAGAAACGCTTGCCGAAAGTGCTCTCTGTTGAGGAAGTGGAACGTCTTTTGGAAAGTCCTCCTATCAATCATCCTGCCGGGCTGCGGGACAAGGCGATGCTTGAGCTTTTATATGCGACAGGCATTCGTGTCTCGGAGTTAGTCAATCTGGATAGTGCTGATGTGAATCTGGATATGGGCTTTGTCAAGTGCATGGGAAAAGGATCAAAAGAGCGAATCATTCCGTTAGGCTCGGTTGCCATTCAAGTGGTTCGCCACTATTTACAGGCAGGGCGCCCCAAGCTGGTAAAAGGAACTGGCGATACTGCATTATTTCTGAATCACTTGGGCAAACAAATTACACGGCAAGGTTTTTGGAAAATTATTAAACGATATGCCCAAAAATCTAACATCCGTGCAGAGATTACACCCCATACACTTCGCCACTCTTTTGCCACTCACTTACTGGAAAATGGAGCGGATTTGCGCTCTGTTCAAGAGATGCTTGGGCATGCTGATATTTCAACCACCCAGATTTACACACATGTGACCAGAACGCGGATTAAGGACATCTATGCCAAGACGCATCCGCGAGCATGAGTATGAAAAACCGATCGACTCCGCCTGATTGTCGGGCGGAGAAAAATTTTCTGAATCAGGTCAGACGTCTGACGACTTGATTTTAGAATTCGAATGACTGGTAAACAGGAGGCGTTAAGATGCAGTATTCACGAGTTTTTTTGATCGTCATGGACAGCGTAGGGATTGGCGAACAACCTGATGCGCCTAAGTTCAATGATGCAGGAGCGAACACCTTAGGTCATATTGCGGAACGAGTTGCAGGATTTTCATTGCCCAACTTGCAAAAATTAGGTTTGGGAAATATTGCACCACTCCAGAACGTTGCACCAGTAGCAACCCCTATGGCCCATTATGGAAAAATGCAAGAAATCTCCATGGGGAAAGATACGACGACTGGTCATTGGGAGATCATGGGTCTGCATGTGTCTACTCCGTTTAACACGTATCCAGATGGATTTCCACAAGAGCTGATCTCGGAATTTGAACAACGTATTGGTCGCAAAGTGCTCGGGAACAAAGTTGCTTCGGGGACAGACATTCTCGACGAGCTTGGCGAAGAGCATATGAAAACGGGTGCAGTGATTGTCTATACGTCTGCGGACAGTGTATTCCAGGTAGCAGCGCACGAAGAGGTTGTTCCGCTTGAAGAGCTGTACCATATTTGCGAGGTAGCTCGTGAGTTGACGCTGCGTGATGAATTCGCCGTTACTCGTGTTATTGCGCGTCCATTTGTTGGACAGCCAGGCAATTTTAGCCGTACGTCAAATCGCCACGATTATTCCGTGAAGCCATTTGCTCCGACAGTCATGAATCGTTTGCAAGATGCTGGCCTTGCTTCTATTGCAATTGGCAAAATCGGCGACATCTACGCAGAAGAGGGTGTTACCCAATCTATCCGTACCAAAGATAACATGGACGGTGTAGATCAAATTCTGGGCACAATGAAACAATCGTTTACAGGTCTTTCTTTTGTAAACCTTGTGGACTTCGATGCGAAGTTTGGTCATCGCCGCGATCCAGAAGGGTATGGTCAAGCGTTGATGGAGTTCGATGCTCGTATTCCAGAACTTTTGGAAGCGCTACAAGAAAATGATTTACTGGTAATCACGGCAGACCATGGAAACGATCCTGTACATCATGGCAGCGACCATACGAGAGAATACGTTCCGTTGCTTGTCTATCATAAGGGTATTCAAGCTGGGGCACATTTGGGCATCCGTGAGACATTTGCGGACTTGGGTGCGACCATCGCAGACAATTTTGGAGTAACTGCTCCAGTGATTGGGAAAAGCTTCCTCAATCATTTATAAAGGTTAAGCAAAAATAAACATTTATATAATAGAAGAAACACAAAAAAGGAGAGAGTTGAATTGGCAAATTTCCATGATGCAGTAGCATATATCGAACCGAAACTAACAGAAAAACCAACCATTGGTCTCGTACTCGGATCAGGGCTGGGTGTTTTGGCAGATGAAATCGAAAATCCGGTGATCATTCCTTATCATGAAATTCCAGGCTTCACTGTGTCCACCGTTGTCGGCCACAAAGGACAACTCGTGATTGGCAAGCTGCAAGGCAAGCAAGTCGTTGCGATGCAAGGTCGTTTCCACTTTTATGAGGGACATGGTCTGGATGCCGTTGTTTTCCCAATCCGTGTCATGAAGCTGCTCGGCGTAGAAACCATTATTGTAACCAATGCTGCTGGCGGAATTAACGAAGGCTACAATGCAGGCGACCTCATGCTGATTTCCGATCACATCAACATGACGTTCCGCAATCCATTGATCGGCGCAAACGATGAACAATTGGGAGCACGTTTCCCAGATATGTCTGAAGCTTATTCCAAACAGCTCCGCAAGCTGGCTCATGAAGTTGCTTCCGAGCAAGGAATCCAGCTCCGTGAAGGTGTATACGCAGGTCTGCTAGGTCCTACCTATGAAACTCCTGCAGAAATCCGTATGCTTCGCCTGTTGGGTGGAGATGCTGTAGGGATGTCAACTGTACCAGAAGTAATCGTGGCACGACACATGGGTGTGAAGGTGCTCGGTATTTCGTGCATTAGCAACATGGCAGCAGGTATTTTGGAACAGCCTCTGTCCCATGATGAAGTAATGGAAACAACAGAAAAGGTAAAATCGCAATTCCTGGCTCTGGTCAACGGTATCGTAGCCAAAATGTAAGTAACGGATTCGGAGGGATTAACAATGCGTATGGTCGATATGATCGCCAAAAAACGTGATGGCGGAGAACTGACAACAGAAGAGATTCAATTTCTGGTGACAGGCTATACAGATGGAAGTATTCCTGACTACCAAATGTCCGCATGGGCAATGGCAGTCTTTTTCCGTGGCATGACAGCGAGAGAGACAGGAGATCTAACCTTGGCAATGGCAGGGTCAGGCGAACAGCTTGACCTGTCTTCTCTGCAAGGAATTAAGGTAGACAAGCACAGTACAGGTGGGGTAGGCGACAAGACTACTCTTGTTGTTGCACCATTGGTTGCGGCAGCAGGTATTCCTGTGGCAAAAATGTCTGGAAGAGGCCTTGGATACTCAGGAGGCACCATTGACAAGCTGGAGTCATTCGCAGGTTTCGAAGTAGAACGCACACGCGAGCAATTTTTGCAGCAGGTGCGTGATATTGGCGTGTCCGTAATCGGGCAGTCTGGCAACCTGACACCTGCAGATAAGAAGCTGTATGCTCTGCGTGACGTGACAGCTACTGTAGAAGCTGTGCCGTTGATTGCAAGCTCCATTATGTCCAAGAAGATTGCCGCTGGGGCAGATGCCATCCTGCTTGACGTAAAAGTAGGGAAGGGCGCTTTCATGAAAAGCATTGAAGAGGCAGAAACATTAGCAAATGCGATGGTTGCAATCGGCAGCCAAGTAGGACGTAAAACGGTGGCGGTCATCAGCGATATGAACCAGCCGCTTGGCTTTGCTGTGGGCAATGCACTGGAAGTGAAAGAAGCGGTGGAGACACTAGCAGGTAAAGGTCCGCGCGATTTGACCGAGCTGGTATTGGCTATTGGTTCCCGCATGCTTGTTATGGGTGGGCTTGTTACTGATGTGGAAGAAGGACGTAAAAAGCTCGAAGACCTGATGGCTTCCGGAAAAGCAGTAGATAAACTGGCGGAAATGGTAGAGGCTCAAGGCGGCAATAAGCAGGACGTCTATGATTTGTCTCGTCTGTCGCAAGCAAAGATCATTCATACCGTTACAGCCGAACAGGACGGCTTTGTGAGCGAGATTGATGCAGAAGCGATCGGTCATGCTTCTGTTGTCTTGGGTGCTGGCAGATTGACAAAAGAAATGCCGATTGACTTGGCAGTAGGTCTTGTTCTGCACAAAAAACGCGGGGATCAGGTGAAGGCAGGCGAAGTTTTGGTCACCATCCATGCCAACGAAGACCATCTTCTGCAAAATGCGTTGAAAGAAATGGAAGGTGCCTTCCGAATTTCGACGGCAATCGACGGAGAACAACCGTTGATTTATAAAATTATCGAAGCATAGAAAGTCTGAATATTAGTTGATCAATCAAATAAAACAAGGCGTGCACAGCACATGAGCACGCCTTGTTTTATGAGTAAAAATACAGTTTCTCGAAAAAATATTGTTGATTAAATCTAGTTTTTCATATTCAATAGTAAGATATAAGTCGTTTTTTATTATATAAAATATATTTTACTGTTCGGATTGACTTTATAAAGTTTTATAATTCTACTTGTCAAATTTCGTTGACACCGCTATCATTTCCGATTACTTTTATTGTATTAGACTGTTTGTAAAAGATTATTGCGAAATTCGTAAAAAAATGATGGAGGTTCCCAGAAAATCGTATTTATGAAAAAGCTGGACCATGTCGATAGACAGATTCTGCAAATCCTCCATGAAGATGGGCGTATCCCATATACAGAAATCGCCCATCAATTAGGCGTGAGCGAAGGAACGATTCGATCGCGCATCACTCGTCTTTTGCAAGACGGAGTCTTCCAATTCGTAATACAACCCGATCCAGAGAAATTAGGATTACATGTGCAGGCTATCATCGGGTTAACCACAAAGCTAGGTTTGCAGAAAGAAGTGGCAGAAAAATTGAGCAAATTTTCTGCAGTACGCTTTGTAGGCGCTTATAGCGGTAAGCACGACTTGATTATC
Organism: Brevibacillus sp. AG; assembly: GCF_028369215.1. Classification (NCBI taxonomy): domain Bacteria; kingdom Bacillati; phylum Bacillota; class Bacilli; order Caryophanales; family Paenibacillaceae; genus Brevibacillus; species Brevibacillus sp. AG. The sequence continues at coordinate 990,894 of NZ_JAQMYO010000001.1, read as the reverse complement.
CAAGCGTGTTTCCATAGTAATGATGAGCTGATCACCTTTGTCAATGAACGACTCTCTCAAATTGAAGGAATTGCAGCTGCGGACGTTTCACTGGAACTGAAGCAGTACAAAGACACCTTCTCTTTCGTTCAAGACGACGAGGTGACCCTGCAATGAAAGGGGTTGATGCCTTCCAGCCGAAGTCAAGCAGCTTCGCGTAGTTTTCGTTTTTTTTTCGTCCTTTATTTTCAGAAAAAAGACAAAAAAGAAAAACGTACTGGGGGTTATTGCGTTGAAAAAGAATATGTTTGCACTTGTGAGCTCGATTGCTGTATTAGGAACCGCCCTGGCAGGGTGCGGAGGAGGTCAACCAGCTGCCGCTCCACCGGCAGGAGGAACACCTGCAACGCCAGCACCTTCACAGCCTGCAACACCAGCTGCTGAGAAGAAGCCACAAGTTCTAAAGATGAACCTGCACTCCGAGCCACCTACAACTGATCCAGGACTCGCAGAGGACACGACTTCAGGCGCGATTATCTTGGCAACCTTTGACGGCTTGACCCGCATTGGTACCGACGATAAGCCACATGAAGCTGCCGCTGAGAGCTACAAAGTCTCTGATGATAAGCTCACTTACACATTTAAAATCAGAGAAGCGAAATGGAGCAATGGTGATCCTGTAACAGCACATGACTTTGAATATGCTTGGAAGCGCGCTCTCGATCCAAAAACAGCTTCCAACTACGCATATCAGCTGTACTACGTGAAAAATGGTGAAAAAGCAAATAAGGGCGAAGCAAAGCTTGATGAAGTAGGTGTGAAGGCACTTGACGATAAGACGCTGGAAGTTAAGCTGGAGAATCCAACTCCATACTTCCTGGAATTGCTCGCATTCCGTACCTACTTCCCAGTTAACAAAAAAGTAATTGATGCAAATCCGAAGTGGGCAGGCGAAGCAAGTTCGCACGTCGGTAACGGACCTTTCAAAATCGAATCTTGGGAGCACAAGAGCAAGATGGTGCTCGTGAAGAACGAAAATTACTGGGATAAAGACAATGTAAAGCTCGAAAAAATCGAATTCTCCATGGTAGAAGACGAAAATACAGAGCTCTCCATGTTCGAAAATGGCGAAATCGACTGGGCTGGCGCACCAATGAGTGCTTTGCCAACAGATGCGATTCCAGCATTGAAAGATCAAGGCAAGATTCAAACAAATCCAATCGCTGGTACGTACTGGTACAAGTTCAATACCGAAAAGCCGCCATTTAATAACATTAAAGTCAGAAAAGCATTTGCCTACTCGATCGATCGTAAAGCCTTGATCGACAACATTCTCCAAACGGGTCAAATCCCAGCAACAGGCGCTGTACCTCCATCCATGGTGCTGAATCCAAACGGCTACTTCAAAGACAAAGATTTAGAAAACGCGAAAAAGCTTTTGGAAGAGGGACTGAAAGAGGTTGGCATGAGCAAGTTGCCAGCGATTACGTTGTCCTACAACACATCTGAGGCTCACAAGAAGATTGCTGAGGCCATCCAAGACCAATGGAAGAAAAATCTCGGTGTAGATGTGAAACTCGAGAACAAAGAGTGGAAAGTTTACCTGGAAGATATGCATGAGGGTAACTTCCAGATTGGACGGATGGGCTGGCTGGGTGACTTCAATGACCCAATCAACTTCCTGGAGCTTTACAAGGATAAAATGGGTGGAAACAACGATACGCGTTGGGAAAATGCAAAATATAAAGAGTTGTTGAACCAATCCGCTCAGGAATCAGACCTCGAGAAACGTAAGAAAATTTTGGCAGATGCAGAACAAATCCTGATGGATGAAATGCCAATCATGCCAATTTACTTCTACACGCAATCTTGGGTACAGAAGCCAGAAGTGAAAGGCGTTCACCAAACTGGCCTGGGTGACGTGGATTGGAAAGGCGCATACATCGAGTAATTTCATAACGAAGGAAACGGGATTTGCAGCAGAGGTTATATGGTTGCTCATATACCCTCTGCTATGCAAGCCCTTCCCATAAATACCAGCTGGCATGATTGCCAGCAAAGAGAAAATAGAGAGAGAAGCTTTACTGCAAGAGATCTAAGGGTTATTTACACAGCCGATTTTTACACTGTGTCGGCAGCGTTCCGCAGTGTAAACATGGGACGTGAAAGCAATCAAAAATCTACAAGGGGGTAAGTTAGTTGATCCGTTATCTCGGTAAGCGCATCATTTTTATGCTCATCTCGCTCTTCTTAATTGTAACGGCCACCTTCTTCATCATGAAAGCAGTACCAGGTGGTCCATTTACATCCGAGAAGCAGGTCCCGCCGGAAATTAAGGCAGCACTAGAGGCAAAGTACAAGCTGAACCTGCCGTTGCACGAACAATACTTTGAATATTTGAAGGGTGTAGTAACGTGGGAGCTCGGTCCATCGTTTACGGAGAAATCTTCAACTGTTAATGACATGATTAATCGTGGTTTCCCAGTTTCTGCTCACTTGGGTGCACAAGCTTTATTGCTCGCTATCTTTGGTGGGATTACGCTAGGGGTTATCGCAGCGCTAAACCATAATAAATGGCAAGACTATTCCGCGATGGTCATCGCCGTTTTGGGATTATCGGTACCAAGCTTTATTTTGGCGTCCTTTTACCAATACATTTTCGCTATTAATTTGGGCTGGTTTCCAATCGCGAAATGGGAAGGATTCGAATACACCATCCTTCCATCATTGGCACTCGCCGCATCACCGATGGCATTTATCGCGCGTTTGACGCGTTCCAATATGATTGAAGTTATGGGTCAAGATTACATCAAAACAGCAAAAGCAAAAGGGCTGCACACTTTTACCATTACAGTAAAACACGCAATCCGTAATGCGCTCTTGCCAGTTGTTACTTACCTGGGTCCACTGATTGCCGGTATTTTGACAGGTGCATTCGTTATTGAACGTATTTTCGGTGTTCCTGGTCTTGGTCGCGAATTCGTTTTGTCCATTACAAACCGCGACTATACGGTAATCATGGGTACGACCGTGTTCTACTCCATGATCCTTGTTGTGATGATTCTGATTGTTGACATCGCATACACCTTGGTAGACCCACGGATCAAACTTTCGGACGCAGGAAAGGAGTAATGACACGTGCAAAACTTGACTAAAGAACATTTTGAGCCAATTTCCGTTGACCTTCGTCAAGCGGAAGCAATCAAGCGCCCAAGTCTCTCTTTCTGGTCTGACGTTTGGCGTCGTTTGAGAATGAATAAAGTCGCAATGATTTCTATGATCTTCATTGCTGCGTTGATCGTATGTGCCATTGTGGTCCCATGGCTAACTCCACAAGATTATTTTACGACGGATCTGGCTGGCAAGAACAAAAAGCCGTCTGCTGAACACTGGTTTGGCACAGATGACCTAGGTCGTGACGTATTTGAGCGTATTTGGTACGGTGCACGTATCTCTCTGCAAGTAGGTCTTGCCGCAGCGTTCATTGACTTGATCATTGGTGTGATCTGGGGTGGTCTCGCAGGTTTCTATGGTGGAAGAGTAGATGAACTGATGATGCGTTTCGCAGATATCTTGTTTGCGATTCCTTACCTGCTGGTTGTTATTTTGTTGATGGTTGTTTTAGAGCCTGGTGTTGGAACGATTATTCTTGCCTTGACGATAACGGGATGGATCGGTATGGCCCGGATTGTGCGTGGTCAGATCCTTCAATTGAAGAACCAAGAGTTTGTACTGGCAGCACGCTCCCTTGGTGCTGACGCCAACCGTCTGATCTTCAAACACTTGATTCCTAATGCTTTGGGTCCAATCATCGTTACATTGAGCTTGACTGTACCTTCCGCGATTTTCGCAGAATCTTTCTTGTCCTTTATCGGGTTAGGGGTTTCGGCACCAATTGCATCGTGGGGAACGATGTCCAATGAGGGCTTGCCGGCCATGAAGTACTATCCATGGCGTTTGACATTCCCGGCAATCTTTATTTCCATGACCATCTTGGCATTTAACTTGTTCGGTGACGGTCTGCGCGATGCAGTAGACCCACGCCTGCGTAAATAGGAGGGATCGTCGTAATGGAACGCATTCTTGATGTAAAAGACCTGCATGTATCCTTCCATACGTATGCAGGTGAAGTAAAAGCAGTCCGCGGTGTGAATTTTCACGTCAACCGCGGAGAGGCTGTAGCGATTGTAGGGGAGTCCGGTTGCGGTAAATCCGTAACCGCTCAAACCCTCATGAAGCTGATTCCGATGCCTCCAGGTGAAATTAAAAAAGGGCAAATTCTCTTCAATGGCGAGGATATCGTCAAGAAGTCAAAAAAAGAAATGGAATCGATCCGCGGTAAAGATATCGGGATGATCTTCCAAGATCCAATGACTTCCTTGAACCCAACAATGACCATCGGTAGCCAAATTACCGAGGGCTTGATCAAGCACCAAAACATGTCGAAAGCTGCAGCACGTGATCGTGCCATTGAGCTGTTGACCATGGTTGGTATTCCGCAACCTGAGAAACGTGTGGAGCAATATCCACACGAGTTCTCTGGCGGTATGCGTCAACGTGCGATGATCGCGATCGCTCTCGCCTGTTCGCCGAAGCTGTTGATCGCGGATGAACCGACGACAGCTTTGGACGTAACGATTCAGGCGCAAATTTTGGACCTGATGAAAGAATTGCAAAAGAAAACAGGCACTTCCATTATCTTGATCACGCATGACCTTGGTGTTGTTGCTGAGATGTGTGAACGCGTCATCGTTATGTACGCAGGAAAAGTGATCGAGACAGGAACAGTTGACGATATTTTCTACAATCCGCAACATCCTTACACCAAAGGCTTGCTTCGCTCGGTACCACGTCTTGACTTGAACCGTGACGAGCCACTGACACCGATTTTTGGTACGCCGCCAGACCTTCTGCGTCCGCCAGTTGGCTGTGGATTCACTGCGCGTTGCGAATCAGCGATGCGTGTGTGCCAAGAGATCGATCCTGAGCTGAACGACGTCAGCACGACTCAGCGAGCAGCTTGTTGGCTTCAGCATCCGCTTGCTCAGAACCGTGCATGAACGTAGAAGGAGGGATATCAGTGGATAAACGTGAAAATTTAATTGAAGTACGTAATCTAAAAAAGTTCTTTTCTATTGGCGATAATACTCTGAAAGCTGTGAATGATATCTCGTTTGAGATCAAACGTGGAGAAACATTGGGCGTAGTAGGAGAGTCAGGCTGTGGAAAGTCCACTGCCGGTCGTACCATCTTGAGACTGTATGATGCGACTGAAGGGGACGTCCTGTTTGAAGGTAAGAGCATCATGAATTTGAACCAGCAGGAAATGAAGGCGATGCGCCGCAACATGCAAATGATTTTCCAAGACCCTTACGCATCCTTGAATCCGCGTATGACAGTTGGGGATATCATTGGCGAGGCGCTGGATATTCATGGACTGGCGACTGGTCAAAAGCGCAAAGAACGCATCCAGGAGCTCCTTTCCTTGGTGAGCTTAAATCCTGAGCATATGAACCGCTTTCCACATGAGTTTTCAGGCGGACAGCGCCAACGTATCGGAATTGCCCGTGCATTGGCAGTAGAGCCAAAATTCATCGTTTGTGACGAGCCAATCTCTGCTTTGGACGTATCCGTACAAGCACAGGTTGTAAACTTGCTCGAACAGCTGCAAGAAAAAATGGGCTTGACCTACATGTTCATTGCCCATGACTTGTCCATGGTAAAATACATTTCCGACCGTGTAGCGGTTATGTACCTGGGTAAAATGGTTGAGCTGGCAGAAAGCGATGCTTTGTATGAAAAGCCGCTCCACCCGTATACGCAAGCGCTGTTGTCTGCGATTCCGATTCCAGACCCAGAAGTTGAGCGTAACCGTGAGCGCATTGTATTGCAAGGCGATGTACCTAGCCCAATGAACCCACCAAGCGGTTGCCATTTCCGTACCCGTTGCCCGAAAGCAATGCCGGAATGCGCTGCATCCGCACCTGTATGGAAAGAAGTAGAGCCAGGCCATTTCGCAGCTTGTCATTTGTATAACTAAATCAACTACAAATAACGAGTTCCGAGGCTACTCGTGCAGCCCGGAACTCGTTTCCCTTCATAAGGGAGGTTTTACCTCTGAAAAAAATGGGTATTGTACCCAGAGGCAGTTTTTTCAGGGGTATTTTTTCGGAGTTCTTGCACTGGAAAATTGTAGTAGCGATAAAGGGGGCAAGTAGCATGAGTAAATTTTTGTCGCCACGATGGAACAAGAAGGAGGGAATTTCGAATCTCTTAAAAAAAGTAAATTTGACTAGCCAAGTAGCAACGGAAAAGCTAAAAGGCTCTCTTGCTACAAAGATGATTGTGTTTGGCCTAATTCTTGTACTTATTATTATCGGTTCTTTGCAATACATAGCCCTTTCCTTCTCGAAATCAACGCTGTTCAGCATTACCTCTAACCAGGCGAAAATGCTGGCTGACCAGCATGCAAATAGCATAGAAGATGACATAAAAGCAATTGTGAACTCCACGAAATCGGCGGCAACCAAACGTGTGATGATGACAGAGCTACAGCCGCTTATCATGGAGCAGTTTACTCTATTGCGCCAGGCACATAAAGAAGTATCCCGAATCTATTTGATCGACACGGCTACCGGGAAATCCCTGTATTCCTTGACCGGGACCAATGAGATTGACTTCAAGCAAAAGCAATACTTCCAAAGAGCACTAACTACGAAATCCTTGGTCATTTCTGATGAAGAAATCGTTGAAGGCAGCAACAAGAGTTTTCTTTATATTGCGACACCCATAGGGGAAAAGACAGATGATACGAGCCGATTGTTCGTTGTTGGGTTTACGATTGACCAAATGATTCAAAAAATTCCTGAGATCTCTTTCATGGAGAATGGCTACGCATTTGTCGTTCGACAAGATGGTTTGGTTGTAGCTCATCAAAATCCGAATAACAACAACAAGCTCGTGCTAGCTGGTGACAAAGATTATGAAGAGATGCTTGCCCTGATGCAGTATGAGACAAGCAATAGCTTATTGTACTCGGATCATGGTATTGATTCATTTGCAGCTTTTGCACCAATACCGATGTTGAAATGGAATGTAGTTTTGTCCACGGGAACCGACGAGGTGTATGGTGAGGTGGACGGAATGTGGCTATACTTCGTGCTCTTCAGCTTGCCGATCATCGGACTCTCGGTTTGGGCGATCTGGTGGTTTGCGAAGCGGATTCGACTTTCCTTGTTCGCGATAGCCCGAGATATGGATCAAATCGGCGCCGGACATTTTAATATCAACGTAAAAGTAAACGGCAATGACGAGCTGGCTATGGTTGGGCGCAAAATGAATGAGATGGCGGCTGAACTTCGCAAGCTGATTGCCCTTGTACAGGGACAAGCTACACAACTGAACGTAGCGACAGATGAGCTGACTCTATTTGCGCAAGAGAACAAAGGAGCCATTAACGTCATTACGGATAATATTTCAACGATTGCCCAACGCGTTTCTACACAGACAAACGAAGTGCAAGCGACGGCCAATACCGTCTCGGAAATATCGGAAGGCGTTGAACAGGTGGCTGTGGCTGCCGAATCAACATCGGTTGCTACGACCCGTACGTTTGAGAGAGCGCAAGGCGGAATGGAATTAGTGGGGAACGTAATCAATACGGTAAGACGTGCCACTAGTGAGGTAGAACGTACTGCTGGGCAAATGCACAATCTTCGTGATCGTGCTCGTGAAATTACGAGTATCGTCGAAATGATTACGAGTATTGCATCGCAGACGAATTTGTTGGCGCTGAATGCAGCCATTGAAGCTGCCCGTGCTGGAGATGCTGGACGAGGCTTCTCGGTTGTAGCCAGCGAGGTTCGCAAGCTCGCAGAGGAAAGCAGCTCCTTCTCTGAGCGTATTGCTGCTATTGCCCATTCGATCAATGATGAGGCAATGGATATGAGCAAGCATATGGACGAGATCGTTACCATGGTGAGTGGAGGCTTGCAGTCTGTAGAGTCTGTCGGTACTGCTTTCCAAAATATCGTGGCAGAGATTCAATCGGCCGCAGAGCAAAGCGAATCGATGACGGCGACCTCGGAAGAGATGGCCGCAGGTAATCAGGTTGTGACGAACTCCATGCAGCGTCTCGCCACCATGTCGGATGAAATTAGTGATTCCATCTCAGGTGTGGTAGAGACAGTGGATGAACAATTGAATTCGATTGCACGCATTAATGAAAACGTAGAACAATTGAAAAAAATGGCGGACGAGTTAACTCAAAATGTGAGCCGATTCGTCATTTAAGAAAGTGTCCCTTCTGCGAGTAGTGGAAGGGATTTTTTTGTGTAACCGGATGACTTTCGAGAAGATAATCTTGCCGTTTTTGTGTGAATATTTTCCTTTCATGATGGTGAGAATAAAACCATGAATGGAGGGAAGAGACTGCTATGAAACGGAATGGATACCTCGCTCTATGCTTCGTTATGTGCTTTACCATCTTTTCTCCGATGGCTGTTGCCAAAGAAAAGGCTGGACAGCAAAAGGGTGACAATCATTTTGCCCCACTAGCTTCATCCGCAGTGATGATTGAAGCGGATACGGGAACAGTCTTGTATGAAAAGAACGCCAATGAAAAAATGCCACCCGCCAGTATCACCAAAGTTATGACCATGCTTTTGATCATGGAAGCGGTGGAGCGGGGAGAGCTTAAGCTTACCGATAAGGTTCGAACAAGTGAAAGAGCAGCATCAATGGGCGGGTCGCAAATTTTTCTACAGCCCGGTGAAGAAATGACGGTAGAGGACATGTTGAAAGGGATTGCGATTGCTTCTGGGAATGATGCCTCTGTAGCGATGGCTGAGCACTTGGCTGGGACAGAAGAGAGTTTTGTCGCGCGAATGAATGAACGAGCACAGCAGCTCGGTATGAAAAATACGCATTTTGTCAACTCCAATGGACTTCCAGCCGCGAATCACTTCTCTTCGGCAGCAGATATTGCGATCATGTCACGTGAGCTCTTAAAGCACGATGGCATCACGAAGTTCACCGGTACGTATCAAGACTATTTGCGGAAAGATACAGAGAGCCCCTTCTGGCTTGTGAATACGAACAAGCTGGTGCGTTTTTATGAAGGGGTGGACGGTTTGAAAACAGGGTACACAGGCGAAGCGAAATACTGTTTAACAGCGACTGCCAAACGCAACAACATGCGTGTCATTGCAGTCGTCATGGGTGAGCCTGATGTAAAAACGCGTAACAATGAGGTTTCGACCATGTTCAATTACGCATTCACACACTTTCAGGTGATGCCGATGTACAAAAAGGGAGAAGCTGTGCGCGCACTCGTTGTAGATAAAGGTCAGAAACCGCAAATCAATGCGGTGACACCACATGCGGTTAGTTTGTTGATGAAAAAAGGAGAATCGGCCGATACCTTCCAGAAGGAAATTGTCATCAATGAGGCGGTTCACGCACCTATAGCAAAAGACCAAGTAATTGGCCACATTTTCATCCGAACGAAAGATGGCAAGGAAGTAAACCGAATCGATCTGTTCCCAGAAGATCAGGTAGATAAAGCCAACATGTGGGAGATTCTCAAGCGAACCACCAAGAGCGTTTTGATTAGCTACTGACAGACAGCATGAGCGCGAAAAGAATCGAGTTGCCCCGAATGGAATGGCGCGGCTGCTCGATTTTTTTGTTCTTTTGTCGTCTGGCAGGAATTGGTTTCGCCGAGGAAGAAAGAGAGTTTCTATCAAGGGAGAAGGAGTGTGTCAGCTATGAGTTTACGAGTCGCGATGGAGACACGGCAGGATGTGCTGGTGATCCGTTTGCAGGGTGAGCTGGATCATCATACGGCAGAGGAGTTGCGCAAGAAGGCGGATGATCTTTTGCGTACCTCTACTATACGCCATATTGTGCTGAGTCTGGCTGATTTGACGTTTATGGACAGCTCTGGTATCGGGGTTATTTTGGGAAGATACAAGCAGATTTCTGCCCGATCTGGAGAAATGTATGTCTGCTCGATCAATCCTACGATCTATCGAATATTTGAGATGTCCGGGTTATTCAAGGTGATCAAGTTTCGCGAAAACGAAGCGGATGCTTTGCATGTTCTGGGGGTGGCGTAATGATGGTACAACGTAACTTTATGTCAGTGTCGTTTGCAGCATTGAGCCAAAATGAAGCATTCGCACGTGTAGCAGTCGCAGCCTTCATTTCTCAACTCGATATTACGATGGACGAGCTGGAAGAAATCAAAACCGTTATATCCGAGGCTGTTACCAATGCCATTATTCATGGTTATGACGAAAATCCAGAGGGTGTGGTACAGATCTCTGTGCGAATTCAAGAGGACAGTATTGATCTGATTGTAGAAGACAATGGACGTGGAATAGAGGATGTGGAGCAAGCTATGCAGCCACTCTATACGACGAAACCGGAGCTTGAGCGCTCTGGGATGGGCTTTACGATTATGGAGAATTTCATGGATTCTTTGGAAGTGGCAACGGTTGTGGGTAAGGGAACAACTGTGCGCCTCACCAAACGCCTAGCGTTTGCCAAAGCCTTGCAAAATTAGGGGTAGTGCCTATGGGTGCCGATATCAAAAACGCGAGTCAACCATTTCTGACCAATGACCAAGTAAAAGAGCTAATCGCCAAAAGCCAAGCTGGCGACACTGAGGCACGAGAGCTTTTAGTCAACAGCAATATTCGGCTGGTCTGGTCCGTCGTCCAGCGCTTTATCAACCGTGGATACGAAGCGGATGATTTGTTTCAGATCGGTTGTATTGGCCTTTTGAAAGCTGTAGACAAGTTTGATCTCTCCTATGATGTTCGATTCTCAACCTATGCTGTGCCGATGATTATCGGAGAAATTCAACGCTTCTTACGTGATGACGGTACAGTCAAGGTAAGTCGATCACTCAAAGAAACAGCCAATAAGGTACGACGAACAAAGGATGAGCTGTACAAGCAATTCGGTCGCGCACCCACGATTGCTGAGGTTGCGGACGCGGTGGGGATTACGCCAGAAGAAGTCGTGTTTGCGCAAGAAGCGAATCGGGCACCTTCTTCCATCCATGAAACGGTTTTTGAAAATGACGGGGACCCCATTACTTTGATCGATCAGATTGCGGATGAAGGGGTCAACAAATGGTTTGAAAAAATTGCGCTCAAGGATGCGATCAGTCGATTGAGCGAGCGGGAACAACTCATTGTCTACCTGCGCTACTACAAGGATCAGACGCAGTCAGAAGTAGCGGAGAGGCTGGGAATCTCGCAAGTACAGGTATCGCGCCTCGAGAAGCGCATTTTGCAAACGATCAAAGAGCAAATTGAGCATTAACAGATGCAAACACTCCGGTCACTACGTGGCTGGGGTGTTTTGTTTTGTGAAAAACATCTCGATGTTTTTCATTAAACAGAACGATCATTTCCGTTTATTTGCATGGGTTTTGTGGCGCGGCACATACTAGCGAATAATCAGGTATGTGATGGAAGGGGAAGGTACCATGAATGACGCGTTGTTTCTGCGCCTGAGAAAGCGATTGGCCATACAGCCACAAGCTATGATTACGCTTGGGGACATTTGCCAGCTTTACTGGGATGGAGAGCGCGAGGAAGCGTTAAAGCGGATGCCCATTTACCAGACGAAGCCAACGGATGGCAATTTGATCATTATCGATATTATGCAGGTGATTAAAAGATTGCGTTCTGTCTATCCTGACGTGGAACTGGACGTCCAGGGTGCACCCCAAATCATTGTGGAAGTACTCAATCCACGTAAGAAATCGAATCCGATTTTAGTGGCATTGGTGTGGCTTCTGTTGTTCATTGGCTCAGGATTGGCGATCATGAATTTCCATACGGATGTCAGCATGATGCAGGTTCACGAACGAATCTACTATTTGATTACAGGTGAAAAAAGCCATCAGCCTTTGTGGATGCAAATCCCATACTCTATCGGAATCGGCTTGGGGATGATTCTGTTTTTCAATCATATCTTTCAGAAAAAAATCAACGAGGAACCTAGTCCGCTTGAAGTGGAATTGTTTATGTATCAGCAAAGCCTGGATCAATACTACATACAAAATGAAAACAAGGAAAACCAACGGACGAAGAAATGAGCGTCATCAAGTGCTTGTTGCTTATTTTGATCGGGCTGGGTGGTGGGCTTGCAGTAGGGAGCGGGCTGGTCGCGTTTATTACCGTTCTGGACATCATTCCGAGGTTGACACAATTAACGAATGCTCATCGGTATATCCGCTCGCTGGAATGGGCTCTGGTGGCCGGAGCGCTTTTTTTTACGTTTATTGATTTTTTTCATTGGGGTGTTCAATTGCCCGTTATCGTTTCTTCGCTTTACGGGATCTTTGCGGGGATATTTGTGGGGACACTCGCTGCAGGCTTAACTGAGGTACTGAACGTCTTTCCGATATTAGCAAAGCGAATCCACATGGACGGCAGTCTTCTTTTTCTGTTGATGGCAGTGGTGCTGGGGAAAGTGACAGGTTCCTTATTGCAATGGTTGCTCCATCTGTGAAATGGTAAATACCACTATTCATAGGCATCTTTAGAAAAAGGAAGGATATAGGAAGAAAGCTTACAAAGGGAGTGAAAGGGCATGGCAACCAAAACAAAATCCAAAAACCCCGGATCGATGCAGATGACCAAACAACTGTATCAACAGCAGGCTTCCAAGTTCCAGCCCAAACGAAATGTTCTGCTTAACTCGTTTCGTGCTTTCTGGGTAGGAGGGACCATATGTTTGTTGGGTCAGGCCATTCAAAATATGTATATTACCTTCTTCGGATTTACGGAGAAAACGGCAAGCAATCCAACCGTTGCGACACTCATCTTTTTATCCGTTTTGCTGACAGGTTTAGGTGTGTATGACAATATCGGGCAGTATGCTGGAGCCGGATCAGCCGTGCCTGTTACAGGCTTTGCCAACTCGATCGCTTCTGCTGCCATTGAACATCGGAGCGAAGGGTTTGTGCTTGGCGTTGGGGGAAATATGTTTAAGCTCGCTGGTTCGGTCATTGTTTTTGGGGTTGTTGCTGCTTTCGTTGCAGGAATATTAAAGAGCCTGATCAACATGTTTTTCTAAGGGAGGGCTGTCAGTGTCAAACAATCTACCTGTGAAACGAGTCAATCGGCAAACCTGGCACTTTGATCAAAATGTTCGCCTGCAAAGCTCGGCAGTTGCTGTGGGACCAAAAGAAGGAGAAGGGCCGCTGGCGCACTTGTTTGATAAGATCCACGATGATATGTATGCAGGCCAACAAACGTGGGAAGACGCCGAACGCCAGTTGATGGAGGATGCAGTCAACACCTTGTTGCAAAAGGCGGGGATCACGGGCAAGGATGTGGATATCATTCTTGCGGGTGATCTGTTGAATCAAAACATCACCACCAACTTTACAGCAGAAAAGTTGACGATTCCGCTTTTGGGCATGTACGGCGCTTGTTCTACCTCAATGCTTACACTGGCAAATGCGGCGGCTTTGGTAAACGCAGGCTATGCAAACAAGGCGATTGCTGCTTGCAGTAGCCATAATGCTACAGCAGAAAGGCAGTATCGTTATCCTACGGAATACGGAGGCCAGAAGCCGCCAAGCGCTCAGTGGACAGTGACAGGAGCTGGCGCGGGATTGGTCGGGATAGGGGGAAATGGTCCGCGCATTACGTATGCGACGATGGGGAAAGTAGTGGACATGGGGATTAAAGACCCGTTTGATATGGGGACGGCCATGGCGCCAGCAGCTGCTTCGACGATTCAGACGCATTTTCAAGATACGGGGCGCTCTCCACAGTCCTATGATTTGATCGTGACTGGTGACCTGGCAGCTGTCGGGTATCCGATTTTAAAGGAGCTCATGCTGACAGAAGGATACGACATGGATCAAGTCTACAATGATTGCGGATTGATGATATACTCCCCCGATCAGGATGTATTTGCAGGCGGGAGCGGTTGTGCCAGCAGTGCAGTAGTCACTTATAGCTACATATTGGATCAGCTCAACCGTGGGTTACTGAAAAACGTGTTGGTCTGCGCCACGGGAGCACTATTAAGCCCAGTAAGCACTCAGCAGGGCAATTCGATACCGTGCATCGCCCATGCGGTTGCACTTGAGGGAGGAAAATGATGGAGTACCTGATTGCTTTTGTCGTAGGGGGATTGGTTTGTGTAGTGGGTCAACTCCTTCTGGATGTTGGCAAGCTAACGCCTGCTCATGTCATGAGTACGCTGGTCGTGGCAGGAGTTTTTCTCGATTTTATCGGCGTATATGACAAGTTTATTGATTTCGCTGGCGCAGGAGCGACTGTACCGATTACGAGCTTCGGTCATTCTTTGTATCACGGAGCCATCAGCGAGGCCGAACAACATGGGTTGATCGGTGTGGCAACGGGGATTTTTGAGGTCACGAGTGCGGGTATATCGGCCGCGATTGCATTTGGATTTTTTGCCTCACTCATCTTTAAACCCAAAGGGTAAGTCCAGGCAGTAAAAGGCGGTGACCCAGCATGGACACAGTACGCCGGAAAGTCATATTGGTGACAGACGGAGATCATATTGCCCAAAAAGTTATCGAGAATGTCGCCAAGCAATTTGGGGGGCGATGTATATCACTGTCTGCCGGGAATCCGACTCCATTACGAGGCAATCAGATGGTCGAACTCATTAAAATGACACCGTATGATCCTGTCATCGTCATGTTCGATGACAACGGAGATTACGGCAAGGGTAGAGGGGAACGAGCACTCGAATACGTGGTGAAGCATCCTGATATCGAAGTAATCGGTGCAATTGCAGTAGCCTCGAATACACACTGGGTCAAGGGTGCGACAGTCGCTTATTCTGTAAACAACCAAGGACAAATTGTAGATGAAGCGGTGGACAAGGACGGGTACGCAGACGAGCAACTTCAGCATCATATTTATGGAGATACCGTAGACATCTTGAATTCCCTGCATGTACCAAATGTCATCGGCATTGGAGATATAGGCAAAATGGAAGGTAGGGATAGTTTGCAAAACGGTTGTCCCATCACAACGAGAGCGGTGCAATGGATAATGGAAAGGAGCGGCGCTCATGGCACAGGTCACGGAAAAACGGCATCCCATCTCGACTTATCTTGAAGAGAATCAGAGGTATTTGAACGACAGACTCGGTGTTGGTAAGAGTTTTGATATTGGGGTCCATGATTTTTATGTGGGTCATACACGAATGTTGTTGTATTACATAAATGGCTTCGCAGAAAGCTTACTGATTTCGCAGGTCATGCGTGAGCTGAACGATGTGCGTGAACGGGATATGGCTGATAACGCTTTCGACCAGTTGTTTCATAAGTTCATCCCTTTCTTCCAGCTCAGCAAAGTGGAAACGACAGACGAATTTATGGATAAATTGCTCGTCGGTCAGGTAGGGCTTATTATCGACCGATCTCCTCACGCCATTATCCTCGATGCGAAAATCTTGCCGAATCGCACACCGCAAGAGCCAGATACGGAACGAATCGTCCGCGGCGCGCATGACGGCTTTACAGAAGTGCTCGTAACCAATACAGCTCTTACGCGTAGAAGGATTCGTGATGAACGGCTCCGATTTGAAATCATGCAGATTGGGGAGCGTACCAAGACAGACGTTGCGGTTGCCTACTTGCATGATGTAGCGAATGAAGAGCTGGTCCATACGTTAAAGGAGCGTCTACAAAACATCCAGATTGACGGGATACCGATGGCAGAAAAAACCGTCGAAGAATTTATCATTGGAAAGACTTTGAACCCTTTTCCGTTAGTACGGTATACAGAGCGACCCGATGTGGCTGCTGTACATCTATTGGAAGGTCACGTACTGATTTATGTGGATACTTCGCCGAGTGTTATGATCACACCCGCCACTTATTTTCATCATGTACAGCATGCGGAGGAGTATCGACAAACACCGGTAATCGGTGCTTATCTGCGCTGGGTTCGTTTTTTGGGAATCTTTGCTTCTGTTTTTGTTTTGCCGACCTGGTTGCTTTTGGTCATGCACCCTTCCATGATACCGGAGCCACTTCACTTCCTGGGGATCAAAAAGATGGGGAGCATTCCTATTTTGGCACAATTCGTGATCGCTGAGGTTGGACTGGACTTGATGCGGATGGCCGCCATTCATACGCCAGCGCCCCTCTCGATTGCCGTAGGTTTATTGGCCGCGATTCTGGTCGGGGATGTGGCGATAAAGGTAGGACTCCTCGCACCCGAGGTTATCTTGTATCTGGCAGTGGCGGCAATCGGGATGTATGCAACTCCCAGTTATGAGTTGAGCTTGGCCAATCGACTGATTCGTTTGTTTCTCATTCTCATGGTGGGCTTTTTCTCTACACCGGGACTGATGATCGGACTTACGATCATTCTGATTTTCTTGGCTTCCTCCCGTTCGCTCAATACACCTTACTTATGGCCGTTCATTCCATTCAACTACAAAGGGATGAAGGATATTGTGGTACGGCTGGCTGTGCCAAGGAAAAACAACAGGCCGAGTATCGTTCGCGCGCAAAATTCCTCTCGGCAATAATATTCTGAAAACGGTTGACTTCACCCATTGTCAAACGCACAACCTTGTAGTAAATTGTAGGGAAGCCTTACGAACAAAAGTTTCTGTATGGCAACTGACGCTCCTCGTTGGTTGCCTTTCTCTATAACAGGTTGTCTATATACATCATCGGTGCGAATGAATTGGGGAGGAAACGAAACATGTACTTACACGGGACAAGTCGAGTGAATGAACAAGGAAACTTGGAAATCGGAGGCTGTGATACGACACAGTTAGCTGCTACTTACGGAACACCTTTATATGTGTATGACGAACAACAAATTCGCACCAAATGCCGGGATTTTGTCAATGCGTTTCACAATACGGGTTTTTCCTTCCAGGTTGCTTACGCGAGCAAAGCTTTTTGCACGATGGCGATGTGCAAGTTGGTTGAAGAGGAAGGCTTGTCACTCGATGTAGTATCTGGCGGCGAATTGTATACGGCTCTGCAAGCTGGATTCCCCGTAGAACGCATCCATTTTCATGGCAACAACAAATCTCGTGATGAGTTAATCATGGCACTAGAGGCCAAAATTGGCTGTTTCGTTGTGGACAACTTTTATGAGTTGCACATCTTGGCGCAATTGGCCGAAGAGCGGAACGAAAAAGTCTCCGTTCTCTTGCGTGTCACACCGGGTGTAGAAGCTCATACGCATGAATACATTTCTACAGGACAGATCGACTCCAAGTTTGGCTTTGACGTGCAAAACGGTCAGGCTCTTGAGGCGATTCAATTCTCTCACGAAAGCAATCATCTCCATTTATTAGGAGTTCATAGCCATATTGGTTCACAAATTTTTGAAACAGAAGGCTTCCTCGTCGCTGTCAAACGATTGACAGAACTGTTGGGCGAAGCAAAAGGAAAGCTTGGATTCCTTCCAGAAGTACTGAATGTAGGAGGCGGCTTCGGTATTCGGTATGTAGAAGGCGATACACCACAGCCAGCGGACACGTATATCAAAGCCATTACAGATATCGTTCGCCAAGAGCTCACAGCGCTTGCGATTCCTCTACCTGAGATCTGGATCGAGCCAGGTCGGAGTATTGTAGGGGATGCAGGGACAACCTTGTACCGAATTGGATCGCAAAAGAACATTCCAAATGTCCGAAAATATATTGCGGTCGATGGTGGCATGACAGACAATCTGCGACCAGCTTTATACGATGCAGAATATGAAGCAGCGATTGCGAACAAAATGAATGCACCTGCTACCGAGATGGTTTCCATTGCAGGGAAGTGCTGTGAGTCAGGTGATATGCTTATCTGGGATGTAAGGCTGCCAGAAGCGCAGGCGGGCGATATTCTCGCAGTCCCAAGCACAGGTGCATATGGATATTCGATGGCGAACAACTACAACCGAATTGCTCGTCCTGCTGTTGTATTTGTAAAGGACGGAGAAGCAGAAGTGGTCGTACGACGCGAAACGTACGCAGAAGTAGTTGGTCACGATGTTTTGCCAAAACGCGCGCAGCTTATGCGCTAAACTTCATAAAAAATGCACAAACCTTCCCGATCGTTTGGGAAGGTTTTGTATTTCCTTCATCTCCCATTCATGATTGCTTAATGTTTGCTCGGCATAATGGAAGGGTGAGGGGGAGCGATTCATCATGTTGTCGACTCTTATGAAGCGGTTTCGACGAATACCCTATATTTCATTGGACAAACGCCAATGGATGAAGGCGATGATTCGGCAAGAGGTGGAGAGAGAGAAGAAAGTCGTCCTGTTTTATATAGATATCGTCAAGCTGACAGAGGTAGAGCATCGCTACGGCGATACGAGTGCCAAGAGAGTTCTTCATATATTTGAAAGCATTTTGCCGGCTGTAGCTCGTCAAGCATTTGAAATCAAAGGGAGAATCATCGCGATTCAAAAGCTGTGGGGCGATGATTTTGCGATCTACACTTCCTTTTCGAAAATGATGAGTGAGGAAGACTGTCAAATGCTCTCGATTCATTTTCAGGAGTTGGCTGAACGACAGTTAAATCGACAAGTGAGCTTCGTTAATCGTGAGGAGCTTCGTGTCCATATCGGCTATGCGGAAATCATCGGAGAAGATATCGTGAAAGAGATGTATACCTCTGTCAAACATGCTGTTCATATGGCCAAATATGGGATTACCTCCGAAAAATATACGCACATCAGACAATTTCACAAGCTGCTTGCAGAAGAAAATGTTCAGATGCACTTCATGCCGATCATTCATTTGCCAAATGGCGAAGCTTTAGGATGGGAGGCATTGGCGCGAGGGCCGGTCAACAGCCTCTTTGCAACTCCTACTGCTCTGTTTAATTATGCGCAAGAGACGGATACGGTGTTTCGTTTGGAGCATATATGTCGCAAGCGAGCATTGGAGCATATACGCTACCTGAAGCCACATGAAAAATTGTTTATCAATTTGGATCCACGGGCGATTGACGATCCGTTTCTGCTACGTGGCAAAGTGCAGATGCTTTTGGCAGAGTATGAGCTGACGCCACAAAACATTGTTTTTGAAATTACAGAGCGCCACGCGATTACGAATTACGCTGCTTTTCGAAAAATCATCGAGGAATACCGCAAGCAGGGCTATATGATTGCCGTAGATGATGCGGGTGCAGGGTATTCCAGCTTGGAATCGATTACAGAAATTTACCCAGACTTTATTAAGCTTGATATGTCATTGATCCGCAATATTGATGTCGATCCGATTAAGCAGGCGTTGTTGGAGACGTTTGTATCCTTTGCTGACAAGGTAAACTGCAAAATCATAGCAGAAGGGATCGAGACGGAGCGTGAGCTGGAAACGCTCATGGACGTCGGTGTCATCTATGGACAGGGTTACTATTTAGGTAAGCCGGACAAAGGGATGGCGCAGCTATGTGGAACGGCTATGAACTTTCTGCGGTTTACGATGGAAAAGCGGATTGAGCAAGAAGCAGAACCAGTGCTGCCCACACCGGCTATGACGGAAATCTTGGCGAAGACAATCAGTGTTGAAAAACACGTGAAAGTAAGACGCATCCATGAGATTTTCGAACAGAATCAGCGGATTGAAAGCGTGGTAGTGCTAGAGAACGGAATACCGGTTGGACTTGTCATGCGGTTTTCCCTGTATCAAATTCTCGGTGGTCAATACGGAATCGCGCTGTATTATGAAAGATCCGTTTCTCAAATCATGAATACGAACCCGCTCAAAGCTACCAAAGACGACAAGTTGGATGAGGTAGCGAAGCGTGCGATGGCCAGAGATGCTTATCATTTGTATGATGTGGTCATTATTATTGATGAGAATGGCGAGTACATCGGTATCGTTACCGTGCAGAAGCTGTTGGACAAAATGGCTTCCATTAAACTCGAGATGGCGAGCTCTGCCAATCCGCTGACTGGATTGCCGGGGAATGTGCAGATTGAAAGGGAATTGAATCAACGGCTGAAACGGAATGATCATCAGGTGGTCATCTACTGTGATCTCGACCGTTTCAAATGGTTTAACGACCGCTACGGGTTTGAAGTGGGGGATCAGATTATCGTTCGAACCGCAAACTTGTTGCGGGAAGCCTCGAAATGGTACGGAAGCGGGTCTGACTTCATTGGGCATATTGGTGGAGATGATTTTATCCTGATTACGACAGCACAATGTGCGAATGATGTCGTCTTGTTTATCATGGATGCTTTTACGCCGTATTTTTCGGACATTTATGAAAAGCGCAGAATGGGGGACGGTCAGGAGCTCTCGATGTCGATGGCAGGTGTCGTCCTCTATGCAGGGAAGTACACCAGTGCGAAACAAGTTGCAGAGAAGGCAGCGTACGTGAAAATGGTGGCAAAGGCGAAGGCGGGAACTGTTTTTATTACCGACTGTGAGTTGCCTGGCGAAGAGCAGATCCGCATCGAGGGATAAATTGGACGTCAATCGATCTCCATGGTAGAATGGGTACGTTAACTTTACAAGGTATGGAGGTCAACATATGAAAAAGGCGCTCATCACCATGGAAAATGGTAACCAAATCGAGCTGGAGCTGTTCGATCAAGAAGCTCCGGGAACAGTAGCAAACTTTGAAAAATTGATTAACGAAGGCTTCTACAACGGTCTGTCCTTCCACCGCGTTATCCCTGGCTTCGTAGCACAAGGCGGTTGCCCTTATGGAACAGGTACAGGCGGTCCAGGTTACACAATCAAATGTGAAACAAAAGGAAACCCACACAAGCATCTGCGCGGATACCTGTCCATGGCACACGCAGGAAAAGACACAGGCGGAAGCCAATTCTTCATCTTGTATGATGCTTTCCCTCACCTCGATGGCGTACATACAGTATTTGGTCGCGTCACTACCGGTATGGAACACGTTGATGCAATCAAACAAGGCGATAAAATGGGTACAGTAAAAGTAGGCGAATAAAAGTTTCATGAACACCGATGAGGGAAACCTTGTCGGTGTTTTTTCGTCAGGATGCATGCTGGGTCAAGCTGGAATGGGGTTGTAAGCCTATCTATCTGCTGGTATGCTAGAAGATAGACGATTTTTATCTGGGGTTGTTCAAAAAGATGACTTTTTGAACTCGCATGATTGGAGGAAGCAATGGATCTTTTTCATTTTGATTGGAAAACGGTACCGTTTCGTTTGATTGCGTTCGTTATCGCTTTCACTTTGCATGAATGGGCACATGCCTTTGTCGCCTGGAAGCTGGGTGACAATACGGCGAAATCGGAGGGCCGCTTAACATTAAATCCAATCCCGCATATTGATCCGTTTGGTTTGATTCTCATTCTGTTTGGTCCATTTGGTTGGGCGAGACCAGTGCCGATCAACCCGCTGCATTTCCGTGGGAACAAGCGATTAGGGATTGTTTACGTTTCATTTGCAGGTCCATTAATTAACCTGATACTCGCGGTATTGTTTTACATGGTGTATTTCGTAGTAATTAATTCCGGAGTACTAGTAGGAATGCAAGAAAAAGTGGCTTATGCAATTGATCTGACACTACGATTTTCTGTTTTGATCAATACAGCTCTTTTTATCTTCAACCTTTTGCCGATTCCGCCATTGGACGGCTACAAAATACTGCGATTTTTGTCTCCACGGAGTTGGGATGGAAAGTTTTACAATTATGAGGTCTACGGGCCGTGGATTCTCCTATTACTGATCTTTATTCCGGGGGTTAGCACAATCATTTTTGGTATTCCCCATGGGATTGCACTAGCATGGGTTCAACAAATTGGAAATAGTATCTTAAGCGTGTTCATCTAACGGAAACGAGGGACGTCTTTTGGCTTACAGCATCAAACTTGATTCTTTTGAGGGACCACTCGATCTGTTGCTCCATCTGATCGACAAGGCAGAGGTGGACATCTACGACATACCGATAGCGGAAATTACGGAGCAATACCTCGCGACGATTGACAAGATGCAAGAGCTCCAACTGGATGTGGCCAGTGAGTTCGTAGTCATGGCGGCTACGCTCCTCTCTATTAAAAGCAAGATGCTGTTACCCAAAAAGGAGGAGCATGTCTTTCAGCAGTTCCTCGATATGGATGTAGACGAGATAGACCCGCGTGAAGAGCTGGTTGCGCGTCTGTTGGAGTACAAGCGTTATAAGATGCTCGCCGGGAACTTGCGAGAAATGGAGATCGGTCGTAATCAAGTTTTTACGCGTCCCGCAGAGAATTTGTCTCCTTATGCGCGTGAAGAGGATCATACCGTAACGAATGTGACCCTCTACGATTTGATCAACGCGCTGGAAAAGCTGGTGAAGAAATCGAAAGAAAAAGAACCGATGACCAGGGTGTCGCGCGACGAAATCTCCATCAAGGATCGGATGACGGAGATACGCCAAGCGGTACGTAGCGGTGGGATGGTTCGCTTTTCTGAGTTGTTTTCCCAAGGTGCGACGCGCACAGAGATTGTAACTACCTTTCTCGCCTTGCTTGAGCTCATGAAGGCTAAGCACATTACGTGTGTACAAAATCAATTGTTCCAAGACATCATCATATGTGAAAACGGAACGGAAGGAGCCCATACCGATGGACTATGACAAGCTGAAAGGCGTAATCGAGGGCTTGCTGTTCATCTCGGGTGATGAAGGAATCGATGCCAAAGAAATCAGTGAAATCACTGAGGTGTCGGAAGAAGAGGTCATCGACTTGATCGAAGACATGAAAGCTGACTTCCGCCGGGCAGGACGCGGTATTCAAATCGTGGAAGTGGCAAAAGCGTATCAGCTGACCACTCTGCCCGAGCATGTGCCCTATTTTGAACGGCTAGCAACATCGCCGGGTCAGTCAACGCTATCCCAAGCAGCATTGGAGACTCTCGCCATTGTTGCGTACAAGCAGCCCCTGACCCGCTCGGAGATTGAAGAAATCCGTGGCGTGAAATGCGAAAAAGCACTGAACACCCTCTTATCCAAACATCTCATTCGCGAAGCGGGGAGAGCAGAGGGGATCGGACGCCCCATTTTGTACGCGACCACCAAAGAATTTTTAGAGCACTTTGGATTAAGGGAACTGGGGGATTTGCCAGAACCGCCTGTCAATCTAGATATCGAAGAAGCGCGACTGGAAGCATCAGCGCTATTCGGAAAATCAGAAGAACCGACAAACGACTAGTTACAGCCCGGACAGTTTTTCGTACTATCATACGACTCGTCCCCATATACTATGGTACAAACCTGTGTATCGTGGTATAACGATAGCTTTTCTCTTGCCTAATAGGCAGGGGTGAGCCCAAGTTTTCAAATGGGGAGGACTTTTATGAGCATACGAAAATATCTGTCCGGCGTACTCGTCGTTTTTCTTTTTATACAGATGGCTCTTACGCCGGCAGCGATGGTAAAAGCTGCTGCAGCTCCACCTAGCTTGTCAGCTGAAGGTGCAGCACTAGTCGATGTAGAGAGTGGACGGATTCTTTATTCCAAAAACGGTACGAAAAAAATGAGGATTGCCAGTCTGACCAAAACAATGACAGCAATCGTAGCGATCGAGATGGGCAAATTGGATGCACAGGTAACAGTCCCCCCACAAGCAGTAGGCGTGGAAGGCTCATCGATCTACTTGAAAAATGGAGAAAAGCTCACGCTCGAAGAACTGCTGTACGGTTTGATGCTGCGATCTGGTAATGACGCAGCCGTCACCATTGCAACGCACATCGGAGGGTCAGTGCCTGGATTCACTTACTTGATGAATGAAAAAGCTGCGATGATTGGAATGGAGCATACGAATTTCACCAATCCGCATGGGTTAGATGACAGTAACCAGCATTACTCCACTGCGGAAGATATGGCAAAGCTGTCCGCCTACGCCTTACATAATCCGGTGTTTCGTCAAATCGTTTCTACGAAAGTCAAGGATATTTCATGGGAAGGCGAACAGTGGGACCGGCGTCTACTCAACAAAAACAAGATGCTTCACCTATACAACGGTGCTGATGGTGTGAAAACGGGATACACAAAACTCGCGAAGCGTTGCCTAGCTTCCTCTGCCACACGGGATGGAAGGCAGCTGGCGACGATTACTCTGAATGCTTCTGATGACTGGAACGACTCCGCCAAGCTGATGGACTGGGGCTTTGCGAATTATCCGCTACAAGAGCTGGTCAAGAAAGGGCAGGAGGTAAAGCCTGACACACCAGTCACACTTGAAGCAGGAACTCATCTTGTCACAACAAACGCTTTTCAATATCCGTTGCAAACGGCAGAGGCAGAGGGGATTCACAAGCGTGTCGTTATGGCCGAATCAACGGTTACACCGAAGATGAATGGCCAACTGGCAGGGTTTCTTCAACTCTATTTAAAGGAGAAGATGATTGGACAGGTTCCGTTGCTAGTTAGTGTGGATGCGCCGACTTTCGCAGCTCCGCAGGCTTCACGCTCAATGTGGCAGCCATTTTGGGACATAGTGTCAGGGGGGCTGTGGAGTGCTTAATGTCATTTGGCTCGGGCTCATTGTCATTAGCATTGTCGTTGCGGCCATGACAGGACGGATGGAAGCGATCAACGCAGCAGCGTTTGAGGGAGCCAAAACGGGAGTAACCGTTAGTCTCGGTCTTCTCAGTGTTCTCGCCTTTTGGATGGGAATGATGCGGATTGCTGAAAAGTCAGGACTCCTTGAGCTATTGGCGCGGGTATTGTCACCGATCATCCAAGCCCTTTTTCCCGATGTACCAAAAGGGCATCCTGCTATGGGATATATCCTCTCAAATATGAGTGCAAACCTACTCGGGCTGGGTAATGCAGCAACTCCAATGGGGCTGAAAGCCATGGAAGAGCTCCAAAAGCTAAATCTAGACAAGCAAAACGCTTCGCCTGCCATGTGTACGTTGCTGGCGATTAATACGGCGAGCATTACGATTATTCCGACGACGATGATCGCGATTCGCATGCAGTATGGCTCCGTGAATCCGGTAGAAATCGTAGGCACTACGCTGTTATCTTCCTTTGCTGCCACCATTGTCGCCCTGTTGATTGATCGCATGTATCGTTATCGGCATATACGAAGACATAGATAGGGGGAGTCCTTATGTACCAATGGGTATCCCTGCTCTCTCTTTGGGCCATTCCCGTTACGATTGCCTTTGTCTTGTTGTATGGGTGGCGGAAACAAGTCCCCGTCTACGAGACATTTGTAGATGGAGCAAAAGGGGGCTTAACCACTACGATTCGCATACTCCCACATCTGATTGCCATGATGGTCGCGGTAAGTATGTTTCGGGAGTCAGGAGCATTGGATCTACTGCTTCGCGCACTCAAACCGCTTCTTGACCTGTTGCATTTTCCGGAAGAACTGGTCCCGTTGGCATTGCTCCGTCCGTTGACGGGAACAGGCTCACTTGCGATTGCAACAGATCTGATCGCGCAGTACGGTCCCGATTCTTTTTTAGGCAGACTGGCAGCTACCATGCAAGGGAGCACAGATACGACACTGTATGTCCTAACCGTTTACTTTGGCGCAGTTGGCATTCGCAATTCTGCTTATGCGCTAAAGGTAGGCTTGTGGTCGGACCTGGCTGGTGTCATCTTCTCGCTGCTCATTGTCTCCTACATATTCGCTTAAAAAGAGTTCAAATAGCGTAGGCAGTGAAAACTTCCTCATGGATATGGGGAAGTTTTTCCCTTTTTCTTGTCCACACTAGTAAGAATGGGTATGATGTTGTAGAGGTGAACCAACGATGGAACGTTTACAGAAAGTATTGGCGCATGCTGGAGTCGCCTCTCGTCGCCATTGTGAAGAATTGATTGCGCAAGGCAAGGTGCAGGTAAATGGCCAAGTCGTACGAGAGCAGGGAATAAAAGTCGATCCGCTCAAAGATAAAATTGTGGTGAATGGACAGCAGGTTAGGCTGGAGCAACATGTCTATCTCTTGCTGTACAAGCCTACTGGTGTCATTACGAGCGTCACAGACCCGCGCGGCAGACGGGTAGTGATCGATCTGTTGAAGGGAATTAAAGAACGGGTATATCCAGTAGGTCGCTTGGATTACGATACTTCTGGCTTGCTGCTCTTGACAAACGACGGGGAGCTAGCCAACAGGTTAGCACATCCAAGCTATGAAATCGACAAAGTGTATCGGGCATGGGTAAAGGGAATCCCTAGTCAGGACAAAGTGAGCAAGCTAGCAACCGGCATTCGTTTGGAAGACGGCATGACTTCTCCTGGTCAGTCCAAATTGTTGAAGACAGAGTCTAGCAGCCAAAGGGCATTGGTAGAACTGACCATCCATGAAGGACGAAACCGTCAAGTACGCAGAATGTGTGAGGCGATCGGTCATCCGGTGTTGACATTGGAGCGAATCCGTTTAGGCTTTCTCACATTAGATGGACTAAAGCCGGGTGAATTTCGCAAGCTCACTCATGAGGAAGTGGAGAGCTTGAAGCGGGGATTGGTTCAAAAGAAACGCAGCCTGCGGTCGAAACATTGATTCGTTCAAAATCTGTTCATAAGTTGTGCGCTGTCGGAAAAACTAGGAACGCTATAATAGAATGGGAAAAGGATGCAATTTATTAGCAGTAGATGGGAGTATGGCGTCATGAACAAAAGCAATCGTACATATGTCAGGATCGCGGTATTGGGTGTTTTGCTTGTAGCGCTGGTCTTTGCACTCTATTCCAGCTTTGTGAAGGACCCCGGTGCTGTGAAAGTAGGAAGCGATGCTCCGAATTTTAGTTTGGAGCAACTGAATGGACCAGAGCTGACTCTGGAAAGTTTGAAAGGAAAGGGCGTTATCCTCAATTTCTGGGGCACGTGGTGTGAACCCTGTAAGAAAGAAATGCCGGCATTGCAACAGCAATACACGAAGTTTAAAGACAAGGGATTGGTTGTAGTCGGAGTCAATATCGGAGAATCGCCAGTTGCCGTAGAACCATTCGTCAAGCAGTTCGGGATTGACTTCCCTATTTTGCTCGATCGCCAATCGCAAATTACCAAGCTGTATCGAATCGGTCCGATTCCAACGACCTTTTTCATCGACCCAGATGGAGAAGTGCAAGAAATCTTTATCGGGCAGTTAGATGAAGCGATGATTGAGTCGAAAATAACAAAAATCTTGCCGTAAGTGAGGAGCAACGATGGATCAGAGAAAATGCGAATGCGGTCATACCAACCCGGTTGGGACGCTGCTCTGTGAGTCTTGCGGGAAGCCTTTGAATGTGGAAGTCCACGAGCAGACATCGTTTCCTGACATGCGTTATGAAGGAATGGCAAGACGTTCTCAAACGAATAAGACGAAGGTAATCGATCGAGTCTGGAACTTTTTTTCTTCGGTCAAAATTGCAATCGGTATCATTATTGTCATTTTGGTGGCGTCCGCAGTCGGAACCATCTTTCCGCAACAAATGTACATACCGGTTCCCGTACCGACTGAAGCAGATGTTGCCCGTTTTTATACGGAAACATATGGAACACTAGGAACGATTTTCTACGGCCTTGGATTTCACAATATGTATTCGTCCTGGTGGTTTGTGACGCTTCTGGTTATGCTCGGTACGTCTTTGGTTATCTGTAGTTTGGACCGCGTAGTACCACTGTATAAAGCGTTAAAGAAGCCAAGATTGAACCAGCACAAGTCCTTTTTGAAAGGGCAAAAGCTGTTTGCAGAGGGTGAGCTTGCACCAGAAGCTAATCAGGAAGCGATACTGGACGCCTCCGCTCTGGCCTTGAAAGAAAAAGGATACCGCATTTTCCGCACGGAACGAGCGATTATGGCTGAAAAAGGCCGTTTTAGCCGTTGGGGTCCTTACATTAATCACATTGGATTGATCTTGTTTTTGGTCGGTACCCTGATGCGAAGCCTGCCTGGCTTTTACTTGGACGAGTACGTCTGGGTGCGTGAGGGACAAACAATGGCGATTCCGAATACCCCTTATTACATAAAAAACGAGAACTACACGACAGAGTATTGGTCGGAAGAAGAAATGCCGGAGCAACTGGAGCTTAAGGGCGGAGCCATCGTGAAGAGCTACAAGACAGAGGCCATTTTGTATGAAAATAAAAGCGCTGACGTTCCAGGGAAAAAGCCGGATTTGGTAGAAGTACAGAAGGGGCCGATCGTCGTGAATCATCCGATGGAGCAGGACAGCCTCTACATTTATCAGAGCGGCGTGCAAGAGATGCAGCTTGGAGCGCTCAATTTTACAGTGGTCGATTTGAAAAACAACAAAAAAGAGATCGGCCTCATCAAAATTGATCTGTACAATCCACAGCCCGAGCAAACCATTGCGGATGGTTTCACGGTACGGATATTGGATTACTTCCCCGATTTTATAATGGGAAAAGACGGGAAGCCGGCGACGAAAACCAATTTGCCTAAAAATCCGATGGTGGCATTGGAACTCATTGGAGAGAATGGCAATTATAACGAAAAACTGGTTTATCTAGAAGGAACCATTCTTACACAGAAAAATGATCCGCGTTACGGACTCGAAATCAAAATGCCTGATTTAATCGATATTGCAGGGCTGAATGTACGAGTGGACAAAGCATTGCCACTGATTTATTTCGGTTCATTCATTTTCCTTGCGGGCGTTGCAATCGGTGTGTTCTGGCAACATCGTCGGGTTTGGGTACAGACGCAAGAGGGAAGTATCATGGTAGCAGCTCACACGAATAAAAACTGGTTCGGTCTTCGCCGAGAAGTAGTTGGGCTGGTTAAACAAGCGGAGCTCCCTGTCACGATAGAAGATAAAACGAAGGCCAAGGCCTAAAGCTTCAAAGGGGGTACAAACAACGTGCAGCTCATTCAACTGAGTGACTGGTTACTGGATGTCGCGTTTCTGCTCTACGTCATCTCGTCTATCGTCTTCGCTGTAGCCGTGACGGGTAAAAACTGGGCAGGGCGGGATCCCAAACAACATGAGGAGCGCTATGGACGGATTGCGTATTGGTTAGCCGTTATCGGTTTTGTGGCGCAAACAGGGTATGTGATGGCTCGCTGGATTGCCGGCGGCCATAGCCCGACGAGTAACATGTTTGAGTTTATGGCATTCTTGGATTACTGTATTATCTTGGCCTACTTAATTATTTACCGGATCTACAAGCTGACCTCGATTGGAGCGTTCGTCCTTCCGCTTGGGGTTATCATGCTCGCGTACTCGTACGTGTTCCCGAAGGAAATCACTCCATTGATTCCGTCTTTGCAGAGCTACTGGCTGCATATTCACGTGACGACTGCTGCACTGGGTGAAGGGATTTTGGCAGTTGGTTTTGCAGCGGGTCTGATGTATTTGATCCGTACCGTTCCGCAGCATATTTCGACGAAAAGTACGAAATGGTTGGAGATCGTGCTAGCTGTGGTCTTGATGCTCGTTGGATTCATTTTGATGGATTCTTCTTTTGCTCGGATGGATCAAAAGACGGTATTTGAGATGAAGAAAGAAGAAATGAATGCAGCAGGACAGATGGTAAAACCGAAAGTGGAGTACATTCTGCCTGCAATTGTTGCACCTGCTGATTCAACCATCATCAAGGAAGGTTCAATTTCACCACTCTTTGAGGCACCTACCTGGATGGAAGGAAAAGACGCCGCACGTAAATTGAACACGATGCTGTGGTCAGTCCTTACAGGGGGAATTCTGTATGGAGGATTGCGCTTGATTTTCCGAAAACGATTAGGGGCTGCTATCAAGCCTTCCGTTGAGAGTGTTGATCCTGAACTTCTGGACGAGATCAGTTATCGAGCAATCAGTATCGGATATCCGGTGTTTACCCTCGGGGCCCTTATCTTTGCCATGATTTGGGCAGAAGAGGCATGGGGACGATTCTGGGGCTGGGACCCGAAGGAAGTATGGGCATTAATTGTCTGGCTCTTCTACAGTGCCTACTTGCACTTGCGTCTATCCAGAGGATGGATCGGTGCAAAATCAGCATGGATGTCCGTCATCGGGTTTGTCATTATTTTGATTACACTGGTCGTGGTCAACTTGGTCATTGCTGGTTTACACTCCTACGCTGGGGTGTAAAATTTCCTCAAAAAGCTGGTTTTACCACCAGCTTTTTGGACTATCTTCTAACGGTTTTACGATATTATGAGAGCAAGAGGTGTTTCAGATGGAAAAAATGGCACGTATTCTCGTAGTGGATGATGAAGAGCGCATTCGCAGACTTCTGAAAATGTACTTGGAAAGAGAAAACTTCCTGATTGATGAAGCAGACAATGGAGAGCAAGCAGTCGAAATGGCTGTGGGAAGTGACTATGATATCATCTTGCTCGACCTGATGCTGCCAGGAATGGACGGGATCGAGGTATGCCAGCGTGTTCGTGAATTCAAGGCAACCCCAATTATTATGCTGACAGCAAAAGGGGAAGAAACGAACCGCGTTCACGGGTTTGAGGCAGGGGTAGACGATTATGTCGTGAAACCGTTCAGCCCGCGTGAGGTCATGTACCGGGTAAAAGCGATTCTGCGTCGATCTTCCGCGACAGCTTATTTGAAGACAGAGACATTCAACAGTCATTCTGTCCTTGTTTTCCCGGAATTGACCATTGACCACGATGCACACAAAGTCATCGCAAGTGGCCAAGAGGTGAGCCTGACTCCAAAAGAGTATGAGCTGTTGCACTACCTGGCATTGTCGCCGGATAAAGTGTTTACGCGTGAAGAATTGTTAAAAGATGTGTGGCACTACGAGTTCTTTGGCGATTTGCGCACGGTGGACACGCATATCAAGCGTCTCCGCGAAAAATTGAACCGTGTTTCTCCGCAAGCTGCGAATATGATCGCCACGGTTTGGGGCGTCGGATACAAACTAGAGGTGCCTAAGTAAAGTGGACGTTATTTTTCGCAGTGTAGTCGGAAAGCTATGGATGACCATTATTGCCTTATTTGCTCTCGTCTTGACGATCTTCAGTTTGTTACTCGTTCAATCCTTTGACAGCTTTTATAGCAATCGGCAGTCCAAGAATTTGCACGATCTGGCAGATGGCATCGCAATCGGTTTGGCGCAGAGTTCGGATATGACAGCAGCTATGGAGATGGCTTCCAGGTTTGGCTTGGTCCATCATACAGGCATGGTCATTCTCGATGAAAAAGGTAAGCAAGTCGGTATGAGCGAAGGGGCTGGACTCCCTCGTATTCCAGTAGAGCAATTGCTCCAAAATCCTGCCTTGCGTTTGCCTGATGCGCTGGCAGGTAAGCATCCTGCTCCCAAAACGATTTATATTAATGTGGAGAATTCTGCTGATCACACGAACAACAAGCATGAAATGCTTGCGGTCGCTGTGCCTTTAGAAATGGCAGCAGGGAAAACGGGCGCAGTGGTCATGTATCAGGCGATTGAAGATTTTGATGATACGGTTAGTGAAGTCAGATTTTTAATCTTTGTGGTTGGCGTCATCGGATTCGTCTCGACCACTGTATTCGCCTTTTTCCTCTCATCGCGTCTTACGATTCCATTACGTCAGATGAAAGAAACGGCGCATCGCATAGCGGAAGGGGACTTTCATGCTGAGATCCCGATTAGGACCCAGGACGAAACAGGTGAACTGGCGGCTTCGTTTAACACGATGGCAAGCAAGCTCAATCAGTTAGTCGATGCCCTGTCCAAAGAAAAGGAGCAGTTGGCGAGTGTCCTTAGAAGCATGGTAGATGGTGTTGTGATGATAGATGCGAACGGCAAGCTGGCCGTAACGAATCCTCCAGCAGAACGATTCCTGCGAGATTGGGATTTTGAGCATTTGGATGAGCCGGTGCCGCTGTTCTCATTCTATCAGCAGGTTTTGCAAACGGGACAGGAAGTGACAGAGGATATCCCTGTTCAAGGGCGGATATGGTCCGTTGTCATGGTACCTTTGAATGATCGGGATCAAATCCGTGGAGCTGTCGCAGTTCTTCGGGACATCACGCAGGAACGAAAGCTAGATAAAATGCGTAATGATTTTGTGGCTAACGTATCCCATGAGCTGCGAACACCTCTATCCATGTTGCAAGGGTACAGTGAAGCGATTGTGGACGATATCGTGGCTACACCGGAAGAGCATAAAGAATTGGCGCAGATCATCTATGACGAGTCAGCGCGTATGACCAAGCTGGTGAATGAATTGCTCAGCTTGGCACGGATGGAAGCGGGGCATGTTGAATTGTTCCAGGAGACGATGGAACTGCGTCCGTATTTGGAGCGCATTCAACGTAAATTCACCAATTTGGCGAGAGAACGCGAAATCCATCTCTTCCTCGAAATATCGACGACGCATACGCATGTGCTCATGGATCCTGATCGCATGGAGCAAGTGCTAACGAACTTGATCGATAACGCACTGCGACATACGCCAAGTGGAGGAAGCGTCACCATTCGTGCTCGCGGAGATAAAACGTTGCTGGTTGAGATAAGCGATACAGGCAGTGGCATTCCGCAAGAAGATTTGCCGTTTGTTTTTGAGCGATTCTATAAAGCAGACAAGGCTCGTACACGTGGACGACTAGGTGGAACTGGTCTTGGACTAGCCATCGCGAAAAACCTTGTCGAGGCACACGGGGGCACCATCAGTGTGCAAAGTAAACTGGGTGAGGGAACGACTTTTACAATCGCCATGATGCTGCATAAAAACAAATAGGAGTGTAGAGAGAAATGATCAAAACGATCTTATTTGATGTTGATGGGGTTATGTTGAGTGAAGAGCGTTACTTTGATGCTTCTGCATTGACAGTGTGGGAATTTTTGTACAGTCCGCAGTATGTAGGGCTTGCAGGGGAGGAATTCACACCTGCTCCAGAAGAAGCGCAAATCAGACGAGTGCGCGAGCAAGTTTTCGCTCATGATGAAGTGCTGAATTTCATCAAGTCACGTGGAATCAACTCCAACTGGGACATGGTTTTCCTCGCGTTTTCCTATCAGTTGATTCGTATAATTGAAGCGGTTAAAACGCAAGTGCCGGAAGCAACGAGCCTTCTCAGCGAACAAATTGATCGACCGCAACTAGCAAAAGTGAAAGAGTGGGCAGCCACTTATGCTCCTGATTTCCAAGTAGACTACGCAGCGTTCACCGCTGATTTTGCCAAAGGTTCCGCACAAAAAGCAGAAATGCTGCTCTACTTGAATCAAATTGCAAAAGAGCGTTGCGGTGTTTCAACAGATATGTTCTCTCGCAATAGTGATCTATGGCAGTTGATTCAAAAGACGTTTCAAGAATGGTATCTCGGTGATGAGCGTGTGGCGGCATCAATTGGCCGTGAAACCATGCAGCCGGGCAAGAAGGGCTTCTTGTCAGACGAGATTCCGATTGTACCGCCTGTAGAAATGGTCGAGTTGTTCCGCGCGTTAAAAGAAAAAGGATACACACTGGGAATTGGAACAGGGCGCCCTACCATCGAGACGCATGTTCCCCTCAGTGAGATGAACATACTGGAATGGTTCGACCCGAACCGCGTCGTAACTGCCTCTCACGTTCTCGATGCGGAAGAAGCATTTCCTAACTTTGCGCCGATGTCCAAGCCACACCCTTATTCCTATGTAAAAGGGTTGCTCGGACTCGATGCACCGATTAGCGATGCTGTCCATTTTTCATTGCCAATCGAAAATGGAGAAGAGGTATTGATCGTCGGCGATTCACTCGCAGATTTTCTAGCGGCTCGCTCCATCGGTTGCAAGTTTGCAGCGACATTGACTGGATTGTCTGGTCAAGACGCGCGCAGCAAGTTTGAAGAGGAAAAAGCAGATTTTATTCTGGATGATGTTCGCGATATCCTGTCCATTCTGTAGATAAAAAAACTCCGCCGTTTCTACATACGGCGGAGTTTTTTTATTCCCAACAAATCGATTGCAAGCATTTGAAACGAAAGGCGTCAATCAAAAAGGATTCAATCATGTCTGTCCTAACGATTACTTCAAAAGAACCGTCTTCACGAGAAAAAAACATGACATCCGTATAGTCTTTGTTCCCTTCAAAATAACGGCGAACTTCTTTCACACGCTCTCGCATTGATTCGGTTTTGACGATGATCTGGAAAGAAGCGCCCTGCTCAGAAACAACTTCCTTTATCTCGATTTCCTTTTCTTCATAGGTGTAATGGAACAAATGGATTCCTCCTCACCAAATAAAATAACGCAGGTAAACGTAGAGATGAGCAATCATGATAGAGATAATCATCAATGGAAAGGCGACCTTCATAAAGCTGAAAAAGCCGATATGATAGCCTTCCTTTGAGGCCAAGCCAGCTACAATCACGTTGGCACTCGCTCCAATCAAGGTACCGTTTCCTCCTAAACACGCCCCGAGTGCAAGGCTCCACCAAAGAGGCTCCAGATTGGTGATCCCGAGGGCTCCCATTTCCTTGATCATTGGAATCATTGTGGCGACGAACGGGATATTGTCAACAAAGGCAGAGGCGATTGCACTCAACCAGAGGATCAACAGGGAGGTGTTCAATGGATCTCCACCCGTCAGATTCATTGCTTCCGTTGCGAGTTTTTTGATCACGCCTGTTTCCACTAAACCAGAGACGAGAACAAACAGACCGATGAAGAAGAAAATCGTATTCCACTCGACTTTGCTGATCGCGTCTTCTAAATAATGCTCTCCGGTAAGGAGGAGCAAAAGAAAAGCTCCAGTTAAAGCGATGGTTGCCGACTCCAAGTGAAGGGCCCCATGGAGCATGAAACCAATAATGGTCAATCCCATCACCGTCAAAGACTTTTTCAATAAACGGCTGTCGGTAATTTCATCGCGCTCATTTAACTGCATGATTTTTGCACTCAACTTAGGTGACGTTACTAACTGCTTGCGGTAAATCAAGACCAAGCAAACAACGGTTACAGCCATAATCACGATGATAATAGGGCTTAAATTCACAAGAAACTTCATAAAATCAAGCTCCGGTACAGAACTGCCAATCATGATATTCGGTGGATCACCGATCAATGTAGCTGTTCCTCCGGCATTAGAAGCGATAATTTCACTGATTAAAAAAGGTATCGGATTAAGCTCGAGCTGGCGGGCGATGCTAAACGTCACAGGTACGATGAGAAGTACAGTGGTAACGTTGTCCAAAAAGGCGGAGGCAACGGCCGTGATCAAGCTCAGGTAGACGAGGATGCGAATCGGTTTGCCCTTTGCGACCTTTGCCGCACGGATGGCCACATACTTGAAAACGCCGGTTTGCGCTGTAATGGCAACCAAGATCATCATCCCAATAAGTAGGCCGAGCGTGTTAAAGTCGATATGGTGAATTGCTTGTTCCTGTGTAACGATCCCGAACAAGACCATGAGAATTCCGCCCGACATGGCGACGATGGTTCGATGTAACTTTTCGCTAATAATAAATGCATAGGTAACTAAAAAGATAGCAATAGCGAATAATGCCTGGTTCGTCATAAGAAGCTCCTTCCTAGGTGTGTAGAATTATCTTGTCCCATTATAGCTCTAACCAAAATAAGGGTAAAGAAAAAGACCCGGCAAATGATATTATCCCCTTTGAGTAGACAGTGTAAAAAGCCCGCCCACCTGACGGTGGGTGGTACACTCTACTTGGAGGGGATTTTCTCATGGCTAAAAAAGGTCAAACATTCAAGCGATATTCCGAGGAGTTAAAGCTGAGGGCAGTAAACATGTATGAACAGGGAGGGATGGGTTATAAAGCAATAGCTAAAGAACTAGGGATACCTAGTAAAACGCAAGTTCTACAATGGGTCCGAAAGAAGAATAGCGGCGAAGGTTTTGTGGATCAAAGAGGAAAGAATTGTTCTAGTGACACCCCATTTGTTGGTCGTCCAAGAACCAAGTTTGCTACTGTGGAAGAGGAAAGGGACTATCTAAAGGCGCAGGTAGAATACCTAAAAAAGCGCAATCCCAATCTGCATCTGGGGGGGAGGTATGGAAAATAACTCGGTTTACGATCATAAACGAGCTGCGTAAAAAATATCCACTAACATGGTTGGTAGAAATTGCGCAAGACAGAGGAAGATCTCTTTCAAGCCATTGAAAAATACATTTGGTTTTATAACCATGAACGGTTCCAGAAAAAATTAAACCAGCGTGCCCCGGTTGAATACCGAAACACGCTGGCTGCTTAGGCTTTTTTAATTGTGTCTACTTGACAGGGGTAAGACCAAAATGGCCAGTCTTTTTCATAGGAAAAGGAGAACCTACAGCTCGATTTGTGTAACGCTTTTCACTTCCGCCAGCTCGCCCATCGTATCGAGAAGCTCTGGCGTCAATGGTTTGTCGACAGAGAGCATCATGATCGCGTCTCCACCGATATCACGGCGTCCTACCTGCATCGTTGCAATGTTCACGCTGTTTTCGCCCAAGATAGAGCCGACACGTCCGATCACACCTGGACGGTCATTATGGTGAATGTAGAGGAGGTAGCCCTCAGGCGCTACGTCAATCGCAAAGTCGTCAATTTTTACAATACGCGCACCGTAACCATTTAGTCGTGTTCCAGACACTGTGCGTGTCTCTTGCGTTGTTTTTAAGCTAACGGTCAGTAAGTTCGTAAAGCCTTTGTTTTGTGCTGCCTTTTGCTCCGTTACGGTGATGTCACGCACTTTTGCCAGAATCGGGGCGTTCACATAGTTGACTTCCTCGCCCAAACGGAAAGACAGCACGCCTTTGAGGACTGTCCGAGTCAAAGGAGACGTGTCTACATCCGTCAACTCACCGCTATATTTAATCGAAATCTCCGAAATGGAACCTACCGTCACTTGGGCAAGGAAATGTCCCAGCTTTTCACCCAACGTAAAGTATGGTTGAACTTTTTCCATCACGTGCGCAGGGATCGAAGGCAAATTCACTGCGTTTTTGAATGGCTCGTCACGAAGAACCTTCAGGATTTCTTCCGATACGTCTACGGCCACGTTTTCCTGCGCTTCAATAGTCGACGCTCCTAGATGTGGAGTCGTTACTACTTGTGGCAGACCAACGAGAGGGTTGTCTACAGGTGGTTCTTCTTCGAAAACGTCCAGAGCTGCCCCCGCGACTTTTCCAGTGGTAATCGCCTCGTAGAGAGCCTTCTCGTCAATGATTCCCCCGCGAGCGCAGTTGATCAAGCGAACGCCATCTTTCATTTTCGCAAATTCACGCGTGCTGATGATATGGCGGGTTTCTTTTGTCAGCGGAGTATGGACGGTAATGAAATCAGCTTTGCGGCAAATTTCATCAACAGTCGCGTTGGATACGCCCATCTTTTGTGCACGTTCCTCGGTCATGAAAGGATCGAAGCCCATAACAGTCATGCCAAATGCTTTCGCACGCTTCGCAACCTCTGAACCGATACGGCCCATCCCGATAACTCCCAGTACTTTGTTGTTCAACTCAACCCCTTGGAAGCTTTTGCGATCCCATGTACCGTCTACCAGCTTCTTGTGAGCTTGAGGGATGTTACGAGCGACAGCCATCAGCATGGCAAACGAATGCTCTGCAGTAGAGATGGTGTTACCGTCTGGAGCGTTGATGACTGGAATACCCGCTTGGGTGGCAGCGTTGATATCGATGTTATCGACGCCAACACCCGCACGACCGACTGCCTTCAGCTTTTTGCCGGCAGCGAGTACTTCTGGTGTTACTTGGGTTTGGCTGCGTACGAGAAGTGCATCGTAGTCGCCAATCACATCGATCAGTTCGGCAGGGGAGAGGTTTGTTTGACGAACAACTTCTACATCAGAAGCGTCCAAGAGCTGTTGAATTCCAAATTCGCTTAGTGGATCGGCAATGAGTACTTTATACATGTGCAATGAGCACCTCCTGAGCAGCTTTTACACCAGCACCCAGCTCTACTGGGGCACCGATTTGGTGAAGCGACAATTCGATGGCAGAAATGACTTGCAGGACATCCAATGGCTCGCAATAACCCATGTGCCCGATACGGAAGATCTTGCCTTTCAGGTGCTGCTGTCCGCCAGCAATCGTGATGTTAAATTGCTGCGTTAACATTTTGCGGAGAGCTTCTGCATGAAAGACACCAGAAGGATCGCAAGAAGTTACGGTCGTCGATGCATACTGATCTTCCGCCATGAGTTTGATGTTTAATGCTTTCATCGCTGCGCGAGTCATGTCTCTCATCAGTTCATGGCGCTTTACGATAGCTGGCAAGCCTTCTTCCTCCAACATATCCAATACCTCGGCGAGACCGAAGATGAGGGATACAGCAGGCGTATACGGTGTTGTTTGCTCTGCCAAGCTCTTGCGGTATGCTTTCAGGTCCAAATAGAAGGCGAGCGATTTGTTTTGCTCAATCACTTGCCATGCGCGTTCACTCGCAGCGAGGAAGGCAAGGCCTGTTGGCAGCATGAAAGCTTTTTGCGAGCCGGTTACCACGATATCGACACCCCAAGCGTCCATCTCGCATGGAACCGCACCGAGGTTGCTTACCGCATCCACAATGAAGAGGGCGTCCGAATGTGTGCGGATTGCTTTCGCCAAATCAGCAATCGGATTTTCTACCCCAGTGGATGTTTCACAGTAGGTGGCAAATACAGCTTTTACTTGCGGCTTTTTTTGCAAGAATGTTTCAACTAGCTCAGGTGTTACGGCGTTTCCCCAAGGCACTTCTAACCGATGGGCGACTATACCGTAACGCTCGCAAATTTTTGCAAAGCGCTCACCAAATGCCCCGCTGATGAGGACAGCAGCTTCATCTCCTGGTTGGAGCGTGTTTACGACGCCCATCTCCAGCGCGCTCGTTCCGCTACCTGCCAAGATGTATACGTCCTGCTTGGTGCCAAAGTAAGGCTTTAGTCTTTCAGCAGTACGGGCGAAGAGAGCGGAAAATTTGCCGCTGCGGTGTCCAATCATCGGTTGGCTCATCGCTGTTTGAACACGTGGTGGAATGGGGGTAGGACCTGGGATTCTCAAGATCATTTTGTCTGCAAACATGGTTTTCTCCTCCTATATATGTGCATATCAAAAAAACCTCCCGTTCTCACACTGCTCCTATTACAGAACAGTGAGGGACGAGAGGCTTTGCTTCGCGGTGCCACCCTCATTCGCTCTTTTTTTCTCAAAAAAGAGCCTTGGTAGGTACATGACCTAAAAGAGATAACGGATCTACCGTTTGCGTCTACTGGGATGGTGAACCCTCTTTTCAACGCAGCAGCTCAGAAGTGCTTAACCGTGGGAGAAATCGCCGATTCGCAGCAACCATCGGCTCTCTGGGGATTTCTCGATCACAGCGTTTCTTCGTCAACGCCGTTGTTTTATAAGGTGTTTCGTAAGATTTGTACTTACGATATCACGTCAAAATAACACCGTCAAGAAGAAAAACAAGAAAAAATGAACATTATTTATTTTAAATCGATTATCGTTCGTGAATAATGCTCAATTATATGCTAGAAATACCGTGAAAATAACCAAAACACGAACATTAAGATATTGACATCACAAAAAATGGAAAAAATTCAGTTTAATGTTCGGTTTTTGCTGTTGCTTTTATCATACCGAAAAATCACAAAAGAAAGAACGGAAAGTTGTCGATCATTCGTTCAGTGGAGGAGAGGAGGGCATAATGAAAAACCTCTTACATACCGGAGTACGTAAGAGGTCTCTTCCATTAGTAGATGGAATACTATTCCACTTTAATAGAGTCGGTCGGGCATCCTTCAGCAGCATCACGAACATCGTCATGCAGGATATCCGGGATTTCAACGCTGTTAGCATTGTCATCCAACTTGTTGAACGCAAGGCCCTCATCGTCGTAATCAAAGACGTCAGGAGCCGTGGCGCCACAAGCACCGCAAGCAATACAAGTATCTTTATCTACCCATGTAGTCATCGTGGTTTCACCTCCCATACCGAAGTGGTACGTCCACTATCATAGACCATTGTATGCTCTTGGTGACAAGATTTCAAGATTGAATCAGTCTAAAAATGTACGACTACTTATAAAGAGGGATTTCAGGTGCCCTCAGCACGGAGTAGAGCTGGGTGTTCAAGCGTTTAAAATCTCCCGCAGATACTGCATCTGTCGCGTTCAAAATCTTCACGGCAGCGGTTAAATCCTTGATTCCTAGTGCTTGAACTTCATTAGAAGCGATGAGCAAATCAAGTCTTGCAGTCAGGTCCTCAGGACTATAGCTGCTCCATTGATTGCTTTTCGACATGGCCACAGCTGCGAGATAGGTGCGGTAGTGAAACGGATACTGCTTCCACTGCGCGGTGTTAACGGCTCCAGGTACTTGCTTCGGCATGGCTTGCTTGACCACATAAGCCGATTCCCAAGACGCGATGGAGTGATAGACCATTTCCTGTGCGGTTAGCCAATTATTTTGGAAAAGCGTCAGGCTAGCTCCAATAGAAGCAGGTGTAGCATTATTTTGATCGGAACGAATCTGCTCCATACTATCCAAATACGCCCGTACACTGTTCGTAAAAGTGGTGTGAGCTTGTCTCAGCATGGGTGACGTCGGCAAGGGAACACTTTTCTCCAGCTCTTTCCTTGTCTGGTCAGCTAATTTGCTGAGCTGCTTCAAGCCATCCGTCCGTTCACTTTCGTTCATTTGATTCCATTTATCCATCGTATCAAAATGTGCTTGCTTCAGATCAAGCAGCGGTGCATAAACGGCATAGTAAAATCGGATAAAGTCCTGTTCGTTGTACAGCTTTTGCTCACGCAGCAGTTTTTCTTTTTCGGCTTCCTTTTTCTCTGCTTCGAGTACGGCGGCTTGTTCCGACTCCAATTGTGTCTTCATATAATGGGCCCCGAAAAAAAATCCACCAACTGTGCATGCAAGTGTTATGATGATCATGTACGCCATCATAAATTCAGTTCTTTTCAATCGTTTTGTCATACTATCCTCCAAATCCAATGATGCAGTTTACTTCGCTTACTTTGAGCTTTGAAAAATATAGAATGATGTAAGGAGTACCAATGAACAGTCGGAACAGTGCGGCAGAGGAGCAGGACCTTTTATGTGCGGTCGCCTTGAATGCCATGTTACCTCTGGCCAATGAACGAACGCTGCAATCAGCCTACTACATACTGCGTGGCAGAAAAGCCAATCAGACACTGCAAGATGTGCATTTGTATACCCTTTATCCGTATTATCGGATGTTTTCTCGTTTTCCAAGAGAGGATTGGGAGAAAATTGTTTCAACTTTATTTCAGGCGGGCTGGATTTTACCGGTTGATGCAGGTGGAACGAATTCGAAGCCGACATTTACCTTTTCTGATACAGGATTGCAGCATGCCAAACATATGTACCAAAAATATCGGTTTGATGTATGGTTCGCGCCTTTTACCCAGTCCGATTTGGCGGAGCGAATCGAACCATTTTGGAGTAGGCTTCATCTAATGGTGCAGACGATCTCGCAAATGCATCATGGTGATCTCGGTTTCATTCCGGTCGTTTCGGATAAGACAGCGCAGCGTTGGGTAAAAAACCAATTGGCTGATGGGGCAATGCGAACTGCTTGGAAGCAGCAATTGTCTGACGAGCTATATCGATTGTGGGAGCCCTTGGATGAAGGTGTTCAGGAGCTTTTGTTTTGTCAACTGTCAGGAGTAGGACAAGTCGGCAAGACCTTGGGACAGGTAGCAGAGATTCGCCAAACGAGTCGTAGCTATCTCATGCTGCAGTTTCGATACGGACTTGCCGCGTCGATTCAGACGCTGCTTGCAGAGAGCAATCATTATCCTCTTTTATCAAAACTTGTTACAGAATCGCACAAGCTTGATCTACGTCTAACCGAAAGTGCTGCTCGAACGTATGCCCTTCTTCAGACTGGCAGTGACAAAAAAGAAATAGCGAAGAAACGACAAATGAAAGAAAGTACGATAGAAGATCATTTGGTAGAGATTGCCTTACGCTGTCCGGAATGGGATATGACAACGTATTTACCGAATGAGTTGGCAAAAGAGATCGTGGAGACGAGTGAGCGACTCGATACAAGCAGACTCCGGCTCATCAA
The DNA here is from genome assembly GCF_028369215.1 of Brevibacillus sp. AG. Taxonomy (NCBI): domain Bacteria; kingdom Bacillati; phylum Bacillota; class Bacilli; order Caryophanales; family Paenibacillaceae; genus Brevibacillus; species Brevibacillus sp. AG. The sequence goes on along the minus strand of NZ_JAQMYO010000001.1, from coordinate 949,034 downwards.
GGATCAATCGGAAGCAACAGTGACGTATTTGCAAATCCGATTGGCACTGGCACGAGCGACAAGGGGGGCAAAATGAACCAACAGCTCATGCACGACAGATTAAAGCTGCATTTTGGATACGACTCATTCCGTCCCGGTCAGGAGTCCATTATTGAACGTGTATTGTCTGGACGAAGCGTTCTCGGGTTATTAGCAACAGGTGGCGGGAAATCAGTGACGTATCAGCTTCCAGCAATGCTTTTGCCGGGTCTGACCGTCGTGGTTTCCCCGTTAATCTCCTTGATGGTTGATCAGGTGCAACAGCTTCGAGCACGAAAAAAAATTCCAGCTACCTATTTGAACAGCATGCAAGACCCGACAGAGTCCCGCGAAATTTTAAAAGGGCTCGCAGAAGGCGCGTTCAAGCTGTTGTATATTTCTCCAGAAAAGCTTCAACAGCCCTATGTCCAACAAGTGTTAAAGCGGACGAGGGTGTCTTTGATCGCCATTGATGAAGCGCATTGCATCTCGCAATGGGGACATGACTTTCGCACAGATTACTTGCGATTGCCACAAGTCGTGAAACAATTGGGAGCACCTCCTGTTCTGGCTGTGACGGCTACCGCTACGGCGACTGTTCGTGAAGAAATTTGCAGCTTGTTTTCCATTGAAAAAGAAGACGTCGTGTTGCAATCCCTTAATCGGGCGAATATCGCCTATGATCTGGTTGAAGTTGCGGAGGAAATTGACAGGCGTTCGTATGTAATTGATCAGATGGATCGTTTGCAAGGCCCTGGGATCGTTTACTGCAGCACGCGACAAGCGGTAGATGTATTGGCAGCCTCTTATCAACTCGATGGGAAAAAACGCGTTCACGGTTACCACGGGGGGATGAACAGCATGGAGAGAATGCTGATCCAATCCCAATTTCTCGCGGGCGAGTTGGATGTTATTATTGCAACTAATGCGTTTGGTATGGGGATCGACAAACCAGATATTCGCTACGTCATCCATTACCAAATGCCAGCCAGTTTGGAGGCATACGCACAAGAAATAGGGCGGATCGGCCGTGACGGCAAGCCTGGGTATGCGCTGCTTTTATTTTCGTGGGACGATTGGCAGATTCATCAACACATGCTGGAGAAGGAGTACCCGACACAAGAGCAAGTTCAAAAATACGAGCAGTTGTGCAATACCGGAGTACCCTTGACGAACGAGGCATTGGCGATGGTGGACATATCCGAAGAAATGGGCGCACTTCTTGCCTTTTATACGGAAAGAGTGCTGGCCTCCTACGAAGCTGCCGCTGCGGGTGAATCGTATCCGAAGGCTCAAATCATTTGGCAGGAAACGGAAAAAAGAAGAAGCTTTAAGCAAAAAAAGCTGGCAGAAATGGTGTCTTACGTAAGAGGAGAAAACTGTTTGCGTGCGAGCATCAATACGTATTTCAAAGAAAATGATCATCAATTTGATCTGTATTGCTGTAAAAAATGTGGCCTAACTACGGATGCGTATTTCCAAACGAATGACAATACAATCGCAAAGAATGAACAAATCAAATGGAATTTGCGGCAGGCGTTAGACACTCTTTTGCCGAACAAATAAAGGAGAGAAACATCGAGTGAGGGAAGATCGGCTAGAGGTGGATGAAGCCACGCTTCGGCTGAATCTATGGTTGACACAAGGAATCGTGATGGGAGTGGCTGCTGCCGGTAGCTTATTGGTGTTGGGCTGGGATGCTACTCTGTCCTTGTTTACTTTGCCAGGCTGGAACGCCGTACTGTGGGCCGTGTTTGTAGCCGGAGGTATTATCAGCGCGAGTATGGCGATGGATCGTTACTTGCCTAAGCGATGGCAAGATGATGGCAGTATCAATGAGAAAGTTTTTGGGGCCATGTTACCATCCACTACGATTCTCGTCTGTATGGTAGTAGGAGTGGGAGAGGAATGGCTATTCCGGGGAGTCATTCAATCTCTTACCGGGAATTTTTGGAGCAGTCTTATTTTTACACTGATCCACGTACGTTATTTGAAAAAGCCGCTCATGATCATAAGTGTATTTGGTACAAGCTGGATCTTGGGACTCTTGTTTTCTCACTTTCAGTCCCTTTGGCCCTCGATTGTGGCTCATATCCTTATTGACGTCATGTTAGCATTTTATTTACAAAATACGATCAAGAAAAAGGGGGAGGAAGAGTGAATCTCGAGCATAATCCATTACCACCCCGACGCTCCCGTCATACTCGCCCTAAAGCGTCGTTCTCGTTTAAAAAGTGGATTCAACCGGGATTATACTTGTTTGGACTCGTCTTTTTCGGGTTGATTGGTCTTGAGTTGTACAGGGCCAATGTCCCACACGAGTCAGCAGCTTCTGGTAGTGTTGAAGTGAAAGATGTTAGTAAAGCGAGTACCACTTCGCAAGGAAGCAAGGCAGGGGAAAAGGAGCCTGTATCTGTCGTTCTAGATGCTACGCCTGATCCCAGTGCAAGCGTGACCACCCCACCTGCCAAGGTGAAAACGATCGAATCAAAATCAATTGAGCCTGCAGTAAAGGCGGTCACAAGCGTACAGACACCTGCTGTAAGCCCAGTCCCAGCTCAAACTTCGACTGGTACACCTGTAAACAAGGCAAACCAGATCGCGAGTACTTCTACTAGCAAAGTAGCTATACCGGGAAAACAAGCTTCAACACCGCCTACAACAAAATCGAAGGTCGTCAAGCATGTGGTGAAGAAGGGTGAAACGTTGTTTATGCTGTCACGAAAGTACTATGGAAATAATTCGAACGTAGGACGAATCGCAAAATATAACAGACTTCATTCAGAAGCAGGGCTCGTTGAAGGAAAAATTGTCTGGATTCCCCTCCTTCAGTAATGAGATCGTGCTCCACTGGCAATGCTATCGGGAAAAGGATAAGCAGGTGGATGCAAGTGGAGTATGATACCGTCATTGTCGGCGGCGGGATTGCGGGGCTTCAAACCGCAATCCAACTAGCAAGATGCCTTCGACGCGTTGCAGTGATTGACATGCCGGGTGGTCGATCAACAGTCGCCAAAGCCTACCGAAACATTCTCGGATTTTCGGAGGGGGTTAGTGGCGATTTTTTGCGTCAAGCGGGCAGGGAGCAAGCACAAAAATACGGCGCAATCTTGATAACAGATGAGGTAACAAAGCTTGCTACTGACTCAAGTGGCTTATTTACGATAGGTACGAAAAGTGGCATACATACGCTTACTTCGCGAACGCTGGTATTGGCATCCGGCATTCGTGATCGGTTTCCAACGATCCCTGGCTTCTCCGATTGTGTAGGGATATCAATTTTCTTGTGTCCCGACTGTGACGGCTATGAAACCGTTGAGAAAGACACGGCAATCATTGGAGCGGGCCCACACGCTGTTTCGATGGCCGATGAACTTATTTATTATACAAACAAGTTAACCGTGATTAACCATGCAAAAGTGCAGGTGGATACGCAGGCTGTCTCTGGACTAAGTCAGCGAGGGATTATGTATCGGGAGGAAATAGTATGTGCCCTTCATCATACGTCGGGGCAATTGCAAGAAATCGAGCTCTCTTCAGGTGAACGCTTGTCTGCAGAAAGAGCGTTTCTTGCCTTTCCTGGTGCTCATGCTTTAACAGAGCTTTTGCGTGGTTTTTCCGTGCAAATTCATGAAAAGGGCCACATCTATACGAATCCGCGAACAAAAGAAACCGATCATCCCAACCTATGGGCTGTCGGCGATATCAATCAGCATTCTCAGCAAGTGTCGATTGCCATGGGGGATGGAACACAGGCGGCCATTTGGATTCAAAAGCGGCTACGTGAATATGAGAAGTAGAAAAACGCCTGATTCTGGGCGTTTTTTCATGTACAAACCTTTATGAATGAGAAGGAACCCGAACTAGCAGAGCCAAATATAAATACAGAAGAACAATGAGGGGGAACTTTTCCTGGGAAAGCGCAGGAAATGACAGGCAACAACAAAGTTTCTTTTTTCGTGAGTGGATTCGACATCGATAGGCGAATGCTGCGTAGGTGTCATGGTAGCTTTTGTTCCAGTAACTAAATGTGATATGATAGGACTACCCCTTATTTTCCAGTCCATCAAAAAATGGATGAATGCCAACAGGTATTCGCCGGAGAATGTGGAGAACTCTTACAGGCTTACCATCATATTTTGTAGTACGACTGGATGGCGAGGAGGGACAGTCATGCGTGTTGAACGCCTTGGTCAAGATAAAATACGAATCTTTTTAACTTTTGACGACCTCACAGAGCGCGGGATAGAAAAAGAAGACATGTGGCGTGACATTCCTAAAGTTCATGAACTGTTCAACGACATGATGGAACAGGCTTATCACGAATTAGGGTTTGAGGTATCAGGGCCTGTTGCAGTTGAAGTGTTCGCCTTGCCAGCTCAGGGAATGGTCGTAATCGTAACGCGTGGCAAGACGGGCTCAAAGGACGGAAAAGAAGAAGAATTCGAAGACGAGGATGTATACGAGCTAGAGGTCACGTTGGAAGAAAGCGATCTGATCATGTATGCCTTCCGGGACTTTGAGCATATGGTTGAAGCCGCCCATCGCATTAACGCCCTTTTGACCAATGGCGGAGCTGCCTACTTCTACCAGGGGAAATATCATCTGGTGCTGGAGGAAGTCGACTTGGATCAGGAGCGTTATCACAAGTTAATTGCGATCCTCTCTGAGTACGGAGAAGCGACGCCGATAACGATTTATGTGTTGGAAGAATACGGGAAAGTGATCGTTGCCGACGATGCTGTAAAAGAAATATGCAGGCATTTCACGTAATCGGAAACGAAATGTCTGGGAATATAAAACAGCACCTAGTCAACCAACTAGGTGCTGTTGCTGTCTGTACAGATTATGCTAGGCCGTCAAAAAAGTCAGCCTCTTTACCTTGAATGGTATAGTTCGGAAGGCTGTGCCAAGCCAAGATGTAATGATTGTTTGGTGGAACAGAATGGTGCTCGCCTTCTGTTACACCTGGGAAAACGCGCTCTACTGATAGGTGCTGTGTTCTGTGCGCCCGCAAGGCATCTGCTACTTTTTGCATGTATTCGGGGGCGTGAATGATCGTCGTAATGCTCTCGATTGGGTCTGTAAAGGGAGGCTTTATCGTACCAAATCCTTCGTCGGACGAGCGAGTTGCGTAATAAAGCTTTCGCACACTCGTATCTGGGCCTAGAGAAAGGACAGCCTGGGTGGTAGCATGACTAATCGCTAAGTGGTCAGGATGTCCGGAGATGCCATGCGGTGCAAACGTGACGACGATTTCCGGTTGGATCTGGTGAATGGCCTGATGGATACGAGTAACGAGCTCATCTACAGGCACTGAGTTTAGGAACTTATCCTGATATTCCCAGACGTCTACCTGATCGAACCCGAGTATGGCACAAGCGTCGCGAAGCTCTTGCTCGCGAAAGCGGGGGAGCTCTTCGGGTGTGCATAACGGTGGTTCACCAGCTTTTCCTGCTTGCCCTTTTGTTGCACACAAAAGATGAGTGCTGGCCATTTTGGATTCACTATATTTGGAAATGGAAATCCCACAAGCAAACGTTTCGTCATCGGGATGGGCAAAAACAAACAAAATAGACTTTTTTTTCATAAAAACACCTCCATGAATAAACTTCCACCATTACTTTTTCCATTATGGCATAAATTCACTATTCCTGTAATGAAAGAAACAAGTTTGGGGACAATACAAGCATGACTGGACGTGCATTTGAAGCTGTTTGTGAAAAATGCAGTCTGTAAAAGCGATTTCAAAATGGATGGTAAATAATTGAATGATTATGCAAAACAAGGCACGAAAACGTTTTCGAAATGGAAAAAAAACATTTTTAAGCTTCTCATAAATGATACAAGCGTGTATACTAAAGGCGGCATTGACCGAAAACATTTTTGAGGTGGTAAGTAATGGGTAATCAAGACGTGGTAACCGAAAGCACCGAAGGGAAAGAAAAGCAAGAATCATTGAACTTGCTCCATTCAACTCAAACGGTGATCAAGGAAGCACTGGAGAAACTAGGTTACCAAGAATCGATGTTTGAACTCTTGAAGGAACCGCTACGCGTTTTGACTGTACGTATTCCGGTTCGCATGGATAATGGCGAAGTAAAGGTATTTACGGGCTATCGTGCACAGCACAACGATGCAGTAGGTCCGACCAAGGGGGGCATTCGTTTCCACCCGGAAGTTACTGAGGATGAAGTTAAAGCACTTTCTATCTGGATGAGCCTCAAAGCAGGTATCGTCGACCTGCCATATGGTGGTGGTAAAGGCGGTATCATTTGCGACCCGCGTGAAATGTCCTTCCGCGAACTGGAAAGACTGAGCCGCGGTTACGTTCGCGCAATCAGCCAGCTTGTGGGCCCTACTAAAGATATTCCAGCTCCGGACGTCTTTACGAACTCACAGATCATGGCGTGGATGATGGACGAATATAGCCGTATCCGTGAATTTGACTCGCCTGGTTTCATTACGGGTAAACCAATTGCGCTGGGTGGATCCCATGGCCGCGAAACAGCTACTGCAAAAGGTGTAACGATTTGCATCCGTGAAGCAGCGAAACGTCGCAACATCGACGTAAAAGGTGCTCGCGTAGTTGTACAAGGCTTTGGTAACGCTGGTAGCTACTTGGCAAAATTCATGCATGACGCAGGTGCTAAAGTTGTAGGTATCTCTGATGCTTACGGTGCCCTGCATGATCCGAACGGTTTGGATATTGACTACTTGCTGGATCGTCGTGATTCCTTTGGTACAGTTACAAAACTGTTCAACAACACGATTTCCAACAAAGAGCTTTTGGAACTGGAATGCGATATTTTGGTTCCGGCAGCGATCGAAAACCAAATCACAGCTGCAAATGCTCACAACATCAAGGCGTCAATCGTAGTAGAAGCAGCAAATGGCCCAACTACTTTGGAAGCGACCAAGATTTTGACTGAGCGTGGAATTCTTCTGGTTCCAGACGTACTGGCAAGTGCCGGTGGTGTGACTGTTTCCTACTTCGAGTGGGTACAAAACAACCAAGGCTACTACTGGTCTGAAGAAGAAGTAGAAGAGAAGTTGGAAAAAGTAATGGTTCGTTCGTTTGAAAATGTATACAACATGTCGCAAACACGTCGTATTGATATGCGTCTGTCTGCTTACATGGTTGGTGCCCGCAAAATGGCAGAAGCTTCTCGCTTCCGCGGTTGGGTATAATTTTTCAAACAACCCTCCATATATTGAGAAAACATGGCTTCGCCGTTTTGGCGGGGCCTTTTTTTATTGGCGTTTGTGATGTGGCTGGAGTGGAGAGAAGAATCTTTCCAGTCTAGGCTCCAGGCTTCGTCCTGCTGGGGGTAAGACTGTCCGCTCCTAAGGGATTCGCGGGGAAACGCAAAAGTGGTAGCCGCTACGTAGCCCGGGCACGTTGCGTTTCTTTTGCCCACGAATCCCTTCTGCACTTGGTCGGACTCCACAAGTCGCTACGCCTGGAAATATTCTTCTCTGTCGTAACTACTCACATTCTTCAATCTTTTAGGGCACCTAAAAACCAGGGGAAAGCTCGTAGAGGAAACAGGAGAAAAAAGCGAAGATCTTAGGGACGCCGACCGAGGCGCAATGAAAAAAAGAGAAACAAGTCCTTAGCGTCCACCTCTGAGACACCCCCTGAATGGACGACTTTGGACGCGGGTTTCGCTTTTTTTCATGGAGCCGGACAGTCAATCCCCCAGCGGGTGGCCCTAGAATCTGAGCGTTTTCTCCTGTTTCCTCCCCACCACAACAGCATCGTACAAAATGTTTTCAAAGACAAAAAGACCTCCTGAAGAACCAGGAGGTTTAAGTCATATTATTTACTGGTCGAACAACTGCTGCAGTTCTTTGAAATCCCGTGTTTTTTGCAGCGTTACGATTAACTTGAGACGAGCCTTTTGCCCATTCAAGCCATTGGAGAAGATGATGCCCATCTCTTTTAGTTTGCGGCCTCCACCTTCATAGTCATAGATATCCTGCACCTGGCCATTGTAGCAGCGGGAGACGAGCACGATGGGTACTCCTTTGTCGAGTAGTTGTTGCAGGGTAGGGATGATAGCGGGAGGAAGATTTCCTAATCCAAACGCCTCTACGACGAGTCCATCAATGTGTTGCTCCAATAAAAACTGCAGCCAAGCGGGCTCCATGCCTGCAACTGCTTTGATCAGCGGTACATTCGCATCAGCATGGGTAATGGCGTAATGCTCTCGATCCAATGGAGCATGGTGGTATTGCACACTCTTTTTCGCAATGGTTCCAATCGGTCCGTATTGTGGCGACTGAAAGGTAGCGACATTGCTCGTATGTGTTTTGGTTACGTGACGTGCTGCGTGAATTTCATCATTAAACACAACGATAACGCCTTTGTTCAAACTGTAGGAATCTGCGGCTGCACGAACGGAAGAAATAAGATTAACAGGGCCGTCCGCCCCGAGTTCATTGCTGCTGCGCATGGCTCCGGTAACGACAATTGGGGCGTTAACCGATAAAGTCAAGTCGAGAAAGTACGCGGTCTCTTCCAACGTATCAGTCCCATGGGTAATGACAATGCCATCGTAGCGATCATTGTGAAAGGCTTCCTCAATATCGAGTCGCAGCTGATTCATGATCGCAGGAGTCATATGAGGGCTAGGTAGGTTGAGTACATTTTTCATGGTGACATCCGCGTGTTTTTCTAAAAAAGGAAGGATTTTGTTGACTGCTTGATCATCCAATGGCTTTACGCCTTCTGAGTCATCGACAGACATGGCAATCGTACCGCCTGTGTTCACTACCAAAATTTTTTTTGACATGATCTCTCTCCTGTAGCGGGTTTTCATCAACCAGTATTCATGGTACGATGAACAATAGTCTTGTGTAAAGGAGTAATAAAAGATGATTGCTTTGATCGGCGCGGCAGTTGCCCCCGGTATCGCCATCTTAAGTTACTTTTACCTGCGTGACAGTCTCGAACCGGAGCCGATTTCGATGGTGATCCGGTCGTTTATCTTTGGGATGCTGCTGGTTGTACCGATTATGGTGCTCCAGTACATCATGCAGAATGAATGGAACTGGCGGGATGGCATTGTCGCGGAAGTTTTCCAATCCGCTGTCGTGGAAGAATTTTTTAAATGGATGGTCATCTATTTTACGGTTTATAAACATTTGGAATTTGATGAGCCATACGATGGAATTGTTTATGCGGTTGCGGTGTCACTTGGTTTTGCTACGCTGGAGAATTTGTTCTACCTCATTATCAACGGAACGAATATCGCCATCTGGCGTGCCTTTCTGCCGGTATCCAGCCATGCGTTGTTTGCAGTGTGGATGGGCTATTATCTCGGACGGGCCAAGTTTTCCAAGGACGCCAAACATGAGCGGCTTTTTTTATGGATGTCGATTACCTTGCCAATCGGCTTGCATGCACTGTACAACGTGATTTTTTTGGCAGTGCAAAACTGGTTGGTCGTGATTGTACCATTCATGCTCGTCTTGTGGTGGCAGGGCTTAAAAAAGGTACAAAGAGCACACGATTTCGGTTCTAAAAATCTCTCTTCACGTCCACAATAGACGGTAAGGAGGAGACGTACGTGCTAAAAACCGAACGAGCAAAAGTGACAATTCAATGCAATGTATGTGGAGAAAAGTTTACACTGCGTGGTCATCGAGAACCTGGAGGGCAAATAGAAACAGGGTTCAAGCAATGCCTGTGTGACAACGATAAGCATTTTCGGATTGATGAGTCCTGATCTTTTCCTTTCCCAACTGAAAAAGCGTGACAAATCTATGTGGGCCGATGCAAATAGCATCGGTCTTTTTCTATATCCAGATTTACATGCATAATCCATTCTTCCTCCACCAACACTATGCAAAGATTTCAATACATGCCAAGGAGGATTCAGCCGTGCGTACAATCTGGATCGCAGGTGTGTTAGTGATGTTGGTAGCAGCTGGCTTGAGTGGATACAAGGTTGTCTGGAAAGAAAAGAATGTAGCTGCCGTACAAGAACAGCAGATGGCCGCACCTGCTACAAAGAAAAATACTGCCAAAACCCTAGCCAGCTTTCATCCTTCACGGGTCTCTGACAATGATTTGAAAATCATGGCGAATGCTGTTTACGGGGAGGCAAGAGGAGAGCCGTTTGAAGGACAAGTAGCTGTCGCAGCCGTTATTTTGAACCGCGTCAAGAGTCCTTCGTTTCCTGATACGCCCTCGGCTGTAATATTCGAACCACGTGCTTTTACAGCAGTTGCTGATGGTCAAATATGGCTGACACCGAATGAAAGTGCGACGAAAGCAGTGAAGAATGCGCTAAATGGCTGGGACCCGTCGGGAGGCTGCACGTACTATTTTAATCCGGATACAGCAACATCCGGTTGGATTTGGACCAGGCCGCAGGTCAAAAAGATCGGGAAACACATCTTTTGCAGATGATGGATACGTAATCAAAGGAGGAGTGGCAAGGGATGGTATATGGAGCAACAGCACGTGTGTTATTTCCCATTGCCCTGGTTGCCTTAATAGGCGCTGGCGTGTGGGGATATCAGGAGCACAATGAGAAGAACTCGGTCCTGATCAAAGCGGAAAACTCATATCAACGAGCTTTTCACGATCTCACTTATCATGTGGACAAGCTGCACGATGAGCTTGGCAAATCGCTGGTAGTCAACTCGCGCAGACAAATGACCCCCATTTTGACGAGTGTTTGGCGGCTTTCCTATGCGGCACAAGCGGATGTCGGACAACTCCCACTGACCTTGATGGCGTTTAGCAAAACCGAAGAAATGCTGTCGAGGGTCGCAGATTTTTCTTATCGCGTCGCTGTGCGTGATCTGGACAAGCAGCCATTGAGCCAAAGTGAATACAAGACCTTGAAGAGCCTGCACACCCAAGCAAAGGATATCCAGGATGAGCTACGCAAGGTACAAACCCTCGCGATGGACAAACAATTGAGGTGGATGGATGTCGAGACGGCATTGGCCTCCAATAAAAGCAAAGAGGACAATTCCATCATCGATGGCTTCCAAACCATTGAGAAAAAAGTGCAGGAATACCCTGATTTAGACTGGGGCGTCGGGATACAGAGTCTCGATAAGAAAAAGCAGCAGCGAATCAAAGGGATCGATGGCAAAGCAGCCACCAAAGAGGAAGCAGAGAAGAATGCACTGGCGTTTCTCGGGTTGAAGCCAGGGGATGCAAAAGTAGAAGTGAATGAGAACGGCAAGGGGCAGGAATACTCGGCGTATAGTGTACGTGTCACGCCAAAAGGACACAAGACAGGCATTAACCTCGATGTCACCAAACGCGGCGGTAAAGTGGTTTGGATGATGAACGAGCGTGGGGTTGGTGAGGAAAAGCTGGACATGACACAGGCGGAAGAAAAAGGTCGCGTGTTCTTGCGTAACCACGGATTTGACAATATGCAGGTCTCCGAGATTGACAGCTACGACCGCAACGCACTCTTTACGTTTGTGCCTGTTCAGGATGGCGTCAGAATTTATCCTGACGGGGTGGTCGTCGAGATCGCGTTGGACAATGGAGAGGTTACTGCCTTTAACTCGACGGAGTATCTGTTTAATCACAAAAAGAGAATTCTCTCCGAGCCTCGTCTCACGAAAGAAGAAGCAAGGAAAAAAGTCAATCCGAGTGTAAAAGTGACGGATCAACGCCTTGCTCTCATCGAAGGGAAAAACGATGGAAAAGAAGTATTGACATGGGAAATGACAGGTAGCTTTGAAGGAAATTCGTACATGGTCTATATCAACGCCATGAATGGAGAAGAAGAAGAAGTTGTGAAAATGGAAACGGGATCAGCACAGAACGAGGGACAATAGCGTTTGAAAAATCATGGGGAAAGCTAGTTTTTTAGCGGCTTTCCCTATTTGCTGATTCGAAACAAAAGGGTATATAATGGAAAGGGTGATAGGGAAGGGGAGGAACATTTACTTTATGATGCTTCCACGAATAGGACAAACAATCAGACTAAACTTCACGAGTTCCTCAGAAGAAATGGAGCTGCAAACGTTCAAAAGCCGAGTGGCTGATTTGAAGGATGATGTAGCTTCCATCGAGTTGCCAACCAGCGAAAACACTGGACGGACTGGGATATTTCAACCAGGGACAGAATGCTTGGTTTGGTATGTTGGCGAGGATGGCTCACGCTATGAATTCCGCTCTGCGATTGTCGGCAGGCAAAACAACCACATTCCTGTACTGCTTTTGCAACTCCCGGCGAAAGAGGAGATTGTGCGCACACAGCGACGAAACTACTTGAGAATTGACACCACGGTAGACATCGCAGTCAAACTGGATGATCCGATTCGACGCTATCATTTTCTGGCACGAACGCTGGATATCAGCGGTGGTGGGCTGTCTTTTAGCTGTGAGGAAAGCTTTCATTTGAAGGAAAAAGACAACTTGCACGTCTGGATTTCCCTTCCAAGCAAAAATGGACAGGTTCAACATGCTTTTGTTGAGATGGAAATCGTCAGACAAAAACCGGCGGAAGAAAAAGGTTTGCACCAATGGATTTCGGGTAAGTTCACCCAAATCAGTGAGCAAGATCGGGCAAAAGTGGTTAGAGCGTGTTACGAGAGACAGCTAGAGCTTCGCAAAAAAGGCGTTGTGGATTGACGCTTCATCAGAGGAAGTGACCCTATTGACCAGTCAGTACAACGATCGTTTTCGCAGCTTTTCCAAACGGGTAGAAAAAGGCATCATGATTGGAATTGTCGTATGTGCGATTGTACTGACCATAGGCGAAGTCCTCATTCAGTACGTTCCCGCAAGACTAGTATTAATCGAAACAGAGCGCTTGGAAGGCGTGTCCAGAGAGCCCTAAAGGTTTGCGCATGCTTCCATACTATGGTACTATTATAGATAACATAGAAAACGGTCTTGGATCGTTTTTTTGTAGACCATTAGTGGTCACAGCCAAATCCGAAAAACGCAATATCGTTTTTCATCACACAAAGAATGGGAAAGGGCTTCGACAGAAGCTTTTCTTGTTTTATTCCCATCCGAACTAACGTACATAGCAGGTGAGAAGTAATGAACATTGCCATTGATGGACCAGCGGGAGCAGGCAAAAGCACTGTCGCCCAAAAAGTAGCGGGACAACTGGAATACGTGTACATTGACACGGGTGCCATGTATCGTGCCCTCGCTTGGGCAGTCCACCATCATCAGCTCCCTATCAACGATGAGTCTGCAGTTTCCGAACTTTTGCAAAAAAACAAGATTCAACTGGTTCGGGAAAACGGACAGCAACATGTATACTGGAATGAAATCGATGTCACAAGCTGGATACGTTCCACAGAAGTGAGCCAGTACGCCTCCATTGTAGCGAGCTACGGTTCCGTACGTGAACAAATGCTTGTGCTCCAGCGACGATTGGCGACTCAAGGCAATGTCGTCATGGACGGTAGAGATATCGGTACTCATGTTTTGCCTGATGCAGATGTGAAGATATTTCTGACGGCCTCCATCCAAGAGCGTGCAGAACGCCGCTGGAAGGAACTACTCGCAAAAGGTACCCAGACAGACTTATCTGAGCTGGAAAAAGAAATCGAAGAGCGAGATCGACGGGACATGCAGAGAGAAGTCGCGCCGTTGCGCCAAGCGGAAGATGCCGTTTTGGTAGACACAACAGGAATGACCATTGATCAGGTGGTCGATCGCATCTTGCAAATCTGCGAGCGAACGGGAGAGTCAACCCATTGAGTTACTATCGTTTATTCAGAGGTTTTTTTCGCATAATTTTTTCGCTTGTCTTTCGTTGGCAAGTGATCGGGCGTGAACATATACCTAAGGAAGGCCCAGTGATCCTTTGTGCCAACCATATTTCTTTGTGGGATCCACCTCTTCTCGGGAGTGGTATCGAGCGTCAGGTTCATTTCATGGCCAAAGAAGAGCTTTTCAAAATTCCGGTCATATCCTTTCTCATTACTAAATTCGGTGCATTTCCGGTCAAACGGGGTGCAGGAGATCGTGCGGCCATTCGCACGACTCTCAAATTGCTGGAAGATGGAAAAATCTTTGGAATCTTTCCTGAGGGAACTCGCAGCAAAACAGGGGAACCAGGGGAAGCAATGCCGGGTGTGGCGATGTTCGCTCTCAAATCAGAAGCCGCGGTCATTCCGGTAGCCATTATCGGGCCATATCGGCCGTTTCGTTCCATTAAGATCGTTTACGGTAAACCGATCGATCTGACTCAACTGCGCGAGGCCAAATCAAGCGCAGATACGTTGAAGGAAGCGAGCGATCTGATTATGGAGCACATCAAGCAATTACGGAACCAGCATCTCTCTTAGCAAACGGTATAGAATTGCTAAAGGGACGAATACTAAATCTGCTGGAACTTACTGGCTTCATCAGTACTAACTGCCAGCCATCAGGCGACAGTTAAAAATATACATGCTCCCGCTTCGTGTAGTGAGGTTGTACACAACCTGTACATAGACGTTTGGGACTGGATGGTATTAAGGAGGTCTTTTGAATGATGGAAGAAACGAACGTAAGCTTGACGGATGCAACAACCATTTCCGTAGGAGATGTCGTAAAAGCAACCGTAACAAAAGTTGAGGACAAACAAGCGCTTGTAGATCTAGGTTACAAGTACGATGGTCTGATTCCTATCAGCGAACTGTCTCCACTGCATGTTGAAAAGGTATCTGATGTAGTAGCGGTTGGTGATACTTTCGAAGTGAAAGTCATCAAGCTAAACGACGAGAAAGAAGAGCTCGTTGTTTCCAAGAAAGCCGTAGCGATGGAATCTTCTTGGTCTGATCTTGAGCAAAAAATGCAAGCGGGTGAGATCATCGAAGCGTCCGTGAAAGAAGTAGTGAAGGGCGGCCTGGTTGTTGATGTAGGCGTTCGCGGCTTCATTCCGGCTTCCATGGTAGAGCGTCATTTCGTTGAAGATTTCTCTGATTACAAAGGCAAAACATTGGCTTTGAAAGTAGTAGAAATGGATAAGGAAAAGAATAAAGTCATCCTGTCCCACAAAGCAGTTTTGGAAGACGAAGTAAAAGTGCAAAAGCAATCCATTATGGATAAAATCCAAGTGGGTCAAGTATTGGAAGGAACGGTTCAGCGCATGACCGATTTCGGCGTATTCGTGGATATCGGTGGTGTTGATGGATTGGTTCACGTATCTGAACTTGCTTGGAACCGTGTAGATAAGCCGTCCGATGTCGTGAAGGAAGGCGACAAGGTGCAAGTGAAGGTCCTCAAAATTGACCGTGAAAACGAGCGCATTGGCCTTAGCATTAAGGAAACGCAAGCAGGTCCATGGGCGAGCGTTGCAGAAGATTTCAAAGCGGGCTCTATTTTGAATGGAACTGTAAAACGTTTGGTGTCCTTCGGTGCATTTATTGAGCTGGCTCCTGGAATCGAAGGCCTGGTACACATCTCGCAAATTGCAAATCGCCGGGTGAATACACCGAGTGAGGTTTTGAAAGAGGGCCAAGAAGTACAAGTGAAAGTTTTGGATGTTGTTCCACAAGAACAGCGCATTAGCCTCAGCATCCGTGCAGTAGAAGAAGACCGTGTGGAGCAGGCAGAACGTGCGAGCAAGCGTGAACAGCAACAATTCACGCAAGAAAACAACCAACCAATGGGCGTGACATTGGGCGAGTTGTTCGGTGATCTGAAAGACAAGTTCAAGTAAGATAAAAAGTAGGACTCATGGGGATACGCTCTGGCGTATCCCTTTTTTCTGGGAGTGAAAGTCTAGGAGGGGTAGAATGGATCGTCGTTCGATTAGGAAACTGGACCATATTCGAAATGCTCTTGTTACCGGGGAAAATGGTGCGAATAGTTTTGATGATGTTAGCTTTGTTCCAAACAGCTTGCCGAATGCAGCATTTGCTGAAACTTCACTGGACACCGAGATCGCATCCTTACGACTCTCCTCACCGATTATGATTAATGCGATGACGGGTGGAGCTGGTGGGACTACGCAAATCAATCAAAAACTGGCGATCATTGCGAGGGAACGCAATCTGGCTATGGCTGTTGGCTCACAAATGGCAGCTCTGCGTGATCCGGATGTTACGGATAGCTATCGGATTGTCAGAAGGGAACATCCACAGGGGATCTTGTTTGCAAATGTTGGGGCGGAAGCGACAGTGGAGCAGGCAACAGCAGCGGTGGAGATGATCGAAGCGAACGGACTGCAAATCCATCTAAATGTCATGCAAGAGCTGCTGATGCCAGAGGGAGATCGGGATTTTCGCGGCTATCTCGAGAGGATTCAAGCAATCAGGGAGAGTCTGGATGTACCGGTTATGGTCAAAGAAGTCGGTTTTGGCATGGCGAAGGAATCAATCGAGAAACTCATAGAAATCGGGATCAGAACCATCGATGTGGGTGGAAGGGGCGGAACAAATTTTGCTCAAGTCGAAAATATGCGTAGTGATCATCCTCACACGATGTTTGAAGATTGGGGATTCACGACGGTAGAGAGCTTGCTGGAAGCGAATGCTGTCGGTCATCCGGGAATGTCGTACATAGCAACAGGCGGTGTTCGTCATGGTCTCGATGTAGTCAAAGCCGCTTCTTTAGGCGCGTCCGCTGTCGGGATGGCGGGGGCAATGCTGCGTCTGGTTCAACGCGAATCTCTGGAAGGATGCTTGTCTACCGTAGACAGATGGCATCACCAAATTCGTGTGGCGATGACGGCACTAGGTATGAAAGGTCTGGCAGACGCAGTTTGTACTCCTGTTATGATCACGGGAAAAACAGCGGAGAGAGCTAGGCTTCGTCACATCCAATTGGAGAGACTGGCGCAACGTTAGTTAGTGGACGAGCATTCGATTCATGAAATTTCCTTGATTGAGGCATACTTTTGGGGGAGACAACCATCATTTTGAGGAGATGAACATGAACGAGGGAACCGTTGCGATCCTCATCCAGTGGTCTTTGCTGTGTCTTGTCTGGATGGGAAGCTTTGACTTGCAGCTGCAAAACATGAAGATGGAACGCAGACGAGTGCTCGCAGTGATCAGTGCGTTTTTAATTTGTACGTTTGTGAACTGGGAAATCTATTTTGCCCCCATTCAAGTTAGTCTAAGTGGAACGATATTGCCACTGATCGGAAGCATTGTCCTCTACACCAAGCTCATGTCCAAAATACGCAGATTGTACTTGCTGAGTGCGCTTGCAACGGCCCTTTTGCTATTTTGGCTGCGCTGGCTGTTTTTTACCGATCCGATCTTGCTGTTTTGGGATGAGAGGATCATCGTACCCGCTGTTGGAGTCAGTACGATTTTTTTGATGAGCAGAACGAATCTGGGCCAACTGTTTCAGCTCACGTTCGCCATCCCACTCGCAGATGTGATACATTCGCTTTATTTTTGGAAATTGTCGGGTTCCTGTCAATGGGGATCGGAGTATGCGCAAGATCTCTTGTGGAGTGGCATATCACTATGGGCTCTCGTCAGCATCGTCTGGTCTGCGATTCGTCGTATTCTTGGTAGAACAGAAACAGAGTCTTCCCATTCCGATACGGGCAGGTGACGCTAGGGTGTTGAAGGAATTGCTAGCTTACGAATATGTTTTTCCATTAGTTCTGGGTTTCCTATTCGGCATTATGTGCCGGATTCATCTTTTGCGAACAGATTATCGACAATATCCAACCTATCCCCACGGAAAAATTATTCACATTTCACTTGGGGTGATTGCATCCGCGCTCGGAGCGATAGCGATTCCCGCCCTGCTCAAGGAGAATTACACGGCGGTCACATTTTTAACGGTGGCTGCTCAGCAATTCCGCGATGTCAGGAACATGGAACGCACTACGCTCACAGAGATCGATAAGCAGGAGCTAGTGCCCCGTGGTGGTCCTTACATCGAAGGAATCGCAATGGTGTTTGAAGGACGCAATTACATGGTCATGTTTACTTCTTTGGTGACAACGACGGCTACCATCCTTTTTCATTGGTGGGGAGGTGTCATCGCGGGTGTCATCGCCTTGATGATTTCTCGCAAGCTGCGCTCTGGAAAAACACTGTCGCTGATTGCAGAGATCGAGCCGGGGGAAGTGAGAATGGAAGGAAGAGACTTGTATGTGAACGACATTTACATCATGAACGTCGGGTTGGCAGATGCCCAAGAGATCATACGTGAGCAAGGTGTGGGTTTTATTCTGACACCGAGGGATGCCAATGCCAAGGTCACGATTGCCCACCCAGGACAGCGGCAAGCGATATTGCACGATGTCGCGACGCAGCTCGGCGTTTATACAGATACGGGAGAGCCATCGCTATCACCATTGGTAAAACGTGATATACAGTCAGGGAGACTGGGTGTATTTTTATTACCGCAAGAAAAAGATGTGGAACGCGCAACGTCCGTCATTCGTGCAGTCCCAATTCTCGAAAGCGTCTTCCGAATGCCAACGAAGACTAGAATGGTGAAAAAGGAGCTGTAGGCCATGACAGGATTAATCTTGTCGGTGATTACGACGAACAAAGACAGGATTGCGGGTGGTGTCCCGATTTTTATCGAATCTACCACGGAGAAGATGCAGCAAACGGCTTTCACGCTGGAAAAGATACTGGACGCGATGGTGCATGAAGTGAGCGACGATACCCTTATCATTGTTCGGCATAAGTAGTGTATGGTATGATTAGCTAGTCAAAACGTAAAATGAGAGAGAGTGTTGTTGATTATGGGATTACCAGTGGTAGCCATTGTGGGGAGACCCAACGTGGGAAAGTCCACGATTTTTAACAGATTGATTGGCGAACGAGTCGCGATCGTGGAGGATATGCCGGGAGTAACCCGTGACCGCCTGTACGGGAAAGGTGAATGGTTAACTCATACTTTCCATGTGATTGATACCGGTGGAATTGAGTTTGGCGAGACCGACGCGATTCTTACACAGATGCGTTACCAGGCAGAGCTTGCGATTGACGAAGCAGATGTCATCATTATGATTGCAGATAGCCGCACAGGTGTGACAGATGCGGACGTTGAACTGTCACGAATGCTGAATCGGACAGGAAAACCTGTCGTACTCGCGGTGAACAAAGCGGATAATCCGGAAATGCGTGCGGATATTTATGACTTTTACTCCTTGGGCTTGGGCGAGCCATTCCCTGTCTCGGGTAGCCATGGTCTTGGCTTGGGCGATATGCTGGAAGACGTGGTTCAGCATTTCCCAGCAGAGGATGACGAAGAGAAAAGAGACGATATCATTCGTGTATCCATCATCGGTCGTCCAAACGTCGGGAAGTCTTCCTTGACGAATGCGATTCTCGGTGAAGAGCGAGTCATTGTCAGTGATGTTGCCGGAACGACCCGTGATGCGATCGACACGCCATTTGAGCGTGATGGCCAGAGCTACATTCTCGTAGATACGGCAGGTATGCGCAAGCGCGGGAAAGTGTATGAAACAACGGAAAAATACAGTGTGATGCGTGCGATGCGTTCCATTGAAGATTCCGATGTCGTTCTTGTTGTCATTAACGGGGAAGAGGGCATTATCGAGCAGGACAAGAAGATCGCGGGTTATGCACATGAGGCTGGCCGTGGTGTCATTATTGTCGTGAACAAATGGGATGCTATTGAAAAAGACGACAAAACGATGCAACGCTTCACAGAATTGATCCGCGAAGAATTTAAATACCTGGATTACGCTCCGATCATGTATGTGTCTGCAAAATCGAAGCAACGTGTCCATACGATTCTGCCGAAGGTTAATGAAGTAGCACAAGCACATACTATGCGCGTTCCTACCGGCGTTCTCAATGATTTGGTAACAGATGCGACGATCCGTACACCTCCACCATCTGATCGCGGCAAACGCTTGAAGATCAACTATGCGACACAAGCGACAGTGAAACCACCGACGTTCATTTTGTTTGTGAACGATCCAGAACTTATGCACTTCTCCTATGAACGTTACATAGAGAACAAGATCCGTGAAGCTTTTGTGTTTGAAGGCACACCAGTTAGAATCTGGACACGGAAAAAAACGTAGGGAGAGAAAAACGCCATGGTGTTATTATCCTGGGTGATTAGCTATTTAATCGGTTCTATTAGCTTTAGCTATCTTATCGCCAAAAAAGTCGCAGGAATTGACATACGTTCTCATGGCAGCGGAAATGCCGGAGCAACTAATACCTTAAGGGTGTTAGGAAAAGGCCCCGGCATTGCCGTTCTCCTTCTTGATGCACTTAAAGGAACAGCTGCGATGGGACTGACTCACCTGATGACAGGAGACCCGGCAGCGTATGCTGTGGCAGGCTTGTTTGTTATCGCCGGTCACAATTGGCCGATCTTTTTTGGATTCCGCGGAGGGAAAGGCATTGCGACCACGCTAGGTGTCGTGTTAGGTTTTTCTCCCTTGGCTTTTTTAATCGCTGCCGTGTTGGCTGTCATAGTCATTGCGATCACTCGCTTTGTTTCATTAGGATCATTGGTTATCGTAACGGTTATTCCATTCACCCTTTACTTGTTGGACAAACCTATTTCCTTTATTTGGGCGAGCTTGGCGATCGCAATCTTTGCTTACATTCGTCATTATAATAATATCCGCAATCTTCTTTCAGGAAACGAACGGAAACTAGGAGATAAGTCCAACCGGAAGCTAGGATAATGTACGAACGGACATGAGAAAAGTGGAGGGGGACGTATTGATTCAAAATGTTACGGTGATTGGGGCCGGAAGCTGGGGAACGGCACTTGCGACTGTTTTGGCGGACAACGGGCATCAGGTTACGCTTTGGGTACGGGATACCAAGCTGGCAGAAGAAATAAACAGCAAGCATGTGAATGAAAAATACCTGCCTGGAGAAAAGCTTTCAGTAAACATAGTGGCGACGACCAACATTCAAGAGGCTGTAATAGGCAAGCGAATTGTTCTTCTCGTTGTTCCTTCCCATGCCATGCGCCAAATCTGTCAGCAAGTGGCTCCGTACTTAGAACCGGATGTACTTTTGATTCATGCGACAAAAGGCTTTGAACTGGAAAGTCTGAAGCGAATGTCAGAAGTCATTGCGGAAGAGGTGCCGAAAGAGATTGCGTCTAGAATGGCTGTGTTGTCAGGACCGAGCCATGCCGAGGAAGTAGTCAAACGGCAACCAACGACAGTTGTGATGGCGTCTGAATCGGAAGAAAGCATGCTGCGCTCTCAGGATTTGCTGATGAATACGAATTTTCGTGTGTATACCAACCCGGATTTGATTGGCGCTGAGATCGCTGGAGCGTTGAAGAACATCATTGCACTTGGTGCAGGGATGTCTGATGGCTTAGGGTATGGAGATAACGCTAAGGCAGCGCTGTTGACCCGTGGCTTGGCGGAAATTAGCCGTCTGGGCATTAAGCTCGGTGCTAAGCCGCTTACGTTCTCAGGTCTGGCTGGTGTTGGCGATTTGATTGCCACATGTACGAGTAAACACAGCCGAAACTGGCGTGCAGGTTATATGCTCGGACAAGGAAAAAAACTCGATGACGTACTGGCGCAGATGGGGATGGTCGTCGAAGGTGTTCGGACAACAAATGCAGCCTTTTCCTTATCGCAACGCGAGCAAGTGGAAATGCCAATCACTTCTGTTCTGTATGGCATGCTGTTTGAAGGAAAAGAAGCTCGTCAAGGCGTGGAAGAACTGATGGGGCGCGGAAAAACCTTTGAAATGGCATACCTCAATCCTGATGCGGAATAAGTCATGAATGAAGTATCACCGATTTAGGCTTCTGCACATACGATAGGGTGAAAGCCCATGTGCAGGAGGAGATTTCACATGAATAATATGTCGAAACGACTTTTTGAGCGCTTGCAAGGAAAAGCAACGGAAAATGTTGATGAAGAAAAGCTTCGCTCACTAGCCGGTCAGGTCAAGCGCAGTGATTTTGAAGATGAGACTAAGCTCCGTCAAATCATTCGCACACTCGCTACCCTTAGCGGCAAGCAATTAACTCCTGAAAAGGAGGATAAGGTCATTGAAATGTTTCGCAATCAGGAAATCAATCTGGGTGACATGTCCACCTTGACCAAGCTGCTCAAATAAGAGAAATGGGCGATTATGCCCGTTACCTGCAACAAAAACCGTCATACAGTAAGACTAGGAACAATCATGGCTCTACAGGGACATGGCTGACCTACAGATTGCAAGAAAAAAAGAGGGATCTTATCCCTCTTTTTTTCGTTCCTTGGAGTTGCTGCTTACCTGTGTAATCAGGTTCTGGACTAATGGGGATTGCAGGAGACCCAGTAATTGCCCGATATCTATATTGCCCAAAAGGTTGCCTAAGCCTGATTCCTGTGGTGCTGTTTCTGCTGCCTTTTGTGGCTCTGGAGCAGCTTTGCGTTTGCCAGTAGGCTTTTCGGCAACGACCTCAGGCTCAGGCGTGCGTTTTCCGAGGTTCTCCATCATCTCCATCGCCCCGTACAACGAATCCATCGTGTCTTCTACCTGCCGGATCGTGCTGCCGATCCCTTTGATGTTATGGCGCATTTTCGATACAGAGGTGCGCAAATCAACCGTGGGCAGGATTCTTTTCGGTGAAATGGAAAGGGAGACATTTTCGATTTGGTCGCTTAATTTTTTGCTGGGTATAGGCGCATATGGATTCCGCCATTTTCGATTATTTACTTTATTACTCAACGTTTCATCCCTCCAATGGGCGAATTCATCACGATAGTCTATGCGAATGTCTAGTATTAGGTTCGCAAGCGTCAGACGAAGATGGGGAAGTATGGTATAATAAAGCAAAAAATGCAAAGGATGCTGCAGTCCCGATGTATATTGATCCTATGACAAAGATGAACATTTCCTTAATTGCCATTGGGCTCATGTTCGTCTGCAATTTAGTTATGATCTTTGCCAGAAAAATAACCAATGCGTTTTTGCGGTTCCTGGTGAAGACCTTCGCATTCTTACTATTACTCGTCGTGCTTGTCATGATTTTGATTGTGATTTTTGTCTAGGGAGGATTATCGATGTCAACGATCACATTACTTACTCGTGCAGGCATTCATGAAGTCTCGATCGAGTTGAATGAATCCATTGTTGCTCTTGCGAAAAAGAACAACGTCGTGTGGGGCCATGCCTGCCAAAGAGGGGTATGTGCACAATGCCGTACGCATGTTCTGGAAGGAGCAGAGTACTTAAACGAAGTGACACCAGAAGAAAAACTGCGATTGCGCAAGGCTGAACGCACAGAAGGCTACAGATTAGGCTGCCAGACAAAGATTGTTTCAGCAGGAACAGTCAAGGTAGCTCATCGGCCGTACTAGTAAAGGAAGTGACAAAATGGGGAAAGTAACCTTTCTCCCGAGCAAGAAGAGTGTGAAGGCGCGGTCAGGGCAAACCTTGGTCGGTGTAGCTTCGTCAGCTCGCGTCGTAATTCCGCAGAGATGCGGTGGGCATGCATCTTGTCTGATGTGCCGTGTGGTCGTTGAGAATGGCCTGCTGTGCCCGCCAACGGCGCTGGAAAAGCGCAAGCTGCCTGAAAAGGATCTCGCGAATGGGATTCGTTTGGCCTGTCAGGCAAAAACGACGGAAAAGGATTGTACGGTCAGGATTCCAGAAAGCAAGCTGAAATCAGTGGTAGCCGCTGCACTCGAGCGACAACGTAAAGAAAATGAAGATGGAATGTAAGAGGTGTGTACATAAGATGTGGCAATCGTGGCGAAAATCGTTCAAGCTCGTGATCAGTTTGACGATTCTGTCTTCCCTTTTATCCGGATGCTTGTATCCGGATGAGCGCAGAGCAGAGAATCAAATTCCTAGTACCTTTTTTGTAGAAGCAACAGAAAAAGCGATTGAGCAATTCCAAAAAGACACAGCAGTATTGCCAATCGTAACGAAACCCCTCGATACTCCTATTTTTGAAAAATACGAGATTGATTTCCGTAGGATGATCCCTAAATACATGCCGGATGTACCAGGGAACGCATTTGAAAAAGGTGGCGTATACAAGTACGTACTCATTGATGTGGATACAAAGCCGACAGTGAAGCTCATTCATTTGACCGCTGTAAGTACAGTAGCGGATGTACAGAGCGAAGTAGACCGTTACAAGGGACATTTCGAAAAGCTGCCTGTACTCGCTGACCTGGGGAATGGCTACTATTCCATCGATCATGAACGACTCGGGTTAAAAGCGTGGCAGGTGCCGTCCACGATGGGGACTTACTTATTGCCACTGGTCATGAACGCTGAAGGACAAGTCGGGATCGACTATGCTTCGGATATCGCGCAATTGCTTCGGGATACAAAAGTAACCGTGCCGGAAAAAACAGACCCGAGGTACGTTCTTGCACGCCATTCGATGTTTGTGCCAGCGAAATCGTTTCCATATGAAATGGTCGATGGTGACCCAAGGCTTCTCAAACTAAATTAGCTTTACGAAAAACGACTCTGAACAGGGTCGTTTTTTTTGTTCTAGTTAACGCAAAAATACATATATTTGTACTGTCCACAAAACTAGTACGAGATTCCCTACGAAAATACTGGCGGTCAGGGATAATTCGGAAAATCGGTCATAGTGTAAAAATAGACAAATAGAAGGAGGTCATCGATGGTGGAACGAGTCGACATCTTTAAAGACATTGCCGAACGGACGGGCGGAGACATCTACCTCGGAGTGGTAGGCCCTGTTCGTACGGGAAAGTCTACCTTTATCAAGCGGTTTATGGAGCAAGTTGTCATCCCGAATATTAACTCTGAAGCGGAGCGGATACGAGCGACAGACGAGTTGCCGCAGAGCGCTTCAGGACGAACAATCATGACAACCGAACCCAAATTTGTTCCGAATCAGGCTGTTAACGTACATGTGACAGAAGGGCTCAGCATCAATGTCCGCCTCGTTGACTGCGTTGGCTATACGGTGCAAGGGGCAAAGGGCTTTGAAGACGACAATGGCCCAAGAATGGTAAATACACCTTGGTATGAAGAGCCTGTACCATTTGAGGAAGCGGCCGAAGTCGGGACACGCAAGGTTATCCAGGAACATTCAACCATCGGGATTGTTGTGACAACGGATGGCAGCATCGCGGAAATACCGCGTGTAGGATACATCGATGCAGAGGAGCGGGTTGTAAACGAGCTGAAGGAAGTCGGAAAACCGTTCGTGATCGTTGTAAACTCGACGCGTCCGCGAGCCGACGAAGCACAGAACCTTCGCTTACAGCTTCAGGAAAAATACGATGTCCCAGTCGTTGCCTTGTCGGTTGATCATATGACAGAGCAGGAAATCTTGCTTCTCATGAGAGAAGTTCTGTTTGAATTCCCAGTTCATGAAGTAAATGTAAATCTGCCGAGCTGGGTAATGGTGCTGGAAAACGGGCACTGGCTGCGTCAGAACTACGAGGAAGCCGTACGTGAGACCGTGCAGGATATCCGCCGGTTACGCGATGTGGACCGTGTCGTCGGCTTCTTCAATGACTATGACTTCGTAGAGAGAGCCTCTCTTGCTGGTATGCATATGGGGCAAGGGATCGCAGAGATTGACCTCTACGCGCCAGATGAACTGTATGACCGCATCTTGATGGAAATTGTCGGTGTTGAGATAAATGGCAAGGATCACTTGTTGAAAATCATGCAGGAATTCGCACATGCCAAGCGCGAGTTTGATCAGGTAGCGGAAGCATTGCACATGGTCCGAAGTACGGGCTACGGTATAGCAGCCCCGTCGTTGCATGAAATGACCTTGGACGAACCTGAACTAATCCGCCAGGGGCCGCGCTTTGGAGTCAGACTTAAAGCAACAGCACCGTCTATTCACATGATTCGGGTGGATGTCGAGTCTGAATTCGCTCCGATTATCGGAACAGAGAAGCAGAGTGAGGAGCTTGTCCGCTATCTGATGCAAGATTTTGACAAAGACCCGCTTTCCATCTGGAACTCCGATATTTTTGGACGCTCGCTCCATTCCATCGTAAGAGAGGGTATTCAGGCAAAAATTACCATGATGCCAGACAACGCGAGATACAAATTACAGGAGACTTTAGGTCGAATCATCAACGAGGGATCGGGTGGCCTGATTGCGATCATACTCTAATAAATAGTTCCAAAGTCCTATAAACAACAAATATAGGGAAGGCATCTGACATGACGAGATGCCTTTTTTTCTTGTATTTCGTTCAATTTCGACAGGAGGGGCTTGAATTTAAGAAATCGGTGTATTACTATAAGCTTGTCAGATCGGTAAAAACAACCATTCGTGTATAAAACGCTTCGTTTCGGTTAAGAAAAATAATAGCTAGGACTTGGTGTTCTTTGAGGGGAGGTGAATAAAATGAACAAAACAGAACTGATTGCAAAAGTGGCTGAAACCACAGAACTCACCAAGAAAGATGCAACAAAAGCAGTTGATGCAGTTCTTGACGCAATTGCAGATGCATTGAAAACTGGTGATAAAGTCCAACTGATCGGCTTTGGTAACTTCGAAGTTCGTGAACGTGCGGCTCGTAAAGGTCGTAACCCACAAACTGGTGAAGAGATCGAAATCGCTTCCAGCAAAGTACCTGCGTTTAAACCAGGTAAACAACTCAAAGACTCCATCAAGTAGTTGTTTCTTTTGAGAACGAAGCACTTACATAAAAAAATCCACATTGATTAAATGTGGGTTTTTTTCTGTGTACATACAGTTTGCCTATGAAAATACTGGCATATTTTTTTGTCTTTTTTAAAACGATATGGTAAGATTGGCTTTGATCGCGAGCAGGCAGAGCTTTTGGATGAGAAACAAGGCGTATGCCGTTACGTAGGAGGTACAATGATGAACGTCGATTTGGATAAAATACAGCAAGCTGTTCGCATGATCCTAGAAGCAGTAGGGGATGATCCTAATCGAGAAGGAGTCCTCGATACCCCTAAGCGAGTTGCGAAAATGTACGCTGAAGTATTTGAGGGCATGCATATAGACGAAGATCAGTATTTTGAGACTGTCTTTAGCGAAGATCATGAGGAAATGGTGTTAGTGAAGGACATTCCGTTTTACTCCATGTGTGAGCATCACTTGGTTCCCTTTTTCGGTAAAGCGCATGTCGCTTACGTACCGCGTGGGGGCCGCGTGGTTGGACTGAGCAAGTTGGCGCGTGCGGTTGATACCGTTGCCAAACGCCCACAGTTGCAGGAACGCATTACATCGACAGTAGCAGACGCGATTATGCGCAAGCTCGATCCGCATGGCGTGGTTGTGGTTGTTGAAGCAGAGCATATGTGCATGACGATGCGTGGCGTGAAAAAGCCAGGCTCGAAAACGATCACCTCTGCTGTTCGCGGGATGTTTGAGAAAGATGCGGCTGCCCGTGCAGAAGTATTTAGCTTGATTCGCTCATAAAAATTCAAAAATAAGGAAATTATATTGACTCTATAAGTAAAATATTGTATAGTACGGATGTACAGTCGGGATGTGGCGCAGCCCGGTAGCGCGCACCCTTGGGGTGGGTGAGGTCCAGGGTTCGAATCCCTGCATTCCGACCATCTGCATATAACGATCAGAAGCCTTGAGCAAAGGCTTCTTTTTTATGTGAAATGGCTACTCTCCCAAGTAGTACCATTTTGCTATTGGCTTCTTGATCTTTCTTTTTTATAATGATAGGTAGACAAGCTAGGGAAGGGTTGTTCAATGCTATGAAGGTGCCTGTATCACTTCAACCATATTTGCAAACATTGCCGCAAACCTATGACGCCTCTTCGCTTTCGTATGGAGACGAGGGGCTCTTCTCGGACATCCTGCAGTCCCAGTTAGCAACAACCGGCCAGCGGGTTATCAGTTCGCAGGAGATTTTAGCCAAGTTAGATGGTTCTAGGAACTGGAAGATTCCTACCCATATTCAAAATGAGCAGTCCCTGTTTTTTGCAAAAGGGCCATCTGTTCCTACCCCGGAAATTTTGGGCAAGATTGATCAGACAGCGAAAGCGATCGGAGTGGACGCTGATCTAGTGAGAGAGGTCGTCAGGGCCGAATCCAATTTCAATCCGAATGTAGAATCTCACGCAGGGGCGAAGGGCTTGATGCAGCTGATGGACAATACGGCAAAAGCCATGCAAGTCCGTAATGTATACGACCCTGATGAAAACCTTGAAGGTGGAACAAAATATTTGAAGTCGCTCTTGGATCGTTATGATGGAGATGTGAAAGTAGCACTTGCTGCTTACAATGCTGGTCCAGGTCGGATGAGTCGTCTGGGAATCAGCAGTGATGACGAATTAGAAGCGAAGTTTGACCAATTGCCGCAAGAGACACAGCGCTATGTAGACAAGATCATGAGCCGACTGGAGTCAGAAGGGGCATCATACTAGACATACTCGCATATCGTATTGGTCAGGAGGAAACATATTGGCACAACCATCGGGATTTAATCAGGATTATTTCGTAGTCAAAGCGAAGGAAAATGGCGTTCATGTGATCGGATTAACAAGAGGCACTGATACGCGTTTTCATCATACAGAGAAACTCGATAAAGACGAGGTCATGATTTTTCAATTTACTGAGCACACCTCTGCGATTAAGGTGCGAGGAAAAGCAGTGATTTACTCGCAGCATGGCGTCGTGGATACGACCGAATAAAGAGCAAGTCGTTTTGCTAAGAAGCAGGCATAGCCTGCTTTTTTTGTTTGTACAATGGAGGAGAGGAGGGATGTCTATGCCGCGCCAATTGTTGATGGCGATTGCTGTTTCCACTTTCTTGGCTCTGATGCTGTCGCTCGTTCCCACAAATCAGTGGATGCAAGCGGATATACCGACATTTCAGTCGGCACGAGCCATTCACTTAAGCGAGCAAAATGCCCTTGATTTGTTTACAAGGTTGTCGACACATTATAATATTAAGCGTATAAAATGGGAAAACCCATCGATCTATGTCGATTTTGTGGTGAAACCTGCCGAAAAAGTAGAGCTAAACACCGTCTATCAAGATTTTTACCGTTTGACATACGACTTGCGTACCTATGCAGACAATGTTGGGCCCGTGTACTATCGCTTGTTGGAGGAGACGGATCCACCAAAAGAATCGAGATTATTGATTGCCATACAATCGACAACGGGAAATCTCGCAGGGCATGACAAACCTTTGACCGACCCTTCGGATATCCAGTCCTTTGTAAGCAGTACATTTCCCATTCGAATCGAGCCGTATTTTTATGAGCGAATTAGTCCCTGATGGAAGAAGTATGGTATGATAGTAGAGACGGCCTTTTGACCGGACGGCAGAGGAAGACCGAAGAGTATGGAACAGTACGGAACAGGCAGACATCTTTAGGTTGTGCAGCTTGTGGAGGAGGACGCATGAGCAAAGAACTTTCCCCGAATGTAGAAGAGGTTCGGTCCATTATCGAACAAATCTACAAGAGAATCACCCATTCCTATGTAGAACATTATGTTGACGTTCCTTCCATGGCGGAAAATCGTCTAGAGCTGTTGTACCTTTTTTTGCTGGAACAAGGTATGCCGAAGGAAAAGGCTTCGGTTTTATGTACAGCAACAGGACTTGTCCAATTGGGACTGGACACGCATGAGCTCGTGAAAAATGAGTACGACTCCTCACAGAGCGCGGAGCGAAACCGACAGCTGACCGTACTTGCGGGTGATTATTACAGCAGTCGCTATTATCACCTTCTGGCTTCAGCGGGTGAAATCCAAGCTATTCAAGTGTTGTCGGCAGCCATTCAGCGAGTGAACGAAGCGAAAATGAGACTCTACATCGCTGGGCGAGATAGCAAGATTTTATCAGATGAAGAGTACTGGGAACTGCGAAATACGATTGATACGGGCTTATACGTGGCTGTTGTAGAGGAGTATGCTGATTCAGCTGATCGCCGTCGATTCTGGAGCGATCTGATGAAGGAAACAGCCAAGGTAGAGAGTGTGATCGGAGAGTGGGAGCAGCTCAAATGGCAAGAACAAGTCCCTTTTGGTTTTGCCCGTTTTTTGCTGCAAAAACCCGGTGCTACACTCGCGCAAGTTTTGTCTGGCGTTGAGGGAAAAGCCATCGAATTAATCGGTTTATGTGAGCAAATGGTGCGTACGCTGCATCCGGCAGAGACGCGGAACATGCTTGCATCCATTACGGCACGGTACTCCCATCGGATCAGTCGCTTGAAGAAGGTAATTGAGGAGATGTAGCCAAGTGAACCAGACACAGATGAATGAGAAAGCAGAGTACGTTCACTCCGTTTTCGAGAGCATTGCAAACGATTACGACAAAATGAATAATGTAATCAGCTTTGGCAGTCATATTGCTTGGCGTAATTACACGATGAAGCAGATGAATATTCAGCCAGGGCATACAGCGTTGGATGTCGCTTGTGGTACAGCAGACTGGACCATTGCATTGGCCAAGGCAGTTGGTAAAGAAGGCAGCGTTGTTGGCCTTGATTTCAGCCAAAATATGTTGGATGTCGGGGCATATAAAGTGGCGAACGCAGGTGTTGGCAACAACGTAAAGCTAGTAAACGCAGATGCGATGAATCTGCCCTACGAGGATCATACATTCGACTTCGTGACAATCGGGTTTGCCCTGCGCAATGTACCGGATGTTCAGCAGGTCTTGAATGAAATGGCGCGTGTTGTGAAGCCGGGCGGTAAAGTCGTTTCTCTGGAAGTGTCCAAGCCCCCGTTCCTTCCGTACCGGAAGCTATTTTACTTATATTTCTACAAAATCTTGCCATTTATCGCGAAGCTGACAGTCAACAAGTACGAAGAGTATGCGTGGCTGCCACAATCCCTGACCAATTTCCCGGACAGTCGCGAACTGGCAAGCATGTTTCAGAAAGCAGGCTTGGACCCGGTTCAGGTCAAATTGTTTATGGGCGGCGTATCAGCCTTGCATATTGGCACAAAGCCATAGGTTGACGAATGCGATGGCCCCAAACGCGTATATGGGGAGTAAACCGGTATTTCTTCACTAGATAGGAAGTGTCATAGATGGGTCTACGTAAATTGAAAGTCATCTTGGAAATGATTAAATTCGAGCACTCCCTTTTTGCCTTGCCTTTTGCTTTTATGGGAGCTGTTTTGGGAAGTATTGTGGTAGAGAATGCATGGCCTACCTGGTCAGAAATTTTCTGGGTGACGGTAGCGATGGTGGGCGCTCGAAGTGCAGCGATGTCCTTAAACCGTGTCATCGACCGGGTAATTGATGCGAAAAATCCTCGGACGGTCACACGAGCGATACCTGCTGGTCTCATTTCGATTGTGGAAGTCATTTTATTTATCGTGGTGTCCTTTGCGGTGTTGTTCATTGCTGCATTCCAGTTAAATGATTTGGCTGTGAAATTGTTGCCACTCGCTGTGTTTGTTCTTGTGCTTTATTCCTATACGAAACGTTTTACTTGGCTTTGCCATTTTGTTCTCGGGGTTGCCATCGGGTTTGGTCCGTTAGGTGGCTGGGTAGCGACAACAGGTCAAGTAGATGGCATCGGCCTTCTATTGTTTGCATCTGTTATGTTCTGGACAGCAGGATTTGATATCATTTATGCGTGCCAGGACGCAGATTTTGACCGTAAAGAAGGACTTTATTCCATGCCGAGCCGCTTCGGAATTGCCAATGCACTTCTGATTGCCCGCGTATGCCACGTTCTTACTTTCGTTGGTCTGATGTCGTTGTATGTAGTCGCAGACTTGTCTATCTGGTTCTTGGTAGGCGTGCTCATTTCTGGTGCGATTTTGATCTATGAACACACGCTGGTAAAGCCGACAGACCTGTCCAAGCTGGACATGGCATTCTTCAATATGAATGGTATCTTGAGTGTCGTGATGTTTACCTTTACGATGATTGATTTGGTGATTGCATGAACAAGCAAAAGTGGGCTGTCGGGATAACGGGTGCAAGTGGTGCTATCTATGGTGTTCGAGTCGTCCAGGAGCTTTTACGTGCTGGACATATCGTTCACTTGATGATTACAGAAGCAGGCTGGCAAGTATTTCGTGATGAACTGGATTGGCACACGGATGACAGAGAAGCTCTATTGCAGGAGAAGCTGCAACAAGACTTTTCGGGTGAGCTACATTATTGGGGACTGCGAGATTTCAATTGTCCCGCAGCCAGTGGTTCCTATCGCTGTGACGGTATGATCGTAGTACCGTGCTCGATGGGGACTGTTTCTGGCATCGCGCATGGTGCATCAGGTAATTTGCTGGAGCGCGTTGCAGATGTCATGATCAAGGAAGGTCGGCGCTTGGTCATCGTTCCGAGAGAGACGCCGCTCAATGCGATTCAGCTCGAGAACATGCTCAAATTAAGTCGTCTGGGAGTCAAGATTCTGCCTGCTATGCCAGGTTACTATCAGAAGCCGCAAACCATGGATGATCTGATCAATTTTGTAGTAGGGAAAACTTTGGATGCAATTGATGTACCACATTCGCTGTTCCGGCGTTGGGGGGAATAAACGCATGCAAAAGTCTTTGCGTGTTGGACAAATTTTGTATACCAATGTATTGCCGGTTTACTTCTATTTTGATCAGGCGAAATTCGAAGACCGAATCGAATTCATCCGCCAGGTTCCTGCCCAGTTAAACACTGCAATGGCGAATGGCGAGATAGACTTGGGACCGATTTCTTCGTTTAGCTATGCAGAGCATGCCTCCGAATACGTGGCATTGGCAGATCTGTCTGTCAGTGCCAAGGGGAGAGTAGGCTCTTGTTCAGCAAAAAGCCGATTGAACAAATAAACGGTGCCAAAATAGCCTTGACCAACACATCGGCTACCACAGTGAACCTCTTAAAGATCATTCTCCATAAGTTTTACGATTATGAGATTTCCTACGTTACACAGGAACCCATTTTGCAAGAAATGCTGGAGGATGCTGATGCAGCGCTCTTGATCGGGGACGACGCTATTTCGGCTGAGCGAACGGCCAAAGACCTGCATGTCTATGACTTAGGAGAGCTGTGGCATCAATTTACGGGCTATTCCATGACCTTTGCCATTTGGGCTCTTCGTCGAGCGGTTATTGCCGATCAGCATGATTTGATCGCGGAAGTCCATGCTTCTTTTTTAGAGAGCAAAAGGAAAACAAGAGCGAATACAGCCCCTTTGATTGACTACGTTCACACACATTTCGGTGGAGAGAAAGAGCAATGGATCCACTATTTCCAAGGATTACAGCACGATTTCGGTGACGTTCAGCGGATTGGACTGGAGTACTATTACCGATGCGCAGCGGAGCTGGGACTTCTATCGGCACCTGCAACCGTCGATCTGTGGCA
Source organism: Brevibacillus sp. AG (assembly GCF_028369215.1). Lineage (NCBI taxonomy): Bacteria > Bacillati > Bacillota > Bacilli > Caryophanales > Paenibacillaceae > Brevibacillus > Brevibacillus sp. AG. The sequence goes on along the minus strand of NZ_JAQMYO010000001.1, from coordinate 915,861 downwards.
AGCTGGCGGCCGACAGACCAATACTACGTTGACGAGATAGGTGGAACGGATGAATCTAGTCGATATTTACTTCAAGATGAAAAAAGATGTCCAATACATAGAAGATGAACTGGAAAAAGCGATTGATACGCCGGTTCGAGAGCTGTATCTATCTTCGACTCACTTACTCAAGGCAGGAGGAAAGCGGATTCGTCCCGTTTTTGTTTTGCTTGGCGGTAAGTGGGGCAATTACGATGTCAAGAAGCTAAAGCATGTGGCCGTTCCTCTTGAACTGATCCACATGGCTTCGCTTGTCCATGATGATGTGATTGATGATGCGGATAAGCGTCGCGGAAAAGATACCGTTCGGATGAAGTGGGATAACAAAGTAGCCATGTACGCAGGCGACTATATTTTTGCGCGGGCATTGGCCATTGCCTCCCAGCTCCCGATTCCGCAATTGCACCAAATTCTCTCGAATGCAATCGTCGAGGTTTGCAAGGGAGAGATCGAGCAAGTAAAGGATTTGAATAACTGGGACCAAAATTTCCGTACGTATTTGCGCAGAATCAAACGAAAAACGGCGCTTTTAATTGCGATTAGCTGTCAATTAGGAGCAGTGGCAAGCGGAGCGTCAGCTGACATGATTCGCAAAATGTACTGGTACGGCTACAATGTGGGGATGGCTTTTCAAATTACCGACGACATTTTGGACTTTACAGGGACTGAGAAGCAGTTAGGGAAGCCTGCTGGAAGTGACTTGGTGCATGGAAACATTACGTTGCCTGCGCTTTATTCTGCTCATCATGGAAAGGCACGTGCGCAATTCCAGGAATGGATCGCGCAAAATACGTTTTGGGATCATACGGATGAAGCAGTTCGTATGGTGCGAGAAGATGAGGGCATTGCTTTTTCGCAGCGCCTCGCTGAACGTTACATCGCCCGTGCGCATGCCATTCTCGTAGATTTACCTAACAACCAAGCTAAGACATCTTTGACAGGTATCGCCAATTACATCATCGATCGCAAATTTTAATGATTTTTTGACGGTCTTCCTGTTGCTTGACCACTCTAGTTTTGATAAAATTTACGTTGGTGTCCTATGCACCAATACATAGCTCTAATGGAGGCATACTTACAATGGAAAAAACATTCCTTATGGTAAAACCAGATGGCGTACAACGCAACCTGATCGGGGAAATCGTATCCCGTTTTGAGAAAAAAGGCTACCAACTCGTAGGTGCTAAGCTGATGACAGTAAGCCGCGAACTGGCTGAAGAACACTATGCAGAGCACAAAGAGCGCCCATTCTTCGGTGAACTGGTAGACTTCATCACTTCCGGACCAGTATTCGCTATGGTATGGCAAGGTAACAACGTAATCACAACTGCTCGCGCTATGATGGGCAAAACAAACCCAGTAGACGCTGCTTCCGGTACGATCCGTGGCGATTTCGCTACTTCCGTTGGCATGAACATCATCCACGGTTCTGACTCTCCTGAGAGCGCTGAGCGTGAAATCGGCCTGTGGTTCTCCGCTGAAGAAGTTCTCTCCTTCGAGAAAACAATCCAACGCTGGATCTAAGACTGATCGAGAAAACCCCCATTTAGTGGGGTTTTCTTTTTTTTGTCAAAATCTTTGTCAAAACAGATAGGATAATGACGAAATATAGCGAATGAAGTTAAGGAGTTTTTAAAGGGGGTACGATTCAGCATGGAAGATAAGGACTTTCTCCAATTTATTGCTAGTGTGAAGAAAATGACTGGAATTGATCTTGCCCTCTACAAGGAAGCACAGATGAAGCGCCGTCTAACCTCGTTGAGACAAAAGCGGGGGTACAACACATTTGCCCAGTATTTCGATGCCATCGCTAAAGACAAGGAGCTTTTCTATGAGTTCCTCGATAGGATGACCATCAACGTATCGGAATTTTTCCGCAATCCAGGCCGGTGGGAAGTTCTCGAGAATAAAATTTTGCCACGCTTGGCGAAGCAATCGCCGCGGGTGAAATGCTGGAGTGCTGCATGCTCGACAGGGGAGGAGCCGTACACACTCTCACTGATTTTGCTGAGCAAGAAGATGGATGCGACCGTGCTCGCTTCCGATATTGATGAGGGAGCACTGGCAAAAGCAAAGCAAGGGGTATACACGGATCGCTCCCTGCAAGATTGTCCGAAAGACCTCGTAACGAAGTATTTTGAAAAAGATACACTCAGCTATCGCATAACGGACGAAGTGAAGAGAAAAGTGACGTTCAAAAAACATAATTTATTGGCGGACTCATTTGATTCTCAATTTGATTTGATTATTTGCCGGAACGTGATGATTTACTTTACCGAAGAAGCAAAGCATGAGCTGTATCATAAGTTTAGCCGGGCACTGAAACCTGGTGGGGTACTCTTTGTAGGCAGCACGGAACAAATTTTTCAGCCGCAACAATACCAACTGGAGACAGAGGATACGTTCTTCTATCGAAAAATGGGTTGATTCATGTTGGCCTTGGTATATCTCTGCTGTTTTTTCCCAAGACTAGGAATACCTACTTTGCAAGAGGAGGCAGCAGATGGATAAACACAAGGTCATCGAAGCATACCGTCGAGGGCTGATCACGCTGCAGGAATGTGGTCAGATATTAGGGGCGGAGAGGACACAACTAGATGATTTGATACGCGTAGATCACACTCGCAAACCGCTGAGCCCCAATCCTTTTTTCAACGTGTAGGTATGTCAATCCTGATTTATTCGCGATAGCGTAACGAGAGCGCTTCTCCTTATACGGAGGGGCGTTTTCCTGTAAAAAGAAAAGGTTTTTCGCAGACGTTTGCCACTTTTGTATTTCCACGGCGTACTAGGTATGATATTATAGCGCTTAAAAGTGATAAAGGACAGCATCCCGAAAAGAGTCATTTTGGGATACAGGCTGCCTGGAGGATGGAGGAAGGATAGAGATGCGTTACTTGACAGCAGGGGAATCCCACGGGCCGCAATTAACAGCTATCATTGAGGGCGTACCGAGCAACTTGCCGATTTCCATTGAGGAAATTAATGAGCAGTTGGCACGTCGTCAGAAAGGCCATGGCCGCGGCAGAAGAATGCAGATTGAAAAGGATCAGGTGAAAATTCTTTCTGGTGTCCGTCATGGATATACAACCGGAGCTCCTATCACACTGGTCGTTGAAAATAATGATTGGACGCATTGGCAAGGAATCATGAGTGCTGAACCTGTAGAGGAAGGCACTGAAGAAAAGCGTCGTGTTTCCCGTCCACGCCCTGGACATGCTGATTTAAACGGGGCTATTAAGTATCATCAACGCGATATGCGCAATATTCTGGAACGTTCCAGCGCTCGTGAGACCACTGTCCGCGTAGCTGTTGGTGCAGTAGCTCGCCAATTGCTGGCTCCATTTGGTATCCGTATTGGCGGACAGGTACTCCAGATCAATGAGATCGTGGCGAAGCGACAAGAAGTAAGTCTGGACGAGCTGATTGCACGCACAGAAGAATCGCCAGTACGCTGCTTGGATAAAGAAGCAGAGCCACTGATGATGGCGGCGATTGATAAAGCAAAAGAAGACGGGGATTCCCTCGGTGGTACCGTAGAAGTTATCGTTGAAGGCGTGCCGATTGGTTTGGGTAGCCATGTGCAATGGGACCGCAAGCTGGATGGACGTCTTGCACAAGCGATTATGAGCATTCAGGCTTTCAAAGGTGTCGAAATCGGTATCGGATTCGAGGCATCTGGTCTGAAAGGCTCGCAAGTTCATGACGAGATTATTTGGAACGAAGAAACCGGCTACAGCCGTAAAACAAACCGTGCAGGTGGACTCGAAGGCGGAATGACGACAGGAATGCCTGTAGTTGTTCGGGGTGTCATGAAACCGATCCCTACCTTGTACAAACCGTTGATGAGTGTGGATATTGACTCGAGAGAGCCATTCTCAGCGAGCATTGAGCGTTCCGACAGTTGTGCTGTTCCAGCGGCAAGTGTGGTTGCGGAGGCAGTGGTAGCGTGGGAGATCGCGAGTGCAATGTGCGAAAAATTCCCTTCTGATTCTCTTGACGACATGGCAGAAAACGTACGTCAATACCGTGCGTACACGGAGAAATTCTAATGAGTGTAGAGAAGCTGACTGTTGAACTGGGGGAGCGTTCCTACGAGATTGTGATAGGCGACGGTCTTTTGCACGATGCAGCAGCGTTGCTAGTAGAGGCAGGAATTGCTTCTACTAGCAAGCTGATGATTGTCACAGATGAGAATGTAGCGGTTCATTACCTAGAGCCTTTGCTTGAAGTTTTGCGACAGCATGGGTATCAGGCCCACTCAGCTGTCATCGCTGCTGGAGAACAATCGAAGAGCCTGGCTGTCTACGAACGATTGATGACAGAGGCAATTGATGCAGGACTGGACAGGAAGTCTGCTGTATTGGCTCTCGGTGGTGGAGTCGTCGGAGACTTGGCTGGATTTGTGGCTGCTACGTACATGCGCGGCATTGATTTCGTTCAAATGCCGACCACCTTGCTCGCACATGATAGTTCGGTTGGTGGAAAAGTAGCGATCAATCATCCACTCGGAAAAAATCTCATTGGTGCTTTTCATCAGCCGAAAGTTGTCATTTACGACACGAAAGCATTGCATAGCTTACCGAAGCGGGAGGTCGCAGCAGGTTTTGCAGAAGTTGTTAAGCATGGTCTTATCGCCGACGCTGCCTTTGTCGATTGGCTGGAAGACAACGCGGATAGGCTATGGCAGCTCGATTCAGAATTATTAGGGAAAGCCATTGAAAAAGGTTGCGCAGTCAAAGCGGCTATTGTTTCGCAAGACGAGACAGAGCAAGGGCAGCGTGCATTGCTTAATTTGGGTCATACGTTTGGGCATGCATTTGAAGCGCTGTCTGCTTACTCCACCCTGAATCATGGGGAAGCTATCTCAATTGGGATGTGTTTGGCAGCCAAGGTAGCAGAACGCATTGGTTTTGCCGAGACAGGTGTATACAATCGCACGAAACGGATGCTGGAATTGTTCCACTTGCCAACGGCGTGGCCGGGTAATCTCTCGCCAGAAGCTGTGCTGGAAGCCATGAAACGGGACAAAAAGACGGTAGGCGGAAAACTGGCATTGGTGTTGCCTAGGGCAATCGGGCAGGTTGAAGTCGTCAAAAATATAGAAGAAGAACTCATACTGGGAGTCATGAGAGAAGAAGTGGAGGGATAAGGATGGGAATGAGAGGAATCAGAGGCGCAGTCACGGTGGAAGCCGATACGCGCGAAGAGATTGTCTCCTCTACAAAATGGTTGTTGGAAGAAATGGTAAGTCGCAATGAAGTAAACCCCGAAGACATTGGTAGTATTATTATCACGACGACAGAGGACCTCTGTGCGACCTTCCCTGCTCAAGCGGCTCGCCTGCTTGAAGGAGAAGCTTGGCAATATGTGCCACTCATGTGCGCAAGAGAAATCCCAGTGCCGGGTGGCTTGCCGCTTTGTATTCGTGTCATGATGCATGTGAATACAGACAAGACAGCAAAAGACATGCATCACGTCTTTTTGCGTGATGCAGTCAAGTTGCGCCCGGATTTGACAAATCGCGGTTGACAATTAGGGCGCTCTCTTTTACCATAAGTGAAACGAGAGCGCCTCGTTTTTCCGGTAATAAGCAAAAGCCGGCTGAGAGCAGAGAATGAGTTGAGCAGAGTTGAGATGAGTTAGGTTGAGGAGAGAAGAGAAGGCTGGGTACATATTGACACCCAATCCAGGTCTCTTTGTCTGGGTTTTTTTTGTATACAAAAAATTCCTCCCCCCCTACCTCTCGCTCTAGGAAGCGGGTGTAGAAAAGGCGGATGTCTGATTCCCTTTTCTCTCCCACTAATTGAGGAGATGAGAGTTCATGTATTTCCCTTCCCTTGCCGAGGTTAAGACCCTCTCGGCGTCGTATTCCCTTATCCCTGTAAGCATGAAACTGTTGGCGGATCAGGAGACACCGATTCGCTTGTATCAGAAGATTCGCACGAGTGATTCCTTTTTGCTGGAGAGCGTAGAAGGTGGTGCGCGCTGGGCTCGTTTTTCGTTCATTGGCATGAATCCTTTTCAAATCGTAGAAGCAAAAGGGGAAGAAATCACCATTTCCTATCGTACTGGTGAAAAGCTTGTCCAGACAGGAAATCCCGTCTCCTTTTTGCGTGAAGAAACCGATCGCTACAAAAGCCCAAAGCTACCCGGGTTACCTCGTCTCAGTGGAGGTGCGGTAGGCTTTTTCGGCTACAATACGCTGCGCTACTTCGAAAATTTGCCAGCACATCGCAAGGAAGCTGTACGAGTGCCGGATATGCGCTTTCTGTTCGTTGATGAGATGATCGCCTTTGATCATTTGAAGCAGGAAATTCAATTGATTGTGAACCTCCATGTGGAGCCAGGCGACACTGCGGATACTATTGGTGAAAAATACAAGCAAGTCTGCGAACGAATCGAGGAGCTCGCTGCAAAAGTTATGGCTCCGCTTGAAATGGATCAACGCATTCAAGTAGCGGCGGATACACCAACGCCATTAGCAGTAGAGCCAAATATGACGCGTGAGCAATACGAGCAACTAGTCGTGCAGGCGAAAGAATATATCGCAGCCGGCGACATTTTTCAAGTCGTGTTGTCGCAACGTTTTTCTGTAAAGACAGATGTCGATCCTTTTGCGGTGTATCGATTGTTGCGCACGTTGAATCCTTCCCCGTATATGTACTATCTCGAATACGAGGGCGAGACCGTGGTCGGGACATCACCAGAACTGCTCGTGCGTGTAGAAGATGAAAAAGTAGAGATGCGACCGATTGCCGGAACGCGGAAAAGAGGGGCAACCCCACAAGAAGATGCTGCGCTGGCGGCTGATCTTTTGGCAGATAAAAAGGAGAGAGCCGAGCACTACATGCTGCTGGATCTAGGGCGCAACGATGTAGGAAAGGTCTCTGCTTACGGAAGTGTGAAAGTGGAGGAAGCACTGATTATTGAAAACTACTCCCATGTGATGCATATGGTTTCGCATGTGACAGGCAAGCTTCGTGAGGGACTACACGCTTTCGATGCATTGCTAAGCGCTTTTCCAGCAGGGACGGTATCTGGTTCTCCCAAGCTACGGGCGATGGAAATTATTGCAGAGCTCGAGCCTGACGCACGCCATCTGTATGCGGGAGCAATCGGCTACATTTCATTTGATGGTTCACTTGATAGCTGTATCACGATTCGAACGTTGTTCTTTCAGGATGGGTACGCACATGTACAAGCAGGAGCAGGCATCGTAGCGGACTCAGTCCCTGCGAGTGAATATCAAGAGACGGTGAACAAAGCAGCAGCGATGCTCTCCGCTTTAGAAAAAGCTGAACAGATGTTTGTCAGAAAGGTGGAGTTGTCATGCTAACATACGCGCTGGAACAAATTCTGCTTGGGAAGCACTTAACACGGACGGTTGCAGAAGAGGCCATGGGTGAGATTATGGACGGAAAGGCAACTCCGGCTCAAATTGGTGCATTTTTAGCGAGTCTTCGCTTGAAAGGCGAGCAAGTGGAAGAGATTATCGGTTTTGCTAAAGCGATGAGAGCGCGGGCGATGAGTTTTCCGATCGATCTGCCAGGTCTGGTAGACACCTGCGGAACAGGAGGAGACGGAAGTCACACCTTTAACATTTCGACGGCGAGTGCCATTGTCGCAGCAGCTGACGGTGTACGTATCGCCAAGCACGGGAATCGTGCAGTTTCCAGCAAAAGTGGCAGTGCTGATGTGTTGGAAGCGTTGGGAGTGCCCGTCAATTTATCTCCAAAGGACGCTGCAGATTGCCTGCGAGCGACCAATCTCTGCTTCCTGTTCGCTCCTCTGTACCACCAAGCAATGAAGCATGCAGCTGGACCGCGAAAAGAATTGGCGATTCGCACAGTATTTAATTTATTGGGACCATTGACGAATCCAGCAGGTGCCAGCCATCAGCTTATGGGCGTGTATGATGCCAAGCTGCTTCCAAATGTAGCCGCAGTCTTACACGAGCTGGATGTGAACAGAGCGCTCGTTGTCGCAGGTTCGGATGGTCTAGATGAATTGACGGTAACGGGAACGAGTCATATTGCCGAGTTGCGCGATGGGCGTATTTTGACGTATGAAATCGAGCCTGAGCAGTTCGGTCTTCGCAGACATGAAAAGGATGCTTTGCGCGGCGGTGATGCCAATGAGAATGCCAAGATCATTCACGACGTGTTTTCCGGTGCACGTGGGGCAGCACGCGACATCGTTTTGCTGAATGCGGGCGCGATCCTCTACCTCGCAGATCGTGTTAGCTCGATTGAAACAGGGGTTATACGTGCAGCGGAATTGATAGACAGCGGACTGGTCACGCGAAAGCTTGAGCACGTTCGTCACATCGCAGGAGGTATGATTCATGCTTCGTAAAATCGTAGAAAAGAAACGCGAAGAGATCGCACGTCTTCAAGCAGAAACAACCGTTTCAGCATTGCTCGCAGCAACGAAAGAAGTACAACGTCCACGTGGATTTCGTCACGCATTGGAGACAAGTGTACGGCCTGTAAGCGTGATTGCCGAAGTAAAAAAAGCATCGCCATCCAAAGGGTTAATCCGACCTGATTTCCAAGCAGTGACCATTGCGAAGGCTTATCAGGCAGCTCGCGCAGAATGTTTGTCTGTTTTGACAGACGAGTCCTTTTTCCAAGGGAGCTTGAGCTATCTACGGCAAATTCACGAGGCAATTGATCGTCCATTACTCAGAAAAGACTTTCTACTTGATGAAATTCAAGTCGTGGAAGCAAGAGCAGCAGGCGCTGATTGTGTGTTGCTCATTGCAGCCATTCTCGATCGAGAAACACTTCGCCACCTGAACCAAACTGCCGAGGAGCTGGGCATGGATGTACTGGTGGAGGTTCATGACAAACGCGAGTGCGAGCTTGTTTTTCAAGCAATGGAACCTAAATTGCTCGGGATCAACAATCGAAACTTAAATACGTTTCAAACTGACCTAGCCGTTACGCATGAGCTGATTGCAAAACTGCCTACGTCATTGACGATTGTGAGCGAAAGTGGGATTTCGACACCAGCGGATATTGAGAATGTACGAAGTGCAGGTGCCCGGGCTGTCTTGATTGGAGAGCATTTCATGCGCCAAACAGACGTAGAGCGCGCAGTCATTGATCTCGTGGGAGAAGCTGCACCGGGGGTGAGTGTATGACTCGTTTGAAAATATGCGGGATTAAGCGAGCGGAAACACTTTCGCTGTTAAAAGAGCTGGAAGTCGATTACGTAGGCCTTGTTTTTGCCCCAAGTAAGCGACAAGTAGATGCCCAGACTGCTGGACAATTGCTTGCAGCCGTTTCGGGCCATCCTCCTGCTGTTGGTGTGTTCGTAAATCCGACGATGGAAGAACTGGAGGAAGTGCTACGTGAGGCACCATTATCTGTGATCCAATTGCATGGACAGGAGACGCCACAATTTTGCCAGCAAGTTCGGGAGCGGTTTGCAATTCCGGTATGGAAGGCGTTGGCAGTGGGCGGAGAAGCGGATGCTGCTCAAGCAATTGAATCCTATCGAGGCATTGTCAGTGCCTTTTTGTTTGATACGTATGACCCTAGTCAAGCAGGTGGTACAGGGAAAAAGTTTTCGTGGGAGCAAATCCCTGCATTGCAAGCAGCATGCGAGGAAGCAGACTGCATCATTGCTGGAGGGATTCATGCGGAGAATGTCGGAGAATTAATGAGGCAGTATCAAGCAGGGATAGTCGATGTGTCCAGTGGAGTAGAGACAGATGGCGAAAAAGACGCCGAAAAAATAAAAACATTGGTGGAGAGGGTGAAGGCGCATGAACAACATTCAAACAACTACGCGAGTCGTGCCTGACGAAAACGGACGATTTGGTGCCTTCGGAGGCAAGTTTATTCCGGAAACCTTGATGAATGCGGTGACAGAACTCGAGATCGCTTTTGAAGAAGCACGTCGAGACCCGGCATTTGTTCAAGAATTGAATGGACTGCTCAGCGAGTATGCTGGACGCCCAACTCCGCTCACCTATGCAGAGCGTTTGACGAAAACGGTCGGCGGTGCCCAAATCTATTTGAAACGAGAAGATCTTAACCATACGGGTGCACATAAATTGAACAATGCTTTGGGCCAAGCCTTGCTAGCCAAGCGCATGGGCAAAAAATCAATTATTGCCGAAACGGGCGCTGGTCAGCACGGAGTGGCAAGTGCAACTGTGGCAGCAAAGCTCGGACTCTCTTGCAAGGTGTTCATGGGGGAAGAAGATATTCGTCGCCAGTCGTTGAATGTTTTTCGGATGAAGCTACTTGGTGCCGAAGTCATTCCTGCTGTATCCGGCTCACGTACACTTAAGGATGCGACAAACGAAGCGATTCGCCATTGGGTTTCCCATGTCGAAGAAACGTTTTATGTCATCGGATCTGTCGTTGGCCCACATCCATATCCGTACATCGTACGCGAATTCCAAAAAATTATCGGAGAAGAGACTCGCAGTCAAGTCCTGCAAATGCTCAAAAGGCTTCCAGACGAGATCGTTGCTTGCGTTGGTGGCGGCAGCAATGCGATTGGCATGTTTTATCCGTTCATTCAGGATGAGTCTGTCGCGCTTAGAGGGGTAGAAGCGGCAGGAAAAGGAATCGATACTGAAAAACATGCAGCAACACTAACACTTGGACGCCCGGGAGTCATCCACGGTTCCTTAACCTACTTGTTGCAGGATGAATGCGGACAGGTGCAAGAAGCGCATTCGATTTCGGCTGGCTTGGATTATCCAGGAGTAGGACCTGAGCACGCCTATCTCAAAGACAGTGGAAGAGTGACCTATACATCGGTAACAGATACGGAAGCGCTCGAGGCAGTACAAGTGCTTTGTCAAACGGAAGGGATCATTCCAGCGTTGGAGAGCGCACATGCGATAGCTGAAGCGATAAAACGTGCGAAAGAAATGACTTCAGATCAAATACTCGTGATCTGCTTGTCTGGTCGAGGGGACAAAGACGTACTAACTATTCAAGAAGCGCTGACAGCAGGAGGGGGAGAGTAATCATGACGACAGCTCTTAACAGAATCGATCAATTATTCGCGGATCGTGATCGCAAACGATTCATCCCATTTCTAACGGTAGGCGATCCTTCAATAGAAGCAACCTTTCATCTCGTAAAAGCGATGGTCGAAGCAGGAGCAGATCTCATTGAGCTCGGCGTCCCTTACTCCGATCCCTTGGCAGATGGCCCAACGATACAACGGGCTTCAGAACGCGCGCTGAAAAATGGCGTGACGATCGGGGATGCTTTGCACTTGGTCAAAAGGCTTCGCGAATCAGGTATGGAGGCTTCCATCGTCCTGTTCACCTACTTCAATCCGGTTTTACAATATGGCATCGAGCGCTTTTTTGCCGATCTCGCGGCCTATGGTGCTGATGGTGTTGTGATTCCTGATTTACCGATTGAGGAAAACGGTCCAGTAGTAACCGCAGCACAACAGAATGGCATTCATGTCATTTCGCTGGTGGCACCAACTTCTAGTTCCAGAATCAATACGATTGGCGCGCAAGCAACCGGATTTCTTTATTGTGTATCGTCGCTCGGTGTGACGGGTGCCCGTGTAGACCTGCGAGAGGATTTGGCAGATTTTCTGGAACGAGTAAAGGCCAGTACATCGGTTCCTACTGCGGTAGGCTTCGGAATATCCACGCCGGATCAGGTACGAGCAGTAGCACCCCATACAAATGGTGTCATTGTGGGAAGTGCCATTGTACAGCTAATCGAGGAACATGCTGAGCAACTGAAAGACCCAAAACAGATGCCAGAAGCAGTAGAAAAAATAAAAACCTTTGTACATCAGTTAGCCAGTGCGCTACAATAGTGGGAAAAATGTGACTGGAGTGAACGTGGATGCAACCGAAACAACGCATACTCAATGCCCCGGTATATCAACCTGGCAAGCCCATTGATGACGTTAAACGTGAATTTGGTTTGACCGAAGTCATCAAGCTGGCGTCCAACGAAAATCCTTTTGGTTCCTCACCGAAGGCTAAAGCCGCCATTGCGGAACAGTTGGACAATTTGGCCCTATATCCAGACGGTGCAAGCCTTAATCTACGCTGGGATCTTGCTGACTTCCTCGGAGTCAAACCAGGTCAATTGTTTTTCGGCAACGGGTCTGATGAAATTCTGTTGATGATCTCTCGTGCTTTTTTGGGTGAAGGAACAAATGCAGTCATGGCGACGCAAACGTTCTCGCAATATCGCTCAAATGGGATTATTGAAGGAGCAGACTTGATTGAGGTGCCGTTGAAAGATGGCGTTCACGATCTCGAAGCGATGGCGGCTGCCATCAACGAACAGACGAAGGTCGTATGGGTGTGTAACCCGAACAATCCATCTGGGACGATTGTAACAACATCCGAGTTGGAAGCTTTTCTGAAAAAGGTTCCCAAAAATGTGCTGGTCGTATTGGATGAGGCTTACTACGAGTATGTGGTGGATCCAGAGTATCCACAAACAGTACCGATGCTCGCTGAGTATCCGAACCTGATTATTTTGCGTACTTTCTCCAAAATCTACGGTCTGGCTGCCCTTCGTATCGGCTACGGGGTCGCGTCAGAGGAGCTCATTTCCTCTTTGGAACATGTGCGTGAGCCGTTTAATACAGGCACACTTGGCCAAGTAGCAGCACGTGCGGCGTTAAAAGACCAGGAATTTGTGAAAACATGCCGCGATCGTAACCGTGAAGGCATGAAGCAGTTTACCGATTCCTTTGACGAGTGGGGAATTTCCTACTATCCATCTCAGACCAACTTTATCTTGGTTGATTTGAAAAGGGATTCCGATGAAGTATTTAAGAAGCTGCTCTCTCAAGGCATCATCGTTCGCTCTGGTAATGCGCTAGGCTTCCCAGGTTTTCAACGTATTACCATCGGGACCAAAGAGCAAAATGATAAGATTCTTTCTGTATTAAAAGAAATCGTGACTGGAGCATTGAAATAAAGAACAAAGATGCCGGGCATGCCTCGGCATCTTTGTCTAGAGAGATGAAGGAAGGATAGAGAGTGGAGATGAAAAGAACCACCATTACTGTAATCGGCGTCGGGTTGATTGGCGGCTCAATCGCGCTGTCTATGCGACGTGATCCAAATATTCGGGTAGTCGGCTACGATTTACGTAAGGATTGTTTGGATAAAGCACTGACTCTTGGTGTCATTCATGCTGGCACAACTGATTTGCAGACTGCAGTTCGAGAAGCAAATGTCATTTTCCTCGCATCACCTGTAGAGCAAATCGTTGCAACCATTCGCTCGTTAGTGGAAATGGATCTGCAGCCTGGTGTGATCATTACGGATGTTGGCAGTACAAAAGCAGGTATTGTGAGACAAGCGGTGGATGTCATTCCCGATCATGTTACGTTTATTGGTGGACATCCGATGGCTGGCTCGCATAAATCCGGCGTGGAAGCTGCTTCTGACCGTCTTATGGAAAACGCCTATTATGTTTTGACACCAGCGCCGGGAACACCTGAAGAAAAAGTAAAGCAATTGTCTGAACTACTTACACTGACTCGTGCAAAAGTCGTGCAAATGGACGCGGATTCGCATGATCAGGTCGTGGGTGCAGTCAGCCATTTCCCGCATATTCTCGCTTCTGCTCTGGTCAATCTGGTGGCAGGGTACGACGAGGAAAATGCTTGGCATGCTACGCTTGCTGCTGGTGGCTTCCGTGACATTACGCGCATTGCATCGAGCAACCCTCAGATGTGGCGTGACATTTTGCTGCAAAACCGTGATCCGATCCTGAAAATCGCAAAAGATTGGGCAAATGCATTGGAAGATGTCGTTCACCTTGTAGAACAGGGAGATCCAGAAGGAATCGAGCATTTCTTCAAAACGGCACGAGAATTCCGCGACAGCTTGCCTGAGCGCAAAACGGGTGCATTACCTCCTTTGAACGATTTGTATATCGATATCCCTGACAACCCGGGTGAAATCGGACGAATTACGACACTATTGGGAGCAAGAGAAATCAACATCACGAATCTCCAAATCAGAGAGACACGAGAAGACATTTATGGGGTGCTACGCATTACGTTCCATTCGCAACAAGAGTTGGAAAAGGGAGAGGAAGTTCTTCGCTTTTTCGATTACAATGTATACAAGCGCACATAAGTTTTTTTATGCAAACACACTTTACAACGAAGACGCTTCACAGTGCGATGGCGTTCTGGGAGAGCGTGAGAGAGAAAAGGAGTGGAAGAAATGCTTCGTGTACAACAAGCCAAACAAATCAAAGGTACCGTTCGCGTGCCAGGAGATAAATCCATTTCCCATCGTGCAGTTATGTTTGGAGCTCTAGCAGAAGGAACCACAACCATTGAAGGCTTTTTGCCGGGTGCCGATTGCTTGAGCACGATTAGCTGCTTTCGTCGGATGGGGATTGAGATTGAACAACAAGGAGATGCCGTAACCGTACAAGGAAAAGGCTGGTATGGCTTGCAGGAACCGTCTCAACATTTGGATGTAGGGAACTCCGGGACGACCATTCGTTTAATGGCAGGGATCATGGCAACACAGCCTTTTCATGTGGTGATGGAAGGCGATGAGTCCATTGCCAAAAGACCAATGCGTCGTGTGATCGGACCGCTCCGTCAAATGGGCGCCAAAATCGATGGAAGAAAAGACGGCGAATACACACCGTTATCCATTCGAGGTGGGGAGCTTCAAGGGTTCGCGTATCAATCCCCAGTTGCGAGTGCACAAGTGAAGTCAGCGATTATGCTGGCAGGGTTGCAGGCAAAAGGCGTGACGAGTGTAACAGAGCCGCATTTATCCCGCGATCATACGGAGCGTATGCTGCAAGCATTTGGTGTACAAGTTGTGCGTGATGGCTTGACCGTTTCGGTAGAAGGCGGACAAAAGCTGAAGGGCCGTGCCATTTCTGTTCCCGGTGACATTTCTTCCGCTGCCTTTTTGATTGCGGCTGTAATGGTTGTACCAGGCAGCTCTCTTCTCATTGAAAATGTCGGAATTAACCCAAGCCGCACGGGCATTATTGATGTTGTCAAGGCGATGGGGGGAAGTCTGGAGCTTTTGAATGAGCGAGTCGTAAATGAAGAGCCGGTTGCAGACCTCCTCGTGACACATTCGGAGCTGCACGGTATTGAAATTGCTGGAGATATCATTCCACGCCTGATTGACGAAATTCCGGTGATTGCGGTCATGGCAACGCAGGCCAAAGGTCAAACCGTTATCCGTGATGCGGAAGAGCTGAAAGTAAAGGAGACAGACCGTATTGCCACGGTGGTTAGTCAACTGTCCAAATTCGGAGCTAGGGTGACAGCTACAGATGACGGAATGATCATCGAAGGAAAAACAGGATTGACAGGGGCTGTCATCGATAGCATGGGGGATCACCGAATCGGCATGGCGATGGCGATTGCGGGTCTCGTTGCCGAGGGAGAGACGACCATCGAAAATGATGATGCGATTGATGTATCGTTCCCTGGCTTCCATGACTTGCTTGTGAAAATCAGCCAATAAGAAAAAATGAAAGAGAAGTCTGTGCCTTTATAAGGTAGCAGGCTTCTTTTTTTGAGGGAGGACAAAGCGTTCCGAATTTTAGCAAAAATGATTTGACAAGCGCTTACATTCCGTTTATTATAAAACTACAGTATGGTTTCTCTCCACTCCTATCCAATATAAGAAAGCACGTGTGTGCTACCGTCGTTTGAATGCGCTTACATCAACGGCGGTCTTTTTTTGTTTAAAAAGCGGTTTGATCCTCATTAGTACTTTTTCTCCTTTCTGTGCATATGCTCGTACAAGGGTAGTGTGTGCATGAGAAACGGGAGGGGGACGAGCTATGCTGGAGCAAGGGACGGTCATACGTGGGGGAACGATTGTCACAGCACTAGGAATGAAAGAAGTAGATATTTGGATTCGTCATGGGAAAATTGTACGAATGGCTAAAGATACCTTGACGAAAAACCCCTTCAACGATTTATATGAAGAAATAGATGCTACCGGTATGTATCTTTTGCCCGGTTTCGTCGCACTCCCGACACATTCGTTGTATAAAATCAAAGATGTTGATGTTTATATAGAAGCCATGCGAAATCTCATCAGCTCGGGATGTACAAGCCTGGTGGACGTCTTCCAGCCAGAGCGTTGGATGAGCAGACCGCAAATTCACTATCAACAAACCCAGCACTTCAACAGTTTGTTGGATTATGTTTGGCATGTGGAAATCGATGTCGCTGATCTTCACGGTGACCGCTTAGCGGAGTGGATGAACCATGGCTATTCTTCGTTTCATGTCACGATTCGAAATCCAGAAGAAATTTCCACAATAAAATGGGAAACGCTTTTGCAACTTCATACGTCTAAACATACGATCCTGCACATGCAGGTACAGAATGATCCGTTTTTGAAAAAAGAACAACGGGAACTCATTAGACAGATTTGGATGGAGGCTACTCGTTATTGGCGATTACGCACAGTCATCACTGATTCTCAAGCGGCCTTTCATTTTGAAGAAAATGATCCGTTCCTGCATATCTTTCGTTTACCTGCTGAAGTGACGGATCAAGGTCTTCGTCAATTACATCGTCAATGGTTTGGGAGTTGGCAAGTAGCATCTCCGATTCACGATGTGCGGATTGATACACGAAAGAACTGGTGTACGCCTGAAGAATTGCTTTGCTTGCTAGTCAGGCTCACTTCGACAAATGTCGCAAAAGCAATTGGACTGTATCCGCGAAAAGGAAGCTTGACAACTGGCGCAGACGCTGATATCGTTTTCCTGAAAAAGGAAAACTGGTTGACAAAGAATGATCTTTCCACTATTCTCAATTTTAGTGAAATGCATCTTCCAACATCTGTTATGTCGAACGGTAAATGGATATATCGAAATATGCGATTTATCCCTTTGATTGGTATGGGTAAGTGTTTATTCGACACGAAGCCCTACGCTTATGTCATATAACCCCGGTTGGGGGTTTTTTCGTGAATGGTTTCCAGCAGACACACGAGAAAAAGAATCGTAAGGTCGCGCAACTTTTTACATCCCCAGCAGTCTAATTATGCAAAAGGCCGCTGAGGGATCGGAATCGCAAGGAGGTAATCCTGATCATGACCGATTCCCAGCTTATCCGAGAGATTAAAGAAGGTAATCTGGAATGCTATGCTGAACTGATTCGTCGATATGAAAAAAAGATCCTCTCATTTGTCACTCATCTTTTGCGTCAGGCACATTTAGAGCATATAGCGGAGGATATATGTCAGGAGACGTTTTACAAGGCGTATAAGAGCATTCATTCTTTCCGAGATGTAGAAGCTACATTCTCCACCTGGCTCTATACGATTGCACGCAACTCCGTACTCAGTGAATTGCGCAAGAGTCGCAATTCTGATGTGTATCTGGATGATACGTTGCAAGTGCCTATGGCATCTCCCAAGACACTGCCTGAGCAAGTTTTGCTCCGGAATGAACGGGAGAGCATGGTGAGACTGGCAATCAACAGTCTGCCAGAGAAGCAACGCTCAGCACTGATATTACGCGAGTACGAACAAATGGATTACACAGAAATCGCTACGATTCTGGATTTAACAGTGAGCTCTGTGAAGTCTCTACTGTTTCGAGCGCGGCAAAGTATTCGTGGACAGTTGGAAAACTACATCCTGGACCCTCATTTGGATGAAGCTGAAGGGATGAATCGATGATGAGATGTGAAGAAGTTCAGGAAATGCTGCCTGAATACGCCGAAAATCTGTTGCCTGAGGTGACCCAACGTCGGGTTGATCACCATATGGCAGCATGCTATGCCTGTCGTTCCGACTATGAGATTTGGTCGGACAGTGGTGAGTGGATGGAAATGGATAAAGAAGAATATCATTCTGTAACTCCATCACGTTCCATTGTAGACGCGGTGATGGCCCGTATTTTATCGGAAGAACAGTGGGCGATCCCGATCGGCAGAAAAATTTTCAGCGTGACAGCGAGAATGCGACGCATGGGTGCGAGTGTAGCGGTTTTGTTGCTCATGGTCTTTTCATTCACTTTATATGTGAATACAAGTACCACGGAGCATGCGAATTCTCTCGTTATTAACGGAGAAGTCATGGAGATTAACACGCCAAAGGCGCAAGTCATTTCTTCTTCCATGCAAACAGACGACGGTACATACGTGGTAGAAGCACAGCCATATACGTCGCAAGGTGATTCACTGGAACATGCTACTGCATCGATCGTACCGCTCGATGGAAAGCCGACTTCTACTGATTTAGCCAAGCCGAATTACAGCATTATGCTTAGTATTTTTGGAATCCTTATTACTGTTCTTACAATGAGCTGGCTAACGCGA
Organism: Brevibacillus sp. AG; assembly: GCF_028369215.1. NCBI lineage: Bacteria > Bacillati > Bacillota > Bacilli > Caryophanales > Paenibacillaceae > Brevibacillus > Brevibacillus sp. AG. The sequence goes on along the minus strand of NZ_JAQMYO010000001.1, from coordinate 897,516 downwards.
GCATAATGGTATATGATCAAGAGTAAAAGAAAAGACCGTCTTCGGACGGTCTTTTGTGGCTATTTTATTAGAGTGGTTGTTCAGCAAGCGCGTAGAGCAACAAGGCCACGCAAAATACATATGAGGTGAAAGAAATGCCGAAAAAGTGGCTGTATGTCATAGACGAAGCGATCAAGCGGATTGAAAACGATGAAGTGGAGTTGGGCTTGACCGCTCTGCAAAAGGTTCAGGAGCATGGAAAAGATATGCCGGATGTCATGATGTATTTGGCGGAGGTCTGGTATCATCTCGGTCATTTGGAGGAGGCGAGTCAATTGCTGACAGATGTCATGGCCAAAAATCCGCAAATGGATTCCTCTTTGCGCAGAGAATGCCAGCTGCTGCTAGCAGAGATTGCTTTGGATTCCAGTGATTTTGAGACGGCGCAACATCTTCTCTATGAATGCAAAGAATCTGGCTTTGAAAGCATCCAGCTTGACTTGTTGCTAGCGGATCTGTATTCCCTCCAAGATTTAGATGAAGTAGCGGTCAAATATTTGGAGCAAGCAAGACTGAAGGAGCCAGATAACCAAGATATTATGGCAGCGCTGGGTAACTTGTATTTCCGCATTGGAGATGACGAGAAAGCAATGAAGCTCCTGGAACAAGCCGGGGATGAAAGTCTGTCCATGCTTTTGACAAAGGGGCGCTCGTACGCTCAAAACGGTCAATTCGAACAGGCTTACCAAGTATTCCGTCAGGCGCTGGTCATGGATCGTTCGCCAGAAGTACTCTACGGATGTGCACTGATGGCATTCCACGTAGGACGACTGGATGAAGCAGCCGAATTGGTCAGCAGCTTGCAAGCGGTTGACGAGGAGTATGTGGCTGCGTACCCATTAGCTGCAGATGTGAATCTTTCGATGGGGAAAACAGAAGCAGCTATTGAGGCCCTAAAGCAATATGTATCGTTGTCAGGGTTCGATTTGGATCAAATCCGCAGGCTGATCGCTCTTTTGACTCAAGCCGGGCGCTATGAGGAAGCGAAAGAATACCAACAGCTTCACGACCAGTGGGACCATGAATCCGAAGAGGAGCAATAAAAAATCGACAAACAGGAAGTCACTTCGGTGGCTTCCTGTTTATTTTTCCGCATTTTGGCAAGAATGAGAGACAAGTAAGCCATCGTAAAGAAGGGATGCACAGATGAACTTGGCTGAGATCTTGGTGTACACCGATATCCGGCAGCTCCATCAGATTGCCAACCATTACGGATGCGAATGCAACCCTCATTCCAAAAACGAATTGATTACGTCACTGTTGTCTAGCTTGAGGCAAAGGTTGACAATCTCTCAAGAAGTTGAGCAGCTGAGCAGTGCAGAAACCCATTTTTTGCTCCAACTGTTCCTGGACAAGCGTACGGTCATGTCGCTTGAGGATTTATTGGCGAAAGCCGGGGTGGCACTGGAGTGTGAAAAGGAAAAAAAGCAGGAGGAAGGACGGAAGTTTGTCGCAGCAGCAATGAAGCGAGGATGGATTTTTCCGGCGAAAAGTAAAACCATAGGGCAGTATCAAATTCCGCTGGACATCCGTGAGCCGTACTTGCAAGCGTGGCTGACAAAATGGCGTGATTCAAACGCATTGCTTCATCCTGGTCCGCAAGCTTATAGGGATGAGGGAACAGCACTCTGCGATGATATCATGCAATTTTTACAATTTCTCCAGCAGGAGCCAGTACCGCTAACCGCAGAAGGTGGCATGTACAAGCGTCATCAGCAGCAGCTTTTTCAATTTTTGTACGTAAAAGAAGAGCCGCTTTTGCCACAAAAATGGCGTTTTGGGTACGGGCTGCATTTTGATTTATACCCTGACCGTTTTTCCTTGCTCTACGATTTCTGCTACTATCACCGATGGATTGTAGAAGTGGACGGCAAGGTAGCAGTAACGGAAGCGGGGAGGGAGCGACTGGAGCAACCGTATAACGATCAATTGTACCACGATGTCATTCGCTTCTGGATGAGGCTGTACAAGCGGGCTGTCCCGAACTTGCCGATGCTGGTTCAGCTCATTCCGTTGATCGCGTCGGGTGGATGGGTAAGTCAGCAATCGCTGATGGACACGCTACTCCATTGGATGAAAGAGTTTTACTACGATTCGCCTACAGATATCTTGGTGAATCGGGTATGCAAAATGATGGTGCATCTAGGATTGTTGCGCGTCGGACAAGACGAACAGGGGCAGTGGTTATACACCGCAACGTATGCGAGCCAGACTTGGCTTCGAAAATACAATGGTTTTACCGAAACGACTATTTTATTGAAGTGAGGGATGGGTATGGAGTGGCCGAATTTCTATTCCAACGCGTACGGAACGAACAATCAAATGGTTTCCGGTTTGCTATCTGAAATGGTGATCGATGAGCAAATGCGTCAATATCGCAAGCGCACGCTAATCCAGGAGATTGATGAGGCACTTGCATCGAAGAACAAAGAGTTGTTTTTGCGCTTAACAGACGAATTAAAAGAGATCATGGCTTACGAGCAAGCCTAAATACATAATCGTATGCGTTATTGCGAGTCTCCAACCATTCATGGTACGCTAGTTTCCAGAAATGAACAAGGAAATGAGGAGACAGCTCTATGCAGTGGAACTTGAACGATTTTGAAAACTGGGAGGAGTTGCGGTCCTTTGTGGATACCGCACTGCTCCCTCTTTATTTGTATAACTCGGATAGAAAAGTAGAAGAGCATGTTGTACGCATGAACTACTTATTGAATGTAGCGGCGGGGATTGAGCAGCGACTGAAGGGACGCGTATTGCTATTTCCGTTAAGCTATCAAATAGGAGAAGAGCAGCTGGAACAACGAACACCGGCGGCATTCCCCTATAAAGTACTGCTTCATTTTCGGGGAGAACAGATTCAATTAAAGGAACGAACGGAAGAAGGCGTGTTGACTTTATTGGTAGGGGATGAAGACCTGGAATCTTCTTTGCGTTTCGAAGTGACCGTGGATGTGCTATACAAAGAGGTCATCAAGTTGTGGCAAACCGGGCGAGGATAATCGTTTTGACTAAAAAATAGAGACGCAATAGAGAAAGCGTTTTCCGGTAATACTACAGAAAAATGGGTGGGGCAAGGTCATAAATTTGACAATCTGGCAACAATATCCTGTCACACATCGTTTGGGTAAAGACATGTCCACTGGACATTCTTGACATCTTTATAGGCGTTAGCTATGATTGGGATTGACCTAGTGTATATGTATGAAAATGCCATCGTAGCGCTATTTTACAGGATAAGGAGGGAAAAAAGATATGGGAGACAAACGCGAAATTTCCAGGCGTACATTTTTGAACTACGCCCTGATGGGAACTGGCGGATTCCTTGCTGCGGGAATGATCACCCCAATGATTCGCTTTGCGGTAGACCCCCTTCTGCAAGGACATGCAGGTGGAGATAAAGTAGCTGTCGGCAGTCCGGATGAGTTTAGTGCCGTGCCAAAACGCGTAGAATTCAAGGTCCATACCAAGGACGGTTGGTATGAATCAGAATCTACACTTACTGCATGGGTTACCAAGAACGACAAGGGTGAGATTCTTGCTCTGTCCCCGATCTGTAAGCACTTAGGGTGTACGGTTGACTGGGGAACTGGCCCTGGACAACCAAATGAGTACTTCTGTCCTTGCCACATGGGTCGTTATTCGATCAATGGCGAGCACATTTTGGGAACGCCACCGACGGCCTCTCTTGATGAGTATGAGACAGAAGTCAAAGAAGGAAAATTGTATTTAGGTAAAGTAAAAGCAAATCCTCGTCCGGGGGTGAACGGCTAAAATGATGCAAAAAATGTATGATTGGGTCGATGAGCGCTTAAACATCACTCCGATGTGGCGTGACTTGGCTGACCACGAAGTACCTGAGCACGTGAACCCGGCACATCATTTTTCAGCTTTTGTTTACTGCTTTGGTGGACTTACGTTCTTTATTACCGTTATTCAAATCTTGTCTGGTATGTTCTTGACGATGTACTATGTACCAGACGTTATCAATGCTTACGAATCCGTTAAGTACCTGCAGAACGAAGTAGCGTTCGGGGTAATCGTACGCGGTATGCATCACTGGGGCGCGAGCTTGGTAATCGTGATGATGTTCCTACATACTTTGCGTGTATTCTTTACAGGTGCATACAAAAAGCCTCGTGAATTGAACTGGGTAGTCGGCGTACTGATTTTCTTCGTTATGCTGGGTCTCGGTTTCACAGGTTACCTGTTGCCTTGGGATAACACCGCATACTTTGCGACCAAAGTAGGTGTGCAGATCGCAGACTCGGTACCATTTATCGGTCCGTATGTGAAAACATTGCTCACAGGTGGAGACATTCTAGGTGCGCAAACGCTTACTCGCTTCTTCGCGATTCACGTGTTCTTCCTGCCAGGCGCACTGCTTGGACTGTTGGGAGCTCACTTTGTTATGATCCGTTCGCAAGGTATCTCGGGTCCACTATAATCGGTCTTCGAAAAAAGGAGGAAATAGCATGGCAAAACAAGATAAAGATGCTACCTTCGTCGGAGATTCCCGAGTATCGGCGAAGCGTATCCCAAACATTTCTCCATCCTACTCCGACTTTCCAGGTAAAAACGAGCCGTTTTGGCCAAACTTCCTGTTGAAAGAGTGGATGGTGGCAGCCGTTTGTTTAGTTGGCTTCCTCGTGTTGACGGTTTCACATCCGTCGCCGTTGACAGACAAAGCAAACCCGAATGATACTTCATTCATTCCGTTGCCAGACTGGTACTTCTTGTTCCTGTATCAATTGCTGAAATATCCATGGGCTGCAGGGGATTGGGTCGTTCTTGGAATCGTTGTTATTCCAGGTATCGCATTTGGTGCACTGATGCTGGCGCCTTGGCTGGATACCAGCAAAGAGCGTCGTCCTAGCAAACGTCCAGTTGCTACAGGCTTGATGCTGACGGCACTCGTTGGTATTTTCTACCTGACTTGGGCGGCAAACCATGAATATCATCTGGCTCACCCAGATAAAGGTAAAGGAACTGGTGGTAAACAGGGATCAAGTGCAACTGCACCTGCTCCGGCTGACACCAGCTTTAAAGCAGATGCGCTTTGGAAAGCGCAAACAAGCTGTATGGGATGCCATGGTAAAAACATGGAGGGCGGCATGGGTCCAAACCTCCAAAAAATCGGTGCAACTTTGGATGCAGCCAAGATTACTGATGTCATCAAGAACGGTAAAGGCGCAATGCCAGGCGGTATGATCAAAGATGATGCAGAAATCGCAAAGCTAGCTGAATACATGGCTGGCTTGAAATAAGCTAATAGGGGAAAAGCTGGCTGGTAATGCGGTCAGCTTTTTCGTTAGCGGCGTACACAGCGGGAGACGATTATAGATGATCTGGATATGGGAGTGGTTTCGGCAATCTTTGGGCAAAAGGTGGTTTCTTTGGACGCTGTTCGTCGTCAACTTTTTGGGAACCATATATGGATTTATCTGGTACGGTAACCAATTAGCTGAGACACCAGCATATTTGATTCCTTTTGTTCCGGACAGCCCGACAGGTAGCGGACTTTTTTCGCTTGTACTCCTTACCTATTTGTTGGGTCGCCACATTCCTGTACTGGAAGCTTTGGCTGGCATCACCAATTTTAAGTACGGTGTCTGGGCCGTCTGCATTATCGTGGCTGGTTGGATGATGGGCAATGAAGTGCGTTGGACAGACGTGATGCTAATCATTTCCCACACCGGCATGGCTGTGGAATCTGTTTTGTATGCGCGTTTTTACAAGCTAAGTCTTCTGCCGGTGGGAATCGCTGCGCTGTGGACACTAAATAATGATTTTCTCGATTACGTCATGGACATCCATCCGTGGCTGCCGAGTGTACTGGATCCGTATGAAGGCTTCGTTGGTTTGTTTACGGTTCTTCTCAGTCTGATCTCGATCTCGGTGATCTGGTGGGTGAATATGAAGTATACGACAAATAAGGTCTAATCTTGTCCTCCTTTCCATAGGCTGTACTAGGGAAGGAGGTTATTTGCGTTGAAGAAAAACATCCGGTTTTTATTATTCTTTCTCATGATCGGGTTGTTCTTGTCGTGGCCCATTCATAATTTGTACTCGAAGCTGAATCAACCAATAGAAGAAAAGCAGTTGGCCGCATTGGATCAAATTGCGCATGAGTTACTGACGTATGCAAAAAAGGGAGATCTTGAAGGGGCAGAGCAGCGCATTGTACAGCTGGCAGAACGATTCCCGAACCAGCATTTACCCAATCCGATACGAATTGAAAGTCTGAATGCAGTGACACAGTCCATACTGGCAGCCAAGCAAAGCTTTGCTTCCGCAAACGCAAGTGAACAGCAATTGCTGTGGCATGCCACGCGGGTCCGTATCGCCATAGATGCTCTGACGCATGATCACCAGCCGATGTGGCGTAGCTACTATCCTTCTCTCGTAACACAGGTCCAAAACCTGCAGCTATCGGCTGTTGAGCGGAATTTCAGTCAGTTTCGCGAACAGTTCGATGAGAATTACCGATTATTTTTGGCCATTAAGCCGGGGATGAGTATTCAGCTCCCAGAGGGGCAAATGTCCTCGATTACGGTTGCGTACGATATCATATCCAAAGAGATGCGAAACAGCCAGGTAGATTGGCAACTAGTACGAGAGGCGTTGCGAGAATTGAACAGCTCTTTTCAAGTGGCTTTTGTGGGAGAAGAAAAGAGTACGTTTGCTCGTTTAATGATGCGGCCAGATTCACCAATTGTCATTCTCGCCTCGATTTCGATTGCATTGATCATGGCCTTGTCGTATGTGGCGTGGAAGAAATATGACGGAGAAATCCGTTCGACTTAATGGATGCAAAAAACCCTTGCCTGTACGAAAAGGCAAGGGTTTTTGTTGTGCTGCTTCGTGCTAGTCGTGAAGCGGTTTCTTGTTTTCGTCGAGAGTAAAGCCTTCTCCGAGTACCTCATGAACATCGTTGACGATGACAAAGGCATGCGGGTCAATTTCTTGCACGATATTTTTAAAACGCATCACTTCGTTGCGGCTGATAACCACATAGATTACTTTCTTTTCATCACCAGAGTAAGCGCCTTTTCCTGCTAAAAGGGTAACACCACGACCGAATTCAAGGATTTGATTGGCAATCTTGTCCGCTTCGTTGGAAATGATCGTCAGTGCTTTGCCGGCATATGCCCCATCTTGGAAAAAGTCGATGACACGTGCTGCGATAAAGACGACGACAAGTGTGTACATGGCGCTTTCCAGATTCAAATAGACGAGAGATGCCCCAATGACCAAGATGTCTCCGAAAAACAACGTCCTCCCCATACTGATACCCATGTATTTCTGAAGCAGTCTGGCAATGATGTCCACTCCGCCAGTGGTCCCGCCGTAACGGAAAATAATCCCTAAACCGACTCCGACAGCTACCCCGGCATAGAGGGAGGCGAGCAAGCGATCCTTCATTTGAAGCGGAAGAACTCCATCAAACAAGGATAAGAAGACGGAGAGTGAAACCGTTCCCAAAATCGTGTAGAAAAAAGAAGTTCGTCCAAGAATTTTCCAGCCTAGAAAAAATAACGGTACGTTTAGGACGAAGAAGACGACCCCCTGATCCACAGATGGAACTAACAGCTTGATCAAAATACTGATACCAGTGATACCGCCCTCAGCTAAATGGTTGGGAATGTTGAACGCATTAATACCAAATCCCATAATGGCAGAACCGATGATAATGGCAAAGATACTATCAAGACGAATTTTCATATGTCCTCCTGTTCGCCGGATCAGGAATGGCTTCCCCCCGGACATGATGTGCAGGTAATACTTGTGTTACCTGAGGGCTATCCGAAAGCCATTATAAATGAACGCTCGTTTGATTGTCCATATGCTGGAAAGACGAAGTATTGTGATTTGGCAAACCAAGCCTTTTTTAGTACGATAGGTGAAAGAGAGAAGACTGTGAAAAAAGGAGTGGGCGGATGGAACGGCAAAAGACGATGCAAGAGATGCAGCAAGAAGTTGATCAATACATATCGCAATTTAAAGAAGGATATTTTTCTCCGCTTTCGATGCTGGCTAGAATGACAGAAGAAGTAGGGGAATTAGCCAGAGAGATTAACCATTTTTATGGAGAAAAACCGAAGAAAAAGGACGAAGGCGAAAAAACAGTAGAGGAAGAGCTGGGTGACGTACTCTTCATCGTGATTTGTTTCGCAAACTCGCTCGGAATCGATTTGCAGGAAGCGTTTGATCGTATTATGCACAAGTTTAATACTCGCGATAAAGATCGCTGGACGAGAATAGAGGAGAACGAGCAGCATGACTAAACAAATTCGTGTAGCAGTTGCAGGCGCAAATGGTCGAATGGGGCAAGAGGTAGTGAAAATGCTAGCGCAGGATACCTCACTTGTTTTTACTGGCAATCTGGATACGCGTGTGAGCGAAGAGAAAATCAATCAACAACTGGACGAAATGAAGCCGGATGTTCTGGTCGACTTTACTACACCCCATACGGTTTACCGTCATATGGAGCTCTGTTTGGCTCGTGGTGTGAGACCAGTTGTCGGAACTACGGGCCTGACAACAGAACAGCTGCAAGAGATGACTGCGCGCTATAAAGAAGCGGGACTGGGTGCTATCATTGCCCCGAATTTTGCGATTGGTGCGATTCTATGTATGAAGTTTTCCGCAATGGCAGCAAAATATATGCCGCATGTGGAAATTATCGAGTTGCATCATGACCGCAAGCTGGATGCGCCAAGCGGAACTGCTTTGAAGACCGCTGAGATGATTGCAGCCGTTCGGGAAGAGCTCAAGCAAGGGCATCCTGAAGAAGTAGAAACGATTCCAGGCGCTCGCGGAGCAGATTACGAAGGATTCCGGATTCACAGTGTCCGTCTTCCAGGTATGGTTGCTCATCAGGAGGTTTTGTTTGGTGCAACAGGCCAAACGCTGTCTATTCGCCATGATTCGATTAACCGGGAATCTTTCATGCCAGGCGTGAATATGGCCATTAAAGCCGTAATGAATATGAACGGATTGATTTACGGATTGGAACATCTGATTGATTAAACGTTTGATTAACATACACACGATACCCAGCCATAAAGGGAGAGGTTTTCTTGAAAATTGCATTGATTGCCCATGATCGAATGAAAGAACAGATTGTGCAACTAGCGATGGCCTATGAATCCATTTTGGCAAAACATGACCTGTATGCCACAGGAACAACTGGGTCGCGAATCATGGAAGCTACGTCGCTGTCCCTAACCCGATTTCTGTCAGGGCCATTAGGAGGCGATCAACAAATCGGTGCGATGATCGCCCGCAATGAGATGGATTTGATTATCTTTTTGCGTGATCCGCTTACCTCTCAACCACATGAGCCTGATATTATCGCACTGCTTCGACTGTGTGATGTGCACAAGATACCGTTTGCCACCAATCTCGGTTCGGCAGAAATCATGCTGAAGGCTTTGGAGCTGGGACAACTGGATTGGCGTGAAGTGGTGCATGAGGAGAATGAAGCATGAGTTCACTCGATATTTTGGCAATAGGCGCTCATCCTGACGATGTCGAGATCGGTGCGGCAGGCAGTCTGATCTTGGCCGCTAAACAGGGAAAGCGCGTGGGGATTCTCGACTTGACCTATGCTGAATTGTCTTCGAATGGAACGGTTGAAAGAAGGCAGCAAGAAGCGACAGCAGCTGACCAAGTGATGGGAGTGGCTGCTCGCTATAACTTTGGCCTGCCTGATCGTGGCTTGGAAGCAGTCAGAGAAAGTGCGATTGAACGTGTCGTCAAGCTCATTCGCGAAACTCGTCCAGCCATTGTGCTTGCGCCTTATTTCGCGGATCGTCATCCAGATCACGAAAGTGTAAGTCGAATCGTTCGAGAGGCGGTGTTTAATGCGGGCATCCGCAAGTATTTGCCAGAGCCTTCTGTGCCTGCCTATCGACCTTCGCAATTCCTTTACTATTTCATTAATTCGACTGTCACGCCTCAGGTTGTCGTGGATATCACCGCTGTTTATCCGCAAAAAATGGAGGCGCTGCGTTGCTACCGTAGTCAGTTTGAGCTAGAAGAAGGTGGCGTTCAAACACCGCTTACCAACGGGTATCTGGAATCTGTCGAGTATCGAGAGCGACTGTTTGGTCAGCAGGTTGGTGTAGCCTACGCAGAAGGATTTGTCAGTGCAGCTCCGTATGTATTAAAGAGCTTGTGAGAAGGAGTGACACTGTATGAAGATCGGGATTACTTGCTATCCGTCATTGGGCGGATCGGGTGTAGTAGCCACAGAGCTGGGCAAGCTATTGGCCGAGCGAGGACATCAAGTCCATTTCATCACAGGTGGAATGCCATTTCGCTTAGGTGCGTTTCACCCGAACATTTTTTATCATGAAGTAGAAGTGAACAACTATGATGTTTTTAAATATCCACCTTATGATTTGACCTTGGCGAACCGAATGGCACAAGTGGCGAAAAATGAAAACCTGGACTTATTACATGTGCATTATGCTGTGCCACATGCGTTGTGCGCGTTCCTTGCCAAGCAAATGGTAGGGGATCATTTGAAAATTGTGACCACCTTGCACGGGACGGATATTACTGTTCTGGGGTATGACTCGAATTTGAGTGATATGATCCGCTTCGGCATTGAGCGAAGCGATTTGGTAACAGCGGTGTCCCATGATTTGATCAGGCAAACACAAGAGCTGCTACATGTTGAAAAAGAAATTGTTCCTGTGTACAACTTCGTAGACAAGCGGCGTTATTACCCGAAAGAGGTTACGAAGCTGAAAAAGGTATTTGCACCGAATGGTGAAAAAATTCTTATGCACATTTCTAATTTCCGTCCGGTCAAACGAGTGCCGGATGTGATTGAAATATTTTCGCGTGTACGTGAAGAAGTGCCATCCAGACTGATCCTCATTGGTGAAGGTCCCGAAATGGGTCTGGTCCGCAAGATGATCGCTGAGCTCGGTCTGAGTGACGATGTTTGCTACCTCGGCAAGCAAGAAGACGTCGCTGAGGTATTGTCGATGGCAGACATCATGCTGCTTCCATCGGAAAAGGAAAGCTTCGGACTCGTCGCATTGGAAGCAATGGCTTGCGGTGTGCCTGTCGTCGCTACAGTGGCAGGGGGCTTGCCCGAAGTCGTCCTAGATGGTGTGAACGGCTTCTTGCGTCCAATTGGGGACGTTGAAGGCATGGCGAAAGAAACGATACGTCTCTTGCAAAACGAAGAGCTATACCGTGAATTCTCCGCGAATAGCATCGAGCGATCCTGCAAAACGTTTTGTCACGAAACGATCGCCTCTCAGTATGAAGCACTTTACGCCAACTTGCTGGCAAGCAATCCGGTGTAAAACTAAGCTTTTGAACGCAAGATTGAGCTTTTGGCTAATTGATGCACCTTGGATATTAAAATAAACAATCCATACAAAACTCTCATGAAAACGCCTCCTTGTCTAGATCAGGCGGAGCAAACCAGAAAGGGGGGATTGGATTGGCGATAGAATTGGCAAAGCGTGTTCTCGACAGATTGGAGGAACACGGCTTCGAAGCTTACTATGTAGGTGGTTGCGTCCGCGATTGGCTTTTACAACGACCTGTTCATGATATAGATATATGTACGAATGCCCATCCCGGCGACGTCATCCGATTGTTTCCCGATCATGTCCCGACTGGTCTGAAACACGGTACTGTGTCTGTAAAAGTAGAGGGGCAGATGTTCGAAGTAACCACGTTTCGGACGGAAGGAAAATATGAAGATTACCGTCGACCCGCTGAAGTTCAGTTCGTTTCAGAACTTCGGCTCGATCTGGAGCGACGAGATTTTACGATGAACGCAATGGCGATGGATCGTCATCAAGTATTGCACGACCCGTTCGGTGGACGAGAGGATATGCAGCATCGGCTGGTTCGGGCTGTAGGCATTCCGCTTGAGAGATTTCAGGAGGATGCCCTTCGGCTTTTACGAGGTGTGCGCTTTGCTTCCCAGTTAGGTTTTGCGATAGAAGACCAGACTATGCTTGCTATGAAACAGACTGCGCCTTTGTTAGCTCATATTGCTGTGGAGCGCATAAGGGAAGAGCTGAATAAAACGCTCGACAGCAAAGCCCCAGAGGTAGGTTGTCAGTTGTTGAATGAAACAAGACTCATGGCTTATGCCCCTGAGGTAGAAAAACTGTTCGTCCTCTCAAATGAGCATGTCTGGCGGTTGCATCATTTGCAAACCGTGACGCAAAAATGGTCGTTGCTACTGTTTGCGGCGAATTATTCACCTGTGCAATCGCGTGAAGTATGCCAATTCCTCAAAATGTCCAAGCGCGAAACAGAAGCAATTTGTTGTTTGGTTGAACTTCTGATGCGATTGCAGCCACAATGGGATGTCCCTCAACCGATTGAGTGGGGGCCACTGCTGCTTGAAGTCGGTTTGGACACGTGCAACGAGTTCTTCCTTTTATTGCAAGCGTGTTGGTGGAAGGAGAGGCAATCGTTTTCGATGCAAGCACTCCTTGATCAATACGAAAACATGCCTGTCAAAACCATCAAGGATTTGGCAATCACCGGGCTTGACCTGCAAGTAGCCATTCAGAAAAAGCCAGGCGAGTGGATTGTCCGCGTCTTGGAATCGTTGCTTAGACAAACGGCTCTGCACGGTTTACCAAATACACCAGAAGCACTCGTCGAAGTTGCAAAGAAAGAGGTTGCACAAGATGAACATTAAGCAAGTCATCCTTCAAGCATTCCGTGACCAGCCGGGCAGTTTCATCTCTGGTGAAGAATTAAGCCAAACATGCGGTTGCTCTAGGACGGCGGTTTGGAAGCATATCGAAGAGCTGCGCCGAGATGGTTACGAGGTGGAGGCGGTGCGAAAATCGGGGTATCGCCTGCTGGTTGCCCCTGATCGCTTGTCAGCAGCAGAAATCATGGCTGGCCTGGAAACGAATCGGATCGGTCAAAATGTCATCGCTTACGATGAGGTGGTATCTACACAGCCACTCGCACACGAGGCTGCGGCAAAAGGGGCAGTAGAAGGTACGATTGTGCTGGCAGAGCTGCAAACAGGTGGGAAAGGCAGACTCGGCCGCCCGTGGCATTCTGCGAAAGGAACGGGGATTTGGATGAGCTTGATCATTCGACCTGCGATTCCGTTACCGAAGACACCCCAGATGACATTGCTAACGGCAGTTGCTGTAGCGACAACGATCCGGGAAGTGACTGGGTTGCCTGTTAAAATCAAATGGCCGAATGATATTTTTATCGGCGACAAAAAAGTATGCGGGATTTTGACAGAGCTAAATGCTGAATCTGATCGAGTCAATTATTTAGTTATCGGAATAGGACTCAATGCCAACAGTGTCGAGTCAGATTTCCCGTCAGAACTGGCACAGATTGCGACTTCGCTTCGTATTGAATCTGGCGAGCCACTCAAGCGCGTTTCGTTTATCCAACGACTCTGCCGAATTTTTGAAGAAGAGTACGACCATTATTTGCAGGCTGGCTTCGAGCGTGTAAAACAAGAGTGGGAGGATCATTCGTACACCATTGGCAAATGGGTGACCCTCCAGACGATTTCACAACAGCTTGAAGGTCGTGCCGTTGGCTTGGATGAGGAAGGCGTACTCAAGGTCGAGGATCAGGCGGGACAGATCCACAAAGTTTATTCGGCTGATGTCAATTATCGTGCAAATGATTAAATCATTTGCTATACTCCAATTTGGAGGCTGTATCACCTCGTGAACGGTACTCCCGGAGTATTTTTGTATCTATCGTGTAATCTTAAAGCAATACGTGTAAGGACAAAAATCTGCTCAGAGCCTGTGTGGACCGAGACAGAAGGAATCCGTTGGACGCAAATGTCTTTTTGACATGGACAACCTTCTCCCGATTGACGCGAGAAGGTTTTTTTATTCCTCACAGGATCCACGGGCTTGATGCGAAAGAGGAGAAATGAACAATGGCAACACACGACAGACCTATTACGACTTCGAGTATCCGCAAGAAAAAAGAAACGCGAACCCCGATTACCATGGTGACCGCCTATGACTATCCGTCAGCCAAATTAGTGGATGAAGCTGGCGCTGATATGATTCTGGTTGGTGATTCATTGGGAATGGTCGTACTGGGTTATGACTCCACCATCCCTGTTACGATGGAGGATATGCTACACCATACGAAAGCAGTAACGAGAGGGGCCAAGCGTGCATTTGTCGTGGCAGACCTGCCTTTTCTCAGCTATCACGGAACAGTTGAGGAAGCAGTGAAAAACGCGGGCAGACTAATGCAAGAAGGGCTGGCCAAGGCAGTCAAAATGGAAGGGGGCCGTGAACTGGCTCCAATCATTACACGCTGTGTACAAGCAGGCATCCCTGTCGTTGGACATATTGGGCTTACTCCGCAATCGGTACATCAATTAGGCGGTTATAAAGTACAAGGAAGAGATCTGGAGGCAGCGAAAAAATTGTTGGACGAGGCCCTTGCGATTCAAGAAGCGGGTGCATTCGCCATTGTGCTGGAATGTGTTCCGGAAGAGGTCGCAGGCATGATTGCAAACAAGCTAGACATCGCTGTGATTGGAATCGGAGCGGGTGCGACTTGTGATGGGCAAGTGCTGGTGTTCCATGATATGGTCGGCTACGCATCGGATATTACACCGAAATTCGTGAAGCGTTACGCAAACATCGGTGAAACCATCCGTGAAGCAGTTGAGACCTATAACAAAGAAGTCGAAGCAAGAAGCTTCCCAGGGCCAGAGCATATCTTTCATGCCTCTGAAGAAACCATCAAGGAATTGTACGGGGAAGGAGCGAAGCAGTCATGATGCAAACAATGATGCAGCAAGTCTCGACAATCGCAGAGATGCGCGTTTATATAAAAGAAGCACGTCGGCAAGGTAAAACGATCGGGATGGTACCGACCATGGGGTTTTTGCATGAAGGTCATCTCAGCTTGGTAAAAGCTGCTCGTGAAGTATGTGATTTGGTTGTGATGAGCATTTTCGTAAACCCGCTGCAATTCGGGCCGAATGAAGACTTTGAACGTTATCCGCGTGATATCGAACGGGATAGTAAAATGGCGGAAGAAGCGGGTGTGGACCTCCTGTTTACCCCGGAAGTCAGCGAGATGTATCCGAAACCGATGCTGACCAATATTTCAGTGGCAAATGTGACGACTCCGTTGTGTGGAGCTTCTCGTCCGGGTCATTTTGATGGCGTATCGACTGTCGTCAATAAATTGTTTCAAATTGTCCAGCCCGATTACGCCTTTTTCGGACAAAAGGATGCCCAGCAAGTAGCTGTTGTGACGCAAATGGTCCACGACTTGTCGATGCTAGTACAAATTATTCCATGCCCAATTGTACGCGAAGCGGATGGGCTTGCTCTGAGCTCTCGGAATGTCTACTTGTCAGCGGATGAGCGAGTACAAGCACTCGTGCTATCACAGAGCCTCAAGCAAGCAGTGGAATGGTTGGGACAGGGCATGGCTCTTTCTGAAATAAAAGATCGCATGACGCAAATGATTTCAGAAAAGCCGCTGGCTGATATTGATTATGTGGAAATTTTGAGCTATCCAGAGCTCACACCCGTCGAGCAGGAAACGGCAGGTCAAACGATCATTATCGCGCTAGCTGCTCGTTTTGGCAAAACGCGTCTGATTGACAATACAATTACATCCATCAAGTAGAGATAAGGGAGGAATTCTTAGTGTTCCGCACCATGATGAAAGCAAAAATCCATCGCGCAACGGTAACTGAAGCAAACTTGAACTATGTGGGCAGTATTACCATCGACAAAAATTTGTTGGATGCACTGGATATTTTGCCAAATGAAAAAGTACAAATCGTCAATAACAACAACGGAGCGCGTCTGGAAACATACGTCATCGAAGGTGCTCCAGGCAGTGGCGTCATTTGCTTGAACGGAGCAGCTGCACGTCTCGTTCAAGAGGGCGATATCGTCATTATTATTGCCTATGCGATGATGACGGATGAAGAGGCGAGAACTTATAAGCCACGTGTCGCCATCATGGATGAGAAAAATCAGATCAAAGAATTGATTGCTGAAGAAGTGCACGCGACGATTCTGTAAGCGATCTGTCTATTCCTGCATAGAGCCACCTGCCTTGTGAGACAATGAAAGTACTCATGCCTCATAGGGGGTGGCTTTTCTTGTGAAAATCGAGGACTGGTTTCATACGCTTCGTAACAAAGCTCAGACGATTGAAGAGAAGTGGCAGGGAGCTTCTGAACAAGAACGTCTTCAGCTCGCGGAACAATTGTTTCAATTGCGCCAAGTAAGTGATACAGTCGTAGACCTGTGGCTGCAATTCGAAGAAAAATTATCGAATGCGATTCGTAACATCAAGGAAATGGAAGGCCAGCTTCCAGTGGAAGAGAAAAAGACGGATCAGTCGAAGGTGAATACAAAATCACCAAAGGCCGTTGAAACGAATCCATACGAGCCGATTTTTCGTCGAGGGGAAGGCTTTTATCATTTGCGCATGTTCCAAGACGCGAAAAAGTGTTTTGCAGAATTAGTCCAAAAATCGCCAGACTGGGAAAGTGGACGCCTGTACTACGCCTACAGTCTCCTTTTGTGCGAGGAGAATGAATTGGCCTTTCGAGAATTCCGTCTTCTCGGCAGGACAGCAAGCTCACCTACCGTTGTGGCCATCAGCTTTAATGCCATCGGTTGCATTCTGGCTGAAGAGGAGCAGTGGTTAGAGGCGGCGCAAGCTTTTAAGACGTCTCTCGAAATCAAGCCAGAACAGGAAGAAGCCAAATACAACCTCGCGCTATGCTATTTAAGAGATGGCGATGCACAGGAAGCTTTGGACGAATTGGAACCGTATCTAGAAAAAAACGAGCACGATTGGGAAGCACAGATGCTATGGCTACGTGCTGCCAAATTACTGCATACGATGGACCAGACTGTGGAATGGGGCCCGCCTAAAGGCTTGCAACTGCCGACGCGCGATTTGGACAGCGATACCCTTCAGGAAATGGCCTCTTTATACGAAACAGTGGGCAATTATCACCGGGCACAAATTTGCTATCACTTTTTGACGGAGCGTTCCCCAAAAGATGGGTGGACGTGGCATGGCTTGGCCTGGAATACGTGGCTCATTGCAGGTACGAAGCGGGCATTGACGCTCGTCAAAAAAGCCATCAGTCTTGCACCCGAAAATGACGACTTTCTTTTTAGTTATGGATGGATGCTGTTGTTTGATGGAAGGGTAGAGGACGCAATCAAAGCGTTTCGGATCATGCTGGAGAAAAACCGAGACAATCGCCTCGGACAATCCGGGATGATTTCCGCATACGAAAAGCTGGGGGATACACAAGAAGCAAAACGGTTGGCAAAGTATTTCCTGGACGACGCTGAGCCATATGTACGTTCGTTAGGGTATTTTCATCTGGGAAGAATCGCGGTTGTGGAAGAAAATTGGCGCCTAGCTGAACAATATTTTCAACGGGCATTGCCATTCGCAGAACAGTTATGGGAAATCCCCATCTATCTGCAATTATGTGCAAGCAAGCTCGGTCAATCAGAAATGCAAACCGAGCTCGTACAGCCTTAAATGTACAGGAAAGCAGGAATATTTCCCATCGTTGCCGAATGTGAATGGGTGCGGATTGAATGTTTCCGCCCAGGTTACGAGGTGACAACGTTTGAATCGATTACTAGTTGTAGATTTTGAGACGACGGGAAGCCATCCACGCCAAGGGGACAGCATCATTCAGATTGGTGCCGTCGCAATCGATGACGGGCTGATTACCGAGAGTTTTTCCACCCTGATTCATCCGGGCCAGGATATTCCACCGTTTATTACCCAATTAACAGGGATTACCAATGAGATGGTTGCAGATGCTCCTTCCTTGGAAGAAGTGTTTCCAGATTTCTTGCGTTTATTGGACGGGCGAGCTTTTGTTGCACATAATGCAAGCTTTGATCTCCAATTTTTACAAGAAGCCCTGCTGAGCCAGGGCTATTATGCGTTTGACGGCTACGTGTTTGATACAGTGGAGCTATCCCGCGTTCTTTTGCCGATGCAAAATAGCTACAGACTCGGAGAACTGGCGTCTGAGCTGGAAATCGAGCACGATAATCCCCATCAAGCAGACAGCGATGCACTTGCAACGGCGCAACTGTTTCTCCACTTGTTGGATATTTTAAAGAAACTGCCGCTTGTGACGATCCAGCGCCTGCAGATGCTCGTCTCTTCGTTTCGCTCTGATATCGAGGTTCTTTTACGTCAGATTGAGATGGAAAAGCTCATTGAGTTGCCAGAGTTGGATGGAACGCCAACCGAAACGGATTCCTCAGACATGTGGGATGTTTACCGCCAGCTGGCCCTTCGGAAGCGGGAAGAAAAAGGAACAGCGTCTCTGAAGCGTCCTCATATCGATGCGACAGTGACCAAGGCGTTTGCCGACCAGCTCGAGGATGTTTTGGGCGAAAACGGGCATATGCAGGCGAAAATGTCGGGGTATCAACGTCGTGATGCTCAGGAAGCGATGATGCATGCCGTCTATGAGGCAATGGAGAATGGTGCCCATTTATTGGTAGAGGCAGGGACAGGTACGGGAAAATCATTAGCCTATCTCTTACCGGGGATCATTTGGGCTCATCACAATCAGCAGCAGCTGGTGGTCAGTACCAATACCATTCAATTGCAGGAACAGTTATTCCATAAGGAAATCGCTACCTTGCAGGAGTCGTTGCCGTTTTCCTTTACAGCTTCGACGCTAAAAGGCAGAGGAAACTACTTATGCTTGCGTAAATTTGAACAAGCCGTAGACGAGCCTGTAGAAGGAAGCAGCCAAGAAATGCGCTTGGTTAAAGGACAGATGCTGACGTGGCTCACGCAAACCGTTACCGGTGACGTGGAGGAGCTGAGCATGCCTCCAAGTGGTCAACTGCTGTGGCAACAGGTAAAAAGTGATACGAGCTCTTGTTTGAACCGGGCTTGTCCCTGGTTTAGTCGCTGCTACTATTTTCAGGCGAAGGAACGGGCTCGCGATGTCGATGTACTCATCGTCAATCACGCCCTTTTCATCAGCGACTTGCAAGCGGAAAACAGAATCCTCCCTTCGTATGAAGTTGCCATCATCGATGAGGCCCATCATTTGGAGGATGCCGCGACACAGCATTTAGGCAAGCAGTTTTCAACCACGCAGCTTCTTTTCTTGTTAGATCGTGCATCGGTTGAAGAGAGTGGGGCAATTTCCCGCTTCGCAGAAGAGCTGCAAAGCTGGATGCCTGCGGTAGAAGAAGATGTCGCCACAAAGCTTTTAGAGCTGAGAAAACAGTCCGCTGCCTTACGTGAGAAAGCGCAGCAATGGACACAGCTCTTGTATGCATGGGCATCAGACCGTGCGGAGGAGACGACGGACGCAGGACGTGAGACAGTACGTTATCGGGTCGAATCGTTTGTAGGTAAGCACGAGAAGATACGCAAAGTAACCAAAAAGCTGATAGAAGGGATGACTGCATACGCAGCGGGCATCGAGCAGCTTTTGCGAACGACTCCGCAAGAGGAAAAGCCACCATTTGTCGTACGCAGTCTACTGACAGATTTATTCGGTCTCATCAAAGACTGGCAAAATGTTGTGGAGCTGCTTCACTTCTTTTTACTTGAGCAGGATGGCGAGTATGTATATTGGATGGAAGTAGAGTCCCGTACAGCTCGCAAGCAAGTTCATTTGTCAGCAGCACTCTTGAAGGTTGCCGACTCACTGGCAGAACCGCTTTTCGCGCAGAAGCGGAGTCTGATCTTGACATCAGCCACTCTGACGGTCAAAAACAGCTTCTCCTACATCAAAAGCCAGTTTGGTCTCGACCAACTGTCCGAGGAACGAGTGCGTACCTTGTCACTGCCATCGCCTTTTCATTATGAAGAGCAGGGATTACTGTTGATTCCATCTGATTTCCCCGCACCAGGCAAAGAGAGTGACCACACGTATTTGGAGGCGGTCATTCAAGGGTGTGTTGATGTGGTACTGGCTTCGAAAGGAAGGACGCTGATTCTATTCACCTCCCACTCGATGCTTCGACTTGTTTACCAAGCGATGAAGGAACGGCTTGCGGATGCTCCAGAACCGTATACGCTATTCGGTCACGGAATCGATAGCAATAATCGGAGCAAGCTGGTTCGTTTGTTCCGAAGCATGGAGAGAAGTGTCCTGCTTGGGACGAGCAGCTTCTGGGAAGGTGTCGATATCCAGGGGGAATGGCTGAGCAGTCTAGTCATTGTTCGCCTCCCGTTTGCTCCACCGAATCATCCTGTGTATCAAGGAAGGGCCGAGCTTTTGAAGGCAGAAGGAAAAAACGCTTTTATGTCCTTGTCTCTTCCACAAGCCGTTCTGCAATTTAAACAAGGGGTGGGTCGATTAATTCGCCACCACTTGGATCGCGGGGTCGTGATCGTTCTTGACACGCGTGTGGTTGAGTCGAGATATGGACGCTCATTCCTTCAATCTTTGCCGCCATTTCAGATCGAAAGCGGTCCATGGCCAACGCTTCGAGAACGCATAGAGCCATTCCTTAGTATGCAATCCCTGTCAGATTCATAAAATGAAGCAATAGTCTCATAGGGATTAAGGTGATAAAATAAATGTTATGGAAAAAAGAGTGGCGTTGGTGGATTGTAGTTCTTAGTGCGATTTTCCTTTGCGCATGCTCGATTGATAGCCATTTGTATTTGCAAGAAGCAGCAGTGAAGATAGATGACCCGTTTGAAACAGAGACAGAGCAGGAATTTTCGGGTCTCATTATCACCTACTTGGCACTTCCGCATGGTGAGAGTACACTTTTGAGAATGCCAGGTGGCAAAACGATGCTGATTGATACGGGTACGGCAGATGATTGGCCCGTTCTCTCGGCACGCTTGGCAGAGCTCAAGATCACACGGCTCGACTATGTCGTGTTGACGAACGACCAGCCTGAGCATATGGGAGGCTACGCTTCATTGAGCCAGCAAGTGCTTGTAGATGCCGTCATTTTGCCCAAGCTGATCGCATCATCGCTTCGCCATGTCGTGCTGCTTCGCTCCAACCAAAAACAGATGGAAGCAGAGCAAGGACAAGTACTCACTCTTGACCAAGAAATCTCCATGGAAGTTTTGCTCCCGGATGAACCGTTATTTTTATCGCCTCAGAACAATTCTCTCGTTTTTCGATTGACGCACGGTCAATTGAGATTTTTATTTATGAGCGCCGTGAATGAAAAAGCAGAAGAACGACTGATGGAACGGCAAAATGACAGACTGAAGGCGGAAGTGCTAAAGGTAGCAGGTCAGGGGAGCAATCAAGGCTCTTCGCAACCGTTTCTGACGCAAGTCGATCCACAGGTCGCCATTATTCAAACAGGCCGATCACGGGATCAAATGAAAGACGGTCAGACGGAAGTCATGGAGCGCTTGGGTGAGTCATGGGCCGAGACATACGTTACCAGCGACGACGGTTCCATTACCATTTTATCGAATGGAAAAGAATATCGGATTTTGAAGCAAAAGAATTAGGGGGGAAGACCGAACGTGGCAAAACACGAAAAGATTTCAGAAGCGGTCGTCCGTCGTTTGCCGATTTATCTGCGTTACCTCAGTTATTTGCAGCAAGTTGAGGTGACCACCGTTTCCTCCCAACAGATGGGCAAGAATCTTGATGTGAATCCTGCCCAAATCAGAAAGGATCTTGCAGCTTTTGGTGATTTTGGAAAAAAGGGAATCGGCTATGATGTCGATTATCTGGTGGAAAAAATCCGTGAAATTCTGAAGCTAACGGATGAAATCCGTGTCGCTTTGGTCGGAGCTGGGCATTTGGGCCATGCCATTAGTAACTACAACGCTTATTTGAAAGATAACATGCGGATTGCGGCCATCTTTGACAATAATCCAGAGAAGCAGGGCAAAAAAGTCGCAGGTATACCCATTCAGCCTTTATCAGAGCTGGAAGAAACAGTCGTCGACAAGCAAATCAAGCTGGCGATTATTACGGTACCGGCACCTGCAGCGCAATCCGTATGTGATCAGTTGACTCAAGCGGGTATCAGGGGGATCTTGAATTTTGCCCCTACGACGATTCGCGCAGGAAAAGATGTTCGCATTCACTATGCGGATGTGACGTCCAACCTGCAAAGCTTGGCCTACTATTTGACGTAAGAATGGAGTGTATACTATGAAAAAGACGATCCTCATTCACGCAACAGTCATTACCGTTAACGATACGAATGAAGTCATTTACGATGGTGCCGTAGCATTCGAAGGCAACAAGATTACGTATGTGGGCCCAACTCCTGAGGACCTGTCGGAAGCGGGATACGATGAAGTCATCGATCAAAAAGGTGATTACATACTGCCTGGCTTAATCAACACGCATGGACATGCTGGTATGTCCCTCCTACGCGGTTATGCAGATGATTTGCCGCTGCAACAATGGCTTGAAGACAAAATGTGGCCATTGGAGGCGCAATTCACGGGAGACACAGTAAAATGGGGTACCCAGCTGTCGCTTATCGAGATGATTCGTACCGGTACCACTACGTTTGTGGATATGTATGATCATATGGATGTCGTGGCGAAGGAAGTCGATACTGCTGGAATGCGCGCTCGCCTTTGCAGAGGGATGATTGGTCTGTGCTCCGAAGAAGAACGTCAAACAAAGCTGAAAGACGCGACTCTTTTTGCAAAAGAATGGCATAATCAGGCAGACGGGCGTATTACCGTCATGATGGCACCGCATGCGCCGTACACGTGCTCGCCAGAATTTATTACCCAAATTATCGAAAAAGCCGATGAGCTTTCCTTGCCGCTTCATATCCATATGTCTGAAACTGCTTGGGAAGTCGGTCAAAACGAGAAGGACTACGGGCTTCGTCCAGTTGCGCATTTGGAAAAGCTGGGAATGTTCAATCGTCCAACACTCGTCGCGCATGCTGTTCACCTAACGGATGAAGAAATCGACATTTTGGCAAAATACAACGTAAGAGTTTCTCATAACGTAGTGAGCAACCTAAAACTGGCTAGTGGTGTTGCGCCAGTTCCTAAAATGTTGGCAAAAGGTGTAAGCGTGTCCCTGGGTACCGACAGCTCTGCAAGCAACAACAATTTGAATTTGTTTGAGGAATTGAAACTCGCTGCGATCCTACACAAAGGTGTGAACAACGATCCAGTAGCGGTTCCAGCAGAGGAAGCACTTCGCATGGCTACTCGTTATGGTGCAGAAGGGGTATTCCAAGAGGAAACACTCGGAAGCATTGAAGTAGGTAAGCAAGCTGACTTGATCGTGCTGGATAGCCACCAAGCCCATTTCCACCCGGCACACCAACCGATTTCACACGTGGTGTACGCAGCAAATGGACGCGATGTGAAAGATACGATTGTAGCGGGTAAATTCTTGATGCGTAATCATAAGCTGTTGACCATCGATGAGGAGCGCGCGATTTATGAAGCAAACCGCGTATTCCAAACGTTAAAACGGTAAAAGGCTCCTGTCAGGTGGGGGACAGGAGTAAGGCAGTGTAGGTGTAGGTAGGGGAATTGGATACTACGACGTTCCGTTGTTCATTTTTGCCACAGCTTTTGTCAGGAGATGATGGCGAAAATGAAGAGTGGGTGTGTGCGACCATTGACGCAAGGGAGACGACAATCCTGCCCAGGAGACGCGGTATTCCTGTAACAGAAACCCAAGTATGTCAGGAGATGTGGTTTGTTGCGAAGATGTCACGCGCTCACCTCCTCGGGGTGTATATGTAGTATGACCGCCCGACCTTAAGCTATGATTAGCAACTTTTCCGTGTCGTTCTAAAACCTTCCCGTATAGCATAGGCTAAAGACAAAAATGGGACAGGGGGGACGACATGTACATCCGGCCCAAAATGCTGTGGTGGCTCATTCCTATCCTACTCGGTCTATTTCTCCTTGGGATTGTATTGGGGACAGTAAGTCGATCAGCCAATACAGACAGCACTGATACTGCGTCTGCGGTCAGACAAACAGCAGGAACGGAGCAGACAGCGACGACGGTAGCGGAGCTTTTGGAGCAGATCACGAAGGAAGAGGAACGCTCATTTCTGGTATACATGCAGGATCAGACCTTGCATGGGCGATATCAAAATGAGCAATTTCAGCTCACAGGAGAAATCGGTGGCCACCAGCTTGAAATAGCCAGAAAAGATGGGCAACCAGTATCGGTGCGAATTGATGGCCAGATACAGGATCATGCCGCACTGCCGTATGCGATGTTCACCCCGCATGAGCACGCAGTATTGCTCAAGGGAGTTTTGCAATCGGTTAGTCCTGAACGCCTTGAAGATACTGCAGGGCAAGGATGGAGTGGATATCGGATAGCGGTTCCACCAGAGGAAGTCTCTTCGTTATTATCGATGTGGTTAGGTCCATCCTTCCCTATTCAGGATTTGTCTTCGAACGTAACAGACGGAATGAAAGTCAATTACCAACTATGGTACGAGTCAACTACGGGGCAGCTTCGCCAACTGGAGCTGGATTTGCAAATGCAAACAGCAGTTGGAGTGAAGAGAGACCAGCTTCGATTCCGATTGTAATGTCAGCCACGTAAAGGAGTTACTTTGCTGTGTTAGTACGAATTATCCTATCAATCGTAGCCGTCATTTTACTTACGGGAGCTGGGTTCGCCTATCACCTGACGGCTTCTGTAGCAGGAGAGCGTAATCAATTTGAGGAAACCGTTCGTCAGTGGGTCCAGGATCGCACGACAATCACGGAGATTGAATCCATTGATGAATATCGAGGCAAGGAGAGCTACGCTGTCGTCATTGGGAAAAATAAGGCGGGTACACAGGTTGTAGCATGGATGACCGATCAGAAAGTTAGTTTCGATCGAATGGATCTAGCTGTTCCTAAAAAGAATGTAGAAGAGGCGGTTTACAAGTCATTCCCGCAATCGGAGATCACTCATTTGGTTCCTGGTCTCGAAAACGATAAGAAATTTTGGGAAGTCACTGTCAAAGACAAAGACGGTCGTTTTCACTATATTCACTATGATCTATTCACAGGTGCTTTGTTAACCTCATACGTGCTCGCGCCAACCTAATACGCTTGCTTGACGACAGGCCTTTTCCTTATGGGAGAAGGCTTGTTTGGCATTCCATCCAACATCTGTATAAGAAATTGATATACTCATATGATATACTGGGGACGTTGCAGAGAGAGAAAACGAGAACGATATTTATGGGGGGAGTAGCCGTGCAGTTGAAAAAGAGCGCAATTGGATTATCTTTGGTGGCAACCTTGGCACTCCTGTTCGGAGGATGGTTCTTGTATCAAAAGATGGAGATTGAGGAGCCAATCCGTGCAGAAATTGGACAAATGCAGTCCGCCACATTGGGTAATTTGGAGATCAGCAAAGATAAAATTCAAATAGATGTAACTGTTACAAAACCTGACACGTTTCCAGCAGAATATCGCAATTTGCTAACGGAAACACAAAAGATCGCAGGGGAAAAAGAAGTGGTCATTGACATAGACAATCAGTCGACAGCGATGAACGATATTTGGCAGAGCGGTCAATTTGTGTTTACAGAAGCGGTGGAGCTGCATGAATATAGCCGCATTCCAGCCCTCGTGGAACAATGGAAAAAGGGGAATCAGCTGGACGAAGCATCTGCATTAATGGATGACGAGAACATTTATGTTTACTTGAAAAAAGGAACGGAGGATTTCTACACCATCATCCCCCGTTCCATTGAAAAAGAGGTGACGGCACGTGCGTAAGGAAGTACTGATCGGCGTCGTACCTGCACTGTTTATTTTTCTTGTTTTTCTAGGTGTAAATATTACGCCATTCTTGGTTTTCGGAGCCGTACTGGGGGCGATTTACTTTCTGGTCATCCGTCAGCAAAATGGACAAGGCGGGAATGTCGCCCTTGGTGGGAAAAGAAAAGCAAACAAGCATGAGCTGCCGAAATCGGACGTGCAGTTTGCCGATATTGGTGGACAGGAACGCGCTAAAAAAGAACTGAAGGAATCGCTTGATTTTCTCGTGTATAAAGACAAAATTGAACAGTACGGGATTCGCCCGATCAAAGGTGTTCTTTTGACAGGTCCTCCTGGTACGGGTAAGACACTGATGGCGAAAGCAGCAGCGAACTATACAAATTCTGCCTTTGTGGCGGCATCAGGTTCGCAGTTTGTAGAGATGTACGTCGGTGTCGGTGCACAACGCGTTCGTGAATTGTTTCAAGAAGCGAAGACATTGGCAGAGAAAAATGGGCAAGACAGCGCGATTATTTTTATCGATGAGATCGATGTCGTCGGTGGAAAAAGGGACGGTCAACAGCAACGTGAATACGATCAGACCTTGAATCAACTGTTGACGGAGATGGATGGTGTAGCTACGACCGACAAGCCGCGGATTTTAGTCATGGCAGCTACGAACCGGAAAGACATGCTCGACGCAGCACTGTTGCGTCCTGGTCGTTTTGACCGTCATATTAGCGTTGATCTCCCAGACAAGCCAGCACGCGAGCAGATTTTGACCATTCATACGGCGAATAAACCGCTTGGCGAAGACGTCACACTGGAAAAAGTGGCACAAGAGACATTCGGTTTTTCTGGCGCACAGCTGGAAAGTGTAGCCAATGAAGCGGCTATTTACGCCATGCGTGACCGACAGGACAAGATCACTGCGAAGCATTTTGCTTATGCCGTGGATAAGGTCATGCTCGGAGAGAAAGTAGATCGAGAAGCATCAGAGGAAGAGAAGAAGCGTGTTGCTCTCCATGAATTGGGGCATGCCATTGTCAGTGAGATGGTGCGACCAGGCTCTGTCTCGCAGGTCACGCTGAGTCCACGTGGCAAAGCACTAGGGTACGTCCGACAAAATCCAATGGAAGACCGCTATCTGTATACCAAGGATGCGATGGAAAAGCAAATCATGGTTAGCCTTGGAGGAGCCGTAGCGGAGGAAATCTACTACGGTGGGCGCAGTACTGGATCGAAGAATGACTTCGAGCAAGCGCTGGGAATGGCACAGGAAATTGTACAAAGCGGTATGTCGGATTTGGGGATTGTACATTTGCAATACGTGGAGAAGAGTCGTATTCATGACGAGGTTGAGCGTCTGCTGGAAGGGTTGCTCGTAGAAACTCGCAATCTTTTGAGACAATATGACTCCGTATTCCAAACAGGCTTGTACACATTGATGGAAGCGGAAGTTCTGCAAGGCGATGAATTCAGAACGCTTTTGTCACAAACGAAAGAAGAAGTTGCTGTATAAATGAAGATAAAGAACCTGCTAGCCAACGGGAGAGTTGGCCAAGCAGGTTTTTTTGTGTTGGCTGGAAACTTAGGCCAATAAGGATGAAACAATTTTGTAGACACGGTGCCAAATAGGGAAATGGATGAATATCCTACAAGAGTGATACGGGAATGAAATCAGGAGGCAAGGAGACCCTATGGCCAATGTGAACCGGCGAAAAGCAAACAAAAGTCTGAGCAAAACCTTTAGGCAGACCATGCACGAGTTACCGCTCTCATATACATCATCACCCGATCGGGAGTGGATGGAAGACCTCGAATTAAATCTGCTTGAAAGTAATTTGGAGAGCGATCAGAGAATACCTCCCCTCTCTGCTGCCACACCGAAAGAGCAACAACAACCGATTCCCAAAGTACCCAAGCAGGACCTATCCTCCAAACAGGACTCGTTTTCCAGACAGGATTCAACTTCCAGGCAGGATTCAACTTCCAGGCAGGATACAACTTCCAGACAGGTTTCAACTTCCAGGCAGGATGCAACTTCCAGACAGGATACAACTTCCAGACAGGTTTCAAATTCCAAGCAGGATACAACTTCCAGACAGGTTTCAAATTCCAGACAGGATACAACTTTCAAACAGGATGCATCTTCCAAACAAAGCTCAACTGCCAATCCGAACTTTTATTCGAAGGTCATCAAAGACCGAAATGATGATCGTGTCCAATCATTTGTCTATACAGACGACTTGACAGATCAATCAGTGACAACTGAAAAAATTGCGAACCGTGCCATTGACTCGTCCAAGATTAAGCAAGGCGCCGTGGATAATTCGATTTTGAAGGATTATGCCGTGGACAGCAGCAAACTCGCGGACATGAGCGTAACCTCCACCAAAATCGCACCGCATGCGATACTGAGGGATCATCTGGGGCGGGGAATCGTAGACGGTGAGCATTTGCAGGATTATTCGATATCCGCGCAAAAATTGATCAACCATAGCATTACGTCGGAGAAGTTAGCTGATAAAACCATCGACTCCATGAAATTTGCCGACCACTCGATTCAGAGTAAGCATATTCAGGATCAAGCCATTACGAATGACTTGATCCAGGATCAATCGATTACCACGGAAAAAATAAAAATGGGATCCATTCAAACAAGTAACCTAGCCAATTATGTGATCAACACAGTGAAGCTTGAGGATGGAGCAGTCACAGGAGATAAATTACGCGATGGAGCAGTTACTTCGACGAAGATAGACGAGGATGCAATTGAGTCTCAACATATCCGTGAAGGCTCCATTTACCGTCATCACCTCACTGAAGAGCTAATAGCTGGCAGTAATATTAGCGCTGGCAGCATCACGAATCATCACATCGCATTTCAGGCCATTTACAGCCAGCATTTACAGCCAGAAGCGGTGACCAGTGATAAAGTGGGGCCAAATGCGATTTCCACTGAGCATTTGAACAACAACAGTGTCACGACAGAAAAACTCGCCAAAGAA
Source organism: Brevibacillus sp. AG (assembly GCF_028369215.1). Classification (NCBI taxonomy): domain Bacteria; kingdom Bacillati; phylum Bacillota; class Bacilli; order Caryophanales; family Paenibacillaceae; genus Brevibacillus; species Brevibacillus sp. AG. The sequence goes on along the minus strand of NZ_JAQMYO010000001.1, from coordinate 868,762 downwards.
TCAATCGGTAGTACACATTTACAAGCTGGCAGTGTCCTATCGAGCCACTTGCAAGACGGGATGCTGACGTCCAAAAAAATTGGGGATCAGCAGGTTACCACTGCCAAAATAGCCGACAAGGCTGTCACTATCGACAAATTGGCGAACAAGAGTGTAGGAGAGAAACACTTACTCGACGAGAGTGTGAGTTCACGACATCTGATTGACGGGTCCATTCGTTCAGAAAAGTTGGCAAGAAGATCTGTAGAAGAACATCATTTGGCTGACAGACTCATTGGGGGCAATCATCTACGCGAATACATCATCCACACGCAACACCTGCATGACCACTTGGTGACCACCTCAAAATTGGCGCCGGAATCTGTTTCCACAGACAAAATTTCAGATCTAAGCATTACGACAAGCAAAATTGGAGATGCCGTCATCACAGCCCCCAAAATAGCCAAAGATGCGATCAAGACACGCCATCTGGGCAGAGCAGCCGTCACAGGGGAAAAGATCGCCGAAAAAGCAATATCGTCTACACATCTCAACAGTCATATCATTCAAAATGAACATCTCCAGGGTAATTCCATTTCCAAGGAAAAATTACAGGAAGGCAGTGTCACCCGAGAGAAAATAGCTGACCAGAGCATTGATGCGAGCAAGCTAGATAGCCATTCGATTCATGGTGCTCATGTCATTAAAGGCAGCTTGGATGGAACTCATATTATGGAGGGGACGCTCAAAGGAAATCATCTTGTTACCAGAAGCATAACAGAACAGCATCTGCAAAACCGGATTATTACGCAGGAAAAACTGGCAGAGGACTCCGTGACCGGTTCCAAAATTGCGCCCAAAGCTGTCTCTACGCTTCACATTGAGAATGAGTCGATTACGGCTGAGAAGCTGAGCTTTCCGGTCATTGAAACGCATAATCACGTAGGAGTAACCTTTCAACAATACGGTTTCGTCCCATTCAGACTTTCTGCCACGAGCAAGTCCACAGATGTGACCGTTCGTTTGCCACAGCCATATGCGGATACACATTATTGTATGGTGGCGATGACAAATCAACCGGGGATATATACGTCGCTCAAATACACCAAGAGGACTTCAGCGATCATCACCGTGTTTCGCAATCAAGAGGGTCAAGAAGCGACTGGTGTGATTCACTGGATCGCGATTGGAGAAAAAGGAGTAGGTGTCCCACACGAAATATTGGAATGGTCAACGGAGAGGGATCAACTGGAGACAGAAGAAGTCGACGAAGATCAGATCGAGGAAGATCAAGACATGGATGATGAAGACATGGATGATGAAGACATGGATGATGAAGATACCGATGATGAAGATACCGATGATGAAGATACCGATGACGAAGATACCGATGACGAAGATACCGATGATGAAGACACGGATTATGAAGATACGGACGATGAAGACATGGAAGATGAGGACATGGACGAGGATGACATGGACGAAGATGAAGAAGATACGGATGAAAGTGATCTCGAGCAAGATTATTATGAAAGTAGTGAAGAATACGATAGCGATATCGAGCATGATAAATAATTCGGTAGGAAACAACAATGGGGCGAGTGGATGATTCAGAAGCGGGGAGGCCGATGTAGAGATCAGGTCTCCCAAATGTACATTAGTTTACATAATTATTTTATGGTTAACATTATGCAAGGAGACTTTCATTGAATTTGCAGGCCCCCAATAGTATAATTATCAGGTATACTTAGTCTGTATTTGCGTGGCATGGTAAATGGAGGGAATCATTCAATGTTGACGACGATTGCCCGAATCGGGCAGCATGTTGGACAAGAAGTACGCCTGGGATGCTGGTTATACAACAAACGCAGCAGCGGCAAGATTCAATTTTTGCAGCTCCGCGACGGCTCCGGCTTCATCCAAGGTGTAGTAGTAAAAGCGGAAGTAGCGGAAGAAGTGTGGGAGAATGCATCGCAGCTCACACAAGAAAGCTCACTTTACATAACCGGTGTAGTTCGTGCGGATGACCGCGCACCAAGCGGTTACGAACTGACAGTAACAGGTGTGGAAATTATTCAGATCGCCCAGGAGTATCCGATTTCCTTGAAGGAACACGGTGTTGACTTCCTCATGGACCATCGCCACCTGTGGCTGCGTTCTCCACGTCAGCGTGCAGTCATGGCTGTGCGTTCCGAGGTGATTCGCGCCATGTATGAGTTCTTCCACGAGAACGGTTTCGTAAAAGTAGATCCACCAATTTTGACACCGACCTCTGCGGAAGGTACCACCAATCTGTTCCATACCAAATATTTTGAGGAAGATGCGTATCTCTCGCAGTCCGGCCAGCTTTATATGGAAGCAGTTGCGATGGCGTTAGGTCGCGTTTACTCTTTCGGTCCAACTTTCCGTGCCGAGAAATCCAAGACACGTCGTCACTTGATCGAGTTCTGGATGATCGAGCCGGAGATGGCTTTCGTGGATCATGAAGAAAATCTGCGTATTCAGGAAGCGTTTGTTTCTCATGTGGTACAATCCGTATTGAAAAACTGTGTGCGCGAACTGAAAACGTTGGAGCGCGATACAACAAAACTGCAAAATGTAACAGGGGCGTTCCCACGCATCTCTTATGATGATGCGATCAAACTGTTGCAGGAAAAAGGTAGCGAGATCAAATGGGGAGACGACTTTGGGGCACCGGATGAGACGATGATTGCGGACCACTTCGACAAGCCTGTTTTCATCACTCATTATCCTACCGAAATCAAAGCTTTCTACATGAAGCCACACCCTGAACGTCCGGAAGTGGTTCTGTGCGCGGACATGATCGCACCAGAAGGCTACGGCGAAATCATCGGGGGTAGCCAGCGGATTGATGATCCAGAACTCTTGGAGAAACGTTTTGCTGAGCATGAGCTTTCAGAAGAGGCATATCGCTGGTATTTGGATCTGCGCAAATACGGTACAGTTCCTCACTCCGGCTTCGGTTTGGGTCTGGAGCGTACGATTGCATGGATTTGCGGTCTGGATCATGTGCGTGAAACCATTCCATTCCCACGCATGCTGAATCGTCTCTACCCATAAGTTCCTTTATCACTGAATGATCTACACCCTGTTGCGCGAGGGCAGCAGGGTGTTCCTATTGTTTGACAGCGCGTTTTACGCACTCCCTTGTTATTCCAACCCAGAGGTGAATATGCGTTATGGACTCCCATATATTGCAATTGTTGCAAGAAGGAGCAACATCCGTCTCCAACCTTCTTTTGAAAATGTATAAGCGTATGTCATTGACTGATGACGAGATGATGCTACTGATTCATCTGTTATCCTTTCAGCAGGAAGGGAATCGATTCCCGACCTTAACCGAGCTGGAGGAACGCATGTCCATGACGAGCAGGAAATTGATTCAATCTCTACAAAAGCTATTAAAAGAAGATTGGATTACGATAGATGAGTTTATCGATCCACAGACTGGCATGCGTCATGAGCAATACAATTTGACCCCTTTGTACAAAAAGCTGTACCAGACCTGGCGGGAGCAGCAAGCAGACCCGAGAAGCATGGAGCCCTTTATGGAAGTGGCCGTTTCTCTGGATGCCGAACCTGTTGCCATTTACGCTCGTTTTGAACAGGCATTTGGTCGCCCGTTAGCGCCATTTGAATTGGAGAACATCCACATGTGGACCGAACAGGACGGCTATCAGGAAGAATTGATATTGACCGCTTTGCGTGAGGCTGCAACGGTCGGCAAACTCCACATCCGCTATATTGACAGGATCTTGCTCGAATGGCAAAAGCAGCAGATTACAACCGTAGAACAAGCACGTCTTTACAGCTTGAACTTCCGTAGACAAGCAAATATGAGAGACCACGGGCAACCGCTTTGATTTCATCCAAATCAAGCGGTTTTTTCTATGTCACCGTACACGTACCCATTTTCCTTGTCTGTCATAACATATTACGTAGATGCAAGCTTCAGGAGGCGATGACTTGTGGAAAAACGAAAAAAATGGGATCTGTCTCATTGGGTAACGCCAGGTGTGTTTTCAGGAAGTTATGTCGTAGATGAGGCAGTTCAACGTATTTCAATCGTAAAAGCCAATGAAAAACAGGAAGAGGAAGTAACGGAAAACGTTCAAGAGTTGGTTGTAAAAACAACAGTAGAGCAGCCGAAGGAACTGGTCTTGGAGCCTACCTTCGAAATTATTATGAGAGAGACCGACGAGGTAGTCGTGGAACAGGTTCACAAGCTTGAACAAGAAGTGATGGAGCTGAAAGAGGCACTGGCTTCGTGGGAAGAAAGATGGGAGAAGCTTGAAGGGAACCATACTAAACAATTGCAGTACCTGTATCAAGTAGTTCTTTCACTGAAAAAGGAGTGGGAGATCGAGCGAAATGAACATCGCAATTATTAGTCCGGGTCCCTTTTCTGTACCACCGGTCAAAGGAAGCTCGGTCGAACACGATATTGACGAGGTTACAAAGATGATCGAGCCCATGCATAACGTGAAGATCTACACGCGTCAATGTGCGACCTATCCAACCTCATCCGTGGAAGAAAACCGGCAGTTTATTCGCGTCCCGTATAAAGGGCCAAAGCCTTATTTGCGCCGGATTATTAACCATATCAAAAAAAACAAGCCAGATGTCATCCTCGTGGAAAACAGACCGATCTATGTTCTTACATTAAAACGCCATTTTCCCAAGATCCCGGTCTTTGTGAATATGCACTCTCACGTGTATGGGTCACAGCCGATCATCAGCAAGGAAAATATGCGGCGTGCCGTTCGACTGGCAACAGGTTTTATTACGAACAGTGAATTTTTACGTCAACATTTTATTCGGACGTGCAAGATTCCTGCTAATAAAATTCATGCGGTTCACCTCGGAGTCGATGTCACTCCTTATCAGGTTGCAAAGATAGCGGTCAAAAAAATGCGCCAAGAACTCGGATTGAAGCCAGATGATCGCGTCTTGTTTTATGCCGGCAGACTCATGCGCGGAAAAGGGGTGCATGTGCTGATCAAAGCCTTTCGCCAGGTGAGCAAACAAGACCCGAAAGCCAAACTCGTCATTGTGGGCGGTACGGGATACGGCAGTAATCGCCTGAACCCGTATGTTCGAGAGCTCAAGCGACTTGCGAAGCCTTTGGGTAAAAAGGTACGTTTCGTCAATTTCGTACCATCCGCAAAAATGCCGCTTTACTATCAAATTGGGGATGTCGTGGCGACACCATCCGTTTGGAAAGAAGCGTTTTGCCGTGTCAATTTAGAGGCAATGGCTTCCGGAAAGCCCGTCATTTCCACTCCACGTGGTGGTATTCGTGAAGTCGTTGCCCACGAGAAAAGTGGCTTTATCATTCCGCCAAAAGATTGGGAAAAAGGATTGCCTGCTGTCTGGGAACTGTTGTGGAGTTCACCTGCTGTCCGGAATGAAATGGGCAAACAGGCCCTGCAACGAGCCAAGTTTTTTTCTTGGTACGCGACAGCGCAAGGCTATCTGAACTTGTTTGAAACAGTTGTTCCAACGCGAAGTGAAGAGAAACAACCGCTTTTAAAAACTGGTTAATTCGAACGGAAAGGATGTAGGTGGTTGCCTTTTCTTGCGCCAATGTGGACGTCTGCCCTGTCCAGCTATCCAGATACGCATACCTTATAAGTATCGCAGAGCACAACTGGGGAGTGATACTTGTGAAAGGGTTAATCTTGTGTGCTGGACGTGGGTCGCGACTGCACCCCTTTTCCTATTCGCAACCGAAAACCCTCCTCCCTGTGGCCAATCACCCGGTCTTACACTATTGCATTCGCAAACTGCGTGAAGTGGGCATTCAGGACATTGGCATCGTGATACATCCTTCTCAATCACAGATTCCTCCCATGGTGGGCGATGGTAGTCAATTCGGGGCTACCATTACGTTTATCAGGCAGGAGGTACGACTGGGAATTGCCCATGCTGTCCAGCTAGCGCAACCGTTTTTACAAGACGAACCGTTTATCTTGCTACTAGGTGATAATTTATTGATGGATTCGCTTCACGGACTTACAAAAGCGTTTACGAAGGGAAAATCTGACGGTGTCGTGATGCTAAGTAAAGTGGAGAGACCACAGGACTATGGGATCGCAGAAGTACAAAAAGGACGACTAATCTCTGTAGAGGAAAAGCCACGTCAGCCAAAGAGCAACCTGGCAGTGATTGGTGCATACCTGTTTACGCCACCTATTTTTGAGTCGATTGCTACCCTGCAGCCATCTCCCCGAGGCGAACTAGAAATAACGGATGCGATTCAATCGATGATTAATCGCGGATTCAAGTTGGCTCACTCCGTCACCAACGGAAAGTATTCGGATGTGGGAACCATCGATCGCTGGCTGGAGGCCAACCAGTGGATGCTTACGAGGGAGCTAGGCAATCAACATCAAATTGGCAAAGGAACCATAGTGAAAAATTCGAAGATTACGGGTCCGGTACTAATCGGTGATGATTGTGTGATTGAAAATTGTCAAATCGGACCGTACGTCTCGATCCAAAATGGCGTAAGCTTGAGAAATTGCTCGTATATCGAAAATAGTATCTTGCTGGAAAACAGCTCGCTGCAAGAAATCGCTTGGAAAATAACAAACAGCGTTTTCGGCCGCTCATCGATGTTGACGGGTCAATCTTCTAACAGTACAGGAGTCTTCATTGTAAGCGACAAATCGTCCATTTGCATTCCGGCTTTCAAGAGGGAGGACGTATGAATCCGACCTTTACTGTAGTTATTCCGACATACAATCGCGCCAAGTTTATTCGCAAAGCCATCAACAGCGTCTTGAATCAAACCTCAAAAGATTGGAAGCTGTTGATCATTGACGATGCGTCCACCGATCACACCAGAAGTAAAATTGAAAAATATATGTACCACCCAAACATTATGTATCATCGAATGGAACAAAATTCTGGAATCGGCAAAGTCATGAATCAGGCATTGTCCATGGTGGATACCCCTTATCTCGTACAACTCGACTCCGATGACTGGTTACCGAAACGAACGCTGTCAGTGCTCAAAAAGTACATTCACAAAAGCAAGAAAAGCACAGCTCTCTTCTATGGCAACATGAACATCTGGAAAGTTAGGAGCGGAAAGTATACCAAAACGATTAAGGTGAAGCATAAGACATTTCATAACAAATACCAGTTTCTGAAGTACAATCGCTGGATGGTTTCTCCACGTTGCTATCGTGTAGAAGCCCTGCACAAAGTGGGTGGTTGGGATACCTCGGATCGATACGAGGGAAGGATTATGGAGGACCGGCGAATCATTTTGCGATTAATTGAAAAGTATCGGGTGAGATACATCAACCAGATCCTGTACAACCGGACGAAGCATAAAGGTCAGCTCACAGACAGCAAGATGAAGTTCCGCCGTAATTATTTGCGAAAAAAAACATTCAAATTTTATCTGAAAAGGTGGGGTAAGAAGTACAAGGCCATCTATGGTTACAAGGAAGGTTATTTAGTCATTAAAAGGCTGAAGAAAGTGAGGCGTCGGAGGCGATGAAGAAAGCTCTTGTCACCGGCTGTGCAGGTTTTATTGGGTCTCATTTGACACAGCGCTTGTTGAACGATGGCGTGACAGTCATCGGGATAGACGGGTTTATCGATAACTACGATGTTGCTGCGAAACTGCGTAATCTGGCCGAAATAGGAAAACATCCTGCCTTCACCTTCCACTCTACAACGCTTCAGACTGGGCGCTGGGACATTTGGCTTGAGAATGTCGATGCTGTTTTCCATCTCGCTGCCTTGCCGGGCGTGAGAAACAGTTGGGGAAAGTCTTTTTCTGATTATGTTAGCCATAATATTTTGGCTACACAAGAATTGCTGGAGGCTTGCTTGCAAAGACCGAAGCCACCTGTCATCGTGGTTTCGTCCTCTTCCTCGGTTTACGGGACGATGCAAGGGACAGTAACCAATGAAAATGCGCCTCTTCGCCCAGTTTCCCCATATGGTGTGACCAAGGAAGCGATGGAGCAAATCTGCTCCGTTTATGTAAAAGCTTATGGACTCCCGGTTACCATGCTGCGCTACTTTACGGTATACGGTCCCAGACAACGTCCCGATATGGCTTTTCATCGTTTCTTTCGTCAAATGATGAAAGGCGAGCAGGTCGTCATCTATGGGGATGGCCAGCAATCACGAGACTTTACGTATGTGACAGACGCGGTAGAGGCGAATCTGCTCGCTGCACAGCATGCTGTTCCCGGTGACATTTTTAATGTGGGTGGCGATCGGGAAATCAAGCTCATCGATGTGCTATCCATCATGGGTACGTTAATGAATCTGACCCCTCGCATTACGTATCAAAATGGGCCGGCAGGTGACTCCTTACGAACCTGTGCGGATATCCAATTTGCCCAACAACGCTTGGGATACAAGCCAAAAGTGACGCTAGAAGAGGGCCTTAGCCATCAATTAGCAGAGATTCGTTCGCAATCGAAGGGGTAATACCCGTCATCAAGGAGGCCAGTTGCATGCATCGGGTCCTCGTTTATCGCAGAAAGTTTCTTCCCAAGAGTGAAACGTTCATTTACGAGCAATTGCTTGGACATCAAGTGGTCAAACCCGTGGTGTTAACCCGACAGCGAGCCTTTAACCGAAAACAATTTCCTTATTCGCCGGTCTATGTGCGCAAGCATATGGCCGGCCTCTCCACTTGGCTGCGACGAAAAAAAATTAAGTGCCTGCATGCCCGTTTTGGTCCTGCTGGATTAGAATTACTTCCTCATGCACAAAAAAGCAAGCTCCCTCTGATCACTTCCTTTCACGGTTTTGATGCCACCAAGCGCGTCAAAGAAAATCCATTGTACAGAAGGTCCCTCACGCGTCTCTTTCGAAAGGGCCATGCGTTTACAGTCGTGAGCAATCACATGAGAAAGAGATTGATTCATCTGGGCTGTCCCCCATCCAAAATTACCCTTATCCGCTCAGGAATTGATTTACGCAAATTTCCCATGCTGCCGCCACAGCCTGTGGAGAATGGGGAGTACCGATTGCTAAGCGTAGGGAGACTGACTGAAAAAAAGGGTATGGATACGTTAATCAAGGCGTTTACCCACGTGCAAAAAAAACATCCCAAGGCGAAGCTAATCATCGTCGGCGATGGAGAAGAAAAAAAGAAGCTCAAACGACTGATCAAGAAAAACAGGTTAGGCACACAAGTCGTACTCAAAGGAGCTCTGCCACATCGTGAAGTCCAGCGTGAACTGGCTAAGTGCCATTTGTTCATCATCGCATGTAAGACAGCGAGAAATGGCAACCAAGAGGGGATTCCTAATGTCATCATGGAAGCGATGGCTAGCGGACGCCCTGTCATTTCCACCTATCACGCGGGGATTCCGGAGCTGGTCGAAAACAAAGTGACCGGATATCTGGTTCCGGAGAAATCACCGACTGCACTCGGGAAAATGATAAATCGTGTACTAACAGATAGTCACGAGTGGGCACAGGTCACGACGGAGGCTCGACTGAAAGTAGAAAAAAACCACGATATCCATAAGCAACGGATGAGGCTAGAAGAGCTCTATTTACGTGTGTCGAAAAAATGATGAGGTGAAGGAATGAAAGTTGCAGTTATTGGGACCGGCTACGTAGGTTTGACGACTGCTGTCTCCCTTGCCATAAACGGTCATCAGGTGATCGGTATTGACCTCGTTGCGTCCAAAGTAGAAAAATTGCGGCAAGGGATCTCGCCGATTTACGAGCCAGGCTTAGAAGAGGCATTGAAAAAAGTATTGGATGATGGCGCGCTAGCTTTTTATACGGATCTCACAGAGGCGAAGGACGCAGAGATTTTTTTCATTTGTGTGGGGACACCTGAAGCAGCAGACGGCACAGCCGATTTAACGTATTTACTTGGGGCTGTTTCTGACATGGAAAAGGTCCATTCGCTCGCGCCGCAAGAACGCATCGTGGTAATCAAGAGTACCGTACCAGTCGGAACTGGCGAAAAAGTAGCGGGGATGCTGGCTGGCTGTCAAGGTGTATCTGTTGCATCCAACCCGGAGTTTTTACGGGAAGGGAGTGCATTATTGGACGCATTGGAGCCTTCGCGAATCGTCATTGGTGTAGATAGTCCTCAGGCAGCGGCTCGCATGGAGGAGCTGTACAATGGCGTGAAGGCACCGCGAGTAATCACCACCAGAGCAAACGCGGAGCTGATCAAATACGCTTCGAATGCATTTTTGGCAACCCGAATCTCCTTCATGAATGAGCTAGCACGGTTGAGTACCGCGCTCGGGACGGATATTGTGACGATCGCGCGAGGAATGGGACTGGACAGCCGAATCGGTCCGCAATTTTTACGGGCAGGAGTAGGCTATGGCGGTTCCTGTTTTCCGAAGGATACGATTGCGTTATTGCAGCTCGCAGCAGAGCACAATATTCACTTAAGCATTTTGGATAAAGTGCGAGAGGTGAATGCTACACAACCTGGCTGGTTTTTGGAGCAGTTATGCTTGCAACTCCCTGATCTGAAAGGCAAACAAATTGCCGTTTTGGGGTTGACGTTTAAACCGGATACGGATGACATCCGCGAAGCGCCTTCGCTCAAATTGATAGAATCACTTCTGCAAAAAGGCGCTTCCGTGAAGGCGTTCGATCCGATTGGAGCACCTGGTGTCAGCAAGCAGTTTCCACAGATCACGTACACGCAATCCGCGGCAGAAGCATGCGAGGGAGCACACGCCGCTCTATTGGTCACAGAATGGGAACAGTGTGTCCAACTGGATTGGAAACAGGTTCATCAAAGCATGGTGCAGCCGCTCTTGGTAGACGGACGAAATGCCTGGCCGAACCAGGAGGTAAAGGAAGCAGGCTTTCACTATATTGGAGTAGGGAGAAGCTGACTTTTCCATCACGGGAAAGCTCGGCTTTTTTTCTGTGGAAAACGTGAAAGCGCCTGATTGATTTGAACCTGTAGGCATAATGCGATAGGATACACATATGGATGATTTGACCATTTCATCTTACATAAATAACGAGGGAGTGATCACGGTGAATAAAAGCAAAACACTGCCGAAACGCAGTGACGTCCCCGCTGAATACAAATGGCGTCTTGAGGACATGTATCCCACTGATAATGATTGGGAAGCGGACGTACAAAAAGTAAAACAGCTCACAGAAAAAATCGCAGCAATGAAAGGCTCTCTAGCTACTTCCGGAAAACATTTGCTGGCCGTGTTGACTCTGCAAGATGAATTATTGAAGACGCTTGATCAAGTGTACGTCTATGCACGTATGCGTCGAGACGAAGACAATGCGAACAGCAAGTATCAAGGGCTGACTGACAGGGCGACCAGCCTCAGCACGCAAGTATATGGTTCCATTTCGTACATACAGCCAGAGATTTTGGCGATTTCCACGGAAGACTTGCAAACGTGGATCAAAGAAGTAGAAGGTCTTGAGCACTACCGCATTTTGTTGGAAGAGATAACTCGCTTCAAGCCACATACGCTGTCTGCCGAGGAAGAAGCATTGCTGGCAAATATGAGCGAACTTGTGTCTTCTCCTTCCAAAATTTTTGGGATGCTCAACAACGCTGACATGAAATTTCCGATGATCACGGATGAAAATGGCGAAGAAGTCGAGCTGACCAAGGGACGCTATACGCAGTTCATGGAAAGCAAAGATCGACGCGTGCGCAAAGAAGCATTCGAGGCGTTGTACAGCACGTATGGCAAGTTCCGCAATACAATCGCAGCTTCGTTGACATCTGCCATCAAAGGGGATGTTTTCTACGCACGGACGAGAAAATATCCGTCTGCCCTGTACGCAGCCTTGTTTGCCGATAATGTGGAGCTCCCTGTTTACGATAACCTGATTGCAACGATCCATGAGCATCTTCCGCTCATGCACAGATACATTGCTTTGCGCAAAAAATTATTGGGCGTAGATGAATTGCACATGTACGATTTGTACGTGCCAATCGTACCTGAGACGGACATGAAAATCCCGTATGATCAGGCTGTCTCAACGATTAAAGAAGCCCTTCATCCTCTGGGTGAGGAGTACGGTCGCATTTTGGAAGAAGGTTTTTCCAACGGTTGGATCGATGTGCATGAAAACGAAGGGAAGACAAGCGGAGCCTATTCATGGGGCGCCTTTACCTCACATCCATTTGTGCTCATGAACTACCATGACAATGTCAACAACATGTTTACGTTGGCGCATGAGATGGGGCATGCCTTGCATAGCTACTATTCCAATCACGCACAGCCTTACACGTATGCCGATTACAAGATTTTCGTAGCAGAAGTGGCTTCCACATTGAACGAAGCACTTCTGATGAATCATTTGCTCGAGACGACGACTGACAAGAAACAGCGCATGTACTTGATTAATCATTACCTGGAGCAGTTCCGTGGAACGGTATTCCGTCAAACCATGTTTGCTGAGTTTGAGAAAATTGTGCACGCAAAAGAAGAGCAGGGAGAGCCGCTGACATCGGAATCTCTCAGTACCATTTATCGTGAGCTCAATGTTGCCTATCACGGCCCGGATATGGTCGTAGACAGCGAGGTAGATTTGGAATGGGCGCGGATTCCTCATTTCTATCGAGGCTTCTATGTGTATAAGTACGCGACTGGCTTCTCTGCCGCGACGTCTCTTTCCAAGCAGATATTGGAGGAAGGCCAGCCAGCCGTGGATCGTTATTTGCAGTTCCTCAAGGGCGGTAGCTCAGATTATCCGCTCAATCTGCTTAAGGGCGCAGGCGTAGACATGACTTCGCCAACACCGATTGCAGAAGCATTAAGTGTATTCAAGGAATTGCTCGAAGAACTGGAACAACTGATCGAACAATAACATGGATCAAATCCAAAAGGCAGTTCAAGTCTATGACTTGGCTGCTTTTTTTGTAAATTTTTCTATAAAATCGTCCAATAAAAGGTAACTTTCCCAGTTTTCTTGCGTATTTATTTATGCGCTGGGAGGTGCTGGTCTCCGTCTCGGGGCGGATATGAATTTCCACCCGCTGACTGTTTTGCAGCAGAGGTAAAAACTGGCACAATTACGCCATGAGGAATGATTGTGAAAATTTGGAGGAATTCTTGTGAAAAAACGGGCATCGATTATTCTGGCTTCGGTAATGTTGGTCGCAGCAGGTTGTTCAGCACCAGCACCAGAGGCACCGCAGCAGACAGAGGCAAAGGCGAAGGTAGTAGAGGTTGTAAAGGTACAAAAAGCAACAAAGCCAGTGATGCTCGCGGTCACAGGGATGGTGGAAGCTAAGCGGGAAGCGGTACTGTCGTTTGGTACAGGCGGAACGATCTCAGCGATCTCCGCGACCAAAGGAGCAAAAATCGCGCAAGGTCAGTTATTGGCCACATTGGATACGCGTTACACCCAAAAAGAAATTGCAGCAGCACAGGGGCAAGTAGAGGAAGCAGCAGCGCGGAAAATCAAGACGTTAAAGGGCGCGACAGCAGAAGCACTTGAGCAGAAGCGTTTGCAGGTAAAAAGTGCGCAAGACAGTTTGGATAAAGCAAAGCAGGACCTCGCAACAAGTGAGAAGCTGTTTGCTGGCGGAGCCATTTCGCAAAACGAAATAAATGCAAGTAAACGGGCTGTTACGCAAGCAGAGATTACCCTGCGTGACGCTCAGCTGTCTCTGAATGAGCTGCAAAAAGGAGCGGAACCAGAAGATGTCATGGTCGCCAATGCATCGATTAAAGCCGCTGCCGGCGGTGTAGACCGTGCGAAGAAGAGCTTGGATGATGCGAAAATTCAGGCGCCATTCGCAGGAACAGTCGTGGATGTAAAGCTGCAAATCGGAGAGCAGGCTTCTCCAAGTCAAGAAATTATTCGTATTGTCGACTTGTCTGAAGTTAAAGTAACCTTGGATGTCTCCAATGAATTGATCGGCCAATTCCGTGAGAAAACAAAGGTGCAGGCTTTGGCGGACGATGGTAAGAAAAGTGAAGGAACCATTGCATTTATCTCTCCAGTTGTGAACAAGGATACAGGGAAGTACCGCGTCGAGATCACGATTCCGAATGCAGATGGTTACTGGCGTGGAGGAATGGCCGCAACAATTGAGGTGCCGCGCCAAGTGAATGGCTTCCTCGTGCCGCTGGAAAGTGTCGGCGTGAGTCAAACCGACCATTACGTGATGGCAGTAGAGAATGGACTGACAGTAAAAAAACCAGTGAAGACCGGTCAATTGGTCGGAGACTCCATCGAAATCGTATCTGGAGTGAAAGAAGGCGACCAGCTCCTGCGCAGTGGAATTACATTCTACGTCGAAGGGCAAAAAGTAGAGGCGAAGGGAGAATAGTTGCATGAACAAGATGATTCTCTTTTTGCTGAAAAGACAGCTAATCGTCTACTTGTTTACATTTTTGCTCGTCATTGCAGGCTTGGGGTCCTTATTCAGCTTTAATATCGAACTCGTTCCAAAGACGAACTTCCCTGATATTAACGTAAGAATTTCCGGTGGTGCACTGCCACCAGAAGAGATGGAAGAAAAAGTAACGAAGAAAGTAGAGCAAGAACTAAAATCGATTAATGATATTAAAAAATACTCTTCTTCAACAAGTGCAGGTTTTGTCAGAATCAATGTTTCTGCAAATGAAGGCAAAGGCGAGCAGGTTAAGCAAGATGTACAAAATGCCGTTAACCGTCTCCGAAACGGTTTTCCGAAAGCCGTTGACTCTGTAGATATCTTCCAGAGTAATATGGGTAGCGATCAAATGATTGATTTTGCCGTCGTGGGAGCAGAGCCAAAGACCATGCTGAGTTTGGCAAAAACCTCAATCAAGGATCGCATTGAAGAAGTCGAGGGCGTCAAGGAAGTAATCGTAGAAGAGAAAAGCTTCGAGAATAAAATTACCATTTCCTTTTTGCCACAGCGATTGAATGCCTATCAAACAACGCCAGCGGCTATCATTTCACAGCTTCAGGATACAAACTGGAAGCAAGGGATTGGTACACTGGAGAACACGGGATTTGATACGGTTGTCATGATTGACAATACTTATCAGACTCCACAGGAAATAGAGGCTCTGCCAATTGATACACCGAGAGGAACCGTTTCTCTGAATCAACTGGCACAAATTGAAGATTTGCGTGGAAAAGTAAAAGACTTCGTCGCCCTGACAAACGGTTCTGTGTTTATTCAACTCAGCGTGACGCGGGCAGACGGTTATGACTTGATCACGACACAAAAGAATGTAGAAGAAGTCGTTCGCAAAATTAACACAGAAGCAAACGGCAAATACAACATCAAAGTCATGTTCGAAGGAGCTTCCTTTGTCGAGCATGCCGTGAGCAACCTCAGCCGGGATGTCATGATTGGTGGGGCGCTTGCGATCATCATCTTGTTCGTCTTCCTTCGCAACTGGAGGGTCACACTCGTTATCGCTACGACGCTGCCGCTCTCTGCGTTGATGACGTTCATCGCGATGAAACTCGCAGGCTACAACATCGATATGATCAGCTTGCTGTCACTTAGCTTGTCAGTCGGCTTGATCGTCGATGCCGCCATCGTCGTATTGGAAAGTATCTATCACTACCGGGAAAAGGGCGAAGAGCTGAAGCAGGCAATTATTAAAGGAACGAGAGAAGTTTTGACACCTGTGTTCACCTCGCAGCTCACGATCATCATCGTCTTTTTGCCACTTGTCTTTGCCGATTTTGAAGATTGGCTGAAACCGGTTTTAGCCACAATCGCCTTTACGGTATCCGCTGCCATTATTGCATCGACGATCGCTGCTTTCTTCTTCGTTCCCGTGTTTTCCAATCGCTTCTTGCAGAAGGATAAGCACGTTTCACTAGAAGGAGAAGGCAAGGAACACTTTATCATTCGTGTATTCAGCGGTATTTTACATGTAGCGATTAGACATCGAATGAAAACAATTTTACTCGCAGTAGCATTGCTGGTTGGTTCTGCTTTCCTCACACCTTTTATGAAAATGGGTCAAGGAATTAACCCAAATGAAAATATCGTCTTTGTCACTATGAAAATGCCAATCGGTACTACGTTGGAAACAGCCCAAAAAGCAGCCATCACCGCGGAAACATCTATGCGGGAGATCCCGGAAATCAAGGATGTATTCTTCTTCACTTCCAAGGAAGAAGCAACATTGTTCATTTCCTTAATTCCGAAGACGGAGAGAACACGTGAAAAGGACGCTTTGAATGAGGATATTAACAAGCGCCTGAATGCGACCCCAGGAATCGATTCCGTCTCCATGTCTTTCGGACAACAAGGGGGAAGCGGCCCGATCCAACTGGATGTTTACGGGGATGACATGGAAGTCATGCGGAAGATCGCAACCGATCTGGAAGCGATGCTTGGCACGATCAACGGGCTCACCAACATTCGCAACGATTTTAAAGAAGGAAAAGAAAAAGTTACGTTGCTGCCAAAACAAGAAGCGCTTACCAGACTGAATGTAGATCACCGTTCCCTTTTGCAACAACTGAGCGTGTTAATTGGCAGCCAACCAATTACGTCCATCACACAAGATGGAATCGAAGTAAACATCGTTGCCAAGATGCCGGATAACTGGCTGAAGCACCCGGATCAGCTCAAAACGATTATGGTGACATCGAAAGACGGGGCAGCAGTGCCTTTGGCAGATCTGGTAGATATGGAGTACAGTAAGTCTCCGATCACGATTGAGCGTAAAGAAGGCGAACGTATCGTGTCGGTTTCTGCTGAGATGCTGGGAAGTGATTTAGGCCCAGTAGGCCGTGAGATTAATGAGAAATTGCCAAACGTGATTGTACCAGCAGGATATAAGGTGGAAATTGCCGGTAAGCTAAAAGAGCAAAGCACGAATATAAACCAGGGGATCTTCGTATTCTTGGGGGTTCTGGCTCTGATTTACGTCATTATGGTTGCCCAGTTCGGGCGGATGTCCCAACCGTTTATCATCATGCTGACGATTCCAATGGCCTTGGTCGGTGTTGTGCTTGGATTCGTCCTTACGCAGCGGACATTCGGTGAAATGGCGATGATCGGGATTATCATGCTTGTCGGTATCGTCGTATCCAATGCGATCCTCTTGATCGACAGGATCAACCTGCTGCGTAAACGTGGAATGGAAACCGCAGAGGCGATTATCCAAGGAACGAAAGAACGTATTCGTCCCGTTATCATGACGAAGTTGACGGCGATTCTCGGGATGCTACCGATGGGTCTTGCAATGGCGGAAGGCTCTGATTTGGAAGCTCCACTCGCAACAGCCGTTATCTCCGGCTTGATTTTCCACACAATCGTGACATTGGTGCTCGTTCCAGTTCTGTACTCCCTGTTTGAGGGGGCGAAGGCAAGAAGACAGGAGCGCAAAGAGGCTCGCCAGGCGAAGCGCGAAGCGAAACGAGAAGCAAAACAAAATAAAGATAAGAACGTACCTCCGACAGAGGTATAGCGATTCGCAAGAGAAGGGGAGTATGTGCTGTACCCCTTCTCTTTTGCTTTTCCTTCGTCTGAAAGTTCTGTAGAATAAAGAGATCAAGATACATACAAAAGTGAACCATGAAAGGAGCATGCACATGGATCTATATTTGCAAGGAAAAACGGCTCTAGTACTCGCCTCATCAAAAGGATTGGGGAAGGCAACAGCGCAGTGCCTCGCCCAAGAAGGAGCGAATGTCACGATATGTGGTAGAGATGAAGCTGCTCTGGAAATCGTTCGTGCTGAGATCGAACAGGCTACTGGAAAATCACCTCTAGCCGTAACAGTGGATGTGACAAAGGAAGAAGACATAAAGCGAGTTGTCGAAGCAACGGTCAAGCATTTTGGCAGCGTCGATATTTTAATCAACAATTCAGGCGGGCCAGCGACAGGCAGATTCGATCAGCTCACCGACGAACAGTGGATGCAAGCCTTCCAGCTAAATTTGCTCAGCTATGTACGGGCCATTCGTGCTGTTTTGCCGCATATGCGAGCGAACCAATTTGGAAGAATCATCAACTTCGCGTCTTCGTCCTTTAAACAGCCGATTGAGAATTTGCTCTTGTCCAATACGTTTCGTACAGGGGTATTGGGCCTATCCAAGACGCTTTCTTCAGAACTTGGACCAGATGGGATTCTGATTAATACCATCGGGCCTGGCAGAATTGCGACGGATCGTGTGGCACAATTGGATGGGCTTACCGCAGAGGCGAAGAGCATCAGTGCAGATGAAGTAAGAGAAAATTGGGAGAAGCAAATCCCATTGGGCAGATACGGTCAGCCTGACGAGTTTGCTCGCATGGTGACGTTCTTGGCTTCGTCAGCAAACAGCTACGTGACAGGTCAATCCTTCCTCGTCGATGGTGGCTTGATCCGTGCGATCTAATAAAAGAGAGGAGAATTTCTTTGAGTAAAGAGAGCTCATTTGATATCGTGTCCAAAGTAGAGTTGTCCGAAGTGAACAATGCGATTCAGACCGCATTAAAAGAAATAGAAAATCGCTTTGACTTCAAAGGGAGCAAGAGCAGCATCTCCTTGGAAAAGGAAGAGCTCGTTCTCGTCTCCGATGACGACTTCAAGCTCAGTCAGGTAAAAGACATTTTACTTGGGAAGCTTGTCAAACGGGATGTCCCGATCAAAAACCTCGACTACGGCAAAATTGAACCGGCAGCGGGTGGTACTGTCCGTCAGCGTGTCAAGCTAGTGCAGGGGATCGACAAAGACAATGCGAAAAAGATCAACAGCATCATCAAAGATACAGGGGTCAAAGTAAAAACACAGATTCAAGACGATCAGATTCGCGTGACGGGAAAAAGCAAAGATGAATTACAGCAAATCATCAACGCGATTCGCAAGGCTGATCTGCCATTGGAAGTACAATTTATTAACTATCGTTAACTACTAGAAAAGTTTTTGCTTCTAACTCTCTTCACTCTCGCATATGCATGTACAAATAAGTGACAAGCACTTGCGAAAGGGAGAGTAGAGACATGAAGGTCTTTATTATCAGTATGCGCAATCTCATTTTGGGTGGAATCGTTTTTCTTGTAGTACTAGTGGCGGGAATCGTACTTTTGGTCAAAGACCCTCTGAGCGTCTCTGACTCTTATCGACCGTCAGATCCAACTACTTCTGTTACAGCGACGGCACCCATGAACCAGCCAGCAGGGTCAGAAAAGCCAGCGCTGAATATGGAGGTCAAGATGGATGGGACGACGGCAGAAGTATCCTTGCTTACAGAGAACTTCACGTTTGTTCAGGACAATGGAGAATTGGCAGAGGCACCAGTCTTTGGTGAGGGGCACGCACATTTATACCTGAATGGCGAGCCAAAAGGGATGATTTATCAACCAGAATTTTTACTGAAAAAGTTGCCCAAGGGAGAGCATGAAATTCGGGTAGAGCTCAACTACAGCAACCACCTGCCATACAAGGTAGAGGTTACGAAAAAAATCGTTGTGCAGTAAAGTAGATGGCGTTCCACAACAGGGACGCTTTCTTTTTTCGTCAAAAGAAAGGAGCGTTCATGCAATGTCAAAATCGTCATCGTCGAAAGAAGAATTATTAGCGGGCGGAAACGTCACGAACGTTTACCGTTCTGGCCATACAGTTAGAAGGGAAGTAAAGCCAGGAAGCAAGAACATCCATGATTTATTGAAGCACTTGGAAAGAAAAGGCTATCCGAATGCGCCGAAATTTTTAGGCATGGATGAAAAGGGGAGAGAAATCCTGTCCTTTATTGAAGGAGAGGCAGGTCATTATCCTTGGAAGGAATATATGCATGCAAACGAAGCGTTACAAGAAATTGCGAAAATGCTTCGGCTTTATCATGATTCTGTGAGTGATTTTCCTTTCGATGATCAGTGGCATTCGTTGGATCACACTCCTGGCCCGTGTGAGATCATCTGTCATAACGACTTTGCTATGTACAATATCATTTTCCATCAAGAAGTACCGATTGGCATTATCGATTTTGATTTAGCGGCTCCGGGTCCAAGACTTTGGGATATCGCCTATACGCTCTATACCTGCGTGCCTTTGAGTAGATTTTCTTTAACGGAATCCGGAGAAAAAATCCATTATCAATCACTGCTGCATGCCAATCAGCGAAAACAGCGAGTGGCCATGTTTTTTGAATCGTACGGGATGGAAATGAAGGAAGGTACGCTAGAAATGGTCTTGCTTCGCTTAGAAGGACTATGCAAAACCATTGCCAGAAAAGCCAGTGAAGGCGATGCTGCTTTTCAAAAGATGGTCGAAGAAGGTCATATTCTTCACTATCAAGAGGACATTGCCTTTATCAAAGAACACAAGAACGAATGGGTATAGGACGATAATGGAAAAAGAAGGGATTGTGGCGTAAAAGAAGAATCCTACAGAATAGTCTGAATGTTTTGGGGGGTGCTTGTATGATTCATATGACCACAATCGGCAATATGTTAGACGACACAACCAGTAAATATCAGGAAAAGGAAGCGCTGGTTTATCACGAACGAGGGCTCCGTTATACGTTTGGGGAATTTCAAGCGATATGCAATCAGGCAGCGCGGGGATTTATGTCTCTTGGCATTCAAAAAGGGGACAATATCGCGATTTGGGCAACCAATGTGCCAGAATGGGTGATTTCCCAGTTTGCCACGGCGAAAATGGGCGGTGTACTGGTAACGGTCAATACGAGCTACCGGGTACATGAACTAGAATATTTGTTGCGTCAATCCGAGTCGACGACGCTTCTCTTAATGGATTCTTATCGCGATGCGAATTATCTCTCCATGATTCAAGAGATTTGCCCAGAGTTACAGACATGTGATCCAGGAGCGCTACAATCTAAAAGGTTTCCGCATTTAAAAAATGTGATCTATCTAGGGAATGAGCGACAACCCGGAATGTTTTTGTGGAGTGATTTACTCGAACGTGCTGTATTGGTCACGGAAGAAGAGCGGATCGCGCGTCAGGCGACGCTCTCCCCTGATGATGTCATCAATATGCAGTACACATCCGGGACGACTGGTTTTCCAAAGGGAGTCATGCTATCGCATGTCAATATCGTCAACAATGCCGTCAAGGTAGCGGAATGTCAGCGGCTCGGGTTAGAGGATAAGGTGTGCATTCCTGTTCCGTTTTTCCACTGCTTTGGCTGTGTGATGGGGACCTTGGCATGTGTAGCAACTGGTGCGACGATGGTTCCTGTCATCGCCTTTGATCCCGGTGTGGTACTTGCGGTTGTAGAGGCTGAACGCTGCACAGCACTGTACGGTGTACCCACCATGTTTATTGCCGAGCTGAACCATTCGACTTTTGCTGAGCGTGACCTGAGCTCGCTGCGAACAGGCATCATGGCCGGTTCTTTATGCCCGATTGAGGTTATGAAGAAGGTTGTCGATCAAATGGGAATCCGTGACATTACGATTGCGTACGGACAAACAGAAGCTTCTCCCGTCATCACACAGACTGTGCCAGAGGATTCCCTCGAGCGAAAAGTATCCACTGTCGGTCGTCTCCATGCAGAGGTAGAAGCAAAAATCATCGATCCGGCGACAGGTGACATTTTGCCACTAGGTGTACAAGGCGAGCTGTGCACCCGAGGATATTTGGTCATGAAAGGCTATTACAACATGCCTGAGGAGACAGTGAAAGCGATCGATCAGGAAGGCTGGCTACATACCGGAGACTTGGCAACCGTCGATGAAGAAGGCTACTATCGGATTACTGGCAGGCTTAAAGACATGATCATTCGCGGAGGGGAAAATATTTATCCTCGTGAAGTGGAAGAATTCCTCTATACACATCCAAAAGTGTTGGATGTCCAGATTGTAGGTGTACCTGATGCTAAATACGGCGAGCAGGTATTGGCGTGCATTCGGGTAAAGCCTCACGAAACGTTGACGGAGGATGAGGTACGGGACTATTGCGAAGGGAAGATCGCTCATTACAAAATCCCTCGCTACATACAGTTTGTAGACGAATATCCGATGACCGCTTCCGGTAAAATTCAAAAGTTCAAGCTGCGGGAGCAAGCACTGGAGCTGTTTGGGCAAAGTAACGCCAATCAGTCTGGAACTGCATAGGAAGAGGTTCATAGGCCAGGGAGATGCTCCTGGTCTATTTTTTTTAGATAGTTCTTTACTTTCTAGCAACTCTTGACTAAGATAAGTGGAAATTAAAAATAGGAGAGGTGCAGCTTAGAATGGAAGTTCGCTTTTTGGCACCAGATGATGCAGATGAGCTAATTAAAATTAGACTGGAAGGGCTGCAAACTGATCCAGATGCATTCGGCTCTACCTATGAAGAGGAAATTCAAATGCCTGGGGAAGAGTGGCTGAGAAGACTTTCGCAAGGAGAGGCGGGGGATAGCGGCTATTTTGGAGCTTTTGTGGAAGGACATCTGGCTGGCATCATTGGTTTTTTCCGCCACCGAGGGATGAAAGCAAGACACAAAGCATCTATCGTCTCCATGTACGTGCGTGAAGCGTATCGGGGGAAGGGTGTCGCGCAAGCACTCATGCAGACTGAGCTCGCGTATTTGAAGAAGCGGGGAGATATTGATACGGTACAGCTCGCTGTCGTCACGACCAATCCGGGTGCCATTCATCTCTATGAAAAAATGGGTTTTCTCCCATACGGTTTAGAGAAGCGGGCACTGAAAATCGGCGATCAATACTTTGATGAGAACCACATGTATATTCATTTATAGGACAAACATAGAAAAAGCGAAGGGACACAATAGTGGATGCCTTCGCTTTTTCTATGCGCTACGCTATGGATGGTAAATTAACGACTTGCTTCGTATGCAGTGATCTTATCTTCATACTGCAACGTGATTCCAATATCGTCGAGACCATTCAGCAGGCAGTAACGACGATAGGAGTCTACCTCGAACGGATAGGAGAGACCTTCACTGTCACGTACGACTTGTTCTTGCAGATCGATGGTCAGCTGGTAGTTCGGCTTGTTTTGAGCACGATTGAACAGCTCATCGACTTGCTCTTCACTTAACTTGATCGGCAGGATGCCGTTTTTGAAGCAGTTGTTGTAAAAAATGTCCGCAAAGGATGGAGCAATCACACAGCGGAAGCCATAATCAAGGAGAGCCCATGGGGCATGCTCACGAGAGGAGCCGCAGCCAAAATTGTTGCGGGCAAGAAGGACCGTAGACTCCTTGTACGCAGGCGTATTCAGAATGAACGTATCGATTGGCGCACCATCGACAGTAAAGCGCCATTCGTAGAACAGGAATTGACCAAAACCGCTACGCTCAATGCGCTTCAAGAACTGCTTAGGGATAATTGCGTCGGTATCTACGTTTACACGATCGAGTGGGGCTACCGCTCCGGTGTGGATGACAAATGGATTCATTGGAATACCTCCTTGCTAGCGTTCTCGCTTTTCCATTCACGTACGTCGACGAAGTGGCCTGCGATAGCTGCTGCTGCTGCCATTTCCGGGCTAACCAGATGCGTTCTTCCGCCGCGTCCTTGACGTCCTTCGAAGTTCCGGTTAGAGGTAGAAGCACAACGCTCACCCTCGGAAAGGATATCTGGATTCATCGCCAGACACATGGAACAACCAGATTCGCGCCAGTCAAAGCCAGCTTCTTGGAAAATGAGGTGCAAGCCTTCTTGCTCAGCGAGCTGTTTAACTGCCTGAGAGCCAGGAACGACCATCGCGTGTACGGAAGGGGAGACCTTGCGTCCTTTTGCCACCTCGGCTGCTTTGCGCAAGTCCTCGATCCGACCGTTTGTACAGGAGCCGATAAACACGCGATCGATTTTGATTTCGCTCATAGGAGTGCCAGGTGCAAGGTCCATGTACGCCAGAGCATCTTGTGCCGCTTTGCGCTGTGCGACTGTCTCGAATGACTCAGGGTTTGGAACGGTGTTTGTAATGTTCGTACCCATACCAGGGCTCGTTCCCCAGGTAACTTGCGGTGCGATCTCGGCTGCCTCGATTTCTACACAGGCATCAAACGCAGCGCCTTCGTCCGTGCATAGCTCTTTCCAAGCCTCGACAGCTGAAAGGAAGTCTTCCCCTTGTGGAACGTAGCGCTTGCCTTTCAAGTAGTTAAAAGTAGTCTGGTCAGGAGCGATTAAGCCAGCACGAGCGCCACCCTCAATCGTCATGTTGCACACAGTCATGCGTTCTTCCATGGTTAGGTTGCGGATCGCAGCGCCTGTGTATTCTACGACGTAACCAGTTGCAAAATCAGTTCCGTATTTTGCGATAATCGCCAAAATTAAA
The DNA here is from genome assembly GCF_028369215.1 of Brevibacillus sp. AG. Taxonomy (NCBI): domain Bacteria; kingdom Bacillati; phylum Bacillota; class Bacilli; order Caryophanales; family Paenibacillaceae; genus Brevibacillus; species Brevibacillus sp. AG. The sequence continues at coordinate 844,610 of NZ_JAQMYO010000001.1, read as the reverse complement.
TCTTTTGCACTGACACCGAATGGCAGGTCGCCATTTACGCGTACTTCCATCGTTTTTGGTTTGGATTGCTGCAAGCATTGCGTTGCGAGTACATGCTCCACTTCACTGGTACCAATACCGAAGGCGAGGGCACCGAATGCTCCGTGAGTGGAGGTGTGGCTGTCACCGCAGACGATTGTTTTGCCTGGATGCGTGAGCCCGAGCTCAGGACCAATGACGTGGACGATCCCTTGATCTGGGCTGTTCAGATCCGCGAGTGTAATCCCGAATTCCTCACAGTTCGCCGTCAAGGTTTCCATTTGTTGACGAGAAATCGGGTCTTTGACATTGAAACGGTCAGCAGTCGGTACGTTGTGGTCCATGGTTGCGAAGGTAAGCTCTGGACGGCGGACTTTGCGGCCAGCCAAGCGGAGTCCTTCAAAAGCTTGCGGCGAAGTCACCTCGTGAACCAGGTGCAGGTCGATATACAAAAGGCTCGGCTTGCCTGCCTCTTCGTGAATAACGTGATTGTCCCAAATCTTTTCAAACATCGTACGGGCTGTCATCATGTTTTCCTCCTTCGATCAAAAAACTCTTAACAAGGTTGTAACATGGCAAAGAGAATAGTTCAAAGATATAATAATTATAAGAAGGATAGTTTTTGCCTATCGGGAGGTCTATATGGAGTTACGACAAATTCGTTATGTACTCGCTGTTGCGGAAGAACGCAGTTTTTCTCGGGCAGCCAATCGATTACATTTGGCCCAACCTTCGTTGAGCCAGCAAATTGCGAAGCTGGAGAAAATACTCGGTGTCAGCTTGTTCCATCGCTTGCCGCAGCATGTAGAACTGACTGATGCGGGCCAGCGCTTCATACAGGTGGCGCAAACGCTCGTCGACATGTCAGAGGGCCTAGAGAGGGAAATGCGAGCTTATGCCATAGGAGAAAGCGGCAAATTGCTAGTAGGAAGTCTACCGATTACAGGGGCGTACGTACTGCCAAGGGTGTTGCCTACGTTTACAAAGCAATTTCCCGGTGTCGAGCTGCAATTGATGGAGGAAACGTCGAGTCATTTGGAGCAGCTACTTGTGCGGGGGAAAATTGATGTAAGCCTACTAACGATGCCTATCAGTGATCCGTCTCTGGAAATCATCCCCGCGATCAATGAAGAAATCTTTTTAGCGGTACCGGCCAATCATCCGCTCGCGAAACGAAAAGAAGTCGATCTCGCAGAGGTAGCTGATCAGCCTTTTATCCTGTTAAAAGAAGGACAAGGCTTCCGCACGATTTCGCTCCGGCTCTGTGAGCAGGCGGGATTCCGACCGCGAATCGTGTTTGAGAGCTCGAACATCCAGACAGCTCAGTCACTTGTTGCAGCAGGTATGGGGTTGTCGTTTGCGCCGAAAATGATTACGCTCGCACCTGGAACAATTGAACCACCAACTTATGTGCGCATAAAAACCAAGCCATCTCGGACTCTTGTGGTGGCATATCGAAAAGACAAGCCCTTGTCTCGTCCGGCAGAGGCATTTGTTCAATGTCTCATCGAGCAGGGTGGCAAAATATAAAGGCAAACAAGAAACCCAGTCGCCGCAATCATTTGCGAACACTGGGTTTTTCATCTTGCGGCATTGTATCTTGAACAAGTTCGGAAAAGACGACGAGCCTACGAGCATGCTCCTGTGTTTTCTTGTTAAATTTGCCGGAGCAGGTAATCAAATTCAGATGTGAGCTCTCTGCATTCCCAAAAATCTGATCGATGGGGGCTTCGGCTGTCTGGAAGCTTTCTACTCTGCGAACCTGAAAGGTTAGCGTTCTTCCTTTTGCTTCACGCACCGTGATTTTGTCGCCGGGCTTTAGTTTTTTCAGATGGTAAAAAACAGCTGGACCCGTATAATGATCAAAATGACCGGCGATCACTGCATTTCCCTTCATCCCGGGCTTCGTCCATGGCGCCAAAATACCCACGCGATCAAAAGCCTTTGGGACGCCCATTTGCCCATTCGGTAAAACGCCGACCGGTTCTACACGAGCTTGCAGGTTCAGTTTTGGAATATGTAGAAGTGTCGGCATGATTCCGTCTGGAAGAGGAGGGGCAGGAAGGAACGTCGGTTGAGGTGGCAGCGAAGGACCATAAACGGTAACCGTTTGTTTGATATGGATGGGCCCTGCTGGTTTTTGCATGGTATTTACGATTTTGGGAGCTTCGACAGGTTGTTTAGCTGTATGGCCGCAACCGATTGTAACCAAACTAATGAATAGAAGGGACCCGAGCAGTTTTTTCATAGGTCGCAAAGAAAAGGGGGAAGATCCCCCTTTAATTGCTAGCCCCACCCATACCCGTTTTCGGCAAAGCCTTGATATGCACTTTGCCTTTATGTGCTTTGGTTTTCATATGGTGAGCTTTGGTCTTCATATGATGCGCTTTTGTTTGTACCTTGTGGTGTTTTTTGTGACCGTCATGTGTTGCAGCAGATACAGGAATTGCAGTAGTTACCAAGCATGCAACCATCAACAAAGCAGCGAATTTCTTCATGAGTAGCACCTACCTTAAAATTTTTGGGGTTACAACAGATAGGGTTTCCCTTTGTTGATTTGTTAGTGCTGGCAATTGTTTCTCCTAAACGTCCCAAACAGCCCGTGCCTGTGGTACACTATTTCCAAATCATTCTGGGAGGAAGATAACATGAGAGAAATTAAGACAGAAGCTGAGTTCGAGCAAGTAATCGCAGCAACCAAGCCAGTCATCGTCAAATTCTTCACGGATTGGTGCCCAGATTGCCATCGCATTGATCCATTTATGCCTGCCGTGGAAGAAAAATACAAAGAACAGCTGGACATGATTGAAGTCAACCGTGACACGCTCCCGGACTTGTCCCAAAAGTACGATGTCTTCGGAATTCCGAGCTTTATTGCGTTCCATAATGGAAAAGAACTGGTTCGCTTTGTTAGCAAGCTCGGAAAAAGTCGTGAGGAGATCGAGCATTTCCTGGACCGTGCTATTCAAGTCAGTAAAGGACTCGAGCAAGCGTAATTGCATCAACATAGAACAGGGAGATAGACAGAAATGTTATTCATGAAAAAAGAAGGGGAATGGCTCGTTGCTCATTTACGAGACAAAGACGATGCTATCCCGATTGGGAACCTGCTGCGCGAAGAGTGGAAGCTGCCTCGCAAGCAGGTCCATCTTTTATTCCAATACAAAGAAATCCTACTGGATGGCGCACCTGTTGCTCAGCATGTTGCAGGAAAAGCAGGTCAGGAAATTCGCCTGCGGATGTGCAAGCCTGAGCCATTGGGGCTTGATCCGGCTAGTGAAGTTCCCGAGATCTTGTACGAGGATGATCATTTGCTCATCGTGAATAAGCCGGTTGGCCTTCTGTTACATCCAACCGAACGATATCATCATGTGACGTTGGATCATCTCGTGTCGGGGCACTTTTTCCGTACAGGTTTGGAAGCAAAAGTCCGTCATGTCCATCGGCTGGATCAGGATACGTCAGGCGTCGTTCTGTACGCGAAGCATGCGTGGGCCTCTGCACTATTAGATGAAATGCTACGTGAGCGCACAATCAAGCGTACCTATGTCGCGTATGTTTCGGGACAAATGTCCAAAGAGCGCGGGAAAATCAATGAGCCCATTGGAAAAGACCGGAATCATGGGACGCGCAGAAGGGTTACACCTCACGGCGATCCAGCGATTACCCATTATCAGGTGAAGGAACGCTTTCAAACAGCTACGAAAGTAGAATGTCAATTGGAGACAGGGAGAACCCATCAAATTCGCGTTCACTTCAGTCATATTGGGCACCCGCTTTTAGGGGATGAACTGTATGGTGGCAAGCGCGAACTCATTAAGCGACAAGCGCTGCACGCAGCAGTGCTCAAATTTGTGCATCCATTCGGGGGAGAAGTCATCGAAGTCACGGCTCCGTTGCCACTCGATCTGTTTCACTTGGAAAAGAAGCTGAGATAATCGCCATTTGACTACGGACTGAATAAACTGCCAAGGAGGAAACGAGAGAGGGTGGTCTTTTGAAACGACCCATAATCGGCATCTTGACTTGGCGGGAAGGCAAACGCTTTGCAGAGCCAACCTATTTTCGTCGACTACTCAAGGCTGGACAAGAACTAGGCTGTACCGTTTTCTTGTTTTCACCAAACGATGTGCTTGGGGCCGGGAAGCAGGTGAGAGGGTATGTCCCGGGGAGTAATGGCGGTTGGCAAGCAAGGATATTTGACCGTCCAGACGCTGTTTTCGACCGATACCGCTATACACCGTCACAAGCGTTTAAGAACTATGTGGCCTTTCGGCGGACGAGTAATTTTTTGTACGCAAACAATCGCTTGGCAAACAAATGGCGTGTACATGAGGTGCTGCATCGGGACCCCAGAATGCATCGCTGGCTTCCGGAGACACACCTCTACAACCGACAAAGCCTAGTCAACATGCTAGGCAAGCATCCATTGCTCTACGTAAAGCCACTGAATGGAACAGGAGGACGAAACATCTTGTCCATTGAAAAGCGTGGCGATGAACTTCGACTGCTCGGACGGAACAAGCAAAGGGCGAAAGTATCCACAGTAGTAAGAGACAAAGCCGCTGCCCAGAGATGGGTAGATCGATGGACGAGACAGGAGAAATACATCGTTCAGCAAGGACTTCGTTTGCAACTGGTTCCTTCGCGTGCAGTAGACATGCGCCTATTGATTCAAAAGAATGGGCAGGGAGAATGGAGCATTACAGGTCATGGAATTCGCGTGGGTCCAGAACGCAGTGCCACCTCTAATCTGCATGGCGGGGGAAAAGCTATCCCTGTTTCGGTATTTCTCCGACCGAAGTTTGGGGAGGAGCGCACTGCACAGATCGTACATGATTGCGAACAGCTCGCTTTTCAAACAGCGGAAACACTCGAGGATCATTTTGGACGGATGGTTGAATTTGGACTGGATATTGGCATCGATGTGGATGGTCGCGCTTGGCTGATCGAAGTGAATCCCAAACCAGCTCGGGAAATTTTCCGGGAGATGGGGGCAACGGGGCAGTACAAGAATGCCATTACTCGCCCGCTTGAATACGCCATCTACCTTGCAAAAACACAAGGACGCGAAGGTCGCGAGCCACTTTTGAAGAGAAAGGTCGCCAGAGGATAGTGTGGAAGCAGAACAGCGGCAGTCAGGACAACGTCTGAAGTCCTCGTCTGCCGCTGTATTTGTTAGGTGGAGATAGAAAGCGGTAATTGCAATTTACTAGGGATGTCGGGGGCGTAATCGGGTGTATGGATAACAGAAAACGAGTATCCTTCCCGGACGAACGTAAGCTCATGAGCATCCGAATGGAAGAGGACATTACTTTTTTCAAAGCGTCTCCGCACTTTTTGCAGAAACGCTTGGTCAGGTGTTCCAAAAGTGACGTGCATTTTTGGTGGTAACGCTTTCATGGCGATGGGAATCCAAGGTCTATTTTTCCATGTGGCTACAATATGTGCCGTACCCCCGATGACAAAGTTAAAAATTTCGCCATCCTCATAGGTTTTCATGCTTATATTCGATTTTAGCCATTGCGTAAAAACAGGCACACTTTCCACAGGACAGCCCACTTCTCGTAAATATAGAATGTGTAGGGGAGTGGATGGCAGGACGACCTCTTCTGACACATACTCGTGGGCAATAATCTCAAGAAGATTCCCGTCTCCATCCCGGAAATACAGGTTCATCCGTCCTTTTTCTTGATCAATGTCATGCCCATCCTCCCATCGAACAAGCAAAAGACCAGATTCTTTGATCTTTTTCGCTGATTCATGAAATAGGGAATAAGGCACTTGAAAAGCAATATGGGCGGGGGAGATCGGTTCATACACTTCTTCAAAGGTTAAACGAAAATCGGGTGTGACTTGAAACGTAATCTGTTTGTCTGATCGAGATGAAATCGGAAAGCCGAGACGGTCTGCGTAAACCTGGTGTACCCCTTGGATGGACACAGTTTTTAAGGTTAACTTAGAAAAATGCGTGATCACCTGGCATCACCTTTTCCTATAAAAAGATAACATAATATAAATTATGTATACTCATCTGGTTCACACTGTTTCTAGACAATCTTCTCAAATATCTTGAGAGAGGCGAACCATATCTACCACTTGAATCCCGTTTTCGTAAATCTCTTCCTCATAATGCCGCAAGAAAAAGTCTCGATCGATCCAATTCATCCGAAAGCCACACTTTTGATAAAGGGCGAGCTGACCCACGCTAGAATTCCCTGTTCCGACCTCGATCGTCTTATAACCGAGAGATTTGGCTACTTCAATGGAATGAAGAACGAGCTTTTTGCCAATGCCCTTGCCTTGATAGGCCTCATCGACGGCAACATTCACGAGTTCAATCGTATCCGGTCTGGTTGGAATCAAGACGTAGACCCCTACGATGCTATCCTCCAGAACAGTGACATAGCATTGACCTCTTTGTAAATAATCTTTCACCAATCTGACAGAGGGGTCAGCCAATAAGAGTAAATCCATTGGTGGTTGTTCCTGTGCGGCAAGCTTGCGAATTTCCATCTGTGTTTCTCCTCCGATTCAAGTTGTTACCGGCTTTGGCAATGGAGCTGTTTCATAGTTGACAACCTGGTTATTTTCGTACGTAAAGGAATGCTGACAAGGGTCAGCTTCTTCCAACATGTATGGTAAAAACATGGGAAGGTTTTCTGGGACGCCAGCATTGTCGGGGTCCAAGATCCACGCTAGCTCTTTCCAGTCAAGTATGCCTTCATCCACTACCTGTGGGGTTTGAGAGCGCTCGTAGTCTTCTGGAAGATGAGCGAGAAATGCATACATACCACCCGTTTCCATTCCATCGACGAGCCAAGAGACAATTCCTTTGTAGCAAGCGGTTTCTAGCAAAATGCCCGTCTCTTCCCGAACCTCGCGAAGAACACTGTCCATTGGAGTCTCTCCGTGCTCTAGTTTACCGCCTACGCCATTCCATAGCCCCATCAACGGTGATTTGTTGCGATTCAGCATGAGGATTCCATTTCTATGTTTGAGAAAGCATATGGTATAGCGATACATGTTATCACTTTCCTTTTTGTTACAGTCAACTTCTTTAACGACCATTGTATCAAATGAGTGGATTCATCAGTAATTTTTATTTGGTTTTCCAAAAGAAGTTTCGTACTATTTCGATATAATAACAAAGATGAGTGGAAGGAAGAATAGGGGGCTCGTTCAAGATGGGAAACAATGAAAAGGTGGAAGGACTAACAATGGAGGAGTGGAAAAAGAAATATCCGCTTCTTGCTAACATGATGGAGACGGATGAAGTTTTCTGGACGAACCCTAGATATGATGAGATCGCAAAAGCAACTCTCGCTGTTACACCAGAGGAAGTCCAGGATGCAGAAGAACGCTTGCGACGCTTTGGCTCGTTCATTCAAGTGGCTTTTCCCGAGACGAGAGAAGCTGGTGGACTGATCGAGTCCCCACTCGTACCGATAAAAGAGATGAAAAAGCACCTAGAGTCTCGCTTTGCGTCGGATATACAGGGGAATCTCTGGTTAAAATGCGACAGCCATTTGCCTATTGCTGGTTCCATCAAAGCGCGTGGCGGCATCTACGAGGTGCTGGCACATGCAGAAGAATTGGCCCAAAAGCATCAGATGCTGCAACCGGACAATGATTATGCCATTTTGGCTTCGGATGCGCTGCGGGAACTGTTTTCCCGTTATTCCATTGCGGTAGGCTCGACAGGAAATCTCGGTTTGAGCATCGGGATTATCAGTGCGAAGCTTGGTTTTCAAGTCACCGTACACATGTCAGCGGACGCCAAAGCATGGAAAAAGGAATTGCTGCGGGCAAAAGGAGTCCAGGTTGTGGAGTACGCATCGGATTACGGAAAAGCGGTGGAAGAGGGCAGGAAGCAGGCAGAAGCCGATCCGAACTGCTATTTCATCGATGATGAGAACTCCAAGCGATTATTCCTCGGCTATGCAGTAGCAGCAAAACGATTGAAAAGGCAACTAGAGGAACAACAAATAAAAGTAGATCGTGATCATCCGCTGTTCGTCTACCTTCCGTGTGGAGTTGGTGGTGGTCCTGGTGGTGTAGCGTACGGGTTAAAGCTCATTTATGGTGATCATGTTCATTGCTTTTTTGCGGAACCAACTCATTCTCCCTGCATGCTGCTAGGGTTAATGACAGGTCTGCATGACAAGGTCTCCGTTCAAGATTTCGGGATAGACAACAAGACAGAGGCGGATGGTCTGGCAGTTGGTCGACCTTCCCGATTGGTAGGAAAAATGATGGAGGACCTATTGAGTGGCGTGTTTACAGTGGACGACGAGGAGCTATACGCTTTGTTACGTGCCTTGCGCGATCACGAATCCATTCGATTGGAGCCGTCTGCATTGGCTGGCATGCCAGGACCTGCTAGATTGTTTCAGCAGGAGACAGGGCGTCACTATTTGGCGAAGCAAGGTCTAACAGAAAAAATGAAAAAGGCGACTCACATCGTATGGGCGACGGGTGGGAGTATGGTGCCGGAGCATATCCAGGATGAGTACTATGCGAAAGGTCTGGATGAAAATGGAATCAAATAAGAAAACCTTAATGTCTTTGCTACATAATGTTTGTTATGTAAACTAATTTCATGAAGCTCTTGTTAGCGTTATCGATATCATCGAGATGAAAGCCCGGATTACTCCTCCGGGCTTTTGTTCATTCATTTCAAAGTCTTTTGTGTCTTGAAAATAATAAATGTCGGTCTTCTTACTTCGGAAATCTGATGCGGCTGCAAGCGGAGTCCTTCTGGCGTGCAGGTGGGCTCGATGATCTCTTGCAGGGTAAGCCCCGCTTGGATGAGCGTATTGACGGCAGTGGACATGGAGCGGTGGTAAAAAAGGGCCTTTCTGCCGTTCATCATTTGCATTTCACGTTCTCCATCTTCCAGGTAGTTGTCCAAGGGCCAGAAATGCTTCTGTCCTTCTTCGTCGCGTACCCAGCCCTCGACCTTTTTGCGAGCAGTAATATGCGGATGGAGTGTAGAGTAAACGAAATGTCCTCCGTTGCGCAAGGCGCGGCTTACTTTGTTGATCACGAGCTCATAGTCACGAACATAGTCCATGACGAGAGAGCTCGTAATGACATCGTAGTCATGATCAGCAAGCTCAATGTCCTCCAGGGAGCTTTGTAGATATTGAATGTTCTCATGACTGTTATTCGTACGGGCATACTCTAACATGTTGTGGGAAAGATCAACACCGATCACTTCTTGTGCTCCTTGCTCCACACAGTACTTGGCAAACTGTCCGCCACCACATCCGAGGTCGAGTACACGCAATCCTTTTAGGGAGGGGAGACAACCCCGAAAGGCAGGCTGTTCGATCAAATCATTCTCCGATTGACCGGACAGACGGAGCTTTTGATAGTCCTGATAAAAATCCAGTTGATCATACAGATTTTGTTTCATCCCTTTTCACCCGTTTCCATTTTTTCTCGGATTCCTATTATGGATAAAAGATGAATAAGATGTCAATTATTCGTTTAAAACGATTGAAAATGAGAGCAGGAGTTTGCTTTTTTTACGAGAATTAGTGAGAGACAACCCATTTTTTGCGATTCCGTCCGCTTTGTTGAGACGGTTTTTTTCTGTAAGAAGATTAGGTTTCGATATTTTTTGGCGAGACTGAAATCGAAGGAGGGATAAACGTGGACCAAATACTTCAACTGATCAAAGATTACTGGCCGATTGCGCTAGGTATCATAATCATTATCATGGCTGCCCAATGGGTGGTGCGAAGTATCATTCGAATTATTTCGCTGGCTGCTATTATTGGTGTTGTGCTCGTGTTGTTTTTCCAATTCAGTCCTGAAGAAGTGATCCAAATGGGACGTCAAGCAGCCGTAGCTACACAGGAAGTCGTCGATAAGACAATTACACCCGTCTTGGACAAAGAGCTTAAGGATGCCGATATTTCCTTTAAGGAAGATGGCACCTATGAAGTGAAGACAACGAGTATTCGTATCGTAGGCAAAAAAGGCGAATCCAAAGCGACTGTTTATTACAAGGATGAGGAATGGGAAGTAAATATCGGTCAATTGAGCAAGCTGTTCCAGGATCGACTCGGTAAAGCGGAGCAAGAAAGCAAAACGATGTAGAGATTGAAAAACGCATGGGCCAAAAGGCCTCATGCGTTTTTTGCTGGATAAGCGAGTACTTCCTTTACCCATGTATCTAGCAGATGCTGATAATCTTCGCTCGTTTTGATTCCGGGGGCTGAGGCGAATTGTTTTTCGAGTGGGAGCGTGAGCAGTTTTTTAGCGAATCTCCTATCGGTATCATCTTCATCTTCTAATACTAAATACACGACATCTTCCAAGGAGCGAAAGCTAGTAACGCTATACTCGCTTTCATTCATTATCGTTTGAAAATGACCGTGCCGATATTGGCAAAGGATGAAAGTGAAATCTAGGTTGTTTATGATTTCTAAAAATCTGTTCAAAAACGCTGGTTCCACCATGATACACTCTAGCCAATGGTATGGATCATGAGAGTGGCTGATGTGGAATTCTGGAATAATTTCGATAAAGTGCTGCTTTCGTTCAGGACTGGCTTTGCCATAGTAAGCATAGTTGAATTTGCGAATGATTTTCTTCAGGTGTTTGAAAGGGATTGCTGTGCCAATAAAAAGTCCGTAATATCGGTTCATTCTGTGCTTCCTTTACGCTTTTGTCATATTCGGAGCTACACGCAGTCGAGTTGCTTGCTCGTAAGCGTAGGCCAGGCGAAGAAGAGTAGGTTCCTGGAATGCTAATCCGGTCAGCATGATGCCAAATGGCTTGCCCGCGGAAGTATATCCAGCTGGTACCGTAATCGAAGGGTAACCAGCTTTGGCAGGGATAGCATAACCCGTACTGCCGGGGTACAAGAGGGCATCGAGTTCGTGCTCCTTCATAACAGCATCAAGACCTTGTTTCTGTGACATTTCCAAATCGAATAGGCGATTAGCCAGATACTCCGGCTCTGTCAGTGTACCACTTGTTTGCTCGGATTCCTCCAGCAGCTCTTGCCCGTAAAGCAGGGCTTGTTCCTCATGTGCCCGATTAAAAGCAATAACATCCTGTAAGGAGCGGATCGGGGAGGAGGCTGGTAAGGTTTTTAAGTACGCATTTACCCCAACCTTGAATTCATGCACGAGAACATGTCTGTCCCACTCGGCATTTTCTGTCGGAATGGATACCGGATCTATGACTGTTGCGCCAGCCTCCTTGAGCTTTTCAATAGCTGCTTCATACAAAGCGATTTCTTCGTTTTCACACTCAGCCAAAAACCTGGAGCGCACAACGCCGATACGTGCACCCCGTAATCCATCTGCATGGAGGTAGGAGAGGTAATCAGTATGTGCTAGCCCCTCGCTTTTTCCAGTCACCGGATCATTTGCATCTATACCAGTAAGCGCACCAAGCAAAATAGCTGCATCTGTCACGGTTCTCGCTATCGGTCCGGCTGTGTCTTGGCTATGGGAAATCGGGATGATACCGGAACGGCTGATTAAGCCAACAGTAGGTTTGATTCCCACGAGTGAATTCTGTTCGGCTGGGTGGAGAATCGACCCGGAAGTCTCAGTACCGACTGCCACAACGGCAAAACCTGCGGCAATACCAGCAGCTGAACCCGAGCTAGACCCGCCGACATCGAGTACACCAGGCCCATATGGGTTCAACACTTGTCCACCACGCGAGCTGTAGCCATCTGGCATGTTATTGGAGACAAAGTTAGCCCATTCCGTCAGATTGGTTTTCCCTAAAAGGACGGCGCCCGCCTCTCGGAGCCTAGTCACAACAAATGCGTCTGCTGAGGCAAACGAATCAGCCAAAGCTAGAGCTCCAGCCGTCGTGTGCATCTTGTCAGATGTCGCAATGTTATCCTTGATCAGTACAGGGATTCCGTGAAGCGGCCCGCGACTGCCTGACACCGCTCGTTCCCGATCCAGAGATTCTGCGATCGCCAGTGCATCTGGATTCAGTTCACAAATGGCATTGATTCGGATGCCTTGTTTGTTGTAGGTGGCAATCCGCTGTAAAAAGGCGAGAGTCAGTTCCCGCGAAGTCGTGGTTCCAGCTGTCATTGCAGCTTGCCATTCGAGAATGCTTGTTTGATGAATCAATGACATGATTTATCCCCTTTTTCGAATGATTTGATTTTTATTATAGTACCAAATTCAGGCAAAAGGGAGAAGGGATGGAAAAGGGAGGGAGAGAAGGGTGAGCCTTTTGCCTATAAAAAAACAAGCTGACTCTACGTAAGAATCAGCTTGTTCGGTCGTGTATGCTGTTTAAGCGTTTGATCCAGCAGCTGCTAGCTTTGCTTTTTCTTCTGCTTCTACATAACGGTTGCGAGGGTGCTCGCGGCATTCGTCGGAGCAAGAACGCTTGAATTTTGTCTCACATTCTGGGCAGCAGAAGTGCTGCTTGTTGCAGAATGGGTTGGCGCAGTTGAGATAGCGGTCTTCCACAGTACCGCAGTAGTGACAGCGTCCAATCACAACGTCTTCTTCGGTATGGTTGATCGGAACAGAGATACGCTCGTCAAATACGTAGCATTTTCCATCCCACAGACGCCCTTGGACTTCTGGATCTTTTCCATACGTGACAATTCCGCCCTCAAGGTGGTAAACATTTTCAAAACCTTGTTGCAGCAAGACACCTGTCAGCTTTTCGCAACGAATACCGCCTGTGCAGTAGGTGAGGACTTTTTTATCCTTGAACTGGCTCATGTTTTCACGAATCCACTCAGGGAACTCTCTGGATGAATCCACTTCTGGGCGAATCGCACCACGGAAATGTCCCAAATCGTATTCGTAATAGTTGCGACCGTCAAGGATCACGACGTCTTCTTCCTGCATCATTTCGTGCCATTCTTTTGGGTTCAGATAGGTGCCGACTAGTTCATTCGGATTAACATCTTCCTCCAAACGCCAGGTTACGAGCTCCTGTTTCGGGCGCACAAACATTTTTTTGAATGCATGCTCTTCCGACTCATCTATTTTAAACCACATATCACTAAAACGTGGATCTTTTCGCACATATTCCATGTAGGCGTCGGTTTGTTCAATCGTGCCGGATACGGTTCCATTAATGCCCTCCGGAGCTACGATAATCCGCCCTTTCAGCCCGTTATCCTTGCAAAATTGCAAGTGCTCGGCTGCGTACTCCTCATAATTTTCAATAGGAGTATACTTGTAATACAACAAAATGCGATATGGTTTTTGTACTTGCAAGGTACAATTCCACCTTTCTTTTCAATTGTGATTTTAGATGCAACGGTGATTATATCACATTCCATTGTTATAAGCGCTGAAAAAGAAAGGGATTTGTGAGGTTTTTATGAAAATCGGTGCTTCTTGCTGGAAGTGGACGCATCCTGTACACTATGAATGGTAATCAGCTGAAACGCTATAGAGGAGAGACCATTACATGAACATGACAAATGAGCGCCTGGTTAAACAGGTGAAAATTAAAAAGCTCCACCAAGACGCCGTGATCCCAGCGTACGCGAGAGCAATGGACGCGGGCTTTGATCTGGTCGCGGTAGAGGATACATTGATTGCCCCTGGCCAATCTGCAAAAGTTCCAACTGGCTTGGCGTTCGCGCTTCCAGAAGGATTTGAATTGCAAGTGCGCCCTCGCTCCGGGATCAGTGCAAAAACAAAGCTGCGCTTGTCCAATGCACCAGGGACTGTTGATGCAGGCTATCGCGGTGAAGTATGTGTCCTGATCGATAACATTCGAATCGCATCCGGAAAAAGTGGCAAGGTATGTCTGGGCGCTAGCGAAAACGAAGTAACCGTTGAACAAGAAGTCGATGCACATAGCTACTTGATCAAAAAAGGGGACCGGATTGCACAGGGCGTCATTGCAATCGTTCCCGTCGCACAGTTCGAAGTAGTCGATGAGCTGGATGAGACAGAAAGAGGAGCGGGCGGCTTCGGCAGCAGCGGTATCAAGAGCTAGTTCTATCGAGTAAAAATACAAGACCCCTGATCATCAGCCGTGTAAATGGACTTAAGCTGATACGTCAGGGGTCATTGTTTTGATCAAATCCTCATCCTTTGGCGGATAAAAACTGGTCGATTCTCGTAAGATCGTCAGCTGTCAGCGAACGTCCATTTGCTTTGACGAATACGCAAGGTCCATAGACCCAGTCTAAAAAACCATCTGATGTGATGGGGAAATTGTTCGCTTGTACCCCGCGGGCATCTTCATTCACAACGAGAGAGATACCCTCTAGATGATCATCTTCCACTACCTCATAATCACCATCCACCAGATCCTGTAGTCCATCCGTCCCAGCGATTTCTCGAACAACTGCATTTTCATGCGGAAGCTTTACGTATACCGTAGTCAAGCGCAATCACTCCTTCTAACACCCATCATAACGCATCACCAATGAATTGTGCGATAGGGGAGCGGATGCCTGTTGGCGTGTTGGTTATCCTATGGTTGAGAATTGAAGTAACGTCCGTATTGATACTTTCAGCCTGAGGGGACTTGCTGATGATATTCGTGACCGGAAAACTGTATTGGCCAGAAACATTGCCAGCGCCACCCCTATATCCCGCTCTGACCGAGGACGTGAAGTGTGACGTTCTGATCATTGGTGGCGGTGAGGCAGGAGCACTCGTTTCCTATTATTTGAAGCAGCATGATGTGGATGTCATCCTCGTGGATAAACGGCGGGTGAGTGGGGGCAGCAGCAGCGCTAACACCGGTTTGTTGCAAATATGCAACGATAAAACGTTAACAGCCTGTATCCATTCGTTCGGTGAACAAAAAGGAGTTCGTTTTTACGAACTGACGCGGCAGGCTGTTGATGAATTGGAAAACATCTCTGGGCAGCTAGATCAATCTCCAGATTACATAAGACGTGACAGCTTGTATTATGCCAGTGAACCAGCTGATGCGGAGAGCTTGCGGACAGAGTACCAGTTATTGAGGAAGTTTGGCTTTCCAGTCACCTATTTGGAGCGACCGGATATAGAGAAGCGATTCTCTTTTTCGAGGGCAGGGGCTATTTATTCCAAGGGAGATGCGGAGCTCAATCCGTACAAATTTGCCAACGGTGTGATCGCCCAATCTGTGAAAAAAGGGATGCGGGTATACGAAAACACGGAAGTCGTGCATCAAAAAGTGCAAGACGGAGGGCTTTTGGTCTATACCAATAATGGGCACACAATCAAGTGCAGGCGTGCCGTGTTTGCCACTGGCTACGAAGCACAATCCATGAAGCGCAATGCCAACGCTGTGATTTCCAGCTCGTTTTCCATCGTGACCAATCAAGTCGAAGCGCTTACGGGTTGGCCGCATGCATGTTTAATCTGGGAAACAGCCCGTCCCTATTTGTATATCCGTACTTGTTCGGAAGGGAGAATCATTGTCGGAGGACTGGATGAGCCGTTGAACGACTTACAAAAGAAGGAGGCTTCCAGTCTGAAAAAGCGGGATCATTTGCTCGCAAAAATTCAAGAGTTATTTCCAGAGATTCCAATGCGAGCCGAATATTATTGGGGAGCGACTTTTGTCGATACCCATGACGGACTCCCGCTTTTTGGGGAGCAGGAAGGCTATCCGCATTGCTTGTTCACACTAGGCTACGGTGGGAACGGAACCGTCTATTCGACTATCGGCGCGCAAATTATTAGTGATCTGATTACCAAAGGAAGTCATTCGGACGCCGATCTTTTTGCTTTTGACCGGATAAAATATGCCAGTGTCACAGTCTGATAGAAAAAGCTTTCCCATTCAACGGGAAGGCTTATTTTTTTGAAAATGTCAGAATGGGCGGGCCCAAATTTGTTGGATGGGCAAGTAACATTTGAACGTGGCCTACCTGCCTAGCATAGGGTAGATGGAAATATCGTTGACAGGAGTAAAAAGGCAGGTATAATTTTCAATAACAGAGTATTCCGAGTAAAATACTATAGATTAGAAGAGGAGTGAAGGTGAGCTGTATGAAAACCACGAAAGGCAAGGTCCAGACGATCCTGCAACGCGTAGGAATTGTTGCTATGGCAGCTGCTATGGCAGGCTGCTCGGCTGCTGCACCAGCAGAAACAGGTAATGGAGCTGCGGGCAGCAACTCTACGGTAGAGCTGCTCAATGTTTCCTACGATCCGACGCGAGAGTTTTACCAAGATATCAACAAGGAGTTTGCCTCAGAGTGGCAACAAAAGACTGGTCAAACCGTGACGATCAAGCAATCACATGGCGGTTCAGGCAAGCAATCCCGCTCCGTCATCGATGGTTTGGAAGCAGATGTAGTCACCCTTGCCCTCGCTTATGATATTGACGCGATTGCCGAACGCGGTCTGATTCCTGCCGATTGGCAAAAGAAGCTCTCGGACAACAGCTCGCCTTACACCTCCACGATTGTGTTTCTCGTGCGCAAAGGCAATCCGAAGCAAATCAAAGATTGGGATGATTTGATCAAGCCTGGTATATCCGTGATTACACCGAATCCGAAAACGTCTGGGGGAGCCAGATGGAATTACTTGGCTGCCTGGGGTTATGCCTTGAAGACAAATGGCGGGGATGAAGCGAAGGCACAAGAATTCGTTGCACAATTGTTTAAAAATGTACCCGTCCTCGATTCTGGGGCACGTGGTTCGACCACTACGTTTGTCGAGCGTGGCATTGGAGATGTGCTAATTGCGTGGGAAAACGAAGCGTATCTCGCTGTCAATGAACTAGGGAAAGACAAGTTTGAGATTGTGAATCCGTCCTTGAGCATTTTGGCTGAACCACCTGTAACCATCGTTGACAAATACGCTGACAAGCACAAGACAAAAGAAGTAGCAGAAGCATACCTCCAGTTCCTGTATACCAAAAAAGGCCAAGAGCTCGCAGCCAAGCATTACTACCGCCCTCGTTCGCAGGAAGTGCTCCAAGCACATACACCGGCATTCCCTGACATCCAATTGTTTACCATCGATGAGTTATTTGGTGGTTGGACGAAAGCACAAAAGACTCATTTTGCAGATCAAGGCGTCTTCGATCAACTTTATAAACCATAGACGTACACTTTCCTCAGAGGAGTTACCTTCATGAGAAAATCATTCCGCAACAGAGGGTTTTTGCCAGGCTTTGGCATGACCATGGGCTATACAATCATCTACCTGAGTCTTCTGGTGCTGATCCCTCTGTCTGTCTTGTTTTTAAAGGCTTCGGCGATGAGTTGGGAGCAATTCATAGGGACGATTATGGATACGAGGGTCCTTGCCTCCATTCGTGTGAGTATTATGACTTCTCTTTTCGCGGCTTGTCTCAATGCGGTGTTCGGTGTCTTGGTAGCATGGGTGTTGGTACGCTATCAGTTTGCGGGGAAGCGGATCATTGACGGCATAGTTGATCTACCATTTGCTTTACCTACCGCGGTAGGCGGGATTGCCCTGACTTCTATTTACGCTGAAAATGGCTGGATCGGACAGTACCTGGCGGAGTGGGGGATCAAGGTAGCGTACACTCCCATCGGTATATGGGTTGCACTGACATTCATCGGTCTTCCTTTTGTCGTCAGAACGGTCCAGCCTGTGTTGCAGGATTGGGATTTGCAAATGGAGGAAGCGGCGGCTACGTTGGGAGCTACTCGATGGAACATATTTTGGCGGGTGGTTTTGCCGCATCTGTTACCGGCGATCATTACGGGTTTTGCGCTCGCCTTTGCTAGAGCACTGGGTGAGTATGGCTCCGTTGTTTTCATCTCCGGGAACATGCCGTTGAAAACAGAAATTGTGCCCCTCTTGATTATGACCAAGCTGGAACAGTTTGATTATGCAGGCGCTACGGCAATTGCAACGGTCATGCTAGTGATTTCCTTTGTCATGCTGTTGATCATCAACTACTTGCAATGGAAAATCAATAAATTCGATGCGGCCCGTTAGGAGGTATCACGTATGAGGCATTTGACGGAGCCGGCCTATATCCGATGGACACTGATTATCGTGGCCTTGCTCTTCCTCAGCTTGTTTTTGATCCTACCGCTAGTAGCTGTTTTTACAGAAGCGTTTCGGCAAGGGGCGGAGGTGTTCGTGGCGTCCATTACAGAGGAGGAAACGTTATCCGCTGTCAAGCTCACCTTGCTTGTCGCTGTCATTAGTGTACCGCTGAATGTGACGTTCGGGATCGCTGCAGCATGGGCAATTGCCAAGTTTTCGTTCCCGGGTAAAAATGTGTTGCTTACGTTGATTGACTTGCCATTTGCTGTGTCTCCAGTCATTGCGGGCCTTATCTTTGTCCTCTTGTTTGGGAGTCAAGGTGTGGCGGCGCCCTTGCTTGCGGCATGGGATTTCAAAATTATTTTCGCAGTTCCCGGTATCGTGCTGGCGACGACCTTTGTTACCTTCCCGTTCGTCGCTCGTGAACTGATTCCGGTCATGGAAGCACAGGGAAGAGACGAGGAGGAAGCAGCAGTCTCGCTCGGAGCAAGCGGCTGGAAAACATTTTTACGCGTCACGCTGCCAAACGTAAAATGGGGACTCCTGTACGGGGTCATTTTGTGTAATGCCCGCGCCATGGGTGAATTCGGGGCAGTATCCGTCGTTTCCGGTCATATCCGTGGCATGACCAATACGCTCCCGTTGCATGTGGAGATTCTCTACAACGAATATCAATTCGCTGCTGCCTTTGCGGTAGCCACCTTGCTTGCTGCCTTAGCCTTGGTGACGCTTATTCTGAAAAGCTTGATCGAGTGGAAAACCGAGCGGCAGGCAAAGCTGGATGAGGAACAACACTACGACGTGACAGGAGAGAGAGCCGGATGAGTATCGAGGTAGTGAACATTACGAAGTCATATAAAAGCTTTACGGCACTGAAAAATGTGAATCTGCATATCCCGGAAGGCGAACTCGTAGCACTTCTCGGGCCTTCCGGATCGGGAAAGACGACGCTTTTGCGTCTCATCGCTGGACTGGAGCAACCGCAGGAGGGAAGCATCCTCTTTCACGGAGAGGATAATACGAACCGCGACGTGCGCGAGCGGCAGGTTGGATTTGTTTTTCAGCATTACGCCTTGTTTCGGCATATGAACATTTTTGACAACATTGCGTTTGGGTTGTCCGTTCGCTCCCGCAAAACACGACCGAGCAAGGAGGAAATCAGTGAAAAGGTTCATTCGCTGTTAAAGCTCGTTCAGCTAGAAGGTCTCGCACATCGCTATCCCTCACAGCTATCCGGTGGTCAGCGCCAACGTGTCGCATTGGCGAGGGCATTGGCAGTGGAACCAAAATTTTTGCTGCTGGATGAACCGTTTGGCGCTTTGGATACGAAAGTGAGACAGGAGCTGCGTCGCTGGCTCCGTCATCTGCACGGAAAGCTCGGGCTGACGATTCTGTTCGTCACGCACGATCAGGAGGAGGCGATGGAATTGGCGGATCAGGTAGTTGTGATGAATGAAGGGCGAGTGGAGCAGGTAGGATCGCCCGAAGAAATTTATCACCATCCGGCGAATCCGTTTGTGTACAGCTTTCTGGGGCGGGTCAATTTGTTTCACGGACGAATCCAAAATGGCAAAATCAAGCTCGGCGAAGCAGAGTTCGAGACAGATTGGAAGGATAAAGCGGTGGAGGCTCCCGCTGTTGGATACATGCGACCACATGATGTAGAGATATCGTTGCGACCGCCAGAGGGGAAGTCTGCCAGATCTGTTCAGGCCGAAATTAACCATATTTCGCTCTTGGGTCCGATCGTTCGTCTGGACCTGAAACGTTTGGACACGGATGAGGTTTTTGAGGCAGAGATGAGCAGGCAGCGTTTTATGGAGTTGAACGTAGAGGAGGAGAGCATTGTGTATGTGACGTTGCACAATGTATCGATCTATGTGGATTCACAGCCTCTACAGACACATCGCCCTTCCCTCGTTCCGTTGCAGGCCAGTGTTTGATCCGATTGATTGCAAATAAACCGGTCTGCATTTGCCGCAGGCCGGTTTTTGCTGGAGGCACTCTCTACTCGCCACGTTGCTTGGAGCGTGTCTGTTCTTTGCTAATTGTGTTCGATCTACGAGTTTGCGAAGGGTTTTCTTTCTTTCCCATCTCATTTTTTACACCGTTTTGCTTGGACATTTCTCTGCCTCCTTCCCCTTTGGATTGCCATGGTAGTTTTCCCTGTGAAAAGGATTTTCATGAATCAAGTGTTTTTTGCTGTGCGCGAAATCGTTTACCTTTTGCAAAATGAGGTCATCTCTGGTAAGATAAGTGTTTGAACGATTCAAAAAAGGCAGGTATTGTGACGATGATAAGCACTCAGAACGTGACGCTGCGCTACGGTAAGCGCGCACTGTTTGAAGATGTATCCATTAAGTTTACCCCAGGTAACTGTTACGGCCTCATCGGTGCGAACGGTGCAGGGAAGTCTACCTTCGTGAAGATCCTCTCCGGAGAGATCGATCCGACGAGTGGTCACGTTTCGGTGACACCGGGCGAGCGTATCGCTGTATTAAAGCAGAACCACTTTGAATTCGACGAGTACGAAGTGTTGAAAACGGTAATTATGGGCCACAAGCGCCTGTTCGAGATCATGGAAGAGAAGACCGCTCTCTACATGAAAGAAGATTTCTCTGAGGAAGACGGCAATCGCGCGTCCCAATTGGAGGGAGAATTCGAAGAGCTGAACGGCTGGATGGCCGAAGCAGATGCAGCTAGCTTGCTGATCGGTCTGGGTATCCCGACTGACTTGCACGACAAGCAGATGAAAGACCTCTCTAGTACGGAGAAGGTTCGTGTTCTGTTGGCGCAAGCCCTGTTTGGCAATCCACACATCCTGCTCCTCGATGAGCCTACGAACCACTTGGACATCGAGTCGATTCGTTGGTTGGAAAACTTCCTGGCGGATTATGAAAACACCGTCATCGTTGTATCCCATGACCGTCACTTCCTGAACAAGGTGTGTACGCACATTGCGGATATTGACTTTGGCAAAATCCAAATGTACGTGGGTAACTACGACTTCTGGTACGAATCCAGCCAATTGGCACTGAAAATGGTTCGTGACCAGAATAAGAAGAAAGAAGAAAAAATGAAGGAACTGCAAGAGTTTATTGCGCGTTTCTCTGCGAATGCTTCCAAGTCCAAGCAGGCGACTTCGCGTAAAAAGCTGTTGGAGAAAATTACGTTGGAAGACATTCGTCCTTCCAGCCGTAAGTATCCGTTCATCAACTTCAAGCCAGAGCGTGAAGCGGGTAAAAACCTCGTAGCCATCGAAGGCTTGAGCAAGACGATTGAAGGCGAAAAACTGTTTGAAAACCTTCACCTCACCATCAACAAAGGGGACAAAGTTGCTTTTGTCGGACCAAATGAGCTGGCGAAAACAACCTTCTTCCAAATTTTGATGGGCGAAGTTCAGCCTGATAGCGGTTCTTTCGAATGGGGCGTTACGACTTCCCAAGCGTACTTCCCAAAAGACAATGCGGAGTACTTTAGCTCCGATTTGAGCCTGGTTGACTGGCTGCGCCAATACTCCAAAGATCAAGACGAGACATTCATTCGTGGATTCCTCGGTCGCATGCTGTTCTCTGGAGATGAAGCGCTGAAAAAGTCAAACGTATTGTCCGGGGGAGAAAAAGTTCGTTGCATGCTGTCCAAGATGATGCTGGCGAGTGCCAACGTACTGATCATGGACGAACCGACGAACCACTTGGATTTGGAATCCATTACTGCATTGAATAACGGCTTGATTGAGTTCGACGGTACACTTCTGTTCGTATCTCATGACCACCAGTTCGTTCAAACCATTGCGAACCGGGTCATTGAGTTCACGCCGAAGGGTGTCATTGATAAAATGATGACATATGACGAGTACCTGGAGAGCGATGAAATCAAACGCCTGCGTGATGAGCATTACGCGTAAGCTGCCTACGCACATATAAAAAGCCCTTGGCTTCGCACAAATCGTGCAGAAGTCAGGGGCTTTTTCTCATGTTACGGGGTTTTCCACGAACTCGATTTTAGTAAGGAAGGCTTCCTTGCTCGAGAAAATGACGCGCTCTTTTCGGGGGGAAGTAAAGAACACCACGATATACTGGTCATCTATGTATTCTACCGTGCCTCGTTTCTTTGGTCTCTGTATCGTCTTCACGGGTTTATTCAACCATTCATTCATCTGTTGTTCCTCCTACCTGGCTTTCCCATTCATTATACCAAGATTAAAGGCGATGCCCAATGACATGTGCAGTTATGGCGATGCGCAGAAGCATTTGATCGTGCCCGTTTTCCGCATTCAATCCAGTCCACTCTCGGATGAGCTGGATCCGGTATTTGATTGTATTTTTATGGACATACAAACGACGCGCGGCTTCCGCGTAATTCCCATCTGCTTGCAAAAACACTTGCAAGGTTTGCAAGAGCTGTCCGTTCTTTTCTCGATCATAGCTTTGAATTTTGCCCAGACATTCTTCTGCAAACGTTTGGGCTTCTGTCGCTGGATCGTCTGCATACATGATTCGCTCAAGTCCTAAGTCGTGGTAGCTTTTGACGTGAAGAGAAGAGACGTTGGCTGGGGGTGTAGAATGGAGAGCAGTTCGCAAGCTGATCAGCGCTTCCCGATAACTACAAACGATGCCTTCTCGCTCAGGATGATATCGCCCAATTCCTGCAAAGACGGGCTGATCCAATTGCTTGGTGACCGTATTCAAGCACTGTTCCTGCAGCCATTGCGAGAGCGGTTCAGTGGGGGCATGAATAGGCATAGGCACGAGCAAGAGGACACGATTTTCCTGATCCAAACCATACAGAATCGCCTAATTTGAGGAAAAAAAGCTGTGCAACGCGTTCAAAAGATGATGGTTTTCTTGCCAAAGTTCCATGCCGGTTTTGTCATGAGGGGAGGAGCTTACGATCATCGCGATATAGTGATCGGACAACTCCCAGCCAACTTCATCCGCCTTTCGCATGAGCATTTCATGTGAGACGATCTGGCCACTGACGAGTTGTTGCAAAAAATCATTGCGAAAACGCTGGAATGTTTCCTGGATGGCTCGTTGTCGCTGCATTTCAAGTGACAAGAGGGCAGCAGTTTGCTCGATGGCGACTTTTTCCCACGCGTAAAGATCACGCTCCCGCTGTCCAATGATGATGGTTCCCTGCACGATTTGGTCGTGGAGAAGCCACCGGACATGGATGCCTTCTTTTTGTCTGCTAAGAGGCTCTTGCGTTAGTCGAATTGGGGCGCGTTGACCGTATAGCTTGTCCAATGAATCATCGCCTGGGAACGAACCAAGCGAGGAATCCCATTTCCATTTATGCTGGGGGACATGGATGGATACAGGAGCATCAAGGGTATCGGACAGTAAATCTGTCAAAGTAGAAATCGGAGCTCCTCCCGTTAAATAGTGATGAAACCGTTCATAAATGGCATGGGTTCTGTCTAGCTCGATGCGCTGTTTGTCATTGATGTATTGAACGACTGGCACGATGACATCCGACCAAGCTTTATTCATCGGAAAGGACAGGATAGGAAATGCCTTTTTCGTAGCGTGGGAGAGAACGGCTTCAGGAAGGTCCTCGATGTACCGACCTAATTTGATGGCAAGCCCGGGGGTGCCGATGGTGACTAGCTCATCGATGAGTGTTATCAGCCGTTTCGTACATGTTTTTTGCTGAGAGAGAAATGGAAAGCCTGTCGTCAGAACGAATTCACCAGCACGCAGCCACCTGTGGCCATCGGGAGAATCAAACGAGGTGACGCCCAGCAGTTCATTCTCTAAAGAGTCCGCGCCTGCAAGCACTGACGATTCATCAAAGCCACCAACTAGTATGAGCTCACGGACAGTAATCATTACGCTCACCATGCTTTCATCATCTTTTAGCTACTTGTACAAAACACCGTTCCATTTTCTAGTCATGTGAACAAAGGAAATAATTGAATTTTTAGATAATACTAATGTACATGTCCAGGATGTGTACAGGCAATGGGACAAATCGAGCAAACTGGGGGGAGTCGTATGAAAGCGAGGGATTGGCTAGGAGTACTGCCGTTCATTGGGATGCTAGGAGGAATTCCGTTTGTGAATCGGGTAGAGCCTTACGTATTAGGCATGCCGTTTGTCCTATTTTGGATCGTTCTCTGGGTTGTCTTAACTTCCGTCATTATGGCATTCCTCAACAAAATCGACCCTGCTACAAAGGAGGACGGCCAATGAATATTGCCTTGATCATTATTTTTGCCTTTTTATTGCTGTCCTTCTACTCCGGTATTCGAGCGCAACGAGGGAAAGACATGAATATGGAACAATGGACCGTTGGCGGTAGAGGATTCGGTTCGATCTTTATTTTCTTGCTGGTAGCAGGCGAGATTTATACGACATTCACCTTTTTGGGAGGCAGTGGTTGGGCGTACTCCAAAGGGGCACCTTCTTATTACGTTCTCTCTTACATTTCCCTCGCCTATGTCATTTCCTACTGGCTCTTGCCGCCTATTTGGCGGTATGCCAAAGAGCACAAGCTCGTCTCCCAATCTGATTTTTTTGTAAGCAAATACAATAGTCCGATACTCGGCATTTTGGTCGCAGCGGTCGGAGTCATTGCGATTATTCCGTATCTCGTCCTCCAATTCAAAGGCTTGGGGATCATCGTGTCGGAAGCATCCTATGGCTCGATTTCACCTGCTGCTGCGATATGGATCGGAGTCATTGCTGTGACCATTTACGTCATGATCTCAGGAATTCACGGTTCGGCTTGGACGGCTGCGATCAAGGACATCATGATTTTCTTTGTCGTCGTTTTCCTCGGGCTTTACCTTCCGTTTCATTATTACGGGGGTATCCAACCGATGTTTGAAGCCGTACAAGCTTCCAATCCTGGTTTCTTGACGTTCCCTGAGGAGGGATTAAGTATTTCCTGGTATATTTCAACGGTGCTGGTCACGGTGTTCGGATTTTACATGTGGCCGCATACGTTCGGTTCCGTGTTTTCAGCGAAAAATGCAAATGTGTTCCGCAAAAATACGATCATGCTGCCGCTCTATACCTTGATGCTGTTGTTTGTGTTCTTTGTCGGCTTTACGGCGATTCTGCAAGTGCCCGGATTAAAAGGGGCGGACGGTGATTTGTCCTTGCTCCGTCTGTCGTTGCAAACATTCGATCCGTGGGTAGTCGGGATCATTGGAGCAGCAGGCTTGTTAACTGCGCTCGTACCAGGCTCCATGCTATTGATGACAGGGGCAACGCTCTTGGCGAAAAATGTGTACAAAGTCATGGCTCCGCACACATCTGACGCACAAATCGCCCGGATTGCCAAATGGTTAGTGCCTGTCATCTCGTTGATCTCGCTGTATTTTGCAATGAGTGGGGGAGATACGCTCGTAACGCTGTTATTAATGGGCTACAGCTTGGTCACACAGTTATTCCCGGCATTGCTTTTTAGTCTTCCTGCCAAGCCGTGGGTAAATAAATACGGTGCGTTTGCCGGGATTTTATGTGGGGTGTCAACCGTTGCGTATGTGACGATTTTCCAAGTGACGATAGCGACTATGTTCCCGAATTGGCCAGCCGTTGTCAAAGACTTGAACATTGGTGTCGTGGCATTGCTAGTCAATCTCGTCGTGATGTTTACTGTGACGTTTTTGACGAAGAATCTTTTTGCACTCAATCGTCATGCGGCAAACACAGAAGGGACACCCACTCTTTAATACTCATTTCCTAAAGGGGGCAGTTATATGGCAGATATGGTTTTTCTCAATGGACAGGTGATCACGGTAGATCATGAGAATCGGGTGGCAGAAGCAGTGGCAGTCAGAGGGAATCGCATTCTTGCTGTCGGGTCTAGTGAAGATGTGAAACAGTTGATTCAATCACATACAAACGTCATTGATTTGCAAGGGAGGAGTCTATTGCCCGGCTTCATCGATGCCCATCTGCATATTACGATTTACGGTACGAACAAACTGGGAGTCGATTGCAAAGCGAGAGGGATCAGGTCGATTGATGGTCTGCTCACCGCACTGAAAGAACAAGCGGCAAAAACACCAGCAGGAGAATGGGTGAGAGCATGTGGTTTCGATGAAAATCTGATGATCGAGCAACGCTATCCGACAATCGCCGAGCTGAATGAAGTGACGACAACGCATCCTGTTTTTGTCATGAGGACGTGCGCTCATCACTCTGTCGTAAACAGCAGAGCGCTTGCCTTAGCGGGTTACGACAGAGAGACAGCCGATCCCCAAGGTGGACGTATTGATCGTGATGCAGATGGTGAGCTAACGGGATTCCTCATCGAAACGGCACATATGAACCTATTTGAAAAAGCGGCTTTTACAGAAGTAGAGTATATCGAAGGTTTGCGATTAGCTTCGAAAGACTTTGTTGCTGCGGGGATTACGAGCATCCACGATGCGGGAGGATACGGTCCAGAGAACTATCGGGCGATGCAAAAAGCGGTACAGAAAGGTGACGTGAAAGTTCGCATCTACGCAATGGTTTGTGCGCTGAATCAATCCGATGATTTTGTCCGAAAGATGGTCGATGCAGGGATGGTAACGGGTACGGGGAATGCTCGGTTCCGTATCGGACCCGCGAAAGTTTTTACAGATGGGGCAAGCATTGCGCCCACGATGGCCATGCGTGAACCGTTCACCAGCCGACCAGATGATTATGGAATTCTCTACTATGAACAGGACGAGTTGAATACCATTTTGGGAGAGGCACATGCAAAAGGTTTTCAAATTACCGCTCATGCCCAGGGAGATCGAGCGATTGACATGCTGCTGACATGCTTTGAAACAGCACTAGAAGCGCATCCGCGCGAGAACCACCGACATCGAATTGAACATGCTGGTGTATCTGCGCCTGATCTGCTGGCAAGAATGGCTCGGCTAGGCGTCGTACCCATCCCGAATCCTGCTTTTATCTACGATTATGGTGATTCATATGTGACCAACATCGGAGAGCGTGTCCGACATATGTTTCCGGCGAGGGATCAGTTCGACGCGGGGATCGTTGCGGCAGGAGCGTCAGATAGTCCCGTGACTGATTTCAACCCGCTGATTGGGATTCATACTGCCGTTAATCGAGTGAGTAAAACAGGTCAGGATGTGGGGACAAATCAAAGGGTCAGCATCATGGAGGCGATTCGCATGTTTACTTGGAACGGAGCGTACGCCAGTTTTGAGGAGGGGATCAAAGGGAGTATTGAAGTCGGGAAGCTGGCTGATCTCGTGGTGCTGGACGGCGATATTTTGGCAACGCGGGCAGATCGTATCAAAGAGCTGCGCGTAGACAAAACGATGATCGATGGGGAGTTCGTCTATCAACGCCAAGATGAGGAGGTTTTACAAGCATGAACGTAAAAGCGAGAAAGCTAGCGATCAATGAAGAACGACTGCAAAAACGAATCGAGCAATTGGCGCAAATCGGGAAAATAGGCGAAACGGGTGTATGTCGACTCGCTTTGTCTGCTGAAGATCGGGCAGGCGTAGAGCTGGTGCGTAGCTGGATGGAAGAAGCCGGTCTTCAGACGCGGATCGATGACTTCGGCAATTTGATTGGTCGGATGACGGGGAAGGATGATCAAGCTCCGATCTTGATGATTGGCTCACATATCGATTCGCAGCCGTACGGCGGTCAGTACGATGGTGTGATCGGGGTATTGGGCGGGCTGGAGGTTGTCCAGACGTTGAATGAACAAGGGCTCATGCCTGCACAGCCTATTGAAGTCGTTGCGTTTTGTGACGAAGAAGGATGCCGATTTCAAAAAGGACTGTTTGGTTCCAAAGGCATTCTCGGCATGCTGGACCCGACGGACTTGGAGCGGACGGATAAAAACGGGATCACACGCAGGCAAGCACTGATTGATTTTGGATGCGACCCTGATCGTCTGGAAGCGTCTATTTATCCAAAAGACAGCATCGGTGCTTATCTGGAGCTGCATATTGAGCAGGGGCCGATTCTCGATGATGCGAAAGAAGCGATTGGAATCGTGTCTGCGATATCAGGGCCTTTGTGGTGGACGGTCGAGCTGACTGGCTTTGCCGGGCACGCTGGTTCTGTACCGATGCCGATGAGAAAGGATGCACTTGTCGGAGCAGCAAAAGTAATTTTGGCTGTGAACGAGCTGGCAAAGCTCGATCCACAAGCGCCAACAGTCGGTACAGTCGGTCACTTGGAGGTTTTCCCGGATTCGCGCAACATCATTCCAGAGCGGGTGCGTTTTTCGATTGATTTACGGGATATCGATTTGAAGCGCCGCGATGAGCGCGAACAAGCGTTGCGCGAGGCGATTGAGCTAGCCGCTGTAGAAGGTGGATTGCAATATACCATTACGGAAGATACGAATAGTGACCCGCGTTACTGTGCCGATTGGATTAAGGCAATCATGCACGAGGAGAGCAGTAAGCTCGGTGCCTCTGTGCGCGAGCTGATGAGTGGTCCTTTCCATGACGCTTTGGCACTCTCCTACGTTTGTGATTACGGGATGATTTTTGTCCGCTGCAAGGACGGTATCAGTCATAATCCGCAAGAATATGCAGCCTATGAAGACGTGGCACTGGGAACAGAGCTGCTCTACAAAACCGTTTTGCGGATGAGCACCAACCAATAAGAGAGAGAGTCGCCCGTCTAAGTGGATAGGCGACTTTTTTCATACAGCCAATGACGAGACTTTACAGACTGTTTTTGATATATTTTATTCTTAGAGATTCTTATCACGTTTGAGGAAGGAAGAATGGCATGAAAATGCGTGTTTCCGCTGTGCAGTATCATCTGCATACCATACATAGCTTTGAAGACTTCGCCAATCAAGTTGAGCACTACGTGAAAAACGCACAAGAGTACGACACAGAATTTCTCCTTTTCCCGGAGCTGTTTACGACTCAACTCATGTCGATTGGAGACGAGCAGGGCAATGCGCTGCCGATTACGGCATTGCCATCATTTACGGACCGATATGTCGAGCTGTTTCGTTCCCTCGCTGCCAAATACGAGATGTATCTGATTGGTGGAACGCACATCATCGAAGAAAACGGCAAGCTTTACAATACGGCTTTTCTGTTTTACCCGGATGGACGTGTAGGCCAGCAGAAAAAAATCCATATCACGCCATGGGAAGTAAAAGGCTGGAACATGGGGGCTGGCGACTCGTTGCAAATCTTTGAGACCGACAAAGGGAAAGTCGCGATGATTATTTGCTACGACATCGAGTTCCCTGAGTGGGTGCGCATCGCCAAAGCACGGGGCGCAGACGTCATTTTCTGCCCATCTTGCACGGATGATCGCCACGCATTCCACCGCGTACGTTATACCAGTCATGCCCGGACGATTGAAAACCAGGTGTATGTCGTACTGACTGGAACCGTAGGCTCGCTACCGACAGTTGATTTCATGCGAGCGAACTTTGGACAAGCGGCGATCTTGACGCCAAACGATGTTCCGTTCCCTCCGCGAGGCATTCTTGCTGAAGGGGAAATCAACCACGACATGATGGTAACCGCTGACCTGGATATCCAATTGCTATACGACGTGCGGGAAAAAGGCTCCGTCACAACGTGGCGCGACCGCCGCACCGATTTGTATACAGACTGGAAGTAAAGCATTCCATCGTGATCAGGACAGCAGGAGGATGAATATGTACAGAAAAGAGCTGTATGTATTTGAAGGGAACAAGCCACGCAAAGCCGTCATACGCAACTACAATCATGCAGACTTCTTCGAATTGATCCAAATCCAGGCGGAGAGCTTTCCCCCGCCGTTCCCGTCTGAGTTATGGTGGAACCAGGAGCAGCTGACAAACCATATTACGCTGTTTCCAGAAGGTGCCATTTGTGTAGAAGTGGACGGGGTTTTGGCGGGTTCGATGACAGGGTTGCTCGTGAGGTTTGATCCGGCTCACCCCGAGCATAAGTGGGAGGATGTCACGGATAGCGGTTATATCCGTAATCACGATCCGCAAGGGGACACCCTGTACATCGTAGATATTTGCATTCGTCCGAGCTTCCGCAAGCTGGGATTGGGTCAACAGATGATGCAAGCGATGTATGAGCTGGTGGTACAAAAAGGACTTCGCAGATTGCTCGGCGGAGGTCGCATGCCAGGATATGGACGTTATGCAGACCAATCGACACCTGAGCAGTATTTGGAGCTTGTTCTGACAGGGGAAGTAAGAGACCCGGTGATTACATTTCTCATGCGCTGCGGTCGCACGCCTGTTCAGGTCGTGGCGAATTATTTGGAAGATGAGGAATCTCGCAACTACGCGACACTCATGGAATGGAAAAATCCATTTCAGCAGCATCTGTAGGGCGTTTATCCGACATAATGGATTGAGAGGGGATATGACTGATGGAATTCGTACGTATTCAACATATTGACAATCCGCTGTTTGCGAAGATGCACCGTTTGATGCAAGAGGTTTTCCCGCCTGAGGAAGTATTGGAGTACGATCTGTGGAAAGAACCGCTGGAAGATCCGGGTATTCGTGTATTTGTAGCTGTACACGAAGGAGAAGTTGTGGGCGCTACCGAATACCGTTATTACACAGACATGAACGTAGCCATGACAGACTTCACGATCATTGGTCAAGAAGGTCTCGGAGTGGGCCGATTCCTCGCCAGAGAGCGTCAAAAGGACCTACTCGCTCTGGCTGCTGAAAACGGCAAGGAGCTGTACGGGATGTTTGCAGAAATCTACGACCCGTACCGTGTGGAAGAACACAACTTTGGCGGGATCAAGCCAATGGACCCATTTGTACGCCGTGAAGTGCTCTCTCATCTCGGCTACAAACGTACGAGCTTTACCTATGTACATCCGTCCTGGCAAAATGACGGGGAAGCGGTATCTGGACTTGATCTGGGCTTCATGCCGACAAACGAAGAGCAAACAACCCTCGAAGCGGATCTGATCGTCACGTTCTTGAAGCGTTATTACGCCGTGCTTCCACAAAAGCCACAAGCATGGCTCGACATGGTGAAAGACTTGGAGAGCAAAGAGTCTGTGGAACTGCTTCCTATCTAATCGCAAGACAACAAGAACCAACTCTCCTGTGGAGCTATGTTCACGGCTCCATGGGAGTTTTTCGTAGTAGCCCAGTCAGATTATTACGAAAAATGCAAGCCATAGGAAGAGGGATTCAAAATGAAAATCATCACGCTATGCGGGTCTACCAAATTCAAAAAAAGAATTTGAGCAGGCGAATACGTATTTGACTCTCCAAGGAAACATCGTGATGAGCGTAGCTTTTTTTGAACAGAGCGAGGGCTTTGAGATATCACAGGAGCAAGCAGATCTACTCACTGACATTCACTTTCGAAAAATCGATTTGTCTGACGAGATTTTTGTCATCGATGTAGAGGGCTATATTGGAAGCAGTACAAGCAAGGAAATTGCGTATGCAAAAGAACAAGGAAAGCCGGTTCATTATTACTCCAAGAGTGGGATCAACGATAAAGTGATTGCCGCATTCTTTCACTAACGAGAAAATACAGAGGTGAAACAGGTGAATGCTCAAAATCTAGCATCGATCTTCCTTTACATAGCCGTCATCTTTCACTTGCTGGGCATGAGTGGCTGGACTTCTGCCAAGCTGGCACAACCAATCGAGCTCGCCATCCTCGCGCTGATGCTCCTGTCCATTTTCATTTTACGGAAAAAGAAACGAAAAAAGCGTCGGGCAAGAAGGCCAGCACCAGAAGTAGCAGTCATGCTTGAGAATGCCGAGGAAGGAGAGCCAAGCAAATGATCCATGACATCCACATGCAGGCGATTCTGGACGCTTCCCATGACGGCATCATCGCGGTCGATCGGGAGTCCATTATTATCGGGGTCAATAAAAACGCGATGGAAATACTCGGTCTGCCAGGCAATATCGTGGGACAAAAAATTACCCGTTATATTCCCAATTCAGATATGTTGAGAATTTTAGCAACGGGAAAAAAAGAGAGAGGGGATATCGCGACGATCCTGAATCGGCAAATTATCATTAACCGTTTGCCGATTGTCGTAAAGGGTGAAATCGTGGGAGCGGTGTCCACTTTTAAAGAGATCACCGACATTCAAAAAATGGAGATGCGCATTCGCAAGCAGAGCATGGAGAGTGGCTTGGAAGCCAAATTCCGCCTGGAGGATATCGTGGGAGAATCATCTGCGATCCGCGAAGCGAAGGTATGGGCGGAAACATTTGCACGGACAGATGCGACAGTTCTCATTCAGGGGGAGACTGGAACTGGCAAGGAGTTGTTTGCCCAAGGAATTCATTTGAGCAGCCAGCGTGCAACCGGGCCCTTCATCCCGGTTAACTGTGCGGCGCTCCCCGGCAATTTATTGGAGAGCGAGTTGTTCGGATACGAGGAGGGCGCTTTTACTGGCGCGCGAAAAGGCGGAAAGCCTGGGCTGTTTGAATTGGCACACGGAGGCACGCTGTTCCTCGATGAAATCGGAGAGATGTCGATCCCGATCCAAGCGTTGCTCTTGCGTATCTTGCAGGAGAAAAAAGTCCGCAGAATCAGCGGGGAGCGCATCGTCCCTGTCGATGTGAGAATTATCGCGGCAACGAATCGGGATTTGGAACGACTGGTAGAGGAAAAGCAGTTTCGCTCAGACTTGTACTTCCGATTGAATGTGCTGACGTTAGAGCTGCCTGCTTTACGAGAGCGAATTGAAGATATTCCGCTATTGGTGGCATCGATCATTGGAGAGATCAAGGAACGGGAAAATAAAAGGCATCTGAAAGTAGAAGAGGCCGTTTTCCGCGTTCTCAAACAATACGACTGGCCAGGTAACGTACGAGAACTGCGCAACGTGGTGGAAAGAATGGTCTTGCTCTGTAAGAATGACGCGCTTGGCAAGGAGGACACTGCTTTTTTTGCCAAGAAGCTGTATCAGCGGCAATTTTACCGAGATCAAGAAGAGAGAGAAGCAGAAGTCATCCGAAAGGTTTTGGCGGAGACGAAGGGAAACAAGGGAGAAGCGGCGAAAATTTTGGGAATGGATCGGTCTACGCTGTGGAGAAAAATGAAGCGCTACGAAAGATTGTAGAAATTGATGCAATTGCAACATCAGCGATGCATGTTTGCAACAGAGTGGCTCCGTTACTTGTTTAATTTACAGAAAATTAAAAACATATTCATTTGGCATGGTAGTTGCTTATTTATGGAGGACACAACGCTTACGACTTTTACGAAAAGGCGAGGGGAGAGCATGACACCACAACCGATTATTCGTGTAGAAAATGTCTCGTTTGCCTATCAGGTTAACCAAGATCAACAAATTCCTGTTCTGCAAAATGTCTCCCTAGAAGTGTTTCCAGGAGAGTATGTCGCCATCATCGGTCATAATGGGTCCGGTAAGTCAACGCTGTCTAAGCATCTCAATGGAATTTTGACTCCAAACGATGGCGATGTCATCGTTAACGGAATCAACACGCGTGAAAAACAGCGAATTCATGAAGTGAGGAGCCGTGTCGGGATGGTTTTTCAGCATCCGGACAATCAGATTGTCGCGACGATTGTAGAGGATGATGTGGCCTTCGGACTGGAGAACATAGGGACATCTGCAGAAGAGATGAAAACACGAGTGGATTTTGCCCTAGAGGCAGTAGGAATGAGTGCCTTTCGCCATCGACCGCCTCATCATTTGTCTGGTGGACAAAAGCAACGGATCGCCATTGCGGGGATATTGGCGATGAAGCCACAATGCCTCGTCATGGACGAAGCGACGAGTATGCTGGACAGCTACGGTAGACAGGATATACTAGCAGTCGTTCGCAAGCTGCATCGCGAAGGAATGACGATCGTCACCGTGACCCATCACATGTCAGAGGTAGCAGAAGCAGATCGCGTCATCGTAATGGAGGGCGGCAAGATCGTATTGGAGGGTACTCCACGTGAAGTATTTTCCCATCAGGAAAGACTTCGCGAGCTTCATCTGGATGTTCCAGACGCGAGCCGAATTGCTCATCTCGTTCACTCCGAATATCACGAATTTACACCTGATCTCATCCACAATGAGGAAGTTGTCGCGGAGGTTAATCGTTTATACGTCAGACAAGCGGAGGCGAGTGGTTCATGACGCAACCGATCGTAAACGTAGAAAATCTATCTCATGTCTACATGCACGGAACGCCTCTCGAACATCGGGCCCTCGACCAGGTAAGCATCCAGGTGGCAGAAGGCGAATGCTTGGCCATTATCGGTCATACAGGATCGGGAAAATCGACGTTAATCCAGCATTTTAACGGCCTGATTCGCCCGCAATCCGGTACGGTCATCATCAATGGAATGGACGTATCTTCACCCAAGATCGATATTCGTACGTTGCGTAGACAAGTAGGACTCGTTTTTCAAAACCCGGAGGATCAACTTTTCGAAAAACTGGTCGGTGATGACGTAGCCTACGGACCTTTTCGGATGGGGCTCCCTTTAGAGGAAGTGCGGCGACGTGTACAGTGGGCGATGGACTTAGTTGGCCTCTCGTTTCAGGAGATGAAAGACCGTCCGACTTTTGCCTTAAGTGGTGGGCAGAAGCGCAAGGTGGCATTGGCTGGCGTCCTTTCCTTGCAACCCAAGGTTCTCGTACTTGACGAGCCAACAGCAGGGCTGGACCCGCGCTCTCGTCATGAGCTATTGGAGCGCATCCGCCGTCTCAATCGGGAAGAAAAGCTAACGGTTATTTTCGTCTCACACAATATGGAAGAGGTCGCCAAGCTTGCTGATCGTGTCTACGTCATGGCAAACGGCAAATCAGTCTGTGAAGGGACACCACGACAAATTTTTGGCAATCAGGAATTGCTGCGGCAGCATCATATCGGCACACCGGAATCGGTAGATATTTTATACAGACTTCGTGAGCAGGGCTACAGCATCGATGCTAGCGCTTTTTTACCCGAAGAGACAGCGATGGAAATTTTGAAACTGATGAACCGCTAAGGAGGGGGTCCACATGTCAGCAGAATTTGAATTGACGCGCAATATTACCATCGGTCAATATTTACCCACTGCTTCGGTCGTTCATCGTCTCGATCCTCGTTTCAAGCTGGGTGCTTTCGTCATCCTCATCTTAGCGATTGCCATCTGCGATACATACGTGGGTAATCTGTTTGCTTTAGCCATTTGTATCTGGATGTTTCAAATCTCGAAAATCCCCCTACATTACGGTATATCCGGGATCAAGCCCGCTATCCCCTTTATCATTATTTTGGCGATCATGCAGTTACTATTTTACGGGGAGGTTGTCAATGGTGGAACCGTTTATTTGAAATACGGCTTCATCACGATTACGAGTGAGAGTGTACGCCTCGTCATCGTGTCTGCCATACGTTTCGTAGAAGTAATCTTCTTATCGAGTGTCCTCACGCTCAGCACTTCGACGACGGAACTTACACACGGAATGGAGCGATTGCTGGGGCCATTAGAAAAAGTAAAGTTTCCGGTTCATGCCTTTGCTTTGATCATCACGATTGCTGTGCGCTTTGTACCTACCTTCGCGATGGAAATGGAAAAAATGATGAAAGCACAAGCATCCCGTGGTGCAGATTTCGGTACAGGAGAATGGTGGCGGATCATCCAGCGAACAAAAGACATGTTTCCCATCATCATCCCGCTGTTTAATGTGGCGCTCTCCAGAGCAGAAGATTTGATTTTGGCAATGGAAGCCAGATGCTACACACCAGGTGCTGCACGGACCAGATACACCCAATACAAGGCTGTAGGCAAAGATTACGTCGCGCTGATCGTGAGTATTGTCATTTCAGCCGTCATGCTCGCCATACCTTGGTAATGGAGACTAGCGGGAATTCGCCCGAGTAGGGCATTCCACATAAAACTCGTAAAAGGAGGAGTATGCATGGAAAAAGGCTTGACCGTTCGCAAGATTGTCATTGCAGGCGTTTTGGGCGCGATAGCGATTTTGCTCGGGGTGACACGTCTCGGCTACATTCCGGTTCCGACAGCAGCGGGCAATGCCACTATTATGCACATCCCGGCTGTGATCGGGGGCATAATGGAGGGCTGGGGCGTTGGTATGATCATTGGCCTTATATTTGGAGTCTCTTCTTTCTTAAATGCCACCGTTCCGCTTTTTAAAGACCCTCTTGTAGCCATCCTGCCACGTTTGTTCATCGGTGTGACTGCTTACTTGACCTATGCTGGTTTGAAAAACGTCAATCAGTACTTGGCGATTGGTGCCGCTGGCTTTATTGGGGCGATGACAAACACGATCCTGGTACTGGGCATGGCCGTCATTCGAGGATACATGACCCTCGGCGTAGCGACCACAGTTGCAATCACGAACGGCTTGCCAGAAGCAATTGTTTCGGTCATTGTTACACTGGCTGTCGTTGCGGCTTGGAAGAAATTAGGGTCAGCAGGTAGGCAAAAATCAAAAATTTCAGGAGACTTATAATGACCGGAACGATTGTTGACGTACCCGGCGTTCTCGTCGGGCATGCACAAAACGAAGAAACATTAACGGGATGCAGTGTGATTATGCTGGAAAAGCCGTCTGTCTGCGGCGTGGATGTCCGGGGTTCTGCCCCGGGCACCCGCGAGACGGACCTCTTGGACCCTGTCAATCTGGTGAGTGTCGTCCATGCGATTTGCCTTTCGGGTGGCAGTGCATACGGTTTGGATGCTGCTACAGGTGTCATGCAGTATTTGGAGGAACATGGCATCGGACTGGATGTTGGCTATGGCGTCGTTCCTATCGTTCCAGCAGCAGTTTTGTTCGATCTGGCAGTAGGCGACTATCGGGTTCGTCCGGATCGTCAAATGGGCTATGAGGCAGCACAGGCAGCAAGCCGTGAGAAAGTAGCACAAGGAAACGTCGGTGCGGGTACAGGTGCGACAGTAGGCAAGCTAAATGGATTTGGGAATGCGATGAAGAGCGGGTTAGGCACAGCTTCCGTGATTCTACCCAATGGACTCGTCATAGGTGCAATCGTCGCTGTGAATGCGGTCGGTCATGTCGCAGATCCGCGGTCAGGGACGATCATAGCCGGGCCGAGAGATGAACAGGGAACCATTCGGGATAGCATGGAGATACTGCGCCAGCAAGCTTTTGCTCCGATCCCTCCAGGTACGAACACGACGATTGCCGTAGTCGCCAGCAATGCTCACTTGTCCAAAGCAGAAGCAAACAAAGTAGCGCAAATGGCTCATGACGGGCTTGCCCGTACGATCCGTCCGATTCACACCATGTACGATGGCGATACGATCTTTGCTGTAGCAACAGGCGAAGTAGAGGCGAGTGTAGACTTGGTGGGCGCGTTGTCCGCAGATGTGCTGGCAGAAGCCGTCATCCAAGCGGTTAAGCACGCAGAGGAAGCAGGGGGACTGCCATCTTATCGCAGTTACTTCCAGGGATAGGTGTAACATATTTGGATGCAGAGGAGAGGATTGGCGGATGAATCAGGTGATATCCTTTGTTGACGAGCAGGAAGTTGTACGCCTAACGCAGGAGCTAGTTAGAATTCCAAGTGTATTTCGTCCCGATCAGACAGGAGCGAATGAAGAGCGGGTAGCGCTATTTGTCGCCGATTATCTTCGTAACATGGGTTTGCAGGTCTTCTATGAAGAGGTTGTTCCAGGCAGACCGAATGTCATCGCCTTTTACGATTCGGGCAAGCCTGGCAAAACGCTTTTATTCGAAGCCCATACAGATGTCGTAACAGAAGGGGATCGGGATGCTTGGAGCTACGACCCTTTTGGTGGAACAATATCTGGTGGGCGTATCTATGGGCGTGGCTCCTGTGACACAAAAGGAAATCTGGCTGCCGCGATATGTGCCGTCAAAGCTATCCAACGATCCAAACAGTCTTTTACAGGCAAAATCCTCCTATGCATCCCTTGCGATGAGGAGAGCATGATGATCGGGATCAAGGATTTCATTCGTCGCGGTTGGGCCAACAACGTCGATGCGGCGATTATCTGTGAACCGGAAGAAAATCAGCTCTGCATCACGCAAAAAGGAGCCATGCGAGCAATTCTTCGTACGTTTGGCAAGATGGCGCATGGAGCTATGCCACTGACGGGCATCAATCCGAACACAAGGATGGCACGCGCCATCGTGGCGTTAGAAGAGCTGGAACGAAAGGAAATGGCTCGTCTGGGAGAGCATCCAATGTTGGGGTGGCCGAGTATCACTCCGACGATTTTGCAGGCACCGGTCAAAGGAGACGCCCAAATCAACGTCGTACCCGATCAATGCATGACAACACTTGATATTCGCACGGTTCCCGGGCAGGACCACCAAGAGCTGTATAAAGAGATCAGTGTCATATTAGAGGAACTAGGCAAAGAGGATGACAAGTTCAAGGCTACTCTGGAAGTAATCGAAGAGCGCCCTTGGACGTTGACTAACATGCATGAAGAAGTTGTGACTTCCGTTGCGAACGCCTATCGGGAAATCACAAGAAAAGAGCCCGTATATAATGGCGTCCCAGGTGCGACAGATGGAACCTTCCTGCACAAGGCCGGCATTCCGATTTTGACGACAGGCGCAGGTGATCGCCACATCCCTCATCATGCAGATGAGTACGTAGCTATTGACCAATTGGTGGAATCCACCCAGCTTTTTGCCTTGTCTGCATTAACGTTTTTGACGCAGCCAGTACGAGCTTGATCACTTACAAAAGAACTCTGCTTACGCTAGCGGCAGAGTCTTTTTATTCTCGCAAAAGAAGTTTTTTTAGCAAAAACTTGCAGAATCCATCTAAATTTTTTTACAATAGGCTTGTTACATAAGAGAAAAGGAGGCGCGTGCCCATGAATATGCGCTGGAATTTGGACGTCTTGTATTCCTCATTTGATGCACCAGAATGGAAACAAGATTGGGAGAAGTTTGTACGTGAAACAGAAGAGATCAAAAGCTGGGCAGCGCAAAACTTTCAATCTTCAGAAGATGCAGTAGCGAAGATGGAGACATACATAACGATGATGACCTCCGTCTTGCAAACGCATTTCCGCTTGTACGCCCACGGAGAGCTGACTGCCAGCGTGGATGCCAAGAATGAAGTAGCACTGCTTGCGATTGAAAAAGTACAGAATCAGGCTGTGGAATTGGTTGAACCAGGCGTACAATTCCAAAAATGGCTAGGATCGTTGAGCAACCTGGACGAGTTGATTAACCAATCGGAGCTGTTAGAGACACATCGCTTTATGTTGACAGAAATGTCAGATAAGAGTAAATACATGCTGAGCGAAAAAGAAGAAATCGTCCTAGCAAAAATGAAAAATACAGGGTCAAATGCATGGACAAAGCTCCATGAAATGCTGACTTCCACTTTACTGGTAGACATTACAGTCGATGGGGAGCACAAACAGCTTCCATTGCCAGTGGTGCGGAACATGGCGAACGAAAAAGATCCGCAGCTTCGCAAAACGGCCTACGAGGCGGAACTTGCCGCTTACAAAAAAATCGATGGAGCTGCTGCTGCCAGCTTGAATGGAATTAAAGGCGAGGTTATTACCGTAGCGAAGCTAAGAGGCTATGAATCGCCGCTGGATAAGACGTTGCAAGACTCCCGTATGGACCGCGAGACGCTCGAAGCGATGCTTCAGGCGATGCGTGAGAGCCTGCCATCCTTCCATCAATACTTCCGTACAAAGGCGAAGCTACTCGGCCATGAGAGCGCTCAGTTGCCGTTTTATGATCTGTTTGCGCCAGTGGGCGAGGCAGACATGCGGTTCTCGTATGAGGAATCGCGCGACTTCATTGTGAAGCACTTTGGTAGCTTTAGCGAAAAGCTCGCCAACTATGCAGCACGAGCTTATGACAA
Source organism: Brevibacillus sp. AG (assembly GCF_028369215.1). NCBI lineage: Bacteria > Bacillati > Bacillota > Bacilli > Caryophanales > Paenibacillaceae > Brevibacillus > Brevibacillus sp. AG. The sequence goes on along the minus strand of NZ_JAQMYO010000001.1, from coordinate 804,894 downwards.
TCAGTGGATTGATGCTGAGATTCGTGAAGGCAAGCGTGGAGGGGCATTCTGCTACAACCTGCACATCGTAGGGGAGAGCAGAATTATGTCGAACTACACAGGCAGCTACAGCGATGTGAGCACAATGGCACATGAATTGGGTCATGGCTATCACGGAGAATGTCTCGTAAACGAAGCATTCTTGAATAGCGAATACCCAATGCCAATCGCCGAAACCGCGTCCATTTTGTGCGAGACCATCATTGCCAATGCAGCACTTGAACAAGCGACCTCCGAGGAAGCATTTGCGATTTTGGAAAATGATATCAGCGGAGCAAGTCAGGTGATCGTCGATATTTATAGTCGTTACTTGTTCGAGACTGCGGTATTTGAGCGCAGAACTGAAGGTGCCTTGTCTGTTTCCACTCTGAACGAACTGATGCTACAAGCGCAAAAGGACGCTTACGGAGATGGTTTGGATCCGGCAGCTCTACACCCGTACATGTGGGTATGTAAACCGCACTATTATAGCGCGGATTACAATTTCTACAACTTCCCGTATGCTTTTGGGCTTCTGTTCGCGAAAGGCTTGTACGCAGAGTATCTCAAGCGCGGGGAAGCTTTTGTTGAGCAGTACGACAAGCTCTTATCTGTTACGGGCAAAATGAGCGTTGCAGATGTAGCAGCTATCATGGATGTTGATGTACGCTCCGTAGATTTCTGGCGGAATTCACTCTCTTTGGTTGCAAAAGATATCGACAAATTCGTAGAGCTCGCGTCTGCACGCCTAAGCTAAATAGGAAGAACGTCCGCTATGTCATTAGCGGACGTTTTTTATTCATGTTGCAAAGCGTTTTTGTGCGCATAGGGAACAGAGCGGAAGGAGAAAGTAAGAAAAAACAGATGAGGTGATTACGTGGTAAACGGATTGCAGTTACTCGACCTATTGCGGGAAACGGAGAACAAGATGCTGCATTTACATAGAGCCATCGACAGAGTAAGCAGCGAGCCGGATTTCAAGGAGTCTGTCAGTGTTCTTACCGTAGTCGTTCGTGATTATCAACTTCAGCTCGACAAAATGAAACAAGCATTGGGCAAAATCGAAATCGGAGGGCAGCAGCAACAACATCAGCAGGCCCATAATACCGAAATACATTAAGCACAGAAAGACAAACAGCCCTCGAACTGCTGCAAAGGCAGATAGGGCTGTTTGTTTGCTTTTATGTGTAGAAAGCTTACTGGAAGTTAGCGTATCGCTTCACTCCATAAAACGGGTAGAGCTTATGCATGTATTCGACTTTGCCATAGCGAACATCTTCGCCATTCGCATGCACGATTGCTCCATTACCCAAATAGATCGCTACGTGGGACACGCGTCCTTTTCCAAGCGAATCGTAGAACAAGAGGTCACCAGGCTGTGCTTGATCCAGTGATACTTCTTGACCGCCACGGAATTGATCTTCAGAAGTGCGCGGAAGTGTAACCCCAAGCTGTTCAAAAACGTATGAAGTAAAGCCACTACAATCAAAGCCATTCGGAGTAGTTCCGCCTAAGACGTATGGTGTATTGAGCAATGGCTCAAAAATTTCCTTCATTCGACCCAGATCTTCTGCATTTACCTCGGCAGGCAGCGAAACGGTAGAAGTGAGGTTTGGACTTAGGAACTCTGTAGCAACGTATGCTTCACGATCTTCGAATTCGATTTTCGTCCATTCATTACCCGTTTCTACGACTTCTACAATGGAACCGAAACTTAGCTTGCCTAACACTTTTGCGTCAGTCGAAGGCTTTTTACGCACATTCAGCACGTCACCAGTGACACGGGCTTTTTCACCAGCAGTTAGTTCTTTAGACTCAGTGGTAGCGTTATCATTCTGATTGACAGCTACATCGGAAGGAGTGTCCGTCGCAATGGAGCCAGAAGTGTTTTCACCATGAATAGATAGAGTTTGTCCAATTGACAATCTATCGTCATTCAGTTGGTTCCATTGAATGAGTTGATCCACCGTTACTTGATGTTCACGAGCGATCTTGCTCAGCGTATCACCTGCTGATACCACATATGCCGATGAGGAAGCATGGGCAGCAGTAGGCAGCAGAGTGAAGAGGGCGAGGAAGGTGAGTAGCCTCGAAGTCTTTTTCATGTCATCGTCTCCACCAATCTACTAAAATCTGCATATCTAGCTAAAATTCTATCGGATTTTCGTTGGTAAATCTATGAAAAAATTAATCTTTCATTATTTTTTTAAAAACTATTGCATCTGGAGATAGAATCGTGCTATATTACAGAAGTCGCCGCAAGATGGAGACAAAAATCACATGGAGCTGTGGTGAAGTTGGAGTTCACGCCGGTCTGTCACACCGGAGGTCGCGGGTTCGAGTCCCGTCAGCTCCGCCATTCTATTTTTAGAATGTGCGAATTACATAGTTTCTCGTAATGTGCCGGTATAGCTCAATTGGTAGAGCACCTGACTTGTAATCAGGGGGTTGTGGGTTCAAGTCCTATTGCCGGCACCATTTTTATGCGGTCGTGGCGGAATTGGCAGACGCGCTAGATTCAGGTTCTAGTGGTGGCAACACCGTGGAGGTTCAAGTCCTCTCGACCGCACCATATGGTAAACAACAGGTTCGTAAATTGGCTGATGAAGCTAATTACGAGCCTTTTTATTTTTTCTGGAATGTTGAATCCTCCTCCATTTTCCATTACAATCACATTGTGATAATGAATCTCATTTTCATCATCACGTTTGATGATTCATAAACAAACAAGAAAGACAGTGGAGGGGTAGTTGTGGGAGAACAGTTGGAGCTGTTTGATGTAACCATTATTGGCGGTGGCCCTGCGGGGATGTACGCTGCCTTTTATAGCGGGATGCGAGATCTTAAGACGAAACTCATTGAAGCGAAAGAAGAGCTCGGTGGACGAATGTTGATCTATCCAGAAAAAATGATCTGGGATGTAGGCGGTGTACCACCACAGCTATGTGAAAAGCTGGTTGCCAATCTGGTGGAGCAAGCGAAGACATTTGATCCCACCATCGTGCTAGGCGAGGCGATTATTGGACTAGAGCCACAAGAAGATGGCACGTACATACTCGTTGCAAAATCGGGGAGACGGCATTGGACGCGCACGATCATACTGGCTCTGGGCCGAGGTATTTTGAAAATGGCAAAACTGGAGATCGAAGGGGCCGAGCGCTACGAGGTGACAAATCTTCATTATACGGTGCAGGAACTGGAGCCATTCCGTGGGAAGCACGTCCTCATCTCAGGTGGCGGCGACTCCGCGGTCGATTGGGCAAATGAACTGGTGCAAATCGCAGCGTCCGTAACTGTCGTGCATCGCCGTGATGTATTTGGTGGACATGAGCGGAATGTAAAGCGCATGAAAGAGTCATCTGCAATCGTTCGCACCCCATATACGGTCACGCAATTGCAAAGCTCAGACAAAGAAACGATCGATAAAGTGACGATACGTCATCTAGAGACGGACGAAACGGAGCAAATCGATGTCGACGCCATCATCGTCAATCACGGATTGAAGGCCGATTTCACTGGGATTAAAGAGTGGGGCTTGGACATGGATGAGTGGAACGTGTTTGTCAGTCCCCGTCTGGCAACGAATCTGCCAGGGATTTTTGCGGCGGGAGATTTTGCGAGCTTTGACAGCAAGATTACGCTGATCGCGGGAGCATTCACCGATGCGGCTGTGGCCGTAAACAGTGCAAAATTACACATAGACCCAGTAGCAGATCAGATGGCGTATGTTTCTTCCCATAACCAGCGCTTTAAAGAAAAGAACAAAGCCCTCGGGGTTATCGATGAGGATGACGAATAGAACATGATGTAGGACAAAAAGCCCAACATTTGCAGGTTGATTGCCGCTTTTCCCATACGTTACATTGTTAGAGACAAGGTGTAATAACAATGACAGGCTATATAAATAGGGAGCTTCGCGTCAGTCAATCGATCAACAAATGTGGGAGAGGAAGTAGAAATGAAGAAAGTTCGGCATTGGCCGATCAGTATGGCGACAGTGGCCCTTGTGTTCTCGCTGGGCATGAACTACGCGCCTGAGCGTGCAATGGCGTTACAAGTGGATCCGTTATCTCCTGCTATCGAGTTGCAGGAAAAGTTACAGGAAAAGTATGTGGAGAAGATGGACCTCAAGGAAGAGGAGGTTCTCGGTTTTTATTACTCATCGATGAAAGACAGCACAGATACGCGTAAACATAACATCAAGCAAGCATTGGCCAAGATTCATAATGAAAAAATCAAACCGCAACAGGTGTTTTCTTTCAATGAAACAGTGGGAAATTCGAATTTGCCAGAGGATGGTTGGCAGAAGGCCGGCGTTATTCAGAATGGTCAGCTCGTCGATGACTATGGAGGCGGGATTTGTCAGGTTTCCAGCACGCTTTACAATGTAGCTGCTGAAGCGGGGATGATCATGGTGGAACGGCATAACCACAGCAAATCAGTGGGATACGTACCAGTGGGTCAAGATGCCACAGTAGCGTATGGCTATATGGATTTTAAATTTACCAACTTGTATGATTTCCCTGTGAAAATCAAAGCAAAATCATACGATGACGAACATGTTGTGATTGCGATCATACGTGCGTAGTTTAGAAGGAATAAAGGGGGCATCCTATGGATGAACCCTGTTTTTTTCGGTATTTTGTCAGGAAAAAAATGGATGGTAATTTAGTTTTGAGTCATGCATTCCTGACCATACTGTTTTTAGAGGGAGGTGCCGTGATGTTCGTTCAGATGACAGGTGATTCACACAATCAAGAGGTTCTCGTCATGGGAGAACGGTTAGATCGCCAGCAGGATGGTTGCTATCTTTTGCCTGGGAGACTTGTCCATGCATTGAAGCCACAGGATTTGCCGGTAGGAATCCCATTTAAGCTCTCAGGTGCGCTGCCCTCTGGCTACGGATTTTATCGGGAGGACTCTGTTATTTTTCGGCGGACGAATGATACTCCCTCTCTGTGGATTGATGTTACTTCTACATATATGGTTGCGGAATGGGATGGTTTGTTCTCGGTAGAAGCGACGGTTGAAGCCAGAAAGCATGTCGTGGAACAACAACAGCAGTTTGCCTTTGTCCTCTCCGAAGTGACAGAGCAGCAAGTGATTTTCCATTACGAATTTTCCTGGTGCTCTGAGCACGAGATGGATCTGGAAAGTGCGTTGGAATCCATTTGTGATACCGTGATTGAAGTAGAAGCACGAGGGAATGCCCGTCTTTGGCCTGGCTATCGAAACTACATGGAAGAGGACGAACAAGACAAGCTGTAATACGCCGTGCAGCCATGATATAGTGAAAAAAGAGATAGCACCAAAGGAGAGGACAAAATGGAGTCAGTCAAAAATATTTACTGTATCGGTCGCAACTATCGATTGCATGCTGCGGAGTTGGGGAACGATGTACCAACCAAGCCAATGATCTTTGATAAGCCAACACATGCGCTTGTAATGGCAAATGGCGAGGCCATTGAGCTTCCGGCATCTCGTGGAGAGCTTCATTATGAGGCGGAGCTTGTGATTCACATCGCGAGACCATATGAGGCTGGAGTTACACTTGACGAGATGATTGACAAAATAGCACTCGGCATCGACTTTACTTTGCGGGATGTTCAGAGCGAGCTGAAGAAAGCAGGGCATCCATGGTTGTTGGCAAAAGGGTTTAAAAATTCAGCCATTTTGACGTCTTTTCATCCTTTCCCTGGTATTCATGAGCTGCACCAAACGGATTTCTCCTTGCTGAAAAATGGAGAGCAAGTGCAACGCGGTAATCTTCGTGATGTGATTTTTGATTTGGAAACCATGATTGCCTATATATCCGAACATCTAGGACTGGATCAAGGGGATATCATTTACACAGGTACGCCAGCGGGGGTAGGACCTGTTACAGATGGGGATGTCCTCACTCTCAAGTGGGGAGAAGAGACTTGGGGGCAGTTTACGGCGAAAATGAAATAGGTATGAATTGAGAACCATCTTCTGACAGAAACAAGCAGAAGATGGTTTTTGTTTGGGGTTCGGGCCAGCAAAATAGCCGTTTTTTGCGACGAAAATCACCTTTGATACCGTTTTGTAACTTTTATGGTTCCATGGAACTAAGAGGTAGCAACCGCCTACTTTGCACCCTGTTTTCTGACTAGTCCCATGCTACCAATTCCATCATTGGAAAATTTTACGGTCTTATCCTCCTGTTTCCTCCTGCGCTATTCTGTCCATGTACCCAAGACGGGTGCCACAACATGACAAGGAGGAAAAGAAAGTGACGAAACGAGATTGGGTAATGAAGTCAACAGTAGCAGTCATGCTGAGTACGTCCCTGTTAATGGGTGGTCAAGTTGGAGTAGTGGCCGCTAAGACACAAGATTCAAAACAGTCAGAGGTTGCAAATATTGCTACTTCTTTGATCGGGAAGGATTACGAGTACAAAGCAAAGGGACCGAAGCAATTCGGATCTGCAGAGCTGGCTACGTATGCGTACAAACAAGTAGGGATATCCATTGGGAGCACAATCTCTAGCCTGTACAAGACTGGGAGTAAAGTATCCGAAAAAAGCGTGGCGCCAGGAGATTTGGTGTTCTTCGCCTCTAGCGGAAGCGGAAGCCCGACTTTTATGGGAATATACATAGGCAGTGATCAATTCGTCTATTCTTCGAAAGGGGAAGACGAGGTAGTTGTAAAAAAATACTCGGCGTACAGTAACAAATTTGTAGGGGCTCGTCGTGTTATTGATTCCTCAGAGAATACGCCGAGCAAGCCAGAACAGCCTGTAAGCAAAACTGCCGATCAGGTCATTAAAAATGGCGAAAAGTATTTGGGCACGAAGTACAAATACGGTTCAAGCAGTAGCACAACCAGTACGTTCGACTGCTCTTCCTTTACCCAACGTGTATTCAAGGAAGCGGGTATTACTCTGCCACGCGATTCCCGTCAGCAATCGACTGTTGGGAAATCTGTTTCCAAAAGCAACCTGCAAAAAGGTGATCTGATCTTCATGAAGGCATCGGTAAACAGTACTTCTGATCGGATTACACACGTGGCTATTTACGCAGGGAATGGAAAAATCCTGCACACTTACGGTAGTCCTGGTGTGACTTACTCCAAGTACGATGGAACGAACTGGGAGAAGCGCACAGTGAAAATCAAGCGTGTTATCTAATCATACAACTTCAAAGTGTTTACTCCGCTCTCGTGCTTTCGTACGGGAGCTTTTTTTATGTGCTTTTGTATAATAAGACGCTGCTTCACTTTTTTTGTTTCGCGTCAATTATTGCCAACTGAGTAGAGAAAGTTATTCCCTTAGAAGAAGGGCCAGCCGCCTTGGCTGAACTCGCGACGCGTCGAGTGAAAGGGAAAGGCCACTATGGTCCCTTTTCTTATTGTGAAAACGAGTCTCCCTAGAATGAGTGCGAAAAATACATATTGTAATATTCTGAATTATACATATAATAAAAACTGAGAGGTGATTCAGGTGTCAGAAAATAGTCTGCCTACCCCTGTTTTGACCAAAAAGGGACAGGAAACCCGCAAAAAAATACTGGATGCCGCGGAGCATGTGTTTGGCGAGCTGGGTTATTATGATGCATCTATCGTCTTGATCACACAGCATGCACAGGTATCCCAAGGAACGTTTTACAATTATTTCGAGTCGAAGAAAGCCATTTATGATGAATTGATCAGGCAGTTGAGCAGAGAGCTTCGTTCGACGATCAAAGAAGCAATCATGGGAGCAACCACACAAGAAGAGAATTTGCGCCTAGGATTTCTGGCCTTTTTTCGTTGGATCAAACATCATCGCAACATGTACAGCATTATTCAACAGGCTGCGCTCGTCGATCAGGAGCTATATCGCTGGTATTACGCCAAACTGGCAGCGGGGTACGTACGAAGTCTGAAGAACGCCATGAACGAAGGTGCGTTTCGAGAGATGGATCATGAGACGCTGGCTTATTGTCTCATGTCGATCGGACAATTCATCGGGATGCGTTGGGTTTACTGGGAAAATGAAGACGTACCGGAAGAGGTGCTAGAAACAGCCATGTCGATGATTATGAAAGGGATTGCTGCCAAGCCGTAACCGATTCATTTTATAGGCAAAGGAGTAGAGTTCATGCACGGAATTGCTTATTGGATTGAAAAGCGAGCTCGAATCACTCCGACGCGGATCGCAGTGATTGCCAACGATCAATCACTTACGTATCAGCAAATGAATGAGCAGATGCAATGTCTTGCCAACTATTTACGACATGAGCTACAGGTCAAAAAGGGGGACAGGATCGGCATTTTGTCCCAAAACAGTTTGGAGTATGTGCTTCTTCTGTTTGCCATCGCCAAACTCGGTGCGATTGCCGTCCCCTTTAATATTCGCTTGACCCCTGCAGAATTAGACTATCAGTTTGAGGATAGTGGTATCCGCGTGTTATGTGCCCAGCCGGAGTTCGCTGCCACCATTGAGCTGATCAAGGGGAAGGCCAGTGTTGCGCACATGATATGGCTGGAACCGGGAGAACTCCCTTGGAGCCAGGATGGCCCGAGTGAGTCATCCCAGCACAGTAGGACCGAGGCAGATGATGGCAGTGGAGATGACCCATACATCATTTGCTATACATCAGGAACGACAGGAAAGCCTAAGGGAGCAGTACTCACCCAAGAAAATATGTTTTGGAACTCTGTACACAATGTAGCCGCGCTTGATCTCACCTCAGAAGACTGCTCGATTGTCTTATTGCCACTCTTTCATATCGGGGGAATCGGACTGTTTGCCTTCCCTACATGGCTTGCTGGCGGACGCGTCATAGTCGCCGGGAAGTTCGACCCTGATAAAGCGATTCAACTAATCGAATCACACCAAGTCACCATCGTGATGGGTGTGCCCGCCATCCATGAAGCCATTCGTCAAAGTCCCTTATTTGCTACCACATCATTCGATTCTGTCCGTTGGTTTTACAACGGCGGCGCTCCATGCCCCATGGAACTCATCCAGCATTTTCAGGAGCGAGGCCTCCCTTTTGGACAAGGATACGGCCTAACAGAAACATCTCCTACTGTGTTTATGATTGCGAAGGAAGATGCAAAAAGAAAAGCCGGCTCAATCGGTAAGCCCGTCATGTTTTGTGAAGTCCGTCTGATCTCGGATGACGGAAAAGACGTGGGTCATGGCGAAATCGGAGAACTGCTCGTCAAAGGTCCGAATGTGATGAAGGAATACTGGAACAAACCAGTAGAAACAGCCAAGACCATCCGGGATGAGTGGCTGTACACAGGGGATTTGGCACGTTTTGATGAAGAAGGGTTCGCCTATATCGTAGGAAGGCGCAAAGACATGATTATCTCAGGCGGGGAGAACATTTATCCACTGGAGCTGGAACAGGTCATCGGTGAGCTGGATGACGTTCAGGAAGCCGCAGTCGTCGGTGTACCCGATGAAAAATGGGGAGAGGTCGCAAAGGCGTTTATCGTGCCCAAATCAGGTGCAGTCATCACGGAAGCATACATTAAAGCGCACTGTGAGCAAAGACTGGCGAAGTATAAAATCCCGAAGTCATTCGTGTTTCTGAACGAACTGCCACGCAATGCAACAGGGAAAATCGTCAAACAAGCATTGACCAGATTGAAGAGCGATTCCATTACGCAATGAGGTGATTCGTATGGCGAGATTTGCAATAGGGGAGCAAGCATCTTTTAGCAGAACGATTACGGAAACAGATATCGTTCTATTTGCGGGAATGAGTGGGGATTACAATCCGGTGCACATCGACCAACAGTACGCAAAAGACACGCGATTCGGTCAGCGTATCTCACATGGACTGTTGACGGCGAGCATGTTGTCCAGATTGCTCGGGATGCAGCTGCCTGGCATCGGTTCCATTTACAAGGACCAGACCATTCAGTTTACGGCTCCGGTATTGATCGGAGACACAATCACCGCGACCGCCACTGTGCTAGAGTATCAGGAAGAGAGAGGCATGATCCGATTGCTTACGGAATGCACGAATCAGCATGGAAAAGTAGTTCTGACTGGAACAGCGACGATGCTCGTACCGAAGGAAGGAGCGAAAGTATGAATCATCTTGAAGCGAATACGATCCATGAGCAGACTATCGGAGTGGAAGCGACGTCCGTATTTTTTCCTGAGGGAGTAGAAACAGCTGAGCGATTGGCTGAAAAGACCGGAATCCCCACGCGAGTTATTATCGAAAAATTCGGTCTATACCAAAAGCATGTCGCAGATGACACGCTTCATGCATCAGACCTCGCTGTGCTCGCTGCCCAACAACTGACCGGCTCGGTGATCGATCCATCTGAGATTGACGTGATTATTTACTTCGGCAGTCCGCACAAAGATTACTATGTATGGTCCAGCGCACCGAAGATTACATACGAACTAAAAGCGACAAACGCATACGGTTTTGAGATGATGAACGTCAGCTCGTGCTTTCCAATCGCCTTAAAGGTTGCCAAAGATATGTTGACGGCAGATGCAACCATTAAAAACATTTTGCTGGTTGCTGGCTGTAAAGAATCACAAATCGTCGATTACGACAATCCTCGCTCACGCTTCATGTTTAATTTTGCAGATGGGGGGACAGCGGCTCTCGTAAAGCGTGGTGCTACAAAGAGTAGAATTCTCCACAGCTGTGTCATTACCGATGGTTCTTTTCACGATGATATTAGGGTACCCGCAGGAGGCTCGAGGCTACAACCTAGTCATGAAACGGTGGAAAACAGACTCCACTACATCGATGTGCCGAATCCGAGCGATATGAAAGAACGACTGGATCCCATCTCGATACCGAACTTTGCCCATGTGGTAGAGCAGGCCTTGGCAAAAAGCAATCGTTCCTTGCAGGATTTGAAGCTGCTGCTTCCTTTGCACACAAAGCGTTCGATGTTCTTAGAGCTGTTGGAACGTTTGCAACTTAGCGAGGAGCAGGCCGTCTATCTCGATCATTACGGGCATTTGTCTGCACTCGATCCGTGTATTGGACTACATGTCGCACAACAAGAGGGACGTCTTGCCCCTGGGGATATTGTCGTAGCTGTCAGTGCTGGAACTGGATATACGTGGGCTGCAACCGTGCTGGAATGGTTAGCCGAATCGCAATGAACATTATGACTTTCGAGGAGGAACCGGCGTGAAAAAAAGAGGTTGGAAAATGTTGCTCCCACTAGCGATGTCTGTCGTGCTTGTTGTTGGTTGCAGCCAAAATGAAAGCGCTTCATCTGGTGGTGGTCATACGATCAAGGTAGGCGTACTCGCTTCGCTTACGGGGCCATTGGAGAGCTACGGCAAGCAGACGGTAAGAGGTTTTGAGCTCGGACTCGATTATGCAACAGAGGGCAAGCGAGAGATCGCTGGCAAAAAGATCGAGTTTGTCGTTGAGGATACAGAGACGAAGCCGAATGTCGCCGTCCAAAAAGCGACGAAGCTCCTGGAAACCGACAAGGTAGATTTTCTCGTAGGCTCCTCGAGTTCAGGCGATACGCTAGCTGTCCTTCCGCTGGCAGAAGAGTACAAAAAAATCATGGTCGTAGAACCGGCTGTAGCAGATAGTATCACCGGGAAAAACTGGAACAGATACATTTTCCGCACAGGTCGAAATTCTTCGCAGGACGCAGTTGCTGGCGCTGCGGCGATTGCTTCCAAAGGAACGAAGATCGCGACGATGGCCCAAGACAACGCCTACGGTCGAGAAGGGATTGAAGCCTTTAAGACTGCAGCTGAAAAATTAGGGGCTGTTATTATCGAAGAACAATACGTGGACACGAACACGACTGATTTTACAGCCAACATCCAAAAAATCATTAGCGCCAAACCCGAATATGTGTTCATCACGTGGGCAGGCTCGAACTCCCCGTGGAAACAGCTTCAAGATATGCAGGTTCAGCAAAAAGGCATCAAGGTGTCTACGGGAGCACCTGATATCGCTGCCTTGAAAACGATGGAGGCCATGATCGGAATGGAAGGCTTCTCGGTGTATTACCATTCGCTCCCGAAAACGAAAATGAACGATTGGCTCATCGATGAGCACAAGAAGCGTTTTAACGGCGAGATTCCTGACTTATTTACGGCAGGCGGGATGACGGCAGCCGTATCAGTTGTGGAAGCGCTGAAAAAGACGAACGCCGATACAGACTCGGAGAAGTTGATTACTGCGATGGAAGGCATGACCTTTGATACGCCGAAGGGCCAGATGCAGTTCCGGGTCGAGGACCATCAGGCACTGCAAACGTTGTACGCGATCAAGCTAGAGAAAAAAGATGGAGTCGATCATCCGGTCCCTGTACTCGTTAGGGAGATGACGATGGAAGAGACAGCACCACCTGTCAGGAACCAGAAGTAGAGGAGGTGTGTGATGAGTTACTTGTTGGAAACGGTTGACGTAAGCGTAGCATTCGGGGAGCAAACAGTCATAAACAAGGTATCGCTAAATATCCCGAAGCAGCGATTTACTTCGATCATCGGACCGAATGGAGCCGGAAAGACGACATTGTTTAACTTGTTAAGTGGGCAGCTTACTCCATCGCAAGGAACGATCAAGTACAAGGGGCAAGATATTACGCACTTGCCCCCAGCAGCACGAACGAGATTGGGTATTGGACGGTCGTTTCAATTGACAAACCTATTTCCCAAGCTAACGGTGCGGGAAAATATTCGATTGGCCGTGCAAGCCGCACAGGGAGTTCGGTTTCGTTTGTGGATTTCCCAGGCAGATCAGATGCGACAGGCTGAGGAAGTTGAGCGATTGCTGCATCTGGTATTGCTGGAGAAAAAGGCGGATGTGCTGGCAAGCCTACTGGCGCATGGGGAGAAACGAAAGCTGGAGCTGGCCATGCTACTTGGACTGCGTCCGGATGTTCTCTTACTAGACGAACCGACTGCGGGGATTTCACTGGAGGAAGTCCCAGCTGTATTGAAGGTGATCGAATCGATTAAGGAAAGCAATTCGTGCACGATCATCCTAATCGAACACAAGATGGACATGGTCAAATCACTCTCCGATCACATGGTCGTACTATTTCATGGAGAGCTATTGGCTGAGGGGACACCGACTGACATGATGCGAAATGAGCAGGTGCAGTCTGCCTACTTGGGAGGGTTGTATAAGCATGATGCTGCAACTTGATCACATTGAAACGTACCTCGACCAGTTTCACATCTTGCAGGGAGTCTCGCTATCCGTGCAAGCAGGCAGTATTACTGTCCTGTTTGGACGAAACGGCGCGGGCAAAACAACGACGCTTCGTTCCATCATGGGGCTTGCCCCGATCCGTCATGGCCAAATTCGCTATTTAGGAGAAGAAATCGGGCATCTGCCGACCTATTCCATCGCGCGTAAGGGGATTGGCTATGTGCCCGAGAATCAAGGGATTTTTCATGATTTTACGGTAGAAGAGACGTTCCGGCTCGCCATGCAAAAAAATGACGACGAACAAAAAGAAAAGCTCGCGTGGATGCTGGATCTATTCCCTGACCTGGGTCATTACTGGAAAAAGAAAAGCGGGCACTTAAGCGGAGGTCAAAAGCAAATGCTGGCGATTGCACGAGCTTATGTGAACAGCAACGGACTCTTGTTAATTGACGAGCCGAGCAAGGGACTGGCACCCATCATGGTTGAAAAGCTCATGTTTCACATCGAATCGATGAAGCAGAAAACGACTGTGCTTTTAGTCGAGCAAAACTTTATGATGGCGAGCATGATCGGCGAGCAGTACTACTTGATGGATGAAGGGAAAATTGTCCGCGGTGGCGCGATGCAGGAGTTGAAGGATGATGCAGATACGCGACAAAAATATTTGGGCATTGCCTGAGCGTATTACAGGGATGGGGAGGATGAAATGGATGTCGCGATTAATTTGCTGGTAAATGGACTGGCGACAGGCATACTCATTTTCTTGCTCGCTTCCGGGCTTACGTTGATCTTTGGCTTAATGAGTGTGTTGAACTTTGCCCACGGTGGATTGTTTGCCTGGGGAGCTTTTGCTGGTGTATGGCTTTTCGGATTGACGGATAGCTTTCTTCTGGCCATTGTAGGTGCTGTCGTCATCGGGATGCTGCTCGGTTTCGTGTTAGAGCGCGTGCTGATCCGTCCTGTGTACGGTGATCACATTCAGCAACTGCTCGTGACATTGGGCGGGATGCTCGTGATAAGTGAATTGCTCAAAGTGTTTTGGAGCCCCAATCCTATTCGGGCAGTATTACCAGATTATTTGCAAGGGAGCATCGAGCTTGGCGACATCATACTGATCACATATCGCTTGTTTGTCATCGCAGTGGGAATCGTTGTGTACGTCGGGTTGCACCTGTTATTAACCAAAACCAGACTAGGCTTGATCGTCCGAGCGGGTGTGATCGATAAGGAAATGGTGCAGGCACTCGGCATCAATATTAAACAAGTGTTTACTTTCGTCTTTTTGCTGGGGGCAGGCATGGCCGCACTCGGAGGAAGTCTGCTGGCACCGTATTCAGGGGTTATTTTTGCGGAAATGGGTATGCAGTATGCGATTCTGGCATTCATCGTCGTCATTGTCGGTGGGATGGGAAGCGTTCAAGGCTCTATGATTGCGGCGCTTTTAGTAGGAGTGCTTGGCTCGTTTATGGCTTACTTCGTTCCAGAGCTTTCACTGGCAGTGAACATGCTGCTGATGCTGGCAGTGCTGCTTATCAAACCATCCGGCCTGTTTGGAGCGAAGGGGTGATCATGCGTTGACTACATCCGGATTGTTGAACCATCGATTTATTCTTTTTGCGTTTTTAGCTTTGGCGGTTTTGCCGTTTCTTTCAGACTCGCGAAGCATGTACATCATGTTTACCCAAATCTTTATCTTTGCGATTTTTGCGATGAGCTTTGATTTATTGCTCGGCTATACGGGGATCGTCTCATTCGGACACTGTATGTTTTTCGGAATAGGTGCGTACTCTGTGTCTTTATTCTTGAAAAACTTTGGTGCGACGATCAGTTATTTCTTGCTTGGCGTACTCGTTGCTATCGTGCTCTCCGGTATTCTCAGCTACGTGATCGGGATGCTGTCGTTGCGATTGAAAAGTCATTTTTATGCGATGCTGACCTTGGCGATTTCCCAGCTGCTATTCGTATTGGCAGAAAAATGGCGCTCACTGACGATGGGAGGGGATGGCTTCACCTTTCCGGTGCCTGAGCTGTTTCGTGACCGTTTGTCCTTTTACTATGTATGCCTGATCCTAATGGTCATGCTGTTCGTCATCTTGCGGGCGTTTACGCACTCTCCACTCGGCAAGGTATTGAAAGCCATCGGTCAAAATGAACAACGTGCGGAAGCGTTAGGCTATCAAATTCTTCATTATAAGGTAATCGTCAGCATCGTCGCAGGAGTGGTTGCTGCGATTAGTGGAGGCTTGTACGCGGTCATGCTGCGTTTTGTGAACACCCAAGTATTTTCGATTGAAACGACGCTGGATGCGCTCTTGATGAGCATGATCGGTGGGCTGGGAACGCTTTTTGGCTCCATTCTGGGATCAGGGATCGTGGAGTTAGCGCATCACGGGCTGACAGAGTTGGCGAAGCTTCATCCGATTTTCGAAAGATGGGTCATCTTCCTAGGCTTGCTCTATATTTTGGTCGTGCTCTGCTTCCCGAGCGGAATTGTCGGCAGCTTTCAAGAGTGGAGGGAAAAAAGAAAACAGCGTTCCGTTCAGGCAGCAACAATCACGGAGCAAGTAGAGTGATAGGAATGAAAGAAAGGAGGTCAACCCATACAAAAGGTTGGCCTTTTTTTGTCCCATTTTTGTCGAAAGAAAAAGGGGAGAATTATAGTTATGTCGAATTATTATTCATCAATCTAAGAAAAGGTGGAGATGTGCTATGGAACTGAACATTCCAGTGAACTATAACTTCGCTGCCCAGGTGGACGAATGGGCGAGAAAACATCCGGAGAGACGAGCTGTTTGGGAGCTGGATGAACAAGATCAGGAACATATCCTTACGTACGAAGATTTGCGCCAATATTCAAATAAAATTGCGAATGGTCTAGGGTCCATTGGAATCGAGCATGGGGATCGGGTACTCGTCCTAGTTTCCCGAGGAACCTTAGCCTATGGCCTCTATTTGGCACTGCTGAAGCTGGGGGCAGTGATTTTACCAGGGTCAGAGATGCTGCGTTCCAAAGATATCGAGTACCGGATCAATCATGCAAAAGTCAAAGCTGTGATCAGCTTCGCGGGAGCAATGAGTGAGGTTGATCTGACGAGAGGCAACTGTTCCACCCTGCAACACTACATCACGACGGGCGAAGAGAAAGAAGGTTGGATTTCGCTTGAGGGGCTACTCCAGGGGCAGGACACAGAATTTGAGGTCGTAAACACGAAGTCGGATGAGCTGGCCTTCCTGTCTTATACGTCAGGCACGACTGGGGGACCAAAAGGGGTTATGCACGTTCACGGTTGGCCGTTTGCGCATTTGGCTGTGGCCGCGACACAGTGGCTGGACGTTCGCGAAGGTGACGTGGTTTGGGCAACGGCGGGGCCTGGTTGGGCCAAGTGGATCTGGAGTCCGTTTGTCTCTACGTTAGGGCTGGGAGCGACCGCGTTTGTCTATAAAGGAAAGTTTTCTGCTGAGAATTATTTGACAATTCTGCAAAAATATCCAATTTCTGTCTTGTGTGCGACGCCAACCGAGTACAGAATCATGGCAAAAGTAACGGATTTGGAACAATACAAGCTGTCCGCCTTGCGCTCTGCATGTTCGGCCGGTGAACCGCTCAATCGGGAAGTGATCGACACATTCCGCCGCGTATTCCAGTTGACCGTGCGAGATGGTTACGGACAGACAGAGAATACTTTGCTGGTGGGTACCTTTGTCGGCATGGAGCCGAGGCCAGGTTCGATGGGCAAGCCATCTCCTGTGGTGAGGAGCGCCATAATTGACGAAGAAGGAGCGGAGCTGCCAGTAGGCAAAGTGGGCGATATTGCCATTGATCGCCATATGGTAGCGCTGTTCAAAGGCTATCTGGATGATCCACAGCGAACTGCCAGAGCGTTTCGCGGTGACTGGTACGTGACGGGCGACCAAGGTCGCATGGATGAAGATGGCTACATCTGGTTCGAAGGACGTTCGGACGACATTATTATCTCAGGCGGATATACGATTGGTCCCTTTGAGGTCGAAGATGCCTTGGTGAAGCATGCGGCAGTAGCGGAGTGTGCGGCGGTTGCCAGTCCAGATCCAGAGCGTGGTCATGTGGTAAAAGCCTTTGTCATCCTGAAAAAAGGGAATGAGCCATCCGAAGAGTTGATCGTGGAATTGCAAAACCATGTCAAGCAATTAACCGCTCCGTATAAATACCCGCGTAAAATCGAATTTGTACAGGAACTGCCGAAAACAACCTCCGGTAAAATCAGACGGATCGAGCTGCGGCAGCACGAGGCACAGCAAAATCAGCATTCGTAATGGTTTGTCTTACGAAATTGTAAGATTGCTGTAAGTGGATTCGATGGGACGAAATGCGCGCATCCCCTACAATGTGAGTAGAAGCAAGGTAAGGGGGAAAGCAGCATGAACCACCTTCCAATCCCATTAGGAAGAAACACCGACTTGTATGAAGCCGCGAGCATGCCCAAGAGCATCAAGAAACTCGGTGTTCGTTGGAAAAAACGACTGCGTATCAGTTTTCTCGTGATCGTGATGGCAGCTATCTTGGCGCCGATCGTGCTTGCGTGGACAGGGAATATATGGATAGATGAAAATAAGCTGGCTGCTGTACAGCAATCCAACAGCTATGTAAAGCTGGACGAAATGCCTGACCATGTGTGGAAGGCGTTCGTTGCGATCGAGGATCATCGGTTTATGCAGCATCCAGGAGTAGATCCTGTTGGATTGAGCCGAGCGATCTGGGTCGATATCAAGGAAGGTGCCTACGTGCAGGGGGGAAGTACGATTACCATGCAGTTGGCGCGAAACCTGTTTCTGACGAACGACAAAACGATGACCAGAAAAGTGAAGGAAATCGCGATCGCTTTGCAATTGGAACAGCGATACAGCAAAAAAGAACTGCTCGAAATCTACCTCAACGTCATTTACTTCGGGCACGGAAAGTACGGGATTGGCGAGGCTGTTCCCTTTTACTTCGGAAAAAAAGCAACAGAAACAGGGAATCGAGCGGTAACGCTGGGAGAAGCGGCCATGCTGGCTTCTTTACCAAAAGGACCAGAGCGTTACTCTCCGGTAAAGAACTGGGACCGAGCCAAACAAAGGCAAGCGGTTGTATTGAACCGGATGAACGAATTGGACGTGATTGATCAAAGTGAAAGTAAGTTGGCAAAGAACGAGCAGATTTACGTTGTTCCTACTGCCAAACGTGCAGCGAAATAAACGAATGTAATGGAATCCCCTGTCTAGATGGCAGGGGATATTTGTTTTGGAATCGATCAGGCATGCAGAATGGTAAGCAATATCCTGTGCACTCACCCATCCCAACCCTTGGGCATAAAATACAGGGAGGAACTACAGGAAGGAGTCCAAAAACGTCATGAGTTCGTATCCTTTTCAGACACAAGCACAACCAGCGTCAAGTACCCCCGCTATGAATTCCTTCATTGACCCTTATTTGTATCAGACGTTGCAAAGTGTCATACGGCGTGAAGTTGCCATTCAAACAACCCAGGGAAATGTCCGTGGAAACGTTGTCGATGTGCTACCTGACCATGTGGTACTACAGACGGGAGGTTCTACGTTTTTTGTACGCATACAACAGATCGTCTGGGTCATGCCGTTTTAAACTGGTATGAAACAACCCTTCGCCCACATAAAACAGTACAGGTAGGTGCAAAACGGGGGGAGGGAAGCAGGTTGTTTACTCGTATCAACAGGTTGGCAATTGAGCTGCCAGAGCCGGCTTATGGAGATGCCAACGCCGCTGCGGCCGTCCAGGAGCTATTGGGCGGTCGTTTTGGTGAGATGTCAACGCTAAACAATTATTTGTTCCAATCCTTCAACTTTCGTGGAAAGAGCAAACTAAAGCCTTTTTATGATTTAGTCGCCAGCATTACAGCGGAAGAAGTCGGGCATGTGGAGCTGGTCTCCAACGCAATCAATTTGTGCATGAAAGGGATTACGCGTCCGGGGGACCCTGATACGACTCCACTAAATAACGGATTAAATAAGCGTAATACGTACCATTTTATTGCGACCGCGCAAACCGCGATGCCAGGAGACTCCATGGGAAAATCATGGACAGGTGATTACGTATTCTCGAGCGGGAATCTGGTGCTTGATCTTTTGCACAACTTTTTTCTGGAGTGCGGAGCGCGTACTCACAAGATGAGGGTGTACGAAATGACGGATCATCCCACAGCTCGGGCCATGATCGGTTACTTGCTCGTCAGAGGGGGCGTCCATATCGTAGCGTACGCCAAAGCCTTGGAGATCGCTACGGGTGTGGATATGACGAAAATGCTGCCTGTTCCCAATCTGGATAACACACAATTCGATGCCACTCACCCGTATATCGCGATGGGATTGAATCGCAAGTTGTTTACGTTCAGCTATCAGGACTATCAGGATATCGCCATGATTTGGCGCGGCCCGTTGCCTGATGGTGGAACAGCAGAGGTCATTCAAGGCGTCCCGGATGGCGGCCCTGTTCCGGACTTAGATGAACTGCCAGAAGAATTTGCGCCAGGTGTATCGCGGGAAGACTTTATGAAAATCGCGGAACGCTTGCAACGGTCAGCGGGGATGTAGATGGAATGGAAAAAGCATGAAAAAAGTGACCAGTCCGCAGTGGTATGCAGATTGGTCACTTGTTCTTGTTGAGGCAGTCTTACGTCGTCCGGTTCACAGCCTTACCCAGAGCATCTTCTAGTACATGGGCATACTGCATGGTCGTTTCGATTTTGGAGTGCCCCAGTTGTGCTTGTAGCTGATGGGGGTCAGGGTTCAAGCGGAGAAACTGTGTAGCAAAGCTGTGACGAAGCTTATGGACAGACAAATCGGGGATGCCGAAGGCTTTGGCGTACTTTTTGACCAGCTTTTGAACAGACCGCACTTCAATGCGATGCCCATTCGGATTGGAAGGGGAAACAGCGAGAAAAACAGCGTCCTCTTGCGGTTCGGGATTGTATTTGTCACGCAGCTGCAAGTATTTCGCTAAGTACTCCTTGCCCCAGTCACTGAAAAAAGGAGCGTCCTCTTTCTTTCCTTTGCGGATCAATTTCAACTGGTTTTTTTCCATAATAATGTCGGATAGATCGAGACTGACGATCTCTGACACACGGAAGCCACCGGAGAGAATCATCGCGATCAAGGCAGTATCCCGGTCGCGGTTTTGCATGTGATACTGCTTCTTTTTTTCCGTATCACAATGGGCCAGATACCCGTTGTAGACAAAATCGACGAACTGATAGATTTCGTCGTCAATCAGGATTTTTGCCCGAATGGCGTGGGCGCGTGCGAGGGGAGTCAGCTCCGTGATCTCCAGCTCGATTTTGGCGAGTACATTCCGCGTCAAATACGATTCCCCATTCTCATCCTCAGCGAGGGCAGACAAGTAATGAAAAAGCGATTTCAGACTCGATATTTTTCTGCTGATGGTGCGGTCACTGTATTCTTTCTTTGCGCTTTTGGTAGGGTTTGAGAGCAAAGCGGATCGCTCATATAAATGCGACTCCTGCAAGTACAATATGTAGCTTTCTACCGTTTCCTTCTTCAGGTCATTCAAATCGCTTAACGGAATGGCCTTCATATCCGTCGCGGTACTCAAACCTTCTGTCATCATCCAGCGAAAGAAAAAAGAGAAATCGCGAAGGTATCCAAGCAAGGTGGAGGGTGAATTTTTTTTTGATTTTTTATGCTCAATAAACTTTTCGACATACCATGGGTAGGAGCCCACTGTTTGCAAAAGCTGCAAGGCATCGCGCTGTTTGGTAACGGACATGCTTTCACCACCAAAATCATTTTGTAAATCGTATACGAACATATATTCTATCAAAAACCAAACGTTCTGGGAATTGCAAATTGAACAAGAAACCGTCATGATGGGGAGTATGGATGGATGTTGGACAAGAACGGAGAGGATTCGTAGTGGCAACATGGGATTTATCTCAGACAAAGCATCATGTGTTGATCTGTAATGGCGGAAGCTGTATGCGCAAGGGTGGCGAAGAGGTTACGGTAGCGATACGCGAGGCGATTACCAACGCAGGTTTGGATGACTATGTACATACAACCCGCACGCGTTGCAACGGACGCTGTGAGGACGCATGCGTGATGATCGTGTACCCCGAAGGAATCTGGTATGAAAACGTGACGCCAGAAGATGCACAGCTGTTGGTGGAAGAGCATTTTCAAAATGGCAGACCAGTAGAGGCTTTGATGACGCATCGCTTCGAAACGAACGGTTTTGTGCGTACGATAGACACCAAGCCTGGTATCTTAAAATCACAAAAGGCAAAAAAATGAGGAAAAGGCCACGATCTGCTCACATGAAGCTAGAGAGTGGTTTTTTCATTTTCAGGAGTCTACGAATTACGACAAAAGGAGAAAGTAGGAGAGATGACAATATCGAAAGGAAAATGATTGAAAGCGTTAACAATATGTCTTTGTGATGTGGACGTTTTAAGTAAATGGTGGTAAACTGTCTGTATATTGAGTTGATTTTATGCGAATTTTATCAAAATGATATGTCCATACAGCGTGAACAATTGTTTTTGTGGAACTTACTAATCGATGGCTGAAATAATGGAGGGATTCTCGTTGGCGAGCAAAACACTTGAACATTTTTTACATGAAAATCTGACAGATTTGAAGAGCAAGGGACTGTACAACGTCATTGACCCTTTGCAAAGCGCGAACGGTCCTGTCATTACGATTGCAGGAAAAGAACTGATCAACCTCTCTTCCAATAACTATCTGGGCTTGGCTACTGATCAACGCCTAGTGGACGCTGCGATTGCAGCAGCAAGCAAATACGGTGTAGGGGCAGGGGCTGTACGTACCATTAATGGTACCTTGGACTTGCACGTGAAGCTAGAAGAAAAGCTCGCTGCCTTCAAGCACACGGAAGCCGCGATTGCTTACCAATCTGGTTTTAACTGCAACATGGCTGCGATCTCTGCTGTCATGGACAAAGACGATGCGATTCTTTCTGACGAGTTGAACCACGCTTCCATTATTGATGGATGCCGCCTGTCTCGTGCACAAATTATCCGTGTGAACCACTCCGATATTGATGACTTGCGTGCGAAAGCGAAGGAAGCGAAAGAATCCGGCAAATATAAAAAACTGATGGTCATTACTGACGGCGTATTTTCGATGGATGGCGATGTTGCCAAGCTGCCGGAAATCGTAGAGGTTGCCGAACAATATGACTTGATTACGTATGTAGACGATGCCCACGGCTCTGGTGTTCTCGGTAAAGGGGCAGGAACGGTTAAGCATTTTGGCCTGTCTGATAAAATCGACTTCCAAATCGGTACGCTTTCCAAAGCAATTGGGGTAGTCGGCGGTTATGTAGCGGGACGCCAAGAGCTGATCGACTGGCTCAAAGTACGCAGCAGACCGTTCCTGTTCTCGACCGCGCTGACTCCAGCGGATGTGGCTGCTTCCATTGCGGCTATCGATATTTTGATGAACAGCACCGAGCTGCACGACAAGCTGTGGGATAACGGACATTACCTCAAAAAAGGCTTGAAAGAACTCGGCTTCAATATCGGGGAGAGCGAAACGCCTATCACTCCATGCATTATCGGAGACGAACAGCAAACCCAGGAGTTCAGCAAGCGACTGTATGAAGAGGGCGTATACGCGAAAGCGATCGTGTTCCCGACTGTAGCAAAAGGAACCGGCCGTGTACGGAATATGCCAACAGCGGCACATAGCAAAGAAATGTTGGATCGTGCCCTTAGCATCTACGAAAAAGTTGGGAAAGAAATGGGGATCCTGAAATGAAAAAAATTCTGGTAACCGGGGCGTTAGGACAAATTGGTTCCGAGCTCATCATGAAATTACGCGATATTTACGGAGCGGATCAAGTCATCGCCACAGATATCCGGAAAAACGAAGACGATCCTGTTGTGCAATCGGGTCCATTCGAAGTTCTTGATGTCACTGACGGGAACCGGATGTTTGAGCTGGCGAAGAAACATGGCGTGGATACGATCATGCATTTGGCTGCCCTGTTGTCTGCAACAGCTGAAGCAAAGCCTCTCTTGGCATGGAACCTGAACATGGGTGGGCTGGTAAACGCGCTGGAAGCAGCACGTGAGTTGAACTGCCAATTCTTTACGCCAAGCTCGATTGGTGCATTTGGTCCGACTACACCGAAGGACAACACACCACAGGACACGATTCAACGCCCTACCACCATGTATGGCGTAAACAAAGTATCCGGTGAGTTGCTCTGCGATTACTATTATCAAAAATTCGGGGTAGATACGCGCGGCGTACGCTTCCCAGGTCTGATCTCGTATGTAGCGCCTCCGGGTGGTGGTACGACCGACTACGCAGTAGACATTTACTACAAGGCGATCCAACACGGAGCGTATACGTCCTACATCGGTAAAGGCACATACATGGATATGATGTACATGCCTGATGCGCTGAATGCGATTGTTACCCTGATGGAAGCAGATGCCTCCAAGCTCATTCACCGCAATGCGTTCAACGTGACTGCGATGAGCATTGAGCCAGAGGATGTAGCAGCAGCGATCCGTAAACACATTCCTGAGTTTACACTCTCTTATGAAGTCGACCCTGTGCGTCAGGCGATCGCGGACAGTTGGCCGAACTCCATTGATGCTACGGCTGCCTTGCAAGAGTGGGGCTTCAAAGCGGAGTACGACTTGGACAAAATGACTGAGGACATGCTCGCAAAACTGCGGGGAAAGTTGCTCCAGCAGGTCGGATAAGCGAAGAGTGAAAAAGAAAACTGCCATTTCTTCTTGTACGTGATACGAGAGAGGTGGCAGTTTTTTGTTTCCAATCACATGCAGTGTGAAAGACTTTTGAATGTCTTTCCCGTTGTACGGGCACAGTAACAAAACATGCTTGAAGGAAAGAGGAATGGAGGGAGAGAACCATGGATTTACCAAAAACCTTGCAGGACAACCATTCGAAGCAAGACGAAGAAGGACAAGTCATCCCAAATTTTCAAGAGACTAAAGGCAGTGACAATGAGGAGCGACCAATAGAAAGCTGGGGATGGTCAAATAATACAGAGACCGTTCGTGGTCGCTGACACATGGTAACAAAAAAACCTTCCAGAATCCGGGAGGTTTTTCTCGTTCCCGGTTCTATGCTTCGACAAATTGAAAACCGTCCAAACAAGGACGGTTTTTGTGGCTTACAGGAGCATTTGTTGTTGAGGCTGGTAGGCGTTAATCATCGTATTCATCGTATGATCGGCAAGCTGCGGAGCTTGGTAGTAGCCTCTTGCATTCAAGTATTGCCAAGTTTCATACGCCATTTGCTGGCATGCATTCGCGCCATTTACATGATATTGTCGGATACCTGGGTCCACACACTCTGCCGCCCACAGCATACCGATAGCGGAACCCGCTTTATGCCAGTTTAACATCAAAGTACCAATCGTCATATCAGACAAGCGGGTTGGGTGCGGGTTGGGCGCAGCCATCTGTGGGTTATTTAGACCAACAGCAGTCGGTTGGGCTACACGCAATTGAATAGGGGCTGGCGCTATGTTGAATCCTTTTCCCTGCAGTAGGCTAATCCCTTGCTGGTATGCGGTCATGATCATTTGCTGATGTCGGTTAATAATACTCGTTAATTGAGGGTCTTGCGCCATCTCGGCAAGTAATCCGTGCATTTCAATCGCGGCGTGTTTGGAGCGGAGTGCTTCTTGTGTTTCCAAAAATTCATGGGCAGCAAAACGTTGCATAATGGCCTCCTGATCTATCGTTTGGTTTTGGACTGTCAACCTCTGTTATTGTTTGTTCTGAAGTAATGGATATTCAGGAAAAAGAATCTAACTGACGTATTCAGCTGAATAGGAATTGGAGCCTGCGTGCACGGAAAGCAATGTATTGGCATCAAAAAAAGATACCATTCCACGGCAGTTGCTGAGCAGAAATTTTTCGTAAAAGTGAGACCTTGGATTGCTTCCTCGGTTTTTCTTTTTAATTCGGGTTTTTGGTTCTCATTTTAGAATGTTGCAATGTATAAGCGGGGTATGTTAAGATCGTTCTGACAATTAACGATTGGAGTTGAAGAGGATAATGTAATATTTTTTGCCACTTTTTGAAGAATGAAGCAGAGTTTGTTTTGTTCTTCATTGGCAAGAAAGTTACCTTATTCTTTTCACTCAAAAAATATACCCTTTTCATTCCCTGAACGGGGCTGGATTTGCCGTATTTTTTTGAGCTACAAGAAAGGTAACTTTCTTGTAGCTCTTTTTTATTTTGATAAAGGCGGTTACCGACATGTCATTGATCAAGGTAACGAATCTGACAGCCTCTGCGAGCGGGTTCATTTGCATTTGTGGAACTGAAAGAAAATCATTTCTAGGAGGATGAAAGCGATGGAGATTGAGGTTGTAGATGATTGTGTGAACCGGTTCCTGTTAGGTGAAGCGGTTCACAAAAAAACAAATCGGTTGCCGGAGGTTTACCAATCTATCGACAGGTGCACGTAGCGATCCGCCTGCAAACGTATGCGCTTTTTCTGTATAGTTGGTTAATGACGTGTCAAAGTGCCAACTGACGGTTGCTTTTTTACGTTTTCTCCGGCGGTAAGGAGAAGACATGAGACTATCCTCGAAATATGAAACGATTCGGCGAATATTGTCCGACTTCAAGCAGCCCGAGTATCGGTATGCTCAGATTATGGACGCGATTTTCAAGCAAAACATCGGCGAATACGGACGGATGACCATACTGCCCAAATTTTTGCGCGACGAGTTGACCCGGATACTTGGTCCGAACGTCTGCAGCATCGTTCCGGTAAAGGAACTCACGTCGAACCAGGTCAGCAAGGTGCTGTTTACCATTGCGGGCGATGAACGCGTGGAGGCCGTACGACTTACATATGAGCGGGGGTGGAAATCGTATTGTATTTCCACGCAGTGCGGCTGCGGATTCGGGTGTAGGTTTTGCGCCACCGGTACCATCGGCCTGAAACGAAATCTGACTGCCGACGAAATTACCGACCAATTGCTACACTTTCGCTTGAACGGCCACGCCTTGGACAGCGTCTCATTCATGGGTATGGGGGAGGCGCTTGCCAACCCGCATATTTTTGATGCAATGACGATTTTGACCGACCCGCATCTCTTTGGTTTAGGACATCGACGAATTACGATTTCCACCATCGGCCTGTTGCCGGGGATCGACAAGCTGACACGGGAGTTTCCGCAGGTCAATCTAACCTTCTCGCTGCATTCGCCGTTTGACGATCAGAGAAGCGAGCTGATGCCGATCAACGACCGATTCCCAGTCCATGACGTGCTGAAGGCATTGGATCGTCATATCCAGCATACCGGGAGAAAGGTGTATATTGCGTATATTCTTCTTCGAGGAGTCAACGACTCGACGGCGCATGCGGAAGCAGTTGCTGAGTTGTTAAGGGGAAGGGGACCTGGGGAACATCTCTACCACGTTAACCTGATTCCATTCAATTCGACCGATGTTACGCCTGACAGCTATCGGCAATCTGATCCTAATCGGATGAAAGCGTTTGTTCGGATCTTGAAGTCAAAGGGTATCAGCATCACGGTCCGAACTCAATTCGGATCGGACATTAACGCAGCATGCGGTCAGTTATACCGCTTTAAATAATCGATGTCGGAAACTAAATTTATTAAGCCGGACGAAGCCGTCGAGGCTCCCAAACATCCTGGAGGCGCGGGCTCTTCCGGGACTTAGTGAGAATTGCCTAGCTTAAACAAAAAGAAGCGCCTCTGCCACGGCTGTAGCCGGAAGAGGGCGCTTCTTTTCATGATTCTTACAGTTTTTCACGTGCATGTTTAAGAGTTATCGAATTGGCAATGGCTGTCCACATATCAGTTGATTCAGAACCAATGTACCAGTACGCCAATCCACCAATTTGCCATTGCAGACTAGCTTGAGCTTTCAGCCCAATCGAACGGCTTTCTTCCAGCCAAATCGTGTGCGTGACGCCTTGCTTTTGATACGTCGAACGGTATTGTCCAACTTTATCGTCCCACACAGTTTTTGCTCTGTATTGAGAGAGCAACTGGTAAGACTCGGGGATGCTGATATCTGTCGATTTCAATGACCCATTCGATTGGTACCAGTCGCGTGT
This sequence comes from Brevibacillus sp. AG, assembly GCF_028369215.1. Lineage (NCBI taxonomy): Bacteria > Bacillati > Bacillota > Bacilli > Caryophanales > Paenibacillaceae > Brevibacillus > Brevibacillus sp. AG. Next base: position 777,634 of record NZ_JAQMYO010000001.1, on the reverse strand, counting down.
GTAAAGAGGCATTCCGACGATCAGCTTTTGGGTCGGAACCTCGTCAAGCAGGTCGGTAATGACTTTCGTAAACCAAGGCAAGGATGCCACGGAGCCTGCTTTTGACCCGCCTACCCAATGCTCTTCATAGGCCATTACTACCAAATAATCCGCATACTTTGCTAATTTAGCAAAATCAAAAGGATCGCTCCAGTCTGAATCACCATCTGGCGGAATATCTACAGATAGGACAGCACCTTTTGCGTGAAGAGCAGTCGCGAGCTCCTGGATAAACAAGGTGAAGTTGTTGCGATCCGCAGGGGAGAACCCTTCAAAATCGATGTTAATCCCATCTAGCTGGTACTTATCAATGAATGAAGAAAGCTTTTGCACGGCTGCTTTTCGTTTAGTGGGATTGGACAGCATGTTGTGGGTAGCTTCGGGATCGAATTTATTCCCGAATAGCGGCCACACTTGCTTGCCATTCGCATGAGTCCACTGGACGAGTGAAGCATCCGTGATGTCACTGATCGTTCCATCTTTTTGCAGGAAGTACCAACGCGGTGACAGCGTGTTGACTCCGCTTTTCTTGACTTGTGCAATGAACTCCTCTGTCGTGGATTCATATTGCCATCCGAGAGAGACAAGCGGTTTTGCTGTAACGTTTTGCTTCTTCAGATTCTCCTGAATTCGATATAAAATAACAGCCGTTTCTTCTCTCGAAAGTGCTTGAGTCGGGCGGAAGTAGCCATTGTAGCCTACCAGCCATTTTTTCTGCATGGCGTGGCTGACGGAGGCGCGTGCCCAGCTCGAAATCGCATTGGCATCCTTCACGGGCAACTGGTAAGAAGACGAAATGCTCTGTTCCAGTGCACGTACAAGAAACGCAGCGGCCTCTTCGCGAGAGATCGTCCGCTTCGGAGCAAAAGCAGTAGGACTAATGCCATTCGCGATGTTAAGCCCAGAAGCAGCTTGTACATACCCGTATGCCCAAGAGTTTTTCGGGACATCCGAATAGGCTGCGACGTTGCTGACCACCGGTTTAATACCGAGCGTTCGTGTGAGCATCGCGACAAACTCAGCACGCGTCACCGGGCGAGTTGGGTGAAAATACCCGTTTTCATCCCCAGCGATGACACCTGCCGCATGTAGCGAACGGATTTGCTCTTTCGCATAGCTGTTTGCGATATCTTTTAAATTATTCGTCGATGCTGTGGATGCAGGGACTCCTATGGCAAAAGAGAGACCGTACACCAAAAAAGCTAAGGAGACTAACCAGATATGTAGGTTTTGTTTTTTCATCATACATCCAGTATAAGGAGAGAGAACCATTCTTTCATTGGTCAGATTTTGGTAGAAACCTTGCCGGGGTGCCCGAACTCTTTTGTTGGGAATGCGATATGATATGATGAAGGAATAAGAATAGAGAGAATGAAGCGAGGCGGAGAGAAATGGAAGACGTACTGATTGTAGGCGGTGGGCCTTGTGGACTGGCAGCGGCAATTGCCTGCAAGCGAGCTGGACTTGATCCTATCATTATTGAAAAAGGGTCGCTTGTCCATTCGATTTATCGCTACCCGACCTATATGATTTTTCATAGCACACCTGATTTACTGGAGATTGGGGGCGTCCCTTTTGCAACGGCGAACGACAAGCCGACCAGACAGGAGGCGCTCAATTACTATCGACTGGTAGCCGCGCGAGAAAAATTGCGTGTGAACGTATATGAGACGGTGACGGAAGCGAAGAAGACGCCAGCTGGCTTTCATGTCACGACAACGGACCGATTCGCCAACACACATACGTACGAAGCGAAAAACCTGGTAATCGCCACAGGTTACTTTGACAATCCAAATAGGCTGGATGTACCAGGCGAGGAGCTGCTGAAGGTTTCGTCCTTCTACAAGGAAGCACATCCGTATACAGGGCTGAAAGTAGCGGTAGTAGGGGGTAACAACTCTGCCGTAGATGCGGCGATGGAGCTGGAGCGGGCAGGAGCAGAAGTAACGGTGATTTGCCGCCGAACGGAGCTCTCCGGCAAGGTCAAGGCATGGACAAGGCCTGTTTTTGAGAGTCTGATCAAAAAAGGACGCATCCACATGCTGTTCGGTGCAACAGTCGAGAGCATTGAGGAGCGTTCTATCAGGGTGAAAACAGGGGAGGAAGTCATTACCCTTGCCAATGACCATGTGTTTTCATTGATTGGATACCGTCCGGATCGTACCTTCCTTCATTCGTTAGGGGTTATGATTGACGAGGAAACGGGAATTCCGGCGCATCATCCAGAGACGATGGCGACGAACATCCCAGGTCTCTATATAGCGGGAGTCATTGCGGCGGGCCAACACGCAAACGCCATTTTTATCGAAAATGGAAGGTTTCACGGTGAAGGTATCGCCCGCCACATTGCCTCTCAAAGGGAGCAGTAGCTGATAGTGATTAGAACTGCCACTCCAATTGTCTGCCTCCGATGAGGTGGTAGTGCAGATGGAAGACGGTTTGTTGTCCGTGTTTGCCAATGTTGGTGACGATACGGAAGCCATCCTCGTTCACGCCCATTGTCTCTGCTACTTTTTGCAGCGACAGATGAAGGTGACCGATCAGCTCCTTGTCCTCAGGCTCGATAGCCAGAACGGATTGAATATGCTTTTTCGGAATCATCAGGACATGTACAGGGGCAACAGGATTAATGTCGTGAAAAGCCAGTACATGCTCGTCCTCATACACTTTTTTAGACGGAATGTCTCCGTTTACAATCTTGCAAAATAGGCAGTCCATAGGGCAATACATCCTTTCTAAAATGATAGATCGTAAAGCCTACTTCGTCATGCGAGTAGGCTTTCCCTGTTTTTTACCCTGGAAAAGTCCGCTCTAAAAACTGAAGAACCTCACGCCAAGAGTGCTCGGATGCGTAGGCGTTGTTTTTGGGCGTACCACCATTGAGCTGTATGCGGGTAGTTGGTATGTAAGGAAAGCGGATTCCGTGTCCTGTATCCGCATAACGCAAATGCACCACTGAATGAGCAAACTGATGATCCTTCAGCCGTTGCACCATATGCTCGCATTGCTCTGCTGCTGGCCACCAGTGATCGTCATCCGAGGAGAGGAAGAGGATCGGGCCATTAATTTTTTCCACCGGGATTTCGGCATCTTCTAACCAATCACAGGCAGCCCAGGCTTCGGCATGGATATGATCGATACGTAGACGTGCGTCGAGCCGCTCCTGCGAGACTTTTGTTTGATCCTCTGTCCATGGCACGAAAGGAAGTGGCTCACCTTGAAACGACCAAGAGGATTGTGGGGAGAACGTGTCTGATCCAGCGAATGCCTTATCCGTCCCGATATTGACAGTAGAGCTGGGACTCGAAGCAATAACAGCATGTACGTCTTGATCAATCGATGCTGTGACTAATGCCAATTCTGCTCCTTTGGAACGTCCGAATAACGTAATTTTATCAGGATGTACGGAGGGCTGCTGTTGTAGCCAATGAATGGCGTGTTGAACATATTCGATCGGGATCTGGCGAATATCGTCTGGAAGATCATTGCATTGGAAGTAAGCGAGTGCTAGCGCTGGATAGCCGTGAGAGGCGAACAAAGCAGCAAATTGGGAGCATGAGCCAATTCCGCCTTCGCTACCACCTAGTACGACAATGGCGGGTTTTTGCTCTGTGTGGGGTTTTGAAAAATACAGACCGACTAGCCCATGGTCTGTCACTTTCTGTATCGATACGTCGCGGGAGACAAAAATACGTTTCACGACTGCTTTCGCTACGGGTTTATCGCATACCTCTGCCGTTAATTCTATCTCGGTGGAGCGTGGGGTGAACTGAAAATCGTCCAGAGAGTAAACATGATAGAAACGCATGGTCTGGATATTCATAGACCAGAACAGCCCCATCGGATCAATTCCCTCATAAGTACCAAACAAGGGGGCTTGAGAAACTAAATCGACTGAGCCATTTTCGTCCGCTTGAAAGATGGCATGTGATGATGCAGTCAAATCTCCTCCAGGCAACCCATTTTTCAGAGTGGCATGAAGGGTGATTAATTGATTCGGGACAAACCCGCTAAGTGTAATGTGGACGGGAACATCTATTAAGGCTGTAGCAGGCGTAACTTCAATTTGTGGAAGCATCATTTTAGTCAACACTCCTTCCAGATTAAGGGAACACTTGACAAAGTTATTATAGTAGAATGAATAAAAGTTCGATGAGACGAAATGTGACGGTATGGTTAACTTGACTTCTTGTATGGGGTGTAACTATAATCATTACAACGAAAGGGTGACAACGTATGAAAATCAGCAGCCGTTTCTCCATTGCGGTCCACATCTTATCACTGCTTTCCATTGATTCTAATTCGCATTGTACTTCCGAATGGATCGCGGGTAGTGTGAATACGAATCCGGTCGTGATCCGACGTGTGCTGGGGCTGTTGAAGAAGGCTGGGCTCGTGAACGTACGTGCCGGAGCTGGCGGCGCTTCTCTCGCCAAGGAACTGGATCAAATCACGCTTCTAGAGATTTACCGTGCAGTTGATGTCGTGGAAGAAGGGCAACTTTTTCACATCCATGAGCAACCGAATCCTGATTGTCCAGTGGGAGCGAATATACAGTTTGTGCTAGAGTTGATTTTGACCCGTGCGCAGCATGCCATGGAGGAGATTTTGGGCGGAGTGAAAATGTCCGAGCTCGTAGATAACCTACGTCAAAAAATAACAGAAAAAGCGCAGTAAGAAAAAAATGCCCTTGCGTATGCGAGGGCATTTTTGCGAGGAAGGAGTGCCAGCAACGTGTCGATTCCCGCCACCTGACGGGTGGGGAAGCTTGCACAACTTATCCAGACTGACGGACTATATTCTTCTCCTTCCAGCTATCTTTCTTCGATTGCGGCTTCATGAGAAAAAATCCTAACACGATTGCGATAGCGAAGAATATGGCGAAGAATCGGAAACCGTTGTTCGTTGCATAGATCAAGGCACTCTTTGATTGAGCGATTTCTCCCGTTCCCGTTTCGGAAAATAGCGGCAAGACGGATGAAGACTTGACGCTTAGCTGTACAACTACCAATGAAAGAGCTTGACTTATTGCCCGACACATTTCATAGACGGTCCAGAACATACCTGAAGCGGAGCCAGCGCGCTCTTGCGGAGCAGCAGATAGGACTGCTTTTGCGAGCGAAGGCCAGGACAGACCAGTGGCGGCGGATATGATAAGAAGCGGAATAATCACAGCCATGTTCGATAACTGAGAACCAAGTTGTCCAAGTAGCAGAAGGGCTAAGCCTATTAGGAATGATCCTAACAGAATCATACGCACGGGGCCAAAACGGTCGGCAAATTTACCGCCAAAGGGGGCCGTGAAGAGTTGGGGAATCGATAATGGGATCAATAACAATCCCGCTTCCAAAGGGCTTAAGCGATGTGCCCCTTGCAGATATAGCATCAGGAGAATGGTGACGGCGAAGTAACCAATGCAATAACTCATCGTGATTCCAAGACCAATCGAATAGTTTCGATAGGTGAAAAGGCTTAGAGGAAAAAGTGGATTTCGAACACGTAGTTCGATGAGTACGAATGCTATCCATAAAAGTAGAGCGGTTGCAAAGAGGCTAAGTGTGGGTACCGATGTCCAACCCCAAGACTGCCCCTCAGACAGTGCGACAAGCAGAGCGACTAAACCTGGTCCAAAGGTCAAAATCCCCGGCCAGTCAGTCTTGCCCTTTTCGATTGGGGGCGTGTTTTTGAGAACCAGGAGGCCAGAGATCAAACCAATGACTCCAGTGGGGACAGCTACAAAAAAGATGGATCGCCATCCGAAATCATCGATAAGCGCGCCTCCGATCACCGGACCGATGAGTGATCCAGTCACCCATGATATGTTGTTAATCCCGAGAGCGATTCCGAGCTGATTGGGTGGGAATGTCCGTATGAGGATTGGTGTTGCTGATGCCATTGCCATTGCCGCACCAGTTCCCTGAAGGAGTCGTGCACCGATCAGTGTTGCGCTTGAGTTTGCAAGTCCGCAAAGCGCAGTGGAAATCGTGAACAAGGTGAGCCCCCATAAAAAAATGTGCTTGGTTCCGAGCATATCCGACCAACGCCCAGCTGGAAGCAAAAATAATGTGCTCATGATGTAGAACGCGGTAATCGTCCACATACCAATGTTGATCGGAATACGCAAATCTTCCATGATAGCAGGAAGACCGATAACCACAATCGTTGCGTCTAAGTTAGTAATGAACGAAACAAGCGTGACCACAGATAAAACAGCCCATTTATTCGACTGTATGGGTCTCAATTTGTACACTCCTTTGCTTATTCATCCAGGATCCATTTGCCGGATTTTTCACGAATCCGAGTCAAATGGGGCGGGCGTTTCTTTTTCATGATGAAGCAGCCAGCGTTTACGTGAAAGTCCTCCTCCGTACCCACCCAAATCACCATTGGAGTTGATGACACGGTGACAGGGGATGACGATCGCTAACTGATTCGCACCATTTGCTTGAGCGACAGCACGAAAGGCGCTTGGTTTCCCAATAGCTGCTGCAACCTCGGAATAGGATGAAGTTTGACCGGGGGGGATCGTTTGTAAATGCTCCCAGACCCTTTTTTGAAAAGGCGATCCGAACATAAACAAAGGCGTTGCAAATTCTGTTAACTTTCCGTCAAAATACTCCATTAACTCACGTTCAATTGAACGAATAGGCGCTGTAAAACCAGGGATAATCGCTGACTTCGTTCTTTGTCTAAGACGTTCAACTTCTCGTTCCAAGCCGCGGCGATCTACGAATTCAAGTAGATATAGCGCTGCTTCATCCGCGATAGCTATCATGGGACCCAGTCGCGTATCCAGCCACGATGCCTTTAAGACATGATGATCTCCAAGAAGAGTAGGTGCTGCCCCCATAATTCGTGAAAATGCGTCTCGAAAACCACTGCTGGACTCGTATCCGGTGGATAGTTGGGCATCAATGATTGTTTTTCCTTCTCTGATTTCTTTCAGTGCAATCCCCATACGTCGCGCCCTTGCATATTCGACGAACGTCATGCCAAAACGTTTTTTGAATTGGCGTCGCGCTGTTGCAGCGTCCACGGATAATCTTTGAAAATCTTTTTCCGTCCAGCGCTGCTCGGGGTTTTCTTCTACAGCGCTAACTAGCAGACGCACAAGCTCTGAAACATGATTGGGATGTGAAAGTGGACGGCAGCGCTGGCAGGGCCGGAATGAGGCTAGAAGTGCTTGTTTCGCATGATCAAAAAACTCACAATTAATAAACTTAGGTTTTCTAGCTGGACATGTCGGGCGACAGAATACGCCAGTTGTCTTGACTCCAACAAAAAAGACACCTTCATATTCTGAGTTTTTATCCAGTAACGCCTGATAATACTCGGACTTCATCTCGGCCGTTATCATTCTTTTCCCCCTCGATTATTATGTTTTCATTTTATCGCTCACGAAAAATGACTGCAGCCGAAAATCGTACATTGATTTTTTTAGGCGAAGACAAGACTCGGCGGGAAGTTTTAGGAGAAACGGATAGTTCGTAGAAATACCATCTCTGACGCTCATGGACAGGATTTAAGCTGGAATTAGCCTGAAAATATAGATATAATAAACGTATTCAGAAATATGCGATAAACCGACAACGGCGTCGGTTACGTATGGAAATGATGAGCAGTTGGCACGTCCGTTCAATGGTGATCGGGAGGTGGAGTATTGCGTCAGCATTATCGAGTCATCATCATAGACGACGACCCCATAACGCGTATGGACCTGGTCGAGATGTTGCAAGAGCAGGGATATAACGTCGTAGCTGAAGGAAAAAACGGCAAAGAGGCCGTTCGATTGACGCAAAAGTGGAATCCGCATCTCATTATTATGGATGTCAAAATGCCAATTATGGACGGTTTGACAGCGACTGGGATTATCCGAGAGCATTCGGACGCGGCTATCCTTCTCTTGACTGCTTACAGTCAAAAGGACATGGTCATGCAAGCCAAAGCGAAAGGGATATGTGCCTATCTGGTCAAACCCGTCATGGAGGAAGAACTGCTACCGGCAGTGGAGTTCGTGCTTACGGGCAAATAATGAACGCAAAAAAGTGAATCGTAGGAAGAGCAACGGCGCTTGGACCAAGGCGAGCATTTCGTCTTATGTTTCGAAGCGCTTTTTTACGTTCCATGAGATAGAGTTTACGGAAAGTTGAAAAGAAAGTGAGTGAAGCTAGAGATGAAATTGGCTTGCGTTGTACGTAAACAGCATTACCAGTTTACTTCGGTTCGTGATGTATTGGCTAAAGCGAGTGAAGAAAAGTCTGGCGATCACATGAGTAAACTAGCAGCCAATTCCGCACTGGAGCGGATGGCGGCCAAAGTCGTATTAAGTGAAATGCAACTTCGTGATATATATGAAAATCCAGTCATTCCGTACGAAAAAGACGAAGTGACACGGATCATTTATAATGATATCAATCTCTCCATTTACAATGAGATTAAAAATTGGACAGTAGGGGAGCTACGGGAGTACATCTTGTCGTTTTCCACAGGAATGCCTGAGCTCACAAGAATTAGCCGTGGACTCACAAGCGAGATGATTTCCGCTACCGCCAAGCTGATGTCCAGCATTGACTTAGTCATGGCTTCCCAAAAAATGAAGCATCAAGCGTACTGCAACACACTGATTGGCGAGCCGGGAAGACTGGCGTTCCGTTGCCAGCCGAATCACCCAATCGATGATCCCGATGGCATTTTGGCTTCGATGAAGGAAGGCTTGTCATACGGATCTGGCGACGCTGTTATTGGAATTAACCCCAATAATGATTCCGTTGAAAGCGTTACCAAGCTCTTGAAAATGACACATGATTTCATGCAAAAGTGGGAAATTCCTACGCAAAACTGCGTTCTGGCTCACATCACGACACAGATGCAGGCTCTTCGCGGCGGAGCGCCCATTTCTCTGATGTTCCAAAGTCTGGCAGGTTCACAAAGAGCGAATGATGCGTTTGGCGTGAACAAGGAGATTTTGGATGAGGCAATGGATTTGATGCTTCGAAAAGGCACAGCGTCGGGACCAAACGTCATGTATTTTGAGACAGGGCAAGGCTCCGAAGTGTCGCTGGACTCCCATGAAGGCGTCGATATGCAGACGCTAGAAGCCCGTACGTACGGTTTTTGCCGTCACTGGAAGCCGTTTATGGTCAATAACGTCTCTGGCTTTATCGGACCAGAAACACTTTATGATGGCAGACAGATGATTCGTGCTGATCTGGAGGACTTGTTTATGGGCAAGCTGCATGGTTTGCCGATGGGAATCGCTCCGACTTATACGAATCACATGTATGCGGATCAGAATGACCAGGAGATTGCAGGGATGCTGACGACCTTGGCAGGGGCGAATTTTTATATGGGCGTACCAGGTGGGGACGACGTCATGCTCAGTTACCAAGACACGAGCTACCACGATGACGCCAGCTACCGCGAGCTCTTGGGACTGCGACCTCTCCGGGAATTCGAGAAATGGTTGGAAAAAATGGGCATTATGGAAAATGGTCGTTTGACAGAGCGTGCAGGCGATTTAACCATTTTTGACTAACGAGCGGGGAGGTAAGCCAGATGAAACAGATCAATATGGACGACTTGGTTCAGCGCGTAATCGATGAGCTGTCCAAAATAGGGCAGGGCGTAATTGATTTTCCTGAGCAAAAGCAATGCGGGGTAAAGAACCCCAACAATCCAGAAGCATTGGAGCAAGCGATGAAGCGAACGCCGGCTCGTATCGGAATCGGTAGAGCGGGTACCCGAATGAAGACGGGTAGCTATCTGCAATTTCGCATAGATCAGGCAGCGGCTCGCGATGCGGTCATGAAAACAATCAGTCCGGAACTGATCGAGAGCTTGCAGCTTCCTGTTCTCCATTCAAGAGCGACGAGCATGGAGGAGTATTTAATGAACCTCGACTCGGGCCGGATGTTATCGGATGAATCCGCTCGTTGGCTGGAGCAGAATGGGGATAAAGGAAAAGATGTTCAAATCGTCATCTCGGACGGACTCAGCACCTCGGCGTGTGAGGCGACGATTCCAGACTTGCTGCCTGCGTTAATCCAAGGTCTTTCCTTGAGAAACATCAGTGTAGGAAAGCCAGTATTCATTAACAAAGGTCGCGTCTGGATTCAAGATCAGGTCGCGTCCATCGTAAATTGCAAGGTCGTCATCTCCTTGATCGGGGAAAGACCGGGACTTGCAACGGCAGAAAGTCTCAGTGCTTACATGATTTACAAACCGGATGCCAATACGGTAGAATCAGATCGTACGGTTATTTCTAATATTCATAAGGGTGGCACGCTACCGATTGAGGCGGGTGCGTACCTTGCAGAGCTTTTGGAGGAAATTTTGAAGTACCAGGCGAGCGGTGTGAAATTATCACAGCTTCGGGCGAATAACGGGTAGATTCCCACTGGCGCTTCCTCCTGTCTTGCACTAGAATACATAGAAGATAACCAATTTCTATGAGGAGTTGCTACGCATGACGGAGCCAAACCAAAACGAAAAAGAAACCACTGAGCAAAAGCCTGGGAAGATCAGCCTGCAAGAGGCGATGAAGCGCAAAATGGCGGAGAAAAAACAAGCGCAAGCACAAGCTAATAATCCGTTGAATCAAAAGGCGCAAAATCAGAGCATGAAAAGCCAGCTCACCAAAAAACCAAACAATCAACGCAGACGTATGGGCGTATAGTTTCGAATGAAGCAAGGCAAAAAGGGAATGTGCAGCAAGTTTAGGCTGCAGATTCCTTTTTTGTATGATCATAGATACATAAAGATCTTCTACGTTTTAAAATGCATCGATAAACCAACAAAGCTGGTGAAAAGAAAAAGCACAGGGCTCGTAGACCTTGACAACGCCTACCCAGTCGGAACTTCAAAAAGGGGACCATGCTTGTCGAACACTTCTTCCTCGAGAATCTTCCGCCCGTAGGGTGGCTTTGGCTCGACGGTCCCCTTTTTGAAGTGGAGACGGACAGTCAATCCCCCTGCTGGCGTGTCAGAGTCGAAGAGAACTGTGCTTTTTCTTCTCCTCCACAATGTTGACCCAAACCAAATGGGGGCAAACCATGAAGGTAGAACGGCTACTCGCTATTGTTATCATGCTGTTGAATAAGCGCCGTGTGAGCGCTCGTGAACTATCCGATCACTTTGAAGTATCCTTGCGTACGGTCTATCGGGATTTGGAAACCATTAACGCAGCCGGAATTCCGATCGTAGCGTACCCTGGGGCAAGCGGCGGTTACGAGATCATGGAGAATTTTACGATCGATCGGCAATACTTATCCTTGGACGAGCTGGTTGCGGTTATCGCTGCGCTAAAAGGCGTTCATTCCTCCACAGACGATAAGCAAATCGGACAGCTTTTGGAAAAAATAAAAGCGTTGCTCATCACCGCACCATCCTCTCTGCAAGGAAGTGCACATCCCGTTGTTTACGACTTCAATCCGTGGGGCAGTACACCGGCAATCGCAGAAAAAGTAAACAGGCTGAGGGAAGCCATCGAGAAGAGACTTCGTGTGCGGATCACCTATACGAAAATGCAAGGCGATGCGACAGAGCGCACCATTGAGCCTGTAAAACTGATTATCAAAGGGTATGTGTGGTACGTGTATGGCTATTGTTTACAGCGCCAGGAGGATCGTCTGTTTCGCTTGTCACGGATTGCAGACATGTCTGTGCTTACAGAGGAGTTTTCGCCACGCCCGTATCAACAAGCAGATAAGCTGGAATGGCTCGAAGAATGGGATACGTCAGAGCGAATTTCACTTGTCCTCCAATTTTCTTCGAGGGTACATGTAAGGGTACGGGATATGTTTGCGCCAGAAGCGATAGAGACCATGCAGGATGGCTCGATGCTAGTACGAACGATGATGACAGACGATGAGTGGTTAAACGGCATGCTGCTTAGCTTTGGCGATGCCTTGTTTGTACATGAGCCTGTGCATGTGAGGGAACGAATGAGGGATACAGTAAAAAGAATGACAAAACTTTACGAATGAGTGTTGAAACGTTGACAGATAGTTGTCAAGGTAAGGTCATTATACTAAGTCATGTAAGCAATCTCTTACAGGAGCGTGGTTAATGATGAACCCAACGATTGTCAAACTGGATGAAATGCGTGTAGCAGGCTTGCAAATTCGAACAACCAATGAGGCGGAATGCGGACCGAATGCGAAAATTGGGGATCTATGGCAACGCTATTATCAAGAAGAGCATCCCTTCAAAACTCCCCATCAAAAAGAGCCGGGTGTTGTTCTGGGTGTGTATTCCGATTACGACAGTGACGAGACAGGCGAGTACGCCTTGTTAGTAGGAACCGCTGTAGAAAAGAACGGTGAGCTTCCTGCTGAGCTCACGGTCAAGACTCTACCGGCTTCTACCTATGCCGTATTTACGACGCGCGTAGGCCCGATGGTAGAGGTTGTAATGGAAGCGTGGGCGAAGGTGTGGGAGTGGTCCCATCAACCGGGGAACAAGCGGACATTTACCGGAGATTTCGAACGATATGACGGAGTGCGCTGCGCTGATCCCAACAACGCGCAAGTAGATTTGTACATCGCGATCTCAGAAGAATAATGGTGCAGCAAATCATACAAACAGTCGTAGTCGATCAGGCTACGACTGTTTTGCTTTTTTCCATGATTTCTTCACAAGTTTCGATTACTCTAGAGAGAGTGTGGTAGAGGGGAGTCATACAGACGGATGGATTGGATAACGAATGTAGAAGCCCTGGCAGAGTGGATTCGCTCTTTAGGGATGCTGGGGATTATCGGTAGTATCGTATTGAACATCGTGATTAGTGTGGCAGGTGTATTGCCGTCCATTTTTTTATCGGGTGCGAATGCGGTCGTGTTTGGCTTGTACGGAGGGTTCTTGATTTCCTTAACGGGAGAGGTGGTTGGTGCTTGCATTGCCTTATTTCTTTACCGCTACACGATCAAAAAAGCAGATCGGCGCGAAAAGCTGAAATCGTTCAAATGGGTACATGCCATCAATGGAACGACGAGTTTTCGCAAATGTCTTGCCATCGTTTTGCTCCGGTTGAATCCGATGATGCCTTCCGGTGTGATCAATTTAGGTGCGGCTTTGACGAATATCACCTTCGTGCAATTTTTAGTAGCGACCTTAATCGGAAAAGTGCCGTCGATGGTTTTTGAAACATTCGTCGGTCATGATCTGATTACTTTTAGTGAAAACAAGTTTCGCTTGCTCTTTGCCTTGCTGGCAGGTGCTCTCGTCTTTTTGCTTTTCTGGAAAAAAGGAAAGGATCAAATACAAGAGGAGTAGGGGGGATTCATATGTCTACCATTTTGCTAGTCGATGATGAGCCGCAAATCTTAGAAATATTGTCCTCCTATCTGCAAAAGGAAGGCTATCATGTTCTGACCGCTCAAACAGGCAAGGAAGCAGTAGAAATGGCCACGACAATTTCATTGACCTGTATCATTTTGGACCTGATGCTACCTGATCTGAGCGGGGAAGAGGTCTGCGTCCAAATTCGCAAAGAGTCTCGTGTCCCGATCTTGATGTTAACGGCGAAAAGTGGAGAGGCGGATCGAATTCGCGGGCTTACGATTGGCGCTGATGACTATTTAATCAAGCCCTTTAGCCCGAGAGAACTCGTAGCGCGTGTTCGAGCCGTCATGCGTCGTGCGGGCGATTATTCAACACTCTCCGATTTCATCGAGGTGGGAGACTTGACCATATCGATGAATGAGAAGAGAGTCACGAAAAATGGAGTCGCTTTGGAGGTTACGCCAAATGAATACCGCTTACTCACAACGCTTGTCCGTTATCCAGGGAGAACGTGGGGCAGGGAGGAGCTCGTGCGTGAGGTCATGGGTTTTGATTTCGAAGGATACGACCGAACCATTGATACGCATATCAAAAATCTTCGCCAAAAGATAGAGGTAGACCCGAAGCAACCTGAATATATCAAGACGGTGTATGGATTGGGATATCGCTTTGACGATCCCATGAAGAAGTGAGGCCACGATGAAGCATATTTGGGTAAAGCTCGCCTTTGTGATCATGACAGTCGGCGCATGCGCTGTTCTTTTCTCCTCGTTGTTGTCCGTAAAGGAAATGGATGTTCATTTTTCCATGTATGCCAATGAAGTGAGAAATCAGCATAACCAAGAAATATCGCGTGTCGCACTCCAGGCGTATCAGGACAGTCAAGGCTGGGGAGCGGAAGCCTATCATAAGCTTGAAGCGGTTTCTGAGGTCTTGGGATTGCATATCACTCTCCTCGATCAACAGCAACAAGTGCAAAACGAATGGGGTAAGCCGCGAGTCCATACGAGCAATTACAGTGTAGACAAGATTCCCCTTGTCAGTAAGGGAGTCATGATCGGGCAACTGGTAATTAGCCACGATGATCGGAGTGCGTATATGACCTTGGAAAGTCATTTCCAATGGGCGCATAAAAACACGACGTTGTGGACGATGGCTGTGCTGCTCATCCTGGTCATTATCATCAGCATACCTCTCGCTCGGACCATGGTGCGTCCCGTCGTCCAAGTGAGTACGGCAGCGCAACGAGTCGCGCGAGGCAATCTGTCTATACGCGTCCCGGAGCCTCGTGGCAAGGATGAAGTTACGTCATTGGTCGCTGCTTTTAACAACCTGGTCCAAAGTCTTGAGCATCAGGAGGAGCTGCGCAAGCGACTGACCTCCGATATTGCCCATGAATTGCGAACACCACTGAACACCTTGCTGGCGCAAGTAGAGGGGATGATCGACGGCATATGGGAAGCAACTCCCAAAAATCTCGAAAGCACAAGGTCAGAGGTACTACGTTTGAGCCGTCTCGTCCGCGATTTAGATCAGGTGATTCAGGTGGAGTCGGGTTCCTTGCAAATGCGCAGTGAAGAGGTAGAACTACGTGAGGTTGTCAAAGAAGTTACTGAGTCAATGAGTGCTGCGTTTGCCCGTGCACAAATGAATTTTCACTTCAAAGGAGATCACGCTGTTTGGATCAAAGGGGACAGGCAGAGACTGGCGCAAATTGTGGCCAATTTGTTGACGAATGCCTGCAAGCATACGCCAGCGGGTGGAGAAGTCGTAGTCACAGTAGACAAATCGAGTACGATGGTCCGGTTGCAAGTGAAGGACAGCGGCACAGGCATCGATCAAAAGGACCTCCCGTACGTTTTTGAGCGTTTTTATCGGGGAGATCGCTCGCGAGCAAGGGAACGCGGTGGAGCAGGATTGGGGTTGACGATTGTGAAAGGGATCGTGGAGGCACACAAGGGCATCATCTCGTTGGATAGCAGAGTGGGTGAGGGAACGACCATCACGATTTTGTTTCCACCACGAGCTCAAGAAGGCGAAAAGTAAGCCTAAACCGTATCGTTCTCGCTGCACATCGTTTATGATTAGGAAGAGAATTTGAATATTCGATACAAAGAGGGAGAGCACATGTTTGATTGGACTACCATGGGAGCATTTTTGGCTGTTGTGATCGGCCTCTTTTTAATTCCGGGACCCGCTGTCCTGTTAACTGCGACGCGTACCGTGCAGGGAGGACGTAAAGCAGGGATTATGGCAGGGCTGGGCATTGCCACCGGCGACTTCATTCATACGATTTTTGCTGCGGTTGGTTTATCCGCGATTTTGATGACATCTGCATGGGCATTCAATCTCGTAAAATTTGCGGGAGCGGCTTACTTGGTCTATTTAGGAGTTCGGGCCATGCTTGAAAGACCAGTTGACCCAGAGCTGCCAAAAGTAACACCGTTGCCGCCGCTTCAATCGTATGGGCAAGCCATCCTCGCAGAAGTTCTGAATCCGAAGACGGCGTTGTTCTTTCTGGCGTTTCTGCCGCAATTCGTACATCCGGAGCGTGGAGCAGCCATTCTTCAATTCCTTGTCCTGGGACTGATTTTCGCCATCTTGGGGTTCTTTTACACTGCGTTGATTGCGATCAGTATCAGACCGTTGGGGCATCTGGTGAAACGAATTTCCTGGCTGGGTCGCTGGAGTGGCAAGATCGTAGGTTCTGTTTACATCGTATTAGGATTAAAAGTTGCGCTGCAAGAGAGATAAGGTATGAGTCGGGGAGTCAGTCTTCCCGGCTTTTTTTATTGCTTGATTACTGGTGTAAGGTACTTTTTAGTGCCTATGATACTTGAAAGTACGTACTTCCTATCAAGTGAGGCATGAGACATAATAGCATTCAGATCCAACATATTCGCCAATCATGATAAGTAAGGGCCCTGCTTTGTGAATGGCAAGAAAAATTAAGGGAGGATACAACTCAGATGAGCACGATTACATCCAACGTAAAGCAGCAAACAGCTGATGCGAAAAACTCCACTCTTGCTTTACTTGCTCTCGCAATCAGCGCATTTGGTATCGGGACTACTGAATTTGTTATCGTCGGTTTGTTGTCTACAGTCGCACAGGATTTGAAAGTAACCATCACCTTAGCTGGACTTCTTATTTCTGGATATGCATTAGGCGTAGCTATTGGAGCGCCGATTATTACAGCACTCACAAGTCGAATTCCACGCAAAGCGCTGCTCATGCTTTTGATGATTGTCTTTGCTGTCGGAAACAGTGCGGCAGCCTTGTCGAGTAGCTTTGCGATATTAATTATTGCCCGTTTCTTTACTGCGTTTTCTCATGGGGTATTTTTCTCTATCGGTTCGACGATTGCAGCCGATCTGGTGCCAGAAAACAAGCGTGCCAGCGCGATTGCAACGATGTTTACGGGTCTGACTGTTGCAACCGTTACAGGCGTACCTTTGGGAACGTTTATTGGACAAATGTTTGGATGGAGAGCGACTTTTTGGGGAGTTGCCATTCTTGGCGTGATTGCCCTTATCTCGACAGCGATTCTGGTACCAAGCAATTTGAAGAAAGCCAAGCCTGCTTCTATTAAAGACCAAGTGAAAATAATCACAAACTTGCCACTGTTGCTTGTCTTTGCGATTACGGCACTTGGCTACGGCGGTACCTTTGTAACCTTTACGTTCTTAGGTCCGATTCTGGAAGAAATCACAGGTTATCAGGCGAGTGCCGTCAGTCTGATACTTCTCGTGTATGGGATTGCGGTAGCGATTGGAAATACGGTCGGGGGAAAAGCAGCTGACAAGAATCCGATAAAAGCGCTGCGCTGGATGTTCATCATTCAGGCGATCATTCTGATCATCTTAACATTTACCGCTCCTCTTAAATGGGTGGGAACGCTCACGATAATGTTGATGGGCCTCCTGGCTTTTATGAACGTACCGGGCTTACAGGTATATGTTGTGCAGTTGGCTGAAAAATACGTGCCTAGTGCTGTTGATGTAGCTTCTGCCATTAACATTGCTGCTTTCAATCTCGGCATTGCGATTGGAGCCTTCGTGGGAGGAATCATCGTCGATACCATTGGCCTGATTCATACGCCATGGGTCGGAGGAGTGATGGTGTTAGGTGCAGCATTACTCACGTTGATCAGCAGCAAGCTGGAAAAAACTCGTCGTTAATCGTTCAAAGAGGGCGGATACGGTGACGGCTTTCGGTAAGAATGTGCAGGATTTTCAAATCGGGGATGATGTCTTCTTTCGCCCAGAACTGGAAAGTGAAGGGACATACGCAGATGAAATTGTCGTTCCGGCGAATATCGTAGCCCCGATGCCAAGTGGTTTGTCGTATGCTGAAGCGGCTTTACTTCCGCTGGTCAGACTAACGGTTTGGCAGAGGCATTGGTGGAGGTAGGGAAGGTGCAAGCGGGAGATAAAGTCCTGGTGTTGGGGGAAGCGACGGGCTAGGATTTGATTTTTCAACCGAGCCCGTTGCTGTTTTCATAAAAAAGCCAGCGTGACGGTGTAGGTCACCTTCGCTGGTAAGCGCCAGCTTCATCTCTTTCGAATCACAGCCCCCTGCAGAACAAAGGTAATCCCTAAAATTCCTACGATGGCAAGCAGGCGGATAATAC
Organism: Brevibacillus sp. AG; assembly: GCF_028369215.1. NCBI lineage: Bacteria > Bacillati > Bacillota > Bacilli > Caryophanales > Paenibacillaceae > Brevibacillus > Brevibacillus sp. AG. The sequence continues at coordinate 759,681 of NZ_JAQMYO010000001.1, read as the reverse complement.
CGTTGGAGACAAAAAGATTGACACAGATCAGCCCAATTATGATCAGAATAAGCAAAATCACCGTTTTCCCCGACATATACGTATGCCCCTTTCCTCAGACAAAATGAGTGGTCTCGTCAAATCGGAATAGGCGGGTAGTTCCATGGCGTATGTAATTTGACTTTGTGGTTGTCAGAATCTTCTGTTCATCATCTGAATACCTACTATTGTAACGAATACAATCGTGGAAGAAAAGGCGGGATCACGTGAAAAAACTCCCTTCTGTCATCGCCAGGTGCTCACCTGTACGCTTGAGAGGGAGTTTTTGCTTGTGATCGTGGTACACTCGTTACTTCGTCGCTAGCTGACGCTCCGTTGTCTGCTGCTTCAACGGCTGTCCGGCCAATTGTGATCGTTTGGATCGAATAAGGATGGCAGTAATCAACAGCGCAATGCCATTGATGATAAAGACGAAGCGAATCGGGATGAGTCCCCCGAGAAATCCGCCAATGATTGGCCCCATCATCGTCGCAAGCTGCGTCGAGGATTGGTTCAGGCTAAACGCTCTGCCACGAAATTCTGGTTCCGTAACTTTTACAATCATGGCGTTGATCGATGGATAAACAGCGGCAAAAAACAGTCCGTACGCGAATCGCAAAATGCCAAATCCGTACAGATTGGTGAAGAAAAATTGCAGTAAATTTCCGATGGCTCCACCCATTAAGCCGATAAACAAGATTTTGGAATAGCCGACCTTTGTCCCGAGCTTTCCCCACTGTGGAGCAGCAATGACTGTCGCGATTCCTACTGCCGCAAAAATGATGCCGGAGCTGAGGGATGCGTCTTGCTGCGAAGCGCCCAATTGCATGATATACACCGTTAATAAAGGTTCAAGAAGCATAACGGAAATCGTGACCATCAAGCTCATACCTAGTATGGACATCAACGGGCGGTTTGCCATCGCAGCGCGCAAATCTTCGCGTACACTCGAGCGGCTGCCGGAGCGGTTCAAGTTCGTTTCCTTCACGAAGAAAGTAGCGATCAGCGCTGCTACGAGCACGACAAATCCTGAAAAAATGAAAGCTTCCGCGTTTCCCCACACATGACTGACGACACCGCCAACCAACGGACCGATGATTCCTCCTGTTGCACCCGAAGTCGCCATAATCCCCAGTGCGTACCCGACGTTTTTTTCTGGTGTATTCGTCGCTACCAACGCAATGGCGGCAGGTACGTAGCCGGCAAGCAAGCCCTGGAAGATCCGTAACACAAGAAACAAATAGGGGTCCGTAATCAAGTAGGTCAAGAAGTACAACAAAGCGAGGCTAAATCCAGAGCGAATCAACATAGGCTTTCGTCCATATTTGTCCGCAAGAGAGCCCCAAAATGGCGAGATGAGTGCACTTGCTAAAAACGTAATGCCAAACGAAATGCCGGACCAGGCTTCCAGATGCTCATTGACCCCCAGTGAAGTATGGAGGAAGATGGGCAGGAAAGGGATGGAGATGGAGTAGGCGGTGCTACAGAAAAATACCCCAATCCATAACACAATCAAATTACGTTTCCATGAAAATTCCATCTTTCTGTCACAACCTTTGCAGTTAAAAAGCAGGAATATTGTTACTGATCATTCTAGCACTGCATTTTCAGGCTTACCAATTCGGAAATATGATCGGACTATTGCAAAAATGAAATAAGAGGAAATCTTGACGTTTTTGCAGGATTGAGCATTCCGGCCGATAGCGCTATCATAAAGAAACAGACTGAATTTTCTAACAACTAAGAAGAGCTGTCCAATTACGTAAGGAAAGGTGGTTGTGAACATGGCCAAAGATTGGAAGGATGAGGGACAAGTAGCCCCTGCTGTATCCAGGCGAAAGTTCCTGCAAAGAACAGCGATGCTTGGTCTCGCTGCAGCTGTACCGGGTTCGTTTTTGGCAGCAGGCTCTGCCACGGGACAGGAAGCGAGCGAAGGAAAGAAGCCAAAGCTTGCGGGTGGTACGATTGTCGATGTTCCTGGCGTCAAAGTCGGACAAGTCCAAAATGAGGAAGCCTTGACGGGCTGTACAGTGATCGTGCTGGAAAAAGGCTCATCGTGTGGGGTTGATGTACGAGGTTCTGCACCTGGGACACGAGAAACGGATTTGTTGAATCCGATCAATTCTGTCCAGGAGGTCAATGCTGTCGTTTTAACAGGGGGCAGTGCCTATGGCTTGGATGCGGCAAGCGGTGTCATGCGGTATATGGAAGAACAGGGGCAAGGCTACAATGTTGGGGTGGGCGTCGTTCCCATCGTTCCAGCTGCGGTTATTTTTGATTTATCGATCGGCAGTGCCAAAATCCGTCCGGATCAACAAATGGGCTACGAGGCTGCTCGTCTTGCCAGCAAACAGCCAGTCCAGCAAGGAAATGTTGGGGCAGGGACGGGTGCGACAGTTGGAAAAATGGCTGGGATGAAGCGAGCGATGAAGGGTGGGCTTGGAACAGCTTCTCGCCGTTTGCCAAATGGTCTCGTGGTAGGTGCAATCGTAGCGGTGAACGCCGTCGGAGAAGTGAGGTTACCCTCCACAGGAGAAATTTTGGCAGGAGCGAGGGGGGAGGATGGCAATATCCGCGATAGCTTGTCCTGGATGATCGATGCTGCAACACCCCCGGTTCCGGCAGGGACGAACACTACCATCGCAGTGGTCGCGAGCAACGCGAATTTGAATAAAGTACAAGCGAATAAAGTCGCGCAAATGGCGCATAATGGACTCGCAAAAACGATTCATCCGGTTCACACGATGAGTGATGGAGATACGATTTTTGCCATCGCCACAGGGGGCGTGGATGCTTCGGTCAATCTCGTCGGGACGCTAAGTGTAGAAGTGCTGGCGGAAGCCGTCGTCAATGCGATCCTTTCTGCCAAAGGAGCGGGTGGGGTACCTGCTTATCAAGATTTACGCTGAGTGATTTCCGGTTCGAGCCTCTTATTCCTTGATGGATAAAGGGTTTCGAACCGTTTTTTATGCGAATGTGCTCCGCGAAGAAAAAAATTCCAATAAAGCATCGATATAAAAAGCAAATCCATATATAATGAAAATGATTTTCAAAATCAAATACATGATTGATGTTGTTCTTGAGAGAGAGGAGTTGCTGCTTCAATGCTTCGCAGATTTTTTTCTTACTATCGGCCTTATCGTGGATTATTCATCCTCGACTTCACGTGTGCAGTATTCGTTGCCTTGTTGGAGTTGGGATTTCCGCTTGCAGTGAACATGGTTGTCGATCAATTACTTCCAAGCAAGGATTGGAACATGATCGTGTGGGCGTGCATTGGACTTTTGGCTTTGTATGGTCTTAACGCCGGGATGAACTATGTCGTCACGTATTGGGGACATATGCTTGGAATTAATATCGAGACGGATATGCGGAAGAAGCTGTACGACCATATTCAAAAGCTCTCTTTCCGCTTTTTCGATAATACCAAGACGGGGCATCTGCTATCTCGCCTAACGAATGACTTGATGGAGATCGGGGAGGTCGCTCACCACGGTCCGGAAGATTTGTTTATCGCCGTGATGACGCTGATCGGTGCATTTCTATTGATGTTTAATATTAATGAAGAAATGGCGATACTTACGTTTTTGGTGATTCCGCTCTTGATATTCTTCGTTGTTTACTTCAACCGTAAAATGACGGGAGCGTTCCATCGTCTGTACGGTGACATGGCGGATTTCAACGCACGTGTGGAGGACAACGTAGGCGGAATGCGTGTCGTACAAGCTTTTGCCAACGAGCAATTTGAAAACAAAAGATTCGCAGAGAACAATCAGCGTTTCCGCATCACCAAGCTGTTGTCCTACAAAATCATGGCCCAAAATATTTCTGTCAGTTACGTGCTGATGCGGTTAGTCAATTTGTTTGTCCTGATTTGCGGCAGCTGGTTTGTTATTCAAGGTGAATTGACCTACGGTGAATTTGTCGCTTTCTTGCTGTTAACAAATGTGTTTTTCCGTCCGTTGGAGAAAATTAATGCGATTATCGAGAGTTATCCAAAAGGGATTGCAGGCTTTAAGCGCTACATCGAAATCATGGACACAGCACCGGATATTGCGGATGCTCCAGATGCGATCCAGGTAGAATCATTGAAGGGCGATATCTCCTACAAGAATGTTTCATTTAGCTACGACCAAGAGTCATCTGTTTTGCAAAACATTGATTTGAACATCCGGGCGGGCGAGACAATTGCGTTTGTAGGCCCTTCTGGAGCAGGAAAAACCACATTGTGCAGTCTCTTGCCGAGATTTTATGAGATCGGTGGGGGCAGCATCACCATTGATGGAATGGATATTCGCCAAATCACGTTAGCATCATTGCGCAGCCAAATCGGGATCGTTCAGCAAGATGTGTTCCTCTTTTCAGGGACGATTCGCGAAAATATCATGTATGGAAAACTAAACGCCTCAGAGGAAGAGATCTGGGAGGCAGCGCGTCTGGCTAAACTAGAAGAGTTTATCCGTTCTCAGCCTGCTGGTCTGGAGACGATTATTGGTGAACGGGGAGTTAAATTGTCCGGTGGTCAAAAACAAAGGCTGGCGATTGCGCGCATGTTCTTGAAAAACCCGCCGATCCTGATTTTGGATGAAGCTACTTCTGCACTTGATACCGAAACGGAGGCGGCGATCCAGCAGTCCTTGCAGGAATTGTCCAAAGGCCGTACGACTTTAGTGATCGCCCACAGATTGGCTACCATTAAAAATGCAGATCGAATCATCGTTGTAACGGAACAAGGTATTACCGAGCAAGGAAGTCATGATCAGCTCTTGGCTCGTGAAGGCCTCTATAGCAGACTGTATCAAGCACAGTTCGGCACGTACCTCGATCAGTCAAACAGCGTCTTTTCTTGATAATGAATAGAGAGGGAGATCGTGATGCAAGAGTGGGATGACGATTTTATAGCACAACGGTTTGATCTTACTTCTAAACCGAGACCCAATGCCTTATTTTCGATGAAGGCAAGAGATTTGGTAGACCCGACACATATGAATGAGCTCGTACAAATCTATGCTCCGCTAATCAAGGCACATGAGCTGACTGCTGCTGGTACTTACATCAGCAGTTGGCTCGCGAGCCCTTCTCTCGGTCTTCAGTATATGATCTCTGTCTGGAATCGTGCACTTACCATGACGCTGGATAATATGACGATTGAATTGTTTTACGAGGATGATTATCCGCAATTCGCCTTTGTGATCCCGGCGTATGAGATCGTAGAAGCGCCTTCCAGCGAAGCAGAGCGCGCAATCTGGCTGAAGGAATGCTATCGTGCGTATTTCCACGACTTCCTGCACCCTTTGCTCACGACTCTTGCAAAGGTAACGGGAAACCCCGAAGCGATGCTCTGGGGACAGTTCCCGACCAAGTTCAATTACCATACGGATGCTTTTGTGGCGTTGGTAGAACAAGATAGCATCAAGCAACAAGTGAAGGCTGATTACGATGTCCTCTGTAATCAGCTGGAAGGCGAGAGCTTTGGATTGCAAAAAAATCCATTTCGCGTGCGTGTGCGCTGGATTGAAGATATGCGTGATTCCCAAGCGAAAGTGCGCATCAAGAATCAATGCTGTTTGTACTATAAGACGGGGGAGCAAAAGTATTGCTATACCTGTCCGCGGATAAAAGAAGAAGAGCGTGCTCTGATGAGAATTCGCGCGTAGCTGACCCTCCTTTGTGGAGGGTTTTTTCTATACACCGTAGACGTATGGACATGTGCTAGCCTCTTCCTATAAAGTAGAGTCAGGGGTAAAGTTGGAAAAATCAGAATGATTTCCAGGAAGGCGTGGTTCGTATACAGACAATGAACCAAAAGGAACTGGATCGCTACGTTCGAGATTTTCATCAAGCGGTTGTCAATCAACAGCTTAGCCTGTATTATCAACCACTCTACGATCTAAGAACAGGCAAAATCATCGGAGCAGAAGCTCTGGTAAGATGGAACCATCATCAAAGAGGGCTACTGCCCCCAGATTGGGTATTTTTGTTAGCAGAAAAGAGCGGGTTGATTCTTTTGGTAGAGGAATGGGTGATCAGAACGGCTTGCAAGCAGAACAAAGCTTGGCAGGACGCTGGACTACCACCTCTTGTGACATGCGTGAATCTGTCATCCTATGCCTTGGAATCGGAGCAGTTAGGTAGCACCATTCAAACGATCTTAGACGAAACAAACTTGCAGCCTCACTATTTGGAGCTGGAATTTACCGAGGACTCTACCAGGGATGGGGAGCGTACCATCGAGATTTTAGCAGAATTAAAAAGGATCGGGGTAAGAATCAGCTTGGATGATTTTGGGAAGGGCTATAGTAGCATTCAACATCTATCCCGGTTTCCCATGAACAAGCTAAAAATCGATCAATCCTGTGTAAAGGAATGCATGAGCGATGTCACGCAGGCGACTGTTATCAAAACCGTCATGGCGATGGCACGAAGTCTGGGCTTGCAAGTAACGGCAGAAGGTGTAGAGACGCAAGAGCAACTGGATTTTCTTTGGCAGCTTGGTTGTGATTCTGCTCAAGGATTTTGGTTTAGTGAGCCTATGCCTGCCGAAGACTTGGCTCGTGTGTTGAAGCGTGAGGAAAGGTTTAGGAATAGTGCATTTCTACTACTCAATGGTGGACAACACCGAGCTTTTGATACATACGAAGTGGATCAGCGTGAGCGAGGAGACGTTCTTCGCAAGCAACAAGGAATGACATTTGCTTTTCGGAAACAGGGAGATGCGTTCATTCATACGCTGTGCGAAGGAGAGATGCTTTTTCGCATGGGAATGACACCGGAACAAGTGATTGGACAAGATTTGCTGAATATGATCCCGGTTGAAGAGATTCCACGCAAAATGGAATCGTATGAGCGAGCGTGGAGCGGCGAGCAAAACGTGTTTTACGAAGGCAGTGTCAACGGGATTCGCTATCTGGCTGCTTTTCGTCCGATCTTTTTCGATGGTCGTGTGAAGGAAGTAATTGCTTCGTGTGTCGACATTACTGAGTTGAAAAAAGCACAAGAAGCAGAACGTGTGAGCGAATCGCCATATCGATTGATTGCAGAAAACTTGTCTGACATTATCGTGATCATCAATAGTCAGGGGATCATTACGTATATTTCACCATCCGTTCAATCCGTTCTGGAGATCGCTCCTGATGAAGTAGTGAATCGACACCTGCTAGCTGTACTGCCACTGGAAACGGGCAGGCTTGCTATGCAAACGATTCGTCAGATCACGGTGGAGAAGAAGCCTCGCCTCATTACATTTACTTGCCCGGACAGAAATGGCAAAAAGATCACGCTGGAGGCAAAAGGCACCCCGGTGATTCAGAAAGAACATGAGACGAACCAAGTCATATTTATCATTCGAAATCACACGAAGCACGTGCAAACAGAAGAGTTTTTACAAAAGATAGACAAGCTATCCGTCATTGGGCAAATGGCTGCCGGGGTTGCACACGAAATACGAAACCCGGTCACTTCCATCAAAGGCTTCGTACAATTGCTCCGTCGAGATCAATGGAAGCGGGAATATTTTGATATTATGCAGGCTGAATTTCACCAATTAGAGAGTGTGCTACGAGAATACGTCTTTTTATCAAGAGAGTGCACAGAACCGTACGAACCTAAAAATCTAGCGAATTTGCTGCGGCAGGTTACACGATTGGTGCAAATAAAGCTAGAGCGACATCATCTGGTGCTGGATGTCAAGGAAGTGGAAGGGGCCTCGATTTGGTGCGATCAGAATCAAATTCAGCAGCTTTTCATGAATCTTCTGTCAAACTCCGTTGAGTCGATGCAAGATGGCGGGACGATTCACATCGTGGCTAGGCATAAAGAAAGCGAGCAAGTGATGATTAGAATCATTGATCAAGGCTGCGGTATGGCGGAAGAACGGCTAAAACGATTAGGGGAGCCTTTTTATAGCACTAAGGAAAAAGGGACCGGGCTAGGACTTATGATTTGTTATAAAATCATGCAAGCACACGACGGGTATATCCATTTTTCGAGTACCCCGAATAAAGGGACGACAGTGGAGGTTTCCTTTCCACTAAGAAAATCAAACCCAAGGCTCAATCCTTAACGTGATCAGGCCTTGGGTTTTTCGCACTTATTCTTTCTTTGATTGGTTATCGGAAAATTGTTCTTGAACAGCTTCCAAAAAACGCAGCCATGCCTCGGGTAGCTTGGGCTCTTCTGTAGGGCGGCGCGTAGTGGAATTGCTGTCGTTTTGTTGCACTCGCTCCATTCTCCACCTATCCTTTCGTGTCTAGCCAATCATGGCGCAGGGTGAACAAGTCCCGCAGCTCCTCCGTTGACAGCTCCGTGATCCAGCTTTCGCCCGTCCCGACAATTTGCTGGCTCAACGATAGCTTTCTCTCCATCATTTCATCAATGCGTTCCTCAATCGTCCCGAGCGAGATGAATTTGTAGACGTGAACATTGCGCTGCTGTCCTATTCGATGAGCACGGTCAGTGGCCTGATTTTCTACGGCAGGATTCCACCAGCGATCTACGTGAATGACGTGGTTGGCTTCCGTCAAGTTCAAGCCGGTTCCGCCCGCACGCAAGGAAAGAATGAAGATGGCTCCGCGTTCATGGTCTGGGAGTGTCGCGTCTTGAAATCGAGTGATCATCTCATCGCGTTTTTCTTTCTTCGTGGCCCCATTAAGGAAGTAGACAGGTCCATAGCCTTCTCGTGTCAGTACCCGTTGGAGCAAATTGCCCATTTCGATGTATTGGGTAAAAATCAGGCAACGCTCTTTCTTTTGGCGAATATCCTCCACCAATTCCAGCAGCCTTTCCAATTTGTGTGAGCGACTGGCTTCATCTGTTGTTGAGATTTCCTTCAAAATGAGAGCGGGATGGTCACACAATTGTTTGAGACGTGTCAGTGTCGTCAGGATCAGACCGCGCCGCTCCATAGGAGAGGCTTTTTCCATTCGATCAAACATATCTTGAATCGCTGTCTCATAAAGTGCGCCTTGCTCGGTAGTCAGCGGTACATATTCCTTGCTCTCATTCTTGTCCGGCAAATCGAGCTGAATGTTCGGATCGGTTTTCACACGACGGAGCAGGAAAGGCTGAATGAGTCGTTGCACTTGATTGATGAGCTGCTGGTCTTGGTCGCGTTCGATGGGGTGAACAAAGCGCTGAGTAAATTCCCCGAGACTTCCCAAGTAGCCGGGATTCAAGAAATCAAAAATGGACCAGAGCTCACTCAGACGATTTTCGATTGGTGTGCCTGTGAGAGCAATCCGGTGCCATGCTTTCAAATCGCGCACAGCGGACGCTTGCTTTGTATAAGCGTTTTTAATATTTTGCGCCTCGTCGAGACATATCGTATCCCATGTAACCATTCCTAGCTCCTGCTCATCCAAATGGGACAGAGCATAGGAGGTAATCACCAGATCCGCTCCTTTGATCGCTGGCAAAAACGCCTCCTTCTTTTGGCGATCATTGCCATAGTGAATCATTACTTGAAGAGAGGGGGCGAAGCGCTTCAGCTCTTTTTGCCAGTTGCCTATGACCGAGGTCGGGCAGATTAAGAGAGAAGGAGTACTGGCTGGGCCATGTTGTTTGACATGAAGCAAATACGTAATAAATTGAACCGTTTTTCCCAATCCCATGTCATCGGCCAGACAAGCTCCCAATCCAAAACGGCGTAAAAAGAACAACCACGAACTGCCCTCCAGCTGGTAATTTCGCAACGTCCCGTGAAAAGTAGATGGCTGCTCCATGATCGGGACGCGCTTTGTTTCTTGCAATTGATTCAACAGCTCTCGCAAATGCTGGTTTAGCTGAACTTCAACCGTTAGAGAAGTGTCGAAATCGAACTCATCATCGGGTAGCTCCTCAACCTCCACAGTAGGGGCGAGGTGCATTCTCATGACATCACGCAGGGTCATGCCGTTTTTCGCTTGGTTTTTCTTGAGTGCTTCCTGTAGCTGCAAGAATAGATCGGGAGTCAATTGTACCCAATGCCCACGAATTTTCAGCAGGCGCTGCTTTTGTTTAATGAGTTCCTCAAATTCCTCTTCGCTGAGCTCCACAGGTCCCAAGGCGAGCTTCCATTCAAAATCCATAAGCTGGGAGACACCCAGGAAGGACTGTCTGCTAGCCCCGACAGAGGATGTAATCTTGGCTTTTAGCTTCGGTTTTACCCGGCGTACTTGTTCCCACCAAGCTGGCAGAAAGACGTGAATACCGGCTTGCACCAGCTGCAAACTGCTTGACGTCAAAAAGATCCATGCTTGCTCGTTCGTCAGTTGGGTGAGAAAACGGCTTTGATTCTTCTGGGTGTCTTTTTGCCACGGGAGAATCTCTTTGCATTTGGCTAGGTCCGTGAGAAAACGATTCCAGTGTTCACGCCAGTCCGCAGGGATGCGAGCGGTGGCTACTCCCTCAGCCGTCAACTGGTGTGGCTCAATGAGAAATAACTGATCTGGCTCTTCACGATTCTGCAAATATACTTGGAGTTGCCAGTCATTGGGGTGCTCCTCGGCTTCGACGATTTGCAAGCATGTGCGAAATGGTGTCGTATCTGGCAGCCAGCCTATCGATTGCAACCATTCCTGTTCCAGAAGATGTGGAGAAAGCTCGGCGCCCATGGCGTACAGAGCTGGGTATTGCGTTAATAGCTGCTCCCACTTTCGTCCAATCTCACCAGTGCCTTGCACAGATTCCTCCACGACGAGCGAAAGCCACCTGTGTCCGTACTCCGGGAAATCGTCGGGAGTTTGCATGACTTTCCAGCCTATTTGTCCTTTTTTCCAGGAAGAAAAATCAGGGGCAATGGACCCTTGGGCGAGCGTCTCACGGATCATTCCCGCTACATGCGTAAATTGTTCAAATGGTGTGCTGGATGAATAGGTCCGATGCAAAAGCCACTGGGGAGAGACGAAAAAGGAGAGGGCCTTGGCAGGGCTGAGCAATACGCCCTGCTCGTTTTTGTCCAGGAAGGTTCCGTAATAGGATGACTCATCCCACGCAAACAGTGTTCCTGCCAATTCTTCTGGATCGACCACTGCTCCTTGCGTGTCTTTGCCAGTAATCAAGAATTGTCCATCTGCCAAAAGCTCTCCGTCTAGAACAAATGTAGTGACGGTATTCATAAGTTGAAATTTCCTCTCCTTAGCTCTTCTTGAAAAGCACGTAACCGATTATGTTTGGCAGATAATTGTTCAACGTATCGTTCCCAGCGCGCATCTTGGTTTGCTCTGTTGTAAATCGTTCTTACCTTTTTCATGAGCTTGATCGCTTCTTTGTAGGCCGTTCGGTTACGTTCGGCAATGAGTCTGTTCACCTCACGCAAGTAAAAAGGGAAGAGCAGAGTCGGCTCGGCTTCCTCAATTTCTTTCACCTGCACGACCGAGATATCTGCCATTGGCACTTGAAACGACATTTGCAAATCAATCCATTGCTGAAACTGTCGTTCTTCATATAAATAGGCGGCATATTCGTGATAACTGCTCGGTAAGAACTGCTTCAGCTTGGAGCCGCACTCGGCTGATCGTCCCACTTGCTGCATCGCTTCCTGCCAAATGGCGATAACGAGTCGGTATTGCTGTGTCTCGGCTTGCCCGATTAAGGACGTCAATGAAGCAGTCCAATCGAGAAATCGCTGCCATTCCCCATTGCGAGCGAATGATTTCATATAGGACAAATAGAAGGAGAGGTTCAAACGGCTCATTCTTTTCCAGATTTGTAGAGCAGCTTCGTCCTCCTTTTCCATCACATGAAAGTGGGCACGGAGCAGCAGCCCTTTTTCCTTTTCGGCGGCAGAACTGTCTTCATTGTTGATAAGCTGATCCAGCACATGGATCTCCTCTTGCATCCACTCTGGCTTCTTCAATAGCATCCACCATAACATTTGATAAGCGAATATCCAGTAGAGGGAAGTGGCTTCGTTTTCTTTCAATTGTTTTGTCAGTTGAAGAGTATCTACGATGGCATCCTGATGGTGAGTCAAGAGAGCTGGGATATCTGCGAAGTACAATGTCCCTTCTAATTGATCCAATAGCCGCTCGGCTGTCTGAACCAAATCCAGAAACCAGTAGGATTGACGGTACGTTTTGACGTATTGTGTAAGCTTCATGAGATGAAACAGATTGGCATGAATGACAAAGAGTTGTGCCCGATCCTTCGGCCACGAGGCAGCAACACTTAGCACATTTTGATAGCTCGATAATAACTCAGAGGAAGCTCGATACGATTCCATGGCCGCAAACAGGTTGCGTGTCCAGCTCTCAAAAAATGCCCACCAATCTTTGACGGAGCTGTTCGCAGTAAGCGGAGAGGAAACAGACGCTGTATCCTGCTGAGCAGGAGCGGTATGGCTGTATTTATATGCAGGAATCAGCAGATGAGGAGAAAAAGTAGCTCGTCTTGGTTGTTGGGAGCGTGTCAAAAATGTACGAGGATTCTCGAACACACTGTACATCTGAAAAAAAGTAGCAGCAATATGCTTGCAAATACGTGAATAAGGGCAGGTACAGGTACTGTTTTGAACCGTTTCCATATCGAGGCGCGCATGATACACCTCGGAGCCTTGAACATCACTGGTCAAATATTGGCCTTGTTCTACGCGTGTATTGAAGACGACGCCATCTGAAAAGTACGTATAGCCCCGTTCAATGATGTGTCCTTCGACGGCAATTAGGATTTGCTCGCCTACCTGTATCGCTTGTTCCCGAGTCAACTCTCTTTGCAACATGTAGTCAGATCCTCCGAACGAAGTGTCATCCCTCCATTATAACCCAAAATGCGGAGAATGGAAAAAGATGCGTGTGTTCGAGAGCATCAATAAAATGGTTTGGGCGATAAGTAGAAACAATACTTAATTTTTGCGGGGACTGGGTGTATACTGTACACGTCGAGTGAAAAGCAACTAAACGCAATGTGTTTTATTGTCTTTAGTTGTGTTTGTACAACAAGAGAGAGAAGGGGCACACATGCTATCGATTTCGATTTTGCTCGTACTATCATCTGGCCTTGCGCACGCAGTTTGGAACCTGTTCACGAAAAAAAGTGAGAACAAAATGGCGTTTCTTTGGTTGATTACATTGCCAACAACCGTGATCCTCTTGCCTGTGCTCATTTGGGAATTGATGCGCGTACAACTGACATGGTCTTTGGTTCTTTTTCTGTTTATGTCCTTTTTCTTTCAAGGATGCTATACCTTATTGATTTCAAAGGCGTATACATACGGGGATATCTCACAGGTATACCCCATCATGAGGGGGACGGGGACGCTTCTCATTCCGTTTTTTAGCGCGATTTTCTTTCAAGAGTATTTATCTGTACCGGGATGGCTGGGTGTCATTTGCATCGTAATTGGAGTCTTCGCCATTAGTGGAATGATTGGCACAGATCGTCAGGCTCAACCAGTGAATCCGCTCGCCCTACGATACGCATTTGCTGTTGGACTATGCATTACAGGGTACACGTTAACCGACAAGCAAATCGTACAACAATTATCTCCATTCGCTTTATTGGAAATAACGAACTTTGCCTGTTTGATTGTCGCAGGGGGTTTCGTTTGGAAAAAGGGACTCATCCGCCGTGAGTGGCAAAAAAACTGGCGAACGATTGTACTCGGTGCCGTCTTGTCACCAGGTTCGTATTTGTTGTTTTTATTTGCCATGACATTGGCACCACTGGCAGCTATTGCGCCCATTCGTGAGGTCAGTACGGTTTTTGGTACGCTGCTCGGGGTCTTCTTGCTAAAGGAGCGACAACGCGCATGGCGTCTGTCCATGTCTTTGATGATCACGATTGGTATTATTTCCATTGCTGTTTGGGGCTAACGGATGAGAAAGAGTCGGCTGGGAGAAATCCTGGCTGGCTATTTTTTTTGCTACCAGGGAAAGATGAAGTGGTAAGAAAAAAACGGCTAAGGATGATCAAAATGGATGCAAAAGCAGTTGCTCCGGTCACTCATAAGCGGACGAAAAAAAGAAGGATCGTACTGAGAGCTCTCGGAATCATTATTGGAGCTTTGTTGGTGGCAGTCGGACTGGAAATATTCCTAGTTCCAAACAACATCATTGACGGTGGTGTAACTGGTGTATCCATTATGGCCTCAAAGCTGACAGGAGGCCCACTTGGATTATTTTTATTCCTGCTGAACCTGCCCTTTTTACTTATCGGCTACAAGCAAATTGGCAAGACATTTGCCATTTCTACGCTGTTCGGTGTCGTCGTGATGTCATTGGGTACGAGCTACCTCCATCATGTTCCTAGCTTGACGGACGATTTGCTTCTCTCTGCCGTTTTTGGGGGGATCATCATCGGAATCGGTGTGGGACTTGTCATTCGCGCGGGAGGCTCCTTGGATGGAACGGAAATTGTTGCGATCCTGATGACGAGGAAAAGTCCGTTCTCGGTCGGCGAAATGGTCATGTTTTTTAACATTTTTATTTTAGGCAGTGCCGGCTTCATTTTTGGGTGGGACCGGGCCATGTACTCGTTAATTGCTTACTACATTGCTTACAAAATGATCGATATCACCATGGTCGGGCTCGAACAATCGAGATCAGTATGGATCATCAGTGATTACCCAACCGAAATTGGCGATGCGCTAACGGCGAGACTAGGGCGGGGAATCACCTATTTGAATGGAGAAGGTGGCTACTCCGGAGATATCAAAAAAGTCATCTTCTGTGTCATCACCCGTTTGGAAGAAGCGAAGCTGAAATCCATCGTGGAGGAAATTGATTCCTCTGCATTTTTGGCAATCGGTCATATTCATGATGTTTCTGGTGGACGGTTTAAGAAAAAGAATATTCACTAAAGCCTTAACTACAAATTACCCCTGAGCCAGTAGGTAGAAACGACCTGATTGCTAAGGGGTAAAAATGTATTGACGGAAATAACTGAATTCATTTAATATTGTGGCATGCCAAAATACAAAATAACGTTCCGTATTTTGGGACAATAAGATGGTGATGAAAATGGACAAAACAGAAAAAACGGCAAACCGAAGTGTATTAAAAACGCTAGAGTTTCTAGAATATTTTATCCAAAACAGTGAATTAAGCCTGGCTGAGCTTGTCGAGTTGTCAGATATGCCGAAGAGTACGGTGTTTCGAATTCTTCAGACGCTCGAAATGCGCGGCTTTATCTCCAAAACGACCACTCATAATCCGCCTAAATACCAATTGGGATTGAAGCTGCTGGAGTTTGGGAACATTGTTGCCCAACGGCTGGAGATCAGGAAAATCGCGCTACCGTATATGCAGCAGCTGCGGGATACGGTGGATGAGGCAGTCAACTTGATTATTCGTGATCAAGACGAAGGGGTTTACATCGAAAAAGTCGATACCCGCCAGTATGTTCGTGTATATACGCAGGTAGGTAGAAAATCACCGTTGTACGCAGGGGCATGCCCGCGCATTTTACTCTCATTTCTGCCGGATGATGAGATCGAAGAATTGTTGAATCGAGTAGATATGAAGAAAATCTCACCAGACACAAATATAGACAAAGATCTGCTATGGCAATGGATTCACGATGCACGTGAAAACGGCTATACAGTCAGCTACGGTGAATTGGAGCCGGATTCCGCAGCCATTGCTGTACCTATTCGAGATTTTACGGGACAAGTCATAGCTGGCTTGAGCTTGGCTGGAGCTACATCACGCTTTCAGCCAGATCGATTGGGGTATTTGGTACAGGAGACAAAAGCAGTAGCGAATCAAATCATGAGCAAGCTGGGATATTCAGATGCAAAGGCGGGACTTTGATGCTGGAAATCAAAAATCTTCAGACGAGATTCCGAACCGATAATGGAGAAATTACCGTTTTGGATGGAGTTAGTTTTCAAATCAACAAAGGTGAGACGATTGGAGTAGTAGGGGAGTCGGGTTGTGGGAAAAGTGTCACCTCTCTATCCATCATGGGGCTTCTGCCGAGGACCGCGCGAATCACCGGAGGAGAGATCCTGTACAACGGTGAAAATCTGGTTGCCTTTTCCAAGGATCAGATGAGGAAGGTGCGAGGCAAAGAGATCGCGATGATTTTTCAAGAACCGATGACCTCGCTTAATCCGGTTTATACAATCGGGGCGCAGATCATGGAGCTCGTCTTGAATCATACAAGTATGAACAAAAAACAAGCCAAAGAGCATGCGATCCAAATGCTGAAGCTGGTCGGAATTCCGAGAGCGGAAGAAATCGTTGATGAGTATCCGCATCAGCTATCTGGTGGGATGAGGCAGCGTGTGATGATCGCGATGGCGATGTCCTGTAGTCCATCTCTATTGGTTGCAGATGAGCCTACGACCGCACTAGACGTGACCATTCAGGCGCAGATTCTTGACCTGATGAGAGAGCTACAGCAGAAGAGCGAGATGACCATCATGCTGATCACGCACGATCTTGGTGTGGTAGCAGAGATGTGTGATCGGGTGGTCGTCATGTATGCAGGGCAAGTCGTCGAGGAAGCCGAGTTAGAAAAGCTATTTGCTACTCCAAAGCATCCGTACACGGTTGGTTTGTTGGGCTCGATCCCGGATATGGACACAGAGCAGGAGTACTTGTTTACGATTGGCGGGACCGTTCCGAGTCCAGGTCAGATGCCCGCAGGATGCCGTTTTGCTGAACGATGTCAGAAGGCTTTTGACAAATGCTACGAACAAGCTCCACCGTTATTCGATCTGAATGATGGTACAAAAAGCAGATGCTGGCTGTATGAGTAATAGGAGGGGACGTGAATCTTTTGGAACAATCAGAATGTAAGCCCTTACTTGAGGTGCGAGGGTTAAAAAAATACTTTCCGATTCGCAGTGGATTATTGAAGAAGGTAACGAATCACGTCAAAGCGGTTGACGATCTCTCTTTTACCGTTGCCACGGGGGAGACGCTCGGAATTGTAGGTGAATCTGGTTGCGGGAAGTCAACCACAGGCAGAGCCATTCTGCGATTGCTCGAGCCTACGGGTGGCGAAGTGATTTTTCAAGGAGAGAATTTAGCGGCACTTTCCCCAAATGAGATGAGGATGAAGCGAAAGGATTTGCAAATCATTTTCCAAGACCCGTTCGCATCCCTCAATCCGCGAATGACAGTCGGGGAGATCATTGAAGAGCCGATGATCATTTTCGAACTGTATGAAACGTCAAAAGAACGCAAGGAAAAAGTAGCGGAATTGATGCAGGTTGTCGGTCTAAAATCGGAAAATTCGGAACGCTTTCCTCATGAGTTTAGTGGTGGTCAGCGACAGCGGATCGGCATTGCACGTGCGCTAGCGCTTAATCCCAAGCTGATTGTGGCAGATGAGCCAGTATCTGCGCTCGATGTATCGATTCAATCCCAGGTATTGAACCTGATGAGAGATTTGCAAAAGCAATACGGACTCACTTACATATTCATCTCTCACAACTTGAGCGTCGTGAAGCATTTTTGCGACAGGATCGGCGTGATGTATTTGGGACGGATGGTTGAGCTGGCACCCAAAAATGCGCTATATGAAGAGCCGCTGCATCCTTATACCCGCTCATTACTGTCCGCAGTTCCGATTGCCAAGCCGAAAATGAAGCGTGAGCGCATCATCTTGACTGGAGATGTACCGAGTCCTGCGAATCCGCCGAGTGGCTGCACGTTTCATACGCGTTGTCCGGATTGTATGGAAATTTGCAAAACGGACAAGCCCGAATTTCAATCGATGGGCGATGGTCGATATGTTGCCTGTCATTTGTATAACCAATAGGAGCAAATGACGGCTATCATATTTTTTTCAACATGAATTCCAGAACGAAAAGAAAAGGGGGACTTGTTTTGAAAAAGAAGGTAGGTATCACCGCTTGCTCCGCATTACTCGTGCTAGCTGCTGCTTTGGGCGGATGTTCGAGTAAGCCGGCTGACACTAGCACACAGGCAAATCCGCAACCTAAAACAGAAGCGCAAGCTCCGGCAAAAAATGAACTCACACTTGGTGTGAATGGAGATCCGCACTCTTGGGATCCGATTGATACGTTTTTGCTTGATTGGAGTACTGTAGCAACATCTGTATTTGAAGGCTTAGTCGAGCGTACCACCGACTTGAAAATCCAGCCAGGACTCGCTGAATCGTGGGAGTTCAAGGATGACAAGACACTTCAATTTAAACTTCGTAAAGGAGTTACCTTCCACAACGGCGAGCCATTCAATGCGGAAGCAGTGAAATTTACATTTGATCGCCTGCTTGGTGAAGAAGGGAAAAAAGGACCACAGCAAGCGAACTATGCTTCGATTGACCGTGTAGAAGTGGTAGACGAGTTTACAGTCAACATGATTCTCAAGGAAAAAGATCCTGTACTCATTACAAAGCTGGCAGGTTATGGCGCCGTGATCGTTCCGCCTAAGTATTACAAGGAAAAAGGGGACGAGTACTTTAACACGCATCCAGTAGGTACGGGTCCTTTCAAAATGGATAGCTATGAAAAAGATAGCAAGGTTGTACTGGTGAAAAATGAAACCTATTGGAAGCAAGGTCAACCGAAGCTGGAAAAAGTAACGTTCCGTTTTATTCCAGAAGCGACTACACGTCTCGCTGAAATGCAAACAGGTGCCATCGACATTATGAAAAAAGTCGAGATTAGCCAAACAGAATCCATTAAGGGCATGTCTGATCTTGAACTGATGCAAGTCGGGTCGCCAACCGTTTATTCGATTCGTTTCAATACATCGATGAAGCCAGTCGACAATGTAAAAGTCCGTGAAGCGATTGCTTACGCGATTGATGCAGACTTGATTATCGAAACGCTGCTCGGCGGATATGGTAAGCGCGTCAATTCATTCCAAAGCGATATGTCTTTCGGCTATGATCCTAACCTGCCATTACGCAATTATGATCCAGAAAAAGCAAAACAACTGCTCGCAGAAGCAGGTGTGAAGGAAGGAACTGAGCTTGATCTCTTCCTCCCAGGTACAGATGCTACATTTAAAGAGGTAGCACAAGCGATCGAAATGCAATTGGGCCAAGTCGGTCTCAAGGTGAAGCTGAATCTGGTGGACAGCTCTACATTTACTTCTGACCTCATTCCGAAGGGAAAAGCAGGACATATGTACCGGAATGGCTGGGGTGGATGGACGCTCGACTTTGATAATACTGCCTATCTGATGTATCACAAAGGCGAGTTCTGGAACCCTGATTTCCATGACGAAAAAGTAGAGGAGCTCTTGAAAGCAGAACGCTCCACGTTTGACCAAGAAAAGCGTCTGGCAGCATTTAAAGAGCTGAATCAACGTCTGTATGAGCTAGTCCCAGATATACCGCTCTATCAAACGATCAACCTGTGGGCTGCGAACAAACGAGTAAAAGGCTTCCAACCTCCGGCAGATGAACGTATCGATTTGCGCGAAGTATCGGTTGAATAAGGAATGTTTTGAACAGGGGAGTAGAAGATGTCTCTTCTATTCCCTTCACTTTTGATAAAGGAGGAGCGGGATGGCAGCCTTTTTAATTAGACGTCTACTACATAGTGTTTTTGTCGTTCTTGCTATTACTCTTGTCATTTTTGTCCTGGTGCGAATGACTGGTGACCCAGTATCGATCATGTTTCAAGCAGGTGAGCCTACCAAAGAAGCGATTACTGAGCTTCGGAAAAATCTCGGTCTGGACGAGCCCGTTTATGTACAGTTCGGGCTTTATTTAAAAGATATGTTTACCGGAAACTTTGGCACCTCTTTCCGAACGGGTGAGAGCGTGATCGACATGATGAAGGAGAAGATGGGAGCAACTTTGCTGCTTGCCTTCGGGGGAATGTTTGTCGCCCTGTTGATTGCGATTCCAGTAGGTATCATTTCCGCTGTTTACAGAGGCAGCGTAGCTGACTTTTTCGGACGCATTTTTTCATTGCTAGGAATCTCTTTTCCTAACTTTTGGTTAGGGATTATGTTAATCATCATATTTGCCGTTAAGCTGGGCTGGTTTCCTGCTTCTGGTTATGAAGGTCTGGAGTATTTGGTTCTGCCTTCTGTTGCACTCGGACTCATCTTGTCAGGAATTTTGGCTCGATTAGTTCGCTCTTCCATGCTGGAGGTAATGAATCAGCAATATATCAATACGGCTCGTTCCAAAGGGATCAAGGAATGGCTTGTCATCATCAAGCATGGCTTACGAAACGCATTAATCCCAACGGTAACCTTTATTGGATTGCAATTTGGAACGTTGTTGGGAGGTACCGTGATTATTGAGCAAGTTTTTTCATGGCCAGGTATTGGGCGTATGCTGATTGATGCGATATCGCAACGTGACTTTCCAGTGATTCAAGGCTCTGTGATTATCTTGTCTTTTTTGATGATCTTCGTGAACCTGTTGGTTGATATCAGTTATGGCTTTATTGATCCACGTATTAGGCAGGAAGGAGGAAAAAGCGAATGACGACAGCGACAGTTACAAACAATCAGACCAATCCACCAATCAAAAAACGTGGAAAATGGAGCAAGATGGGCAGAAGATTCGTTCGAAATCGGTGGGCAATGACGGGGATGTTCTTGCTTATGCTTGCCGTCGTATCCGCACTTTTTGCACCGGTAATAGCGCCATCTACTCCTGATAAAGCTGATTTGCGTGCACGGTTGGTTGCTCCCTCGTGGATGGACGATACGGGGAAATCCGAGTATTTGCTAGGTACGGATCAGGTAGGACGTGACTTACTGAGCCGAATCATTTACGGAGCGCGAATATCGTTATTGGTTGGTGTCGTATCCGTACTGATTTCCTTGGTTATCGGGGTGATTCTGGGCCTCATCGCAGGCTTTTACGGGCGCTGGGTAGATGATCTGTTAATGCGCTTGGCAGATGTACAGCTGGCATTCCCTTTCATTTTGTTTGCGATTATCGTCATGACGGTCTTTGGGGCAGGTCTATGGAAGCTCATACTTGTTCTAGGGATCAGTAACTGGGTAGGCTTTGCACGACTGGTTCGAGGACAGGTTATGAGTGTAAAAGAAATGGAATACGTCCAGGCTGCCAAAGCAATCGGGGCTACGAATTTGCGGATCATCAGAAAACATGTCCTGCCAAACGTTTCTTCTTCGATCATCGTATTGGCAACGTTAAATGTAGCCACCAACATTTTGTTGGAAGCATCGTTGACGTTTATTGGATTGGGTGTAGACCCTTCGATTCCTACATGGGGCGGCATGCTGGCAGACGGTCGCAACTATCTAGAGACGGCATGGTGGGTTGCTACTTTCCCTGGCATCGCCATTATGATTACGGTGTTTGGAATTAACCTGCTGGGCGATTGGCTGCGTGATGAGCTAGATCCAAATCTGCGCGTGTAAAGGGGGCTAACCTATGAGAGGGCTAGGTGATATTTTTACAACGAAAGGGTTAGTTGCGGACCGAAACAATGACGGTGTAGCTGATTCATTGTCTGTTTCCTTCTGTTTTCAAACGGGAATCGTCGTAGAAGGATTCATTGATTTTTGTGCCCGATTAGGCCTTGAAACAAGTGAGCTAGATCTGCCTTCCATTTGTATGGAAGATTCACCGATGGTTGCTAGCAGCACGAAAAGCGGTGAGTGGCTTTGCACAGTATGTATCGAGCCATCCTGCGATGTGGATGATGCGTCATGCACGCTCGATCGAGGGGACAATCGAATTGCTTTCGTTGGTGGAAGTGAGGAGAGTCTTAGTCGATTACTTCGCTGGATGGCGGCATATTGGACAGATGCAGCACCTGCAACAACTTCACTCGGCGACATTGAAAGGATTAGTTGTTCTTTACATGAAGTTCAACTATATGTTTGTGCGGATGCTTCACCTGTTTGTCAGATTGCGATACCCCAGTATGCGCTGATGAGCTCGCATGAGGGAAGTCCTATCGTAGAGAGACCAACTCCACTTGAAAGTCTGACAGAGCTTTGGACAACGGCAGGGTTCTATCAAGCGGGGCGTACGGATTTAACGAGTCGGACAGATGTATTTTTTACAGGGATCCATACTGCAGAGGCGGTTATGTCTGCCGCCCGCTTTGCAGCTCGGATTGGTCTAGCTTCGACCGGGATACATTTCCCGCTCACAGGAGAAGCAAATCGGATTGCGGAGCTCACTTTTTGCTTACACATGAATGGTGAAGCACCTCTAGCAAGTGGAGTGGTCGAAGTAATCCCAGACCCTAGAGAAAAGACAACAAGAGTCATTCAGCTTTCAGGGGGAGGACAAGCGCTTGTTGCGGCGCTTGATTATTTTGGGACTGCCACTTCGCACCGACTCGGGGGGACTTTTGGTGCATGGGAAGAATCAGACGAGCCAAAAGAGAAGGAATTCCCCCTATTTATAGAGAAAACATGGAAAGACCAGGGCGAACGAAATGAGATAGAACAGTTGTTTCATGAGCAGTTGATCGCGATTGCTAGTCGAATGGAGACGGACGGGTGCTTATCTTCTCCGCTGGCGGTCACGGCGTTTTTATCAGAACCAAAAGAGATTCGACGTGCGTTGGAGCGATGCTGGAAGAGCGCAATCACAGAGCTGCTTCCAGATAACGATAGTACGGTACATATTCACTCTGCTTTTAAACCAGGTTTGTGCTGGATAAAAGAAACGATTTTGCCGTCTCTTGTACGTACAGGGGAACGAGTAGATCGAATTTTGATCTCTTTCCAACGAGAGGAAAGAGAAGGTGGGATGGAGCTTTCTCATCGATGGCTTCAAGAATTATACCCGGTTGATCAGTTGTTGGAAAAAGAATTGGGCTTGTCCTTGTCGCAAGTATCAATCGTGATGGATGAGAACCTACCGACTACATACCAAGTCGAAGCATGGGGAGTCGGGCTGGAGCACTTAGGTACATGGAATTTGGATGTACCTGTATCCACAATGCCGTATGCCGACGAGCAAAGTCGAGCTTATCCAACTACGTCTGGACTCTTCTTCTCCTATCGAACAACTAAAGAACAATTCTTGGTTCCTACGGATCGAGAGAGGTTTTGGCAATTCTATACGCAGCAATTTTTACCTGAGTTGACGGAAGAATTGTTATGTAAACAAATTGAACCGTATCAAGGAAACACTCCGCTCTTTCATTCGATAGAGGTAACCGTCACTATGAGTGAACAGGAAGAACGGCTAGACATAGACGAAGAAACCATATCGTCGTTAGAAGCGTTGCATGAAGATATTTATTTTTATACGCTGGACTACTATGCGTATTTGGGTGAAAGAAAAACGGGAGTGGCGTGGAATTCTCCGGGGGCGGTGCGACCATTTGTAAAGGTCAAACCAGCAAGCTCTCCAGTGGCAACCATTCGCGTAAAAGAATATAAAGAAGAACAAGCTTTTTCTATCAAAACGACTCATTTATACTTCGAGGCAGAGCAATCTGCTCCTGTAAAAGCACGCATCCTGAGAACGTACGAAAGGAGTACCAGCAACGAAGAACGGAAGCTTCCTTATCTACACCGAAACCATTATCCAGATATGGGCGAATGGGCAGAGCTGGCTACACATCCGTCTGTACATATGTGGGAAGTAGAGAAATCGTTTGAAGGACGGCCGATTTATGCAGTGGAGGTAACAGCACCCCAGATTTCCAAATACGTATCAACTCACAAGCTCTCTCTGTATAAACCAACCATTTTGCTCGAAACCGGACATCATCCAAACGAGGTTTCCAGTATGCCTGCTGCACGTGAGCTGGTGGCAGAGATCCTTGCCGAAAAAATGGATTGGCTTACTCGTTTCAATCTGGTCGTGATTCCATTTGCCAATCCGGATGGGGTCGCACTTCATCAAGAGCTCGTCAAAGATAATCCATTTTGGAAGCATCATGCTGCCCGTTATAATGCCGTTGGATTAGAATACACCAATCACCGTTTTCAGCCGAGCGTTTTTGGCGAATCGCGGGTGGTTCCCCAACTGTTTTATCGCTGGTTGCCGGATGTGATCATCGATGATCACGGAATCCCTTCGCATGAATGGACACAACCATTCGCAGGGTACAATAGCCCGCCGAGATTCCCTGTATCTTATTGGATGCCGATCTCACTCTTTTACGGGATTGGCCGCGAGATGGAGCGATCTGACTATCCTTATCATGCTGTCGCTCTTGATACGATTCAAAAGGCAGCCGAGGAAGGACTGAGACATCATCCGCGTCTGTGGAACAAAAATAAACGCTTTATCGAGCGCTACATTCGGTATGGACATAACTGGGAGCCCGCCATTTTCCCATTGCCTACTGATCAAGATTTCTTGTTTTATCGGTGGCCTACAAAGCCGAACAGAACCTCTCCTTCCTTACTCTCTCGTTTTCCTGAATGGGTGACGCTTGATTTAATAACGGAAGCGGCTGATGAGACGGTTGCGGGAGGAGCATTGCGAGATTGCATAGAAACACATAAGATTTTCAATCGTGCTGTCATGGAGTGTGTGGCATCCAGCCCACGGCGTGTTTCGCGACAGTATGGACAAAACCATATTCGACTCTCACGAATGAGACCGATGCGGATCGGAGGAAACAATCATGAAGACCATTTTAGTAACAGGGTTTGATCCTTTTGGTGGAGAAACGGTTAACCCTGCTTGGGAATCGGTAAAAGAGCTGGGAAAAATCGAGTCTGATTTGTATAAAGTAGAGCTGCGCCAAATTCCTACGGTTTTTGAAAAATCTATCGAACATCTGTACGCAGCGATAGAAGAAACGAATCCGGACATCGTGTTATGTATCGGTCAAGCAGGTGGACGAGGAGATATTGCCGTTGAGCGTGTAGCGATTAACGTCAATGATGCTCGAATCCCGGATAATGAAGGAAATCAGCCGATTGATACACCGATCAGGGAAAACGGTCCTACTGGCTACTGGTCTACATTGCCAATCAAAGCGATTGTACATGAGTTAAAACAACAAGGAATTCCGGCTTCCATATCGCAGACGGCGGGTACATATGTGTGCAACCATCTTTTTTATGGATTGATGCATTACCTTGCTGAGAAAAAAGCTTCCGTACGCGGAGGGTTCATCCATATCCCTTATTTGCCTGAACAGGCAGCAAGGCAAGCAGGGCAGCCAAGCATGGCGTTAGAAACAATTGTAAAAGGCTTGCGATTGGCAATCGAGACGACCCTATCTAATGAGCGGGATATTGTCATGGAAGGCGGACAAATTAGCTGAGCAGGAGGAGAAACCCTCCTCCCTTCAATTCATGTGGCAATACCGATATTCGAAAATGGAGGGAAAAACGTTGCCTAGATATGAATTCTCTCCTCTTGGGGACTCGGGTGTCATGGTCAAACTAGGAGAGGTTATCGATCAACAGACCCATGAGAAGGTCATCCTATTCTCTGAATACCTACAGGAGCATCCTTTCCCCGGGATGATCGAATCTGTACCTGGCTTTACGACTGTTACAGTCTATTACGATCCGATTACTCTTTTCGATCCACTTGATGATATTTTGCCATACGATCGTGCCGTTGCTATTCTTGAGCAAATGTCGCAGCAAATCTCCAACACTCACTCTACAGAGTACAGACTGGTAGAAATCCCGGTTTGTTATGGAGGGAGCTTTGGTCCAGATCTGGAGGTAGTCGCCAAACAAAATGGTCTTAGTGTAGAGGAAGTGATTTCGATCCATTCGACAACAGAGTATCTGGTGTACATGATCGGATTTGCTCCCGGCTTTCCGTATCTCGGTGGAATGGATGAGCGACTGGCCACGCCGCGACGTTCCTCGCCACGACTATCTATTCCGATGGGTAGTGTAGGGATCGGAGGATTGCAAACAGGTATTTATTCGATAGAGAGCCCAGGTGGGTGGCAAATTATCGGAAGAACACCACTGAGCTTATTTCAGGCAGATGAAAGTTCTCCAAGTCTCTTGTGCGCTGGTGATAAAGTTCGCTTTCGTCCTATCTCCGAGCGGGAATACGATAACGGGGAGAAGGTGTACTAAGTGAGTATAGAGGTGATTACGCCAGGACTTTGCACGACCGTTCAAGATACAGGTAGATTTGGCTTTCAGCAGGTTGGGGTCAGTGTCAGTGGGGTGATGGACAAGCAAGCTGTACAGATGGCGAACATGTTAGTTGGCAATCAACAAACGGATGCTGTTCTGGAGCTGACGATGAGAGGCCCTAGCTTATTGTTTCATAAGGACATGCTAATCGCCATTTGTGGTGGTGACTTCAAAGCCACGATCAATGATAGATCCGTTTTGCCCAATCGAGCAGTCTGGATCAGGAGTGGAAGCATCTTGAAGTTTGGCCTGGCCAAGGAAGGCTGTCGCGCCTATCT
The DNA here is from genome assembly GCF_028369215.1 of Brevibacillus sp. AG. Lineage (NCBI taxonomy): Bacteria > Bacillati > Bacillota > Bacilli > Caryophanales > Paenibacillaceae > Brevibacillus > Brevibacillus sp. AG. Next base: position 733,460 of record NZ_JAQMYO010000001.1, on the reverse strand, counting down.
CGCAGTCGCAGGCGGATGGGATGTGCCACTTGTGATGGGTAGTCGTAGTACGAATCTCCGTGGAAGCTTCGGAGGCTTTGCGGGTAGAATGCTTGCGGCAGGAGATAAGCTAGTTCAAAGCTCTCCAGGTTCATTCAGCCAATTTCTCGCTAACCAATTGGAAAAAAAGGCAGGAGCAGCTCCTTTCTACCAAGCGAATTGGTTTATTCCTTCTAGTACGCTTGTAAAAAATGGAGAAGCGGTTGTACGGGTGATACAAGGCGAGCAATTCGCAGATTTTTCGGAAGAGAGCCGTCAAAGCTTTTTCGAACAAACCTTTCAAGTGTCTACTCAATCAGACAGGATGGGGTATCGTTTAACAGGACCGGCGCTCGAACTTACGCAGGCGATGGAACTGATCTCGGCTGCGGTCACCGTAGGTACGATACAGGTTCCGCCTAACGGTCAACCTATTATCCTGATGGCAGACAGACAAACCATTGGCGGTTATCCGAAGATAGGCTATGTGCCAACTATAGATTTGCCGATCGTCGCCCAGTTGCGGCCAGGCGAAAAGATTCACTTTCAAGAGATTTCTCTGCGTGATGCTCAAAAGGCGCTTATCGAGAGGGATTCATTGATGAAGGCGATCAAGCTTGGTATAGAAGTAACCGTGGGATGGAGGTAAAAAGATGAAAACAGTAGATCTAAACTGTGATATGGGAGAGAGCTTTGGCGCCTATCAGTTGGGCAACGATCAAGAGATTTTGCCCTATATCACCTCTGCAAATGTGGCTTGTGGTTTCCATGCTGGAGACCCAGGAACAATGAGAAAAACGGTGCAAATGGCTTTGGAGGCAGGTGTGGCAATCGGTGCCCATCCCGGATTCGCTGATCTGGTCGGCTTCGGTCGCCGCAACATGGAGATTTCCCCTGATGAGGCGTACGAGCTAGTCCTCTACCAAATCGGCGCCCTGCAAGCGTTTGTACGGGCAGAAGGAGGCGTCATGCATCATGTGAAGCCACACGGGGCCTTGTACAATATGGCAGCCACAAGACCCGCTCTGGCTGAGTCTATCGTGTTGGCCATCTACAAAGTAAATCCGGAGCTGGTGTTGTATGGCTTGGCGGGAAGCGAGTTGACGCGTGCAGGGGAAAAAATCGGTCTTGCTACGGCGCATGAAGTGTTTGCAGACCGCACGTATCAGCAGGATGGCACGCTGACACCACGTAGTCAGCCGAATGCGATGATTACAGACCAACAGCAATCCCTCCAGCAAGTCATACGTATGGTAAGCAAGGGACTCGTCCTGACCCAGCAAGGCGTGGATATCCCGATTCAGGCCGATACGATTTGTATTCATGGCGACGGTGCCCATGCGTTGGAATTCGCGCAAAGCATCCGAGAAGCTTTGGTAGGAGCTGGCATGACAATCGCAGCACGATTTGCTCGATAGACATCTATCGGGCTTTTTCTGTTTCCGCTCCGGGAGTCTGGTATCGTGCGGTACTTCGCTTTTTCCCCCAGAGGAGGAAGAGCAAGAACAACAGCGGGATATAGCCATAAATGAAAACGATGCTCACTTTCCCATAAAAATCGAGTGCCATGAGCAAAGGAGTCGTACCTTCGAGCAGAAAGGAACCCATTGCCAGAGACGCTAGGAGAAGCAGAAGGGCGCGGATTTGACTGAGGCCAAATATTTGTTTCAGTCCGCGGGTAACCCCCCATAGATTCAGACAGATGTTTGGCAAAATCACGAAGAGCCAAAGAGATATCACAATGAACTCCAATCGCTGCAAATCCAGGTAAAATAATGAGCGGGAAGCGCAGAAATCGAATCGTATTTGACATTTTGTAAATGGGGGTAGTGAAAGAGGCAAGCGCAGACAGAGCAACGATGATCAGCAATATATTACTGGTCAAGGCAGCTTCTACGGATGCTTGACCAATGACGATTCCACCTACGATTCCAAGAGTCTGTCCGACCTTTGTCGGGAGCCGGGCACCTGCTTCTCGCAAAAACTCGATCGTCAGCTCCAAGAAAAGCACCTCTAAAACAGGGGGAAACGGGACGTATTTCCTCGATAAAATAATCGGAGCCAGCATGTCTTGCGGAATCATTTCCAAATGGAAAGTGAGAACGGCCGTATAGGCAGGTGTCATCAAAATAGAAAAAAGCACACCAAAAATGCGAATCAACCGAAACAAGGACGATAAGATCCACGGTAAATAATAATCCTCAGGAGAAATGAAGAAATCAAAGATAGTGCGATCGTCTGTAGTCTTTGCTCAACGGTTTCAATGTGCTGAGGATTCGTAATACCAGACAAGTAGACAACGGCTATGCGCGTATGAGAGAGCGTACCTAAGGTTAACTCTCGAATGATTAATTTGGGTGTGCTGATTTGTTGACGGATGAGATGCAGGTTGATATCGATGTTTTCAACAAAGCCTACCTTTGGTCCAACGACACTAAACTCGTTTTCCGTGGTGCGATGGAAAGAAACTCATTCCATTTCGTGATCATGTCGGTTTCGCTCCATAAGCTGTTCATCATTTGAGTTTTACTATGTCCGGTTTGTAGTGGAATTATCATCTAGAAAATAGAATGATTTCCTATAGGGAAGGGAACAATCAAACAAAGAACGAGGCGTGAAGAGAAATGGAAATTGAGGGGTTCATATGTTGGAAGTTAACTGTGATACATCATCGCTGAAGGCTGAATTGCTGCAAGAGCTGAGGGGAATATCCGTTACGTTAGATGAGAGCATACATGCGTTAAAAAATGAAAACGAATGTGTGCTCGGGACGTTTGATCAAATACGTACGAAGTTTAGCCGACTCGAAACAGTAGCAGCTTCGTTTTATTTACAATGCTATCTCTCTCCCTATACGGAAAAATACCTGGATCTGTCCATGGCTGTGCAGCACTTGTCCAAAAGGCGTCAAGGAGCATTGATCGTCGTTGAGCGCGAGGACCCACTTGATTTACTGCTGCAAGCTGGCATACCGATTGGAGCAACGATGAGCCATTCCTTGCTGGAGTCGATCTTTTATCCTGGCAGCCCTTTGCATGATGGGGCCGTTCTGATTCGGGAAAATCAGATCATTTCCGCGGCCAATGTACTGCCATTATCACAAGTTGTCGTAGGGGAAAAAAAGTTGGGAACCAGACATCGTGCTGCTTTGGGGTTGAGTGAAAAGAGCGATGCACTGATCGTTGTTGTTTCCGAGGAAACGGGAAAAGCGTCCTTTGCCATGCAGGGACACTTATATCCGATAATTTCCCCTTCATGAAAGCGCTCCGCGAAAAGCTGTTGTATCCGAGAAAAGAACGAGGCTGGATTTGTCATGGTGATGGCACAAATCCAGCCTCTCGCTATGTCATTCTCAGGTTAGATTCAAGCCCAATTTCCGTTGCGGAATATTGGTTCACGCTTGCCGTCAGCTGTTTCACCATCAATGTTCATCTCGGCGGAGCCGATCATGAAATCAACGTGAGTGAGGCTGATATTGATACCGCGGCTAGCCAGTTCCTCATTGCTCATCTCAGCGCCACCTTCGATATTCACACTATAAGCGTTCCCGATCGCCAAATGGTTGGATGCATTCTCATCAAAGAGCGTGTTATAGAAAATGATATCTGATTGCGAAATGGGGGACAAATGAGGAACCAAGGCCACTTCCCCCAAATAATGCGAGCCTTCATCTGTTTCAATTAATTGCTTTAGGGATTCTTCTCCCTTTTCAGCAGTTGCCGACACAATTCTTCCTTTTTCAAAAGTCAGCGTAAAATTCTCGATCAAATTCCCATGATAGCTCAAAGGCTTGGTGCTGCGAACGGTTCCGTTGACGCCTTCTTTTAATGGCGCGGTGAATACTTCTTCTGTCGGCATATTGGCCATGAAGGAGGCACCGTCCTTATTTACGCTACCGCCGCCAATCCAAATGTGTTTGGCAGGCAGCTCAATTGTCAAATTGGTACCGGGAGCTTCGTAATGAAGGTAACGGTATTGTTTGGCGTTGAGCTGATCCACCTTGCTGTTCAGTGTCGCATGATGGTCATGCCAAGCTTGGACAGGGTCATCCATATCTGCGCGAGTCGCGCGGAAGATGGCATCCCACAGGGCAGGCTCCTGTTCCTCTTGTGGCAAATGCGGGAAGACCATGGCGGCCCATGCAGGTGATGGAACTGCAAGCACGCACCAGCTCACTTTATCGGACATGGTATAGCTGCGGAATTTATGGAGAGCTTGACCAGCTGTTTTGTTGGCAGTAGAGATGCGGTCTAGATTTACACCCTTCAGCAAATCGGGATTCGCTGCAGAAATGTAGAGAAACGCCGCGCCATTTTCCGCCATTTCCTCTAATCCCTGTACCTTCCATTGCGGGTATTCACGAAACGCTTCATCAGGAGCCAAATCATATTTCATCCGTGTGAGTTCATCGTCGGTCCAATCAATATGCACGTGCTTGGCACCCGCTTCGTACGCTTTTTTGGCTACCTTTCTCACAAAAGGAGCAGTCGATAGCGGAGCTGTTACTACTAACGTTTGCATAGGCTGTACGTTTACGCCGACTTTTACAGCGAGATCAGCGTAACGGTCGAACAAGGTTTCAAAAGACATGGTTCATTTCCTCCTTTTAAGAACAAAAGGCTTACTTGCACTCTATCTATTTTACCTTCCCCTCCGAAATCACCTGCTTATGATTTGAAAGAATTTCCTAGGAAAGCGCAGAAAAAGACAGATTACTGCCTAATTCGAGCAAGTTATCCACTTGTTTATTTTGGTTAATTGTAGGAAAATTCAAATGAAAAGGCAATTTTATTACATAAAAAATATTTTATTGGCAGAACTAAAGGAGGCAGTCAGAGTGAAGACAAGACAGACACGTGATCAAGTCGCTGTCGAGTATACGTGGAACCTGAACGATCTGTTTGAGAGCCAGGAAGCGTGGGAGCAAGAATTAGTAGAAATTGTACAGCATCTGCCTGTCGTCACTGCATTCAAAGGTCAGCTGCATACGAGCGGAGAGACGTTATTGGCATGCTTGGAGGCAAACGAGGCGATCCATGTTCGGGCAAATATCGCAGCGACGTATGCCAGACTGCGGTCGTCTGAAGACGGGACGAATCCACAAAACCAAGCGAACTCTGCACGGGTAGGGGATGTCGTGTCCCAGCTGAATGCTGCGCTTTCTTTTATACCTTCCGAGATTTTGGCACTGCCTGAAGGAAAAATCGAGAGCTTCTTGGCGGAAGAACCAGGACTCAAAGTATTCCGCAAAAGCCTGAATGATTTGCTGGAAACAAAGCCGTACCGATTGTCGGCCGAGACCGAAGAAGCGTTTGCGGCGATGGGCGAGGTTTTCTCTGCACCATACAACATTTACGCGCGTGGAAAACTGTCGGACATGTCATTTGGACCCGTCCATGATAGCGAAGGAAATGAGCGTCCAGTATCCTTCGCGTTGTTTGAGACCGATTATGAGATGTCTTCCGATACGACGCTGCGCCGTGCTTCGTACGAATCCTTTTCGAAGACACTCGCTTCTTACCAAAACTCCTTCGCTGCGGTATACGCGACAGAGGTGAAAAGACAGACAGTCATGTCTCGCCTGCGTGGCTATGAAACCGTAACGGACATGCTGCTTAAACCACAGCAAGTTACGCTGGATATGTACCACAACATTCTGGATATTATCGGCAATGAGCTCGCTCCGCACATGCGTCGCTATGCGAAGTTGAAAGCAAAAGAGCTCGGTCTTGAAAAGTTGGCCTTTTGTGATTTGAAGGCGCCGCTTGATCCAGAATTCAGCCCACCGATTACGATTGAAGAAGCTGGGCAAAAGATACTGGCTTCCTTGCAAGTAATGGGTCCTGAATATACAGCCATTATGGAAAAAGCACTGAATGAACGCTGGATCGACTACGTAGACAACGTGGGCAAATCGACAGGTGCGTTCTGCTCAACGACATATAGCAAGCACTCTTACATTCTCATTACGTGGTCGGGAAATATGCGCAGTGCTTTCACGCTGGCACATGAGCTGGGTCATTGCGGACACTTTATGCTGGCGACAAGAGAGCAAAGCTTTACGAACTCTCGTCCATCGCTGTACTTTATCGAAGCGCCTTCCACACTCAATGAGCTCTTGCTCGCGCAGCACATCGTGGAGCAATCCGACGATCCGCGTTTGAAGCGTTGGGTCATTTTGCAATTGATGAATACGTACTATCACAACTTTGTCACGCATCTGTTAGAAGCGAGAATGCAACGAAAAGTGTACGAAGCAGCGCAAAAAGACGTACCTTTGACTGCCAAACAGCTCTCCGAATGGAAAGGGCAAGTGCTCGCAGACTTCTGGGGTGATGCAGTTGATCTGGACGCGGCAGCGAGTCTTACATGGATGCGCCAACCGCACTATTACATGGGGCTGTATCCTTACACATACGCAGCTGGTTTGACCGCTTCTACAGCAATGGCAGCGAGCATCAAGGAAGAGGGACAGCCTGCTGTTGATCGCTGGATCGAGGTGCTCAAAGCCGGGGGAACACTAACGCCGCTGGAACTGATGAAAAAAGCTGGCGTGGACATGTCAGATCCGCAGCCAATCCGCGAGGCTGTCGCATACGTCGGCAGTCTGGTTGACGAGCTGGAAAGACTGTTTTAACCTGATAAAAGCAGAAAAGGCTTGTGATCGCAAGGAATCACAAGCCTTTTGATTTGATCAAGCAAGAAGGAGTAGTCATCATGACCGAATTTACGCAGCGCGCACTAAACATTATTGCCGGGATTCCAGCGGGCCATGTCATGACGTACGGGCAAATTGCTGCGTTGGCCGGGAGTCCAAGGGCTGCCAGACAAATCGTTCGCATCCTTCATTCCATGTCCAAAAAGCACAAGCTTCCTTGGCATCGGGTCATCAACGCCCAAGGAAAGATCGGATTGCAAGATTTGGATTCGTTCACGCTGCAAAAAATGGCCTTGGAAATCGAAGGGATAGTCGTGTCAGCAGCAGGAGAAATAGAGTTGGAACGTTATCAGTTTCACCCACATGTAGTGGATGAGCCGCTATTCTAGTATCCTACTTCTACCGAAGCAATGACGATATAGGCAAGGTCGTTCTTGTCCTCTTTTTCAGCGATCACGACTCCACTGCTCGTCAGCATGCCACCCTCGACGATTTCGAAGGAGACTTCCCCGTAAGGCAGTGCTTTACGAACCGTTTCCAAGTCGAGCTTGTCCTTGTCAGCAGGAACGGCCAGCCTCACATTTACTTTCATGTTATGGATATCGTTTCCTGGCAGGACAGAACGCAGTCCAGGCATCGAATTATGATGGATGGCATTTTGAACAGCGCGGACTGCGGCTTTGGTGACGTTTTGTCCATGCATGTCGATGCCCATTCCTATTTCAATAAACATTACTTTTTCCATTGGCTTGTTCACTCCTGTTTCATTCTACTTTTCTAACATCCTTATCTTACCACGAAAAGGAATGGTTTTTTCTCTCATCTGTATTGTGTTTATCGTCAAGACATGTCATCATAACATGTTGGTATCTATGCTTGACGATTCTTTTCATTATTGGAGGCAGGTCACAATTGGAACGTTATCCTTTTGCCTACGATCCGTCCCAGCCGTTCATCTCTCAGGTGAGTGATTGGGTAGCGGACGTTTTTTATGAAGTATTGCCTGAGGCTGGATTCGAGGTGCGTGATGAGCAAATCTACATGGCCTTTCAGCTTGAACGGGCTTTTATAGAAAAGCAAACGATTTTTGCAGAGGCGGGAGTAGGCACGGGAAAAACATTGGCTTACTTGCTGTACGCCATCTGCTATGCACGATATACCAGAAAGCCCGCCATCATTGCCTGTGCGAATGAGTCGTTGATTGAGCAGCTCGTAAAACCCGAAGGCGATATTGCCAAACTGGCTCGTCATCTCAACCTGACGATTGACGCGAGACTCGGTAAATCTCCGGACCAATATCTCTGTTTGCGCAAGCTGGATGAGGCGAGATTCCAGCCTGAGACAGGGGAAGCTTTCCAGCATATTTATCAAGAGCTTCCTTCATTTGTTCATACACATGAGGCCTTGCAGTCGTTTTATCCGTACGGGGATCGCAGCACATATCCTGACCTGGATGATCAAGAATGGGCGCAGATGAACTGGGATACTTTTCAAGATTGCTTTGTGTGCGACAGACAGCACCGCTGTGGACAGACCCTTTCGAGAAATCATTACCGTCAGTCAGCCGATTTAATCATTTGCTCCCATGACTTTTATATGGAGCATGTGTGGACCTATGAGATCCGCAAGCGCGGAGGCCAGCTGCCGTTGCTGCCACCGCATAGCTCGGTCATTTTTGACGAGGGCCATCTGCTGGAGCCTGCTGCCCAAAAAGCATTGACGTACAAGCTGAATCACTCCGTGTTCGAAGAAACGATTACGCGTGTCTTGAAGGGTGAGATCAGGGAAGAGCTCGCTATTGCCATTGAGGAAGCCATTGCTCAGAGTGAAGAGATGTTTTCCCGATTAAACGAAGAGAGCAAGGCTGTGATGGGCTCCAACCGCAAAGAGATTCACTTCCATCCGGAACTCATTGCAACCATCCACCGTTTTACGAATCTCGTCAGTTGGATTGAAGAAGAGCTGGCGTTAGAGGGTGGGCTGTATACATTGGACGAGTTCCAGCTGCGAATTGTCGAAGAGCATCTGGAAATGATGCAGCTGGCACTGGGACTTTTCCAAGACCCGGATCACGTCATTTCCTGGATGAGTGAAGAGATTACAGGTCCTACCTTGGTCGTCATGCCGAAAAAGGTGCAGGAAGTACTGGAAGAGCGTGTATTCTCACAAAAGATGCCGATTGTCTTTTCGTCAGCGACTCTATCTGTTGATGGATCGTTCAAGTATGTGGCGGACAGCTTGGGCATTGAGCAATACCTGTCGTTCTCGGTGGCTTCTCCGTACGAGTACGACAAGCAAATGGAGGTATACGTACCGACACTTTCTGCGACCGACTCATTTGCGGAAAAAATGAGACAGGCTACCCAATTGCTGCAAAAAACAGCGGGTAGTGCGCTGCTGTTGTTTTCCTCCATGGAGGAATTACAACAATTCAAGACCGCCATCAAAAACGAGCCTGCCTGTACGGATCTGCGATTCTTGTTTGAAGGAGATGCGGAAATCAGCCATCTGATCTCTCAATTCCAAAACGACGAGAAAAGCAGCCTCTGTGCGGTGAGCCTGTGGGAAGGGCTAGATGTTCCGGGGCCTTCGCTGTCCAATGCGATCATTTGGTCACTGCCATTCCCGCCGAATGATCCGGTGTTTACAGCAAAACGAAAAAGTGCAGCGAATCCTTTCGACGAGGTAGATATGCCTTACATGCTACTGAGACTGCGTCAAGGCATCGGGCGTTTGATCCGTTCGAGAGAGGATAGCGGTCTGGTATCAATCTTGAGTCCGCAATTGAGCGAAAATGACCAGCTGAGACAGCAAGTTCAGGATGTTTTTCCGGCTGGCGTAGAGTGGAAAACGTCTTTGGACGGTGTATTGGCGTAAGGAAAAGGCAGGAGCCATTGTGGCTTCCTGCTTTTTTTTATGGTTATTCCGGCATGTTGCCGACGGTAGGATCGACGACGAAATCTGGCTTGAAGCCTTCATATTTTACTTCGGATACCATTCCTTGCGCAGCGTGGCCCAAATCGTGGCAGTGGAACATCCAATCACCTGGATTGTCAGCTTCGAAGGCGACTACATAAGATTCACCCGGCAAAATGTTCAGCGTATCTTTGACCAGAGGGGAGCCTGAGATAGGCTGTCCGTTTTTGCTCAATACTTGGAAGAAATGTCCGTGCAAATGCATCGGGTGGATATCTTTTGGTGATTTGTTCACCATCGTGACTTTGACCCGATTGCCTTTTTTGACATTGAGCGGAGGGACATCCGGGAACGTTTTTCCATTGATGGTAAAGGCCATTTTTCCATCTGCCGTTTCCGTGTTCAGATCCATTTGATACGTGATGTCGTACTTCTGCTCCAGCGCAAAGCTGCTTTTTGCCGCTTCGCCGTATTTCGTGATGTCTATCGTTGGCATATCGCCAGCTTCGGATTTGGCTGTTTTTGTTTCTGAGCCTTCGTAGACGATAGGCACGACAAGGGACTTGGCGCCTGGATTTGTGCTGCGCTCCTCTAATAACCATTTGCCAGGATTGTTTGCGACAAATTCGAGGTCATATCGTTCTCCTGGCCCGATATTGAGGAGCTGGCCTCCTACAAGGGGCGGATTATGGATAGGTTGCCCGTCTGTTGCTACGATTTTAAATTCATGACCTTGCAGGTTTAGCTTGTGGTTCAAGTATCCGGCATTGATCAGGCGGATTCTGACTTTTTCTCCTTCTGTAACAGATAGCGGCTGGATTGCCGGGCCAGTTTTTCCGTTCACCGAAAAAATCGTATACATCAACGGCATCATCTCAGCGTCACTCATGGGCATCTCCATACCGACCATGTTGTGACCACCAGAGGACGAGCTATCGGAAGAAGGGGCACTCACGCCATGGCTCATGCCACTTCCGTGCATTTCCACCATGCTATCGTCCTGCATCCATTCATCCAGAACGAGGGTAAAGTCCTTATCAGCTGGCTCTGGTGTAGCCGGTTCTACCACAAGTGAACCATACAAGCCTTTGTCTACCTGCTTGGCGCTGTTTTGATGCGAGTGGTACCAGTATGTCCCGGCAACGTCCACCTTGAATTTGTAGGTGAAGCTTTCGTTTGGTCTTACGGCATTTTGGGTCACACCAGGGATTCCGTCCATGTTATTCGGGACGGGTAAGCCATGCCAGTGAATGGAAACCGGCTCGGGTAATTCGTTTTTCAACGTCACGCTGATGGTTTCTCCTTGTTTGACACGAAGCTGTGGACCTGGAACGGTTCCATTGTACGTCCATGCGTTTTTCATGGTCTTGTCATCGAGGTGGAGCATGTTTTCTTTTGCCGTGAGGGTAAATGTATTGCCTGTAAGCACCTCCATCGACGAGTCGCTGGAAGCAGACATCTGCTGCGGTTGCGTTTCTGCTGTTGTTTGGGGTGAAGAATTCATGTTGTGTCCATTATGATCCATTGTGGTATTGTCAGTGGAGCAGGCGGCTAACAGCAAAACGCCACCTAGAACCAAGGGATAAGCCCATGGGCGTATTTTCCGTTTGTTCATGTGCACTTTTTCCTCCTTTGAGCTGTTGGGGAAAGCGTACCAAACGATTGTGTAGAAAACATGAAGACGGGATGTATGACACTTCTGTTACGCATTTTGCAAAAATGGGAAAGTAAGCGTGAACAAATGCTATAATGGAGTATCGTACATAGAAGGAATCAGTAGAATCGGACAGGGATGGTGTTCACGTTTGGGTAACGTAGATTTTGCGAGCTTGCCTTGGAATGTTTTTTGGGTTGGAGTCGCTTACTTTTTGGTCACAGGAGTCTTTTTCTGTCTTGGATTTATGCGATTGCTTTCGGAACGGGTGAAAAGTGGCATCGTATGCATGGTAATTGCAGTTGTCAGCGGTGGTTTTTTCTTGAATTATTTGTTTACTCATCACATTTAAAATTGGATAATCAAGCGAAAATCCTCGTCGGAGCTGGTAATCGATGGGGATTTTATTTTTGTCTTGTGTTTCCCGTTTCGATTGGCGAAAATGGAAGTGATAGGAGAATAATCGGGTTGATGTCGCTTTCCTTCGGGGGATACCGATTTCAAAGCAACCATTCCTCACAAATTGGAAGAGACGATACATACAAGCTTTTGGATTTGGCAGTACATCAAGCAGAAACTTATTGGCTCAAAGGTTTATCAACAAATGACAATCAGGAATGTCAATACAACTCGCAAAAAATTACGAACTGATGCAGGCTGTTGATCAGTAAATCTTTTGTGACAAGTAAACACGTTGCATTTTGCATCTGACAGTGGTGGTCTGCGATGATCTACAATCGTGAAGCTGATGGGGGGAAAGTATACCAGCAGCTTCTTTTTTGTTCCGCGTTTCTACCGGGAAAAAACATAGTCAGAATGTAAACAGTTTGTAACGAGTTATCCCCCGAAACCGTCATATAATCAGGTTACAAACAACTATTCAGCAAGCGTCTAACGTAAGACAAGGACCGGGTAATTTCCTTGTGAAACCATCCACTATAAGGAAGGTGTGATGCATATATAAGGGAGTAAGTGAACAGAAAACAACGAGATAGTGAGTAGTTCATCACATCCTGAATACGGGCAACGATGATGGGAAGAATTCATTTTCCATAAAGATAATGAACGAGACCAAACCCCGTTTTCTCACGATTCCAGAAACAGGGGTTTTTGCATTCATAGAGCACGCAATTCCCGATGTGTAATGACTGCCCCCAACAACAAATGATGAAAACAGAACGGAAGTAAAAGGGGAGAATGCAGATGTTTTGCATGGCGAGCACGAAGAATCACCATAAAAATACGAAAAGGACGATGGGTACGAAAAGAATTAATAATCAGAACGAATTAATCACTCGCCAACATGCAACGATAGGAGGCCACCAGCATGCCTGAACCGATCAAAGCTGTAAGCAGCCGATACATGGCTGGGATCGACGGGCTTCGTGCGCTGGCGGTACTCGCAGTCATTATTTATCACTTGAATTACGACTGGGCACCCGGGGGATTGTTGGGTGTCGGTATTTTCTTCGTTTTATCGGGATATTTAATTACAGACTTATTAATTGCAGAATGGAATCGAAATGGCAGACTCGACATGAAAGACTTTTGGTTGCGCCGTGCTAGAAGACTGCTCCCAGCGCTTTTCCTCATGCTGTTTGTGGTGATGGCAGGAGTAGCTATCTTTTCGCCAGAGCAGTTGGACACCATCCGCGGAGATGTTGGAGCAGCCGTTCTTTACGTGAGTAACTGGTGGCTGGTCTTTCATGACGTATCTTATTTTGAAAAATTCGGTCCGCCTTCACCATTAGGCCATCTGTGGTCATTGGCAGTAGAAGAACAGTTTTATGTCATTTGGCCGCTGGTACTCGCTCTGGGACTCCGCTTCCTGAAGCGCAGGGGGCCAATTATGATCATTACTTTGGTGCTGGCTGCACTATCCGCCATCTCCATGGCCGTCATGTATGAGCCAGGTCTTGATCCGAGTCGTGTTTATTACGGAACGGACACACGGGTATTCGGGTTGCTGATCGGTGCCGCACTCGCCATGATGTGGCCGAGTCGCTTGCTTACGACGAACATTTCCCAAAAAGCGCGATTGACGCTTGATCTGAGCGGTCTCTTGAGCTTAGGAATTCTTTTGTACAGCATTTGGAACACGAATCAGTATGATGATTATTTGTACGAGGGCGGGCTCGTCCTCCTGTCTGTTGTCAGTGCTGTGCTGGTCGCAGTACTCGCACATCCGGCCAGCAGCTTGGCGAAATGGATGGGCTGCAAGCCATTGCGTTGGATCGGCGTTCGATCTTACGGGATTTATTTGTGGCACTACCCTGTTATCGTTTGGACGAATCCGTTTTTAGCGGACAGGGAGTGGATGGCGGTACCTGGAGCGGTTTTACAACTCCTCGCAAGCATTTTGCTGGCATCGTTGTCATTTAAATATCTAGAAGAGCCAATTCGTTACGGTGCATTAGGCAGAATCTGGCATCGTTCCAATAAGGCTGGGCAGAAAACAAAACGTTTAAACCGTGTATTGGCAACTGGTTGCGCGATCGCTCTATGTGTCACGTATTATGGGATCGCTTCGCTCACATCAGATGCGACCGCTGGAAATGTGACGCAGCCAACGCAGACGGTCACCGAGACGAAGGTCCCCGACAAGCCACATGGTCCTGAGGTGCCAATCGTAGAAAAGAAACCGGAAACGGTACAAAAACCAGCTACTCCACCAACAAAGCCGAAAAATGAGCAGAAACCAAATAACAACGCACAAAAGCAGAAGCCTGTGGAGAAGCAGAAAGATTCGAATGCTTCCAAACAGCCTGACCAAAAACAGGAACCGATCAAAGCGATAGGCTCCGGTAAAGGAATCACGGTGATTGGTGATTCTGTCATGCTGGATGTGGCTCCTTATCTGGAGAAGCTATTGCCAGGGATCGTCGTGGATGCCAAAATCGGAAGGCAAATGTCGCAAGCTCCTGACGTGATTGCGCAGCTCAAAGCAAAAGGGCAATTGGGAAATCGCGTTGTGATTGAATTAGGCTCGAACGGAGCATTTAGTAAAGGCCAGCTCGATAAGCTACTGCAATCGCTGGATGGCGTAGAGCAAATCATTCTCGTCAATTCTCGCGTACCTAAACCGTGGGAAAGCGTCGTGAATAAGATGCTGGCGGAAACTGCTACAGCCCATCCGCATGTCGTTCTTGTGGATTGGTATGCGGCAAGTGAAGGGCAAAGCACTTACTTTTACAAAGACGGTGTTCACCCGAATAAGGAAGGCTCGCAAAAATACGCGGCGCTCGTGGCGAGTGCAATCGCGCCTACGGAACCAGAGAAGAAGCCGGAAGTAAAAGAGGAAGAGAAAGCGGCAGAGACGGCAGTAGAAGAGGCAGGGCAGATGGAAGGGGCACTGGAGGCAACTGAGGAAACCCCTATGGAAGAAATGGTACAATAATACCAGAACAATTGCTGACTGAAACAAAGCAAGGGAAGACCAGTGAACCAAGTCGTTCGCTGGTCTTTTTTATGTGACAGTGTGTACAACCAAACATAATTTTCATCAAACGATAGCAGATCAGCTCATGGACTTTTTGCTCACTCTCCTGTACGATAGCTAACGGAAGAATAATGCATCGGGTGAAAGAAGGAACAATCATGATTCGGTCGTACTTGCTATTGCTTTTTTGTGTGACGCTGTGGGGCAGTAATTTTGTGTTCGGAAGCATGTTGGTCAAAGAGTTTCCGCCGCTGTTTTTGGCAGATGTACGCTTGCTTTTCACGTCTATGTTTCTGATCATTTACGCGTTTCTGACCAAAAAATTCGTAAAAATCACCGTTCGTGAGCTAGGACTTCTTGTCTTGCTTGGCTTGATCGGAACGTTGGCGAATCAAACGGCGTATTTCAATGGGCTCTTGACGACAGATGCGACAACGGCATCGCTGATTCTTTCCTTGGCGCCGATCGTCACTGCAGTGCTGGCTTCTTTGTTTTTGAAGGAACAGTTTACCATGCGTATGAAGCTTGGGTCTGGCTTGGCTCTATTGGGAACATTCTTCGTAGTCGGAATTGGGGCAGGACTCTCCATTTCCAAAGGAGTCTTACTCATTGTGATTGCCATGGTCACATTCTCGTCTTCCATGATCATCATTCGCAAACTGACGCAAACCATGCAGCCGTTTATTGCCACCGTTTACTCGACGACAGTTGGCACTTTGTTTTTGACGCCAGCGGCGCTGTTGACGATCGAGCCAGGGGCGCAGATCAGCCACGAAGTGTGGGCATGGGCGATGCTCATTTTGACCGCGATCCTTATGCAAGGAATATGTGGAATTGTCTGGAATCAACAATTAAAAGTGGTAGGGACGGGTAAAGCAGCTATTTTTCTTAACTTGCAGCCCTTTGTAGCGATGCTGGTCGGGTTTTTACTGCTTGGTTCCCAGGTGACGTCGATTCAAGTGGGAGGCTCCTTGTTGATTGTCGTGGGTGTGATTGTTGCCAGTGTTCAAAAGAAACAATCTGTTCAGCCATCGAAGACGGTATAGAGCATACTGCTTGTAAAAGATGAAAAGGAAAGCGTAGGCTTCGATTCGGGAGTGAGAATTGCCCGAATCAATGCTTACGCTTTTTTTATCCAATATGGCCTACATTTTGAAAGATTTTCGCAATTGTGCCGACATCTCATCCAGCGATTCCTGAGCTTGCTTGATAAACGTATGGAATCCAGTGAAGGAATGGATCATGCCTTGTTCATTTCGATAGATGACATCGACACCGCTCTCGCGTAGCTTGTCTGCATACGCTTTTCCGCCATCTCGCAAAGGATCGTATTCGGCTGTAATCACCATGGCAGAAGGCAGACCAGTGAAATCGGCTCCGTTGATCGGATCAAGATATGGATTGTGCCGATCGGCAGTCGGAGGTATATAGTGACCGAGGAACCAATTCAACAATTTCACATCCAGCAAATAGCCACTCGCATTTTCCTGCATGGATGGATAGAGATCGGTGTCCACAATTCCTACGGCTGGATTGATTAATAATTGAAAAACGATAAACGGGGCCTGTCGTTCTTTCGCCATGAGACTCACTACTGCTGCAAAATTAGCTCCGGCGCTATCTCCGCCTACTGCTATCCGCGATGGGTCAATGCCAAACTGATCAGCATGGCTTGAAATATAGAGGAGAGAATCATAGGCATCTTCCAATCCTTCAGGAAAAGGATGCTCAGGAGCGAGTCGATAATCGATAGAAATGACCACACATTTTGCGTTATTTGCGATGTTGCGACATACCGAGTCTACTGTTTCGAGATTACCGATCACGAATCCGCCTCCATGATAGTACACAAGTGCAGGGAAGGGTGCATGACCTTCTGGTGTGTAGATGCGAATCGGAATAGAACGGCCTTCTAAGGGAAGCAATAGATTCTCTACCTTTTTTACCTGTTCAGGTTCTACGCCTGAGTCTCGATTTTGATCAGTCGCCATTCGCATAATCTGTGGTGTCAATTGGCTGAAATCAACATCATTGCGTGAGCGGTTGAAGACATCTAATATTTGTTGAATATGTGGATGAACCGGCATGTGTATGACCCCCAATTCGAATGATATTTGGATAGCTTACAGGCATGACCAGATTTGAAAGAGGAGAGAGCTGAACCTCTGGGAGAAGTAGCACGAGAAAAAAGCGCAAGCAATGATCCACAAAAGAAGTTTTCTGGAAATCACAAGCTTACGCCTTTCTCATGGAGAAACAATTAAGTGGTTTGTGGGGAGGGGAGTATACGATAAATCTTCCGTGGGCGCCCACGGTTCATCGGTGTTTCTTCCCCAATGAGCTCGATGATGTTGTGTTCTGCTAAATCACTTAGTATTCTTCGCGCATTGCGAGGAGTCATGCCCATCCATTCTGCGATCATCGAGGCGCTAATATATTTTTGCCCCAACGCTTTTTGGACGGAAATGATTTTGTTAAACGTCGTAATACTGACACCGGCTTTTTTCAGATTTTCGCTGATTTCCTTGTCCTGTGTCCAATATTCGTAGGTGATGCTGTTCGTTTGACGCAGTGGTCCTTCAATCGAACCGTCATGGTCGACAAGAATGGCGGCATCTCTATGGTTTTTGGCATGGCCGAGAGCGAGCTGTGCATTGCGCTCAGCAGACAATGCTGTGACACCAAAGCCGATTCCCATATTGGCATGCGAATTGGTGAGCAGCTTGATTTTTTCCAAAAGGATCGTGGGGTGAAATTCTGGATTTTCTTCGAATGAACCCCGGGTGGAAAAAATGATGAACTTGGAATTGCCAACGGCGACGAAGCTGCCTGATATCGACTCCGTGTAATCCAGCACTAGCTCCTGTAGCTTCAGGTCGAGGCGGCGTAGTTCGTAGGCGTTTGCAGGCTCATTTTCGAGTTTTTCCATGTCGGTTACCTCAATCAATTGAACAGCAATTTGGGAGCGCTTGAAATGGAGCGTTTCGCCCTCCTGCAGAATTTGCTTGAAAATCTCTCGAAATATGAAGCGCGTGAAGCCCATTCGGTATACTCTGATTCCTTGTCGTTTTAATTCTTCGGTGACGAAAAGCGTTCCCGTGACACAAGCGTCTACCTTGCTTTCCTGAATAAGGCGGGTGTGATAGGCTACCAATTCAGATCTCTGTCTGAATTCTTTATATGGCATTAGGTATGGATTCTCACAGTGCAGGCCCAATTCCTCTAAAGTCTCACGAAAATGTGCTTCCGAAATGGTATCGAAGCTCACGCGATCTAAAGACAAGCCATCGCGGTATACCAATTCGAGCAATACTTTGGTCAGGACACTTGAATTGACTTGCGGATAAAAGGCTTTTTTCTTGCCAATATGCGCTTTTGCCATCGAATAGGGGGCGACTCCAGAGAAGAACCAGATGTCTGTTTCCATATCATTTTCGGCTACATAGGTAGGTACTTGTTCCACTCCTTGATAAATAAAGGAGGTGAGCAGGATGTGATCGGAAAACTCACGTCCCACAGCTACCATTGCATCTACTGAATCTTTTGGACCGACTATGCCAACTTTTATCATCAAAATGTCCTCCAAAAAAGTTAAACTACGGGATAAACAGTTCGTTAGGAAGGAGAACCATCCTTTTTTCGGCATTTTAGTATGCCAGTCTTTCTTATATATATAGAATATAACCCATCGGATGGGCAAGCGAGCTGTAGCGACCACGAAGCTGTAAATAGGGATGTTTTAGGGAAAAATTCCGTATTAATGGTTGTATATTTGACAACTTTAGGCAAATTCCTTTATAAATCGATGCAAAAAATAAAAAAATCAGAATTGACATTAAATAATTACGGCACTATATTGTTGAATTAAGGAATGTTTTAGGTCAATTTCCGTTAAAGAGGTTGTTCAAAAGGAGGGCGCATTGAATTTTCTTAATCTTTTTGCAAGTCTGGACTAGGGGGTCGTATAGATGTCGCGTTATTTACTTAAAAGAATTCTGATGATGGTACTCACCTTGTGGATTATTGTAACGCTGACTTTCAGCCTGATGCACATGATCCCTGGTGATCCATTCGCGTCAGAGTCAGATCAGTTGCCCGAGCAAATTTTGTTGAATCTGCGTGCGAAATACAATCTGGATGAACCGCTTCCGATGCAGTATTTACTTTATCTAAAAAGTTTGGTCATGCTCGATTTAGGACCTTCTATTAAGTCGGAGACACGCGGTGTCAATGATATGATCAAAGATGGCTTCGGAGCATCTGCACTGATCGGTTTGCAGGCGATAGCGGTTGCCCTTTTTTTCGGACTTTTATTCGGAACAATTGCGGCATTAAACCGAAATACCTGGATTGATTATACGGCAATGGTCATGGCCGTATTAGGAATTGCTGTACCCAGCTTCATTATGGCGCCATTGCTCATTAATTACTTGGCAATCAAATGGCCGTTATTCCCAGTAGCGACGCTTACCAGCTGGAAACACTCGGTTCTGCCTTCACTCGCACTTGCTTTTGGACCATTAGCGATCATTACACGCTATATGCGTACGAGCATGATCGACGTGATGAACCAGAACTATATACGGACCGCTGAGGCGAAAGGGATTCCGACTTTTCTGATAGTGATCAAGCATGGAATCCGCAACGCTATTTTGCCGATCGTCACGTTTATGGGACCGCTTATCGCGGGGTTGTTAACTGGAACGTTCGTCGTCGAAAAGATTTTTGCGGTACCAGGGATCGGCAAGTACTTCGTCGATGGCATTTTCAATCGAGATTATCCCGTTATTCTGGGAACGACAGTATTCTACAGTGCCATCTTGGTGCTCATTATCTTCTTGATTGATCTGGCCTATATGTTCATCGATCCACGAATCAAACTATCGAGTAGGGGGAGGTAGCCAATGGCGGTAGATCAATCGGTAAATGAGTTGTTTCGACCTAGAGCTCAAAAAGCAGATGGACAGATCGCCCAGATGCGACCGAGCCTGACTCATTTTCAACAAGTTACGAGAAAGCTCGTCAGAAACAAGTTGGCAATGGTGGGTTTGACCCTGATTGTTTTGCTGATTGCCATGGCGATCATTGGACCACATCTCGTTCCGTACAGCTATTCCGATCAGAGTCTCTTGAATGCGAATCAGGAAATTTCGAGCGAGCATTGGTTCGGAACAGATGAGCTGGGTCGTGACATGTTTTCACGAACATGGTACGGAGCGCGGATTTCACTGATTATCGGAATATCGGCAGCGTTAATTGATTTGGTCATCGGAGTGACTGTCGGTGGTATTGCCGGATACATGGCCGGTCGAGGCAAAAAGGGAGACCGAATCGATACCATCATCATGCGATTGATCGAGGTCTTGTACGGACTACCGTACCTGCTCGTGGTGATCATGCTGATGGTTGTCATGGAGCCTGGAATTGTTACCATCATCATCGCGTTATCTGCAACCGGTTGGGTAGGGATGGCTCGTCTCGTTCGGGGACAAATCCTGCAATTGAAAAACCAGGAGTTCATCATGGCTGCGCAAGTGCTGGGTGCCAAATTCCCTCGCATTCTGTTACGCCACCTGATTCCGAACACGATCGGGGTCATCATCGTGAACTTGACGTTTACCATTCCGTCGGCGATATTTGCAGAATCTTTCCTCAGCTTTTTGGGGTTGGGTGTGCAAGCACCAATCGCTAGCTGGGGCACGATGACTAACGACGCACTCGGCGTCATTTTGACAGGGGATTGGTGGAGACTTTTCTTCCCGGCCCTGATGATTTCTTTGACGATGTTTGCCTTCAATGTCTTCGGTGATGGCTTGCAGGACGCATTGGACCCAAGAATTCGCGAGTAACCTCGCCACGAAGATAGGAGGATCAGACATGGCGGATCATTTGCTACAAGTAGAAAACCTCCGCGTACATTTCAAAACGTACGGTGGAGAGGTACAGGCTGTACGGGGAGTTACCTTTCATGTTGATCGTGGCGAGACGCTTGCGGTAGTAGGAGAGAGCGGCTGTGGGAAGAGTGTAACCGCCCAAGCGATCATGGGCTTGATCCCGAACCCGCCGGGAAGAATCGTGGATGGTCAGATTCGTTTTGACGGAAAAGTCATCACGGGGATGAACAAGAAGGAATTGCTTTCGGTTCGTGGAGCTGAGATCGGGATGGTCTTCCAAGACCCGATGACAGCACTGAACCCGACGATGAAGGTCGGCGCTCAGATCGTAGAGGGATTTGTTCGTACCCATCAGGTCAGCAAAGAAGAGGCGCGTAAAAAAGCGATGGAGATGCTTCGGCTCGTAGGTATCCCCGATCCGGAAAAACGTGTCGATCAATACCCGCATGAGTTTTCCGGGGGAATGCGGCAACGTGTCGTCATCGCGATTGCACTCGCCAATAATCCAAAGCTCGTCATTGCAGATGAACCGACGACAGCATTGGATGTAACGATTCAAGCACAAATCTTGGACTTGCTCCGAGAATTGCAGGAAAAGCAGCAGCTCTCCATCGTGATGATTACACATGACTTGGGTGTCGTAGCCGAAATCGCGCACCGGGCCGTGGTTATGTATGCAGGAATTGTTGTGGAAACAGGCAAGGTAGAGGATATTTTCGCAAATCCGAAGCATCCGTACACATGGGGCTTGATGCGCTCTCTGCCGCGGATCGATGGCGTGGAAAAGGAACGACTGGTACCGATTGAGGGAACCCCGCCAGATTTATTCCACCCGCCAAAAGGTTGTCCGTTCGCTCCGCGTTGTCAGTTTGCGATGGAAATATGCGAGCAGCAAATGCCGGACGCTTCCACATTCACCGAGGGTCACCAAGCTGCATGTTGGCTACATGATCCACGGGCACCGAAGCTGGAAGAATTGGTGGCAGCAGGGAGGCAGACGTAGATGAGCCAAGCGTTGGTTGAAGTCAAAAATCTAAAAAAGCATTTTGAGATCGGCAATGGGATGACGCTAAAGGCAGTCGACGGCGTGACCTTCACCATTAATCGCGGCGAGACGCTCGGACTAGTAGGCGAGAGCGGCTGTGGTAAGTCGACGTTGGGCAGAACAATGATTCGCCTCTATGAAAATACAGATGGAGAAGTTTTGTTCAAAGGCAAAAATGCACACCGTCTAAAAGGGAAAGATGCAGAGCAGTTCCACCGTGACGTCCAAATGATTTTTCAAGACCCGCAAGCAAGCCTGAATCCGCGCATGACTGTCATGGACATTATTGCGGAGGGCTTGGATATTCACGGCTTGTCCCGTGGTGCAAGAGCGGATCGGGTCAAAGAATTGCTGGAGCTCGTTGGTTTGTCTAAGGAACATGCGAACCGATTCCCTCATGAATTCAGCGGAGGCCAAAGACAGCGGATCGGGATTGCCCGAGCCCTTGCGGTTGAACCGGAATTTATCATCGCGGATGAACCGATTTCGGCGCTTGATGTGTCGATTCAAGCGCAGGTCGTGAATCTATTAGAAGACTTGCAGCAGGACAGGGGGCTGACTTACTTGTTTATCGCCCACGATCTGTCCATGGTGAAGCACATTTCCACTCGAATCGGAGTAATGTACCTCGGCAAAATGGTAGAAATGGCAAACAGCTTCGAGCTGTATGCAAAGCCACTTCATCCATATACACAAGCATTGTTGTCCTCGATTCCGATTCCTGATCCGACGATCAAGCGGGAGCGCATCATTTTGCAGGGCGATTTGCCGAGTCCTGCCAACGCGCCAAGCGGTTGTGTTTTCCGAACAAGATGCCCAAAGGCCATGGAGCAATGCGCGGCACAGATTCCGCAATGGCAGGAAGCCGCACCGAACCATTGGGTTGCTTGTCATCTCTATCAGTAGTTCGATTTTCTATCTTAATATATAGGGGGAAACAACGTGAAGAAATTAGCTGCCTTTGCCCTGTCGCTCTCGCTCGTTATTCCGGCTCTGGCTGGTTGCGGCGGTAGTGGCGAGTCAACATCGACTGGAGGTACCACTACTCCAGGCGCTGCTGCCAAACAAGAAGTTGTGTTCAATGCCAAGTCCGAGCCACCAGACTTGAACCCGCTCACCTCGACGGATACGACGTCCTTCTGGATCATGGATCACTTGGGCGAAGGCTTGTACACCAAGGATAAGGACGGCAATCCGATCCTGGGACAAGCCAAGGAAGTGAAGCTGTCGGATGACAAGCTGAAGTATACGTTCATTTTGCGCGATGATGCGAAATGGACCAACGGCGAGCCAGTGACAGCCGAGGATTATGCCTTTACGTACATGAAACACCTTGATCCGGCAACTGCTTCGACTACGGCTTACCTCCTCTATTACATTAAAGGAGCAGAGGCATACAACAAGGGCACAGGAAAAGCAGAAGATGTAGGGATCAAGGCTGTAGATGCAAAAACGCTCGAAATCGAGCTGGTTGCACCTACTTCATACTTTGACAAAATGCTGGCTACCCGTTACTGGCACCCGATCAACAAGAAGCAGGCAGAAGCCAATCCAAAATGGGCAGCAAATGCGGATACCTACATCTCCAACGGTGCTTACAAGCTCGTTTCCTGGAAGCATGACTCGGAGCTCGTGGTAGAAAAGAACGAGCATTATTGGAACAAGGCTGACGTAAAAATGGATAAGATCACCTGGAAAATGGTGAATGACGCCACGACTGCTTATCAGATGTACAAGAGTGGTGAGCTCGACTTCAACAAAGAGATGCCGTCTGACATCCTCGCGCAAGAAAAAGCGAGCCCAGATTTCAAATCCGTTCCTTACTATGGTACGTACATGTACATGTTTAACGTAACGAAAGAACCGTTTACGAATAAAAAAGTCCGCAAAGCTTTCGCCATGTCGCTTGATCGTAAAGCCCTGTCCGAAATGGTGAGCCAAGGTGGAGAGACACCAGCTTACTCCATGGTTCCGCGTGGTGCGATGCAACCAAACGGAAAAGACTTCCGCGAAGAAGGCGGAGATTACTTCAAAGAAGATTACGAAGCAGCGAAGAAGTTGCTGGCTGAAGGTATGCAAGAAGAAGGCTGGTCCACACTGCCAGACGTTACGCTGATGTACAACACCGATGAAAGCCACAAGAAAATAGCGCAAGCGATCCAAGAAATGCTCAAGAAAAACTTGGGCGTAGAAGTGAAAATGACAAACCAAGAGTGGAAAGTGTACCTGGATACAACGAAACAAAAGAACTACCAAATGGGCCGTATGGGCTGGGTAGGTCAAATCAACGACCCTGCATTTAACCTGGACTACTATTTGGGTGAAAGTCCGAACAACCGTACTGGTTGGGTAAACAAAGAGTATGATCAGTTGAATATGGCGGCAAAAGTTGAGCAAGATCCGAACAAGCGTATGGAATTGCTTCATCAGGCAGAAGCCATTTTGATGGATGACATGCCGTTCATTCCAGTCTACCACTACCAGCAAAACTATTTGGTGAAACCGAATGTAGAAGGTCTCACTTTCCCAGTCAACGCGTTCCCAAGTGCGCGCTGGGCAACCAAAAAATAGAAAAAAAGAGGA
This sequence comes from Brevibacillus sp. AG, assembly GCF_028369215.1. NCBI lineage: Bacteria > Bacillati > Bacillota > Bacilli > Caryophanales > Paenibacillaceae > Brevibacillus > Brevibacillus sp. AG. The sequence continues at coordinate 709,253 of NZ_JAQMYO010000001.1, read as the reverse complement.
GCTTCTCCTCTTTTTTCTCTTTACATACTCCAATATACATCTAGCAAAAGAGGAAAGGATGATTTCTCTTGATTTTGGACTATCTGCAAGTGAAATCCGCGTATCAATTGAAGGTGGTACCGCAGCGTAGAGAGATTACCTTTTTAACGAAACAGTCAGGTATCGCGCAGTTGTGGCGCTGGAATGAAGATTCCAACCGCTCGGAGCAAGTGACCTTTTTGCCTGATCGTGTGGTAGCAGTTGACCATTCCCCGTGCGGAACGAAAACGATTGTTGGGATGGACAACAAGGGAGACGAGCGGCAACAGTTTTTTTTGCTAACGGAAAATGGTGCGGTTGTGAAGCCGCTGACAGACGCTCCCGATTACTTTCACTATTTAGGAGGCTGGTCTTTGTGTGGGCAAAAGATCGCGTGGTCCAGCAATCGTCGCAATCCGCGCAGCTTTGATATTTTTGTACAGGATGTCGAGAGTGGTGCGTATGAGGAAGTCTTCCGCTCTGATGGGCGCACAGATCCAATCGGCTGGCTGCCAGACGGGACAGGACTCATTTTCAGCGTACAGGAGACCAACATTGACAATTGTCTGTATGTGTTGAATCTGCAAACGAAGGAAGCGCAAAAGCTCGCCATTTGCAGCAAACATGCGCGCTATCATTCCTTGGTACTGTCAAAAGACGGCCAAACGGGATATCTCGTAACCGACCGCGATGAAAACACAAAAGTGTTGTGCCGCTTTTCACTGCATACAGGAGAGCTGAACAAACTGGTGCACGATGCGAAATGGGACATTGAGGAGGTCAAATTATCTCCAGATGAGAAGCGACTTGCCTTTACGATCAATGAAGGAGGCTACTCCGTTCTTGCTCTCTATTCTTTGACAGAGCAACGCTGGGAGCGGGTGGAGGAAGCACCACATGGAGTGATCTCTTCCTTGGCGTGGGTGAGTGATGATCAGCTCGCCTATACACTGAAAAGTCCTACACTTCCAGGCGACATCTGGACGTATACCATTTCGGAGCAAACCAGCAGACGTGTGACGAACATTGGTCAATCCGATGCGCTGGAAGATAAACTCATCGAGCCCAAATTGTGCAGCTTTCCCTCTTTTGATGGCTTGGAAGTACCGTATTTCCTCTATGCCAAAGATACATCTAATGATGCAGAGATAAAACCAGTCGTCGTCTACGTCCATGGCGGGCCAGAGAGCCAAATTCGACCGGAGTATCATCCCGTTTTTCAGTTTTTGGCAAACGAAGGCTTTACGGTGGTAGCACCGAATGTTCGCGGCAGCATGGGCTACGGTCGGGAATATGTCCAGCTCGATGATCGCCGCAAGCGGATGGATTCTGTAGCCGATTTGGCTTGGCTGGTCAAAGATTTAGGCAATCGCCCAAGCGTTGACCCGAATGCGATCGGCATCATGGGTCGCAGCTACGGAGGCTTCATGACACTGGCGGCACTCACGCATTACCCTGACCTGTGGGCCGCAGGTGTTGATATTGTGGGGATTTCCCACTTCAAAACCTTTCTGGAGAACACCGGGGCATGGAGACGGAGATTGCGTGAGGTGGAGTACGGGTTCCTCGGCGAAGACGATGACTTTTTTGAAGAAATTGCTCCTTTGAATCATTCCCATAAGATCTCGGCTCCGCTTCTCGTATTCCACGGGCGCAATGATACGCGTGTTCCTGTCAGCGAAGCAGAGCAGCTCGTAGCAGACATGAGAGGCAGGGGACAAGAAGTCGATTTGCACATTTTTGAGGATGAAGGCCACTTTACCGAAAAGCTGGACAATCACATCACGTTGAATCAAAAAATTTCCCAGTTCTTTTTGGAGCAACTGGCATCCACCAATAAAATCGAGGAGTGATTAGGATGACGCAAGTAAAAAGAGGCATAACGGCTGAAGATTTGTATCAAATGCGGTACGCGAGCGATCCACAGCTATCACCAGACGGAAAAACGCTTGCCTATGTGGAAAATCTCATCGATGAGTCCCACGCTTACCAAAATCACTTGGTGTTACGCAAATTGGATGTAGATGATCCACAGCCCCTGACGTCTGGCTCCCGCGACACCTTTCCGCGCTGGTCGCCGGATGGTTCAAAGATTAGCTTTGTTTCGAATCGATCTGGAAAACCACAGATTTGGCTGATCGATGCAAAGGGAGGAGAAGCAAGGCAGCTCACGCGTTGCAAAAACGGCGTCAGCAATCCGACTTGGTCACCTGACGGCAAATACATTGTCTTCTCGTCGATCCTGGATGAGGGTGAAACATTCGCAGACCTCGAGGGAACCGAGGAAAAAGAAAAGGCCAAAGCCATTCATGTCGGAAGAATGAAGTACAAATCCGATGATCTCGGGTTCATTTACGAGAAAAACAAGCAGCTGGCCATTGTTCAAGTAGAAACAGGCGAGGTTACTCCACTCAGCGATGGCCCGTACAATCATACGTTTGGCTCCTGGTCGCCGGACGGAAAATGGCTCGCCATTACGGCGAACCGAGCAGAAGATCCTGATTTTCAGCATAGCGTTGACGTTTTTCTCATCCCTTCTGAAGGGGGAGAATGGAAAAAGCTGACCAAAAGCAAGGGGACTTTTGCTTATCCAACCTGGTCACATGATGGGAACAAGCTAGCGTATATCGGAAGTGAATTGGACACACATTTGTACGCAGCACAGAAGCGCATCTGGGTATATGATTTGGAAAAGGGCGACTATACTTGCATCACAGCGGATTGGGACGTTCAGGTTGGCGATTCCACCATCGGAGACATGCGCTCGCCAGGTCACCCGAATCCAGGGGCTGTATGGACAGCGGACGGAAGAGGCATGTATTTCATCGCCAGCGAACGAGGAAATTCTGGCATTTATCACGTAACGCTGGACGGACAAGTCACGAGTGTTGTAGCGGGCAACCGGAATATTTACGGTTTTTCGCTGCATGAAAACGAACAAACGGTGGTTGCTGCCATCAGTGATCCGTTTACGCCCGGAGACTTGTATCAAGTAAGTCTGAAAGACGGCGAAGAAAAACGTTTGACAGCGCTGAACGAAGTGCTATTTGCAGGCATCGAGCTCCCTGTTCCTGAAGAAATGGAGTTTGTCGCGATGGATGGCTGGAAGCTGCACGGTTGGATGCTTAAGCCTGTCGGTTTTGAAGAAGGAAAAAAATATCCGATGGTTCTGCAAATTCATGGCGGGCCTCACTCTATGTACGGAAATACGTTTTTCCATGAGTTCCAGCTGCTCGCTGCAAAAGGCTACGCAGTACTCTATACAAATCCGAGAGGGAGCTTTGGCTACGGAGAGCGTTTTGTTCAGGCGTGCTGCGGAGACTATGGAGGGAACGATTATCGCGATTTGATGACGGCCGTGCAATATGCATGCGATCATTTCGATTTTGTCGATGAGGACTGCTTGGGTGTCGCAGGCGGCAGCTACGGTGGCTTCATGACGAACTGGATCGTCGGTAAAACCAATCGATTCAAAGCGGGTGTGACAGATCGGAGTATTTGCAACTGGGTAAGCTTTTACGGTGTCAGTGATATCGGATATTACTTCACTGCCGAAGAGATTCAGGCAAATCCATTCACGAATCCGGAAAAAATGTGGCAGCATTCACCGATTCGCTTGGTAGAGAACATAGAGACGCCACTGCTGATCATGCATGGGGAACATGACTACCGTTGCCCAATCGAACAGGCCGAGCAGTTTTATGTAACATTGAAGCATCAAGGTAAGGCCCCGGTGTCATTTGTCCGTTTCCCGGGTGCCAGTCATGAACTATCCCGCAGTGGTGATCCTGAACAACGCGTGTTGAGACTGCAATATACGACAGACTGGTTTGACAGCTATTTGGTTGCACACCAAAAAGAGAAAATCGAATAGGCAGCTAAATGCCGATAGGAGGTGCCCGATCGTGAACAAAGAACAAGTAATAGGTATCGTGCAAGAAAATTTGCCACAGGCAATCGAGAAGCTGAAGCAATATTTGCGTTTTCCTACCGTGTCCGCGCAGCATAAGGCCATCCCAGAGACAGTTGAATACGTGGTCAAGATGATTCATGAGGTTGGCGGAGAGACAAAGGTACTCGACAATCTTGGCGGCAATCTAGTCGTGTATGCGTTTTTTGCAGCAGGCAGTGAAGGAGACGCCAGCAAAACGATTCTGTTTTACGATCACTACGATGTTCAACCACCTGAGCCGTTTCATGAGTGGAACACGGAGCCGTTTGACCCTACGATCATCGATGGAAAGCTGTATGCACGTGGTGCTGCCGACAATAAAGGTGACCTCGTTGCGCGTCTGACGGCGATTCACATTTTGCAGCAGCAAGCGGGCGGTTTGCCTTGCAACATCAAGTTCCTGATCGAAGGAGAAGAAGAGATCGGCAGCCCGAATCTGGAGCCATATCTTCGAGAGTACAAGGATCTTTTCCAGGCGGATGCCTGCATTTGGGAATTCGGTGGAAAAGACGAAAATGAGCGAATCAGCATGGTTGCCGGGATCAAAGGAATGGCGTACCTTGAGCTGACATGCGTTGGGGCAGAGATCGACATGCATTCCTCTGTCGGTGCGTATGTAGACAATGCAGCATGGCGCTTGGTGCAGGCATTGGCGACGATGAAAAATCAGCAAAACGAGATTTTGGTCGAAGGCTTCTTTGACGGGATCGAGGAACCGACAGCGGATGAAAAGAAAGTCGTTTCCGAATTGCCGTTCAGTGAAGAGGCGACAGCAGCGCTATACGGTTTGAAACGCCCATTGATTACCGCAGCAAACAACGTGGACCCACGAGAAGCCATGGTTTTCCACCCGACTATGACCATTTGTGGTCTGGATAGCGGCTATACAGGAGAGGGTGCGAAAACGGTACTGCCGAAAAGCGCGAAGGCCAAGTTGGATTGCCGCCTTGTCCCAGGACAAGATCCACAGCACATCATGAATTGCATCGAGAACCATTTGGAGAAGCATGGTTTTACGGATATTACCGTCAGCATGATTAACGGACAAAAAGCGTACCGTTCCGATTTCCACCATCCATTTGTTGCTCACGTGCTGGATTCGGCTCGCGTCATTTACGAACATGAACCAGTGCTTTCTCCAAACGCGGCAGGCACGGGGCCGATGTATATTTTCGGTGAACAGCTGAAGCTTCCTGTTGTTAGTACAGGAGTAGGCTGGGTTGGCTGCAAAGTACATGCACCGAACGAATCCATCCGTTTGAAAGACTTCGAGGAAGGAATTGCCCATATGGTTGTCATGCTCTCTGGATTTGCCAAAGCGCTGTCAGAGTAGCGACATACGAGTGAAGAATCAGGCAATTCTATAGCGAAAAGGGGACCTTTCAGGTGAAAAGGTCTCCTTTCCTATTTGGAACCCTCTCGCAGCACTTCCAGAGTGGACTTTGCTTTTGCAAACCATGTACAATCGTAAATGATAATGTACATACATTTACAGGAGGCGAAATGCGTGAACAGCGATACACATCCATTCGAAATCGCAACCTTTGCAGGCGGGTGCTTCTGGTGCATGGTCAGTCCGTTTGACAAGATGCCAGGCATTGAAAAAGTCGTCTCCGGCTATACAGGCGGTCATGTCGAAAACCCAACCTATGAACAGGTATGCTCTGATACGACGGGACACTATGAAGCGGTCCAAATCACATATGATCCGTCGCTCATCACATACGAGGAATTGCTGCAAATGTTTTGGAGACAAATCGACCCGACTGACGCTGGTGGTCAATTCGGTGATCGAGGTCAATCGTATGCGCCAGCGATCTTCTATCATAATGAAGAGCAAGAAAGGCTTGCGTTGAAATCCAAGCAAGAGCTGGATGCGAGCGGTCGTTTCCAAAAGCCCATTGCAACGCTGATTTTGCCAGCCAAGCCGTTCTATCCGGCAGAGGAATATCATCAGGACTACTATAAGAAAAATTCAGTTCGCTACCAATACTATCGGGCGGCATCAGGCAGAGCGAAATTCACCAAGGAAGCATGGCGTGACCGTGCGAAGCAAGAAGAATTGAAAAAAATCTTGACCCCGCTCCAGTACGAGGTGACGCAAAATAACGGGACAGAACGTCCATTTACGAACGAATTCTGGGATCACAAAAAAGAGGGCATCTACGTAGACATCGTCTCCAACGAGCCTTTGTTCAGTTCCTTGGACAAGTTCGATTCCGGCTGCGGTTGGCCATCCTTTACCAAGCCATTGCAAGAGGAAAACGTAACCGAGCATGTGGATTTGACACATAATATGATTCGTACAGAGGTTCGCAGTAAAGATGCAGATTCTCATCTCGGCCACGTTTTCGAGGACGGTCCTGGAGAAAATGGATTGCGCTACTGCATCAATTCAGCTGCATTGCGCTTCATTCCGAAGGATCGTTTGGAAGAAGAAGGCTTCGGGGAGTTTCAGCGATTATTTGAAAAAGAATAGAGTGTGGACCGCTACTCTCTGGGAAACATGGGAGAAGGGCGGTCTTTTTGCTAAGCATACAACTAGGTAAATCATAAGAGCAAGCAGGGAGGGTCCAATGTACACGCAGACATCCTTTCACAGACTAATTGGACTGTTACTCGCAGCAATCATGGCTATAGCAGGCTGTTCTTTCGGTCAGGAGCCGCCTCACAACAATCAAATCGTACCGACACCCCAAAACGTTGTTGAGGGTGGGACGTTAATCATTGCACGTATGTCGGATGCCGCAAATCTCGATCCCCACTTTATTTTGACGATTAATGAGGCGAGTGTCGTCCAAGGAAAAGTGTATGAAGGGCTCGTTAAACGAGATCGGAACATGAACATTCAGCCACAGCTGGCAACGTCATGGAAACAAATCGACGATCTTACTTGGGAGTTTACTCTCCGACAAGGCATTGTTTTTCACGATGGGACTCCCTTTCATGCACAGGCGGTCAAGAAAACATTTGATCGTGTATTAGATCCAGCAGTGGCTTCTCCTCGGGCTGCTATGTTCGAAAAAGTAAAGCAGGTAAGGGTCATCGATCCGTACAGAGTGCAATTCATCCTTCATAAGCCATTTGCGCCTTTGCTTTCTATTTTGGCCAGTCATGAGGGGAGCATCATCAGCCCTACTGCGATCGATAAATACGGACGGGAGTTATCGCATCACCCGGTTGGTACTGGCCCTTATCAGTTCCAATCATGGGAGCCTGGCAGTCAAATTACGTTGAGCAAAAACCAGTCCTATTGGGGCGAGGCTGCTACGCTTGATCAAGTCGTCTTCAAGGTTGTTCCGGATGATGGGGCTCGCATTGCGATGGTCGAGAATGGAGAAGCACATATTGCAGAGTCCATCCCTGTCATGGAGCTGGATCGGATTCAAGCGTCCAACCAGATGCGGGTGTACCGCAGTGATGCGCTCGGGACGGAGTTTATGGGGTTTAATGTTTCACGTCCACCACTGAATGATATCCGTGTGAGGAAAGCCATCAGTATGGCGATCGAGACGGGAGCGATCATTAAAGGGGTGTATAACAATGTGGGAACCAAGGCGAACTCACCGATTGGACCGCATGTGTTCGGCTACAGTCCGACTGTGAAAAGCTACCCGTACGACATCAACCAAGCGCGTCGTTTGCTCGCAGAGGCGGGCTATCCAGATGGTTTTCCTATTCATATGATTACCTACAACAGACGGGACCGAATCTTGGTTGCCCAAGTGATACGGTCGCAATTAAAAGGGATCGGCATCGACGCGGAGCTAAAAGTCGTTAGCTACGATGAGTTTGTCCGAACCATTGAGAAAACGAAGGATCATGAGATTTTTGTCAGTGGCTGGGCAAATGCAACCGGGGATGCCGACTACAATCAATACAATTTATTTCATACATCAGGTGGCGGGGCTGGCAACAGTTTTCAATACAGCAATCCCGAGCTGGATCGTCTCATCGAGGCTGGTCGTATCGAAACAGATCCTGCCAAAAGACTCGCCATCTACACAAAAGCACAAGAAGTGGAGCTGCAAGATGCTTTGGTCGTGCCGATTCGCAATCTGGAGAATTTAGCTGTGATTAGCAACCATATTCAGGGCTTCTCCATCAGTCCAGCGGGTTACCTGAATATCGATCAGGTCGTGATTTCTCGATAAAACATGTAACGAAACGCCGGTCAATTATGTCATAATAAGTACGTACTTTTATTACCTACATAATTGGATCAGCTCCAAAACGAAAGGAACGTTACAATGAGAAGTTTTCGACACCGACTTTTGCATCCGCTCGTACTCGTAACGGCAATGACATTTGTGTTGTCTGGATGTAACAGTACAGCTGCTCCACAAGAACCACAGACACCACCATCCGTGGAGACGCCAACTCCTCCAAAGAAAGAAGAAGTGAAGCCAAAAGAAGAGACCACGCCTTCACCGGCTGAAACACCAAAGCAAGAACAACCGGAGCAACCCCAGAAAGCGAAGCCAACGGAAACGAAGCCGGCAGAAAAGCCACCAGCGGGTCAGCCACCTGAGCTGTCGTTCCCGGACATCGAGGTTGTGGGCGAACCTGAGAGTGTTGCTGTACTGGTGAACAAACAACGCAAGCTTCCAGAGAACTATCAGCCAAATGATTTAGTGTTTCCGAACGTTCCTTACCTGCTCCCGGAAAAGAGCGAGAAACGAAAAATGCGCAAAGAAGCAGCTGGTGCGCTTGAACAGTTATTTGCGGCAGCCCAGGCTGACGGCGTCCAGTTGGCTGGCGTATCTGCCTATCGCTCCCACGCCTACCAGAAAACGCTGTTTAGTCGCTATGTAAAAAAAGACGGCGTAGAGAAGGCACGGACTTACAGTGCCGTTCCTGGGACGAGTGAGCATGAGACGGGACTCGCGATTGACGTGTCTGGTAAGGATGGCAAATGCGCAGCAACGAGCTGCTTTGGTGGAACAAAAGAAGCGAAGTGGCTGGATGAAAACGTCGAGAAGTTTGGATTTATCATTCGCTACCCAGAGGGAAAAGACGCGATTACTGGCTATATTTATGAGCCGTGGCATTTGCGCTATGTAGGTCCCGAGATTGCGCAAGAAATTGGAGAAAAAGGGATTACGCTCGAAGAATATTCAGGTGCCGTGCCTGTTTCCACACCAACGAATTAAGGAAGAAACGCCGATCTCTCACCGAAGAGAATCGGCGTTTTTGCTATGTAGTTATGCTATAATGGTCACGGGTGAAGATAATGGCCGAAAAATCAATCAGAGAACGTATTATTGAAACATCCATGCGCTTGTTTGAAGCAAATGGCTACCACAAAGTGACTGTGGATCAAATTGTGAAAGAAAGCGGCACGTCGAAGGGAGGATTTTATCACAACTTCAAATCAAAAGATGAACTCCTCTATATCATTCATGATCAATTTATTACGTATGTGTTGGAGAAAGCAGAGGAAGCTTACGAGAAGTGGGACACCCCGACAGAGCGACTCCAAGCAATCGTAAAATCCTTCGTTATGATGATTGATCTGTACCGCTCGCAGGTTACGATCTTTTATCAGGAGAGTTTGTTTTTAGCTCCGGAGTACTACACGGATATTGAAACAAAACGGGATCGCTATAAAAAAATCATGTTCACCGTCATTTCGGACGGAATCGAATCGGGTGAGTTCCGCCCGGAGTTGCCTGTGCCGATTGTGTCCATGGCTATCTTTGGCATGGTGAACTGGATTTACAAGTGGTATCAAAAGTCAGGGACGTACTCGATCGAGCAAATCGCGGATATTTATGCAGATATGGTTCTTCATTCCGTTTTGAAATCAGAATCGATGGAAAACCCGGCATTTCAACGTTTTTTCCTGCAATCAGAAGGAAATTCCTTCAATCCATTGTAGGGGTGCTAACAAGGATCATGCGGCTACACTCAAGCTTTTCGATAGGAGACAGGGGCATAGTCGCTTGATGGTCCCTTATCATATTCTTCGATCAGACCAACTGGTTGGTCTGTACTAGTATTCTGACATTTGTTATAATATCAAAAAGACCAACTGGTCGGTCTTGCACAATCACAACAGACCAACTAGTCGGTTCGTGAGAGTGTGCCAGTCAGATTCGGGAATAGGGGAGGAATAGTCGTGCTTACCATTTACGAATTACGAGAACTTGTGAAGCTATTGGAGCAGACGGACATAGAATCTTTTGAGGTAAATGATGAAGATTCTTCATTGCGAATCAAACGAAGAAATGGGAATCAAGTCACAGCCATACACCAGACTCCCGTACAAACAAAAAGCGCGCCAATCGTGACGGCGGCACCGGTTTTCCCTTTGCCTAAAAAAGAAGTGATTGAGCGTCCGGTCGAAAAAGTCCCTGTGGAAGCGCCTCAAAAATCGGCGGAAGTGACGGAAAACTTGTACAAAATCACTTCACCCATGGTTGGAACCTTCTATGCAGCACCTGCCGTTGACGCAGCACCATACGTATCCATAAATGATCGGGTAGAGCCAACTACCATTGTCTGTATTGTCGAGGCCATGAAGCTGTTTAACGAGATTGAAGCAGAAGTAAAAGGAGAGATTGTCCAAGTCTTGGTGGAAAACGGTCAGTTGGTCGAGCATGGACAGCCGTTATTCCTGGTGAAGCAAGCGTAATGGAGCAGCTTTTAAGGGGAGGACTGGAAGAGTGAGCAAACATACATGGTTCAAGGAATTCTCCGTTCCCACGTACGAGCAATGGCGGGAGGCGGCAGAAAAATCGCTAAAGGGTGCATCTTTTGATGCCAAGTTACTGACGCATTCGTACGAGGGGATTGTTCGCCAGCCCATCTATCGGTACGAAGATGTCAAAACATTTCCGCATCTGGAAGCGCTGCCAGGCGAGGCACCTTTTCATAGAGGGAATCAACAGCATGGCGAGCAAAAGGAACACAAATGGCATGTCTGTCAGGAAATCATCGCAACGAGTGCCAAGGCTTTCAATCAGGCAACCGTAGACGATTTGGAGCGCGGGCAAACGATGCTACATCTGCTGGTGGATCAAGCGACATTGGATGGACTTGATCCGGACGAAGCATTGCCAGATTCGATTGGTCACAAAGGCGTATCTGTTTTTTGCAGAGAGGATGTAGAGCAGGCACTTCAAGGGGTGAAGCTTTCAGAGATCCCTCTTTACGTGAACACGGGAGCGCTAGGCTTGCCCATTCTTTCACTCATCTTGGCACATGTTGAAGCGACAGGCCAGCAAGTCTCCGAACTTCGAGGTTGCATCGGGCAAGACCCTGTAGCGGTTCTTCTCACAGAGGGCAAGCTCCCTTGTTCCTTACAGACAGCTTATAACGCCATGGCAAGCATGACGAAATGGGCAAACGATCATGCGCCCGCGCTGAAAACGATCTTGGTTCAAAGCAATCCTTATCAGGACGGCGGCGGAAACGCAGTAACCGAACTGGCTTTTTCACTGTCCACAGGTGTCGACTATTTGCAAGCGATGCTTGAGAGGGGACTGTCCATAGAGGAAGTCGCAACACGGATGCAGTTCTCATATTCGATCGGTTCAGACGTCTTTATGGAAATCGCGAAGCTGCGTGCTGCAAGAATGCTCTGGTCAAACATCGTGGCAGCCTACGGTGGTTCAACCGAAGCTCAAAAGATGACGATTCACGCCAGAACTTCGGCCTGGACGAAGACGATTTACGATCCGTATGTCAATATGCTGCGCTCCACGACAGAAGCGTTCTCAGCTGTCATTGGTGGAGCAGACAGTCTGCATGTATCCGCATTTGACGAAGCCATACGCCCTGCCAATGCGTTTTCAAGAAGAATCGCCAGAAATACGCAAATCATTTTGCAAGAAGAAGCGCATTTGGCAAAAGTGATCGACCCTGCGGGAGGTTCTTGGTACGTAGAATGGCTCACAGATGCATTAGCGAAAAAAGCATGGGAATTGTTCCAGCAGGTAGAAGCGCAAGGTGGCATGCTGAGCGCCTTAGAAGCAGGCTTCCCACAAGGCTTGATTGCCCAGATCGCGGATCAAAAGGCAACGAGCATCGATACGCGTAAAAAGCGTTTGGTTGGAACCAACATGTATGCCAATACGGCTGAGCAGCCACTGCAGGCCGAGAGTCTTCTGAGCATTCACGAAGAGCGAGCAGCGGAAGCACGATCCCTTCGATTGAAACAAAACGCGACTCTCGTCTCCGCAGCCCTCGATGAGTTGGCGAATCATACGGAGGAGTTCGTGGGACGTGCAGTAAAAGCAGTGCTTCATGGAGCGACTGTGGGTGATATCGCCAAAGCCATGAAACGTGAAGATTCAGTGGAGACAATCATCCAACCACTCCGTATTCACCGGGCATCCGAACGCTTTGAATCCTTGAGAATACAGGCAGATGATTTCTTGAAAACGACAGGCAAGAGACCGACTGTGTTCTTGGCTATGATGGGTTCAGTGGCAAAGCATAAGGCACGGGCAGATTTCGCATCAGAGTTTTTTGCAGTTGGCGGTTTTGACGTATTGCGTCAGCAAGCATTCTCTAGCATTGTAGAGGCGGCCGAAGCTGCGGTGGCATCGGGTGCGTTGATCACGGTCATTTGTTCGGACGATGCGAGTTATCCAGAACAGGCTCCACCTTTGGCGCAAGCAATCAAGCAACGTGTAGCTCAGATGACGGTTCTGTTGGCTGGCTTGCCTGACGCAGAGCAGCTGGCTACTTTTAAGGCGGCTGGTGTAGATGATTGCATCCACATGCGTTCCAATTGCTACGAGATGCTGCGAGAACTTCAGGAGCGGATAGGAGTGAGCTCATAATGAAGCGACCTGATTTTTCAAAAATGGCTTATCAGTCCAAACGAGATGTGTCTGATTTGTTTCCCCAACTGGATGCAAACCCACAAGGAAACGAGCAAATGTGGCAGACGCTGGAGCAGATCCCTGTAAAACCTCTTTACACCATGGAAGATGTGGAGGGCATGGATCACCTCGGCTACATGCCTGGTTTGCCACCGTATACGCGTGGACCATATCCGACGATGTACGTAACTCAGCCCTGGACGGTGCGCCAATATGCCGGATTTTCTACGGCGGAAGAGAGTAACGCATTTTACCGACGGAATTTGGCTGCGGGACAAAAAGGGCTGTCGATTGCCTTTGACCTCGCGACACATCGCGGCTATGACTCTGATCACCCCCGGGTAGTCGGTGATGTCGGGAAAGCAGGCGTAGCAGTTGACTCCATTCTTGATATGAAAATTTTGTTCGATGGCATTCCCCTCGATAAAATGTCCGTCTCCATGACGATGAACGGAGCCGTTTTACCTATTATGGCGTTCTATATCGTGGCAGCAGAAGAGCAAGGGGTATCGCAGGCGGAGCTAACCGGAACGATCCAAAATGACATTTTGAAGGAATACATGGTTCGGAATACTTACATTTATCCGCCAGAAGCGTCGATGAAGATTATTTCCGATATTTTTGCCTACACCTCCAAGCACATGCCCAAATTTAACAGCATCAGTATTTCAGGCTACCACCTGCAAGAAGCGGGTGCGACCGCGGATATTGAATTGGCCTACACGTTGGCAGATGGCTTGGAATACGTTCGTACTGGCCTTGCAGCAGGCATCGACATCGATGCGTTTGCGCCACGACTGTCATTTTTCTGGGCGATTGGCATGAACTACTTCATGGAAGTGGCGAAAATGCGTGCAGGCCGCTTGATTTGGGCCAATCTGATCAAGCAATTCCATCCCAAAAACGAAAAGTCGATGGCACTGCGAACACACTCGCAAACATCTGGATGGAGTTTGACGGAGCAGGACCCGTATAACAACGTGGTGCGGACGTGCATCGAAGCCATGGCCGCGGCTCTGGGGCATACCCAATCTCTGCATACGAACGCTCTGGATGAAGCGATTGCGTTGCCGACCGATTTTTCAGCCAGAATCGCGCGAAATACACAGTTGTTTTTGCAGGACGAAACCGAGATAACCAAGGTCGTCGATCCGTGGGCAGGCTCTTATTACGTCGAGTCCTTGACTGCGCAGCTCGTGGAAAAAGCGTGGGCACACATCGAAGAGATCGAAGCACTTGGTGGTATGGCAAAAGCAATAGAGACGGGATTGCCGAAAATGAAGATCGAGGAAGCGGCTGCACGCCGTCAGGCCCATATCGATTCGGCGAAGGAAGCCATTATTGGCGTGAACAAATACCGTCTGGACAAGGAAGATCCGCTGGAAATTCTCGAAGTGGACAACACAGCGGTTCGGGAAGCGCAAATCAGACGTTTGCAGGAGCTGCGCAGTAACCGAGATGAGGCGAGAGTGCAAGTAACTCTTCAAGCCATTACGGAATGTGCGAAAACAGGCGAAGGCAATCTGTTGGAACTGGCCATTGAAGCGGCGCGGGCAAGAGCTTCTTTGGGCGAAATATCGGATGCCTATGAAAAGGTCGTGGGTAGACATAAAGCGGTCATTCGCTCCATTAGCGGCGTCTACAGTTCCGAATACGCAGATGCCGATGAGGTAGCGGCTGTGCGCAAGATGGCAGACGAATTCGAGCAGTGGGAAGGCAGACGTCCCCGTATTATGATCGCGAAAATGGGTCAAGACGGACATGACAGGGGCGCGAAAGTAATTGCTACTGCCTTTGCGGATTTAGGCTTTGACGTCGATATCGGTCCGTTGTTCCAAACACCTGAGGAAACAGCGAAGCAGGCGATAGAAAATGATGTGCACGTGATCGGCTTCAGCTCGCTTGCGGCAGGGCATAAAACCTTGCTGCCCCAACTGGTGGAAGAGCTCAAGAAGCTAGGACGCGAGGATATTGTTGTGGTCATAGGTGGTGTTATACCAGCGCAGGATTACGCCTTTTTGCGAGAGCATGGTGCCGCAGCTATCTTTGGGCCAGGAACAGTCATTCCTGTAGCAGCCCAGCACGTTCTGCAAGAGATCGTGTATCGCCTGGAGGCTGCTGGACAATGACCGGGGGCAAGGCTGACAAGAATTTCTTGAACGTTTCCTCCAAGGCACGTCTCCCGCGCTTATCAGTGGATCAATACGTCACAGGAGTACGAGATAGTAACCGAACGGTTTTGGCGCAGGCAATCACGCTGGTTGAGAGCAATGCTCCCGCTCATATGGATATGGCCCAAGAGGTGATTAAGCAGTTGCTTCCTCATACAGGTCAATCCATACGCATAGGTATATCCGGTGTGCCAGGTGCAGGCAAGAGCACGTTCATTGAAGCATTCGGCAGTATGCTTTGTGAAAAAGGTCATCGTGTCGCTGTATTGGCTGTTGATCCGAGCAGTACGGTTACACGCGGGAGCATTCTCGGCGACAAGACGCGGATGGAGCTTTTGTCACGCAATCCACAGGCGTTCATCCGACCTTCTGCCACGGGGGGCACGCTAGGCGGTGTCAATCGGAAGACGCGGGAAACGATGCTGATCTGCGAGGCAGCAGGCTATGATGTGATTTTGGTCGAGACGGTAGGGGTTGGACAGAGTGAGACGACAGTCAGGTCCATGGTTGATTTCTTTTTACTGCTGATGCTGACAGGGGCGGGCGATGAACTGCAAGGAATCAAAAAAGGCATCATGGAAATCGCGGATGCGCTTCTGATTAATAAAGCCGATGGGGAAAATCGCACACGTGCCTTGATCGCCAAAGGTGAATACAATCGTGTTCTGCATTACTTGCAGCCGGCAACCACTGGCTGGGAAACGAAGGCATATATGTGTTCTTCTCTGACAGGGGAAGGCATTGAAGATATTTGGGAGGTCATCGGTCAATTTCGTGAAACCACCATCCAATCAGGCGGCTTCGAGGCAAGACGCAAAGCGCAGCTACTCGATTGGATGCACAGTATGGCTCAGGACTACTTGCGCGCGACCTTTTTCGGCAACCAGCAAGTAGCCGAGCTGCTTCCCTCCATTGAAGGAGCCGTTGCGAGTGGCGAGATTTCACCGACGAGTGCCGTGCAACAATTAGTGGCGATCTACGAGAATGCGATCATGAAAAAGGAATAGAGAGATGGTGGCCCTTATGAGCAACAATATGTACGAGAAAATTGATGAATTGATGGAACGGAAATATAAAATCCAGCTTGGTGGCGGAGATGCTCGTATCGATGCCCAACATAACCGCGGTAAGTTGACCGCACGTGAGCGTATCGAGCTACTGCTTGACCCAGACACCTTTATGGAGCTGAACCCGTTTGTTGAGCATCGTGCTACGCATTTTGGTCTCGACCAGATGGAGGCACCAGGCGAAGGTGTTGTGACGGGCTATGGTAAAATCAACGGTCGTCCTGTCTATTTGTTCGCGCAGGATTTCACGGTGTTTGGTGGAGCTCTGGGTGAGATGCACGCGATGAAAATTGCCAAGGTGATGGACTTGGCAGCGAAAAACGGCGCTCCCTTTATCGGTCTGAACGACTCTGGCGGAGCACGCATTCAAGAAGGGGTAAGCTCGCTGGATGGCTATGGCACGATTTTTTACCGCAATGCCATTTACTCCGGTGTGATTCCACAAATCTCTGTCATTCTCGGTCCGTGTGCAGGAGGAGCGGTTTACTCTCCAGCCATTACGGATTTTGTGTTCATGGTTGAGAAGACGAGTCAAATGTTCATCACAGGACCAAAAGTCATCGAAACCGTTACAGGTGAAAAAATATCCGCGGAGGATCTAGGCGGAGCCAAAGTCCATTCGACGGTGAGCGGCAATGCCCATTTTACGGCAGAGACCGAACAGGAAGTATTGGAAGGAGTACGCAGGCTGCTCAGCTTCCTGCCACAAAACAATCGCGATCGCGCACCTGTGATAAAAGCAGAGGAGAATAATGGTTGGCAAGAGGAGCTCTTGGAGCTAGTACCTGCTGAAAGTACCAAAGTATACGATGTGCGCAAGGTCATCGAAAAAATCGTGGATCACGGTGATTTCATGGAAGTACAGCCGAACTTTGCCCGCAATATCGTTATCGGTCTGGCGCGTATCGATGGACACAGTGTCGGCATTATTGCCAACCAGCCAAAGGTCATGGCAGGCGGACTGGACATTCATTCATCGGATAAGCTGGCACGGTTCATCCGTTTCTGCGACTGCTTCAACATTCCGCTGTTGACCTTTGAAGATGTCTCTGGCTTTTTCCCGGGGATCAATCAGGAGCACGGAGGGATTATCCGTCATGGGGCGAAAATCTTGTATGCATACTCAGAAGCAACGGTTCCCAAAATCACCGTGATTCTGCGCAAAGCTTACGGAGGCGCTTATGTGGCGCTCAACTCCAAATCCATTGGTGCAGATATCGTGTATGCTTGGCCGAATGCAGAAATTGCCGTCATGGGTCCCGAGGGGGCAGCTAACGTCATTTTTGCAAAGGAAATTGAACAAAGTGAGGATCCGGCTGCGACTCGCGCAGAGAAAATTGCCCTCTACCGAGAAAAGTTCGCCAACCCATATGTCGCAGCAAGTCTCGGGATGGTAGATGATGTCATCGATCCACGCGAAACCCGCCAAAAGGTGGCGCAAGCCTTGGAGATGCTCAGAAACAAGCAGGAAGATCGTCCGTACAAAAAGCACGGGAATATCCCACTTTAGAAAGGAGCTCTGATCGTGCTATGAAGCTGCATGAACTGCGTGAATTCATCAAGCTGGTGAATCAGTCTTCCATTGAGGAGCTGGAATGGGAGAAAGGCAAGACCCGCATCGTGATCAAGAAAAGCGCACCAGTCGAAGTCGTGGCTGTCCATGCGCCTGTACAGGTGGGCGAAGTGGAGCATGGCTATCAGGAGGCAGCCGCCACTGCTGAGTCCGTCGATGTCGTTGCTGAGGTACGCAAGGAAGTGACACAGCAAGTCATGTCACCAGGAGTAGGACTGTTCTATGCAGAAGTGACAGTAGGGCAGACTGTTCAAGTAGGCGAAAAGGTTGGACGCTGCACGGCTGATGCTCTTCAGCTATCTTCCGAAATTACGGCCCCCGTTAGCGGCATCATTACGGAAATTCTCGTCGTGGATGGTCAATTTGTCGATTACGGAAAAGCATTGCTCGTTGTCAAAACTCAGTAGGGAGGAGTGCGCCTATGTTTACGAAAGTATTGATTGCCAATCGCGGCGAAATCGCTGTCCGCATTATTCGCGCTTGTCAGGAACTAGGGATACGTACAGTCGCTGTCTTTTCTGAGGCGGATCGGGAAGCATTGCACGTAGAATTGGCGGATGAAGCGTATTGCATCGGACCCACGGCGTCCAAGGACAGCTATTTGAACATGGCACGGATTATGACGGTCGCTCTTTATACGAAGGCAGACGCTATCCATCCGGGCTATGGCTTCTTGGCGGAAAACGCTTCGTTTGCCCAGCTTTGCCAAGATTGCTCGATTACCTTTATCGGTCCCGATCCTGAAGCGATCACAAAAATGGGTGACAAATCCGTAGCAAAAGCAACGATGAGTCAAGCGAATGTACCATTAGTCCCGGGCACAGACGGCTTGATTGATGACATCGATGAGGCATTGCAGGTGGCGGAGAAAATCGGCTATCCTGTCATCGTAAAAGCAACGGCTGGTGGTGGCGGCAGAGGCATGCGGGTCGCTTTTGATGCCGATGACTTGTCCAAGGCGATTCGGCAAGCCCAGAAAGAAGCGGAGACGGCATTCGGTAACGCTGGCGTGTACTTGGAAAAATACGTGGAAGAGCCACGGCATGTGGAGATTCAAATCATGGGCGACAAGCACGGCAGCGCAGTGTACTTGGGAGAGCGGGATTGCTCCATTCAGCGACGTCATCAAAAGCTGGTAGAAGAAGCGCCATCTCCTGCGCTAGACCAAACGCTGCGCGAGCAAATGGGGCAAGCTGCGGTGGCGGCAGCCAAAGCGGTTTCGTACCACGGAGCGGGTACTGTTGAATTTTTGCTCGACAAGCATGGCCAATTTTACTTCATGGAAATGAATACACGGATTCAGGTAGAGCATCCCGTGACAGAGATGATCACAGGAATCGACTTGATCAAAGAACAAATATCTGTCGCAGCAGGCAATCCGTTATCCTTTTCACAAGAAGACGTGAAAATCAATGGATGGGCGATCGAGTGCCGAATCAATGCGGAGAATCCTGCGAAAAACTTTATGCCATCACCAGGTAAGGTCATCAATTACTTGCCGCCTGGCGGTTACGGTGTGCGCGTGGATAGTGCTGTTTATCCCGGCTACGAAATCTCTCCCTTCTATGATTCGATGGTCGCCAAGCTGATCGTTTGGGGTACAGATCGCAACGAAGCATTGGCTCGTATGAAGCGGGCGCTAGGTGAGTTTGTCATCGAGGGCGTGCATACGACGGTTCCCTTCCATGAGAAGCTGCTGGAGCACCCTGACTTTGTCGCAGGGAATTTTGCTACGAACTTCTTGGAGAAACATAAGCTGGAATTGTAAAGAAAGAAAAGAGGGAACAAGCTGCGGGGTTATCGTGGCTTGTTTTTCTTTATCATAAAACGAGGTAAACTGCGAAAAGGAGCCATGTAAATGAGCAGCTTTCCGCATTTATCCATATTGCTGGATGCTGCTATCCAACAAAAAGTACTCCTTATCACTTATGAAACGCGCGGACAACAATCCAAGCGGGAGATGCAGCCGATTGGCATTTATACAAAAAACGGTTTATGGTACAGCCCGGCTTATTGTTATCAACATCAAGATATTCGCGTGTTTCGTTGTGACCGTATTCATGCAGTCGAACATTCGGCATCGAAGCCGTTGGATATGAAGGTGTGCAGGCTTGTGAGGCTGAACTTTGGCTTGCATCCATGCTGCATCTGCGGCAGGATGGAAGTGGTTGGTTAGAAGGAAATGTAGCGAGAAGAGACATTTTATTTTTTGCAAAGTTCTTGATTGTGTTGGGGAAAGAAGTAACTGTGCAGCATTCACCCGAAATAGTGGACGGTATAAAAACGTATTTGGCAGAACTGATAAACATGTACTCGCAATGAGGAGGTAGCTATGGCATTACCTAAAAAAGGAACACGGGGTATCACGGTAGGAGAGCAGCGATATCGTTGGGTTATTAGTCCAGCAGCAAAGGGGCTACTCGCGTTGACGATCCAGCACAACGAAGGTATGGGTCAATTGATTCGCGTGTATGTAAAATCAGATGTAAATGATTTTTGGACGGAGTTTCCACATGTGCAGCATTTGGATATGAGAGCGATAAAGCCAGCTGACGTCGCAGCTATCATTGAAGAGGCGATCAAGCTGGGATGGCAGCCCGACAAAAAAGGGGCGCCTTTGAGCTTTGACTTCATCGGTAGTACGCTCGTCAAAAAAGGGGATACATAGCAATACCGAAATGGGAATTGTCTAGATTGAAGAACAATTGGATAGGGGTTGATCTATCATGTGTCGATATGGGATGTATGGTCCGTATAAACAAATATACGCCTGTTTCCCTTGCAGAAAAGTGTTCAAGCAAACCTCCAAGAATGAGCTGACGGAGGAAGAATGGAACAAGATCAAGCATAGCTGTCCGCAATGTGGTGAGGGAATGAAGGCGATGGGGCATGATTTCAAGGCTCCGAAGCAAACGGATGTGAAGCAGTGGAAAAAGGTTGAAATCCTCTATCAGCATGGGTTTACCTATCATTCTTGTGGCTGTGATGGCCCAGGCTACCGGCCAGCCCAATTACATGAAGTGAACGAATTTCTCGAAAAGAACAAACGGTTCAAAACAGAGGGAGAGAAATTGCTGAATAGACTCACAGGAAGAATGTAAAAACGAGCAGGAGGCGGGGGATAGTGGCAACATTCTTTTTGATCATGATTTACTTGTCGTTTATCAGCTTGGGCCTTCCTGATTCGTTACTGGGGGCAGCTTGGCCGGTCATGCAAGCAGAATATGGCGCGGCATTTGGCATGGCAGGTGTGATCAACATTGCGATTGCGTCTGGTACGATCGTCTCTAGCTTGATGAGTGGTGCATTATTAAAACGATTGGGAACAGGACGGATCACGCTGATCAGCTGCTTGATGACGGCGGCAGCCTTGCTCGGATTTTCTTTTGCCCCTTCGATTTTATGGTTAATGGTATTGGCATTGCCACTGGGACTAGGAGCTGGTTCTGTGGATGCAGCATTGAATCATTATGTTGCTACGCATTTTCAAGCCCATCACATGAGCTGGCTGCATTGCTTCTGGGGTGTGGGCGCTACGCTTGGCCCCATTATTATGTCTGGCTTTATGCGCGATCATGATTTATGGCGGAATGGCTACTTGACCATTTCGCTCATTCAATTCGCGTTAGTCGTACTTCTAGCGTTTACACTTCCTTTGTGGAAACGAATGGAGAACCTGCAGAGCCATACTGCCAAAGAGTCACAGGGTGAGCCGTTTCGTGGGCAGAGCGAACAACCGTTACGGACAAAAGGCGTCAAGCTGACTTTGTTGACCTTTCTCTTCTATTGTGGGGCTGAAGCATCGGTGGGATTATGGGGGAGCAGCTTTTTGGTAAATGTGAAAGAGCTACCTGCGGCTGTAGCGGCGGAGTGGGTAGCCATGTATTACGGTGGCATTACCGTGGGGCGACTGATCACTGGCTTTGTAACCTTCAAAGTGAGCAACCGCGTCCTGATTCGCAGCGGACTTCTCGTATCAATAGCTGGGGCAGCGCTGTTGATTTTGCCATTACCAACCTACTGTTCGCTAATCGGTTTTCTGTTACTCGGGTTAGGCTTCGCTCCGATTTATCCCTGTATGCTGCATGATACCCCTGAACGCTTTGGGAAAGAGCAAACACAAAAGCTGATGGGCTATCAGATGGCGGTTGCGTACACGGGTGCCACACTTTTGCCTCCGTTGCTAGGGTGGATTGCTGCACAGACGACAGTTTCCATTTTACCGTTTTTTATCGCTTTCTACATTGCGTTCATGCTTTATGGTTCTGAGAGAGTCAATCGAATCATGAAGCGACGGGCCGCCCAGTTAGAATCGCTCTAACATAAGGCACTTGCTATTTTGACGATAGCATGTTTTGCAAAGCTTTTCCGTATAAAGACAGGGGTGCCTGGTCACCGCTAATGTAAGAAAAGATGGTCATGCCATTCTCTAGAGCAAGAATCGTCCATGCCATTTCATCCGCAGATAGAGTAGAGTCACTTTCTTTTGGCATCAATGTTTGTATCGCCTTGGAAAGATGCTGTACCGACTCTAAGATCATGTTTGACCATCGCTTTCGAACTGACTCTTCGCGCATGGCATAAAGCAAAAATTCTAGGTTCAGCATGCTCCACGTGCGATTTTGTTGCTGAACGGACATAAAATAGGCGTCCATGGCTTCTATAAAATGCGATAATGATGGCTGGTGATCAATTACGTGATGGATATTGGACACATGTAATTGCATCTGACCTTCCAAAATAGCGAGAAAGAGATCTTCTTTGGACTGAAAATGAGCATAAACAGCTCCTTTGGTAAATCCAGCATGGTCTGCGATTTTATCAACGGAAGCCCCGTGGAAGCCTAACTGAGCAAAGGTTTCAATAGCTGCATCAATGAGCAATTGCCGTGTTTCCTTTTTACGCTCTGCTTGGGTTAACCTGCGTCTGTTCATTCGTCCGCCTCCTTCTCTTGACAAGCATACCATATAGAATTAACATTCCATATAGTATTTAAATCCTTATTGGTATGTAAGATACAAATGGCAGTTTTGTAGGATTTAACCGTCTACTATGTCATGCTATTTTGGAGTACGATAGATATAGATCATCTAGTAAGAGGGGACAGTGTACGAATGCAGAGGGAAGAAAGCGTAGCAACGCGGAATCGGCCTATGTCCAATATTTTGGCGCAAACGGTTAAGACGGGGATTATCAAATCGAATCTGATTCCGATGTTTGCCGGATTAACATTAGCTTTATATACGTATCACTTCAGTCTAATAGATAAGTTGCCAGAAATCTTATTTGCTACAATCGGTTCTATTTTAATCATGGGTGCAGCAGGTGCTTTTAATAACGTGTATGATCGCGATATCGATTCTGTCATGGAGAGGACGAAGAACAGACCTACAGTGACAGGAGAAATATCAACGAAGACAGTTTTATGGCTAGCATCCCTGATGACGATTTTTGGCTTAGTGTCGCTCGTCTTGGCATCACCTTTGGCTGCTATTATGGGATTTCTCGGACTGTTTTTTTATGTCGTGCCTTATACGATGTGGACCAAAAGAAGAACGGTTTACAATACGGAGGTAGGGAGTATTTCTGGTGCAATGCCGCCGCTCATCGGTTGGGCTGCTATTCACCCAGATATCACGCATCCTGCTATCCTTGGTCTGTTTATCATCATGGTCATTTGGCAAATGCCTCACTTTTATGCGATCGCGATTCGCAAGTATGATGAGTACAAGGCGGCTGGAGTTCCTATGTTGCCTGTGGTCAAAGGTGCAAGACGTACCTACATTCAAACAAATGTTTATTTGGTTATTTTAATTGCTAGCAGTTTTTTATTCTGGTCATTAAGCGTTGGTCTTACGTTGATGGCCCTGCTCCTGAATATTTTATGGCTGGTTCTGAGTGTATTTGGATACCGGAAAATGGATTCGCAGAAATGGTCAAAAACGATGTTTATTTATTCACTGATTCATATGACGGTGCTGTTCTCGACGGTGATTATTTACTCGCTGATGGGGATTATTTTCAAGTTGTAAATCAGTGATCATACAAGCTGCCTTCACTTTGAGGGCGGCTTCTTTTTTTGTCTGGGAACCTTGCAGTATAGCGGGTGCTTCTCATGTTCAACCAAAAATGGGCGCATGATCATGGAACAAATACCCAATGTCACTTCATAAATCTAGAGTAGCTCCCATGATGTGACGGAGGTGAAAATGAATGGATGATTTCAAAAAAGAGCTAAAAAAACTAAAGGCATCTGAAATAAAATCGGATAAAGTACAGCGTTGGGACAAAGAAAAAATGAATGAAGCTACGCTCGTTCGCGGACGGTGTGGCGGATGTGGAAGATGCGGTGGCTGCAGTAGATGCAGTTGTAGTCGTTGCAGTCGTTGCAGTTGCTCTTGCTCCTGTTCTTGCGTCTGTAGCTGTTCATGCAGTTGCTCTTGTTCTTGCAGTTGCTCTTGCAGTTGCTCTTGCTTCTTCCCATGCTTTGTCATATTTGATAACGATTAATGATCACACCCCGCATTATGCTCCTGCCAACAGTATTGTTTTGGCAGGAGCTTTGTTTTTACGAACAGGAATGTGAGACAAATAGTCCTACATAAAATGGGAGTGACATGTCTCGTCACAAATAGATTGATTTCGCAAAGGGAGGGGGAGAAGAATGGAAAGGTTGAATCCTTCGATGCGTATAAAAGTGAAACGGGATACCGTTTATATACCCGATGCAGATGGAAGTGTATTTTTTCGGAATAACATCGGGACCTTCCGCATGAAGGGTGACATGATCGAACGATGGGTAGACCAATTAATGCCCATGTTTAATGGCGAGCATACACTGGAACAATTGACCGACGATTTGCCGGATGAATACCAACAGCAAATATACCAGGTAGCGGGGACTCTTTTTCAAAATGGATTTCTCCAAGACGTGAGTCAGGATAAACCACATGATTTATCCCGAGAAATGATGTCAACGTATGCAGCGCAGATTGAATTTTTGGACCAGTTTGGCGGTTCGGGAGGGTATCGGTTTCAAAAATATCGAGCAGAGAACGTTTTGGTAATCGGAGCGGGCCTATTTCTCCTTTCTGCCATCCATGCATTGTTAGAATCGGGATGCGTTCAATTCCATTATGCAATGACGGGTGAGACTTCGACTGATCGTGAGCGGCTAGAGACGATCATCGAGAATTCGCGCAGGAAAGACCCGCATGTAAAGTTGGAAGAGCTAGAACCAGCGTCGTGGGGGAAGGTAGAGTGGTCGGAGGCAATCGAGCCATTCGCTGCTGTTTTGTACACATCGGCACATACAAACAAGGATGAAATAAGTGTCATTCATTCTGTATGCAGAGAGCAAGAGAAGGTGTTTATTCCGGCGCTTTTCGTACTCCAAAAAGGAATGGTAGGGCCGCTGGTTCATCCGCAATCAGAGGCTTGCTTTGAATCGGCTTGGCGTCGGTTGCATCGACAGGCTTTGAGTGCGGACCCTGATCATCATGCATTTTCTATGACCGCAGCAGCCATGTTGGCGAATATCGCTGTTTTTGAATGGTTCAAATACGTTACAGGGTCCATAGAAACAGAGGTCCCCAACAAGGTTTATTTGCTAAATCTAGAGACGTTAGAAGGAAGCTGGCAGTCATTCATGCGGCATCCGATGCTGAGTGAAGAGATGAGCATGGAGGTATTGGATGAACGTGATCTCCAATCGCGTCTATCAAAAGAGGCAGAACAAAAGGAAAGTCTACTGTCTCTGTTCCCATCATGGACCTCATCGGGTACGGGAATTTTTAACAGTTGGGATGAGGGTGAGCTAACGCAATTGCCGCTCACTCAGTGTATCGTTACGGCAGTCGATCCCGTCGCAGATGGACCCGCAGAGCTTTTACCATCGGTTGTATGCGCAGGTTATAACCATGACGAGGCGAGAAGAGAAGCAGGATTACTTGGGGCAGAGATGTATGTCGGAAGAATGGTGAACCATCTCGCTACCCAAAACACGGCTTTTCAAATGGGGATAGATGGAAGCATCGGAATTGGAGCAGGAGAAACGGCAGCAGAAGGGTTAAGTCGGGCGTTACTGCATTATTTAACACTCACGTATGTGTCAGAAATGAAAGGACGACAACCAACAGCTAGACCTGTGCACGCTGGAACGATTGCGGATGAGCAGTCTCAGTATTATTTGCGGTCATTCGCTACATGGCGTGAAGAACCGAAGATTGCTAAAGGCCATGATGTATGCGGTTTTCCGGTTGTTTGGGTGGGAACGCGCTCCGGTTGGTTTGGAAGTGTTGGCTTACAGGAGCTAGACGCTTTGCAAAAAGCGTTAATGTATGCCTTGCATCGTATCCAGAATCAAGCAACACCATTGTCTAAGTATGTACTTACAGCGCAATCTGTAGCATTGACGGGTGAACCATTGGAATTGGCATTCATCCCTAGCAAAGAAGAATCTGAACATGAAGTCTGGCAGCACGCTGTCGAAGTTTTAGCTCTTCACCACCAAAAACCTCTGATCATAAATGCGGCGATAGAGCCTTTCTTGGAGGAAGACCTTGGCGGGGTATTCGCTTTGCTGCTCTCTCGGGAGGTGCTTCAATGAGTGCTGACATTCTTGTAATCGGAGACGGTGTATTAGCAGAGCTGATTTCAGAACGTCTCATGACGGATTACCGCGTGTGGCGGAGTGAGAAAATGGAATCGGCGACAAGGGTAGCAGACTTGGCACTTCTGTTACACGATACCTATCATCCTTCCTTGTATCTGCATGCAGAGAAACATTTCCAACAAGCGAATATTCCATGGCTGCGCGGTTTTGTTTCATTCGGAGAAGCGATTGTAGGCCCGTTGGTACGACCAGGTCAAACAGGGTGCTCTCAGTGCGCAGATATGCGTCGTTTGATGGCGGGACGCGATCGGCAAGAGATGTGGAAGGTACAAAAAATGCTGAGCGAAAAAGGCGAAACACATCGTGATCCGTGGTCATCCCGCACTGGCTTGCTACAGGTGGCACACCACGTAATCGCGGAGGTGTTACGTTTCGTAGAGGGCAGGCAAGCCCACTTATCGGAGCATATCCAATTCATTGATTTACAAACATTGACAAGTACCCGTCATTTCTTTCTGCCAAATCCATTATGTTCGGTATGTAGTCGGTTGCCTGAGGATTCAGAGGATCGGGCAAGAATATGCTTGAAGCCCAACATAAAGCGAAGTCCTGATAGTTACCGCACAAAATCCATTGCTGAGTTGCAACAAGCACTTACCTCCGAGTATTTGGATTCCCGAACCGGATTTTTGAACGGGAAAGTCCGTGATCTCGTGTCTGTTTTTGCAGATGTAAGTGTCAATTTGCCTTTATTTTCGCATAATGAGGGCACAGCAGGCAGATCCGTTTCGTACGCGGATAGCGAGTTAACGGCGATTCTGGAGGGAATGGAAAGATATTGCGGTGTAATGCCGCGTGGCAAGAGGACGACGGTTCGCGATTGCTATGCAAATCTTGCACCCCATGCCCTTGATCCGACGACGGCAGGAACCCATTCAGAAGAACAGTATGCCCTTCCAGATTTTCCGTTTCAGCCATTTGATCCCAAGCGAGAAATGAACTGGGTATGGGGTTATTCCTTTAAGGAAGAGCGACCCATTCTTGTACCTGAACTCATGGCCTACTACAGTATGGGATTCGGGGAGGGAGTTGTATTTGAGACTTCAAATGGTTGTGCGTTGGGTGGCAGCTTGGAGGAAGCGATTTTTTACGGCATCCTGGAAGTGGTTGAGCGTGATGCATTCTTGTTGACCTGGTATGCTAGATTGCCATTGCCGCGCCTCGATCCGGCTACTATTCATGATCGTGAATTGCTTTTGTTGATCGATCGAATGCAGACAGTTGCGAATTACGATTTGTACTTGTTCGATGCGACGATGGAAAATGGCATCCCGAGTGTATGGACGATTGCGAAAAACCGAAGCAAGGAAGGGATACACCTTGTTTGTGCAGCAGGAGCGCACCCAGATCCCATCCGCGCCGTAAAAAGCTCTATTTACGAGACAGCTGCCATGCTCCTTCCTTTGACAGACAAGTACGAAGCGAACCGAGGCAAATATTTGCGTATGCTCCAGGATTCGTCCTTGGTGAAAAAGATGGACGATCATGCGATGCTTTACAGCTTGCCGGAAGCAGCAGAGCGCTTATCCTTTCTTTTGGATGATGCACGTCCGATGGTCTCTTTCGCTGAACAATTTCCTAGAAGAAACCAGCATCGTGATCTAACAGACGATTTGCGTGAGTTGCTCGGCGTGTTCCAAAAGTTAGATCTCGATGTCATTGTGGTAGATCAAACGACACCAGAGGTCGGGCGCCACGGCTTATCTTGCGTGCGCGTATTGATTCCTGGCATGCTTCCGATGACTTTTGGCCATCATCTCACGCGAGTAACGGGATTGAAAAGAGTATTGGAGGTCCCTGTGAAGCTGGGTTACGCGAAACAACCACTGCATGTAGACGAGTTGAATCCTTTTCCGCATCCGTTTCCATAACATGCATCTGGGAGTGAGCCGGATGAGTCTCGAAAATTTCTTGTACCGCCTTCATTTTGATACAGAAAACTCCCGACCAAGTGACCTTGAAGTGGATTGGGGAGATGCGCCACTGACATACAAGCTGTACAGGGGGCTACCTGTCATTCCACTGCCAGAAGATGTGCCTCTATCGCTCGTAGATCAAACGGTTTCACAAGAGATGTCTCTTTCTCAATTGGGCGCTTGGTTATGGTATAGCTACGGACTCATCCAAATCAGCCAATCGTTTTTAACCACGACTACGGCAGATGCAGGATCTGAGTCGTTTTTGCCGCTTGTAACGAATCGAAGACCGGTTCCGTCTGGGGGAGGGCTCTATCCGAGTGAGCTGTACGTGTATTTGAAGCTGTCGAGTATTCCTTCAGGTCTATACCACTACGATGTGGCTCATCACAGACTCGTGCAATTGCGCGAAGGGAATTTTGATCACGTCCTTAGCCGAGCACTTGATGGCAGTTGTCCGGTACATGCATGTTTTGGAGTTGCTTTCGTATCCATCTATTTTTGGAAGAACTTTTTTAAGTACGATGAGTTTTCCTATCGATTGCAGGGGCTCGATGCTGGTGTACTACTAGGACAATTGCAGGAAATGGCAAACCAACTCGGTGTGACGACTGCAGTACATTACCAGTTCCTAGATAGAGCGATGAATGCACTGCTAGGATTGTCTGCCGATCAAGAGAGTGTATACGCGGTAGTTCCCTTATCGCTCCAAACAGAAGGGGAGAGGCATTCGCATTCACCGGCACAATGGACAGAGCGAGGAGAGAAGACGGCAATCGAGCTAATCAGAGAGCTGCCTGAGCAAAAGCATGTGCATGTGATGCGCTCAAAAAGAATGAGACAATATCCTGCGCTCCTGGAAATGAATGAGGCTGCCATGCAGGAATCTACCCATGCGTTTACACGTTATTCGGATCAGTTGGAAAGCAAGTGGCCTCGTCGTTCCGATGAGCGAATCCTTCTCCCTCGTTCGCAGAAACCAAACTATGATCTGGCGCAATATTGCCGGGAGCGTTTTTCGCCGGAAGTGGATTTTATCAGGAGGAAAACAGATCAGAATCAGGTAGCGCGTATCATGGAAATGACGATGAGTGCTCTATCGTATGAAAATGATTTAGGAAATAATCTGGAGGTAGCGTTGAGTAGGATTTCTCTCTTCGTAAGCATCCATCAGGTAGAAGGGATACAAGATGGCGCATACACGTACGAACCGCTGGAGCACGCTCTTTATCCGATTGTCTATGGAGATTTTCGAGCACGTCTTCAAGACGGAATGACGCTGGACAACGTGAATTTGTATCAAGTGCCGCTCTGCTTTCATGTGGTGGGTAAACGAGATCATCTGTTCAACCAGTTAGGTTACCGAGGGTATCGCATTCAGCAGATGGAGGCGGGAATCGTCGTGCATCACTTGCTTTTGGCAGCATTCACGTGTGGAATGGGCGGCCATCCGCTACTCGGATTTGACGTGGAGAATTGCGATGACCTTTACAACCTAGAGACTGAAGAGAAAACCTGCCTGATTCAAATTCCGGTCGGGCACTATCGCCCCCGCGCCAGATTTCAGGGCGGGCTTCATGGATAAAAACGTGGAAGACCCGAGTCGCGTTGACCCGGGTCTTGAATTATGCCCTTATGATGGCTTTGATACCTTGAATGAGACGGTCAATTTCCTCGTGGGTATTGTACGGTGCCAGCCCCGCTCGTATCCAACCGCCACTTTCATTGATTCCCAAACAATTGGCGAGTGTTGTCGCATAAAAGTCCCCGTCCGCAACGAATATGCTATGCTCCTCACACAATCGCTCACATATTTCTTGGGGAGAAAACCCTTCGATCCGAAAAGCGATCGTCGGTGTTTTCGGTACATCTTCACCCGCTTGATAGAGTGTGACGCCATTCATTGCGCCTAGTTCTTTTCGCAGCTTTTCTGCCAGCTGATTTTCATAGGCTTCAATCCATTCGTAGCCAGAGCGGATTTTTTCAGAGAAGCTATCACCGAAACCAAGCGAAGCAACTAATTCGATAGCGGGTCTGATTCCTGCGATTCCTTCATGATTTTGTGTTCCGGTCTCCAGTTTATCTGGATAAAAAGAGGGGGCGGGAACCAATTTGTAAACATCGAGTGCTTCAAAAATTTCTTTGCGGATGACAGCGATTCCCACATGAGGGCCAAAAAATTTGTAGGCGGAACAGAGTAGGATATCGGCTCCAATCTCGTCCCGATGGATAGAGAAGTGAGGGACCGCATGCACGGCGTCGACAGCGACAATGACTCCTTTTGCACGTGCTTTTTGGGAGATGGCAGCGAGATCATGGATCGTTCCGACAGCATTGGAAGCAAGCCCGAATGCCACAAGTCTGGTTCTGGAAGTAAGTAGGGTGTCGAGCTCATCTAATTGTAATGTAAGTGTCTCTTTATTCACCTTTAACCACCGAACGGTCATTCCGCGATCAGCAGCAACAGTCAACCACGGGTCAACATTAGCACGGTGATCCATCTCGGAGACGATGATCTCATCCCCTTCATTCCAATGTCGACCTAATGCACGCGCAATGGCAAAGGTCAGGGTGGTCATATTCGCACCGAAGGCTACCTCCAGCGGCTTCACGTGGAAGAGGTCTGCTATAGCTTGCTTGGCATCTGCGAGGATAGCTTCTGTCTCCTTACTCGTTGGAAAGGAGCCGTGTAAATTGGCCCCACCGTTCGCCATATAGCGATAGATCGCGTCCATGGAGGATTTTACGACTTGCGAGCCGCCTGGGCCATCCAGATAAACAACTGGTTTGCCTTTGTACGTTCGTTGTAGTGCGGGGAATTGCTCCCGAACTTTTTCAATGGGGAATTGTTCCGATGCAACTTCTAATCGCCAATCATTGGAGCGCATAAAACTTCCAGGAGGGTATTCAAAGACGCATTCTGACTGCAGGGTGAAACCTAGCTTACGGCAAATGGCATTGGAGCCGGGGTTGTCCACAGAGGGATAGGCATGAATAAACTTGTGTCTTCGTTCTTGGTTGATGCGTGTGATGAGTGAGGCTAAAGCCGCAGAGGCGATGCCTTTCCCTTGAAAGGGGGGCAGGACGCTCCAGCCTACTTCGTATACGTTTTCTCCTTGCCAGATGCGGTCCCAATAGCCGATGCTTCCGACAGGGGTGTAATCTGGCAGCAGTACGATGCTGAACATCTTGCTCGTTAGCTGTCCGGCTTTATTGACGTATCGTTCGTGCCGAGCAAGTAGCTGCTCTTCTGTCTCCGGGCCTCCAAGATGTTCCATCATGGCTGGTGCATTCAAATGACGCAGCAAGGGAAGATCGTGATCCGCCCAGGGGTGAATGCGGACAAGCTCAGTATTTAGCGTTGTGGACATTTTCTCACTCCTTACCAACTGGATTTCCGTGGTGTCCATCCTCATTCGTTATCTCTCATTATTCGGAAAAGATTCCAATTAATCAATCTTCAATTCGTTTGAGAAAACGGGGTGGAAAATTATGCTATAATGGTTGGTGCCCGAGTGATTCTTATTATCGGAGTATGTATAAAGTAGCTGAGGTGTAGGAATAGACCCTTTCTGAAAAAACATTTGGAGAGTAAATCCAACGTAAATATCGTCACGGACATTGAAGGAAAAGGGAAGGGGTACCTGTTCATGAATGAAAAAAGCATCCATACACAACGGCTCATATTGATTCCATTTACGCATAGTATAGCGACGAATATTTTGCAAGAAAATTACGAAGAGTTATTGGATATGGGGCTTACATTAGGCAAAGGCTGGCCTGATGAGGATGCGATGGAAACGATACCCAAAATCATCAAAGCACTCGAACTCACAGGTGAACCGACAGGATTTGAATCGTGGATGATCATTACAAAAGATGGCATGAAGATCATCGGGGATGTAGGGTTCAAGGGAGTCCCGAATGCGGAGGGAGAAGTGGACATCGGCTATGGAATTATTGAAGCCGAGCGAAAAAAAGGCTACGCGTACGAGTCGGCTGAAGGCCTAGCGAATTGGGCGTTGTTGCAGCCAGATGTGAAAAAGATTACGGCGAAGTGCTTGCTAGATAACATAGATTCCGCAAAAATATTAGTCAAAATGGGCTTTGCAGAAATAAAGAGAGACGACACCATGATTTACTGGTCTAAGCAGAAGCAATAGCAAGCTAGAATAGAATCAGATATAAAACGAAAAAAAAGGACGCACACATGGCAGTCCTTTTTTTATGGAGAACATCAGTTGCTAGTATTTTTTATGGGTATGTTGTAGATGTGTTTCGTTCCATCTTTATACGTCACTTCGAGTACACCTGATGGAAGGGACGGGCCTTTTGCTTTTACTTTTTTCTTTGTGGAAAACTCTCCTGACTTCGAGTCGATTCGCAACGTAATGGTCGAATGGAAGACCTGAATCGATACGCGTTTGATATCTTTATTGGAGGCTTTCCCTGTCACTTTGAGTTCGTAATACGATTTAGAGAGCTCGCTCGATTCAGACTGTAGCTCGATTTCATCTGG
Organism: Brevibacillus sp. AG; assembly: GCF_028369215.1. Lineage (NCBI taxonomy): Bacteria > Bacillati > Bacillota > Bacilli > Caryophanales > Paenibacillaceae > Brevibacillus > Brevibacillus sp. AG. Next base: position 676,529 of record NZ_JAQMYO010000001.1, on the reverse strand, counting down.
ATTGAGGGCCAGCCCTGGAAGAAATTTCGTCTGCATCTTTACGATTTCCTTTTTGCGTTCCTTATCTTCAGGTCCAACGAGGATACGTACGGAAGAATTCAATTGAAAATAGTCTGGCGTAAGATCATCCGGCAGTTCATTTGTTCGGAAATATTCATCTTGCTCAATCGTTCTCCCAGGTTTTAAGGTTCTCTCCTTGATGTCCGGGGTACAGGCAGGTTCGTCTTCAGGGTAGGGAAGCTCCCAAGAGTCTCCAGAGGCATACGCTTCTAGTCGTGTTGTCACACCATAACAATGACCAGTCGTGTATGTGATCGGATTCCGCGAAATATTCGTGACAATCGTATTTACGTGGTACTCTGGGGAGTCGTATTTTGGATTGTCGATTTCAGTAACGGTCGTTTGAAACCGAAGTCCTTCTTTCTTAAATGGTTTCTCAATGAATAGTGTGCCGGTTTCTTTTGCTTCGGCCACGTTTACATGAACGGCGCTAGCAGTCATAACCAGTAAAAGACATACGAGTGATTGGACAATCTTGCGAAACACACAGTTCACCCCTAACGATTCATTTTTTTAAAATGAGCATGGAGGCACCTTTTCCATATATTAACTCTCTTTATAATATTTTTCTATCAAAAAAAGTCGAAATGAAAAGTTTCAAAGGAAAGGTAACCCAAGAGTTCCTTCTTTCGTATTGAAATAAAGGAAAAGATTATTGCTTTTCATTGAACTATACAACGCGTGTCTCTATACTGGAGAGATAAGCATTGGTAAATAATTGTGAGGGATAGCATGCAGAACTGGATGACCCAAATTATTGAACAATATAGTTACTTCGGTATCTTACTCATGATGGCACTGGAAAACATATTTCCACCCATACCTTCTGAGGTGATCTTGACCTTCGGTGGATTTATGACGACGCAATCATCGTTAACGGTTTTTGGTGTAATCTTGTCAGCTACAATCGGTTCGGTGATCGGAGCAATCATGCTTTATGGAATCGGTTATTACCTAGACGTCCAAAAAATAGAGAAGATCGTAGAGAGATGGGGGCATATTCTGCGCATTAAAACGGCAGATATCCATAAAGCGAACGAATGGTTTGACCGATATGGGTACTGGACGATCTTTTTTTGCCGCATGATCCCATTAATCAGAAGCCTGATTTCCGTTCCTGCTGGTATGACCAAAATGAATTTCCCGCTGTTTTTGTTGTTTACAACACTCGGTACGTTTATTTGGAACATCGTCCTAGTGATGGCTGGTCATTTATTGGGGGAATCGTGGGAAGACATTCTGTACTATTTCGATCTATATTCCAATGTCGTTTATGTTGTACTCGCATTTGCGGGGATAGCCTTTCTCATTTTTTTCTTCCGCAAACGAAAAGCAGATGCCTAAAACCTTCAGACCATCTTTCCTTTAGGAAAGGTGGTTTTTCCATTTAGAACCAACAGGTAAACATATTATAAAAAGTTGTAATTTTCTTGCAAATACAAGATGTCGAAATTGCGGTAAGGTGTAGGGAGGGAAGTAGGTGACATGGGCACCGCCCTTATTCTTGAGGCTGGGGGAGATGCAACTTGATCGATTTGTTACTCGTAAACGGCGTAGTCATTACGATGGACAAAGACCGTCGTGTATTACAGGACGGGGCAGTCGCCATCGATAAAGGAAGAATTTTGGAGGTAGGCGACACTCCACTGCTAAAAGACAAGTATCCCGCGCAAAAGGTAGTCGACTGCGCGCATCATTGTATACTGCCAGGCTTCATTGACGCACATGGTCATGGCGGACATTCCTTGTTCAAAACGATTGCGACGGACAATATTAATGACTGGATGCCAATCATGACCAACACATACAAGCACTACGTGACAGACGATTTCTGGTATTACGAGGGAAAGCTGTCAGCACTGGAGCGGCTTAAAGCAGGGATTACGACAGGTGTTAGCGTCTTGGGCTCGATGCCGCGCTCAGATGATCCGATCTTTGCCTTGAATCACGCCAAAGCGTACAACGAGGTCGGTGTTCGCGAAATCGTAGCGACTGGTCCATGTAATCCACCTTGGCCGCATCCCTTCAGCCGCTGGGTCGATGGACAAAAAGTAACGAAGGAAGTCACCTATGAGCAGGTGCTCGCTGGAGCAGAAGCAGTGATCGAAGCCCTGAATCACGCGAATAACGCTAAAACCAGAGCATACATAACTCCATTTGTCATCGTGACCTCTGTCAATCCATCCTATCCGACACCAGCTGACCAATTGTTTGGCTTAACCGATTTCGACCGGTACCAAGCACGGAAAATCAGGGAGATTGCGAAAAAGTACGACACGCGCATCCATTCCGATGCTTTTGGAGGCATGATTCACCTCGCGATTCAAGACAAAGAGTACGCGCTGCTCGGTCCAGACGTACACTTGCAGCATTGTCGGGGAATTTCTTTTGACGAGGCGAAAATTTTGGCCGAAACCGGAACGAATGTGAGTGCTTCTCCTGGTTTTGGTCAAATCAATGCACGCACCCCTATTACGGAATTGCTGGAGATGGGAGCGACTGTTGCGATTACGACAGACGGCACCTCGCCGATGACTCCTTTTGACATGTTCCAGGCCATGCGCAGAATGCAGCTGCTACAACAAGCGGCGCTGCGGGATTATTATTACCTCCCGCCGGGCAAGCTGCTGGAAATGGTAACGATTGATGCGGCACGCTGTGTCGGCTGGGATGACGAGCTGGGGTCGCTTAAGGCTGGTAAAAAAGCGGATGTCATTACCGTAAATATGCATCAGGCCCACTTAAATCCAGAGAACATGCACGTCCATCGTATCGTCTATCAGGCAGTCGGTGGAGATGTGAACCATGTCATTGTCGATGGTGAGCTGATTATGGACGAGCGCCGTGTTTTGACTGTGGATGAAAAGCAAATTCTCAAAGAAGCGAATGAAGAGGCGAATCGCACAATTGAGCGGGCAGGTCTAGAAATCTACATGCAGCCAAGCAAATATTTCTGGGGGCATGCGCGAGCTTATTTGGATGAGAGAAGATTTGATCCGACGAAGTTGTAGGGGAAAAAGGAGTAGGTAAAGAAGACGACGTCTAATGCTGCACATAAAACTTGGATCTCGCATTGAATAGGAGAAGGTGCCCGCCGCCTTCCCTTTTTTATTGGATTATAGTTGACAAAAACGATAGGATTAATCATTATTTATTCATAATCCCCATCGACAAAGTTGGAATAAAAAGAGGTGCAGCCATGTATCTGACTATTGATAATGTTACGAAACATTTCGTGAATCAGCAGAAACAAAAAGTAAAGGTGCTGGATGATATCAATCTGGAAGTGGAAAAGGGCAGCTTCGTTTCTATTGTAGGCCCCTCTGGCTGTGGAAAATCGACGCTGCTCTACTTAATTGCCGGATTGGATCAACCGGACAGCGGTGACATATACGTTGCTGGCAACAAAGTGAATAAGCCCGGCCCCGATAGAGTCGTCGTTTTTCAAGAAGCGGGATTATTTCCATGGCTGACGGTTTTGGAAAATGTTACATACGGGCTCAAGTTGAAGAAAATGTCTACAGCGAAAGCCAACGAAAAGGCGTTGGAAGTACTCAAAATGGTTCATTTAAGCAAGTATGTTCATTCCTATCCCCATCAGCTCTCAGGAGGGATGAAGCAACGTGTAGCCATAGCTCGGGCACTTGTCATGGAACCCGATATTTTGCTGATGGATGAACCGTTCTCGGCGCTGGATGAACAGACGCGGATGGTTCTTCATAAGGAGTTGCTTGAGATTTGGCGGACGACCAAGGTCACGATTTTTTTCGTCACCCATAATATCCGGGAGGCCGTTCAACTTGCGGAGAGGATCGTCGTTTTTGCCACACGCCCCGGAAAAATCAAGGAAATCATTGCGGTTCCTGCCTTGCGCGATGGAGTCATGCCGGACAGTGTGACATTAAACACGGAGCAGAAGGTGCTGTCGATCCTGCAAGAAGAGATAGAAAAGGTGCTGAAGGAGGAAATGGGCAATGACTACAGCTTTAAGACGGGTCATCTTCATCGCTATGATAGCGGCGATATGGGAAGTCACATCTAGATTATCTGGGCTGCCATCTTTCATGTTTCCCAGCTTGACCCAGGTTTTCGAAACACTCGTAAATGGATTGATAAGCGGACAAATTACCGCTGCGATTGGAAAAAGCATGGGACGAATCCTGTTGGGCTTTCTCATTGCCATTATTGTCGGTCTGATATTGGGTTACTTCATTTGGAGGTACAAACTCGTAGAAGATACGCTTGGCTTTGTGGTGACGGCGCTTCAGTCTATCCCGAGCATTGTTTGGTTCCCGCTTGCGATTATTTGGTTTGGCTTAAATGACTTCTCCATTTTGTTCATTGTGACGATCGGGGCGACCTGGACGATGACAGTCAACGCGACCAGCGGTTTTAAAAATGTCCCGCCATTATATCAGCGGGTGGCCAAGACTTACGGTTCGTCTGGCTTTCACTTTGTACGAACAGTCATTCTTCCTGCATCTGTACCGCAGATCATCTCTGGACTTCGAATCGCTTGGGCATTTTCCTGGCGGGCACTCATGGCTGGTGAATTGCTCGGGGGTGGCGGTGGTCTTGGGCAACTGCTCGAGATGGGACGTTCACTTGGACAAATGGATTTGGTGATATCAGTCATGATCATTATTGCGATCATCGGTACCATCGTCGATAATGTTGTCTTTTCACGCATCGAACGCAACGTTCAGATGAAGTGGGGAGTCCATTCATAAAAGAAAAATGGCTAAGGAGTGTGTCGTCACATGCTTAAAAAAGTGTTCAGGACCGTTGTCGCATCCCTATTATTGATAGGGATTGCGAGCGGCTGCTCTACTGGCGGAGCAGCATCCTCTGAGAAGGAAGTAAGGATTGGATATTTCCCAAATCTGACCCATAGTGCCACGATCATCGCGCTGGAGAAAGGCTATTTTAAGGAAGCCTTCGGTGCTGATATGAAGATTCAAACAAAAACGGTCGCCAATGGCGGATTGTTTATGGAAGCAATGGCAACGAAGGCGATTGACGTAGGGACAGTCGGGCCAGGGCCGCTATTGAACTTTTATGTCAAGCATCCTGGGTATCGTTTGATTTCAGGAGCAGTTAATGGTGGAGCTGTGCTCGTCATGAACGGTTCAACCAATATTACGGAACTAAAAGATTTAAAAGGCAAAAAAATCGCGATTCCGGTAATCGGAAGCACGCAGGATGTCATGCTCAGAAAAGCACTGAGTGAGGTTGGTCTGAAACCGACGACGAATGGTGGAGATGTGGAACTGTATGCTGCGGCTCCAGCAGATACGGCAGCATTATTCGTGCAAAAATCCGTCGATGGTGCAGCAACTCAGGAGCCGTGGGGATATGTACTGGAAAATCAGGCCGAAGGAAAATTGCTTCTGGATTGGGATCAATTCGCTTGGGGGAAAGAATCAACCAATACGGTGGTAGCAGCCAGCGATGAATTTCTGAAAAGAGAAGGATTGGCAACCGCCTATCTGCAAGCACATAAAAAAGCAGTCAAATTCATTCAGGAAAATCCCGAAGAAAGCCAAGAACTGATCATCAAGCATTTGAAAAATCTGACTGGCAAAGAGCTGAGCAAAAAAGAAGTGCAGGCAGCCTTTTCCCGTTTGGAAGTAACAACGGAGGTCAATGAAAAAGTTATTCAGGAAATGGCAGATATCAGCCAGGAAGCCGGCTATATTTCCAGTAATAAAATCGACGGCTTGATCGATTTGAAATATTTAGAAGCAGCGAAATAATATCGGGTGAGAAGGATGGAGATTCAGCAGGAGTAACGAGAGGTAGAAAGGAATTAGATGGGAAAGGAGGTCATGCCGCGATGAGACCACATGAACAAGGAAGTAATCAACCGAACGACACCTCATTGGAGACACAGATTCACACGGATTTCCAAAAAGAAATGACGTACGGCGATTATTTACAGCTTGATCAAATCTTGTCGAGTCAACAATGTCAATCCACGCATCATGATGAAATGCTGTTTATTATCATTCATCAGGTGAGTGAGCTATGGATGAAACAAATTTTGCACGAACTGTCAGCAGCATATGAATGCATCTGCAATCATGATCTGGAGCCTGCTTTCAAAATGTTCGCGCGAGTCTCGCGTATCCAGCAGCAATTGATTAAATCGTGGGATGTCCTTTCTACATTGACGCCAGCCGATTACCTCCAGTTCCGTGACAAGCTGGGTCATTCCTCCGGATTTCAATCCTATCAAAACCGATTCATCGAATTTACGCTAGGATATAAGAACCAGCATGTCCTAGCGGTGTATGCACATCAACCAGAGCTTCATTCCCAAATGAGTACGGCCTTGCAGCAGCCCAGCATTTATGATGCGGCGATCAGGGAGATGGCTGCTCGTGGCTTGCCGATTGATCCGGAATGTTTGAATCGCGATTGGTCACAACCATATCAACCAAATCAGACTGTAGAGCATGCCTGGCTGACCGTGTATCGAAATGTGAACCAGTATTGGGATCTGTACGAGTTGGCAGAAAAGCTGGTGGATATCGCCAGCCAGCAACAACAATGGCGTTTTAACCATATGACGACAGTCGAACGCATCATAGGCCAAAAGCCGGGAACAGGAGGGTCATCAGGCGTCATGTACTTACGCAGAGCACTCGATCACCGTTTTTTCCCGGAGCTTTGGAGCTTGCGGACGCTGTTGTAAAAAAACTCTTCAAAAAAAGCGAGAAAAGCGTCTTGGGGACCCAGGGCGCTTTTTAGCATGTAGTACTCTTTTCACATCTTTTCACATATCTTTCCTAATATTGGGTACAAATACCCTTCTTTTCCTAACAAACATATGTTTTCATTTTTAGTGGTATACATATATTTCAAGAACAACCAGAAATGGAGTGGGCATTTGGATGGAAACAATGAAACCACCTATGGAAGTGTTATATGCAAAACAGCTGAATGCGCTGCGTTCCCATGATACAGGGACAAAACCTCCCAATTGGCTGATGTCGCCAAGAGCTGTGCGCGATTTTATTTTAGGAACGGATGAACCTCTCTCTTATGAGGGCGAAAGTATACCGATTACGAAGAAGTTCTATGGAGACGATGTGCTTATTGAGCGTGCGATCGTCACGTTGGCAGGCAATCGCGGCTTGATGCTCGTCGGTGAACCAGGAACGGCAAAGACGATGCTGTCTGAGCTGCTGTCTGCGGCCATCTCCGGTACGAGCACGAATACGATCCAAGGCACCGCTGGCACGACAGAGGATATGATCAAATACTCTTGGAACTACGCGATGCTGCTGGACAAAGGTCCTTCGCTGCAAGCGCTGGTTCCTTCGCCGCTATACACCGGTATGAGCAAAGGGATTATTACGCGATTCGAAGAAATTACCCGTTGTCCGTTTGAGGTTCAAGACGTGTTGATTAGTATTTTGAGCGACAAGGTGATGAACATTCCCGAGCTATCAGACGGCATCCTGTTTGCCAAGCCCGGTTTTAATATCATTGCAACAGCGAACTTGAGGGACAAAGGCGTCAATGAAATGAGCAGCGCGCTCAAACGTCGTTTTAACTTCGAGACGATCGCGCCGATTAATCATGTGAAAATGGAAGCACAAATTATCGAATCTCAAGCAAAAGTAATTCTGGAGCAAAGTGGCGTAAACATCGAAATCGATCGGGATGTGGTTGAGATATTGGCGACGACCTTCATGGAACTGCGTATGGGCGAGACCAAGGAAGGATTCAAAATCGATTCCCCTCAATCCGTGATGAGTACAGCCGAAGCCGTCTCCGTCTATGTCCAAAGTGCAATGACGTCCCATTACTATGATGGCAGGCCCATTTCCATGGATCGACTGGTACAGAACATGCTGGGAGCGGTCGTCAAGGAAAACCAAAAGGACGCAAATATCCTGAAAACCTACTTTACCAAAGTGGTCAAAGAACGGGCAAAGGAAGAGGGTCTATGGGGAACTTATTACAGCGAGAAGAAATGGATCAAATAAACGGTCAAGACCGCTTCATAAAATCATTCGTCGAAGAAGAGGTCTACAACCTCAGCAAACAGGTCGTCTATTTCCCGGTTCGTCATCATAGTCCTGCCTGCTCGTTTCATTTGAAAAAAACGATCGAAGAGTATCAACCGGAAATCATTCTGATTGAAGGCCCGGACCATAGTAATCATATCATTCCGATCTTGACGGATGAACGGACGAAACCTCCTGTGAGCATTTATTACGCGTACGCCTCAGGGGAGCAAAAATACGTCTGTTACTTTCCGTTTCTTCTGTATTCGCCGGAATATGTAGCCTTGGTTGAAGCAAAACGCCGTCAGATACCTGCTGCTTTCATTGATCTAAGCTACGGAAGTCGCCTGGAAAGCTTGGAAGACGGCCATGATTTGAAAAAGAAGAATGAAAAGCTGTCCTATCACGATGAGCGCATGCTGGCAGGCTCGCAGTTTATTCAGCGATTGTGCCAGACGATGAAATGCCGGAACTTCGATGAGCTGTGGGAAAAAGTTTTTGAGATTGATGGTATCCGCAAACAGACGCAGGATTTCGTCAAGGATGTCTTTGCCTACTGCTACCTGTCTCGAAAATGCTATGATGACGCTACTTTGGAAGCGGAAGGCGATTTCATTCGCGAGGCGCACATGCGTCAAAAAATTGCAGAGGCAAAGCAAAAGCATGCGAGAATTCTCGTGGTTACCGGGGGATTTCATACATACGGACTCATCGAGGAGCGCAAGACTTCCTACAAGATACAAAAGGTGCAGGAAGAAAAAATATATCCGATGGTGTACACGTACCAGGAAGCGGATCAGTTGAATGGATACGCAAGCGGGATGCCGTACGTTCACTACTACGAGAGTGTGTGGAAGGCACTGGAGAAGAAGGAGCGTGCTCCCTTCTCGAAAAGCGCCTTGGTGTACCTCCCGCAACTGCTTAAAAGGCTACGTGATAAAGGAGAAACGACGTCGACTGCGGATGCGATTGAAGCGTACAGCCTCATGAACGGCATGGCAGTCATGCGGGAAAAGGCTGAGGGCGGCGCCTATGAGTTGATCGATTCCGTTCTCTCTGCTTTTACAAAAGGCGAGCGCTCGATTGCAACCTCACAGCCGATCGAGACATTGCGAGAGCTGTTGACAGGAGATGGAATTGGTGAGGTTGCTCCAAATTCACTGGATGTGCCTATCGTTCGCGATTGCAAAGACAGATGTAAATCACTAAAGCTCGCGATCACGACAACAGGGCGCAATCAGAAGGTGCTAGAGCTGTATGCCAAGAAGTCACATCGCGAAGCCAGCCAGTTTTTTCACTGCATGCAGTTCTTGGGTACAGAATTTTGCGCGAAAGAATCCGGACCAGACTGGATGAACAATCGAAATGTCAATCTTGTCCGAGAAATATGGCGCTACAGCTATTCCTCCTTCGTCGAAGCCCGTCTGATCGAAAGCTCGGTCTATGGCGGGACTGTGAAGGAGGCAGCTGCGCAAAAGCTAGCCGATATGGTAAAAGAAATGCCGCAGCACCAGAGCCATGAGCTGGCAAAATGGCTTATGATGGCGGTCGTCATGGGATTGGAAGAGTTGTCGGAAAGGCTCTTTGAATCTGTAGAAGGGTCCGTTAGGCAGGATGGACATTTTCTCTCTCTTTGCAAAACATTGAAGACACTCACGATTCTTTTGGAGCAAAAAAGGTTGTTCGGTCTTATCGAGACAGAACGGCTGGAGAACTTGGTGGAAGAAGTATATTACCAGGCTGTGACCAAAATCGTCGAGCAGGGAAACCCGAACCCCAACGAACTGGATGAGTTGGCCGATCAGCTCAAATTCCTGTACATGCTGAGTGAAAAGAGACAGGCGGATGACTCCCAAGAGGTATTCAGTGATCAACTGCTGGAATTGCTGCGTAACGACAAGCTCCCCGCGAAACTGGAGGGGGTGGTGGTCGCAATCTTGTGCAATCTCGAAGTGATAGAACGCGCAGAAATCTCCAGACGTGCGCGTGCCTATATGTTCGGCTCGCCTGAGCAAATGCTGCATACCGCCGCGTATTTACATGGCGTTTTTATCGTGGCTCGTGACTACCTCTTTCATCAAGAAGAAATATTGCGCGATCTGCATCAGATGATTACATCCTTGGCCTACGACGACTTTTTGCAAGTGGTGCCTGAACTGCGATTAGCGTTTACATATTTTAGCCCAATGGAAATTAGTATGCTCTCGGAAAAAGTGGCAACTCTCTTCCAAACGACGGTGGAACAAGTCACGAATCCAGTCATCGATGAGCGTACCTTGCGTGATGCCCGCATGCTCGATGAAGCGATCAAGGAGGAGTTTGCCAAATGGAACCTGATTTGAGCCGCGAAGCCTTGAACCGCTGGCGGTTGTTATTGGGCTCTCATGCCGAGGAATCATTGGAAGGCAGCGGGGTCTATCAATCATCCGAGTTTTCCTATCAGGAACTGGACTCGATTCTTGAATTTTTATACAACCGTGAATACGGCGAAGAGCAAGGCTATCGAAAAGAAGGTGGCCGGGGAGATTCGGCATTGACGGTTCCCGTCTGGTTGAATAAAATCCGCAAGCTGTTTCCCAAAAAGACGGTAGAAATCCTCGAGCGGCAAGCTCTGGACCGCTATAACATGAAAGAGCTGTTGACAGACAAAAAAGTGTTGGAAAGCATGGAGCCCAACATGACCCTCTTGAAAAACATCCTCCAATTTAAAGGCAGGATGAAAGGAGAGGTCGTGAAAAGTGCAAAGGAAATTGTACGCAAGGTCGTAGACGATCTGCGGCGTCAGCTGGAAAATGAGGTGCAGACCAGCATTGTCGGCAAACGCAATCGCCACAAACGCGGCTATACGAAGTCGATGAAAAATCTGGATGTGCATAAAACGATTCGCAAAAATTTGAAAAACTACGATCGCAAAAAAAGCCGTTTTATCATCGATGAGCTGTATTTCCACAGCAATATCCAGCATCACAACAAATGGAACATCGTCATTGTCGTGGACGAGAGCGGCAGTATGATGGACTCTGTGATTTACAGCTCCGTTATGGCAAGTATTTTTTACAAGCTCGCTGCCTTGAAGACGCATTTGGTTATTTTTGATACAAAGGTCGTAGATTTGAGCGATAGACTGGATGATCCGGTCGATGTGCTGATGAGTGTGCAACTTGGTGGGGGGACTCATATTGCCCAAGCGCTCAAATACGGAAGAACACTGCTCGAAAATCCATCGAAAACGATATTTATCCTCGTCAGCGATTTGGAGGAGGGCTATCCGATCAAGGAAATGTATCGCCAAAGCAAGGAAATTATAGACGCGGGCTGCAAGTTTTTAGTGCTGACGGCTTTAGATTTCGAGGGCAACGCTACGTACAACCAGCATGCTGCAAGGGTATTGAGCGATATGGGAGCAAATGTCGCCGCGATCACGCCTGATGAGCTCGCGCAGTGGATTGGTAAGGTTATCAAATAGAGAGAAGGAGGAGTAAGGAATGGTTTTACGAAAGACAGATCTGAATCCGGTTACGAAGAAATTTGTGGAGGAATTTATCAGTGCAAGTGATCGAAACAAGCATTTGTACGATCAAGTCGCTGATTACGTTGCAGGTGACACAGACGAATGCCCGGCAATCGCAGAGGACCCGCGGTTTTACAGCTATACGGTTCGATCCGAATTTGACAAGCTAAAAAAACGCGGAGAAGAGCTGGCTTTCTATCGAGCAGCTGTGCTGATCTACAAGGCAAGCAACCGTTTTTACGATAAGAAAAATGTGATGGATGAATGCTTCCTGGACCAGATCGAACTGCAAGGTATGAAGGAAATCAATGATGCTGACATCCGTGCAAAAGATCAGAAGGCATTGGAGGCCATGAGAAAAACGGTCGAGCATTTCGGGCATGCGTTATTTGGCGAATTTTTGTTAAAAGCTGCGGAGGATTATCGCGCAAGCATCAGCCGTGATTACTCCTCGACATTTGATCGGGCCGAATTTTTGCTATTCATTTCGTATGCGTACACGATTTCTCCGAGCTTATTGGAAGAAGCAAAAGAAAAGCTGATGCCGATCTATTATTACCTGGTTACAGGTGATACGCGCGAATATATAAAAGAGCTGCATACCATTGCCAAAGAAGTCGTGACCATGCAGTTTTCGAGCAACAATTTGCTAACCAACGAGTCGTTGTATCCTTCATACGTCAAAGAGAAAAAGGCTGCACTGCGAGATAAGTATTATCCAGGAGAGCAGGTCAAGGAAGGCTCCCTTTTGAACCAGAAACATTTGAAACGTTATATGGAGCTAGTCATCAGCTTGCTGTACTTCCGCATTCACGTCAAAGGCGGGATCAGTGCATTCCTGAAGAAGGAAGAGGAGATGGATCGGGAGCTGCACAACACCTTGCAAATCCTTTTTGACATGTTCCCGCTTGATATCTTGTCCGAAGATAAGAGACTGTTTGGACTCGTACACATGGATGAGCCTTACGATCTACTGCTGGGCCTGCGCGAGCATTTGCTATCCCCGCCGACAAATTGGGAGCAAGTGAAGCAGCTGGTGCAAGAAGACGTAACGAGATCAAGACGAGCGCTTGAGCTTGCTTCGATCCCAATGGTCAAAGGATTTTTACACAAAACGCTGGCGGCAGAAGGTGTGGATCTCTCCGATTTCCAGCCTTCTTTGGAAGGGATTATTCAAGACGCGCTGCGTCGTGCGAAGGGCTCGACAAAGCTGGCGAACTATTTGGATGACAAAGCTGTCCTAGAGGATGTGCTCGAGCATGTGCATCTGGAGGACTTACAACTTGTAAGGCAGCAGATGATCCTGCTGAGCTTCTTGCCTGTGGACCATTCGTTTATTGCGCGTTTGATTCCGTTCATGTGCCAATACAATGACAAGTCCAATCGCAGAGTAGGCCATATGTGCTTCGCTCATGCGTTCCAGGATCGATTGACCGGTATCATCGATCATTACCAGAAGGACGAAGCTGTAGATATCCAGACACTTTTCTACCAGATTTTGTCGATCAAGGAGACGCACTATTATTACACAGACGTCAATGAAGAGGTGTATCGTTCGTTGGTCGTAGCGAATCCGGAAATGAGTCTGGCTCATTTTGACAAGCTGGATACAGAGCTTCGCGTGTTTGTGATGCAGACCCTATTAGCGGCAAAGGAGAAGCTGTCAGAGGAATTGCGCAACCAAGCGATTCTGCTCGGATTGGGTGACAGCTCGAAGAAAGTGAGCAGCTTTGCTGGTGCAGCGTTTCTTCAGGCCAAAGACAAGGAACTTTATTTGCACGTCTATCAAACCGAGAAAAAAGCAAAGGTCAAGGAAATGGCGCTTGATGCGATTCGCTCCTTGGACAATAACAAGGAAATTTTCCAAGAGATGTTGACAACAGAAAAGAGCAGCAAATTTAAAACGCTGCTACAAACATTTATCGACGCCGAGGAGCAAGGGCCAGATGCGAGCTTGACCCATTTAGGCAACCTGACCGACAAGCGCAAGCTCACACGAATTAAATGGATGCCACTGGAGCGCATGCCAGTCCTTCGCGACCAAGACGGCAACGAGCTGGGTCAGGAAGTAATGGAGTACATGCTAACCGCTTCGATCGATTTCCCGACAGCGCCAAACCAGTTGGTACTTGACTTGAAACCGTCTCTGCAAGCGGCATCTGTTGCTGACTTTACCGTAGAAGTTTTGCGCACATGGCTCGATAATGGAGCAGTCGCCAAAGAAAAATGGGTCATGCCGCTCTGCGTCGCTTTCGGAGATCGACGTATAGTCGATACCATTGGTCAGATGATCAAGGATTGGACAGATCACTCTCGCGGTGCCTTGGCTGCGGATGGTGTGCGTGCTCTGTCGTTCTCGAATGATTTGACGGCGCTGCGTCTAATTGACCAGATCAAGCGTACGATCAAAAACAGGCAAGTCAAATCAGCAGCAGAAGAGGCGCTGTCCATGGCGGCTGCGAATCAGAACATTTCCGCGATGGAACTGGAAGACCGACTGGTTACCACGCTCGGCTTCGATGCGTCCGGCAAGCAAGTGTTTGACTACGGGGACCGCACCTTCACGGTCAAAGTCAGCAACGAGCTGGAGCTGGAAGTCACGAACGACAGCACAGGAAAAGCAGTCAAAAATCTGCCTGCACCGTCCGCGAAAGACGATCAGGAGAAGGCAGAACAAGCACGTTTGACTTTTGCTCAATTGAAAAAAGACCTAAAAAATATGGTGAAAGTGCAATCTCTTCGTCTGGAGGAGTCCCTGTCCAAATCGCGTTATTGGTCAACGGCAGCATGGAAACGTCTCTTTGTGGAGAACGTGTTGATGCAAAAATTCGCAATCGGGCTCATCTGGGGTGTATACGAGGATGGTAAGCTCGTAGATACGTTCCGCTATATGGACGATGGGACATTTAACACCGTGGACGAGGATGAGTATGAGTTGGCAGATGAGCAGCTCATTGGTTTGATTCACCCACTGGAGCTGGACGAAGAGATGTTGAACGGCTGGCGTACTCAGCTGGAAGATTACGAAATTACCCAACCATTCGAGCAGTTGAATCGTGAAGCGTTCCTGCCTACGGAAGAAGAAATAAAAGCCAATGAATTACTCCGCCTACCTGTTGAATCATATTCACCTACCGCTTTTGCGAAAATGATGGAGAAATTCGGCTGGGTCAAAGGTACGCCGCTCGATGCCGGTTATTATTATGAGTTTTACAAACTGTATGACGGAATGGTGGCTGAGCTGAAAATCAGCGGGGCGAGCATTTCGTATTGGGAGGGCATGGAGGATGTGAAGCTGGAAGCGTTGGCTTTCTTTCCGAATAAAGATGCCGAGTACAAGCATTTTTACTTCAAGCCAGTGGATCGACTGAAGCTCACCGATATTCCAACACGCATTTTCAGCGAAACCGTCTATGATGTCATGCGAGCAGCAGGAAAATAACGATGGCGGATTTTACATCAGAATTTCATCGGTTTATCGCGCTGTGCAACGAAGAGTATCTGATCAAATACGCGAATAAAGGAATTTACAATCGTTCCATCAAGGAAATGGAAAAAGGAATGAACGTTTCCTACGAGTTCGGGGACGATTACGTCGAGTGTGCGCTGTCAGATGACAGCGTATGCCGACTTCATGCAGATATTAATCGTTTTTCCTGCTCATGTCCATCTGACAAGATATGCAAGCATGTCATCATCTCCATCGTCTACTATGCCCAAAACCATTTGCAAGCAGGAGCAGAGACCGCGGAAGAGCTGGAGACCTACAAGCCTGACTTTAGCTGGCTCTTGCAATTGCAGCCGACTCACATTAGCAAGGCTTTTACCCCAGCGCAGTTGGAAGAAGTGTTGTTTCGCCTCGACTATTTCGAGGAAATGGAGATCGTTGAAACATCCTTTTTAACCATGACATTGCGCACCCAAGATATATCCGTATCTTTTGACAGTGAATCGGAGATCGGGAAAAGCATGTGCACCTGCAAGGCGAAAGGTAATTGCTTGCACAAGCTGGAGGTCATTTTACGCTATCGGGCCATGCATCAGCTACAGGATCGTGAGCAGTTACAAGCATCCGTAACCGATGTCAGCTACGAAACTGATGTCGTAGCGGAAGCCAAATCGCTGATCGCAGAGATTCTTGGCATCGGCTTGGCGAAGCTATCCCAGACGATTTGTACACGGCTGGAGCTGCTTGCTATTGCTGCGCATAACGGCAATCTTCCCCGCGTGGAAAAGGACATTCGCGGCATTCATGGGGAGCTGAACTTATTTTTTCAGCGCCATGTCAAGTTTTCAACGGAAGCGCTGCTCGATCGACTTTCCCGGGTGTATCTTAGTTTGATTGCTCTAGAGAAGATCGATCACACCGAAGCGAAAAAGCAGCTGCTCGGCAGCTTCAAAAGTAAGTACCATATGGTTCCGCAGTTAAGTTTGTATGCTTTGGGAGCAAATCCATGGGAGACGCGGTCAGGGTACAAGGGGATTACGTATTACTTTTATTCGCTCTCTGATCAGCGCATCTACACGTATACAGAAGCGCGCCCCGTGTATTATGAAGGCATATCCTTTTCCTTTAAGGACAGTTATAAAGGCAAGGTACCCTGGGGCGAGTTGATCTCGATGGAGGAGCTCTCTCATTCACAGGTCATCCTGACACAGGCGAAGACGAATCGGGAGCAGCGCTTGTCTTCCAGCGAGGATACACGGCTAACCATCGTTCCTAGGGACAATATCGAAGAGTTGGATCTCGGCAAGGTGCTCGTTGGCGACTGGTCAAGTGACTGGAAGGACACGGCAGGCGATATGTTTGAGACTGCGTTGGACTCGGTTTTTATATTGAAAGCGAACAAGTTCAATCAAGTCGAATTCGATCAGAAGACACAGCAGTTGCTTCTGACGATCGAAGACGAGCAATGTCATTCCCTCCAATTGAGCATCTCTTATCAGGGGGAATTCGCCCGCAATATACGTCATCTCGAACAAAACAAGCGGCTGCTAGAGTTGCGCGATGTGTATTTGCTTGTGCAAAAAATAGGAGATGGGCTTTATCCGATTAGCATCATGCAGGGCAAATCGCTGACGAGCTTTAAGTTAGACCTATAACGGTGAGGGAGTGGACGTAAAATCATGGAGGAGTTATATTCCTTTACCGAAAACCTGACTGATTGGCAGGAACGCTTGTTACTCAAAGGAATCCATAAGTTTGACAGGCAAGATTTGCAGGAGCTGAAAAAGCTGCAAGAACTCGCGACCGAATACGATATGAGCTTCCTCGCCTCATTGATCGAAGACCTACAAGTGGAAGGCAATCGCTATTTGCAGGAAGTAAAAGCGGATGCGGAGTTGTTAACGCAGCAGTATTTGTATGTGGTGCAGTACGTCAATATGATGAAAAAGCCTATGACTCGATCATTGTAATTCGGGTGTAGGATAAGGAGAGAGATTCTTGAAGAGTCTCTCTTTTTTCTATGGTCTAAACTAATTTGACGATGAGAATTATTATCAATAAAATAGTAGAAAAGAGAGGAATGGGCCACCAGAAGGAAATGGAGGATAGATGGGATGAGGCTAGAAGACGTCGCTTTATACTGGAATTATTCCACAATCAAAATCATAGATGTTCGAAAGCAGTATCAAAATGGAGGCGAAAAACTGACTTCGTATCGATTGCCGACGAGCGGGTTTCTCTATAGCACGAAGGGGAGTGCTCACATTTTTTTGGACGGTTTGAATGTTGACGTCAAACCGTTTACGGTCTTGCATGCGGGCAAAGGTGCTCGCCTGGACATTCATTTGACCGCCGAGGAGTTCACTTATTATCTCATTTTGTATAAGGCTGTTGTGTCATTTCCTTGGCCATGGCGAAATGATCGTGTCATTCTACGGGAAGAAGCGAGCGCTTTTCAGCGAATCTATCAGATGAAGCCAGATCATCCATTGAAGATGTTTGACATCGTTCATCAGATTTACGAGGAATGGCAATGCTCCAATCAATTGCAAAAGTTCCACGTGAAGGCGCTTTTTCACCTGTTTGTTCATCATATCTTGCGACAATTGCAAGAGCAAGCAGGCTATACAGATAAGCCCGATGTGGTCGAGCTTGTCATTTCCCATATACATACTCATTACCATGAGCCACTTACACTTGATTCACTTGCGCAGCATTTTGGGTATAGTGCCAAGAATTTATCCAGGCTCTTCAAAAAACAGACGGGTAACAGCTTAATTGACTTCGTGATCCAAGTGAGAATTCAAAAGGCCAAGGAGCTATTGCATCATACAGAAGCACCAATCCAAGAAATTGCTGAAAAAATAGGCTATACGGACAGGCTATACTTCACGCGAATCTTTAAAAAGCTAACGGGAATTTCACCTGGACATTTCAGACAACGAGGTGCAAGGGAGATCGATACGGAAAATCGTCCATACAGATCGCGTGGATTGTCCATTGTTATGATGGGTGTTCGACGGTATAGTAATGACGATTATGAGAATCATTATCGTTATGATGGAGAGGAAGATTCATCCATGTACAGTCGGAAAGTACCCATGGTGGCTACCTTGTTGTTTTGCTTTGCGCTCGTATTGAGTGCATGCACCACGAGCTCAACTACAACTAGCACGACGGGAGTCGGACAAGCCGTTCAACAAACAGATGCAGTTGAAAACAACAACCTTACCCGAAAAGTTTCGACCATAAGAGGGGAAATCGAGATCCCAGCAGAACCGAAGCGAATCATCGTGGATCTGTATTTGGGAAGCTTCATCGCCTTGAATGTAAAGCCAATTGGAACGCCAGAGCTGAATCTAAAAAATCCGTACTTTGCTGAGGCTTTGGCAGGCGTTGAGAATATCGGGGAATACGAAAACATATCGCTGGAAAAAATGCTCGAGCTCCAGCCAGACTTAATTGTAACGGGAAATGAAGCAGCCTATGAGCAATATAAAAAAATCGCGCCTACGGTAGTCGTTCCCTTTGGAGAACTGAAAAACGTGCATGAAGAGATCACCTTTGTAGGAAACCTGTTGGGGAAAGAAAAAGAGGCAACTGCTTGGTTGGCAGAATACGATCAGCGTATCGCCAAAGCCCGAGAAAAGGTTGCGAAGGTAATCCCAGCAGATGCTACGTTCTCGATCATGCAGGATTGGGGTAAAAACACCGGCGTGTTTGGGGATAATTTCGGAAGAGGCGGTCAAGCCGTCTATTCAGCGCTTGGATACAAACCACCCGCAGCGGTTGCCAAAGAGGTTATGGAGCAACAGTCTGTGGAAGTATCGAGCGAGGTGCTGCCTACTTTTTCGGGTGATTACATCATCCTGACATCCGATGAAAGAACTTTGGCCGATTTGCAGGCAGATCCTATTTGGGCAACCCTTGATGCTGTAAAAAATAATCGCGTGTACATCTGGAAAAAGGATAAATCTTGGTATTTCGATCCGATTGCAACCTTATCGCAAACAGAAGAGCTAGCAGATTGGCTTGTGACCACGCAGAAGAAATAGGAGAAAGCTAGAGCTGCCTGTGAACCTGTGGGAAGGGAAGAAGGTCAGATTACGCACCGTTGTTCCCGACGATTGGGAGAAGTTTCACGAAAATGATCAAGATTCGCCAGGTAGCAAGAGCTTCTGATGCCATTTATTTTCCTAGATCCGAAGCGGGAGCGAGAGTGTGTACAGAGCAACAAGTAGCCAAAGTCCCTGACGGAGACAATATGCGGCTTGCGATTGAAACCTTGGATGGAGAATTGGTAGGGACGATCAACTCGCATCACTGTGATCCCCGGAATGGAAATTTTCAATATGGGTTGTTAAAAAGTGAATTTGTCAGATAATCTTTGAATCACTCTCTCTCGCTGCCACCGGGGAGAGTTTTTTGTTTATATACAAAGTTGTAAAGAAACTGAAAATAAAGGTAAATAAAGTGAAAATATAATGACTGAATATTATCTAAAATAAAACATGTTTGAATGCTAAAACATTTGCAACAAGAATTGGGGGAACACAGATGAAAAAGAAGAGCTTTTATCACACGCTGATTGCCATGACAATCGCGGTATCTGCGGCTTTGGCTGGGTGTTCGTCGGGGCAGGATGCGTCCACTAGCGCTGGACAAGCAGGGGGTACTGCGGAAGCTGGCAAAACAGGAGGAACCCTCGTCATCGCTCGTCTGTCCGATGCGAACAACCTCGATCCGCATTTCCTGTCCCAAATCCCTTCAGCAGCAATCGTTCATCACAAAGTATACGAGGGGCTTGTCCGCATGGATAAAGAAAGCAAATACGTCCCATCTCTGGCAAGTGAGTGGAAGCAGCTCGATGACTTGACGTGGGAGTTCAAGCTGCGCCAAGGCGTGACGTTCCATGATGGAGCACCTTTCAATGCGGAAGCGGTAAAGGCAACGATCGCTCGCGTTCAAGATCCTGTCGTTGGCTCCAGCCGGATTAATATGTTTGAAGCAATCAAAGAAGTGAAAGTAGTAGATGAGTACACAGTACAGTTTCTTCTGAATTACCCGTAAGCACCGCTCTTGTCTGTTTTGGCGAGTGCAGAGGGAAGCATCATCAGCCCGAAAGCCATTGAACAATATGGAAAAGATTTGAGCAAGCATCCAACCGGTACGGGTCCGTACAAGTTCGAAAAATGGACGCCGGGCCAAGAAGTGGTTCTCGTGAGAAACGATACCTACTATGGCGGTACACCAAATTTGGATAAAGTTGTTTTCAAAACCGTACCAGAAGACACGACTCGCCTCGCCATGGTTGAGACAGGTGAAGTTCAAGTGGCAGAAAACCTGCCTGTGACGGACATCGATCGCGTGCAAAATTCTCCATCGATGCAGTTGGGGCGATACCCTGGGTTCTCTGTCGATCACATCGGATTGAATACAAAGAAAAAGCCTTTTGACGATGTGCGTGTCCGCCAAGCCATTGCCCACGCAATCGACAAGAAAACCATTATTGAAGGCGTTTACAATAGCGTAGGAACGCCAGCTCACTCCTCGATTACACCAGCGATGGTTGGGTACAGCCCGAATGTAAAAGACATTCCGTATGACGTCGAGAAAGCCAAGCAATTGCTCGCAGAGGCTGGATATCCGAACGGCTTCAAAGCAAAAATCGCGTTGAATGACAACAAAGCACGAATTAGCGTAGCCGAGGTTTTGCAGCAACAGCTAAAGCCAATCGGCATTGACCTGCAACTGGATGTTATGGAATTCGGGGCTTATATTGAAGCAGCATCCAAAGGGGAGACAGACCTGTTCATGAGTGGATGGGGGAATGCTACGGGCGATCCCGATTACAACCAGGCCAACCTGTATCACTCAAAAGCACATGGCGCACCAGGAAATCATTCCTTTTACAACAATCCGGAAGTGGACAAGCTGATTGACGAAGGACGCAGAGAACCAGACGCAGAAAAACGCAAACAAATCTATGAAAAAGCACAACAAATCGAAATGAACGAAGCTCCGCTTATTCCGTTCCGATTCTCCGAGAACTTGGCGGCGATTCAAAAGAATGTACAGGGTGTATGGATTAGCCCTGCAGGCCATATCGAGATTGATGAAGTAACGATTCAATAATACGAGACGCCGCTGACATGCTTGTGTCAGTGGCGTTTTTTGGTTGAAAAGTAGAACGCCATCCCCTAAGATAGATTATATTTTGTTGACCAGCGTGTAGCGGAGGTGGACTAGCGTGAAGCAAGGAAAAACGAATGCGATGCGGATTTTGGATAAAGAAAAAATCGCATACACCATGCTGACATATGCGACGGATGATGGGAAAATCGACGGAATTGCCGTCGCCCAAAAGATCGGTCGCGAAAAGAATGTTGTCTATAAAACATTGATTTCGCAAGGGTCGAGCAAATCGTATTATGTGTTTGTCATTCCCGTTGAAGCCGAGCTTGATCTCAAAGAAGCGGCCAAAGCAGTCGGAGAGAAGAAGATCGAGATGATTCCCGTGAAGGAGATCACCAAAGTATCTGGCTATATTCGTGGTGGATGTTCGCCGGTGGGGATGAAGAAATTGTTTCCAACGGTGATCGATCAACGAGCACAATCGTTAGAGACGATCATCGTCAGTGGCGGAAACATTGGCGTCCAGATCGAGATGGCAGTAGAGGGCTTGTTACAAGCAACGAAAGGCTCCTTGGCAGATGTATCTGCAATCTAAAGCAAAAAGGCCACGGCATTAACTGTGGCCTTTTTGCTATTTATGGAAAGAGTCCCGTCCAAACCTGGATAGGGGTGTCGCATGAGCAGCAGTTCAATTCACCAGCAAGATAAGGAAGATGGGCAAGCAGCTCTTTATCCTCAATCTCAAGCGCACGGCGGTATAATTTCTGAAGTCCGCTGTTATTTGTCATGTCCGGTTTTTTGGCGATGATTGAAAATCGTTTCGCTGTACCGTGAGAAACGGGATCGTCTTCGTAAGCGAACAAGATCTCCTCCTCCTCATCGGGCCATATGTAGATAGACTGATCGCACGTCGGACACACCGTTACATATTCGTCTCCCGCTGAAAAGGTGAGAAGCATGTTGGCAATGTCTTTGTCCCCACGAAACGCAGCGTCCGCAGCCAGTATGTAGCGCTTGTCTGCATCATGCTCTCCCATCTGTGCTAGGTGAAGGATTGATTCTGTTTGCTCTGTCAGTGATAGAATGGCACGTCGGTATTCACGATAGATCTCTCTGATGGTCTCTTGATCCAATAACGGTGTGTGATCTCGTAAAAACTCCGATGGTACATCCATCTGAGGCGCATTTTCGCTACTGGCTTCGAACATGCCGCAGGTTATGAAGATGTCCAACAGAATATCAGCGCTCTCTGTTTTTAAAGCGATCTCTACTAAATAGGGGACTGCAGCATATGTACATGGATAAATCGTATTTTGATGATAGAGAAGCTCCCAATACAACTCTTCTTTTTCTTCGGAAAAATAGTCGTGCTGAACATGCTGGATGAGCGCAGGGACGCGATCAGACAAACCATAAGGACCTTGTAGCTTACCCCATAATGGACTTGCTAAATCTAACATTAGAACAACACCTCTCTTGCTGAAATGAGCCACTATTCCCATATCATAGTAAAACTTTCCTCATTCCGCTATAATTTGAGAATGATTATCACGTGCATTTTACGCATCGGATGGGGTGGACAGAGTTGAGTTCTACAAATATTCAAGAAAACATTCATCTTTTTTTCGACAGAATGAATCTGGAATCACAAAATGTGGATCAGAAAACAAAACTGACCCTTCATCCAGAGATGGGTGAGGGGTATGTTCGCCGGTTTCTTCCTCGGTATGATATGGAAGTGGTTGTATCCGACTATACATTTTACCGATCACAGAGCATCTCTCTATCTACGAAAAGCCCTATGGTAGAGCTTAATTTTTGTTTGAAAGGGGAGAGAGGCATAAGCGTGCAAGGCAAAGAGCACCAGCTGCTGCCAGGACTTTGCTCGCTTCAATTCATTTCAGAAGTGGAAGCAAGGTTTGAATATGTTGGAAATGAGCCGTTCTACATGCTTGGCATCGGTATTCCTGTGTCGACCTTTCATCATTTTATGGAGGAGTCGAATGGACAGCGTTCCATTGAATTCGGACAAGTTCTTGGAAAACAATCGTTTCGTATCTTTCAGGAAAAGCTGTCTCCTGCCGCTTCCGTTGCCCTCCAGCGTGTGATGCAGTACGTTGCCAAACCGGGAACGAAAAAGATTGAGATGGAAACAGGCGTTTTGGGACTGCTTTCGATGGCGTTTCAATCCTTTCTGCTTGATAGCGAAACGGCGTCTGTTCCCTTATCGAAAAGAGACAAAGAAAAGATCGCGCAGGCAAGGGTGATCATGTTGGAATGCATGGTAGACCCGCCTTCATTACCTGAGCTGTCCCGAATGATTGGTTTAAACGACTACAAGCTGAAGACAGGTTTTAAAGCAATGTTTGGTACGACCGTTTTTGGCTACTTGCGAGAAAAGAGGTTAGAAAAAGCCTTATTTTTACTTCAACAAGGGGAAATGAATGTGACCGAAACCTCGAGTGCTATCGGATATACGAATACGAGCTACTTTGCGGAAGCATTCCGGGAGAAATATGGAGTCAATCCAAGCGTATTCGTGAGACGTTCCTCTAATAGGTAGGCTCAGTATCCCGATAACCAGCAAACTATTCCGTCTACAGGTAGTATGGATGACCGACCAGTAGTATCATTTGGGGCGTTGATAACGAATCTCATTTACATAATGTTTTATGTAGGAGAGCCTCAAAAAGGAGAGAAGACGGAGTATGCAGCGACAAGGTACTGTTTTTATGGCCCTTGCTATCATTTTCGTTCTGATGATAGCAGGATGCAGTGGAGGAGCGAGCCCAAAAACAACTGCACCAACTACGAACAAACAAAAGGAACACCAAGACTCAACGCCTGTAAAGAGCGAGAGTGCTTTTCCACGGACGATCTCGCATCTATCAGGTGAAACGGTCATTCAGGAAAAACCAATAAAAATCGCAACGCCGTATATTGCTTTTGTTGACTATTTGGCCGTTTTGGATGAGTATCCGATTGCTGCCCAAGGTGTATCGACGATTACAGCGAATTTTCCCAGTCTCAGTAAACGAGTAGCGGATAAAAATATGATCGATCTGGGGATGGAGGTTGATCTGGAGAAGCTGCTGGCTGTTCAGCCTGATGTCATCATTGCCGCTGATGACATGCGCGACCAATACGAAAAATTATCGCAAATTGCACCCACTGTCATCTTGACACAGGCTGGTGATTGGCGTGAAACCATACAACAAATGGCAGCCATTATTGGAAAAGAGGAGAAGGCTACGAATGTGCTAGCTGAGTTTGATCGAAAATCGGCGGCATACAAAGAAGAGCTCGCCTTTCGCAGTCAGGAGTCAGTCATGTTCATCATGTACAGAGGGAAAGAGCAGTTCATTACTTGGAACGATGGACGTTTCGATCCATTTTATGATGGACTTGGATTGAGACGTACAGAAGGGGCCAATGAAAATGGACAGCTTTCATTGGAGAGCCTCGCTCAATTAAATCCAGACCATCTGTTCGTCATCAATAATTGGCAAGCGCCGATCCAAGGTGGAGTGAAGGAGGCCTTGAAAGGAAGCAACGTCTGGAATAGCTTGAACGCCGTCAAAAACAACCAGGTTTATGAATTGGCAGACCCGTCGTTACCTGGACCGATGGCTCTTGCGAAAATAGACGGGATTGAAGAAATCATGAAAGCGATGGGAAAGCATAAATAACGGGTACGATCACCTTCCTGTATACTTAATCATAATCGGAACGAATCGGTAAGCAACTAAAGGAGATCCATACGTAATGAAAGCAGACCGTATAAATTTCCCGGCGGGATTTTGGGCGGGATTACAACGACTAGGGATTGCCCCCCTCGACCTAGCTCGCAGAGCGCGCCTGCCGCTCACCATTTTTACAGAACCAGCTGTAGTCACCACTGCCCAATATTTCAGAATCTGGCAAGCGTACGCCGATCTAATTGGTGACACTGCTATGGGAATCATCAAGCTTTCTACCACCTTTGAAGCGGCACAATACCCACCGACTGTTTTAGCGACCTACCATGCTCGTGACTATCGCGACGCGCTTAATCGAATGGCCCGATACAAACAACTGTGCCCTCCGGAAAGGCTGCGTATAACAGAGGAGGGCGAGCGCTGTACAATCGAATTGGAGTGGATGCACACCGAGCAATCCGGTCCACCAGTCTTGGTTGGAACCACGCTAGCCTTTCTTCTAGAACTTGGGCGACGGGGCACTGGCACGCGTTTAACTGCACAGTCCGTGGAATTTTCTCACTCGATGGGGGATGTCACTGCTCTTGAAGCTTACTTCGGTTGCCCGATACGGATTAGTGCCACCGTTAACCGATTAACACTCCATCGACGCGATCTGGACCGCCTCTTTCTTTCGTATAACAAAGAATTGTTGGAGATATTGACACCTGTATTGAACCGATCATTGGATGAGCAGTGCAGTCATTCCATTGCGGAGATGGTCAAGTGGATCTTGAAGCGAAGCCTAACCGGAGGCCGCCTTGATATTCGAGCTGTTGCCAGCGAGCTGGGCATGAGCGATCGTACCTTGCAGCGCCGTCTTACGGATGAATGCACAACGTTCAAGCAACTGTTGACACAGGCTCGGCATGAACAGGCACGAGAATACTTGGCCGACCCCAAGCTCGATATAAAAGAAGTGGCTTTCTTAATTGGATACGAAGATCAGAACTCATTTTACCGGGCCTTTCGCCTTTGGGAAGGCGATACACCTTCCAATTGGCGTTCCGAATACTTTAGGGTCAATCCCGCCGTCAAAGAATTTCCAAGCTAACCCGTTCCAAGCAGGGCTACCATTTTCCCGGTTTCACTATTTGGCGGGTAAAGCAAGAAATTTGGCGTTGTACGCTAGTTACCGAACGATCCAGACAAAGTACGATAATCTCAATCCGGAGCACTAGGATGTTCCAAGATTAACTTCTAGTCAGCTTGCCGTGAATGGCTACAAAGGAGACAAGTGTTATGGATATGGGATTAAGGAACAAAACTGCTTTCGTTACTGGATCGACGAAAGGTATTGGGAAAGCAATTGCCATTGAGCTTGCCAGAGAAGGAGTCAATGTCCTCGTAAATGGACGAAATAATGATGAGGTAGAGCGAATCGTACATGAATTGAAGTCGCAATTCCCGGCTACTTCTCCTCAGAATGCTACGGCTGATATTGTGGATAGGCTGCAAAGAGAAGCTATATTTGAGAAATATCCCAACGTGGATATTCTCGTTAACAATATGGGTATTTATGAAATCATGTCCTATGAAGACGTGGACGATGAAGTATGGGAAAAATACTTCCGAACAAACGTCCTTGCCGCTAATGGATTATCTAAATTTTACTTACCGAACATGTTGAAGAACAATTATGGAAGAATCATCTTTATAGCAAGTGAAGAAGCGATCATGCCTTCAGGGCAAATGCCTCAGTATTGCATGACGAAATCGATGCTATTATCACTATCAAAAAGCCTATCTAAATTAACGGTAGGAACAGAAGTCACATCCAATACAATCATGCCAGGACCAACGCTTTCCGAAAATGTATATCAAATCATCGATCGTTTGTTTCCTGATGATATGGCATTTTCGGAAAAAGAAAAGCAATTTATGGCAGCAAACCTGCCCCAATCCGAATTACAGCGGTTTATCAAGCCTTTTGAAATAGGCAGGCTCGTAGCATTCGTATCCAGCCCTTATGCAACCGCATTTAAAGGTTCACCAATCCGTATAGACGGGGGCATGGTGCCAACTATTTTTTAACTGCGATCAGAATTGCCAATATTATCATACATATGATACGATAATGTTGAAAAAGACAAGGGAGGATGTCCAGTATGATTAAAGGATTATACGAAGCACATTTACCTGTCAAAAATCTCTTGAGATCCATTGCGTTTTACAAACAACTGGATTTGGAACTCGCTCATCAGACTGATACCATTGCTTTCTTTTGGATTGAAAAAGGAGCAGCTGGTTAGGGTTATGGGAGACAGACCGTGTAGATACCCCTTATCACGTTTCGTTACGTCATGTTGCCTTTCAAATTGATCGCAAAGATATGGATGAAGCGAAGAAGTGGTTGGAACAGAAGGTGTTCATGTTTAATAAAGTTTGTCACCCAGAATCCAATGGTTATTTGGACTTTTCATTAATACATCCTGTTGTTTGAAATATTAAGTCTGTCACTAATAATAATAAGTTTCTCCATTCACGAATAATAATCTTTGTCACTACTACTGACTTTGACTTTCAGACGCTATTCATGCCTATCTCAGACTGTCTGATTTTTATAATCCACGATAATAGTGAATTAATGGAGGAAGATTATCGTCATAAGGCGTCATATTCTTCACGATCACGCGACAGAAGGTACATTCTGTTGTGTGTTTTTATTATCAGCGATAATGAAAAAAGACGCCCATGGCGTCTCTAACATTTTCACAGCGTATGTCTTCTGCCCAATGAACATGTTAGCGTAACGGGGGTAATTATGCCGCTATTTGGACTTTCTTTAATTGTGGTAGTAATAATTGAAGGGATTATTCACTTCATTTGTAAAGGAAATAAAAAGGATGTTACTGTCTCATAAAATGAAGCCGAAATCATTTTTTTACCTGGATGGTTTCCGGGTCACCCCTTCCAACTTCCACCGTAGAAATGACGCCCATGCTGGTCTTCTTGTGAGAAAAAGCACCCTTCGAAGGGTGCTTTATGGCAAATTCAACGCTGTTTGGATATTCTGTTGATCCAACTTAATCTGCTCGTTAACATTCCAAGGGTGGTACCAGCCCTGCTCGATCATGTACGTACTAATTTTTTCGTGCAAATCAATCGCTTCTTCCAATTGTTTGGTAAGCGTAGCTTTTATTTCCGGAGTGCCTGTTTCGGTTAGAGCCATGGCGTAATTTCTCACACCACTCTTGGCTGAGATTAGCAAGTCCATTGCCACTACTTGATCCGTCATGCCACCCATGCCGATCATATCTTGAAGAATACCAGCCATATCTTGTCTTCACCTCCTATGTAGCTGCATTTGTTAGCAACGAGCTCAGCTCCTGAAGCTGTCTAGTAGATACATGAACATCATCGGCTAAAATTTGTTTTAATGCTTCGTCCGCAACCAATGCTTGCATGGTCTTGGATTTGGTCAAGCAAATGGTTTTAAAAGCAGCAATCTCATGAACCTCCAGCTGTTCGTGCAATCCGTATGCCATCGAAGGACAGCCTCCCTTTCCACGATTCTAGTTAAGGCTTTAGAACAACTTTGATGCAGTTGTCCGTCTTCGTATCGAACACTTCGTATCCGCGCTTCGCGTCGCTCAAAGGGATAACGTGGGTGATGATGTCGCCGGGATCCACTTTGCCTGACGTCACGAGTTCGTACATATACGGCATGTAGTGGATGACTGGGGCTTGTCCCGAACGAATATTGACATTGCGTTGCATGATGTCGCCAAGAGGAAACGCATTATATCGTCCTCCGTAGACACCGGTAATTTGAATCGTGCCAGCCTTCCGCACGGCTTGAGAAGCGATAACCACCGCACCCATTGCGCCCCCTTGCAGTTTTAGGCCACTCGCGAGAAACTCCAAATCGGACATTTTCCCGTCCATACCAACAGCGTCGATGACAACATCAGCGCCACCCTTTGTCATTTCCTTCAGATAGCTTCCAATATTTTTCTCTTGCTCAAAGTTTACGATTTCCACATTGTTCGTACGCTTTGCATGCTGCAAGCGGTAATCGACATAGTCGACCGCGATTACACGTTTTGCGCCCTTCAGCCAGCAAAACTTTTGTGCAAGAAGTCCCACTGGACCGCAGCCCAAAACAATGACTGTATCTCCGTTTTTCACACCGGCATTATCAACGCTCCAGTAAGCGGTCGTCATGGCATCGGCGATCAGACACAGCTTTTCGTCTTCCACTTCGCAGTTTTCAGGGAGCTTGAAATGGGTGAAATTTGCGAAGGGCACCCGTAAATACTCGGCTTGTCCTCCAGGATAACCGCCAGTCGTGCCTGAATAGCCGAAGTAAGCACCCATATCCCCATTCTCATTTGAATTATCGCATTGGCTTTCTAACTGGTTCTTGCAGTAGAAGCACTCCCCGCAGGCAATATTGAATGGAATAATGACGCGATCTCCCTTTTTCAGCTTGGTTACGCCCGGGCCAACCTCTTCAACAATACCCATTGGTTCATGGCCGATGATATAGTCTTCTTGCAAATTCGGAATCATTCCGTGGATTAAATGCAGGTCAGATCCGCAAATTGCTGTGCTGGTCAGCTTGATAATCATATCGTCGGGTTTCTCGATCTTTGGATCTGGAACTTCTTTTACCACGACGTTCTTAATGCCCTGATATGTAACAGCTTTCATCCATTGTTCCTCCAATATTATTGTTCATCTGGCGTCCGATCGAACATGCCTTTGCGCGAGGTATCCTCAGGGAAAAGCTTCATTTGTCCAATTTGGATGGTGTTCAAGGCCGAAAGCTGGTCCAATTGATATTGTTCATTGAGTTCGTAAGGGTGGAACCATTTTTTACTAATCATGAGCTCAGCAATTTCTTGATGGATAGCGATCCCTTGGTGGAGCTGCTTGCGAAGTACCGCTCTAGCCTCAGGGGATACTGTTTCTGTCAGGGCGATTGCCGTGTTTCGGACGTCCTCTTTGGAACGGACGAGGAAATCCATGGCAAACGTCATATCAGCCATCTCTGGCATGTGTAACGCATTAATCGGATCTTGATAATCGTTATTCATTCGAGTATCACCTTCAATTCAATATAGGAGTAGGGCGATTTTGCGGAACCGGGGCTTGAAATGGAGCTTTCTGATAGACTGCCTGTAGCTCGGCAATTGCTTGCGTAGTTTGTTCTACGTCTTTTTGCATCAATGCTTTTAGATCCTGATCGAATACGATGCCTTGCATCAATTTAGACTTGGCAAGGCAGAGTGTCTTGAAGTTGAGTGCTTCATGGATTTCAAGTGATTCATGTGCAGCCAGTGTTTGTCTATCCATTATGTAACGACCTCCTTCCAGTTAAATGAACCTTTATATTCTGCCCTTTGTGTATATTGGTATTCAGAGATAACTACTGTGTCGGAATGGTTAGTAGAAGTTACGTTCGCTTGGCTGCCTCCAATATTTGATGTATTTTTCTAGTCAATCGAATCATCTACTTAAGCGTTGCCGAAACAAGCGAAAAAGGTACCTATCCGAATTCAAGATCACGCAGTTCATCCACCAGCATCTTTAGCTGCAAAGAGTAAGCATAATTCTGAACACTGTCAAAAAGCATGCTTTATGACACATCAGGAAACAAACCGTATTCTGTATGTCAAAATGTGTATCATTATTCGTTGAAATATTTCATTTTTTCCTTACTCTTTTTGACATACTTGTACTTAATCCATGGGAACTAAAGATTGTACGGGCTCTGTTGTGCTGTTCAAGGCTAATATAGTATTAGACTATCCAAACTTACCGTACAAAAAGCCAGTCAAAACACGATAATTAAGTGTTAGACTGGCTGAGTTTATTGGGTCCACCTTATTCGCTTTTCTTATAAACTTTATTCGGTTACCTATAGTCAAAATAGTATCACCCCTAGATGGAATAAAAGAAGTCCCGATGATCATTAACTCCATCATCGGGACTAAACTAAGCAGTTTCACACTTTTTTACTGGTTTCACTGTTCTTTTTACGTAACATCAAAGTGACAAACTTCATTACTCAGTTACAGACTTTATTACCTAGTGACAAAGTCTATTATTTAGTGACAGACTTTATTATCTCTGAACAGAAGGGGATAGAGGTAACAACTAGCTTCGGTTTCCCACCAGAAAAACAGCCGCTTGTATTGCCGAATAACCCCCAAGCTCACGCTGCTATTTACTTTGAAGATCCTGATGGTAACTTATTGGAATTCATCGCACCCTTACGAATTGATTTTGAGGAAGCCTTCAAAATGATGACGCTAGAGGAGTGGGATAATAGGGAAGGATAGGAAAAAAGCTGACCCGTTATATCCTCACAAGCGGGTCAGCCACGATAAATTCATTTTGGAATCTGTCTGGCGCCAATCAGGAAACAGTCAGTTCCGAAAATGCTTCCCGCAACCGCTCATATGACAGCATTCGTTTTTGAAAGTCTTTGATAGGGGCTGTAATGATGACTTCCTCGATGTCGTACTGATCCTGGATGGCGATGAGCTTTTTACGTACTGTGTCTTTCGTTCCGTGAATGACATTCGCTTCCTTTACCTCAATCGTATACGGCTCGACGGATTGAAGCCCGAATTCTTCCGCCTTTTTCAGACTGGTGACGGTTACGGTTTTTCCGCTTTGCAAATGGATTTTGGCGACTTTGCTTTCCTTTGCTAATTGAGCGGCTTCTTCTTCGGTATCGGCTACGATGACAGAAAGAGCAAGGAGTGCTTGCGGGTTGGCGATTCTGCCTGGACGAAACTGTTTTCGGTAGGCTTCCATGGCGGCTTGACTCACCGTCTCATCATGGTTGATAAACAGGGCAAATACGTATGGAATACCCCGGGAAGCAGCTAATTCTGCGCTTTCGATACTGGTACCCAATAAGAATAAATCAGCAGGCTCGGGCGGAGTCGGAATGACTTTTAATCCATAAAGGGAATGCGCAGGTATTAGCTCGTCGTGGAGAAAATGCTCGAGTTCTTCGAGTTTTTCTGCAAGAGTTCGGTTGGTTCCTGTGCTCTCCTGTTGCAGTGCTTTTGTCGATAACGGAAGCCCACCGGGAGCTCTGCCAATACCGAGATCGACGCGACCAGGTGCCAGGGAAGCCAGTACATGGAAATTTTCAGCTACTTTATACGGGCTGTAGTGTTGTAGCATTACTCCACCGGAACCGATACGGATACGTTCTGTTTTCGCCAGCAAATGGGCGATGAGCACCTCTGGTGATGAGCCGACCACATGATCTAAGTCATGATGCTCAGACACCCAAAATCGGTGATAGCCGAGTTCTTCGGCCTTCTTGACCAAGGCAATGGTATGCAAAAAGGCCTCTGTTGCCGTTTCTCCTTCTTGGATGGGACTCTGATCCAAAATGCTTAGTTTTAGCGTCATGTTGTTGTTCGCTCCTATTCGTAAAGTAAAAATAGAGGCCCCCTGATCGTACGTTTTCATGTACAAAGGGGGCCTCTGGATGTCCAGTCGGCTAATTTCATAGTTATTTGCTAGGATTTTATCGGTAACCCCATTTCATTGTCAATGACTTTTTCAATCCTTGGTAATCGTGATGCAGTGAAATTAGCTGTTGACGTGGCAAAGCTGCGAATGATAATATCCCAAGTAATCCGATGCGAATTAAAAATGTCGACCAGACAACTGGAGACTTCCTGCCAATGGGTAGGGGGTCTTTTTGTTTTTGGATCGCGCCGGAAGACAGCGTTGGGAGAAGGAGGAGTTGTACATGTCAGCCAAACAAAAAGTGATTGTATGGGGAAGAAGCGGGTGCTCATTTTGTACAGACGTCAAGGCTATTTTACAAGCGAATCAACGCCCTTTCGAATGGATTGATGTAGAAGGAAAAGACGTGCTCCGCGATGTGCTGGAAGTCAAATACGGCACGCGCCTGGTCCCGGTGGTGGAAATCGGCGGGGATGGCAAATACGAAGCATTGCTTCATACAGAACTGGATCAGTTACAATCGCGATTGTCAGTCGGTAGGGGGGATCAACATGGGGAGCGTACAAGCGATTAGGGAGGAGACACATGCATCTCTTCCGTCCAACGGGAAGAAGATTGAACCGATAGAGAGCATGATTGAGTTTCACGAAGTCCATAAATCATATGAAAGTGGCGGCGCAACGATTGAGGCATTAAAAGGTGTTACGCTGAACGTGCACAAAGGCGACATTTTCGGTGTGATCGGCTTAAGCGGCGCTGGCAAAAGCACGTTGCTTCGCACGGTCAATCGATTGGAGCAGCCCACATCTGGCAGAGTGATTGTCGACGGGAATGATTTGTCTGTTTTGTCGGTCAAACATTTGCGGAGCCTGAAGAAAAACATCGGGATGATCTTTCAGCAGTTCAATTTGCTCTCTACGAAGACCGTATTTGAAAATGTAGCCATGCCGCTGCGGCTCGGAACCACTTCGCAAAAGGAAATCAAGGAACGTGTCAATGAACTCTTGTCGTTTGTTGGCTTAACTGAAAAAGCGCAGACCTACCCCAACCAGCTATCCGGCGGACAAAAGCAACGCGTCGGGATCGCACGTGCACTGGCGACCAATCCGTCCATTTTGCTGAGCGACGAAGCAACTTCGGCATTGGACCCGCAAACGACCGCGTCCATTCTGGAATTACTCACAAGAGTGAACGAGGAATACAACGTCACCATTCTCATGATTACCCATGAAATGAATGTCATCAAAGAGGTTTGCAACCGTGTTGCGGTCATGGAGCAAGGCGCTGTCGTGGAACAAGGAAATGTCTTGGAGGTATTTGCGAATCCTCAGACAGAGACGGCTCGCCATTTTGTCAAATCAGTGGTACGTGACGACATTCCATCCAGTGTTTACAAGCTTCTTGAAGCGAATCAAGGAAGATCCAAGATCCTCCATATTCGTTTTATCGGAGAAAGCTCTGGTCAACCGATGCTCTCGCAAGTAGCGAAGCGATTTGCCAGTGACGTCCATGTCCTATTCGGAAACATTACCGAGCTGCAAGGAGTGCCATTTGGCAACTTGATTGTCGAATTGCAGGGCAGCGAACGAGAAATTGCCCGCGCGTACCAATACATCCTGCAACAAAACGTCACGGTTAAGGAGATTTCATAACGATGGAAGTCACATCCGACCAAGTCATCCAAGCCGTATACGAAACGATTTACATGGTGAGCGTATCGCTCGTGTTTGCGACATTGATAGGCCTTCCGTTCGGCATTTTGCTTGTGGTTACGCGTAAGGGCCACATTTTAGAGAATCCGTTGATTTTTTCGATCTTGAATCCGATCATCAACGTCCTTCGTTCGGTTCCATTTATCATATTGCTGGTGGCGATTATCCCGTTGACGAGGCTGATTGTCGGGACCTCTATCGGCACGACAGCGGCGATTGTGCCGCTCGTCATCTACAGCGGACCTTACATGGCTCGCTTGGTGGAAAACTCCTTGCTGGAAGTAAACGTAGGGATTATCGAAGCCGCAGAAGCGATGGGAGCAACGCCATTACAGATCATTTTTCGCTTTCTCATCCCGGAAACACTCGGGTCGATTATTCTCAGCATCACGACAGCTACCATCGGCTTAATCGGAGCCACAGCCATGGCTGGTGCAATCGGTGGCGGAGGGATTGGAGACTTGGCGATTACATACGGATATCAGCGGTTCAGCACCGTGACAATTGTTGCGACCGTCGTCATCCTCGTCGTGCTAGTCCAAGGGATTCAATCATTCGGCAACGTGCTTGCCCGTAAAATTCGCCGGAACTAAGGCAACAGAAGAGACAGGAGAGAACCATCGATGAAAAATGTAGCGCTTACCCTACTATGCGCCTTGATAGCCATGCTCGCAGTCGGTTGCGGAAAAACAGAGGAACAGACAGGGCTTACAATCGGCATTCGCGGGTCGGAAAGCCGTACGTGGGACTTCGTGAAGGAGCAGGCGGCAAAAGAAGGACTGCAAATTGAATTGGTTTCATTCAACGCGAATGTCAATCCGAATACCGTCTTGCTCGATGGGGAAATCGACGCCAATGCATTTCAACACGTCGCTTTTTTAGACCAATTCAATACGAAAAATAACTCGCAAATCGTGCCCGTTGGTTCCACGATCATTGCACCCCTCGGAATCTACTCCGATAAGTTCAAAAAAATCGAAGAAATACCGGACAGGGCAAAGATCGCCGTACCGAACGATGACTCCAACTGGGGACGTGCCTTGCTACTGCTCCAAGAGGCTGGACTGATTCAAGTCGTGGACAATTTCGATGGATTTGGCGGGGCGGATAAGATCAAGGCGAATCCCAAGCATTTAGAAATTGTCCCCGTCGATGGTGCAACGACTCCTCGTGTCATGAAGGATGTGGCGGCCTCCATTATCAATAACGGTGTAGCAGTCGAGGCTGGTTTTCTATTAAAAGACGCTGTGTTTCACGAAAGCAAAACGGCGAAGCCATACATCAACGTAATTGCGACGACAAAAGAAAAGGCAAACAGGGAGGACGTAAAAAAGCTGGTGGCGATCTACCAGTCCCAAATCGTATCGGATTTTATCACGGAGACGTATAAAGGAAACTACATCCCGACGCAAGTAACTGTTGAAGAACTGAACGATTTTAAACAATCGTTTAAGTCTAAGTCATAACGCGAACGAATGGGAGAAGAGCAGATGGAAAAGCGACAAATTCACTTATCCGCTTACTTAGTTGGTACGGGCATACATGTATCGTCATGGCGGTTACCGACAGCGAAAAGAAATGCGAGTATCGACATCGATTATTACAAGCAACTGGCTCAGACGGCAGAGCGTGGGAAGTTTGACATCGCCTTTATTGCAGACAGCTTGGCAGTCAATGAAGCTTCGCATCCGAATATTCTCAACCGTTTTGAACCAATCACGTTATTGGCAGCTCTAGCCGGGGCAACGTCCAAAATCGGTCTCGTCGCGACTGCATCTACCACGTACCACGAGCCTTACAATCTGGCTCGGCTGTTCGCTTCTGTTGATCATATCAGCAATGGTCGCGCAGGCTGGAATATGGTCACAACGGGTGATGCAACAGGAGAAACGGGGCGCAACTTCAGCCGTACGTCCCATGTTCCACACGATCAACGCTACGTGCAAGCAGAAGAATTCATCGATGTCGTGCAGGGCTTGTGGGATTCGTGGGAAGATGACGCATTTGTGCAAGACAAAGCGACGGGTGTGTTTTTTGATCCAGAAAAAATGCACAGACTTCATTACAAAGGGCAACATTACAGCGTACAAGGACCGCTGAATATCGGCAGGTCCAAGCAAGGACAGCCTGTCATCGTGCAAGCGGGAGCATCGGAGTCAGGACAACGACTGGCAGCACGAACAGCAGAAGTCGTCTTTTCGCACGTTAAAGATTTCGAGCGTGCCAAGAAGTTTTATCACAGCCTGAAAAGTAAGATGCCTGATTACGGTCGCACGCCAGATGAATTGCACATTTTGCAAGGCATATCCCCGATCATTGCGGACACGAAGGAAGAGGCAGAGGCGATTTATGAGCAGTTGCATGACTTATTGCTGCCAGAACAAGGCTTGCGATTTTTGTCAGGTTATTTAGGCAAAGTCGATTTCAGCAAGTATTCGCTCGATACGCCAGCTGCGGAAGTCATTTTTCCAGAAGAGAATGGCATCCAGAGTCATTTCGAATGGATGACAGAGCTGATCCGTCAAAAGAATCCGACCTTGCGCCAGTTGTATGCGCTACTAGAAGGAGGAAGCAATCGGGAATGGATCGGAACCCCTGAACAAATCGCAGACGCGATGGAAAAATGGTTTGCCCAAGGGGCGGCAGATGGATTCATGTTCATCGCTCCGATTCTCCCGCATGGCTTGGAGGTGTTTGTCGACAAGGTCATCCCGATTTTGCAAGAAAGAGGGCTTTATCGCCTCGATTACGAGGGCGATACGCTACGAGATCATCTGCATTTGAAAAAGCCGCTCAATCGGTTCCAGGTCCGAAACAAACAATTGACAGAAAGGAGATAGCGTAGTGGGAACAGGTATAGAGGCATTACGATCAACCGAACTGGAGTCAAAGCTGATTGCGATACGCAGACAATTGCATCAATATCCCGAGGTTGCCTACGAAGAGTTCGAAACCACTCGCGCTATTCGTGAATGGCTAGAGGAAGCGGATATTCGTATCATCGATCTCCCGCTGCAAACAGGCGTAGTGGCAGAAATAGGC
The DNA here is from genome assembly GCF_028369215.1 of Brevibacillus sp. AG. Lineage (NCBI taxonomy): Bacteria > Bacillati > Bacillota > Bacilli > Caryophanales > Paenibacillaceae > Brevibacillus > Brevibacillus sp. AG. The sequence continues at coordinate 639,420 of NZ_JAQMYO010000001.1, read as the reverse complement.
GTGAACAATAGCGGGCCGATCATTGCCCTACGCGCAGATATGGATGCATTGCCGATTCAAGAGGAAACAGGCTTGCCGTACGCATCGAAAATCCCAGGGCAAATGCATGCTTGCGGTCATGACTTCCACACGGCGGTCATCCTCGGAGCCGCTTATTTATTGAAGCAACAGGAAAAGACACTCGCAGGAACAGTGCGGCTTCTTTTCCAACCCGCAGAAGAAAAGGGAACAGGTGCGAGGCAATTGGTGGAGAGGGGCGCGCTGGAAGGGGTTCAGGCGATCTTTGGCTTGCACAACAAACCTGATCTGGAAGTCGGGACCATCGGGATTAAACCGGGACCGCTGATGGCGAGCGTAGATGGCTTCGAGATCGAAGTGGAAGGGATCGGTACGCACGCAGCTATCCCACATGCCGGGGTCGATCCAATCGTGGCAGCTTCGCAAATCGTCACGGCTTTGCAATCGATTGTCAGTAGAAATGTAAGTCCGTTGGATAACGCTGTCGTGAGCGTGACGACCATTCACGGCGGAACGACTTGGAATGTGATACCTGACAAAGTCGTTCTTGGCGGTACGATCCGTACTTTTCAAGAGGAGGTACGTGCGCGAATTCCCGATCGCTTGCGTGCGATTATCGAGGGAGTGGCGTCAGCCTATGGTGCCAGAGTTCATCTGCGCTGGTTTGCAGGACCACCACCTGTTCACAATGACGAGAAGCTGACGAAACTGTCCATCGATGTAGCAAAAAAAGTAGGCTTGCAAGTCGTAACGCCCGATCCGTCTGCTGCTGGAGAAGATTTTGCTTACTATCAATTGAAAATACCGGGCTCCTTCGTTTTTTTCGGTACATCCGGTACCGAGGAATGGCATCATCCCGGATTTACGCTGGATGAACGGGCACTTTTACCTGGCGCTCATTATTTTGCCGAACTGGCTGCTAGCGCATTAAAGGACAGGTGAACGAATGGTAAACATCCAGAACCTCACGAAATCATACAAAACCTCAAAAGGAGACATCCCTGTTTTGCAGGACATCCATTTACAAATTGAAAAAGGAGATATTTTCGGGATCATCGGGTTTTCAGGCGCGGGTAAATCAACCCTGATTCGTTGTCTCAATCGGCTGGAGGAGCCAGATTCTGGGACGATTGAGATCGGAGGAAGAGTGATTACTGATTTAGCCGAGAAAGAACTGCGACAGGCAAGGCAGAAAATCGGCATGATTTTTCAGCAGTTTCATCTGCTGGATGCAAAAACGGTCTATCAAAACGTCGCTTTTCCTTTGGAGGTAGCTGGACATCCGAGGCCATACATTCATCAGCGCGTAAGAGAAATAGTAGATCTCGTACAACTCGGAGACAAGGAAAACGCATATCCGTCCCAGCTTAGCGGCGGTCAAAAGCAGCGTGTCGGGATAGCCAGGGCGCTGGTCAATTCCCCTGATTTGCTGCTGAGTGACGAAGCGACATCCGCGCTCGATCCGCAGACGACGTATTCGATTCTGGAGCTGTTGAAGGAGATCAATCGCCAGTTAAAGCTGACGATTGTGCTCATCACGCACGAGCTGGATGTGCTTCAGCACGTATGCAACAACATGGCGGTCATCGAAAACGGCAGAATCGTCGAGACCGGGAGTGTGGAGAAGTTTTTCCTTCATCCGGAAAGTGATACCGCTAAGCGATTTGTCCATATTATCGACTATTACCGTGACAAGCGCCATGTAATGGAAGGAGTCGGGGCGGGTATATGAACGCAGATTTGGTTGACTTACTATGGGAAGGGTTACTTGAGACGCTTTACATGGTGTTTTGGTCATCCTTGTTCGCTCTTTTGATCGGAATGGTTTTGGGAATCACCCTCGTCGTGACGGAAAAGGGCGGCCTTCTCGAATCACCAAAACTGAGTAAAGTGATCGGGTCAATAATAAATGGCGTTCGGTCTTTTCCTTTCATTATTCTGATCGTGTTGCTACTGCCGTTGTCGAGACTCATTGTGGGAACTTCGCTCGGGCCGACAGCTGCTATTGTCTCTTTATCCATTGGTGCAGCACCATTTTTGGCGCGTATCATTGAAAACTCACTCAAGGAAGTAAGTGCAGGGAAGATGGAAGCAGCCAAATCCGTCGGAGCTTCGCCCATCACAATCATTTTCCGCGTGCTCATTCCGGAAGCGATGCCAGCCTTAGTACGAGGTGTCACGATTGGGATTATCGGCATTACGGAATTTACCGCAGTAGCTGGGGCAATCGGTGCTGGGGGACTAGGCAGCTTGGCCATTCGCTTTGGCTACCAACGTTTTCGAGAAGATGTTCTCATCGCAACCGTGATCATTATCATTCTGCTTGTCCAAGTCATTCAATGGTCAGGGGATTCGATCGTCAAAGCGATCCATAAGAAACGCTACAAGTTTGAATAAAGCAAGGATTCAAGCTGTATGAAACCAGGGGAGTGGAAAGCATGGGGAAAAAGAGTCTCGGAATTATTGTAGGATTATTTACCGCATTTAGCTTGGCAGTCGCAGGGTGCTCAACATCAGCTTCCTCTAGTAACAGCACGGGTCAAGCGACAGAACCGAAGAAAGAAGTCACCGTGAAAGTTGGAGCCGCGCCTGTCCCGCATGCTGAAATATTGGAGTTCATCAAGCCAAAGCTCAAAGAGCAAGGGGTGAACTTGGAAGTGGTCGTGCTAGACGACGAGGGCCAACTGAATCCCGCCCTAAAAGAGAAGCAAATCGACGCGAATTTCTTCCAGCACGTGCCGTATTTGGATTCGGTCAAAAACGAACAAGGCTATGATTTTGTCGTCACGACGAAAGTTCACGTGGAGCCAATCGGATTTTATTCGGACCAATTGGGTTCGAAGGACGAAATCAAGGAAGGTGCGAAAATCGGCATTCCAAACAACCCGTCCAACGAATACCGGGCGTTGATTCTGTTACAAGAACAAGGCTGGATCAAGTTAAAAGGCGGTCTAACCAATTACGCCGCAACTCCGAAAGACATAGCAGATAATCCGAAAAAACTGGAATTCGTAGAAGTAGAAGCAGCTACCTTACCCCGGGTGCTACCCGATCTCGCGGGAGCCGTCATCAATACGAACATCGTTCTCGAAGCAAAGCTTGATCCGAAAAGCGCTTTATTTCGTGAAGGTGCGAATTCCCCCTATGCGAACGTGATTACGGTGCGAAAAGGAGACGAGAATCGGGAAGAAATCAAAAAGCTGGACGCTGCCTTGACTTCAGCCGAGGTCAAAAAGTTCATCGAGGACAAATACGGAGTTGCCGTCGTACCCGCCTTTTAACTCATCGAATGGGAGTGCGCGTGAGACATGAGAGGAATCCACATAGGCAATCTATGCATTCGTGATGCAAGAGTCGAGGACCGCGATCAGATTGAGGAGCATCTACTCGAAGCCTACCAGCAATATGAGCAGCATTTATCCGCCGTGAAATGGGAGCGATATAAAGAAGAAATCAGGCAATCCGTAACAAACAGTAGGACTCTCGCCTTCATCGTTGCGGTCTTGGACAGCGAAATAGTAGGCAGCGTTCAGCTATTTGTTTCCTCAGAAGCCGCTTATGCCAAGCCAGAACTCGGCATCGATTCCCCCATCATACGGTTTCTGGCCGTTTCACCGAAAGTGAGGGGGCGTGGTATTGCGGCACAGCTAATTGCGGAAAGCATCCATCGCATGCAAAGACTAGGAGCAACGACGCTTCATCTCCATACAACAGACATGATGGCATCTGCAATCAAATTGTACGAACGCCTGGGATTTACGAGAGCCATAGAGAAAGACTTTTCAAACGGGGAGACACTTGTGAAAAGCTACTGGCTGCGACTGTAAGAAAGATACACAAAAGTCCTGATGCCTCTGTTCATCAGGACTTTGTCTTTGCTTACTTTGATTGGAACGAACAGAAAATCTCCAGGTAGTGTGCATTGTACATGATGCCGAGGACATTCCCAAATGGATCAAGGACCGAAGCCGTTATGAATCCGTCACCACGCTGGATCAGGGGTTCGTACTCTCTTGCTCCCATGGATAAAAGCTTATCGAGTACGGATTCAATATCGTCGACGTGCCAATACATCACAGCGCCACCCGGACCAGGTACCGCAGCAACAGGTGCGAAACGGCGGTCAATGAGGCCTAGTTCGTGCTGGTAGTCTCCAATGCGAAACTCGACATAGGCGAGCTGTCCATCCGGTCCAGACCGCTCGAAGTATGGCGCAATGCCCAGTAGTTCGGTGTACCACTTTTTTGCCGCCTGCACATCATCCGCCCAATAACTGATCGTAGCAAAGCCCCGCAAGGTTTGGTTGTGACTCATCATCGAAGTTCCTCCTTTAAATGGATGGTACTTCCGATTATAAGGACCAATTACTGACAACAGTCTGTCAGTAGTTTGTAATTCTTTCCCCTTAACTGTACTTACTCAGCACATCAAAAAACTCTTTCAGAAAATGATAAAAAAGCTTTTCAGAAGGGGGGAGCTCACGGTTGTTGGGGATGATAATGCCCACTGTTCGTGTCACCAACGGTTCACTGATTGGGATCTTCACTGTCTCACGAGGAACGTTATCCGTTAATGTAAGCTCTGGCAACAAAGTGACGCCCAACCCTGCCGCCACCAACCCTTTAATGGCATCGATGTCTTCCCCTTCAAAAGCAACTTGAGGAGAAAAGCCCATTTGCGAGCAAGCATTGACAGCGATATTGCGAAGGATGAAACCGGGTGGAAACAACACAAAAGTATCTTCCTGCAACTGACTGAGACGCAAGCTCGGTTGCTTTGATAGCGGGTGCTTCGCGGGCAGTAGCGCGACGATATTTTCAGCAAAGAAGATGTGGCTGCGCACATTTTTTTCCTGAGTGGGAACAGGTCCAAGAAAAGCCAAGTCGATTTCACCGTTGATGACCGAATTGATCAGTCCCTGATAAGAGCCTTGCTTTAATTGAAACCCGATGTCCGGATACCGAGCTCGAAAACCGGAGATGACCGTCGGCAGGGGATTGGCGGCGAGGCTGCTCGTAAAACCAACACGAATCGTGCCACGTGAAGGGTCGAGGAACTCCTCAATCTTCTCTTTTGCCTTCTCGATTTCGCTCATCGCCATTTCGACGTGCTGCAAGAAGATTTTTCCAACTGCCGTCAGCTTGATATTGCGACCTTCGCGGAGGAACAGCGACACACCGAGCTCCTCCTCCAGGTTGGCGATTTGCCGACTGAGGGCAGACTGGGCGACGTGCAAATGATGTGAGGCTTCGGTGAAGTGCTCTCGTTTGGCAACCTCGATGAAGTATTGAATCTGTCGTAGCTCCATGAATACCCCCACCTTACCCATTTATCTCGATTTGAGATAGATTTTGCATAAATTATATATTGTTTGTATCGTTTCACTCAATCTAAAATTAACATACCAGAGAGAGCAAGGAGAGTGGAGATACATGACGACACAAGGAATGCCTGCTAAGCAAGGGTTATACGATCCGATTTTCGAACATGACGCTTGCGGAATTGGTTTTATTGCAAATTTGAAATCGAAATCGACGCATGATATGGTCCGAAAGGGTCTGAAAATTCTGTGCCAATTGGAACATCGCGGCGGTCAAGGCAGTGATCCGGAAACGGGAGACGGTGCAGGGATTTTAACGCAAATTCCACACGGCTTTTTCAAAAAGACCTGTAAAGAGCTGAATATCACGCTGCCAGCGCCAGGCAAATACGGTGTAGGTATGCTGTTTCTTCCGATGGATGAAGCGAAACGGCAAAAGTATGAAGCTCAGCTGGAGGCGATTGTCGCAGCAGAGGGACAAAAGCTGCTCGGCTGGAGAACAGTGCCTGTCGATGCGACGAAAATTGGCAAAACGGCTGTAGCGAGTCAGCCTTATGTCCGCCAAGTATTCATCGGAGCCAGCTCGAATATACAGGACCAAATGGCATTTGAACGGAAGCTGTACGTCATTCGCAAGCAGGTGGAACAGGCAACAGGTGCTGATTTTTACGCCGCTTCCATGTCTTCGCGTACGATTGTCTATAAAGGATTGCTCACACCAGGACAACTGGATGCTTTTTACCTTGATTTGCAAGATAATTCTTACACTTCTGTTTTCTCGGTCGTTCACTCGCGTTTCAGCACGAACACATTTCCTACATGGGAGAGGGCACACCCGAATCGTTATTTGATTCACAACGGGGAAATCAACACCTTGCAAGGAAACATGAACTGGATGATGGCTCGTGAAAAAATGTTCCAGTCCGAGGCGTTTGGTGCTGATTTGGCAAAAGTGGTGCCAGTCATTGATATGGCGGGTAGTGATTCAGCGATTTTGGATAACTGCGTGGAGTTTTTCTCGCTGGCAGGTCGTTCCTTGCCGCATGTCGCGATGATGATGATTCCTGAACCGTGGGATCAGGATGAGCGAATCGAAGAAAATAAGAAAGCTTTTTACGAGTACCATAGCTGCCTCATGGAGCCGTGGGATGGTCCAACAGCTATTTCTTTCACGGATGGTAGACATATCGGTGCGATTCTCGATCGAAACGGATTGCGACCAGCGAGATACTATGTGACATCAGATGATACGATTATTTTCTCATCAGAGGTTGGAGTTCTCGAAGTACCAGATGAAACGATTGTCCAGAAAGGACGGCTTAGCCCTGGACGGATGCTGCTCGTCGATCTCGAAGAAGGCAGAATCGTATCTGACGAGGAAATCAAGCAAAAAATCGCAAGTGAACAGCCATATAAGGAGTGGGTGAAAAATAACCTGCATGCTATCGAGGATTTACCGGCAGCAGGTCGCACGGAGGAGCTGCAAGAAGATAGCCTGCTTGCGCACCAAAAAGCGTTTGGCTATACACAGGAGGAAGTCGACAAGGTACTAGCCCCAATGGTTGCTGAGCAGAAAGACCCCATTGGTTCGATGGGCGTAGACACACCACTCGCGGTACTGTCTGATCGCGCACAGCTTTTGTACCACTATTTCAAACAGTCATTCGCCCAAGTCACGAATCCGCCAATTGATGCGCTACGGGAGGCTTGCGTAACTTCGACCCATACTGTGCTTGGCGCGGAAGGAAACCTCTTGGCACCGGATGCGAGCAATTGCCGCAGAATTCGTTTGACCAATCCTTTGATCTCCAATCAAGAGCTGGCAAAGCTTCGCGCGAATCCATTCCAAGAGTTCAAGGCGAAATCATTGTCGATACTCTTCCCGGCGCAAGGGGGAGAGCAAGGACTGGAGCTGGCACTTGATCAATTGTTCGCTTCGGCGGATGAAGCAATTGCTGCTGGCTACACCTTGCTGATTTTATCAGATCGCGGAATGAATCAAGATTTGGCTGCGATCCCTGCCTTGCTCGCTGGAAGCGGACTTCATCATCATCTCGTCCGCGCAGGAACACGTACCAAAGCGAGCATCATCATCGAATCCGGAGAACCACGTGATGTACACCAGTTCGCCATGCTGATTGGTTACGGTGCCGACGCGATCAACCCATACGTCGCCATCTCAACTGTAAACAGTCTGGTTGAATCGGGTAGGCTGAAGGATCTCACCAGCGACGAAGCAGTCGAAGTATACCTGCAATCAGCTGTAGAGGGTGTCGTAAAAGTCATGTCCAAGATGGGCATTTCGACTATTCAGAGCTACCGCGGCGCACAAATTTTTGAAGCGGTGGGCATCCATTCTACCGTCATAGATCGCTATTTTAGCCGTACGCCTTCTCAAATTTCGGGGATCGGACTGGATGTGATTGCGCAAGAGACGTTGATTCGCCATGCGAAAGCATTTTTGCCAGAGCATTCCGAGGAAGCATTGGAGGCAGGGAGCGATTTTCAGTTCCGCCGTGACGGTGAGTTCCACCTGTTCAATCCGAAGACGGTTCATGCCCTGCAAAAAGCTTGTCGGGAAGGCAGCTATGAGCAGTACAAAATCTATGCGGAGCAAGCGACAGCACAACAATTCGTAGCCCTGCGACATTTGCTCGATTTCAAGTCCAATCGACAGCCGATCCCGCTAAACGAGGTAGAATCTGTTGACTCCATTGTTCATCGCTTTAAAACGGGGGCGATGTCATACGGCTCTCTCAGCAAAGAAGCGCATGAGACCTTAGCGATTGCCATGAACCGTTTGGGTGCGAAAAGCAACAGTGGGGAAGGTGGCGAAGATTCGGCACGTTACATCATGGATGAAAACGGAGATTTGCGACGCAGTGCCATTAAGCAGGTCGCATCAGGACGCTTTGGCGTATCCAGTCATTACTTGGTCAATGCCTCAGAGATCCAAATTAAGATGGCACAAGGAGCAAAGCCGGGCGAAGGCGGTCAATTGCCAGGAAGCAAAGTCTACCCATGGATTGCCGAAGTGCGCGGATCGACACCAGGAGTTGGACTTATTTCGCCGCCGCCTCATCACGATATTTATTCAATCGAGGATTTGGCACAGCTGATTTTTGACTTGAAAAATGCGAATCCACGTGCGCGAATCAGCGTGAAGCTCGTATCCAAGGCTGGAGTCGGAACGATTGCGGCTGGTGTAGCGAAAGGTCTTGCAGATGTCATTGTGGTCAGTGGACACGATGGAGGCACAGGCGCTTCCCCAAAATCAAGCATCAAGCACGCAGGACTGCCATGGGAACTCGGTCTTGCTGAGACACATCAGACACTCTTGCTGAACCAATTGCGCGACCGTGTGGTTCTGGAAACGGACGGCAAACTGATGACGGGACGCGATGTCGTCATTGCAGCTCTACTCGGTGCGGAGGAATTCGGCTTCGCTACGGCACCACTTGTTTCCATAGGGTGTGTCATGGCTCGCGTATGTCACCTCGATACATGCCCAGTGGGTGTGGCGACACAAAATCCCGAGCTGCGCAAACGGTTTAAAGGCGATCCGCAGCACGCCGTGAATTTCATGCGTCTCGTTGCCCGTGAAGTTCGTGAGATTATGGCGGAGCTGGGCTATCACTCCATCGAGTCGATGGTCGGGCAGAGCCATGTGCTGAAGATGAGCGACAAGGCAAAAGATCATTGGAAAGCCAAGCACGTTGATTTGTCTGCGCTCTTGTTCCAACCGGATGTTTCCGAGGAAGTGGGCCGCTATCATCAACGCAACCAAGATCACAAGCTGGAAGAAACGCTGGATCGTCAAAAACTACTCAAGCTGTGCAAGCCAGCATTGAATAAACAGCAGCAGGTAGAGGCAAAGCTCGCTATCACCAATACGAATCGCGTAGTCGGTACGATTTTGGGCAGCGAGGTAACCAAACGTTTTGGCGAACACGGTCTGCCGGAGGATACAATACGCCTGCATTTTACTGGCTCGGCAGGTCAAAGCTTCGGGGCATTTGTTCCTAGAGGGATCACGCTTCATCTTGAGGGAGATGCGAATGACTACGTAGGAAAAGGGTTGTCGGGCGGCAAAATTTCGGTCGCACCATCGAAAAAAAGCAAATTCACTCCCGAGCACAACATGATTATCGGAAACGTTGCGTTCTACGGAGCGACCTCTGGGGAGGCGTATATCAACGGGATGGCTGGTGAGCGATTCTGCGTTCGCAACAGCGGAGTGACTGCAGTCGTTGAAGGAGTAGGCGACCATGGCTGCGAGTACATGACAGGAGGACGTGTCGTTGTTCTCGGCCCAGTCGGTAAAAACTTTGCAGCAGGCATGTCAGGCGGTACTGCCTACGTTCTGGCGGAAGATAAAGAGAAGTTTGCTGCGACGTGCAATCAGGAGATGGTACTCCTGGAGACACTGGAAGATCAACGGGAAATCGCTCGAGTCAAACGCTTGCTAGAAAACCACGTCAGCCACACAGGCAGCCGTCATGCACAAGCTTTGCTCGATGAGTGGGAACGTACCGTTCAACAGTTTGTCAAAGTCATTCCAAAAGATTACAAGCAAATCGTCTCCACGATGGAGGAGTTGGAGAAATCCGGTATGAAACGCCAAGAGGCGATTTTGGCCGCTTTTGAAATGAGCCAGAAGAAAGGCGATGCCAAAGCACCGAAAAAGAAAGCGCCCGAGCAATCCTTTGTCTCTGTGGGCAAATAAGGAGAAAAGCCGATGACTTATGTTGTGAGTCGTCGGCTTTTCTTTTGGTAACCAATCCCTTGTCCATGACGTCATAGGATTAGGTATAAGATTTTGCTAATAAGCCAGCGAAAGAAGGGATCATGGATGAAACGATTCACGATCATGGCTGTATCCATCGCTGCTCTGCTATTTTCGCAAGTCATCGTCAACGCCAAGGAAGGCGTGATCAACAGCAAGGGAGAATGGATCGTGGCACCTACGTTCGAGGAAGTGAAGGACACGGGTGGACTCTACGCTGCAACACTGGGAGACAGTCCAGCCAACCAATCCTGGGGTTTCATTGATCAAAGAGGAAAGTGGGTAATTAAGCCTCAATTCTCGTACGTGTGTTCCTTCGCTGCAAACGGACTTGCGCCTGCTGCACAAAACCTGAAATACGGTTACATCAATAAAAAGGGACAATGGGTCATCAAACCGCAGTTTCATCCTATCGAGCAAGAGAAGTCCATGGTTGTGGACCGTTCCTTTTCCGCGAATGGGTTAGCCTGGGCATACAAGGATGGAAAAGTCGGCTTTATCAATACGTCAACGGGATAGCCAAGGTGATGATCAATGGCAAGGTGGCTTATGTCAATAATAACGGAAAAATTTTGCTCAAAACCGCCTATACAGATGCAGGCGACTTCCATCAAGGTCTGGCGTGGATTTTGTCAAACGGGAAGGTTGGTTATATCGACACCAAGGGAAAACTAGTGATTAAGCCTAGCTTTGAACCCGATTATGGAATGGATACAAGAGCAGGCGACTTTCAGTCAAATGGCTTGGCACCGGCCTTATTAAACGGGAAATGGGGCTTTATCAACAAAAAAGGAGTATGGGTCATGAAACCTCAGTTTGCTTGGGTGAGGAGCATTTCTCCCGCTGGCTTTGCGGTGGTCGGTGTACAGTAACGTTTTCTTTCAATCGGATTGGGAAAGTAGACAGAATTTGGTATGATAAGAAAAGATTCGATAAATGATCGTACTGGCAGGTGATGTGATGTATTTCCAGAATCAAGATTCGCAATCAAGTTATCGACAAACCCCTGAAAATTCTTCTCTATCCCCAAACTCTAAAAACTCAACGCCACATGTCTTACAGCTCGCTAAAAAAGTCGGAAATAAAGCCATGATCCATTTACTCCAAAAGCAAAAAAATAACCAACCTGTGATACAAGGCAAATTCAAGGGTATTGAACCAACCGATTACACAACAGATGAGTATGACAACGATCCGGATAATGAAGGTCAATTTACTGCTGTGCGAGCAGATAAAGGCCTCCCCACCTTTTTTGGCGTGTTGAAAGATACATATGGTGAGGACAACGTAAATAAACGATTCTTTTCCAAGACAGTTGAATTAGGAGATACATGTGATCGTCCTCATTCTGTTTCTGCTATCGTAAAAAAAGGCACATCGAGAAAAGATCGTAAAGGCGATTCTTTTGTAAGTGCGATCGGCAATTTGGGTACAGAAGAGCGATTGATACGGGATGGAAAAAATGATGCAGCCAAAACCGCATACGATGGGGGACACCTGGTCGGTTATCAGATTGTACGAGGAATCGAAGCGAACCAAGCGTGGAATATAGCCCCGCAAGATGTGAAAAACAACGAGCATTCCTATAATAATACGATTGAAAAAATGCTACGTGGAGCGGGAAAAGGTACAGAGTATGTGTACAACGTTGAAGTGAAATACGATCAATGGAACTTTAGTGTGGATCAAGAACAATTGGTAAAGTTAGGTGCATTGAAACAGGTTGATTCAACGAAGCCATGGGAAATTCAGCTGCCAGTCAGAATTCCGTTTAAATGGGATGCGAAGGCGGATATGACCAAGACAGATAAAAAGAATTGGAAATTTAGTAGTCCAACAAAGGGTGAATCTTCTTTCGAACAATTTTCTCAAACAATGGATGAAGGAAATTTGGATTTTACGAGAAAAAGCCACACAGCAAGATTCAATCTTGCATTTTCCGATAAGGACGGAAATGAGGAGCTCTATGACATTGATTCCAATAATTTCGCTGCTAAGAAAGTGAAAGGTATTCGCTACTCCATGCATCAATCTTTACCTACAGACTTTTTGAAAAATCAAAATCCGGTAGATTGGATGGGGAACGAAGCAAATAAAATTGCTCATTTTGGTGAGGTTACAAAAGGGAAAGCTTCGTCCACCAATATTTTGGAAATCATGTCAGCTAAACTGAAGCGAAACAAAATTCTTATCGATGAGATTGAAGAAATTGACGATGTAAAGAAGCCAGAAAAAATGAGATTTATTCCAGAAGGGATTTCCCATCTAGACGAACGTGACGAGAAAAAATGTGTATTTATTTATCAATTGGATAAAAACAAAATTCGAAATGAATACATGGCACTTAAGAAAATAGAGGCGGATTACTACCCATTTTTTGATGTACAACAAGAAGAAGAGGAAAGGTTTGAGAAAGAAAAGGATGACTTCGATACCATAGCAAATGAGTTCGCTACATGGATGGAGGAATTAGACAAGAAAGAAGAGGATGAGATTGAAAGTATTCAGCAAAAAATGGCCCAGTATAGCAAAATACTAGAGGGACAGACCCTAACTCTGACACGGATAAAAAACCATCGGATAGGAAGGAATTTATACCAGGAAACAGTAGAAGAGATCTATCCACAATATAAAGAGAAAATATCGCGCAGCTTACAAGTATTACGATCGATAACTGGTTATGATTCTGACATCGAATATCAAGATAGTAAAAACAAAACGAATATGAATGGGAAAAGAACACTGGAGGCTAAGGAAGATAAGCGTAAAAAAAGAAAAGATGATAAGGAACAACAAGAAGAATATAAAAAGATGATCGAAGTAGCAACAGGCAAGTATAAGCGAAAATCAGTAGAAGATTATTTAAATAAGAAGTAATGAGGAGTAAGGCAATGAACATGTGCGGGAAGTAATGGGAACGAGGTGCAGGTTTTTGCCCCAGCACCTCGTATTTGTCATACATAGATGAAGCTTGCTTTATTCTGCTCGGTCTCTATCGGCCTCATTATTCGCAACATCCCATGTGTCATTGCCGTCAGCCGCTACATTCTCTCCCATTTCGTTGCCAAGTGCACCCCCGGCAACCGCACCTGCAATGGTACCAAGCGGCCCTAAAATAGAACCTACGGCAGCACCTACTGCCGCACCGCCAACTGTTCCTACTGCTTCAGAAGCTCCACTGCCTGACATGTTTGCTTCGTTGTTGTCAACGTTGTCAACAGCATCGTTGTGATTGCGTTCGTTGTTAGTAGTCAAGATTGTCACTCCCTCGATTAGTGTTGGGAAGTTCTGCTATATCAAACGTGCAGCCCCAAGGCATAGGATGCCCCAAACAAATCATTTCATTCCATAACCTTGAAGCTGGAGGTATTGAGCAAATGATTCAATCCATCGTCCATATCGCGCTAGTGGTCAAAGATTATGATGAAGCCATTGCGTTTTATACGAAGAAGCTCCATTTTACCTTAGTGGAAGATACGTATCAGGCAGAACAGGATAAGCGGTGGGTTGTCGTAGCTCCACCTGGTTCTGTTGGCACTACAATCTTGCTTGCCAAAGCATCCAAACCTGAGCAAGAGCGGTTTATCGGGAATCAGGCTGGCGGGAGAGTGTTTCTCTTTTTAAACACAGATGATTTTTGGAGAGATTATCATGAGATGGTCGCAAAAGGCATCCAATTTGTGAGAGAGCCAAGCGAACAACCGTACGGAATGGTGGCGGTCTTTCAGGATTTATATGGCAACCTGTGGGATTTACTAGAGCTGAAAGAAGATCATCCGATTGCCAAACGAATGAAGTAGTGAGTTACCCAGCTAGACAAAAAACAGGTCTTACCTCCAGTGATGTGGATGGAAAGACCTGTTTTTCATTTCGGGTTACACGATATAGGATAGTCCCATGATCAAGATGATTGCCACAACAGAAAGAATGGTCTCCATCACTGTCCACGTTTTCAGTGTATCTTGCACGGACATATTGAAGTATTCCTTGATCAGCCAGAAACCAGAATCATTTACGTGAGACAGGATCAGGGAGCCAGAACCTGTTGCCAGTACCAAAAGCTCTGGGCTTGTTCCAGGGATTTGCATCGCGATCGGACCTACGATACCAGCTGCCGTCATCATGGAGACGGTTGCAGAGCCAGTTGCCACACGGATCAAGGCCGCGATCAGCCAGCCCAGGAAAATAGGAGAGATCGCAGATGCAGTAGCGAGCTCAGCAATATAGTCACCCACACCGCTGTTCAGCAGTACTTTGTTAAATGCGCCACCTGCGCCGATAACGAGCAAGATTGTCGCGGTTGGGGCCAAGCAATCATTTGTGAATTTGAGAATATCGTCTTTGGTAAAACCGCGGTTGAACCCGAGCGTCCAGAAGGAAACAATCACGGCAATCAACAGAGACGTAATCGGGCTACCGATAAAATCAGCCCATTGGCGAATGGTATTTTCTTTTGGCAGCGTCACATCTGCAACCGTAGCAGACAGCATCAACAGCACGGGGAGCAAGACAGTGAAGACGGTGATCGCAAAGCTAGGCAAATCACGCTCGGATTTTGGCTCTGCCAACTGGGAAGAGAGCTCTGGAGAGATGCTGGTCTTGACCCGTTTGCTAATCCAACTACCGTAGAGTGGTCCTGCAATAATCGCGGAAGGCAGTGCGACAATGATCGAGAGCAAAATCGTTTTACCAACATCCGCCTGGAACAGATCGACAGCGGCCATAGCAGCAGGGTGCGGCGGCACAATCCCGTGAACGATGGACAGGCCGGCTACGAGCGGAATTCCGATTTTGACAAGGGAGACACCTGTTTGTCTGGCAATCGTAAACACGAGTGGAATCAAGAGAACAAAACCAACCTGGAAAAATACCGGAATCCCTACGATAAATGCCACGAACATCATGGCCCAATGTACGTTTTGCTCACCGAAGCGATTGATGAGAGTACGGGCTATGCGTTCGGCACCGCCAGATTCTGCCATCATTTTGCCAAGCATAGTTCCCAAGGCAAGCACGATCGCGATAAAGCCGAGTGTGCCACCCATTCCATCCTTGATCGAATCCACAACTTTTACAAGCGGCATGCCGGATGCGATTCCCACAAATCCAGCGGCCAATAACAACGCAATAAATGGGTTCAGTTTGAAGCGAGTAATGAGAACGAGCAGAAAGATGATAGACAGCAGTGTTATGACGAGTGGCATGATGAACCCTCCCTAGTTGTTGTCTCTAGTTGTTCAACCGCTTTTGGAATTCGGCTATCAGCTTGTACTCTTCCAGCAGGTTGTAATAAACACGCTCGTATATATAGAAAAGCTCCAAATAGACACTGGATCGTTCCAAATCAGGCTCATGGCGATGGGAAATATGAATCATCTTTTTCACATCTTGCAAATGATCCATTGCCCCCAATGCATGCATCGCCAAGAGAGCGGCACCAAAGCTCGAGCTTTCATGACTCTCCGGAATCAGCACTTCATACCCGAACATGTCGGACATAATCTGGCGCCATTCCCGCGAGCGGGCGAATCCACCCGATGCCCGGATTTCCTTGGCTCCACCTGCCAGGTCGCGCAGGGCGATACCGATGCTGTAGACGCTAAACAAGATTCCTTCAAGTACAGCTCGGATAAAATGCTCGCGCTTATGATGGAGGCCGATACCGAAGAAGGAGCCTCTTGCTTGGGCGTTCCAGTACGGAGCTCGTTCGCCGGATAGGAAGGGGAGAAAGAGCAACCCGTCTGCACCAGCTCGAACATGCTCAGCAGCTTGGATCATAACTTCATAGGGATCGACGCCGAGCTGTTTGGCTTTTTCCACTTCGGGCCAACTGAATTCGTCACGGAACCAGCGAAGCATGATCCCACCGTTGTTCGAGGGGCCGCCAATCACCCAATGATTTTCTGTCAGCACGTAGCAGAATGTCCGTCCTTTTGGATCGGTGATCGGTTCTGGAACTACGGTTCTTACAGCGCCACTCGTGCCAATCGTGATGGCTACTTGTCCATGATCAATGGCTCCGATGCCGAGGTTTGCCAAAACCCCATCGCTAGCACCGACAACGAAAGGCGTATCTGGATCGATTCCGATCTCTTCCGCATAACGAATCTTCATTCCTCGCAGGATATGAGTAGTCGGTACAGGCTCACTGAGATGTTGCTTGGAAATGCCTGCGACTCGCAGCGCGTCCTCATCCCAGTTGAGCTTTCTCAGATTGAACAGCCCCGTAGCGGAAGCAATGGAGTAATCGACGATATACTCACCAAAAAGCCGATAAATGACATACTCCTTAATCGAAATAAACTTGGCTGCCCGCCGAAACGTATCAGGCAAATTCTCCCGTAGCCACATGATTTTGGGCAGGGGAGACATGGGATGGATAGGCGTGCCCGTCGCTAAGTAAATCTGATGACCGACACCGTCTGCTTTTAGTCGATCTGCTTGTGCCACGCTCCGATTGTCAGCCCAGATGATGCTGTTCGTCAGGGGATTGCCACTCGGGTCGACAGCGATCAGACTATGCATGGCAGTAGAGAAGCCAATACCACCGATCTCGCTTTTGGCAATGCCTGCATGCTCCAGCGCTTGCTTCAATGCCTGGATGACAGCAGCAAAAATCGTCTCCGGTTCTTGCTCAGCCCAAGACGGCTGGGGAACGAGTAGCTGATAATCGATATTACCCGTACCGCGGATGGCGCCGGAAGGAGTGAATACAATTGCTTTGGTACTGGTTGTCCCGATATCAAGCCCGATAAAATAGGTTTGCGTCATAGAAGTCACCCCTAATTGAATACGCTTTCAACGTGTTGTCATGGAGATACCGCGATTATATCGAAATTTTTTTCATTTGTTAAGCATTAAGAAAAAAATTATTTCATAATTGAACACTTCACACGATGCTTGTATGATTTGCATTTTTCTCCTGCAAGTTGCAAGAGGAGGGTAAGCAAAAGAAAAAACGCCTGATTTACAGGCGTTTGAGTGAGATGGCTTCGCGGATGTGCTGGATATTGGCGATCGTATCATCCTGCCTCCGTAAGGATACGGCTACATAGAGCAGATCAATTAAGCTAAGCTGAGCAAGCCTGGACGACAGGGCTTCTGTACGAAATACCGTTTCGCGTGAAGTCGTGTACAAGCACATATCTGCCAGACGCACGAGAGGAGATTTTCCATAGCTCGTGATGCCGATTGTTTTTGCTCCGGCGTCCTTGGCAACCTGTAGGGCTGCCAAAATATCTTTATTGGACCCAGAGTGGGAGATGCCTACGACGACAGCACCTTTGGTAAGCAGAGAGGCAGACATTACTTGATAGTGAGCATCAGAATGATAGAGACAAGGGATGCCTGTCCGCATAAATTTGTGGTACGCATCCTGTGCGATGACGGCTGAGCCTCCCGAGCCATAAAACTCGATCCGGTTTGCGTTTTCCAAACAGGAGACGATTTTCATTAACTCATCTTTATTGATAATCTGCTGCGTATCTCGAATCGTCTCGATATTCGCTGTGAAAATTTTTTCAGCAATCGCATTGACGTCATCGTCGTCGAGGTTGATTTCTTGGTGAATGGTTTGCTTCGGATTCGTGACTTCACTCGCCAAGGCGATCTTGAATGCTTGGTAGCCGCGAAAGCCCAGTCTGCGACACAGACGAAATACGGTAGCATCTGCACACTGGCATTGGTCGGCTAGCTCCGTGATCGAGAAGTGAATAATTTCACTGGCATGCTCCAACATATAGTCGGCGATCTGTTGTTCTTTCCCGCTTAATTGCGTATAGATGGCGCGTAATTGCGTGAGCACGCGAGGAGCAGGCGGGGTGGAAGCGTTCATCAATAGGTACCTCCTAACGTTCCATTGTGGATCTGTACTGATAGTATAAGGAAAATCAGACTCCTTTTCATAGGTTCAAAAAAAATTTCTTCATTTTTGATGAAAGATGAAAATTTTTATCTTATAATACGTGGTAACGGATATGATCCAAAAAGGAGTGACGTACACGATATGAAACTTGCGATCCTCGGATTAGGAAAAATGGGGTACAATCTCACGCTTAATTTGCTCTCGCATCAGCATGAGGTCGTAGCCTATGATGTAGATTCTACGCGAGCAGAAGAGTTGAGTCATGAAGGCGCGATTCCAGCATTTTCGGTGGAAGATGCTGTGGCGAAGCTGCCGACACCTCGCGTAATATGGCTGATGGTACCGGCAGGAGAGATTGTGGATCAATTGGTTGATCAACTTTCTACCTTGCTTGCTGCAGGGGATATCGTCATTGACGGTGGCAACTCTCATTACAAGCAATCATTAGATCGCTATGCTCGCTTAAAGGAAAAGGGCATTCACTTCATGGATGCAGGTACGAGCGGAGGCATGGAGGGAGCGCGCCACGGAGCATGTATGATGATTGGTGGAGATCGAGAAGCATTCACACATATTGAGCCAATGATTCGCGACATTAACGTCGAAAACGGATATTTGTATGCTGGGGAAGCGGGCAGCGGCCACTTCTTGAAAATGATTCATAACGGGATCGAATACGGTATGATGCAGGCGATTGGGGAAGGCTTTGAGGTACTTGCGAAAAGCCAGTATAACTACGATTTTGCCGAGGTCGCACGCGTGTGGGCAAATGGTTCCGTCATTCGTAGCTGGCTGATGGACTTAACAGAGCGAGCTTTTCGAAAAGACGCCAAGCTCGATGAAATCCGTGGGGTCATGCATTCTTCCGGGGAAGGAAAATGGACGCTGGAAACCGCGCTGGATCTACAAGCAGCCACACCCGTAATTGCGATGTCCTTACTGATGCGTTACCGTTCGTTGGGCGAGGATACCTTCCACGGAAAAGTGGTCGCAGCCTTGCGCAATGAATTTGGCGGACATGCCGTAGAAAAGAAATAAGAAATGGGATGACCGTAAAGGTGCTTCGGTGGTTGAAGCTCTGGGGTCATCCTTTTTTGTTTTGTATATGGAAGAAGAAGGAATTTTCATTTAGAAAGCAAAGTATGCATGTATCGCCCAGAAGTTTGCCTGGTCGAAACGTGCTTTTTTATTTAGTAGCTTATAAAACGATGGGAGGATGGAAAGATGAGCGTTGAAGAGGTTGTTTTGTACAAGAATGAGAAAGGAATCGTGACCCTTACGCTAAACAGACCAGAGGCATTGAATGCATTGAACCGAGATGTCCTTTATCAGCTTTCGACCATCTTAAACAGGATCAAATCCGATAACAGTGTGAAAGCGGTCATCCTTACAGGGGCGGGAGAAAAAGCATTTTCGGCAGGGGCTGACATCTCGTATCTGCATCAAGCGACACCGTTGGAAGTAAGGGATTTTGCTCAGTTGGCCGTTTCGGTCACGAGTCAGATCGAATCGTTGGGAAAAGTAGTCGTTGCTGCAATAAACGGCTATGCGTTGGGCGGGGGCCTTGAGATCGCTGAATCGTGCACGCTGCGTATTGCGGTTCACCATGCCAAAATGGGACATCCAGAAGTACGAATTGGAGCAGTGGCGGGCTTTGGTGGAACAACCAGACTCCCTAGGCTAATAGGAAAAGGCCGTGCCACGGAGTTGCTTCTGACAGGATCAGCGATAGATGCGGATGAAGCATACCGAATGGGACTGGTAAATCGGGTCGTTTCGCGTGAGCGGCTACTGGCAGAAACAGAGGAGGTTCTCCAAGAAATTTTGGCTCAGTCTCCGGTTGCAGTGAAACTAACGTGGGACGCGATTCATCGAGGGAGTAACCTGACAGTAGAGGAGTCCGCACTGCTAGGCGCAGACTACTTCGGACTCGTGGCATCCACCGAAGATTTCCGGGAAGGAACCAAAGCTTTCTTAGACAAGACTCCACCGCGTTTTACAGGAAGATAATCATACGAGCTTCAATACCTCACACAATTCAACCAACCGCCTAACTCCGTACATCTGATGGCGATTGCGATCGTGAATGCTTCTGATCGCATCCTCCGTCACTTTTTTGGCCTGTTCAATACTTTGATTTTCTACTGCTTGTACAATTTCTTTCATATTCGTTAGAAAATACACCGTATTGCGCAATGTGCGGATAAGCAAAATCTTCCGTATATCCATGGGAGTGAATTGGCGGTAGCCATTCTCAGGATCTCGTGGCAGTATAAGCAAGCCTTCTTTTTCCCAATGGCGGATCGCAGACGTTGTGACTCCTGTGTAAGCAGCGACTTCACCAATCGTCATGCGGTTTCGCCACTTTTTGTTTGGAGGCAAGGGGAGATCGAGATTTTCCAAAAGCTCGAGTGTTTGGTCTGCTGCGACCTTCTCTTGTTGGAGGTTGGCCTGTTCTTTATTCACGAGCCAAAAGGCAGTATCCATATCCGCTTTTTGAAGTGATAGAAGGACTTCACATGTGACAGCGACACCAAAGCCGGGAAACATGGCGCGCAGGCAACGAAAATAGGCAAGATGGATTTCTGTATAAAGTCGATACCCATTGTCTGCACGATCAGGAGCAGGAACGACTCCCCATGATTCATAATGGCGCAAAGCACTCGTACTAATATGTAGCTCGCGAGCGATCTCAATCGGCTTGTAATAAGGCATCTGACGCACCTCCCGCTGGTTTGTTATCGCGGATTTCACTATACCAAGAACAGCAAATTGAATCAAATGCTTCTGTTAATGGGAAAGTCGTAATACTTTTACCCTGTTCAGCAGGGGATGGAAAGGCGAATATTGTCAATAGGTATTCATTCTTCTTTTGCAGAGGTGAGACAACGTATGGCCATTGTTCAGCTACGATCACAGAATCCGGACTTTTCGTACATGATCAAGAAAAATCCGAATTCCGGACTGAGTTTACGATCCATTCGAAAAGGCATCGCATACGGGTGGTTTTCCAATACGGATACATACAACGTTTACTTTAAAGACGCAGAAAATGAGGTCTCTTATAAACAAACCGAACAGGAGCATTTTGAATATTTGAATGTCTCCCGGTACAATACACCCTTGTTTCCGTTAAATGCGATTAATGAGTTTTTTTCCGCTCCAATGAAGCAACACAACGAGCGGGATGCAGAAGGGTATGAGCATGTTTTTTTCATCAACATGATTCACATCGAACGACTGCTGTATCTGACATTTTTTGAAAAGCACCTCAAGGACTTTACCTTTGAACTCAAGCACCACGCCGATAAAAGCTACGCTCTGACCATCACAACGAGAACGAGTCTGCATCAGCTTCTCCACGTCGTGAGTGTGCTCTGTCTATTCTTGAGTATGTTTGGAAAAGAGTACATCGACATATCCGATAACATCCTGGATAAATACATCAAAAGCATCCATGTTATCGACGCACCTTTTTACATACGAAGCCTGTTCGCTCGCAACTTCCTGACAACGAGAGAGCGCTATCGCAAGTACAAGACCGAGATCGAGAAGACGAACCGCTACCCCATTCAATTGGAGTACGGCAGCACCGGTTTGCAGAGAAGGAACTACATCGCGAGTAAGCTTCCTTTTACCAAATCTATTGTAGATATCGGATGTGGAGAAGGCTTTTATGCGATCCCGTTCGCTACCAAGCTGCCGCAATATTACTATGCCATCGATATCGATGAACAATCACTGGAAGTAGTCAGACGCAGGGCTGAGGAAAAAGAAATCTCGAATCTGATTTTGTTCCGCTCGCTTGATCAGTTTTTGCAGGATTACAACGGTGAGCAGGTAGATGTCATTTTGACTGAGGTCATTGAGCATATGAGCAAAGAAGAAGCGAGAGTGCTCATCAAGCAAATCTGTAGTCGATTGGATTTTGACCATTTTGTCATAACTACACCGAACTCGGATTTTAATCCGTTCTACGAGCTGGAAGGCTATCGCCACGACGATCATAAATGGGAAATGGGACAAGAAGAGTTCCAGGCATGGATGACCGAGATCATGGAAGAAGCCGGGGTGCAGGGCCAATTTGTATCCATTGGTGACGGCGTGAATGACATACACACCACACAAGGCGTCATTGTCCAGAGAAAGGGGGCGTAACGATGCTGTTACAGACACAGGTTCACACGATTTTTATGCTCGTCGGTCCCACTGAATGTGGGAAAACGACTTTTGCCAAGGAAGTACTCATGCCGAGGCTTTCTTTTGAAGATGAACAAAAAAACGCAAAAGCAAATGTCCAATACATTTCCTCGGATAGCATTCGCCAGGAACTGCTGGGCTATGATTACGACAAGTATGATCAGGTGATGCTTGAGGCCAGCGAGCAAGCATTTCAGCTCCTGTTTGAAAAGCTGCGCTTGGTGACATCGTTTCCGATCAACGCCGAATTCGTGGTTGTCGATACAACAGGACTAGCAGAAGACTTCCGTTCGAAAGTCCGCGAAATTGCAGCCGAGAACAATTACCGATTGGAGGTGATCCTCTTTGATTATCGCAATCGGGAAGATTACTATGCATCCGAGCGGTCAAAAAAACTGATTACCAACCATATTCTCCGGTTAAAGCAAGAAGTGCTTCGGGCATTATCCAAGGAAGGGTACCACAACATACACCGGATACGGCACAAAGATTTTTACGCACTAGCTGATGGGGTGGCTAATCCTCGTTATGAGGTCGTGATCGATAATAAGGATGCCTATCTGGCTACGATTCTTCCCAAAGACCAAACATACATTATCATCGGAGACATTCACGAATGCGTCCACGAATTAAAAGGTCTCCTGCAAAACTACGGATTCAAGCTCGAGGACAATCGTCTCATCTCGACTGACAAGGTGCAGCATACCAAAATCATCATAGCAGGGGACTGGATCGACAAAGGAGCGCAAACCAGGGAGATCATCGAGTTTCTATACGAAAATCAACAGCATTTCTTGTTTGTTGTCGGGAACCACGAAAATTTTGTCTACAAGTACTTGCGAAAGGAATTAAAAGGGGTAGACCCGCAGCTATTGGAGAATTACTTTGATTCCACACACGTCCTGGAAAAAGATGCTGAATTAACAGCGATGTTCAATCACCTGTATACGCTCGCTCAGCCGTTTTATCGATCGAACGCACTGACTGGCCCGTCCTATTATGTAACACACGCTCCCTGCAAAAAGAAGTATATGGGAAAGCTTGATGCAAATTCGATGCGGCGCCAACGTAATTTTCGGATAGACCGAACAGCTTCATTGGAAGAGCAACTCGCATTTTTGACGGGTGAAGCGGTCAGTAACCATCCGTACCATATTTTTGGACATATTGCGGCACAAAAAACGTTTCGCCTGAAGAACAAGCTCCATCTCGATACAGGATGTGTGCACGGAAATGCTTTAACCTCCGTCGTGATCGCACACAAGCCGTTTTTCAAATCGTTTCAGTCTGAGCATCGGGTGATGACTGATGAGCTGCCGATCTTGTTCCATGCAGAAAAACAAGTATCCATGGGAGACTTGGAAGAGGAAGAACTCCGTCGACTCCGTTACTGTTCGCAAAATAAGGTCAATTTTATTTCCGGAACGATGCCTCCGGCGGATAAGGATCAGGCGACTCAGGAATTGGAGTCTTTGAAGGCAGGGCTGGACTACTTCGCGAGTCGAGGCATTCAGCAAGTCGTGTTACAGCCGAAATACATGGGTTCGAGATGCAATCTCTATCTCCATCATGATCGCGACAAATGCTTTGCGATCAGCAGAAACGGTTATGCCATCAATCAAGTTGATTTGACACCAATTTATGACAAGCTACATGCAAGGTTCCGCGAATACATGGAGCAGAATGAAATGGCAATGCTCATCTTGGATGGCGAATTGTTGCCGTGGAGTGCAATAGGGAAGGGCTTGATCGAAAAGCAGTTCAAACCAATCGAATCCGCGCTGCACAGTGAATTTGCATTTTTGCAGGAAAATGGTTTTGAAGAGGCGCTTCACCAACTCATTCACAACTATGACGAGAGCGGATTCGAAAAAGACCAGTTCCACCTTTCCAAGAGTGCGCTCACGGAAAAATTGGGTTCAAGCTTGTATCAAAACTACAAGTATGTACGAGAAATCAAAGAGAGCTACGTTCCTGTCGACAAGCATTTGGAGGCCTATCACATTTACCAAAAACAGATGGAGCTCTATGCAGGAGAAGGGGAGCTAGCCTACAAGCCATTTTCCATTCTAAAGGCTGTCTATTTGAATGGGGACGAGCAATTGCCGAAATGGGATACATCCGATATGTATCGCTTCGTAAATGACGATCATTTTCTCGCCATCGATTTGTCTGAGCCGAATGCATATGAACTAGCGACACGTTACTTTTCCACGATTACACTGGAAAACAAGATGGAAGGCATCGTGATCAAGCCAGAGGTCATCGATCAGAAGGTCGTTCCTGCCATGAAGGTTCGCAATCCGGAGTACTTGGCGATTATTTATGGCTACGACTACCGTTTTCCACACAAGTACCGAAAGCTGTTCAATCAGAAAAATATTACGCAAAAGCTCAAGACTTCGATGAAGGAATACAGGCTGGGGGAGCGGATGCTTGGGTTCAAATTCGACGACATTTCTCCAGAAAATACGGAATATCAAAAAGTAGTCGCAACGATGCTCTTTGAAGTGGCGAAGGAAAAAGAGATCGATCCGCGATTGTAAATGAAAAACGAGAAGCCGCTACCACACGGGCTTCTCGTTTTTATTCGTAGAGCTATTTGTTGGAGGAAGGAGTAGCATTATCCCAGGCTTCAATATTATCGAGACCTTCAATACTGTCCTTGTAGAACACAGGATCTTTTCCTGCTTTTTTCTGTTCCAAATAATCATGTAGCGCAGCATAGGCGACTTTTGACAACATGGCGATCGCAATCAGATTGACGATGACCATGAGGCCCATGAACAAATCGGCCAAATCCCATACGAGCTGTACCTTTGCCACTGATCCGAACAACACCATGGCGAGTACACTTAAACGATATAGCATGAGCCATGCTTTGCTTGTCTTTAAAAACTCGATGTTGGTCTCGCCATAATAGTAGTTCCCGATCAATGTACTGAAGGCGAACAGGAATACCATAATGGCAAGGAAGCCAGACGCCCAAGAACCAATATGAATGCTCAGTGCTGCTTGGGACAGCTCAATGCCACTCAGTCCTTGTTGCGTGTATGCGCCGGACAGCAAAATAATGAAAGCTGTGCTTGTACAGATCACGAGGGTATCGAATAGAACACCGAATGCTTGAATCAAACCTTGCTTCACTGGATGGCTTGTCGTTGCTGTAGCTGCAGCATTCGGGGCACTACCCATACCAGCTTCGTTAGAGAACAAACCACGCTTGATGCCGTGCATCAGGGCAGCACCCAGGGTTCCACCAGCGAATTGCTCGAATCCAAACGCGTTTTTCACAATCAACGCGATCAGTGCAGGCATCTCGGTGATGTTCATCATCACAATAAACAGGGCCATACCTATGTACAACACGGCCAAGACAATCACGATGTACTCAGACATTTTTGCGATGCGTTTCACACCACCGAAAATAATCAATGCAAATGCGATCGTCATGATCATTCCGATTGTCAATCGGTCAGTACCGAACGAATTTTCAAAGGCAATCGTGATAGTGTTGGATTGCACGGCGTTAAATACGAGACCAAACGAAAGGGTGATGAGGACAGCAAACAGTGCGCCCATCCAACGTTTGTTCAGTCCTTTTTCCATGTAATAAGCCGGACCGCCACGAAAACCGTTTTTATCCTTGATTTTATAAATCTGAGCGAGCGTACTCTCAACAAAACTGGATGCTGAACCGATAATTGCAATGACCCACATCCAGAATACGGCGCCAGGACCACCTAAAGCAATGGCAATGGCAATTCCTGTAATGTTCCCTGTGCCGACACGCGCGGCCATACTAATAGCGAAAGCTTGAAAAGGGGAGATGCCACCATCGTCTTTCGCTCTGCCTTCTTTAATGGAACGGATCATTTCCGGCAACATACGTACTTGCAAAAATTTGCCCCGGAAGGTAAAGAACAAGCCTAACGCGATTAGCATGACAATGATAATATAGGACCACAAAAAATCGTTTATGGAAGCTGTTACATCAAGTAGGAATTGTTGCATCGTGTCACCTCGAATTTTGTTATGAATGTTTCCTTAGTATTCTCTAAAAAATCGTTACATCCCATTCCTGAGCCATATGTTTTAACAAAGAAACGCCCGCTACACTGTTTCCACAACCATCAATGGAAGGTCCAAAAATACCGATTCCACAACCATCTTGAAACGGTGAATGTGGTTTGCGGTTAGGAGGAACCAGTGTCATGATTCCGCCAGAGACGCCACTTTTTGCTGGCAGGCCAACATTCGCGGCGAATTTGCCCGATGCATCGTACATGCCACAGGTGAGCATCAGTGCTTTGGCTAAACGGACGACATCCTTCGGGAGAACTTGTTCGTTGCGCATCGGATGGTAGCCATCGAGTGCCAAAAGGAGACCGATCAAGGCAATTTGCTCGGTGGTTACTTCAATCGAGCATTGGGTGAGATAGACCTCCAAAGCGTCTTCCACTTCGCACGCCAAATAGCCAGTATCCTTTAAATAGTGAGCGAGTGCCCGGTTTCTGTGAGAGTTTTCCCATTCGGAAAGAAACACTTCCTCGTTCACCGTTGGCGTAGCACCAGTAATTTTACTGAAAAATGCATACAAGTAACGCAGTTTATGATCCGGTGTTTGACCAGGGAGAAGTGAAGAGGTCGTAATCGCTCCCGCATTGATCATCGGATTAAAAGGCTTACCTGGCTTGTTCATTTCCAGACGGATAATGGAGTTGAATGCATCTCCAGTCGGTTCTACATCTACCCGATCCAACACGTAAGGGATACCATGGTAGCAGCAAGCAGCAATAAAACTGATTACTTTCGAAATACTTTGCATCGTGAAAGGAACTTCCCAGTCACCCGCCGTGTGCATTTTTCCTGTAGGCTCGATAATGCAAATACCTAACTGATTCGGATCCGTTCTGTCCAAAGCAGGGATATAACTGGCACATTTTCCTTCAGATGCCTTGGAACGATATTGTTCCACCCATTGTTGTAATTCATCCACGAGTAAAACCTGTTGAATCAACGCCTTTCCCCCCAAAAATCAAATACATTGCTCTAACGCGAAGTGTATAGAAAGCGCTTCCATGCTTCGCAAAATACATATAATGATCACTTTACAACCACCCTACAAAATAAAACAAAAACTCACAGATTGTTTCATGTGAGTTTCACATTTTTTTTGAGACTTGTGCTTTTTACACATTCTCGATAAAAATAGATAGGGGCATCAAGAAACAACATGGGAAGTGAGAGGCATGCGTGTTCAGACACAAGTAAAACGAGATTGGTATATATTGGCGCTCATGCTCATTACGGTCCCGTTGGCAGGAGAGTTGAAATTTTATCCCGTCAATGAGACATTTCGAATTAGCTTTGGAGCTCCTACCTTTTTCTTCTTTTTATTACTGTTTCAACGAATTCCATCTGTGCTCGCTGGCTTTTTGACGGGGATGACGGTCGTATGCTTTCGGATTGTGATCGACCTCATCGCGGGGAATCATACAGCATGGGAGGCTTCCCTCCAAGCGCATTATTCTAGCTTTTTCTTTTATTTCGCCTATTCTGTTCTGTTTTATCTAACCGGAATGCGCCGTTTTCACAACAGGACGATTCTGGTTGGATTGATGGGGATGGTCATTGAGGTAGTGGCAGATCTGTTGGAGGTTCTATCCCAATATGTGCTACTGGATACTGTCCTCACTTGGGGAGCGGTGCAAGAGATGCTTGTCATCGCGCTATCCCACAGCTTTATCGTGATTAGTTTTCTCAATATGATGAAGCTGTACGAAGCACAGTCGCGGGAGCAACAGACAAGAAAACAGAACGAGCATATGCTGATGCTGATTTCAAACCTGTATGAGGAATCGATTCATCTGAAAAAAACACTGCAAAATGCCGAGAGTATTAGTATGAAGTCTTTCGAGCTATACCAAGGCTTGCATGAGCTTCATAAAGAACAGGTAGAATCTTCGAATGTAGAGAGCTTTGCCAAGCGAGCATTGATTGTCGCAGGCGAGGTTCACGAGATTAAAAAGGACAACCAACGTATTTTTGCAGGGCTTCACAAGCTGATATCCGATGAAAGCATTTCGGACTACATGGACATCCATCAGCTCGTGGACATTATTAATCGAAGCAATATGAAGTATGCAACTTTGTTGGAGAAGGACATACAAATCACAGCTTCCATTTCGGGGACACATCCGCTCTACCATGTTTTCATGATGCTCTCTCTAATCAATAATCTGGTGGCAAATGCAGTGGAAGCCATCCAGCAAACAGGAGCTATTTCCATTGAAATTGATCGGATAGGCGATGTTGTGGAAATCAGAATCAACGATGACGGACCGGGGGTACCTCCACGGCGAAAGGCTTTGCTTTTCAAGCCTGGCTTTACTACGAAATACGATCGAACCGGCAACCCCTCTACAGGGATCGGACTGTCTTATGTACAACAATTGGTGGAACAATGGCAAGGGGAAATCTCCTTACAGGATGGAGTAGATGGGAAGGGGACAACATTTCTCATGCGATTACCAATTGATCCGATAACGAAGAAAGAGTGAGAAGATGCTGTTTTATTTAGTTGATGACGATGATGCTGTACGTCTTATGTTGACGGAAATCATTGAAGACGAGAATCTGGGCGAAGTCGTGGGGGAAGCATCTGACGGCTCGATGGTAGACGGTCATACGTTAACCGCACGCAACGTAGATATTTTGTTGATCGATTTGTTCATGCCCAACCGGGATGGGATTGAAACGATTCGCCAAGTAAAGCCGACATTCACAGGAAAGATCGTCATGATTTCGCAGGCAGAAACGAAAGATTTGATTGCCCAAGCTTACGCCCTTGGAAGTGAATACTACATTATCAAGCCCGTAAACAAGATCGAAGTCGTGACCATCCTCCAAAAAGTAATCGAGAAAATTCGCCTAGAGCGTTCGATACGGGACATCCACAAATCGCTGAATGCCGTCATGCAAGTGGACCAGCAGCCTTCCGGACAACTTCGTCCGTCACAGGGCAAACCACTTCGAGAGGCGGGTCAGTTTCTGTTAACGGAGCTGGGTATCGCGGGAGACAATGGAAGCAACGATTTGCTAGATATTTTGGACTTCTTGCATGGATACGAACAGACGCATACGTTTAAAAATGGATTTCCAGCCCTGAAAGAGATTTTTGTGGCAGTAGCACAGGACAGGATCGGAGTAGCTGTGGACGATCCACAAGTCGCCAAGGTTGTCAAAGCTTCTGAGCAGAGAGTCCGTCGAGCGATCTATCAGTCGCTGAATCATTTGGCGTCTCTTGGGCTTGCAGACCTCTCGAATTGGAAGTTCGAAAATTACGCTTCTCAGTTTTTTGATTTTACGTATGTGTGGAAGAAGATGGCGGAGTTAAAGAGCAATGCCGCATCGCCTGGTTCAGATATTCGGATTAATATGAAAAAGTTCATTCAAGTGCTGTATGCAGAGGCGAAGCGTATTCAGTCGGAAGCGTGATTGTTCTGTGTCTGACGTGAAGAGGTAAGTCCTGATCATGTTGATTAGGGCTTTTTGTTTTGTATGGGAATGCAATTGTTTATTATTGACTAAACGTTCATTCAATAATAAACTTGGATCATATACCAAATCTACAATTCACGGAGGGATCACCGATGGATTTGTACTATGAGGTTACAGGAGAAGGAAAACCAGTTATTCTCTTGCACAGTGGCGGTGCTGATTTGCGAGATTGGACGTTCGTCGCGCCGATTCTGGCGAAGCATTATCAGGTCATCGCTTTCGACGGACGCGGATGCGGGAAATCGCCGTCTCCAACAGAGACAGCGAACTACGTCGATGATTTACTTGCCGTCATGGACCATTTCCAGCTGGATGAAGCCACTCTCGTAGGGCACTCGATAGGCGGTCGAATTGCTATGGATTTTAGGCTGACTTATCCGCAGCGAGTGAGCAAGCTCGTGCTGATTGCTCCTGATGTGACAGGGTATACACCGAGTCAGCCGTTCACGGAATGGATGCAGAAAATCCAAGCAGCACCGGATGTTGACCGAATGGTAGAGCTGTCCTTATCGGCCTGCCCGTACCGCTTCGTGATGGCAAGTCCGCAGAAGGACCTACTGGTAGAGATGGCGAAGCATAATCTAGCGAAAATGTTCGAGTGGGCGACATGGGAGTCCGTATGGCCGCAGCCCCCTGCCATTGAGCGGCTCAAAGAATTAGCCAATCAGGCATGCTTCATTATCGGGAAGGAAGATGCCCTGGATGCGCAGCGGATTGCTGAATATTTTAAAGAAGTATTACCAGAGAGAAGGTTTATCGAGATTACGGGTGCCGATCATAAACCGACGTTGACGCATCCTGAAGAAATCGCTCGCGCTATCACTGAATTTTTGGAGGATTGACTGAACCGTGCCACGTACCCCAGCTGAAAATGAACGTATTCGCCAAGCCGCAAAAGACAAAATCCATGCAGCTGCGATGACGCTCTTCATAAAAAAAGGCTACCACGCGACCTCAATCGACGATGTAGCCAAACAAGCCCAGATATCGAAGGGACTGCTTTACAATTATTACAAAGGCAAAGAAGAGCTTCTCGCCGCGATGGTCCAGGTACGGATCGAGGAAGTAAAAGAAGTGATGGAGGCTGCTACGAAGCTCGCAACGCCGCACGAACAGCTGCGCCATATTGTCGACGGTGCGCTTGATAACGTCTACCAGCGACCGGATGTCTATCGTTTTTACTTGAATTTGCAGACGCAGCCCGAAGATGATCGGGTACTTGCTTCTTACAGAGAGCAATTAAATGAGGAGTCACGCAGGCAGTTTGAAGTCCAGTGCCAGATATTCAAGCAGTTAGGCGTAAAGCAGCCGAGATTGAGATCGCTCTATTTTTCTTCGGCGCTCCAAGGCGCAATGCTAATGATGACGACTTATCCGGAAGGGTTTCCGGTTGAAGAGATGAAGGAGCAGATTGTACGGGAGTATGGTTGTCCTCCGGCAGAATCATAGCGTTACGTTCAAAAATGAAGAGGCTATCCCATTCGTAAATGATACTGGTGGGGCAGTCTCTTTTTCTGTACGTTTGGTATAACGGCTAATAGTTAGAGGGGGAAAATCATTCGCTTTTCAAAATCACGCGCGCGGAAAATATATCTAAATATTTAAAATTGACAGAAATAAACAAAACCAATATATTGGTTTCATGGACACAAACCTAATCAAACAAATCGAACGCCCCACATTACGCGAACAAGTATACCAAGGTTTGAAGAAAGCGATCATCATGCTAGAACTAAAGCCAGGACAACGAGTCAACGACAATGAGCTAGCGGCTTTATTTAACGTCAGCCGAACACCTGTGAGAGAAGCGCTCAAGCGGTTGGAGGACGAAGGGCTTATTGAATCTGTTCCGGGCTCTCTAACACGGGTGACCCCCTTACTTGAAAAGGAGGCGAAGAACGCTTTTCCTGTTGTTGCGGCTTTGCACGGGTTGGCAGCACGTTTGGCGATGCCACTTGAGTCAGAGGTCATCCGTAGTCTGGAGGAGTGGAATGAAAAGCTGGAGGTCTCACTCGAACAGCAAGATGTGATCAAAGCGATCGAAGCAGATGACGGCTTTCACGACGTGATCCTCGAGGCTGCGGGGAATCGTGAAATCTACCTGGCACTTGAGCGAGTTGTACCGAAAATTCGGCGTTTGGAATTTGCTCGGTTCGGTTCCTTAGAAGGGGTGGAATCAGTAGAACAGCACCGCAGAATCATCGAAGCGATTCGAGACAACAACAGCCAACTTGCCTCTTCCTTGATGGAAGAAAACTGGATCAACCTCGGCAAATTGCTTACGAACCATTCCAATGATGAATAGGGGGTAATGGCATGAGTACGGTTGAAATGAAGGGGGAAGTACATGATTCACGTGTTTTGCAATGGGCGCGTTCCATTATCGAAGAGAGTCCGTCCCACCGTCTGATCCAGCAAGAGATCGTGAATGCTGTCAACCGCAATGCGATTTGGCGAGGCGAGGAATGCCTGAATTTGCTCGCACCAGAAGCACCCACCACACCCATCGTACGTCAACTGCTCGCTTCTGAGGTTGGTACTCGCGCTGCGGAAGGACATATCGGCAGCACACAGAGATGGTTCGCTGGCACGAAATATATCGATGAAATCGAAGCGTTATGTGTTGAGCTATTGAAAAAAGTATTCCAAGCCAATTTTGCTGACCATCGATTGGTAGCGAGCATGATCGGGAACATGACGGTTTATGCGGCGTTAACGCAACCGGGCGATACGATTATGACGATCTCGCAACCGTTTGGGGGGCATTCCAGCAATCGGGTAGACGGGCCTGCTGGCATTCGCGGTTTACAAATTGTCGATGTGCCAATGGACCCCGTTGAGCTTACCGTTGATTTGGACGAGTTCGCCAAAGTCGCACGACAAGTTAGGCCAAAGCTCGTTACCTTAGGCGCCTCCATGACCATATTTCCATTTCCACTGAAGGAGATGGCTGAGATCGTGAAAGAATGGGGCGGTCGCATTTATTTTGATGGCGCACACCAGCTGGGGTTGATCGGTGGCGGTCAATTTCAGGACCCGTTGCGAGAAGGGGCATGTGTGATAACTGGCTCTGCTGGGAAAACATTTAGTGGCCCACAAAGCGGTATCATCGTCTGGAATGACCCGGAACTATCGGTACCGATTACAGATGCCATCTTCCCAGCACTTGCCGCGACACATCAAGTCAACCGGGTAGCGGCATTGGCTGCAGCGGCGGCGGAGTTTTTGGCGTTTGGCAAGGAATACATGGCGCAAATTGTGACGAATGCACAAGCACTGGGAAAAGCATTCGATGAACGGGGAATTCGAGTGCTTTGCGCGCACAAAGGCTATACACGTACACATCAAGTCATTCTGGACGTAAAAGAGTTTGGCGGTGGTTACGAGGTAGGCAAGCGGTTGGCAGAAGCGAACATCATCACGAACAAAAATTTGATTCCAGGTGACGGACCAGAGGATTGGGACTTCCCAAGTGGTTTGCGTATCGGGACGACAGAAGTTACTCGCTTTGGCATGAAGGAACAAGAGATGAACACGATTGCTGAGCTGATTGTAAGTGTGTTGTCAGGCAGGGAAAAGCCCGAGGTAGTCCAGTCTAAGGTGATCGAATTGCGCAGATCGTTTAGCAAGATGCAGTTCTGCTTCCCAGAATAGAGTAGGTAGGATAAACACCGTATGTCAGAGTTCAGACCTGGCATACGGTGCTTTTTCGAGTCGTATGTGGACTCTCATTCTTGACAATGTCATTTATTTTCGTAAATAATCGATTGATACCATCAAAGAATGGGAGTCTAAACGGATGAGTACAGACCATACAAACTCGGATGTTACCATTGATCATACGACGAAAGAGCTGGCTCTCGCATTTGGTCAGTTAAAGCGGATCGGACATGTTTTCAGTCCGTCGAAAGACCTCCGTCAGAGCGAATTGAATTTGCTTGTTCACTTGACCTACGTAAGTCCCCCAGGCACGAACGGCATCAGAGTTTCCGAGCTAGGCAAGCAGTTGAAAATAACGTCAGCAGCTGTGACGCACGTCATTCAATCACTCGAACAGCTTGGGTTTATCACCCGTACCGTGGGACCAAAGGATCGACGCTCTATTCTCGTAGCCCCTACGAAAGAGGGCTTTGATTTTGTGGCAGCAAGAGAGCAAGAGCTGTTTAATCGTTTTCAGCAATTGCATGAGCATCTTGGTACGGATGATGCGCAGGCACTCATACGGATTTTAACGAAATCAATCAGATTCCTGCATGCGTATCAGGATAGCGATGAAGCACGACCATAGTTCGATGATGGACTATGGTTTTTACTTGTTTTGATAAGAACCTTGCTCCAGCTCTTTGCGGATCGAGTTCGCAGAGGGACTCCAATGCAATTGTTGTTCCGCGCGCAAGCCAGATACTCTCTGGTTGATACTTGCCCCCCAAGCGGCTGGTCCTAATGCTTTGGCCGCATCCTCATAACTCCATGATTCTACTTTTTCTATCCCAGCTATTTTAGCAATCGAAGTCATGAGTTCTTTCGTCGTGATCATTTCCTTGGAAGTTGCATT
This sequence comes from Brevibacillus sp. AG, assembly GCF_028369215.1. NCBI lineage: Bacteria > Bacillati > Bacillota > Bacilli > Caryophanales > Paenibacillaceae > Brevibacillus > Brevibacillus sp. AG. The sequence continues at coordinate 605,114 of NZ_JAQMYO010000001.1, read as the reverse complement.
GAATAATGATCCTGGCTGTGCTCGTAAAAAAGCGCATTCGTAAAGTCTCGCTAAATCATCAACATTGATCGTAGACCATGCCGTTTGCCCGTCATCAATATAGTTGGCTGATTGAGAGAGCTTCGCCCTTTGAATCGTTGCTTGTACGAGTCCACCGCCTCGACCGTATACAAGCGTTGGACGTATGACGATCGTACGAATATTACGCTCGGCTGCTCCTAAAACTTCCTGCTCCTGGTTCGCTTTCCATTGGAGAAAAGGCAAGGGAGCAAGAGGAGAGTCCTCATTCACGACATTCTCGTACGTATCGTTATAGATCAGCGTACCGCTCGTATAAATAAATGGCTTCCCAGTGCCTTCCAAACCTTTCAGCATTGCTTGAACCGCTGCTACATCGAGTTTTTCCATATCAGGTGTGTGCGAGATCGCCATATGAATGACACCATTGAATTTTTTTACACTTTCTGTTAGCAGTGTGGTATCCGCAAGATCGCCAACAATAGGGGTGAACCCTTGTGAGAGCAATCGCTCTGCTTTCTCTTTCGATCGAACAAGTCCAGCAACCTGATACCCCAGAGACTGAAAATGCTCGGCGACTACAGATCCAACATAACCTGTTATTCCTGTAAGCAAAACATTCATGACAAAACCTCCTTCATACATAATTAATTTAGTAACTAAATTATATGATACATTATTTAGTCACGTTCTCGTGATGTCAACAGTATTTATAATTAACTGAATATTGACAAAACAAAAGTTGGGTGTTATTTTCAGATTAGGAAAACGTTTACCCGTTAGATAGAAAGTGAGTGAAGAACCATTACTGTAACCATTAAAGACATCGCACAACTCGCCAACGTTTCCATCGCGACTGTTTCGCGCGTGCTGAACAATTCCAAGCCAGTCCGTCCAGAGCTGCGAGAGAGAGTCTTGAAAATCGTGCAAGAGACGGGCTTTCAGCCGAATGCGATTGCCAGGAGCTTGGTTAGCAAAGAAACCCGCATCATCGGGGTGATGATTCCCGATATCTCCAACAATTTTTACTCCAATCTCATTTACGGAATTGACAGCGTCATTAGCGAGTACGACTACAGCATGTTTTTGGCCATATCCGATGAAGTGGTGGACAAAGAGCTGAAGTACTTGCGACTGTTCAAAGAAAAACAAATCGATGGTGTCATTATCGCGAGTATTCATTTCCTGGAGGGCAATATCCAGACGCTGCAAGAGATTCAGGTTCCCCTTGTTGTTACCGGCCACGATTTGCCCGGCTATCAGATTCCTACTGTCAACGTCAATAATGTGCAAGCCTCCTATGATGCTACCGCCTATCTCATCTCGCAAGGCCATACAAAAATCGCGTGTATATCTGGTCCGTTATGGGACCCGCCGTGCGGTCTGGATCGCATGGGCGGTTACCGAAAAGCCATGCGGGCACATGATTTGCCCATCCATGAAGGATTCGTCGTGGAAGGAGAGTTCACAGCCAAGAGCGGTTACGAAGCCATGCGCCGTATTTGTGAGGAAAAAATTCGTCCGACAGCCGTTTTTGTCGCCACAGACCTGATGGCGGTTGGCGTCCTCAATTACTTGTACGATCATGGCATTCGTGTACCAGAAGACATCTCCGTCATGGGCTTCGACAATTTGGAGCTTGCCTCACTTTCACGCCCAATGCTCACCACCGTGCACAATGACCCGTTCATGTACGGAAAAGCCGCAGCAGAGCAATTACTCAGACAAATCCGCCATGAACCTGTAGAGAGAATGAGCGCCGTCCCACACCATCTCGTGATTCGACAAACTGTAAGCGCTTTATTGGAGTGAGGCAACAAGTCTTACCATATAGAAGAAGCAAACGAGTTTACGCATTCAAAAGGGGTGAAGAGATATGAAGCTTGGCGTATTTACGGTTCTTTTTAGCGAGAAGTCGTTCGAACAAATGCTGGATCATGTGAAGGCAGCAGGTTTAGAGGCGGTGGAAATCGGCACAGGCTGCTATCCGGGCAATGCACACTGCAATCTGGATGAGCTGTTGGAAAGTCCAGAAAAAAGACGAGCGTACAAAAAAGCAGTAGAGGATCGGGGATTGATAATCAGCGCGCTTAGTTGTCACGGCAACCCGTTGACACCAGATAAAAGCTTTGCGCAGCAATCCCACGATACGTTTGTGAAAACGGTACAGCTAGCCGAGATGCTGGAGGTGCCTGTGGTCAATTGCTTTTCTGGCACGGCAGGCGACCACGAAGGAGCGAAGTACCCGAGCTGGCCCGTTGCTCCTTGGCCCAATGAGTATCGAGACGTGCTCCATTGGCAATGGAACGAGAAGCTCATCCCGTACTGGCGCGAATGGACTGCGTATGCGACTGAGCATCATGTCAAGGTTGCGTTGGAGCTGCATGGCGGCTTTCTCGTCCACACGCCAGGGACACTGCTGAAGCTGCGGGAACAGGTAGGCGAGGGGATTGGGGCAAACTTCGATCCAAGTCACATGTGGTGGCAAGGGATTGATCCGGTAGCTGCGATCAAAATCTTGGGCAAAGAAAAAGCCATCTATCATTTCCATGCGAAAGACACGTATATTGACCAGGAAAAAGTGAACATGTACGGGCTGACGGATATGAATTCCTACGCCAATCTACATGAACGTGCTTGGTATTTCCGAACCGTAGGCTATGGGCATTCGCAGCAGACGTGGGCGGATATGATGAGTGCACTGCGTATGAATGGATACGATTATGTCGTGAGCATCGAGCACGAGGATGCCATCATGTCGATTGAGGAAGGCTTTTCGCGCGCTGTTCAAAATCTACAGCAAGTCATCTTGCGAGAACCAGTCCAGAATCTATGGTGGGTGTAGGAGGAGAGAAAATGACGAATCGACGCAAATGGAAAATCGGAATCATCGGTGCAGGGGGGATTACAGAAGCACACTTGGAGGCGATCAAAGAAGAGCCGCGAGCAGAGGTAGTTGCCATTGCAGATATTATCGCAGAAATGGCTTCCTATCGTGCAAAGCGACATGACATCCCGCAGGTTTTCACCGAATACGAGGCCATGCTACAAGAGTCTGATACAGACGCGATCATTGTTTGTGTCCCGAACTACTTGCATGCAGAAGCAACCAAAAGTGCGCTTGCAGCAGGCAAACACTTGCTGTGCGAAAAGCCGATGGCGATGAATGCCCAGGAAGCAACAGAAATGATCGAAGCCGCGAAGAAAGCAGATAAAATCCTCATGGTCGCACAAAACAACCGATTCCGAAGCGATTCCCTGCAAGTCAAAACGTGGCTGAAAGAAGGAAAGCTGGGAAACATTTATCACGCCAAGACCGGTTGGGTCAGACGAAATGGAATTCCAGGATGGGGAAGCTGGTTTACGCAAAAAGAATGGGCAGGCGGCGGTCCGTTGATTGATATCGGCGTACATATGCTCGATTTGACCTTGTGGCTCTTGGATCATCCAAAGCCTGTATCCGTCCTCGGGCAAACGTACGCGAAATTCGGGCCTCACAAACGTGGCTTGTCAGAGTGGGGCAGGATCGACGATAGCGGGAAGTTTGACGTGGAAGATATGGCTGTAGCGATGATCACTTTTGAAAACGGATTGTCGCTTACGCTCGATGCAAGCTGGGCTTCTCACATCGAAAAGGAAAACGTTTTCCTTCAACTATATGGACAAGAGGGCGGGGCATCCCTGCGTTTATTGGATAACCAGTTCACGCTTTACCACGAGTGGAACGGCGTAACTGCCTCGACAGAAATAAAACCAAAGCCTCAAAAAGAACGCGTACTCTTATTCCGTAATTTCATCGACGCCATCGAAGGGAAGGCAGAGGTTCTCTGCACACCGGAACAAGCCTTGTACATCAACAGATTGATCGAAGCCATCTACGCATCCGCACAAAAAGGTGAAGCAGTGCGTTTTAAAACATAGCATAGGGGGTTACTTAGATGAAAGTTGTGAAAAGACTTACATCCGTTGGACTTACCTTAGTAATGGCCTTCTCATTGGCAGCATGTTCCTCCACACCACAGCAAGCTTCTACGGATACAACCCCATCACAGCCTGCAACACCATCCGCACCCAAAACAGAGCCAGCACAGCAACCAGCAGAAAAAATCAAGCTCGTCTACGCACGGGGCAAAGACTCAACGGATTCCACTGTAAAGCTCGTGGAGGCGTTTCAAAAAGCAAATCCGAATATCGAGATTGAGATTCGCGAAATGCCTGCGGATACAGGACAAAGCCATGACCAGTACGTCACGATGTTCAGTGCACAATCGTCTGAGATCGACGTGTTTGACCTCGACGTCATTTGGCCAGCCGAATTCGCACAAGCGGGTTATCTCCTTCCGCTCGATCGCCTGATGGAGCAAGATGGAATCGAAACCGGAAAATATATAAAAGGGGCCATGGATGCCGGGAACTTTGGCGGCCAGCAATGGACCATGCCCAAGTTTATCGACGCGGGTCTCTTGTTCTACCGCAAAGATCTCGTATCCGAAGCTCCAAAGACGTGGGATGACTTGATTGCCCAAGCAAAAGCAACGAAGGGCAAGGGCGGCACGAAGTTCGGCTACTTGATGCAAGCCAAGCAATATGAAGGTTTGGTTTGTAACTTTGTCGAGTTCAGTGCATCGTACGGTGGAAAAATTTTGGATGAACAAGGCAAAGTAGTGGTCAACAATCCAGCTACGATCAAAGGGTTGAAAAAAATGATCGAGGTCGTCAAATCCGATTTCGTCCCAACCAATATCACCACATTCATGGAGCCGGAATCACATACGGCATTCCTCGAGGGGCAGGCACCTTTTATCCGCAACTGGCCGTATCAGTTCGCGTTGGCGCAGGATCAGGGTCAGTCCAAAATCGTCGGTCAAGTCGCGATCGCTCCACTGCCAGCTGGCGATGCAGGCTCCGCAGCAGCACTCGGCGGTTGGATGGGCGGAATCAACAAGTTCTCGAAGCACCCGAAAGAAGCGTGGGCATTCCTCAAATTCATGACAGGTCCAGAGGGTCAGAAAATATCCGCGGTAGAAGGTGGGCTCGCACCAACCTATTTGCCAGCCTACGATGATGCCGATGTTCAAAAAGCCAGTCCGTTGTTTGCCAACAAAGATTTCGTCGATGGCGTAAGTGCTGCTGTATCTCGTCCAACGACTCCGATCTATCCAAAAATTTCGGAAGTGATCCAGATCGAAGTATCCAAAGCGCTTGCAGGGCAGCAAACAGCCGAGCAAGCGGTGCAAAACATGGAAAGGCAGATGAACGACCTGATGAAAAAATAAGCGGCAACATGTGGGGCTTCCAAGGGGGTCTAACCGGCTTCCTTGGAAGTTACACAACGATCGGGCAATCACAAGCAAGCTTCTAGTGGGAAGGAAGGTGGTGAACGGATGAATCGATCAACCAAAATGTCTCTCTCAGAAAAACAGATGGGGTATTTGCTAATTTTTCCTGCACTGCTCATTATACTTGTTATCGCGATTTGGCCTGTCATGCGATCCTTTTGGATCAGTCTGCACGACATCCGGTTGAACGACCCGACGAAATCAGAGATTCACTCTTCATACGGACTAGATTTGGAGCGCTACGTCAGTACGTTACCCAATCTGCTTCGGTATGTAAAGAGGGAGGCGGACTCTGCAGAAGGGTCATCAAAGGAAAAATTGACCGCGCTCCAAGCGCAAATCGAACAAATGAACACTTCCCTCAACCAAACAGGCGAGGTCGCGAGCCGATACCAAATGATCGACCAGCTATTGCTGGACTTTAAACCAGTTCCCACAGAACTCAAATATGTGAGCCTCTCGAACGAACAAACAGACGCAATCAAAACCAGCTTGGCGGATGTTAGAGCGGTCCTTTTGCAAATGAGCGAGCAAAAGCTGCTTGCAAAGCCAGAGGGTGCTCTTGGCGTGATCCAAGGCATTGAAGCTTCGATTATCGAGCCCAACTTTGTTGGCTTTGCCTACTACAAGAAGTTTTTAACAGACGCTCGGATGTGGGGGGCTCTGTACAATACGGCGTTTTTTACCATTATCTCCGTTGCCATTGAATTGGTGCTCGGCATATTGATTGCCCTGTTGATCAATCGACCTTTTCATGGAAGGAGTCTTGTTCGAGCAACCGTGTTAATACCGTGGGCGATTCCAACTGTTATCTCCGCGATGATGTGGAAGTTTTTGTACGACGGGCAAAATGGCATCGTCGCCTATCTTTTTGAGCAGGCAGGGCTGATCTCAGATATGGGGATGCTCCTGACGACTAAGGCTGGCGCCATGTTTTCCGTTATTTTGGCAGATGTGTGGAAGACGACGCCATTCATGGCCTTGCTCTTATTCGCAGGCCTGCAAACGATCCCGCAAAGCTTGTATGAAGCAGCTTCTGTGGACGGTGCAACCCGCACCCAGCAATTTTTTCGTATTACGCTTCCGATGCTGAAATCAACCATTCTGGTGGCATTATTGTTCCGTACATTGGATGCATTTCGTGTGTTTGATTTGATTTACACGCTGACAGGTGGGGCACCCGGGAACTCGACCGAGACCATTTCCATTTACGCGTACAAAACGATGTTTGCTCAAATGAGCTTCGGAGAAGGCTCCGCGCTCGCAGTCATTGTTTTTTTATGTGTGGCGCTGATCTCCATCGGCTATGTCAAAATATTAGGAGCTGATCTGCTGAGTGATGGCAGTGGCAAATAAGGAGGTGATTGGATGCGCAAACATACGGGTCCCTTGTTTTACTTAGGTTTACTGCTATTCGTCTTTCTAGTGATGTTCCCGTTTTTATGGATTCTCCTCGCAGCATTGAAGCCACCAGCGGAGCTGTTTGGAGAGCGAGCCTTTCATTTTATCATCCAAAATCCTTCGTTTGACAACTTTGTCCGCGTCTTCACGGAAAGACCGTTTGCCCGTTACTTGTGGAATTCGACTGTCGTGGCGACGTTAACCACACTTTACTCCATTACGATCGCTTCTTTTGCTGCATATGCGATTGCCTGGCTGTCCTTCCGGGGAAAGACAATTATATTGGGTGTCGTACTGGCTGTGTCCATGTTTCCGCAGATCGCTACTATTTCACCTATTTTTATGTTCATGCAATCGATGGGCTTAACGAACAGCTACATCGGTCTGATCATTCCTTATACAACTTTCGCGCTGCCGCTTGCGATCTGGAACTTAACCATCTTTTTCCGCAAAATACCGAGTGATTTGGGCGAAGCAGCCAAAGTAGACGGCGCGAGCATTTGGCAGACGATGACCAAAGTGTTTTTCCCACTCGCCATGCCTGGGGTTTTTACGACGGCCATCCTCGTTTTTATAGCAGCGTGGAACGAATTTTTGTTCGCCCTGACGTTGAATACGCAGGAAGCGATGAAGACTGTGCCTGTGGGAATCGTTATGTTTCAGGGAATGTTTACAATTCCGTGGGGAGAAATATCTGCTGCCTCCATCATCGTGACGATCCCTCTCGTAGTAATGGTGTTGATTTTCCAAAAGCGGATTATCTCTGGCCTTACTTCTGGGGCAGTAAAAGAATAAAAGGGAGTCATTCTATCGTTTGTCTCGCAAATGTGATTATGATACGGTGGAAGCAGCAATCAGAAAGCGAGTTGACGGACGCATGAATAATCTTACAAAATTTCAGATTAACAGACCTGCGCATGAAGTGTTCGAAGCTTTCGTGGACCCGGCGAAAATCGGCAACTTCTGGTTCTCTTCCAGCTCGGCAAGGTGGGAGGAAGGGAAGAACATTACGTTATTCTTCGATATTTACAACGCAGAAGTAGGGATTACCGTTCACGAAATCGAAGTGAATAAACGCATCTTTTTCCAGTGGGCTGGAGAAGAAAATACGGTAACGATTACGTTAAACGCGCTGGATGAAGCCACGACGATCATTGAAGTGAACGAAGAGGGCTTTCAAGATGATGATCCTGCGCTCCTTCAAAAAATAGTCGACAATAAAGAAGGCTGGGTGTACGTCTTAAGCTGTTTGAAGGGGTATCTGGAGCATGGGATCCACACATTAAGAGAAGGACTTGTGAGATAGCCCTCAGAAGTTTTGCGAGACTATCCTCTGAAATAACGCGAAAGCCCGAACCTACGTGTATCGGGCTTTTCCTTTTGTGCTATTTAATTCCGAGGCTGCGTTTTTTTCGCACGAGTGTGGATATGTTCACTTGCAGCTTATCCGCACACTGCTGCATGGTGTCTGTCTCTTTCAAGAGGCGTTGGATATACGCACGTTCAAACCGTTCGACCGCTTCTTTTAGCGGTAACAGCTCATCCATTTTGGCGAGATGGAGCGGCAGGGCTGTCTGCTGGGTATTGCGAATGGACGCCGGCAACTGATCAAATGTAATTCGCCCATTTTCACACATGTGGAAAGAACGTTCCACCACATTTTTCAGCTCGCGTGTATTCCCTGGCCAGTCATAATCCATCAGTGCCTCTAACGCATCTGTTTCGATGCGCATTTCTTGCCGGTACTTCCATTCGAGCTTTTTCAAATAGTAGAAAATGAGAGCCGGAATATCCTCGCGGCGTTCACGCAAGGGTGGAATGGTGAGAGCAAGTACATTTAGCCGGTAGAACAAATCCTGCCGAAACCGTTTTTGTTCCACCATCGATTCCAGGTCGCTATTGGTGGCAGCGATGATTCGCATGTTAACCTGACGCGATGTTTTTCCCCCGAGTCTGCGAATCCGCCCATCCTGCAATACATTCAAGAGCTTCACCTGTAAAGGAAAAGGGAGGTCTCCAATCTCATCGAGAAAAATGGTTCCTCGATCCGCTAGCTCAAACAATCCCTCCTTCGATTGACTTGCCCCCGTAAAGGCGCCTTTCTCATAGCCAAACAATTCGGACTCGAGCAAATGCTCGGGAATGGCCCCACAGTTTATCTTAATAAATTCCCCTGTACGTCCGCTTTGGGCGTGAATGTAATTCGCCATGACATCCTTACCGACACCAGACTCGCCTAGCAAAAGGACGGGGGAGTCGTTGGTCGCAAAGCGTTTGGCGAGTGAAGCGATTCGATGCATGAGCCCACTGCGATAAATGATCTGCTCGTCAAAGTCACCATCGGTTTGGATATGCTCCAGCGCCCTTTGATATGCCGAGCTGATTTGACGTGTTTCCTCCAGCTCCTTCTGAAGCTGATTCAGCTCTGTGACGTCACGCACATTTCCCACGACAAACAATAATTCCTTGGTTGGATCGAGCAGCGGAGTAGCCGTGTTAATCGCTTGCCGACCGTTTGCATAATCGATCACGACACTATGGGTTTGTTTTGTCAAAATCGTACGTACAGCAGAAGAGTCAGGAACAAGATGCATTTCTTTTTGCTCCATAAAACTAAAATTATTCAAGATGTCTGCGGGAACACCCGTGATGTTCAAGTACGCCTCATTGTAGAGCAGGACGTAGCCGTTACGGTCACAGATCGCCAGTCCATCGTGGGACGTACTGAAGATAGTCGTCAGCAATTTTGCCAGCTCATGATTGTCACTGGCCTGGAAATACTTGGTTTGATACATCGAAGTCCTCCTAAGTAGGCTTGTAAACGGAATAATCAGAATTAATCATCTGTGTGCAATTATGCATATGCAAAAATGATCATTTTCGAATCGTATTGTTGTGAAATCGCTTTCAATTGTTTGGCATGCTACTTGCTCTTCTATAGGGAGGAAAGCAGAAGCATGACGAGCAGAATCATATTATCGAAAGACACCGCGGTGTTTTTCAGCGAAAAAGAGAGGGATGTTTCCATGTCTTCATTATATCAGGTATTGAGTCCAGCGGGTGAGCTGGTAGGCGATCTCAAGGGGCAATTAGACGAGGCGACGATGATCAAGATGTATGAAAATATGGTGCTGGTTCGCCAGTTTGACCGCAAGTCGATTAACCTACAGCGACAAGGCAGAATGGGCACGTATGCTCCCTTTGAAGGGCAGGAAGCTTCACAAGTAGGCAGCGCGTTGGCATTGACACCTGGAGATTGGCTTTTCCCAACCTACCGAGACCATGCGGCAGCGATCGTCCATGGTCAATCCATGGCACGGGTGTTTCTCTATTGGATGGGCCACATGGAAGGGAGTATCAGCCCGAAACATCTGCACATCATGCCGCCATGTGTACCGATCGCGACTCAAATGGTTCATGCGGTAGGGACTGCTTGGGCGAGCAAGCTGCAAAACGAAAAGCATGTCAGCATCGCCTACTTTGGTGACGGGGCAAGCTCAGAAGGCGATTTTCATGAGGCATTGAATTTTGCAGGCGTGTTTCAAACGCCGACGATCTTCTTCTGTCAAAACAACGGCTTCGCGATCAGCGTTCCATTTTCGCAGCAGTCTGCTTCGAAAACGATTGCACAACGTTCGGCCGCTTATGACATCACTGGGGTTCGGATAGACGGTAATGATATCTTTGCTGTTTGGCTGACCATGAAAGAAGCCATGCAACGTGCGTTAGATGGCAAAGGACCGACATTGATCGAAGCGGTGACATTCCGCTATGGCGCGCACACAACCGCAGATGATCCGAAGAAATACCGGGATCAAGAGAGCTTGTCCGAGGAATGGCGTCAAGAACGCGACCCACTCCAACGGCTGCGTGTATATCTGGAGAATCAAGGGTTGTGGAATGAAACGAAGGAAGTAGAGCTGATCGCACGGGTGAATGAACAAATCGACGCCGCACTTGTCGAAGCAGAAAGCTATCCGAAGTCCAAGCCGGAAGACATGTTCAAGCACGTCTACGCTGAACCATCGTGGATGGCAACGGAACAGGAGAGCGAGCTCGTCAAGCCATCGAAGCAGGAGGGAATCCCAGCATGAAACGCAAACTGACGATGATTCAAGCAATCACGGAAGCCATGGATCAAAAATTGGCAGATGATTCACGCATGATGCTGCTCGGCGAGGATATTGGCGTAAATGGTGGCGTGTTCCGGGCTACCGAAGATTTGATTCACAAGTACGGTCCGGAGCGTGTAGTGGACACGCCGCTAGCTGAGGCGGGAATAATCGGGGCGGCAATCGGTCTTGCCATGAACGGGAAAATTCCTGTGGTCGAGATTCAATTCCTTGCTTTTATTTATCCGGGCTTTGAACAAATTGTTTCTCATGCTGCACGCATGCGCTATCGGACTCGCGGACAGTACCATGTACCGATGGTCATACGTACGCCGTACGGGGCAGGGATTCGCGGGCCTGAGCTTCATTCCGAGAGTGTCGAAACGTTTTTTGCCCATGTCCCTGGCTTAAAGGTTGTGGCACCAAGCACACCTTATGATGCGAAAGGCTTGCTGATTGCAGCAATGGAAGATCCTGATCCAGTCATTTTTTTGGAGCCGACCAAGCTGTATCGCGCATTTAAACAAGAGGTTCCGGAAGAAATGTATCGTGTGCCCATCGGAAAAGCAAAGGTCGTCCAGGAAGGCTCGGATGTATCCATTTTTGCTTGGGGAGCGATGCTTCGTGTCGCAGAGGATGCTGCGAAACAGATCGAGCGCGAAAACGGCTTGAGTTGTGAAGTCATTGATCTGCGCACGCTCTATCCATTGGATCGGGATACGATCATAGCCTCGGTCAAAAAGACTGGACGTGCAGTTGTCGTACACGAAGCGCATAAGACTGCTGGCTTGGGTGCAGAGATCATCTCCATCATCAATGATGAAGCATTGATCTACATGAAGGCTCCCGTGAAACGGATTACCGGATATGACGTACCCGTCCCGCAATTTAGCATCGAGGATGACTATTTGCCAACGGCTGAACGCGTGAAGGACGGAATTATGGAAACGGCTACGTTTTAAGAGAAGGAGCGAGTCATATGGTTGAGTTCAAGCTTCCTGATGTGGGAGAAGGTATGCATGAAGGAGAAATCGTAAAAGTGCTGGTACGAACGGGTGAATCCGTTCAACAGGATCAGCCACTCTTGGAGGTGCAGACAGACAAGGTGAATGCCGAGTTGTCTGCGCCAGTGACTGGTATCATTCGTGAAATTTTCATAGCGGAAGGGGAAACAGTAGAAGTCGGAACTACCCTTCTCGTGATCGATGCAGGAACGGAAGCAAAGAAGGAAGAGACAAAGCTTCCAGAAAAGGTCGTAAACCCGGATAAGACAGTCAATTTTGCACCAGCTCGTGCTGATCACCGACGCTCATTGGCCACGCCATACGTTCGGCAGCTGGCACGGGAGATGAAGCTGGACATCGAGTTGGTCACGGGTACAGGAGCAGCTGGGCGTGTAACGGAAGAAGATTTGCGCCAATTCGCCAATCGACTGCAAAAATCTGCACCAGCTAAGTTTCCAGCGACGGCTACTGGCAATGAGCGTTTGTTAGAGGCAAGTACAGTCGCGGTTGAGACTGAAGCAGTTGTTCAGCCGAAAACAGGGTCCGCTACTCGTGTAGCCACTTCGTCACAGGGAGAAATCGAACGGCTACCGTTAAAAGGCATCCGGAAAAAGATTGCCGAGCATATGGTGAAATCAGTCACAATCATTCCGCATGTTACTTCTGTCGATGAGCTGGAGATGGATCAGCTGCGTGCTTTGCGTGAAAAGTTAAAGTCACATGCGGATAAACGAAATATCAAGTTGACCTTCCTGCCGTTCTTTATCAAGGCGCTGGTCATTGCACTGAAGGAATTCCCGACGCTTAATGCATCGATTGACGAGCATACGAATGAAATCTTGCTCAAGCGCTTTTACAATATCGGTATTGCTACAGATACGCCTGAGGGATTGATCGTACCAGTCATCAAGGATGCAGACCACAAATCTATTTTTCAACTCGCAGAAGAAATCGATCAACTGGCTCGCTTGGCTCGCGAAGGCAAATTGACCATGGAACACATAACAGGCGGCACCTTCACGATCAGCAATGTAGGTCCAATCGGGGGACTGCAAGCAACTCCCATCATTAATCACCCCGAAGTGGCCATTATCAGTTTGCACAAAATGGAGAAGCGATGGGTTGTGCGTGAGGATGAAGGGGTCATTCGCTGGATGATGAACCTGTCACTTTCGTTTGATCACCGCCTGATCGATGGCGTGACGGCAGTGCGTTTTACCAACCGGATCAAGGAGCTGCTGGAAGATCCGAATCTATTGTTTGCGGAGATGGTATAGATGGTAGTCGGCGAAGTAGCAGTCGAAACAGATGTGGTTGTCATCGGTGGTGGGCCAGGAGGTTATGCAGCCGCTATTCGTCTTGGGCAGCTGGGGAAATCGGTCGTTCTGATTGAAAAAGAAGTACTGGGTGGAGTCTGCTTGAATCGCGGATGCATTCCGTCGAAAGCATTGATTCATGCTGCAGGTGAATACCACAAGCTAAGTAGTCTGAATAAGCTTGGAATCCAACTGCCTACAGGCAAATCGACCTTTCATATGTCGAGCTGGCAGACGTGGAAGTCCTCTGTCGTTGCTCAACTGAACAATGGGGTCGATTATCTCTGCCAGGCCAATGGGGTTACAGTCGTAAAGGGGACAGCGACATTTCTCTCGAGTGATCGGATTGGCGTAGAGACGAGTGGCGATTTTGAAACGTACAAATTTAAACAAGCGATTATCGCGACAGGATCACGTCCATTCATTCCACCGTTTTTGAAAACAGATGGAGAATCTATTCTGGATTCTACTGATATGCTGGCATTGGATGAAGTACCAGAAACATTGGCCATTATCGGCGGGGGCTATATTGGAATGGAGCTCGGGATGGCGTTCGCCAAGCTTGGATCGCAGGTGACCGTCATTGAGGCAGCGGAGCGCATTTTGCCACAAACAGCTGCCCATCTCTCTCAAGAAGTGCTCAAGCAGGCGAAACAGCTTGGGATGACGGTAAAGATCGCGACAAAAGTAGAGAAGGCTGAGGTAGCGAATGGGAGAGTCACGCTCGCATGCACTTCGGTAAAGAACGGTTCTGAAAGTATCACCGCACATAAAACGCTCGTCACTATTGGGCGAGTGCCTAACACAGGTGAACTCGGACTTGCTCAGGTGGGAGTAGAAATGGACGAGCGCGGCTATATTCCCGTGACATCGACTGGTAGTACGAACAAGCCGCATATTTTTGCCATCGGCGATGTAACACCTGGCCCTGCGTTAGCCCATCGTGCGACGAAGCAAGGGATTGTGGCAGCCGAGGTGATCGCAGGGCTGCCTAGCAGTGTAGATTCCCCTTATGTCCCTTATGTGATTTTTACCGAGCCGCAAATTGCGGGTGTGGGGATGACACGAGAAGAGGCAGAGCTTCAAGGGTATAAAGTCAAAGTAGCAGCCTTCCCTTATCGAGCGAATGGCAGAGCACTCGCCATGGATGAAGGAGAAGGTTTTGCAGAAGTGATCGTGGATCAAGAAAGTCATTTGTTGTTGGGAATGCACGTTGTAGGTGCTGATGCATCGAACCTGATCGGGGAGGGTGTGCTGGCACTTGAGCTTGCTGCACGTGTAGAGGATGTGGCGTTAACCATGCATCCGCATCCCACTTTAAGCGAGATATGGCTGGAGGCTGCCGAAGCGGTGTTAGGTCATGCCATTCATATCGTAAACAAATCAAAAGTAGCTGTAAACAAATAGGTTTATCGTGAAACATTAAAGACAAGTGACGGATATTCATGACAATGATCAGCCTCGGAGCCTGTCAAGATTAGCACTTGCATGAATGTGCTACGCTTGAATTAATCTCGTGCAAAGGATGTGTGGTCATTATGAAATTGAATCACGTCAATCTTACCGTTACGGATGTTCCAGCTGCTTCTGATTTCTTGGAGAAATATTTTGGCCTGAAAAAGTTAGATACGTCGGCAGATGCCCGTGGCGATAATTTTGGGGTCCTATTTGACGATAACGGCCTGGTGTTTACCTTGATGAAGGGTGCCGAAGTCCAATATCCCAAGACATTTCATATCGGCTTCATCCAGGAGAGCGAAGAGAAAGTAAATGAAATCAATCAACGCTTAAAAGAAGATGGTTACAAAGTAGCTCCGCCAGTAAGATCGCACGGATGGACGTTTTATGTGAAAGCTCCTGGTGGCTTCACAGTTGAGGTACTTGCGTAACGCGTATACACATAGTCGAAAGCCTTCTTTTTCTCATAAGAAAAGGGGGGCTTTCTCTTTTCGTGCTCATAGATGTGATTGGCTTGAGAAATGAGAGACAAAACGCGAAAGGATGACTGTCAATGATCACCGAAATATTAAGGGGAATTTCGCGTGCGAGAAGTAATGTATCGGATCGATTGGAAGATAAATAAACGGAGAGGGGTGGCTCTCTGCGGAGACACTAGCCGAAAAAAGGCCAGAGTAACTTAAAATGATACGGTTGTATTATTTAAAATTGCATGTTATGATGTTTTTGTAAAAAATGGAAGGAGATGGAAATTGTGTATATTTTGTAATGTTCGAATGTCGCTACCAAGTCTATTCCCCTGTCAACTTGCTTCTCTTCTGAGGGCGAGTAAAAAGAAGAGTAAGAAGGAGTGTTTTACGATGAAAAAGTTTATGACTAGTTTAGCAACACTAGCATTATTGACTTCAGCAGTTCCTGCATTTGCACAGGAGGGACAGCAAACACCTGTAACTACTGCATCCACTCAATATTCGTCATCAAACGTTTTATCAATATCTCCTAATGAAGACGAAAAGTATGAAGATGTGTTTCAAGATATTGGGGTGAAGTTTAATTATATTCCAGGTGTAGATAGATACAAGTGGGTTCGTTACAATATTACCGATGGATATGAGGATATGACTGGTACCTCGTACACTACTAGCTCAAAAATTTATAGTTTCAGAATTGGAAAACTATACAGATTAACTGCTTATGCTGTAGACTCAAACAATAGAATTCTCGCAGTATCAGACCCGGTGGA
Source organism: Brevibacillus sp. AG (assembly GCF_028369215.1). NCBI lineage: Bacteria > Bacillati > Bacillota > Bacilli > Caryophanales > Paenibacillaceae > Brevibacillus > Brevibacillus sp. AG. Next base: position 589,223 of record NZ_JAQMYO010000001.1, on the reverse strand, counting down.
AATTAGAGGGGAAAAAGGTTGGGATACGGTTATTAATTTTTGGTTGAAATAGTTACCTACTTAATAGATAGACAAAAAAGCACCCACGAGGTGCTTTTTCTTTTACAAAATGAACTCATTAGGCAACGGTTCATCCTCGCCCTTTGTCCAGTACTTCTCATCTTTGTCTGGAAAGGTCATTTTGAGAACATTAATTTGCCCATCGATAGCTCAGATAAATTTAAATGGACAGGCTCTCTTTTTTTCCAAAATGGAATCCCATGTGATAAGCACGGTCCAACAGCTGCTCGATATGCGCAGGATTTTGCGCCAAGGTGTCATAAAGGAACTCAACCCTCGAATCGTCGATTCCGACGTAACTGGAGATCCCGACATTGAGGTGGTGAACCATCATTTGGTCATAATTTCTTTTTTGAAAATGATCTTCAGGAGCAGCTGCGAGGCCGATCCACAATGCATGCTTATGATGCAGTTTACGTGAACCATAGGCAAACCCGTTGTTCCAGACGCGATCGATATATCCTTTCAACATGGCAGGCATGCTGAACCACCAGATCGGAAAAATAAAGGCTAACGCATCGTGCTTTTTCATGCGCTCCATTTCAATCTCGACCTCTTCGGAATATTTCTTATCCCCATTGTTCCAATCTGGCTCATCTTCCTCCCATAAAACAGGATGAAACCCAATGCGATGCAAATCCAATACTTCAACCTCATGTCCTGCATCTTTTAGTCCCTGAACGAAACGTTCTGATTGCTGATTTAGAAACTCCTATCTATTCCTATTTTCCCTGTTTAGAGCAAAAAACGGTCGATCCCGTTAAAAGCACGATTACGCTGTTCACTTGCTGTCGATGACTCCTGGATTTGATTGGCCAGATACGAGAGGATTGGGTCTTACGGCTTGGATTGGTGGAGTGAAAGAATCGATTCAAGGAAAAGTTGGTCAGAGGACAACTTCTACCCGCTTGATTTATTCAGAAAGTACATACTTGCAGCGGAATAGAACGAAAACCAGTTCAGGACACGAGCAGGTCCATAGAACTGGTTTCTTTTTACATGAAACATTTTACTTGAACGGTTCGTCTTTATGGACAAGAGTTTTGCTTGCGCCGAAAGTATACTCGAGGATCTGCCAAGTGAGAAGCGGAAGTAATTCTATGCTCTATTTTACAGTTGATTGAAAACAAGGATTTGTCCATTCCGTCCAAGGATGCATTCAAGTAAAGCAACGAGCAGGATGCAAGTGGATAAGGAAGGTCTTGTGTACCCATAATACCTTTGACAGACAACAAAGAATTCGGGGTGTTTAGAATGAAAAGATGGAAACTGTTATCGCTCATGCTGGTTACCGCGTTGGGGTTAAGTGCATGTGGCGGTCCTGCTGCACCGGATGTACTGGAGCAAGTAGAGATTGTACCGAAACCTACGTTTACAGTAGGGAGTGAAGTCATCTTGAAAGCAAGTCACCAACCGGGGATGCAAGGGGCAAAAGCAAAGATTGTGGGCGCTTACGACACAACGGCCTATTCAGTGACCTATACGCCTACAACGGGTGAGCCTCTTGTGAAGGGTTATAAATGGATTATTCAAGAGGAAATCAAGAACCATATCAAGCAACCGTATGATCCGGGAACGGAAGTCATCTTGAAGGCGGATCATGTGAAAGGGATGCTCGATGCATCAGGCAAGCTTGATACGGCAAATACAACGACGGTCTATATGATCGATTACACTCCCACAACAGGGGGAGGAGAAGTGAAGAACTACAAATGGGTGACGGAAGATGAGATATCACCAGTCAAATGATCGATGTCATCCTCTTATGAAAAAAGGCAGCAGTGGCTTTTTCAGCGCCAAAGCTGCCTTTCTACTTTTCCATTGATACGAGCTGTTTGATGTTACATGCGACGATACTTCCACTCAGCGAGCATTTGGTTGAGAGATTCCCTGTATAGGTCAATTGCTTCCAGCGTCTCATGGAATCGCTGGATAACGAGCTTACTTTGCTTCAAACTGTCAATTTGTATTCCTTTTTCTATGACATTCTTTAATGATAGGATTCGCTCTAAATTCTGTAAAATCTCTTCTTCAATTGCGTTTGATGCCATGATGTAATAGCTCACACGGTCACCTGTCACACTCTTTTTTTCCGCGAATCCAATTTTTAAAAGAATGCGCATATTGGTAGACACACTTCCTAGACTGACTTGCAATGTAGTGGCAATCTGCTCGGATGAAAGGGGTTCCTGAGAGACCATCAACAGTCCAATAATCCGGCCAGCAATTCTGGATAATCCTTGATTTTCGTGATGGAGAGCCATTTCTTCAATCAATTGCATCGTTTCTGCCGTTAATTTGTCCAACTTCATGACTCCTTTTTCCTCGTGTTTCCCGATTTCCATGCTTTTGTCTATTATACTACCAATAGTCATCGCTTTCTTCAGAAAATACCAAAAGAAAATGCGCCTGCTCTGCTGACAGGCGCTCATGTCACTCATTATTTTAGTGGCGTGGCAGTGCTTTCATGGGTTTGACGAAGGTACTCCATGATCATCAAGGCAGAACCTAGCTGGACACCGCACAATTCGCGCAGCGGACGCATCGACCAGTTAAAAAAGGAGAGTAGCTCTTGCAAGCCTTGATCCAGCCATTTTTCTGAATCTGCTCGAATCTCTGAAAGGGTGATTTTGTCAGGCTGGGCGTCCAGCATGCGGATCATCATGCTGCAACAGCATAGAGAGCTCCATAAAGTGCGTAGTTTCAAGTCAAACATTTCAGCTACTGTTGCGAAGCGCGCTAAAGCTGCATCACTTTCAGCTGATTTTAAATGATGGGAGCGAGTTTCCTCCATACCGATCAGAAAATCCTCTACAGATCGCTGAAATTTGGTTGGTACCGTTATGAATGCCTGTGCGCTTTGGTACTGTTTGGATAAAAAAGCAATCTGTTCCCCTTCCAGTTTGGCTATGTCCAGCGTAGCATCCTTGTAGTTATGAGTAGTTTCAGTTTTATCTCCCATCCTTGGATCCGTAAACAACGATATTTCCGAAACAAGGCAAAAGGTACGGTAACGTGACCCAGCATAATCGCGGGATGAGCCACCCATGAGGATTGCTTTCGCAGGGTCTTCTCCAGTAGGTAGGATACTTTGGTAGTAATCGTACATGGTAGACAGCTCAGGCAGCTGATAAAAACCAGCTTGAATAGGGGGCATGAATGGTGCCTCAGGTTCGCCGATCATCAGCGGTAATTGATGATCATGGGTCAGTTTTATGATCTGTTGGCACAATGCATCGGGAAGAGGAGTCGATACATAATAAAACGTTCCAGTTTGATCGGAGCTGTGCAAGCTGTTGAGGAAATGCGGCTTGGCTTCATCAATCGCCCGCATAAATGCAACGGTTTCCGGTATGGGCTCGCTGAAGCTGAACGTTTTATACGCATACGGGAATGTCCATTCAGCTTGTTCGAGTAGACTGGGACGATAGTAGCTGCGGATGTAATAATCTGGAGAAAACGGGCCACCGTACCAACCTTCATTCAGTCGGCAGCCATCTACATCGATTTCCTTGATGATATAAAAGGTATAATCCATTTGCTCTAATAGGGCAGTATCCTCACATAGCTTTTTGCTGAGATACTCTAGCGATAGAGCTCCAATTGGCTCATTTGGATGCGGACAACCGACGAACAACGCGCGATGCTGGCCATTTCCAATTCGCAGCATGAGGATGGGGTGTCCTTCCGTTGAGTGACCGATGGTACTGAGGGTAACAAGATGTGGATAGGCGGCTGCTAATTCACGGGAAGAGGCGTCCAATTCATCGATGGTTAGAAAATGTGAGAAATCAGGCATATCTTGTAGCAGTTTTTGAATGGAATTAGTCAAGCTCCTCACTCCTTTTGAGATGGATAAGAAAGGATGAAACAAAAGCGATTCCTGCACCTACTAGCAACAGGGAAAAACCGGCTTGAAAGGAGTACGCCTGAATGAATGCGCCCATCGCGATTGGTGTAAAAATACTTGCCAGTTTTCCTCCGGTTAACAGAATTCCACTAGCAGTGCCCAAAGCATCTGAGGGAATGATACGCATGGTAAGTCCAAGAATAGGTTGAGTGGTAAGGGATAGAAAAAACAAAGAGATCGACTCAAACAACAGAAACAGGTTGACATTGTCAGATAGGATCATAAGCGTAAGGAAAATCGTTGAGAACAGAAGGGACGGAATGACCATCGTTCGAAACTTTTGATGAAAATAACGGTCAAACAACCAACCGCCTGCCAAATAGCCAAGCATCGAAATGAGAAGAGGAAGCGATGCATATAAGCCTGATTGGGTAATAGCGAGATGTTTTTCAGTTGTTAAGTAGGTAGGTACCCATGTCAAGCATCCAACCATCACGATTTGAATTCCGCAGAGCATACTTGTTAGTTTCCACAAATGCCCGTTACGTAAAAGAGATAGGAAAGGGATAGGTTTCGATTTTGATACTGAGCTTGAAGGTTGTTCAATTACGAAAGGGCGGGGAAGGAATATCCAGAGAATGGGGGCCAAGAGCAGGCCGATTGATGCTGTAACAAAAGTAGCTTCCTGCCATCCCAGTATCGCAATCAATGGTGCTACCAGAAAAGGGGCAAGTCCAGTCCCAATTGGTTCGGCTGATGAAACGATGGATAATGTGGTCGTACGGATGTTTGCAGGTGTTCGTTCGGCAATCGCTTTTAACATAGCAGGCATTAGTGGGGCATCGATAAACCCCAACAAAAAACGGACAACGAGTAAGGCAGCAAAACCTGTGACCGCCCCTGTAAGCGCAGTCAATATTGCCCACAGTACCAAGCTGATTACAATAATTTGCTTCGATCCTCGTTTATCAGCAATGATCCCTCCCGGAATGGTAAAAATCGCGAAGCCTAAAAAATAAACACTGATGATCGCACCTTGCTCCACTGGATTCAGATGAAATTCCTCTCCAATAAGTGGTAGTGCCATAATGATGCTGTACGAGCCAAGAACCCCTACGAGTATAGTGACAAACAAGAGCACAGCACTAATCGAAGCAGACTTTTTCATGTGCATCACTTCCTAAAAGATGTTATGTGTATTATCTTAATTATTTTCAGTTATTTTAGTCAATACTGAAATTACTGAAATGAATGTCGTTTGAAAAAACTCCTAGCCAACTCTGAAACCATGTTACAATATGAGAAGGGATTTGTTTCCACTACAAAAAATGTGATAGAAATGAAAACAGCCCCTAAATATATGTATGGAGTTGAAGGAAATGCCCCAGCTTAGGGATATCATTACTCCCGTACATGAGTGTCTTTCCCCCGAACATACCTTGTCTGATGCTATTCAATTCGTACAGCGGACCAAATGGGATACGATTCCTGTTACCGATGAGCATCAAAAATTGCATGGAGTATTGACCAGAAGCAGCCTCAATCAAGCCATTCTGGATGGACAACCATTAGCGAGCGCCATTCATTCCCTCATTAAAAAAGACGTCATTTGGACTCACATTGACAGTTCAGTAGGAGACATCCAAGAAATCATTCAAAAATCAGAAGTGGGGAACATCGTCATTTTGAATGATGACCACCAAGTAACCGGAATGCTTACCAAAACGGACATCATTTTCACATTGTTTCGAGCAACGAGTTCTTTGAAGGATCAACTGGAAGAAATTCTGGTACGATCAGAGCTCGGCGCGATCATCACGGATGATTCTGAACGGATCACTTTCGCCAATCAGAAAATTTGCAATATGATAGGGCTGACACAAGCAGAATTGCTCCAGCGTGAGGTAACTTCGCTCATTTCAGGTATTCAATTAGAGTCCATGGAGCCTTCCGATCATTATCGGCTGCAACTGGGGAATAGTCACGCCGTTACTCGTATTTCTCGCTTTGGGAAAAAAGGGTGTATCCTTCTGTTTCAAGATGTATCGCAAGTGGAAAAAATGGCTCAGGAGCTACAGAGCGTAGTCAAATGGAAGAGTATCTTGCAGACGGTCATCGATAATGCGTACGAAGGTCTGATCATGATCAATGAATGGAAAGAAGTTAACTTCGTGAGTCCATCTTTACTTGAGCTTTTTGAGTTTGAAGAATCGCAAATTTTATATAAGCCAATCCATGATGTTCTCCCTCAATTGGGACTCGACCGCGTCATGAAATCAGGTCTACCAGAATATAGCGAGATGATGCAGGTAAAAGGCATCCGATATACCGTGCATCGCGTCCCCATTATGCAAGACAACGAAATCATCGGGGTTATCGGGAAAATCTCGTTCCGTGGTCTGCACGAAATGAAAGAAGTCGTACGTAGACTGGAAAAGAGTGAAAAAGAAGAGAAGCAAGCCCCACAAGCGCAGCACGAGACCTCCCGATTCTCATTTGAGCAGATTCTCACACAGGACCCTCAGATGGAGAAAATTATACGCAGTGCCATGAAGACAGCCAAAGGAAACTCGACTGTTCTGATCAGAGGCGAGAGTGGAACCGGAAAAGAGTTGTTCGCCCATGCGATTCACAGCATGAGCTGGCGTAGCAATGGCCCATTTGTAACAGTCAATTGTGCCGCGATCCCGGAGCATTTATTAGAATCAGAATTTTTTGGATATGAAGAAGGAGCCTTCTCGGGGGCAAGGCAAAAAGGGAAAAAAGGAAAGTTTGATTTGGCAAATGGGGGCACCCTGTTTCTAGATGAAGTGGGAGATATGTCGCTGCAGCTTCAGGCGAAAATGCTTCGTGTTCTCCAAGAAAAGGAATTTTACCGTGTGGGTGGAACAGAGCGTATCCAGGTCGATGTGCGCATTATAGCAGCAACGCATCGTTCCCTGGAGGAAATGGTTCGAAATGGGGAATTCCGAAACGATTTGTTTTATCGATTAAACGTCATCTCTTTTGAAATTCCGCCACTGGCGAAAAGGAAAAAAGATATTTTGTTGTTTATTCCTTTCTTCATGGAAGAATTGAATCGCCTGAATGGGACAAGCATTATCGGAATTGACCCGCTGGCTGAAAAAGCCATGATCGACTATGATTGGCCTGGCAACGTACGTGAACTTCGAAACGTAATGGAGCGCGCCATGCTGTTCAGTGAACACGGAAAAGTTGAGCTAGCGGATTTACCCGAATACATGTTGGGTCATGGAAAAAATGAAATGACCGCATTCTCATTTGATTCAGAGAGCACCCTTATGGAAAAGGCAGAAAGAGCTGCTGTACAGCAAGCGTTGGAGAAATCGGGCGGTAACAAATCCAAGGCAGCTAAATTACTGGGAGTAAGCAGATCTGTGTTATATGATCGTCTGAAAAAATACCAATTAAGTGTACAAGAGTAAATCATGGATGACTTCTGGATGAAACGGAAGTCATTTTTTTATGGCTACGTGTCTGTATTTTTTACATCTGTCTGTAAGGGGTGTTTAGTCGCCATACATAACAACATCCATCCAAACGGTAAGGAAGAATAAGAAAAGACTCATGTATGATTGGCATAACACTTGCTTTTTCTGAATTTTGCGTCTAATTATAATTTTTACTACGAAGGAGGGGAGTTTTGGGATGAGATGGATAGTTCTAGCACTCATGTTTTTTGCCTACGTCATTAACTATGCGGATAAGGCGATCATTGGGTATGCAGCAGACCCTTTGATGAAGGAGCTTGGCTTAAATAGTGCCCAATGGGGGATGGTCGGGAGCAGTTTTTACTGGTTATTTGCCATCGCAGCTTTACTTGGAGGGACATGGTCAGATCGGATCGGCACTTCGAAAATGATCGTAGTTCTATTGCTTGCTTGGACCGTTCTGCAGTTTGGCTCCTATGCCATCATGACCTTGCCGATGCTGATCTTGTATCGGTTATTGTTGGGGGCTTTTGAGGGGCCATTTGGGCCGGTTGTGATGAGCCATGCTGCCAAATGGTTTCCTCCCGAAAAACGAGGAATAGCCTTTGCAGTCATCGTCTCTGGTGCCAGTGTTGGCGGAATTATTTCAGCGCCCATCCTTGTCGCGATGATAGAAAAGTATGGCTGGCGTTTGACCTTTGCACTCTTAGGTGTAGTAAGTCTGGTTTTGGCTTTCGTCTGGTTGTTTGTTGATCGAAAAAACAAGAATCACCCGAGTAATCAAATGGCACTATCCAAGGTAAAAAAATTGAGATGGGCAGATATTTCTCCCGTGTTGCGCAATCCAGCATGTTTTCTCACCCTTACATTGGCGTTCTCTGCTTTTTGGCTATCCACTTGGTTGCTTATTTGGCTTCCACTGTACTTGACAAAAGTGCTGCACTTAGAGCCGATGAACATGGCTTATGCCGTCGCTGGAAGCGGTGTTGCCGCTACAGTCATGGTATTGGTGCTATCATCCTTTTCCGATCATCTTTATAAGAAGTCTAAGAGCGATTTCAAATCGCGGGTTCTGGTTTCAGGGATCGTCACGCTTATTGGTGGACTATCTCTCGCCTTTATGCCGGTATTTGATTCTTTTATCTGGATATTTGTTGCTTTGTGTTTAGCAAAAACATCGAGTTACAGCATTGCTGCAGTTGGACCGCAAATACTGATTAAGCTCATGCCTGAACGAGCTGGTTTTATGACAAGTATCTATTCGTTTATTACCAATATAGCCTCCATCGTTGCTCCGCTCATAACAGGAATCTTAGTGCAAGCAGCGGGCAATAACTTTGTGCTCGGATTTCATTACTCGCTTTACGTCATCGTGGGCCTCTTCATTGTAACGGGGATTCTCTTTTTAGTGTTTGTCAGGCCGGATCAACCGTCCAAAGATATTCCGCTTCAAGTGGAGTCTGTGTAGGTGTCTGAAAACAAGATAATTGCGTTGAATTACCTGTTTGAAAATCAAACAATCCGATATTTTTCGTGTTGTTTTTGTATAAGGAACTACTTTTTTGGTGTTGGCATGACATTTGCTTTCTCTTCTTACAAAACAAAATCGACAGGGAAGGAGAGACAGCGATGAGTCTGGTCAATGTTGAAAAACGGGAGAAAATCGCGATTGTCACCATCGACAATCCACCGATGAACGCATTGAGTGCTGGGGTCAAAGAAGAATTGCGAGTCATATTCGCTGAGCTCCATGCTAGCGCCGACGTGCTGGCAATCATTTTGACAGGAGCTGGGCAAAAAGCATTTGTGGCGGGAGCCGATATCAAAGAGCTGCCAAAACGAATCGGAAATCCAAATTTGCTTCCTCAATTTATGGAGAATCACAATTTTTTTAACAGCATTGATTATTCTCCGAAACTGACGATTGCTGTTATAAATGGATACGCACTGGGAGGTGGCTGCGAGCTTGCCTTGACATGTGATCTGCGCATTGCGGAACAGCACGCATTTATTGGGGTGCCAGAAGTGAAGCTTGGGCTGCTCCCTGGGGCAGGCGGTACACAGCGTTTACCACGCCTGATTGGAGAGGCGAAAGCAAAAGAATTGTTGTTTACAGGTGAGCATATTACCGCAGATGAAGCCATGCGGATTGGCTTGATCAATCGTGTCGTACCCACTGGCGAGGGACTGGTAGCAGCGCTGACTCTTGCGCAAAAAATTTGCCAAAACTCGCCTTCTGCTCTTCAGCATATAAAAAAAGCAGTGGATGAAGGGATGGAGCTACCTTTTCAGCAGGCACTCAAGCTAGAGGCTGAGTTATTCCAAGATTTGTTCTTGAAAGAAGACGTAAAAGAAGGCGTACAAGCGTTTTTAGAAAAAAGGAGCCCGCAATTTCAAGGGAACTAGACAATAAAGGAGAGAAGGGCAATGGATTTCAAAAACAGTGTGGTAGCAGTTACCGGCGGTGCTTCAGGTCTGGGAGAGGCTACCGTGAAAAATATCGTAGCGCATGGTGGAAACGCACTCATGATGGATGTCAACGATGAGAAGGGAACCCAGCTCGCAGAAGCACTAGGCGACCAGGTTCTTTATGTAAATACAAACGTCGTCGAAGAAGCGGATGTCAGGTCAGCATTAGACCAAGCGGTTGAAAAATTCGGTAAAATAACAGCGGCCGTTAACTGCGCAGGTATCGGCGGTTCACAAAAAACGTATGGAAAAAACGGTCCATTCGATCTTGCACTTTTTACCAAAATTATTCAGGTCAACTTGATCGGAACTTTCAATGTCATTCGTTTAGCGGCAGCGAAAATCAGCGAGAACGAACCGAACGAGCAAGTGGAAAGAGGGGTTATCGTCAATACGGCATCTGCTGCTGCCTTTGAAGGACAAATGGGTCAGGCTGCCTACAGTGCGTCAAAAGGCGGAGTGGTTGGGATGACGCTTCCCATTGCAAGGGATCTATCCTCGCTTGGCATTCGTGTCGTTACGATCGCGCCAGGTCTTTTTGAGACACCGATGCTAGGCAGGGCTCCCGAGCATGTTAAGCAAGCACTAAGCGCTATGGTGCCGTTTCCGCAGCGGTTAGGACAGCCGAATGAATTTGCCCATCTCGTTCAAAGCATTATCGAAAACCCGATGTTAAACGGGGAAGTCATCCGTTTAGATGGTGCACTGCGTATGCAGCCAAAATAATCGAAAATAAAACGAAGTCTGGAGGAGAATGCAGATGAACATTTTAGTCTTGTTGAAACAAACCTTTGATACAGAAGAAAAAATCGTGATACAGAACGGTCAGATAAATGAAGAAGGCATCGAGTTTATCGTGAATCCTTATGACGAGTATGCTGTCGAGGAAGCAGTCAAGCTCAAGGAAGAAAACGGAGCAGAGGTCACCGTGATCACCGTTGGCCCAGAGCGTGCGGAGGGTGCTCTTCGAACCGCACTTGCGATGGGAGCAGATAAAGCGATACTCGTCGATCCAGGTGAAAACGAAGCGGATGAATACACCATTGCTAGTTTGATTACGGCAGCGATTAAGGATCAAACATTCGATTTGATTCTCGGGGGCAATATGTCAGTAGATACCGGGGGAGGACAGGTTGCGATTCGGGTTGCAGAGGCATTAGGTATCCCACACGTATCTACGATTACGAAACTTACAATCGATGGTGACAAAGCAACCGTCGAAAGAGACGTAGAAGGCGATATAGAGATCATCGAAGTCGGTCTTCCACTCTTGGCAACAGCTCAGCAAGGGTTAAACGAGCCGCGCTACCCGTCTTTGCCAGGCATTATGAAAGCGAAGAAAAAGCCAATGGAGCGTTTGACTCTGGAAGATTTGGCTCTTGCAAACGATGAGAGAAAGGCCCGCACAACGATTGTCGAGCAGTATTTGCCTGCCAAGAAGCAAACAGGTCGCCTATTGAACGGAGAAATCAAGGAACAGGTAATCGAATTGGCACAACTGCTGCGTACAGAAGCGAAGGTCATCTAAAGAAAAAAGGAGAGGATTAACCATGAGCAAAAAGGTTCTAGTGCTTACCGAAGTAAAGGATGGAAAATTACGAAATGTATCTCTCGAGGCATTAACTGTTGCGAATCAGGTCGCGGCAGGGGGAGAAGTCATCGCGGCGTTGTTCTCGCCGAATGAGGAAGCGTATGTGCAGGATATCAGCAAATACGGAGCCAGTACCTTGTATGTAACGAAAACAAGAAGGAATGGTGTTCGCAACCCTGCGTCCCAATAATTTTGAAATCATAGAGACAGCTGTGCAAACCGCGATCGTAGATTTTCAGCCAGAAATCACTGATCTTCGTACCATCATCAAAGAAGTCGTGCGAAAAACAGCAAGCGGTATCGATCTCAGCGAAGCCAAGATCATCGTCGCTGGTGGACGCGGCGTGAAAAGCGGGGAAGGCTTTCAACCCCTGCAAGAATTGGCTCAGGCACTTGGCGGTGCAGTAGGAGCGTCCCGTGGAGCTTGCGACGCGGATTACTGCGCTTACTCCTTGCAGATCGGACAAACAGGAAAAGTAGTGACACCCGATCTGTATATTGCGTGTGGCATCTCAGGGGCTATTCAACACTTGGCGGGAATGTCCAACTCAAAAATTATCGTGGCCATTAACAAAGACCCGGAAGCACCGATCTTTCAAATTGCCGACTACGGAATCGTTGGAGACTTGTTTGAAGTCGTTCCACTGCTGACAGAAGAATTGAAGAAAGTTCTCGTATCATAATCCCAGGAACTGTCTGGAAAATTCCTCACCAAGATCGACATTCTGATGATGAAAATGCGTGAACGAATGATCGGAGGGCTTTCTTGATGGTTGATGTTACGGATCATATTCAACAAATATTCGAGTTACAAAAGAAACATCAGCATGTTGTCAAAAGAACCAATGCCGCAGAACGTATACAAAAAATTACAGAAACTAAAAACAATCATTCGTACGCAAACTCCTGCTATTTTACAAGCGCTTCAACAAGATTTGAAGAAGCCTTCTTTTGAAGCCGTCACAACAGAAGTGCTCGGTGTCATTCATGAGATTGATCGTTTTATCGCCAGCTTGGAACAATGGATGCAGCCTGTCGAAGTCGCTACACAAAGCATGGGAGCAACTGCAAAAATAATTTTGGAGCCAAAAGGACAGTGCCTGATTTTCTCGGCGTGGAATTTTCCATTTTACTTGCTGTTTCTTCCGTTAATTCCTGCGATTGGGGCAGGGAATGTATGTATCTTGAAGCCTTCTGAAATGGCGCCAGCAACCAGCCGACTTGCGTCGAAAATCGTTCGCGAGGTGTTCGAGGAATCTGAGGTTGCCATCTTTGAAGGGGGAGTGGATGTTGCAGAAGCTTTGCTAACCCTTCCATTTCACCATATCTTCTTTACCGGGAGTACTTCGATTGGCAAGCATGTCATGCAGGCAGCTGCGAAACATCTGGCATCCGTTACGTTGTAGCTGGGCGGCAAATGCCCTGTGATTGTCGACGAGCATGTTGATTTAGAGAAAATGACTCCTCGCATCGCATTTGGCAAATTTGCGAATGCCGGACAAATTTGCCTTGCACCAGACTATGTTTTTGTCAAAGAGCATCAACTTGAAGAATTTGTTCAGCATGTTGAAGCGTATGTCCAACGTAGCTATTTTGAAAATGGACAGCTTACCCAAACAGATATGGCCAAAATTATTAATGAACGTAATTTGCAGCGTTTGCAAGATTTGTTGGAGGATGCTGTCTCCAGAGGGGCGAAAGTACGATTTGGTGGTACGATTGAAGATGGAAGAATTCACCCAACACTCGTAACGTACGTCCCTCTAGAAGCGAAAATCATGCAAGAAGAAATATTTGGACCGATTATGCCAGTCCTGACGTATACCGATTTGGATGAAGTGATCGAGTATATGGATTCAAAGCCCAAGCCTTTAGCTTTGTACATCTTCAGTGATCATCAATGTACTGTGGTCTGCTAGCCAGAACAACTTCTGGAGGAGCAACCGTGAATGATGTCATGCGGCATATGGCGGAACCGAATCTTCCTTTTGGCGGAATCAATGAGAGCGGGATTGGACGATATACGGGTGTTTATGGATTCAAGGAATTTTCGCACGAACGCGGTGTTCTCTTCCAAGCACCAGTGGGAAGCAATCCGTTGGAGGAATTTGCACTTGCTCCCTATAAAGGAAAGCTAGAGACGTTGATGAAAAGATTGAAATAATCGGATCTGCATGATTACGTTCTTTTCGAGGGGTGAGTCGCTTGAATAAACCTTGGCTCGCATTTTATCCTCAAGAAGTTTCGCACGAAGTAGAGATTCCATCCATAACCATTTATGATGTGCTAGAACGAACGGCTCGTCTACATTCTTCTAATATCGCAATCTCTGACAGCGAGAGAGAAATCACCTATTTACAACTAAAGGAAGCGTGTGAACGGATTGCTTCTGCACTTTATCGACGCGGTTATCGAAAGGGTGATCGCATCGGGATCATGGTTCCAAACAGCATGGAATATGGGCTATCCTTTTTTGCTATTCAGCGTTTAGGGGGAGTGGTTGTTCAGGTCAACCCGAATTTTCAGCCTGCCGAGTTGGAACATCTGCTCAAAGATTCAGAAGCGACAGGGGTCATTGCCTTTCGAGAACAGAAAGAGAAGCTGAAGAAAACCGGATTAGCTGATCAAGTGACATTCATCGCAGCAGATCGGGAAATTTTTGAGGAAGACAATCTGCATCATTGGATTCTTCATGAGAGTCCCGACCTGCCGGAAAAGGATGTACAACCTGAAGAGCTTGCTGTCCTAACGTATACAGGAGGAACCACCGGCAGATCAAAAGGCGTCATGATCACACACACAAATATGATAGCGAATCTCTATCAATCATACGAAACAAATAAGTCCGTATTAAGTAAAGCTGGTCATTGTCAGCTAGGAATTAGTCCACTCTACCACGGTATGGGGCTGTTCAGCTTCGTTCAATTTGTCAAAATGGGGGGCGAAGTACGTTCCTGTCGCAAAATTTGAGATGAATCGTATTCTGGAGTTGATCCGCAAACATCGGCCTACCTATTTTACTGGTTCGCCTACGATGTATATTGCGATCTTAAACCATCCGGACTTGCAGAAAGACGACCTTTTGTGCTTTCAAATGTGTATAGGCGGTTCAGCTCCTTTGCCTGTTGAAGTGATGAAAAATTTTGAACAAAAAACAGGCGTTCCGATTATCGAAGGTTATGGCCTTTCGGAAGCGACATGTGCAGTGATGCGCAATCCACTGATTGGGCAACGAAAAGTAGGGAGTGTTGGTCTACCGCTTCCCAATTCAGATGCAAAAATTGTAGACACAGCTACCGGAACAAAAGAGATGCCGGTGGGAGAATCAGGGGAACTGATTGTAAAAGGCCCACAGGTCATGAAAGGATACTGGAAGAATCAACAAGAGACAGAGCGTACCATACGTGATGGCTGGCTGTATACAGGTGATATCGGGACCATGGACAGTGAGGGGTATTTCTATATTGTAGGACGAAAGAAAGATATGATCATCACGGGCGGCTTTAATGTATACCCGGTAGAAGTAGAAGAAGTCATTTACCAGCATCCGGCCGTGTTGGAGGCGTGCGTCTACGGTGTTCCTGATCCATATCGTGGCGAGACGATTAAGGCCGTCATTGTTCTCGGTAGACAAGCAAATGTGACGGAAGAAGATATTCAGAGCTGGTGCAGAGAACGCCTGACCAGATATAAGGTTCCTCGCTTGATCGAATTTAGGGAAGCGCTTCCAAAAACGCATGTAGGTAAAATCCTGCGTAGCAAATTGGTAGAAGAAGAACGGAATAAACAAAATATCTGATCAATAGAAATGAGGGGTGTATGCACATGAGAGCTGCTGTTTTAGAAGCGTTTAACGAGCCTTTGGTCGTAAGGGAAATCGCAGATCCGACACTGACTCCGGATGGGGTCATCATTAAATTAGAAGCAACAGGCGTATGCCGGAGTGACTGGCATGGGTGGACAGGACATATGAGTATGATTCAATCCTTTCCGCATATTTTAGGGCACGAGATGAGTGGAGTGGTGGAAGAGGTCGGAAAAAACATACGCAATTTCAAAAAAGGTGATCGAGTGATTGTGCCATTTAATATCGGCGATGGGGTATGTCCGCATTGCGTCGCAGGTCACCACAATGTATGCGATAACCTCAAATTGGTCGGCTTCGATTTGAATGGCGGATTTGCGCAGTATATTCATATCGGAGAAGCAGATCAAAATCTTATGCATTTGCCTGAAAGCATTGATTTTATAGAAGCAAGTGCGATGGGCTGCCGTTTCATGACTGCCTACCATGGAGTCATCACGCAAGGAAATGTGCGTCCTGGTGAGTGGGTAGCCGTGTATGGCGCTGGTGGTGTAGGACTATCTGCTGTTCAAATTGCTGCTGCTTCAGGAGCGAATGTCATTGCGGTGGACATCGCGGATGATAAACTGGCCTTTGCGAAAGAGCTGGGAGCAGTGGCTGTCGTAAATAGCAAGCAAGTGAACGCTCCAGAGGCTGTGCGGGAAATAACAAAGGGCGGTGCGAACGTCTCCATTGAAGCGCTCGGTATCCAGGAAACGTTTTTGAATGCTCTCTTGAGTCTCACGAAGCGAGGAAGACATGTCCAGATTGGTATGAGTTCGAATCCGAATGGAGGTCTTACTTCCGTCCCTATTAACTTTTTACTCCGGCAAGAAGCGCAGATTATTGGATCGATCGGCATGCCTTTGCCTGAATTTTCAACGATGCTTCGCTTAGTAGAAAGCGGGCGCCTTTCACCCGGGAGATTGGTAACGAAAACAATCTCCTTGGAAGAGATAAATGCATCATTCGAAGAAATGAATACGTATTCCGGTGTAGGAGTTACGGTAATTAACAAATTTTAGGATGAAACGCCGCGCTTTACGGGCTATCGCTCTTGCCGTAGTGATGGTCTTGCTGCTTTTACCAAATGCATACAACTAGGAGCCCATGGACAAAATATCCAATGAAAATTCAAAAAATAAACATCTGGAGGTATATAAATGGCAGATTTGAAAGTCAATCAGTCATTACCTGCCACGTCTTTTACGAAAAAAGCACAGGAGGCCGTTTATGCCTCTCTCCCTTTTGAAGACAAGCAAGATTTCGAGGATGCTAATAGAGGTTTCCTCGCCCCCATAGAAGCAAAAGTCATAAAAAATGAGGCTGGAAAAGTTGTTTGGGACATCGAAAAGCTCGGATTCCTTGATCAGCCTGCACCCGATACAGTCAATCCTAGCTTGTGGAGAAATTCGCAGTTACATGCGATTACAGGGTTGTTCAAGGTGGTAGAGGGCGTTTATCAAATACGTGGACAATCCATCGTCACGACCTTTTTCATCGAAGGAAAAGAGGGAGTCATTGTTGTTGATACGTTAGCCGGTGTAGAATCCATGCAAGCCGCGATGGAGTTATATTATCAGCATCGACCTAAAAAACCGGTTACCGCGATTATTATCAGCCAAAGTCATGGAGACCATTTTGCTGGTACCGAAGCAGCACTTCAGTATGCGAAAAATCCCGAAATCCCCATTATCGCACCACAGCATTTTACAAAAGAAGCGTTGAGCGAAAATGTACTGCTTGGTACGATCATGGCCCGGCGTGCAGGGTTTCAATTCGGGAAAAATCTACCGGTCAACGCTACAGGAACGGTTTCTGTCGGGATTGGCCCGGTGACCAATTCGGGTAAGTTCAGCTTTGCGCTGCCCACAGTTGATATCGTAAACGAGACGCAGACCATGGAAATCGACGGAATGACCTTCGAATTTTTATTAACACCCCATACAGAAGCACCTGCAGAAATGCATTTCTATATCCGCGATTACAAAGCTTTGTTTGTCTCGGAAAATGCCAATAAATCCATGCATCAAATCTACACCGTAAGAGGAGCAAAAACACGAGATGCTTTGTTATGGGCAAACGCCCTGGATAAGACGATTGACTTGTTTGAGGCTGAAGAAGTGGATGCCCTGTTGATGATCCACGCTTGGCCAGTATGGGGTAAAGAAAACGCCATTGCCCATCTGAAAATGCAACGCGATCTGTATAAATATATGCACGATCAAACGGTGCGTTTAGCCAATCATGGATATACGATGGATGAAATAGCAGAAACAATCAAGCTTCCGGACGCACTGGATAAATACTGGGGAAATCGAGGGTACTATGGAACGCTAAAGCATAACGTAAAAGGAATCTACAACTTTTATCTCGGCTATTATAGCGCGCATCCTTCTGATCTAGATCCGCTACCACAGGTGGAAGCTGCCGAGAAATATGTGCAGTACATGGGTGGCGCAAGTAACATTTTGCAGCAGGCAAAGGCTGATTATGAAAAAGGCGAGTATCGTTGGGTTGCGCAAGTAGTAAAGCATGTGGTCATGGCTGATCCCACTCATACTGAAGCCAAAAATTTGCTGGCCAATACGTTTGAACAATTGGGCTACCAAGCGGAATCCGCGAACTGGCGAAACATGTATTTGGTAGGAGCCGCTGAGCTGCGCAATGGGGTAAATAAGGACAATTCTCCAACTGATGTATCAGGAATCATTACCTACATGCCCATTTCGGATTTCTTAACACTGCTAGCTGTGAAACTCAACGGTCCGAAAGCAGAAGGCAAAAAGTTTACGATGAATGTAACGATCATAGATGCAGACCAATCGTTTGCTATGTACCTGGAAAATTCGGTTCTCGTGAACAAAGTAAATAAGCATGACGCTCATCCAGACGCTTCGCTAGTAACGGATCGAGTGACTTTCTTTGCATTGATGCTTGGTCGTCTATCACTTGATCAAGCCAAGGCAACGGGAAAAATAGAAGTAACCGGTGATGCGACGCCAATCAACGCTTTTATAGCATTATTGGACGAATTTGATCCATTTCCCGCTATAGTGACACCTGAATAAAAGCTCAGCGAGTTGACCCTTGAGCAATCAAGGGTTTTTACTTTGTTCGTCCAGTGTTGATGTGTATAGATTTTGTACAACTGTTCTAGATGTGTACGATTTACTTGCGCATAAAATTTATATCGCATGCATTTCATTCAAATAAGAACGGAAGCTATCTTTGGCACGGCATTTGCAAATCAGATAAGCCAACAGTGTCACAGTGCAACAGCAAAGCGAGGTGAGAGTATGTCCATTACGGACCCCCAAAAACGGATACAAGCAGGATTTGAACGACATCTCGGCATTCAAATTACGCATAGGGAAGAAGGACATGTGGTAGTCGAGCTGCCAATTACATCCGAATTGTTGAACGCCGGTAATTTGTTGCACGGAGGTGCCATAGCGAGCTTGCTCGATCACGTGATGGGTTTGACAATCCGATTTCAGACGGAGTACAGCCTGGTAACGGTCAATTTAAATATTCATTATTTGGCCTCTGCCAAAGAGGGTGATCTCGTTGTTGGAACAGCAAAAATTCGCCATATAGGCAAAAGCCTTGCCACAGCTGAAGGAGAGGTACGAAACAATACAGGCAAACTGCTGGCGATAGCGAGTGCTACCTTTAAGCTTTTATCTACCAACTTGAATGAGGTGAAAAAATGAGCTTGTTGCGAGGCTATAAAGTTCTCGATTTCTCAACTTTGCTGCCGGGACCTTTTGCAACAACGATGCTAGCAGATCTGGGAGCAGAAGTGCTACGTGTGGAATCGTTCACCCGACCGGACAGTATCAGGCAAGGCAAACAAGTAGATGGGGGTGTAACAGCAGCCCATGGCTACTTGAATCGCTCGAAATCTTCCATCGCGCTTGACCTCAAAAAACAAGAAGCCGTAGATATCGTGAAAGAGCTCGTGAAAGAATACGACATCGTCCTTGAGCAGTTCCGTCCAGGGGTCATGGAACGACTCGGCCTTGGATTTGAGGCACTGCGAGCGATCAATTCGCGACTGATCTACTGTTCGATCACCGGATATGGTCAGACTGGTCCGTACCATAATCGACCTGGGCATGACAACAACTACTTGTCTATTGCAGGAATCAATGAGTACTCCCGGCGAAAAGGATCGCCTCCGTCTCCGCATGGTTTTCATATCGCAGATATTGCGGGTGGTTCGCTCCACTCCGTGATTGGGATGCTGGCTGCTTTGCTGCATCGCGAGCGGACGGGCGAAGGTCAATACATTGACGTCAGCATGACGGATGCTGCATTCGTACTGAATACGATTCATGGAGCTGGTTATCTTGCGTGTGGAGTAGAGCCTCAGGCAGAGGTCATGCGGTTAAACGGCGGGATCTTTTACGACTACTATGAAACAAAAGATGGACGGTATTTTTCTGTAGGCAGTCTCGAACCTCAATTCCGTAAGCTGCTATGCGAAGCGATAGGTGGCGCGGATCTGTTGCCATTGTCTTTCAGTGAATCTCCAGACGATGTCCAAGCTTTTAAAAATTACGTTCGCAACGCATTTCGAGCGAAAACCTTCGCGGAATGGACAGCCATTTTTCAGGAGATAGAAGCGTGTGTTGAACCCGTACTTACTTTTGCAGAAGCGTGCGAGCATCCGCAATTGAAAGCACGTGAGATGATTGTGGATGTACCGAAGCCGGACGGAACCACACAGCGACAATTTGGTTTTCCGATCAAATTTTCCGCCGCCCAACCAGAATATAAGCATATCGGAAGCAAACTCGGTGAGCATTCGATTCTCGTACTGAAATCTCTGGGTTATACCGACGAACAAATTGCAACGCTTAAAGAAAACGAGGTTTTTGCGTATTGAAAGTGTATGGATTTTATACAGTTCTATCATTATTTTTGTATGCAGCACATACACAATGAACGAAGAGGCTTTGACAGAGTCGATCATTGGCGAAAAAACGTGTTGGCACGACATTTGCTAAACCTAATAGTTGTGAAATGTGAAATGGTTAGTGATCGTCCAAAGGGGGAAGAGGCATGAGTCGAAAAACAAAAGTCATCGGTGTAAATATGGTACCGTTTACAAAGCCTGGCTCGCATGAACCGTATGAGGTGATGGCATCCAAAGCGGTCAAAGGCGCATTGGAAGATGCGGGCATTCACTATTCGGACATCCAACAAGCTTATGCGAGCTATGTATATGGAGACAGTACATGTGGTCAAAGAGCTTTGTATATGGTCGGGATGACAGGAATTCCGATCATTAACGTCAACAATAACTGCTCTTCCGGTTCAACTGCGCTATTTTTGGCGAGGCAAGCAGTCGAATCGGGTATGGTAGATTGCGCACTGGCAGTTGGTTTTGAAGAAATGAAACCAGGCGCATTAGCAAGTGTCTGGACAGATCGGACTCCTCCGTTAGGCTGGACACAAAATCGCTTAAAAGAGCTGTGGGCAGACGTGCCGGATTCCGCTTCGAATGCGATCAAGATTTTTGGTTCAGCAGGAAAGGAATACCTTGAAAAATATGGAGCTAACCCAGACATTTTTGCCAAAGTATCCGTGAAAACGAGAAGTCACGCGATTCAAAATCCGTATTCTCTTTTTCATAAGCCGCTGACGGTGGAAGAGGTATTGAACGCCCCAGCCTTAATGCCTCATTTGACACGTCTGATGGCTTGCCCTCCAACCTGCGGAGCAGCGGCAGCGATTGTATGCAGTGAAGCCTTCGCGATCAAGCACGGGATGACGAATGCCGTAGAAATTGTGGGTCAGGCGCTCACAACAGATACCGATGTTACACATGAATCTATCCTCAATCTAGTTGGTGCTGATATGACCCGACGTGCAGCGGAACAAGTCTATGAAATGGCCGGGATCGGTCCGGATGAGGTCAACGTGGTAGAGCTACACGATTGCTTCACACCCAATGAGGTCATCACTTACGAAGGCTTGGGCTTGTGTGAAGAAGGCGGGGCCGAGAAGTTCATCCACGATGGCAATAACACATACGGGGGAACCTACGTTGTCAATCCATCTGGCGGTTTAATGTCAAAAGGTCATCCGTTGGGAGCAACCGGTCTCGCACAATGCACAGAGCTGGTCTGGCAGTTGCGAGGTCAGGCAGACAAACGGCAGGTAGAAGGGGCACGCGTCGCTCTCCAACATAACTTGGGCCTTGGCGGAGCTTGTGTCGTTACGATGTATCGTATCGGCTAATCCATACAAATCGGAGGGATGATTCATGTCTCAAACCATTCCAGCATCGAAACCAGCGACGTTCGATTTATTCAAAAGAAATCGACCTTTTCTCACGCAAGAACATGAAATGTTTCGTACTTCTCTTCGCAAGTTTTTGGAAAAGGAAGCCGTACCGAACATTGAGAAATGGGAGGAAGAGCAATTCACTCCACGCGAGTTTTATCAAAAAATGGGCGAACAAGGATTCCTCTGCCCGCAAGTTGCTCCTGAGTACGGCGGACTTGGACTCGATTTTGGCTTTAACATGGTTCTGGCCGAAGAATTGAGTCGGGTTGGAGTAGGCGGCTTAGCAAGTATGAGCAGTTCGATCATCGTTCCCTATTTGGAACGCTATGGTACCGAGGAGCAGAAGAAAAAGTACTTGCCCAAATGCGTATCTGGCGAGATTACGACAGCGATCGGCATGACGGAACCAGGCATCGGCTCCGACTTGGCGGGGATGCGGACAACGGCCGTGCGAGATGGAGACTACTATATCATCAATGGACAAAAAACGTTCATCTCTAATGGATTCAATGCAGGGCTGTTCTTTATTTGCGTCAAGACAGACCCAACTGCCACTCCTGCTCACAAAGGGATCAGCATCCTCTTGGTTGAGGACGGTACACCGGGTTTTTCTCGCGGTCGCAAATTGAAGAAATTGGGGCAGCATTCTACTGATACGGCAGAGCTGATCTTCGAGGAGGCACGTGTCCCTGTATCCAATCTGCTTGGTGAGGAATGCAAGGGCTTTTACTATTTGATGGATAAGCTGCAACAAGAGCGGATCATGATTGCAATCGGGGCTTTGGCTGTTGCCGAAGAAATGCTAAAGTCGACGATGGCTTATGTAAAGGAAAGACATGCTTTCGGAAAACCGATCAGTTCCTTTCAAAACACTCAGTTCGAAATTGCCGAAATGGCGACCGAAGTCACCATGGCACAGACCTTTCTCGATGATCTGACAAACCGGCATATGAAGGGCGAAAATGTAACGACGCAAGTCTCCATGGCAAAGTGGTCGATTACCGAAATGGCGCGGCGTATGTCCGCCCGATGCCTACAGCTTCATGGCGGATACGGCTTCATGGAAGAGTACTCTATTGCCCGCCGCTATCGAGATGTCGCTGTCATGCCGATCTACGGTGGTACGACAGAAATTATGAAAAACATTATCGCGAAAAATCTCGGGATGTAGGCAAAAAACTGTTAGCCTTAACCACCTGAAAATCGCTTTAGGAGGAGAAGTTGGCATGAAGGAAGCTGAGATTCGACCCTGGCATGCGTTTTATCCAGACGGAGTTTCCCCCCTCGTGGAAATTCCGTCCATCTCCTTGTATGAATTTTTCAAGCGGACGGCAAGTCAATATCCCGATGAAAAAGCAGTAATAGACGGAGGAAAAACGTTTACCTACTCCCAATTGAAAGAGGTCGTGGATCGGCTGGCAGCAGCTCTCCAGCACCGGGGTTTTCAAAAGGGAGATCGACTAGCCATCATGCTACCTAACAGTATCGAGTATGTGATTTCCTTATTCGCTATACTCCGATTGGGCGGAATCGTGGTACAGGTAAATCCGATGTATACGACTCACGAACTGAAGCACATCCTAGAAGATTCCGGTGCGATTTGGTTCGTGAGCGAGGGCGTGCAAGGAGCCAAACTGGAGCAAACCGGAATGACTGAATCGATCACTTTCCTTCAAGTTGACACTCTGTCCGATGAGAGCGGAACCTTCTACCAATGGATTTCGGAAAACCACGCAGACGCTACAAATGTGGAGATTGCGCCAAGTGAAGATGTAGCACTTCTGCAATATACAGGTGGAACGACTGGTCGCTCGAAGGGTGTCATGCTCACTCACGCCAATCTGATCAGCAATGTTTTTCAGAACTTTCCTGTCATTTCAAAGCAATTGCAAATCCCCGGCGAAAGACTGTTAGGTATTGCACCTTTGTTTCATATATTTGGCATCGTGACCTTGAACAGAATCATGATGTTAGCGGGCACGTATATCATTGTGCGTCGTTTCAAAGTCGATCAAGCATTAGAAGTCATCCGTCAGTACCGCCCGACCATTTTTCCGGGCATGCCTACCCTCTATGTTGCGCTGCTGCAACATCCAGACTTGAAAAAAGATGACCTATCCAGCTTCAAACTGTGCCAATCCGGAACAGCGCCATTGCCAATCGAGGTGGCGCAGCAATTCAAGCGAAAAACCGGACTGAACATCATAGAAGGGTATGGTTTGTCAGAGGGTCTGGTCACACATGGCACACCGACTGCAGGCGCCATACGAGTAGGGACGATTGGCATACCGCTTCCAGAATGTGATGCAAAGATCGTGGATGTAGTAACAGGCAGGCACGAATTGCCCCCAGGCGAAACCGGGGAATTGATTGTCAAAGCGCCAAGCATCATGAAGGGATATTGGCGAAATCCAAAGGAAACAGCAGCTGTATTGAAGGACGGATGGCTCTTCACGGGTGACTTGGCAACGATGGGGGAAGATGGCTTCTTTTCGATTGTGGGACGAAAAAAAGAGATGATCATCGCAAGCGGCTACAACGTATATCCCTCGGAAATTGAAGAAGTGCTTTATCAGCATGAGGCAGTCAGCGAGGCTTGCGTTTTCGGCATACCAGACCAATACCGAGGAGAAACGGTAAAAGCGGTCATCGTACGGAAGTATCCAGGTGTCACGGAAGAGGAGATTCTCGAGTGGTGTCATCAAAGGCTGGCTCGTTATAAAGTACCGCGCATCATCCAATTTCGAGATGAGCTGCCAAAATCGGCTGTCGGGAAAATTCTCCGCAGAGTTTTGGTGGACGAAGAAGTTAGAGCGGGAGGAGACTCATGAACAAACAAAAAGACGATCGAGTTGGGATCAAGCTAGAACCCTTTACTTATAAAGTGGAGCGATGCAAAGTCAGAGAGCTATTGTGCGCACTCGATAATAATCAGTCCGTTGACGTAGAGGACGGGTTCATTCCCCCAACTTTTCCTACTATCATCGAATTTTGGGGTACGCAAAAGTCCATTTCGAAGATTCTTGGTCTGAAAATTGAAAAAGTTCTCCATGGAGGACAGGAATATGAGTACCGAGGCAAAATCAGAATCGGGGATGACATAACTGTTTATGGAGAAGTGGAGGACGTATACACAAAAGCGGCCATGACCTTCGTCGTCATCAAAAAAGAGTTCGTCAATCAACATGGTGAAACCGTCGTCGTTGGACGCTCGACCATCATCGAAAGGCACTAGGGGGTGAATGAACATGATCGGTAAACCATTCGAACCGCTATATAAAGAGGAAATCACACATAGCCAACTCGTACGATATGCCGGGGCCTCAGGTGATTTCAATCCTATTCATACGGTAGTGCCCGTTGCCGAAGAAGCAGGGCTTGGTGGCGTCATCGCACACGGCATGATGATCATGGGCTTTGTCGGGCAAGCCATCCATACGTGGTTTCATGCAGATGATCTCCTGAAGTTCTCCGTTCGGTTTCGAGGCATGACGCGACCAGGAGAAAAAATCATTGTTAAAGGCTCCGTAGTAGCTGAAAAGGAAGATCGTTGGCTATGTGAAGCAGAAGCCGTCAATGAAGGAGGAGAAGTAAAGGTTAGTGCCCAGTTTGAAGTTAGAAAAGGATAACAGGGGAGGATATCAATCATGATCAGCTTTCAGGTTTCTGAAGAAATCAAAGAGGTAATCTCCGCGATTTATCGATTCGTTGAAGTAGAAATTGAACCGCTTCGCAAGAAATATCAAAAAGAGCTGGAAAATGAAAGATATTTTTACGACGAAAACGGCTTGTACTCACCTGGGATACAAGAGGCGTTGAAACAAGTTCGCTTAAAATCAGCAGAAGCTGGATTTTACACGATGTTTGGTGATCCTGAGCTGGGGGGAACGGGAGATGAATTTGGACCGATCGCTGTTGCTTTGATTCATGAAGCCATCTTGAAAAAATACGGGCTAGATCCATTAGTCATGGAGATTTTCCCTGCTGGTCTGTTTACAGGCGGACTGACACCTGTGCTGTTGGGCATGCACCCTGATACCAAGGCAGTGCTATTACCCAGTATCGCAAAAGGTGAGGCTACCTTATGCTTTGGTCTGAGTGAACCAGACGCAGGCTCAGATGTATGGGCAATCAAAACGAAAGCGGTGAAGGATGGCGACTACTGGGTTCTAAATGGTACGAAGCAGTGGATTACGAATGCGCATTACGCTAAATACGGGATTATTTTTGCTGTGACCGATCCGGAATTGGTGGAAAAAAGAAAGGGCGGAATTACCTGCTTCCTTGTCCCATTTGATGGAAAAACATGTGTAGCTACCTCATCTATTCCGTATATGGGACACTTAGGCTCGCGCATAGGCATCATCTCCATGGAAAATGCGAGAGTACATGAAAAGTTTATTATCGGGGACTTGCATCAAGGGTTCGGCAAAGCCTTGCACGGCGTTGATCTCGGAAGGATCGTCATGGCAGCATTATGTGTGGGTGCAGCACAATGGGCGTTGGACAAAGCAATCCAATACGCCAATGAACGAAAGACGTTTGGCGTCACGATTGGGAACCATCAAGCGATCCAAATCATGCTTGCAGATTGCGCGATGGAGATCTATGCGGCTCGAAATATGCTGCTTCACTGCGCTTGGAAAATGGAAAATCAAGAAAAGCTCCCGCTTAAGGAAATCTCGATGATCAAAGCTTATTGCACAGAAATGGTGCAAAACGTCGTCGACAGATGCATGCAAATCCACGGCGGCATGGGCTTAACGAATGAAATGAAGCTGGAAAAAGTATGGAGATGGGCAAGAACCTTGCGAATTCCAGACGGTACGACGGAAATCCAAAAGCGTACGATTGCCAGACGCTTGCTCCAAGGCGATCAAAGCTTTCAGTAGAACTGGAGGAACGAAATGAGATTTCAAGGGAAAGTAGCTATCGTCACTGGCGCAGGAAAAGGAATTGGCAAATCGATCATCCAAAAATTCGCCCAGGAGGGAGCACTGGTTACCGTAGCCGATATTCATAGCCAACTTTGTGAAGAGACTGCTTTCGAAATCAACCGGGCTGGGGGACGTGCCATCACTTCGGTAGTGGATGTAACCAAAGCCGAGGATACTGAAAAGTTAATCGAAAAGACCGTACAGGCGTATGGCAGAGTGGACATACTCATCAACAACGCAGGAATCGTACGGGATATGAAAATCACAGACATGCATGAGGATGATTGGGATCAAGTATTGGATGTATGTTTGAAAGGTGCCTTTCTTTGCGCGAAATATGCTGCTCCATATATGATCGAGCAGCAATACGGGAAGATTGTCAATATTTCATCCCGCGCCTACCTGGGAAATCCAGGCCAAGCAAACTACTCCTCCGCAAAAGCAGGAATCATTGGCTTAACCCGATCACTTGCCAAGGAGCTAGGAAAGCACAACATAAATGTGAATGCGATTGCACCTGGTCTTATTGAAACAGAGACGTTAAAAAGCCATCCCAAATACGAAAAGATCAAGGAACTGCAAAAAAGAGACACGCCGATTCCACGAGTTGGCTTACCTGATGATGTAGCGAATGCTGTTCTGTTTTTCGCTTCTGACGAGTCTTCCTATATTTCAGGTGATATCCTGCATGTGTCCGGAGGACGATTCGGTTGAAAATGTCTGAACAATGCTTATACTTCGAAGATTTTGAGGTAGGAACATGCTTTACATCTCCGTCCCTGATCGCTTTGTTAGGTATTCAATCCTGGCGATTTCTCGGACCGCTCAAAATAGGCGACACCATCCATTTGGAAGTCGAAATTGTAGAAAAAGAAGAAACGAGCAAGCCTGAAAGTAGACCAACCTGATACAAAGAGGTGAATATAATGTCTCTCGCATTAACCGATGAGCAAACGATGATTCGAGATACGGTGCGCAAATTTTTGGAAAAAGAAATATTTCCAATGGTAGATAGCTATGAGAAGTCAGGCAAAGCAGTATCAAAAGAAATTGTGCAACGACTCGTTCCTTTTGGGTATCTCGGGGGTCAACTGCCTGAGGCAGCAGGTGGCCACGGGCTTACTTACACGACGTACTTCACGATGATCGAGGAGCTATCAAGAGTCTGGCCGTCGTTGCGCGCAACAGTGGGACTCTCCAACTCGGTGTTGACGCACATTTACGAATACGGAACAGAAGAACAGCGTAAGAAGTTTTTAGGACCATTACTGAAGGGTGAAAAATTTGGGTTCTTTGCCTTGACTGAGCCGAATGTCGGTTCCGATACATCCAGCATTCAAACCCGGGCAGAGCGACGAGGAGACAAATGGGTCCTGAACGGCTCCAAAATGTTTATCACCAACGGAGTAGAAGGGGAAATCGGCATCGTCATTGCCCAAACGGACAAATCCAAAGGGAATAAAGGTATTGCCGCTTTCATCATTGAAAAAGAAATCTCTCCTTATCAAGCCAAGCCGATTGAAAAAATGGGAACAACGAGCTGCCCGTTTGCTGAGCTCATTTTCGAAGATTGTGAGATTCCGGCAGAAAACCTGCTGGGTACCGTCGGAGATGGTTTGAGACAGGGGCTGAAATTCCTGAATGGAGCACGGGCGATGGTTGCCTTTATCTGTACTGGAATTGCCCAAGCATGTGTAGACGCTTCCGTGAAGTATGCCAAGGAACGCGTTCAATTCGGTAAACCGATCGGCAGCTTTCAACTGATTCAAGCCAAAATCAGTGAAATGGTGACGCTGACGAGTGCCATGCGTCTGCTCGGTCTCCAAGCGAGTCATTTACTCGATGAAGGAAAACCATGCAAAGTAGAATGCTCGATGGCCAAATACTTCGCGACAGAAAAGGTACTAAAAGTCGCAGAAGAAGCGTTGCAAATTCACGGTGGCTACGGCTATACAAAAGAATTTCCGGTTGAACGCTACTACCGTGATATCCGTTATTTTACGATCGCGGAAGGAACAAATGAGATTCAAAAACTGATCATGGGAAGAGAGATCCTAGGGATATCAGCATTTTCATAAAGGGGAGTTCATTTTACATACCAAAAGGAGGTCTCTATGAAGAACATGTTAGAAAATCAAGTGGCAATCGTTACAGGGTCAGGACGCGGTGTTGGAAGAGAAACAGCCTTGATGCTTGCAGAACAGGGTGCTCGCGTTGTCGTTAGCGATAAAGACGAAGCACCAGCAGCCGAAGTCGTCTCGGAAATCAAGCAAAAAGGCGGAGAAGCGGTCTTGTTTTGCGGGGATGTAACGGAAGCAGATTTCGCGAAAAAGATAACCGAAACAACCATCTCCGAATTTGGAAGACTAGACATTTTAGTCAACAATGCCGGACTTACCTTAGATAACATGATTCATAACATGACGGATGAACAATTTTATACCATTCTGGATATCCATCTCGTGGCGCCTTTCCGTCTGATCCGCGAAGCAGCCCCCTATATGCGGGATGCAGCCAAAGAAGAGATCGAACAAGGCATTGTTCATCACAGAAAAATTATCAACGTTTCTTCCGTAGCCGGAATCCGGGGGAATGTGGGACAAGCCAATTATGCATCTGCCAAGGCAGGCGTTATCGGTTTAACAAAAGTCGTTGCCCTTGAGTGGGGAAAATTCAACATCAATGCTAACGCGGTTGCCTTTGGCTTTATTGATACACGACTGACAAAACCGAAGGAAGAGGCTGAGGTCATAGCCGGGGTACAGCTAGGCATTCCGGAGAAAGTCCGAAATATGTTTATCGATAAAATTCCGCAGAAGCGCCCTGGAGATGCGAAGGAAGCTGCCGCTGGCATTTTGTATTTGGCTTCTCCGCTCTCCAATTATGTCAACGGCCAAGTCCTGCAAATCAACGGCGGATCTTATACGTAAGGAGAGACTAGGCTTCCCAAGCATATAATCGGCGCATGAAAAGTCGCTCCGATTATATGCCCGTCTGACTTGAGGAGGTTCATCTATGTTATCCTTCCTAAACTTGGTAGCATTTCTCGCTATAACAGGGTATGCCACATACTTATTCGTACAAATCGTGTACAGTCGAATCGTCTTTATCAAGCTCGGCAAAAAAGCAAACCTAAAAAAGGATGCAACGATACGGGTCAATGATTTTTTCACGCAAGTATTCGGCCAAACAAAGCTGCTGAAAGATCCGAAAAGCGGTGTCATGCATATCATCATGTTTTATGGCTTCATCATTCTTCAGTTTGGGGCGATTGAACTCATTATCAAAGGGTTCGTCAAGGGCTTTGAATACCCGATGGGAGAGGCTCACAAGTTTTTCAGTCTCAGTCAGGAGATTACGACTTTTCTCGTGCTACTGGCAGTTGGGTATGCCTACTATCGACGCTATATCGAGAAAGTAAAGCGTTTGAAACGAGGGTTTAAATCGGGGCTCGTGATTATCTTTTTAACAACACTAATGCTTTCGATTTTCTTTACCTTGGCCTTTGAGCATCTATGGCTGGGAGATTCAGGTGGGGCGTATGCTCCCATCTCATCTTTGATCGCTAGCTTTTTCACTGGCATGCGCCCTGAAATAGCTGGTGCACTGTTCTATCTGTTTTGGTGGGTTCATCTGCTTACGCTACTTGCGTTTATGGTCTATGTCCCGCAATCCAAGCACGCGCATGTACTATTCGCGCCTGTAAATATCATGTTGCGCGATACCAAACCTGTTGGGAAGCTCACATCCATTGATTTTGAGGATGAAAAGCAAGAGACTTATGGTGTCGGAAAGATCGAGGATTTCCGGCAAAATCAGTTGATCGACCTGTACGCCTGTGTAGAATGTGGCAGATGTACCAGTATGTGTCCTGCTTCAGGTACAGGCAAAACGTTATCGCCGATGGATCTGATTGTGAAGATGCGCGATCATTTGACGGAAAAAGGCTCAGCGATTACATCACGTACAGCATGGATGCCATCCTTTGTGTTTGCGCAGGTAAAAGGGAGCTTTCCGATGCACGATGAAGTGGCTGTTACCGCAGAGCAAGCTCCCGCACTGATCGGAGACGTCATTACAGAAGAAGAGCTATGGGCTTGTACGACGTGCAGAAATTGCGAGGACCAATGTCCGGTAGCGAATGAGCATGTGGAAAAAATTATTGATATGCGCCGTTATCTCGTGTTAACGGAAGGCAGTATGCCGCATGAAGCATCTCGTTATTTCCAAAATATCGAACGACAAAGCAATCCTTGGGGGATTAACCGTAAAGAACGGTTGAAGTGGCGAGAGGGGCGGGAAGACATCCATGTGCCTACCGTGAGTGAGGTAGAGGAGTTCGAATATTTGTTCTTTGTCGGCTCCATGGGATCGTTTGATCTTCGCAGTCAAAAGATCGCACAGGCTTTCGTCAAAATTATGAATACGGCAGGTATTTCCTTTGCTGTTCTGGGCAATGAGGAACGCAATTCCGGGGATACAGCCCGCCGGATGGGGAACGAGTTTTTATTCCAGCAGCTCTGCCAGGAAAACATCGCGAACTTCCAAGGATATGGCGTAAAGAAGATCGTCACGATTTGCCCACATACGTACAACACGTTTAAGCATGAATATCCAGAATTCGGTTTGGAGGCAGAAGTCTATCATCATACAGAATTGATCTGGAAGTGGATGCAGGAAGGGCGGATCAAGCCGACGAAGAAAGTCGAAGAATCCATTGCTTATCACGACTCCTGTTACATTGGGCGCTATAACGATATTTACGATATCCCGCGGCAAATCCTTACCCACATTCCGGGCGTTCAAGTGTTGGAGATGGCGCGCAACAAACAAGATGCGATGTGCTGCGGGGCAGGCGGCGGGATGATGTGGATGGAAGAAACACAAGGAAAACGGGTAAATATTGAGCGTACGGAGCAGGCACTCCGTCTGAATCCAACGACAATCGGCAGTAACTGTCCATACTGTCTCACGATGATGAGTGACGGGACAAAGGCAAAGGAGATGGAGCATCTCGTCAAAACGTTGGACATTGCAGAAATCGTGGAAAAAGCGATCTAAAAGAACGACGAAAAAAGAGCGAGAGACTGCTCTTTTTTTTGTTTGGGGAGGATTTTTCGTGACAATTGGCATTAGATATAATATAGTAACTTTATTACAAATCGTAAGTTAAAAACGCACCTTCACCATTGAATAGAGACGGTCTTTTATGGTCAGCTTGACAGTAGTACGAAGAACGCTCATTTGTATAAGCGAGGAGGAACACGCTCATGAATTTTCATCAAAGTCCCCATACGTTTGTCCGACAAGTCAATCTCAAGGTGCAAAACCTGGATCGCTCCCTGGCTTATTATCAGGAAGTGATCGGATTCAAAATCTTGAACCAATCTGCCACAAAGGCGGAACTGACTGCTGATGGCAAAACCGCGTTGCTATCCATCCAACAACTCCATGACGCTGTACCGAAACAAAATCATACGACAGGTTTGTATCATTTTGCGCTATTATTGCCAAAACGCTCTGATTTGGCAAATGTAGTGAGACACTTCTCTGCGTTGAATATGCGTATCGGGTCTTCGGATCATCTCGTTAGTGAAGCGCTATACTTATCAGACCCGGATGGAAATGGGATTGAAATTTATGCCGATCGTGATCCAGCTAGGTGGAATTGGCATGAAGGGATCGTAGACATGGCAACGGATCCATTGAATTTTACAGATTTGTTGTCCAGCGGGGAAGAAAGCGCGTGGAAGGGTCTGCCTGCTGGTACCATCATGGGACATATTCATCTGCATGTATCGAGGTTGAATGAAGCTGAACATTTTTATACCAAAGGACTTGGCTTTGAGGTAGTGAACCGATATGGAGCACAGGCACTGTTCATTTCCACTGGAAAGTACCATCATCATATCGCGTTAAACACGTGGGCGGGTGTCGGTGCTCCACCGCCACATCCTAAGAGCCCAGGACTTGAATCGTTTGTCATGGTGTTCCCGAATGAGGAAGCGAGACATCGTGTAATCACTCAGTTAAGAGAAATCGGCGCATCTGTTCAGGAGGAGAGCGGTCATTTTGTAACAGAGGATCCTTCTGGCAATCGGATTCAACTGCACATTTGATTGGAAGCCGCAGGAGAGTTTTCCTTTCGAATAACGAATACGACCTGTAGGTTGCACGAATGGTTTTCCATCGTGCAACCTACAGGTCGTTTCATTATCTCATTTCGTAACAGATTGTATCCGTTATGATTAGTACTTTCTTGTAAGAATTCGAGAATGCTCTCCATCTACAGTAATTTCCCAGCCTCTTGGGATTTCATAAGCAAAGGCTGGCGAAGGATGCTTGACCGCTTCAATGCTGGATTCAGTAGGGATACTGGTGATATTTACGATATGTTTTTCATAGAGACTAACATTTACCACGACCCAGCCATATGGTACAGGCTGGCCGGTACCGACCCATTTATTCTCCAGCTCTTGAGGTTGGTACCGTTTTTTATTCTCATTTCTGATATCAATATAAGCCTGTCTCTTGCTGTTATAACCTCGACCGATTTCTACCCATCCAGAAGGGATGTTAAAGCTTAGGCTTCTTTCCACTTGCCCATAATTAGCGCCAACAATATATTTCGCTATTTCATAGCCACGCTGTGTTCCACGATGTGGCTCTTTTTCAATCGAAATCCATCCATTCGGAAAGAAAGTATCGTATGCCACTACTAACGTATCACCGTACCGCCAGTTTCCTTCAAAGATATATTTTTGTGGACGGACGATAGAGTCTTTTCCCTTTCCTACCGCATCTGCTGCTTGAGTCGGGACGATCAGGAATGATGATGCCAAGACGAGAATACCCAAACTTCTTACCACTTTTTTCATAGTGTAACTCCTCCATAAAAATGCAATAAGTAAAATGATTTCAATAA
Source organism: Brevibacillus sp. AG (assembly GCF_028369215.1). Classification (NCBI taxonomy): domain Bacteria; kingdom Bacillati; phylum Bacillota; class Bacilli; order Caryophanales; family Paenibacillaceae; genus Brevibacillus; species Brevibacillus sp. AG. The sequence continues at coordinate 555,795 of NZ_JAQMYO010000001.1, read as the reverse complement.
GTATGAGAATTCTAAACACATTTGAAATTTCCTTCTTTTTATGGAAAAAAATTCTTGTTCAAGAGGTACCCGAAAAAAACGAGGTTTCAATAGAAACACAGTAAAAAAACGGAAAAATCACTTGTTGAAACGTACAAATGAATATGATATGATGCTGTTAACTTAATGACTGGAGCTGAAGAGTATAATGGATAATTTTCTTGCTTAAAAAATAAAACAAACAGCGATATCTTTCGCGTGTTTTATTCTTTATGTGCAAGAAAGTTACTTATAGCTCTTCACTCAAACAATATATCCTTATCTGACTTTATTTTTCGAGTTGGATTTGCTGTATTTATTTGAGCTACAAGAGAGTAACTTTCTTGTAGCTTTTCTATTTTTTTGCATACAGGGGGATGATTGTATGTCATTAATCAATGTAAATAACTTGACGTTTGCCTATGAAGGCAGTTTCGATAACATTTTTGAAAACGTGAGCTTCCAAATCGATACGGATTGGAAATTGGGGTTTACGGGAAGAAACGGGAGAGGGAAGACGACCTTCCTCAACCTGTTGCTGGGTAAATATGAATACAGCGGAAAGATTAGTGCGCATGTCAGCTTTGAATACTTTCCTTTCCAAGTCGAGAACAAAGAATATCTTACCATTGATATCGTTCAAGACATTGTCCCTGACTATCAGTTATGGGAATTAATGCGCGAGTTCTCCCTCTTAAAGGTTTCAGAGGATGTTCTATATCGTCCCTTTGAATCTTTGTCTAACGGGGAGCAAACGAAAGTGATGTTAGCTGCCTTATTTCTAAAGGAAAACAGTTTTTTGTTAATTGATGAGCCAACCAATCACCTCGACATGCATGCAAGGGAGCTCGTCAGTGATTATCTCCATTCCAAAAGCGGTTATATTTTGGTGTCCCACGACCGGGCATTTCTAGACAACTGTGTCGATCACATCCTGTCCATCAACAAGACGAACATCGAGGTGCAAAAAGGGAATTTCTCTGATTGGTGGGAAAATAAACAGCGACAGGATAACTATGAACTCGCTGAGAATGAGAAGCTCAAAAAAGACATTAAACGATTGTCGGACGCAGCCAAACGTACAAGCAACTGGTCAGACGCTGTGGAAAAGACGAAAAATGGAACATTGAATTCCGGTTCCAAAGTAGACAAAGGGTATATTGGCCACAAGGCTGCGAAAATGATGAAGCGCTCCAAATCGATGGAGCAAAGACAGCAATCCGCCATTGATGAAAAATCGAAGCTGCTGAAAAACATTGAAAACCAGGATAGCTTAAAAATTGCACAGCTTGCTTATCATAAAAATCAACTAGCCGAACTGGAGAAGGTCTCAATTTATTACGGAGAGAAGCTCGTCTGCGCAGATGTCAACTTTACAATTGAGCAAGGAGAGCGCATTGCGCTGGCGGGAAAGAACGGTTCAGGAAAATCCAGCATTCTCAAGCTCATTTGCGGAGAGAACATCCAACAAACGGGGACCTTCAGAAAGGGGAGTCAATTGAAAATCTCGTATGTTTCTCAAGACACTTCCCATCTAAAGGGCAATCTGACTGACTTTGCGCGAGACAACGGGATCGAAGAGAGCTTGTTTAAATCAATTTTGCGCAAGCTGGATTTTTCCCGGGTGCAATTCGAGAAGGATATCTCCGCTTTTAGTGGCGGGCAGAAGAAGAAAGTACTCATTGCGAAAAGTCTTTGCGAGAAAGCACATCTTCATATTTGGGATGAGCCGCTAAACTTTATTGACGTCATTTCTCGCATGCAAATCGAAGAGCTGCTCCTCGAACACTCGCCAACGATTCTTTTTGTAGAGCATGACAGGGAATTTTGCAATAACATCGCGACAAAGATCGTTGAACTGTAATAGGACGAAAAGCGTCTAAAAGGAAGAAGGTGGGGAAAACCGTTTCGTTTTCCTCACCTTCTTTTTTGTCGAAAGGGAAATTTGAGCAATCGAGAAGAAATACTGAGTAGTGAAATGTGGTAATTTTTAGATAATACGATACGAAAGAATGGCGGAGATCTGATGGGGAAAATAATTGCAAACGTAAGCAGCACATTGAATGGTATCTATACGGGGCCGACAGGAGAAGAGGACAATATGGTTAGCTGGGCGTTGCCTGGAATCATGGACGCCACAGAGGATGGTCTTGCGTTCTTCCAGAAGGTCGACGCAATCTTGATGGGGCGAGTCACCTATGAAGGCTTCGCAAGCTATTGGCCGTTCCAAGAGGGAGATTGGGCTGATGCTATGAATAAGACACAAAAGTATGTAGTAACCAAAAATAGTGAGCCTACAGAAGTTCATTGGGGGGACTACGCCGAAACGGTTACACTCCTTCATTCCGATGTCATGACGAAAATAAAGGAGCTAAAAAAACAAATCAAGGGTGATATCATTGTTCCTGCAAGTGCGGGTCTTGTTCAAAGTTTGATCAATGCTGATTTACTTGACGAACTCCGAATCATTATTCATCCGGTCTTAATGGGCAGCGGCAAATATTACTTTGACAACATCCATACACGTCACGACATGAAGTTGATAGAAACCAAGCTTTACGGAAAAAGTGGATCCATACAACTGCGATATGAGATCGGAGAGGCACAAGGAGAATAAAACAAAAAAAGTCCAATTTCTCATTTCACGGATGGAGAAATTGGACTGATTGTTTTTTGCTCTAATTCGTTCGTAAAGCAGGGTACACGAAAGACTTTAACGTAACGCCCGTAAAGGAGCATCCAGAAGCCTTTGGATGACCGCCACCACCGTAATGCTGGGCGATCACAGACAGATTCACGTCTTCGCGAATGGTTCGAAAGCTGATTCTGCCTTTCCCAGGATCTAGCATCGCGACGAAATCAATCATTTCCGCATTCTTACATAAGAAATTGCCTGTCGTGGAGTGATATTGTTCGAGGAAAACCACACCCACTTGATACGTTTTTGGCTCGTCTAAATCGATTTCTACCGGAATCAGCTTCATTTGCTTCAGCTTTTTTTGTTCAAATTCATCCATTCGTTTTTCTTCTGTATAAATGAGGATGGATTCTACTTCGTCAAATACGAATTGATCCGTATCAGCACCTTCACCACGCAAGCGTCCCAGCACATTTTGAACAAACGTGTCTCGCTCGACCATATAGAATAAAATGTTCAGTTGATTAGCCTGTACAGTGCCGGTTGCATCCCAGTCCCACGTATCAAAGGCACGAACCAGCTCCACATAGTTAGAGAGAACGCCAGTAGGGGTCAAATATCCCTGGTTTACCAGGTAATCATAATAAAGGCTCGTTGCCGAAGTCTTTTTCCCTGATTCTTCTGTAATAACCTGTGCCCACTCGTACTTGGAAGCCAGTGGCAGGGCGGTTGGGTGATGATCGATCAAGATAAACGCATGTCCCTGATAGACTTTTTTCTGAATGAGCGTTGCGACCTCGTCATTGACACTTACATCGGTAATCACGACATACATCTCGGAGGTAAGCTCTTCTTCGATAAACTTTTGTACGTCTTGATTGACAGTGTAAGGAGTTACCCCGCGAGAATCGACTTCTTGATTGGAAAAAGCAATTTGACTCAGGATAGCACAGGATACGCCATCCAAGTCCTTATCACTGAAATGGACGATTTTTTGATGATTCATTGAGCATCTCCTTATCAAATGAGTCCAGATTTCGTAGTTCACTACCATAAATCATTTTTCCCAGGACCGCAATAGATAGACCATCTTTATTTCAATACCCTCAATCCAGTATCGGTTAACCTCGTCCCAAAAGGCCCCCGGCTTTTCACAATATATCCACGCGATTCAAGTACATCCAATCTGCTGCGAATCTGCTGCTCGCTCAGTGGCTTTGCCCAATCCTTGCTCATCTCGGTTATTTTCCGTCGATTTGGCCTTTCGCCACGTTCAGCGATGGTTTGAATACTCCGTAAGATAAGCAGCAGCTCGTCTTCTTCATCAGGAATGACCGGCGCTTCGGTATGTGAATGATCGCTTTTTAAAAAGCTATTTTCCCACGGCATGTCCTCAATTTGGATGATATCCTCGTCACAGACAGCCAGCATGTAATCGATGGTGTTCTTTAACTCCCGCACATTTCCAAACCACGGTAGGGTAGTGAGCCTCTCGATGACTTCCGGCTTGATAGTCACTTGTGGGTGTACGCTTTGTCGGATAAAATGCCGAACGAGCAGCGGGATGTCATCGGTTCGAGTTCGCAGGGAGGGGAGATCGACAAAGAGCACACGTAGCCGATGATACAAATCTTCCCGAAAAGTCCCTTGTTCGATCATATGCAGCAAATTTTTGTTAGTGGCGGCAATAATCCGTACGTCGATTGGAATGATTTGGCTTCCCCCGATGCGCATAATCTCTTTTTCCTGCAGGACCCGCAGAAGTCGTGCCTGTAGCTTCAGGCTACTGTCACCGATTTCGTCCAAAAAGATCGTGCCACCGTTTGCTTGCTCGAACAAGCCAACTTTTCCACCTTTTTTAGCCCCTGTGAATGCACCGTCATCATAGCCGAACAGCTCGCTTTCCATCAAATCCTCAGAAATGGCGCTGAAATTGACAGCGAGAAACGGCCTCTTATCCCGCAGCGATGCGTTGTGGATGGCACTCGCAAAAAGTTCCTTGCCCGTGCCGCTCTCTCCTTGGATCAGGAGGGTGAGGTCTGTTTTTGCCAGTTTTTTTGCCTTTTCCTTTGTGCGCGTGAGGATTGAGCTTTCCCCAATCATATCGTCAAATGTGTATTTGGCCACAAAGCCTTTCTTTTTCAATTCGGAGCGCAGCGATCTTTCCAACTCGATTGTCTTTCTCGCATTCTTGAACGTAGCGACGAGTGATTGGTCATTGTTTAAAGGGAAGCGGTGAACAATGACTTCAACCTCACCGAACGTAAACCAGCGATCCTCTTCCTGTGAGAGGGCAAATAAAAAGTCGATGAGCTCAGGATGATCCATGACATCACGAATATGTCTGCCAATAACACGCTTGGCAGAGACACCGAGCAGAAGGCCGAGCTCCTCATTGAAGACCGTGATCTTGCCATCTTGCGTAATTGTCAAGATCCCGTCGTTTACGCCATCCAGCACCTCATTCAAATGCTTATTCAAATCTGTGGCGATCTGGTTGGCATCAGCCAGCCGCTTGCTCAATTGAATGATTTTACGCAAATAGCGCTGAGAGATCACATCTCCTGGCCCGTTCAGTTGGAAATGGTCGAGTATTTGATGAATCGTCGAGATGTCCATCAGGCGGGGACCGATACTCACTACATCTTGAACATGGTCAGGGATTAGCTCGAACGCCCCTGGTGTCACTGCGAGATCAATTTTTTCTACGTGCGGAATGCCGGGATAATACGGTATGTAATGAATGTGGTCAATCCCCAGCTTTTTCAGTGATTCAATGGACTCCAAACATGTTTCTAAGGAGTCATTGACGTAATAAGCTTTGGTTCCAGCTGGTAAGTATAAGAGCCTGTCGATGTTTTCGTAATTGATGATCCTATTGGCGATGATGAGCTTGCAATTTGTTCCAAGGCATGCTCTTATTTTTGGCTCTTCTAATACGAGCGGGTGGGAGAGGACGACCAATTGATTATGAAGGGTTGTTGGAAGCTCCTCCTCGACGGAATAACTACTCATCCTCACATACCCGTCCATAATCTCCTGAAGTTGATTGACAAGCGCGATTCGGGTGTCTTTGCTGCCAGCTAGTAAAATGAATTGGTTCATCATGCCTTCCTCGCTTTTGGATATTTGGGTGTGTTTGGTTGAATTAATTGCAAGAAATAACCGAATATTCTATATCGTAAACCAAATAGTATTTCACTGCACGATTAATTGATGGAGAAAACCAGCAAATATCAACGGTTCAGGACGAGGAAGCAGCATAGACTGCTGCCTATTTTTTTGGCATAGATCATGCTAATTAATTCAGTAGTTTCACTTCATTGATAGAAAGGGGAGAGATTTACGTGCAGATGAGAAGAAGAGTGAGATTACTCACAGTCAGCTTTTTGATGGCAACAGCCATGCTATCTGCCTGTACGAGCAATTCTGGTCACCCCCCGCCAACAAGCGGACCAGCGCCTGGAAATGCTCAACAACAAGAAGTACCAGCAAAGGCAGTACGAAATGCGGAATTAACAGTGGCTCTTGAAGCGGAGGCCACCTCACTTGATCCTTGGAATTCCACGGATAGCAACACGCTGCATATTTTGTCCACGATGTTCGAAGGATTGATTACGCTGGATGAAAATGGGGAGGTTGTCCCTATTCTTGCATCCGATTACAAATTAAGCGCTGATGCAACTTCTCTGACTTTTCATTTACGTAAAGGAATCCTATTTCATGACGGTTCACCCTTTGATGCAGAAGTAGTGAAAAAGAATCTGGATTACGTACGGAACAAGGAGAATGGCATGGCAAGAGCGAGCTTCTTCGGATTTATCAAGGAGGTTACTGTAGTAGACCCGTACACGATCACTGTTGTGGCGAAAGAACCCAATTCTGCGATGGTTGCCTATATGGCACATCCTTCTGCCACCTTTAAATCGCTGAAAGAATTGCAAAAAAAGATCGATGATCCGAAATACAACTTGGACCGCAATCCAGTAGGGACAGGACCCTACCAATTCCGCGAATGGAAGAACGGGCAGTTTGTGAAGGTAGCTGCCTTTGATGGTTACTGGGATAAAGAGAAGCCGGCAAAGCTAGCAGCGATTCTGTTTAAGCCTGTGACGGAGGCGAGTACGCGGGTCAATATGCTCAAAGCCAGCGAAGTAGACATTGTGACAAGTTTGCCGACCCTGGATGCGCGGAGTATGGGAACAGATCCAAATTTGGATGTTTACTCCGGTCCATCGCTCAACATGATTTATGTCGGTATGAATACGAAGCTGGATAAGTACAAGGACAAGCGGGTGCGTCAGGCGATGAACTACGCGATCAACAAAGAACTGTTGATCAGCCAGGTTGCTGACGGTTTTGGCACAGCTGCCGACTCACCGCTTTCGCCATTGGTAAAAGGCTACGCGAAACAGCAAAGCTATTCGTACAACGCTGACAAAACGAAACAGCTTTTGACAGAGGCTGGTTATCCTGATGGTTTTGCAGCTACGTTGTGGACGCGCAATTCAACGGAATTCGTCGCGATTGCTGAAAATATCAAGATGCAGCTGCAAGCTGTGGGGATCAAAATAGAGGTGCAAGCTTACGAGAGCGGCACGCTATTTGAAAGGCTGGATGCCGGAGAGGGAACGGATCTCTATATCGGGCGATGGGGTACAGGTACAGCGGAAGCGGATTGGGGAATGCGACCGAACTTTGCATCTGACCGAATTCCACCGAACTATAATAACTCTGGCTATTATCAGAACCAACAAGTCGATCAGCTGCTAAATGAAGCATTGAAAGCAACGGCCAACAGCATGGCACAGCAAAAATACACTGAAGCACAAAAAGTCATCATGGATGAAGCCCCATGGATATTCCTGTACGTCCCGGATGTGGTGATCGCAAAACGGAAAAATGTCTTGGATGTTGGGGTTACTCTTGATACAGTTCGTCTCCAGGCTGCATACAAACAATAAGTTAGTTTTCTAAAGAGAAGAGAAGGTGTAGGAAATGGCTAGATATATTTTTGGTCGCATATTGGGCATGATTCCCATTTTAGTGATCATCTCGATCCTTTCTTTTTTGTTCGTACATCTTACCCCTGGCGACCCAATCCGCATCATGTACGGTGCGGAAATGGATATGGCCACCTATGAGAAAGTAAAAGCGAATCTAGGCTTTCATGATCCACTCTATGTGCAGTACGGTCGTTATCTTCAGCAAATTTTGTCCGGCGATTTCGGTGTTTCCTATAAAACAAAGACCAATGTGTCTGACGAGATCGGTAAGCGGTTCTTATACACGCTTGGATTAACGTTTGCCGCCATGTTCTGGGCGCTGATTATAGGCCTGGTTGTCGGAATTTATTCAGCGGCTCGGCGCAAGTCGATTTGGGATCGCATCGGGATTATCTCAACCACGACGATCATTAGCATTCCGGAGTTTTGGTTCGGACTCATGCTCATGCAAATGTTTGCCGTGCAGTTGGGGTGGTTCCCAACCAGTGGCAGCGGAACCTTTGCGCACCTTCTGCTTCCGTCGATAACACTAGGATTCGGAGTGTCTGCGATCATTGCCCGCTTTACACGCTCCAGTGTCCTTGAAGTATTACAGGAAGATTTTGTACGCACAGCCAAGGCAAAAGGGCAGCGAGAGTCAGTCATCATTTGGACGCATGTATTGCGTAATGCGCTGATTCCCGTGATCACGATGACTGGTTTGCAATTTGGCTTTTTGCTCGGAGGAGCAGTCGTAGTTGAGCAAGTTTTTGCCTGGCCAGGGCTGGGATCGTATTTGATTGATTCCGTTCTCGCTCGCGATTATCCGGCCATGCAAGCGCTCATTCTGCTTTTTTCCGTCCAGTTTCTCATCGTCAATCTTCTTGTAGATATCAGCTACAGTCTTGTGAATCCGCAAATCCGTTATGAATAACAAAGAGGAGCAGACGAATGAAAAGTCAGAATACTCACTCTCCCTTTCAGCTATTTTTGAAAAAGTTCAAGAAACAGACGATGGCGGTAGTAGCCTTCTGGATATTAATCGGTATCTTTTTGCTAGGGTTGGCAGGGCCATGGATCACACCCTATGATCCGAATCGGCCTGTGACAGAGCAGTATGAGGAAAAGGGAATCGACAGAACGAAAGAATTGACCGGATCAATTCAAATAAGCGGGATCATGAGTGATGGTACAGAACGTCCTGTGTCTGAGCTTATGCTGCAAAGTACGAACCGACAGATTTCCTCCGTCAGGGAATCAAATGGCTCGATCACCATAACACCAGTCGGGCAAGGAAGCACAACGGTGCTGATGGCAAAAGGAGATGTCGCTACGCAGATCAAGCTAGACGTTTCTGCAGAGGACTCCCCACCGATTCTTACGCAGCTGCTGCTTCAAGGTCCGGCAGGCATGGTAAAGAAGGGGGACATCTTCCAGCTTGAGCTAGAGGCCAGACTTTCAAATGAGGTTAAGCTGATCGGCTTTGAACAAATTCGTAGCAACCTGAAACAAGTAGTGGGGGCGAACAAGGCTGTCTCACAAGAAAACAACGGGTTCGTAACAGCCAAGAAAAAGCAATCGGAAGAGGACGGACAAATTCATTACCAGTCGACAGATGAAAAAGTAGTACGTGTAACGCCTGATGGGATGGTGACCGCGCTTGGTCAGGGTATCGGGCAAGTGAAAGTATCAATCGGGCCTGTATCTACCATTGTCCCGATAGCTGTTGAAACATCGATGCAAGAGCCTGTACTCGTCCAAATACAGCCTAGTCAGACGCATATCGCACTTATGGACAATAGGAAACATCAACAGCCATCCCTACTGCACTGGTTCGGAACCGATCATCAAAATCGGGATATCTTCAGTCGTGTCTTGGCTGGGACTCGTGAAACACTGTTCATTGGTTTCGTATCTGTCGGGATCGGTGCTGTTATTGGGACGCTGCTTGGCCTATTAGCTGGATATTGCGGAAGGTGGATTGACTCGATCATTACGCGTCTAACCGATATTTTGTTGGCGTTTCCTGGGATATTGCTCGCGATCGCAGTGATTGCCGTGCTAGGGGCTGGGATGGTTAACCTTATTTTTGCAGTAGCAGTTTTTACGGTTCCCATCTTCATCCGCATCGTCAGAGGGAGTGCTTTAGCGTTAAAGCAAATGACGTATGTGGAAGCGGCTAAATCAATCGGTGTGCAGGATTTTGTGATTATCATACGGCATATTTTGCCCGGTATGCTTCCTGTGGTCATAGTTTATTTGACGATGAGAATTGGTACAGCGATTCTGCTTGGAGCCGCTCTTAGCTTTCTCGGTCTAGGTGGTGACATAACAGCTCCGGAATGGGGGGCGATGTTGAGCGCAGCCAAAGACAACAGCCGGAATTTTTTCTACCCAACATTTTTTCCTGGGATCGCCATTGTACTGACTGTCGTCTGCTTCAATTTGTTTGGCGACGGTCTGCGAGATACGCTTGATCCCAAGCTAAAGGAGTAGAAGTGAACGAATGAATACGCCTATTTTAGAGGTCAACCAGTTACAGGTTTCTTTTAAGAAAGAAAAGGAAGAGATAACTGTCGTCAACGGTATTTCCTTTATTGTTCATGCGGGTGAAACCTTGGGGATCGTCGGAGAATCCGGTTGCGGCAAAAGCATTACCTCACTATCGATCATGCGCCTGATCAGCCCACCCGGCCGCATTACGAATGGACAAATTGTTTATAACAACAGGGATTTGACCCAACTCTCCGAGGAAGAAATGCGTGTGGTCCGAGGAAACGAGATCTCGATGATTTTTCAGGAGCCGATGACCTCCTTAAACCCTGTTTTTACGATCGGCCGACAAATCGATGAGATTATTCTACTTCATACGTGCGCATCCAAACAGGAAGCAAAAGAACAATCCATTGAGATGCTAAAGCGCGTCGGTATATCCCGTGCTGAGCAAATCTACCGAAGCTATCCGTTCGAATTGTCGGGTGGAATGCGGCAACGGATAATGATTGCGATTGGGATGGCATGCCAGCCAAAGCTGTTGATTGCGGATGAACCAACAACGGCGCTGGATGTAACGATTCAATTGCAAATCTTAGACCTGATGAAAAAATTGCAAGAAAAAGAAAATACAGCCATCATGCTAATCACTCATGACCTGGGGGTGGTCGCTGAGATGTGTGATCGCGTTCTGGTGATGTATGCAGGAGAAGTCGTGGAAGAAGCTGACGTCGATGATTTATTCCATAATCCTAAGCATCCTTATACCATTGGTCTACTGCAATCCATGCCCTCTTCAGTAGAAAAGAGAAGCCGCTTATATACGATCAAAGGGCAAGTCCCGCCAGCAGGGTCGATCACCAAGGGTTGTCGCTTTGCAGAACGGTGCGATCGTGTTATTGACCGTTGCTGGGGGGAAGACCCCGCGATCGTTTCGGTCGGCAATAATCATACGTGCCGCTGCTGGTTACATGCCTAGGAGAACGGGAGGTGTTGGGATGAACCCATTAGTAGAAGTACAACAGTTACAGGTGTTTTATCCAGGGAAGAGCAAGCTGCTGCAAAAAACGAAGAGTGTAGTGAAGGCCGTCGATCATGTTTCGTTTACCATCAATCAAGGAGAGACGCTCGGGCTGGTAGGAGAATCCGGATGTGGAAAATCGACGATGGGCAGGGCGATTTTGCACCTGATAAAACCAACTTCAGGAGATATCAGCTTTGCAGGCAGGAGTCTGTCCTCCTTATCAGCGAGTGAACTGAGGCAACAGCGCAAGCATTTTCAAATGGTGTTCCAAGATCCATTCTCGTCGCTTAACCCACGATTGACGGTAAAGGAAATTCTAGATGAGCCGCTAAAAGCCCATAGATTGGGTGATGAACATCAGCGTTTGGAAAAAATACATCATATGATGGAGGTTTGCGGGTTAAATCGCACGTATGCTGAGCGGTATGCTCATGAATTTTCGGGTGGGCAGCGGCAACGAATTGGCATTGCTCGTGCACTGATTCTTCAACCACAGCTAGTAGTGGCTGATGAACCCGTCTCTGCACTAGATGTATCGATCCAGTCGCAAATCTTAAATCTCATGCAGGATTTACAAGAAGAATTTCAACTGACTTACTTGTTCATTTCCCATGATCTCGGGGTAGTTCGGCATATATGCAATCGTGTCGGAGTCATGTATTTAGGAAGAATGGCTGAGCTTGCGACAACGGAACAATTGTACGCTAATCCATTACACCCCTATACCAAGACGTTGTTATCTGCCATCCCGGTGGCAGATCCCCGATTGAGAAAGGAACGAATTATTTTGCAAGGGGACGTGCCTTCGCCAGCCAACCCTCCACAGGGCTGTGCTTTTGCCAGTAGATGTCCGAGTGTGATGGAGATTTGTAAAGAAATCAGACCAGATATGCGGCAAGTGACCGATGCGCATAGTGTGGCTTGTCATCTCTATGTCTGATCAAAAAGGAAACAATCGATAGGAGAGAATATAACGATGAGCTTGGCTACTGTTAAGCGTCTGATAGAGGAGCGAAAAGAACAATATTTACAGCAATTGTTCGCCTTGTTGAAACAGAAAAGCATAAGTACAACTAATGTAGGCGTACGAGAATGTGCGGAGCTGTTGAATGAGATGATGCAGGCATGTGGGATACAGAGTCGCCTAATGGAAACAGCAGGACATCCAGTTGTATATGGAGAATGGATAAAGGCTGAGAATGCATTCACAGTATTGATCTATGGTCATTATGATGTCCAGCCCCCTGAGCCTCTCGAGGAATGGCTGTCGCCACCCTTTGAACCGACCATACGAGACGGAAGGATTTATTGTCGAGGAGTAGGAGACAACAAAGGTCAGTTAATGGCTCAGGTACTGGCGATTCAAACGTATTTGGACAGCTTTGGTGAGTTGCCAGTCAATGTGAAGCTGATATTTGAAGGGGAGGAGGAAAACAGTAGTCCTCATCTCGCGACTTTCGTTGAAGAGAATAAAGAGCTATTGGCATGTGACCTTGTTTACACATCAGATGGGCCCATGCATGGAAGTGGTATTCCTTCTGTTGAGTTAGGTGTCAGGGGTATTCTTGGTGTCGAACTGGTAGCACACGGAGCAAAATGGGATCATCATTCGGGAAATATGGGAAATATCGCACCCAATCCGGCATGGATGCTTATTGACTTGTTAAAAACGATGCGTGATGAGCAAGGGAGGGTGCTAATCGAAGGATTTTACGATAATATCCGCCAACCGACTGCCTATGAGCTGGATTTGCTTCGCAAGCTTCCTTTTGAACGCGAGGTGTTAATCGAGCAGATCGGATATCCAGATATCGAAGCGGACGCCGAAACCTTTTATCGCTTGGTATCCTTGGAACCGACTTTCAATATTTGCGGTTTTCACAGTGGATACGGGGGAGACGGCTCCAAGACGATTATTCCTGCCACTGCGCGTGTGAAAATGGATATACGGCTAGTCATCGATCAAGACCCAGACGATATTTTTCAAAAGCTTTGCGAACATGTGAAAACACACAATCCTTCCATAGAGGTCTTGCATCAAGGAGATATGAAACCTTCTCGTACTTCTGCTGAACTGGAGATCGTGAAAGTGGTTACACAGGCAGTCAGAGATGCGTACAGAGTAGATCCTCTTCTTGTACCTGGAGTCGGCGGGAGCCTCCCCGATTATGTCTGGACTCAGATTCTCGGAGTCCCATCCGTGATGGTCCCGTATGCGAACGCAGATGAGGCGAATCATGCGCCGAATGAAAATATGAAAGTGGCCCTTTTTTATCAGGGCATTTCATGTACATGCCATGTGATTCATCGATTAGGGGAGCTTTCAAAGTAAGAATCAATAAGTGGTAATTTGCTATTCATATCCATATGTAATATAATGCTTGGGTTAATAGCACTCCACGTATCAGTAACGGCACGGGCGTGTTCGCGATTATTCGCGATCGCCCTTATTTCTATTACACGAGTAAAATAGTGGAGAGAGAATATGGAAAAGGTGGTCCTCAACCATGAAAAAGTCTACATTGATCCCAGCTGCACTTCTGTTAGCAGTCCTGACTGCTTGCGGCAACACGCAAACTGCAGAGCAACCAGCAAATCAAAATCAAGCGGCAACAGGTACCCAACAACCAGCTGGTGAAGCAACTACGCAAAAACCAGAAGAAGCGAAAAAAGAAGAGCAACAGGTGATCGTTGCTCCACAAGAAATCGTTGTGTACAAGCAAGGGGAAAAAACATCCCTGAAGCCGGAAGATGACAAGTTCAAGGAAATTCTTGCGCTAATGAATAAACGTTTTGAAACACCTGCGGACCAAATGCGTTTTGATGACAGCACCCAAGCGGTGGAGAAGGACAAGAAAGAGGCTTTGGCAGTTGAATTCAACTACGCTGAAGTAACGACAAACACTTTGCCAGCAACTGTTGGTACAGATAACAAAGCAGAAGTAAAGGCGAAGACACTGTTCTTCGTATTGAGCGGAGACAACAAAAACCATATGTTTGATTCAGAAGATGGCAAAGCTTATGGAACGGCACCGTTGCACTTGACCGAATCCATTGAACTGACCGAGCTGTTGAATAAGTAAACCAACTACCCAGACTGTCGAGCAATCGGCAGTCTTTTTGCTATAAGAAATGCCTGATCAAAGAAACCCCTCTTGATCTTGGGTCAATCGATCAAGAGGGAAGGGCATGATAAGCTATTTCCTTTTTTGATCCGGTTCCGATTGCACGACAGTTAATGCCGCATCGCCATCGGTTTCCACCAGATGCTTCAACATAGAGAGCTTATTGTTCCAAAACTGCTCGTAAAAGGAAAGCCATTGCTTTACTTCTGTTAGGGGACCGGGATGCAACCGATAGATTTTCTCGCGACCTACCTTATGTCCCGTAACCAAATCTGCGTCAGCAAGTATATGAAGATGCTTGACCACAGCCGTTCGGCTTATGGGGAAATGAGAGGTAATTGCAGAGATAGGCAATTCTTTTTCAGCTAGCAAGCGAAGTACTTCTCGACGAGTAGGGTCAGCGATCGCTTGAAATACATCAACCTTTTCTGCTGAAGCAGACATTTAGCCCTCCACAACCTTTTTCAGACGCTCGTGAACAATTCCAACCCAACCTTGATTCATCTTCTCACGAATCATTGCGCTCTTCGCGTTTGCTTTTCCGATGATCTCATCTGCCGCTTTCCATCCACCATGAATAAGGGTAAACTCCGTTTTATCTCCCAGGTCTTTTAAAAGAAACGAGACTACCCAACCGTCTATATCCCAAGCAAAAGAAAGGCGATGAGGTGCTTCTACTTCCAACACTTTGCATGGGGACGGTCCAAAGGGCGATTGAATATGAAACTCGTGACCTACCACTGGTTGAAAATCATTTGGCATAAACCAAGCAGAAATGGCTTCCGCAGTGGATACTTTCTCCCATACCTTTTGAATAGGGGCGTCGAAAACAATGGTTTGTTTAATATCTTCTACGGTTTGTTGATTGTTCTGTTCCACGATAAATCTCTCCGTTTCGTAGTGAAAATATAACACCTTTTGGTTTTACTTCATGATGATATAACACCATTTGGTTTTATGTAAATGGTATTTTTCCTCCAATGATCAACGACTATACAAAAAAGGAGATCAGATTTACTGAAGCTCCTTTTGTAACATGTATGTACTCATTGTCTACTCATTCTATATATTGATTCGCTTGGGCTTGCAGTTCCTTTAAAAATTCCTTACCGGGTACTGAAGCATATTGGTTTTTTAATTTGATGCAATAATAGGAGACTACGGGTTCTTTTGCAATGAGGGGCTTGCAAATGATATCTTCCCTTTGAAAAAATGGATCGGTTTTCGTCGTTAGGCGAGTTTCAAACCCCAATGCCATTCCTTGTGAGATAAAATGTTTTTTTGTTTCATAGTTTTGAGATTGAACAAAGAAATTAATTTTGTGAAATTCGCCAAATAGATAGGCATGAAATTTTTTTGTGTCACTCAAATTGGTGGATGCCACAATCGGATAGTTATATAAATCCTCCATGTAAAGTATCTCTTTGCTTGCCAATTCCGAGTCCTTTCGAAAACAAACCATCATTGAGGTATCTGTGATATGGGTTGTAGTAAGCAACTTGTTATCTTCATGGGAAGAAGGAAAGGAGTAGATAACTCCGATGTCAACATCCCCATTTAAAACATCTTTTCGAACTTGCATAAGATGTGCTTCTTTCACATGAAGATGGACCTTTGGGAATTTTGTAGTAATCGCAGCCAAGGTTTTCGGAACTAGTGTTCGACAGATGCCTGGAACAGTTGAAATGGATAGCTGTCCTTCGAACTCGGAAGAATCACATTTCGCCTCATTTTTAAATTCTTCGATGCGGTTTAATATTTCCTGAGCATGAGCGATAAGTTTTTTTCCCAACTCGGTAGGTTCTAATCCAGTTCGTGAGCGTTCAAAAATCTTAACTCCGAGTTCCTCTTCCAAACTGCTAATCGCAAGGCTTATACCTGGTGAAGATACAAAAAGTCGTTCGGCTGTATTGGCAATCGATCCTGTTTTTGCTATTTCAGTTATGTAGATTAGTTGCTCGATTCGCATAGCTTCACCTCAGTACCATTGATTTTCAAGTAGACTGT
The DNA here is from genome assembly GCF_028369215.1 of Brevibacillus sp. AG. Lineage (NCBI taxonomy): Bacteria > Bacillati > Bacillota > Bacilli > Caryophanales > Paenibacillaceae > Brevibacillus > Brevibacillus sp. AG. Next base: position 539,505 of record NZ_JAQMYO010000001.1, on the reverse strand, counting down.
TTAGGCTTGCTTATATGAGCCATTAATATTTACATAACGAACCTTTTCATTTCTAAACTTTAAAAATAGATAGTACCAGAATATCATGAATATAAGATTCCGAACAATCAGAATTATCGTTTTAATGACATTTGACCAAACTCGATCCAAGTACGCAAAGAGGTGAGTCGTATGAAGGAAAAAAACATCGTGACCACTATGGAAAACAAAGTCTGCATCATCAAATTGAACAGGCCAGAAATCAGAAATCCTTTAACGGAAGTGGCATGGGAACTACTCGATACATTAAGAGAAATTCAATATGACGACCAAGTCAAAGCGGTTATCATCACGGGTACAGAACGTGCGTTTAGTGCTGGTGGCAATTTGAATAACGTTCAGGGCGATACTTCGAATGCCTTTTCTACCCGTAAAAGAATGAAACAGTATTATGAGCTGCTCCACATGATGAGAAAAGTGGAAAAACCCATGATAGCAGCAGTGAATGGCGCCGCAGCAGGAGCAGGAGTCAGTCTGGCATTAGCCTGTGACTTGGTGATTGCAGCCCGTTCCGCTTTCTTCATTCAAAGTTTCGTGAAGGTGGGGGCACTTCCCGATTTCGGTGGGATTCATTTTTTAACACAATCATTAGGGCCTCACCGAGCAAAAGAACTGATGATGTTGGGAGAGAGCATCTCGGCAGAACAAGCATACCAACTCGGGTTGGTGAATGAAGTAGTCGATGATGACATCTTACTGGAGCGGGCATGTTCCATAGCGCAAAAGATTGCAGAAGGGCCAAGTTTGTCAATTGGACTGATCAAACAACTCGTTCACTATAGCGCAAATGTCAGTTTAGAAGAATTTTTGGAGTTGGAAGCCTTTGGTCAAGGAGTATGTTTTCAGACGGAAGATTTGAAAGAAGGAGTTACTGCATTTTTTGAAAAACGGGCTCCACAATTTAAAGGGAAATAATGTGAGATTTCCTTGTTGGTGAGGTGCGTCATCGTGAATATGGGGAGTTCACTTGTCAGAAACGCGAATATGATGCCGGATAGAGTCGCGATCATCTATCAGGATCAGACATACACGTATGAACAGCTAAATCGAATCGTAAATCGACTGGCACATGGCTTGCTTTCACTTGGGATCACAAAAGGTGAAAAAATATGCTTCATGATGAAAAACTCCAATATCTTCCCGATCGCTTTGTTTGCGGCCGCCAAGATCGGTGCTGTCACGGTTCCGATCAACGTTCGCCTGACGAAATCAGAAGCAGCATACCTCATCGATCATTCGGATGCCAAGCTAGTCATTTATGATGAAGAGTATGGAGCGCTGATTGAACAGGCTCGATCTGCCAAGGTCGCTCATTGTATTGCTGTTCACCATACGCAAGTAGAAGGACATTTGTCGTTGCAACAGGTTCTGACCGAAAATGAAAATGAGCCTGATGTAGTAGTTGAACAGCATGATGATTCTCACATCCTGTATACATCCGGAACGACAGGAAGACCCAAAGGAGCCGTATTCGATCATCATCGAGCTATTTTGTTCATTTTTCATTCGCTTGGTTTGAGTGGGGAAACAATGAACAGCCGAATCTTGCATTTCATGCCTTTCTTTCACGGTGCAGGATTCAGTATCCTCTTCAAGGATTTATTTTTAGGACAAACACTTGTCATTCAACAAAAATTTGATCCTGTTGAAGTTCTAAAAGCAATTGATCATTTCAAAATTCAATCATTTATTGCTGTTCCAACGATGTATAACATGATGCTGCAAGTCTCAGATGCAGACCAATACGATTTATCCTCGATTGAAAGTCTAAGGTATGGTGGGGCACCGATGTCCCCAGAACTGATCAAGAGAAGCATGGAGCTGTTTAAGACGGATCAGTTTAACAACCGCTGTGGATTGACAGAGGGCGGTCCTTCCGGGATTTACTTATATCCGGAGGATCATAAGGAAAAGCTGGGGACAAGCGGAAAGGCAAGATTCTTGACGGAAGCTAAAGTCGTTGACAAGGATGGAAAAGAAGTTGCCCCAGGAGAAATTGGGGAATTGCTTCTTCGGAGCGACATGATCATGAAGGAGTATTATAAAAATCCAGAGGCTACTGCTGAGGCAATTCGTGACGGGTGGCTATATACGGGAGACTTGTGTTCCGTTGATGAAGATGGCTTCATAACACTTGTTGATCGCAAAAAAGATATGATTATTTCGGGTGGCAGCAACATCTATTCCGTTGAAGTAGAGAACATTCTGTACGCTTTTGATGGTGTATGGGAAGCAGCAGTGATAGGAGTTCCCGATGAGAAGTGGGGCGAAATAGTGGCAGCGGTAATCGTCGCAAAACCTGGTTATACCATCGATAGAACCGAGTTAATTGAATTCTGTCGGAAGCATCTCGCTGCTTACAAGATTCCTCGCGCAGTAATCTTCACGGACGTTTTGCCAAGAAATCCTTCTGGGAAAATACTGAAATATGAATTGCGGAGCCGTTACATAAAACATCAATCCGAATCCACTTTTTCTAATGAAAGGAGTCGGTAGTTTGAAAAAGCCATGGCACGCCTTTTATCCGAAAACGATCCCCGTTGAAATGGAAATTCCTCTGTGCTCCATCTACCATTTCCTTGAGCGAGCTGCACAAGAATTCCCTCATCATCCAGCTATTATCGAAGCGGATCTGGCGTTCACTTATACCGAACTGAAGCACGCAGTGGATCGTTTTGCGGGTGCCTTGCATCGACGTGGATGCAAGAAGGGAGATCGCTTGGGAATCATGCTGTACAATTGCAAAGAATATATCATCGCCTATTTCGCAGTTCAACGAATAGGGGGGATTGTCGTCCAACTGAATCCCATGTTTCAGCAGCGGGAATTGCTTATCATGCTGGATGACTCGGAGCCGAGCTGGTTGATTTGTGATAGTAGTCAGATCGAGAAACTAGAAAGTACTGGCTATCACCATAAGCTGACGATCGTAACCATAGATCACAATCCAGCTGGATATGCCTACTTCTATCAGTGGATCGAAGAACAAAACGATACACTCCCTCCTTTGCAAATCAATAGCATGGAAGATATTGCAGTCCTACAGTACACAGGCGGAACGACAGGAACACCAAAAGGGGTAATGATTACGCATTACAACACGGTAGCGACTACGTACCATACCTCGATCACAGACGAAGGGGCACTTCAGCGTCCCGACGAACGGTTTCTTGGTGTTTTCCCGTTGTTCCATGGTGCAGGCTTGATGGTCATGATCGCCTCTATCTTCCATGCAGGTGTCTACATTCCCATCATGCATTTTCGCATCCATGACACTCTTCCCATCATCCGCAAGTATCGTCCCTCTCATCTCTCAGCCTCACCGACTGTCTTTGTCGCATTAGTGAATCATCCTGATTTTCGGGAGGATGATTTGCATTCATTGAAAATATGCAGATCAGGTGCTGCTCCGATCCCGTTAGAAGTATTGCGAGCATTTGAACATAAGTCGGGCGTCCGTATTTCTGAAGCGTATGGACTTACAGAATCCAACGCTGTTATCGTTCGGGTATTTGGAAAAGGTGTTCGAAAAACAGGGAGCGTAGGGATACCAGTCCCAAATGCCGATGTAAAAATCGTGGATATGGAAACAGGTTTGAAAGAAATGCCACCGGGAGCAACGGGTGAAATTGTTTTGAAAAGTCCGCAAATCATGAAAGGATATTGGAAAAAACCAGAAGAGACAGCGCAAACGATCCGTGATGGATGGCTCTTTACGGGTGACACGGGCATGCTGGATGAGGATGGCTTCTTGTATGTTGTCGGAAGAAAGAAGGAAATGATCATCGCAGGAGGATACAATATTTATCCCAACGAGATTGATGAGGTCCTGTACATGCATTCAGCCGTTGCAGAAGCGTGTACATTCGGTGTCCCGGATGCCTACCGGGGAGAAACCGTCAAAGCAGCCATTGTTGTGAAGAAAGACCATTCGCTGACAGAAAAAGAAATTGTGGAATGGTGCAAAGAGCGGTTGGCGAAATACAAAGTGCCCAGATTGATCGAATTCAGGGAGCAATTGCCGAAATCGGCAGTGGGCAAAATATTGCGCCGTACATTGGTTGAGGAAAATCGTACCCATTAATATTTTCTTAATGTACCTTTTGCGTTCTAAACTTTATGAAATACGAGCATAAATTTATTATTCATTTAAAGATTCTAATTATTCGTAAATATCAAAAGTGACTTCATCAATCTACTAAAGGAGGCGAGACTATTGGGTAAAAAAGTAAAAGTAATTGGCGTCAATATGATACCGTTTACAAAACCGGGAGCACACGAGCCGTATGAAGTCATGGCAGCGAAAGCGGTAAAAGGTGCACTGGAAGATGCGGGAATTGACTATTCCGAGATCCAGCAAGCATATGCAAGTTACGTTTACGGTGACAGCACGTGTGGTCAAAGAGCGTTATATCAGGTGGGGATGACCGGGATTCCGATTTTTAATATCAACAACAACTGCTCCTCTGGTTCCAATGCGCTGTTCCTGGCACGACAAGCAGTAGAGTCTGGCGCTGTAGAGTGCGCACTGGCAGTTGGCTTTGAAGAAATGAAGCCGGGCGCATTGAAATCTCATTGGGATGATCGAACACCAGCAACTGGCTGGTTGCAGGATCGCTTGAAGGAATTGTGGCCAGAAGTTCCGCAAGCACCAAATGCCATCCGCTTGTTTGGTTCAGCAGGTAAGGAGTATCTGGAGAAGTATGGAGCGAATCCCGACATTTTTGCAAAAGTCTCCGTGAAAACAAGGAATCATGCCGTTCAAAATCCGTACTCGCTATTCACACAAACACTGACAGTAGAAGAGGTCATGAGTGCTCCGGAATTGATGCCTAAATTGACTCGTCTCATGGCGTGCCCTCCTACGTGTGGTGCAGCAGCGGCTATTGTTTGCAGTGAGGAATTTGCCAAAAAGCACGGTATTTCCAACGCAGTCGAGATCGTGGCGCAAGCGCTGACAACGGATATGAATATCAGTCACGACAATATCCTCAATCTGGTGGGAGCGGATATGACACGTCGTGCCGCCAAACAGGTCTATGAGGAGGCAGGCATCGGCCCAGATGAAGTCGATGTGCTGGAACTCCATGACTGCTTCACCCCAAATGAGGTCATTACCTATGAGAGCCTGGGGATATGTGAGGAAGGTGGAGCAGAGAAATTGATCAATGATGGCGATAACACATACGGTGGCAAAGTGGTTGTCAATCCTTCTGGTGGCTTGATGTCAAAAGGACATCCAATCGGAGCAACGGGTCTTGCCCAGTGCACGGAGCTTGTCTGGCAGCTTCGCGGACAGGCACAGAAACGGCAAGTGGAAAATGCAAGAGTTGCCTTGCATCACAACTTGGGTCTTGGTGGTGCTTGCGTCGTAACTATGTATCGAGTTGGATAAAAACGAAATGGAAGGAAGAGTGGAAATGGCAAAAATGTTGGAAAACCAAGTAGCGATCGTTACAGGGGCTGGACGGGGAATCGGTCGTGAAACGGCATTGGTATTAGCTGAAAATGGCGCGCGAGTCGTTGTGGCAGATCGAGATGAAGAACCGGCAGCAGAAGTAGTTTCTACGATCAAGGATCTCGGAAGCGATGCGATCGCATTTTGCGGAAACGTAACAGATCCAGTCTATCCGAAGCAATTGGTAGATGCGACGATTTCTGCTTTTGGCCGACTGGATATTTTGGTGAACAATGCTGGCTATTGTATTGACGGCCTTCTTCATAAAATGACGGACGAAGCATTCCAGGCAATGCTAGACATCCATCTGATCGCGCCCTTCCGATTGATTCGTGAAGCATCCCCATACATGCGCGATGTCGCCAAAAAAGAGATCGAACAAGGTATCGTTCATCACCGCAAGATTATCAATGTTTCCTCCGGTTCCGGGGTGAGAGGAAACATGGGGCAAGCCAACTATTCTTCTGCAAAAGCAGGTGTCATTGGATTAACCAAGGTGGTAGCGAAAGAGTGGGGGCAATTCAACATCAACAGCAATGCAGTTGCCTTTGGTTTCATCGATACTAGGCTTACTCGTCCCAAAGAGGAAGGTCTTATTGTCAACGGAGAAGCAGCGGGCATTCCAGAAAAAGTAAGGGAGAAGCTAATCAGTAACATTCCGCAAAAACGAGTTGGTAGCGGAAGGGAAGCAGCTGAAAGCATTTTATTCCTCGCCTCCCCCTTGTCCAACTATATCAATGGACAAGTGCTTGGGGTAAACGGCGGTTCCTTGACGTAATCATTCTGTCCAATTTATGCAGATGAGGTGAATGAACGTGTCAAATGTGAAAGATTTGATCGGGCTGGAGTTTAAGCCTTACACCATGCCCGTAGAAAAAGGAAAAATAAAAGAATTGGCACTCGCTATCGGTGATGACAACCCGATCTATTACGATCTGGAGGCTGCTAAAAAAGAAGGCTACGATGGAATCCCGATCCCGCCAACCTTTTTGCAAGTTATTGACTTGTGGGGCGGCATGGGTTCCGTTGAAAAAATGGAGAAGTTGGGATTAAAACTGGCGAGAGTTTTGCATGGACAGCAATCCTATGAATACTTGGGTGACATTGTCGCGGGAGATGTGCTGTCAGTCACGAGCAAGGTTGTCGATGCCGAAACGAAGACAGGAAGCAGCGGATCGATGGACTTGGTTACATCTGAAAATCAGTATCGAAATCAACGAGGTGAACTGGTAGCTATTACGAGAAACACGATCGTGCATCGTCATTAATGGGGCATGAGAAGAAAGGAGAACGCCATGATATTTTATGAGGATGTAAGTGAAGGATACGAGTTCCCTGTTCTGGAAAAAGAACCGATCACCCGCGTGCAGCTCGTTCGGTTTGCAGGTGCTTCCGGCGATTTTCACCCGCTGCATCTGGTGGAAGAGTTCGCCGAGAAAGCAGGCATGAAGATCATCGCTCACGGAATGCTGGTCATGGGGATGCTGTCCCAAGGAGTTACTTCCTGGGTTTCTCGAAAAAATATCCAGAAAATTCAAGTTCGTTTTAGCAAAATGACACTTCCTGGCGAATCGATCCAGATTGTAGGAAAAGTTCTGGAGAAAAAGTTGGATAACACTGTAGTGGGAGAAGTACTGGCAAAGAACAGCGAAGGAGAAGTCAAAGTTTCAGGCATCTTTGAGGCGAAATTGCCATCAAGGTAATAGATTTGTCTGCGTTTCCTAACTGACCGGCTTGAGTACCGTGGAATTGGTTGCCACTATAGCCCTCACGGTTCTCATAGACGGTCTTTCCTATATGTATAAAGAATCCAAAAAAGAGGAGGGGTGCATGGTGTCATATTCAACGACTTCATCTAAACCAAATACATTTGATTTATTTAGAAGAGAGAGACGTTTTCTCACCCATGAACACGATATGCTCCGAACTTCTTTGCAAAAATTTCTCGAAAAAGAAGCTGTCCCTTACATAGAGAAATGGGAAGAAGAAAAATACACGCCACGAGAATTTTATGAGAAGCTGGGTGCGCAAGGGTTTCTTTGTCCGCAGGTGCAGCCTGAATATGGCGGTCTTGGCCTCGACTTCGGCTTTAATCTCGTCTTGGCGGAAGAGTTACATCGTGTTGGCGTAGGTACGTTGGCAAGCACGAGCTCTTCGATTATCGTCCCTTACCTCGAAAGATTTGGAAACGAAGAGCAAAAGAAAAGGTATTTGCCCAAATGTGTGAGTGGAGAGGTAACGACGTCAGTGGCGATGACAGAGCCTGGGATCGGATCGGACTTGGCGAGTATGAGTACAGCGGCTATTCGTGAGCGCGATCATTATATCGTAAACGGGCAGAAAACCTTTATCTCCAACGGTATCAATGCATCGCTGTTTTTCGTTGCAGTCAAAACCGATCCAAAAGCAACTCCAGCTCGGAAAGGTGTCAGCATCCTCTTGGTGGATGCGGATACACCCGGATTTTTCCGCGGACGCAAGTTGAAAAAGCTGGGCCAGCATTCTACAGATACGGTTGAGTTGATTTTTGAGGATGCGCGTGTTCCCGTTGGTAATCTGCTAGGAGAAGAAGGGCAGGGCTTCTACTACTTGATGGAAAAATTGCAGCAGGAACGGCTTTTGATTGCTTTGGGTGCAATGGTCATAGCAGAAGAGATGCTCAAGACAACCATGAGCTATGTAAAAGAAAGACATGCTTTCGGGAAACCGATCAGTTCCTTTCAGAATACACAATTTGAAATAGCAGAAATGGCAACCGAATTAAAAATGGCGCAGACCTTCCTTGATGATTTAACAGAAAAGCATATGCAAGGCGGAAATTTCGTTACCCAAATTTCCATGGCAAAATGGTTCATTACAGAAATGGCAAGGAAGATGTCAATCCGCTGCTTACAGCTTCATGGCGGATACGGATTTATGGAAGAATATCCGATAGCCCGTCGTTATCGGGATGTTGCCGTGATGCCAATCTATGGAGGCACAACAGAAATTATGAAAAATATTATCGCCAAAAATCTTGGCTTATAGGGGAAAAGGAATTTTCACAAAGAACAGACTGCCGACAGATATCCCTGTCGGCTTTTATGTGACCGTGTACTCATCCTATCAAATAATCCCTTGGCGGTAGAGTTCTCCAACTGCATGGGAACGATTGTTAGCTCCCAACTTTTGAATCGCGGATTTTACGTATTGTTTGACGGTTAATTCACTGATACTCATGGAATCTGCCATTTCCTTCGTACTCTCACCCCACGCGATTTTTTTCATCACTTCCAGTTCTCGTTTGCTTAGCTGCAAAGAGTTTTCTACCCGCTGATAGTCTTCAATGAACTTCCCAACGAGCTTGCCATACAGAGTGACAGACGCAAGGATTTCGTCATCAATGATTGCTCCCGTATGGAATTCTTTGGAGGATATAAAGCCAATGACGACCGAACCGTAGCAAATGGGGGAAACTAAAACGGCATGAGCATTGGAGGAATGAGGGTAATTGCTGCTGGTTTGTTTGAAGAACTCAATGCCAGAACAGTACTTGGCCTTTCTTTCACGGATGATATCCTGCAAAAAGCTGTATCCCCGAATATCATCTCGTTTTTCCCGTATATGACTTAATCCTCTTGAAGAGAGAGAGATAATTCCTTCGCCAAAATAGCCAATAGGCGAATAGCGATATAAAGACGCATCCTGGACTGGAAATAGCTCCATATAGTACTCAAGAATTTTATATAATTTTTCTTCATGATTCGTTATGGCATCCAGCTTTCGAACTTGTTCTTCAATGGTATAGATTGCAGTCACTTTGTCATCTCCTTTTGGGGGAATCAGTATACGACAAAATGGGAATATTCCAATTATACAGAAAAAAGTAGGCTTAAGATAAGGATTATAGTTCTTCTCTGAATCTATTTCCTTCAAGTATACATCATATCAAGGGAAGGATGGATGCTTCGTGGCAAATTTAGATCCAAGAGCAAAAGTTTATTTGGAAAGGATTAACCAATTACCGCCCCTTCATAAATTGGAGCCGCAAGCAGTAAGAGACATATTTGCACAGATTCCTACTGTCGAGGTAGAGCTTGCACCGCTCGCAAAAGTTGAGGACAAGCTGATTCCTGCTGGAGCGGATGCCGAAATAAACATCAGGATGTACACACCGGAGGGTCAAGGTCCGTTTCCGCTTTTTGTTTATTATCATGGTGGCGGTTGGGTAATCGGTGATCTTGAAACCGTAGATGCTAGCTGCCGGATGCTGGCTCATCTATCAGGAAGAATCGTCGTATCGGTCGATTATCGATTGGCGCCGGAGCATAAGTTTCCTGTTCCCGTCGCTGATTCCTATGCAGCGTTAAAATGGGTGAGTGAAAATGCTTCCTCTATTAATGGAAGCGCTTCCGATTTGGTAGTTGGCGGTGATAGTGCAGGAGGAAATCTTTCTACCGTTCTCTCGCTTCTTGCAAAACACCAAAACGGCCCGGCAATAAAGGCGCAGGTCCTTATTTACCCAGTGACGGACATGCGCTTTGACTCTCCATCTTACATGGAATTTCAAGAAGGGTTTGGTCTGAATCGGGACCTGATGTTGTGGTTTTCCAACCATTATATCAATCATGAGTATGATAAAGGCAATCCGTATGTAGCTCCACTATCAGCGAGAGATTTGAGCAATCTTCCTCCTGCTATCGTGATCACTGCTGAATGTGATGTATTGCGCGATGAGGGAATAGCATATGCCGAACGCTTGAAGAATGCGGGAGTAAAGGTTGAAGCGGTATGCGAGAAGGGGTTAGTACACGGATATTTTACGAATATGTCCGTATTTCCGGAGCAGATAAAAGCGACGATTTCTCGCATAACGGAATTTCTGTATACAATCGATCAGATTGTAACCAAGTAGGGTAGGGGGCTTGGAACGATGGTGAAAGGAAAACGATTGATTTTATCACTGGCTACTGTTCTGACAACGCTATCCTTTTCTGTTAGTACCCCTGCTTTAACAGCTCATGCACAGGCTAACGCTATGGCGTCGCAGGGAACGGTATCAACCAAACAGTCACGTGAGAATCTTGCATACAGCCTGGGTATCCAAGCCTACATTTACGGCTATCCTCTTGTGACATTGGAAAAAAAGAAGAGAAGTGCTTTACAAGCCAAAAGGCCCTTGAATCAGTTTTTTCATCTTCAAGCGCTGCCTGCTGCTGATTATAGAGGCGTGGTCTCCCCGAATCACGATACGTTGTACTCTGCTGCCTATCTTGACCTTGCGCAAGGTCCACTGGTTCTGCACGTACCTGATTTCGGAAAAAGATATTACACTATCCAATTTATGGACGCTTGGACAAATTCTTTTGACTATATTGGGACGAGAACCACTGGCACAAAAGAAGGCAAATTTTTGATCGTCGGACCAAACTGGAAAGGCGATCTGCCGGCAAATAGGATAGTCATCAAGTCCCCGACCAATACAGTGCTTGCTGGTGGGCGTATTTTAATAGATGGAGAAACAGATATTCCGAATGTAACCGCTCTTCAAAAACAGATGACGATTACACCCCTTGTCCAATCAACGAAGATCAGCTCTTCCTCGAATGCATCTGCTGCGATATTGGACGAAAAGGACCCGCTGTCGTTCTTTCGCCTCCTGACCAGCTCCATGAAATCTAATCAGCCGGCTTCAGCGGATGAAGCTCACGTCAACCAGTTCGAACACATTGGAATTTCCCCAACCGATGATTTTGATGAAACTACGTTGGATAAAGCGACTCTGGCAGGATTAAGGCGCGCTGTAAAAGATGGGGAAGAAATCATTACAATGGCAAGTGCTGTCAAAGGACAAGGACAAAATACATGGAGTCTAAACCTCGATTACGGAACATATGGGGTGGATTACCTAAAGCGAGCAGTTGTCGCTCGTACGGCCTTCGGTGCCAACATCCCGAGTGAGAGCGTATACCAAAGGACGGATGTGGATCGCGATGGAACCCCACTATCGGGAGAGAATCGCTATGTCATTCACTTTTCAAAAGATAACCTTCCTCCTGTTGATGCTTTTTGGTCATTAACCCTGTATGGAGCAGATTATTACTTCGTACCAAACCGTCTCAACCGTTATGCCATTGGCGACCGCACGAGGGAACTGAGATACAATGCAGACGGCTCTCTCGATATCTACCTCCAGAAAGATCCGCCTGCTGGAAAAGAATCGAACTGGCTACCGACTCCAGCAGGAGATTTTAACTTGATGCTCAGACTGTATTTACCCAAGCCGATTGTTCTGGAAGGCAATTACGAAATTCCCACGGTGCAAAAAGTAAACTGACAAAAAGCAAAGGAGGAAGTGCTTGTGAAAAAGGCAGGAATGTTCATTACAGCATTGAGTGTACTGACATCAATGGCAACGGGTAGTGCATATGTAAACGAAAACAAGCAATATCATGCAGGAAGTGTTCAGCCACAGACTTCGGCCACACGAAATTCGGCGCCACTCGTGCAAGCTCCGTACCGTACCAATTTGGCGTACAGTGTAGGGGTTGATGCTTACATTTACGGTTATACCCTTGTGGAAATGGCTAGAACGATGCAGCAGTTCACTGAGAAAACCCCTTTAAACACATTCCATCACGACAAGGTGCTGGCAGATGCAAGCTTCAAAGATTTTGTCAAACCGAACAATGACACGTTGTACTCATCAGCATGGCTGGATTTATCAAAAGGTCCTCAAGTGTTGAGCTATCCCAAAATCGATCGATATTTCACCTTACAAATGATGGATGCCTACAGCAACTCCTTCAAGTATATTGGCGGGTCCAATCTGGATGATTACAAAGGTGGAAAAGTAATTATTGTGGGACCGAAGTGGGAAGGAAAGCTGCCAAGTAACGTAGAGGTCGTTCGGGCGCCTACGGACATGCTTTGGATTCTTGGTAGAACATTTGTGAATGGCGAAAAAGACTTGCCCAACGTTTATAAAATTCAACAAGGGTATACGTTAGCTCCCTTGGATGATAAACAGAAACCAGGTGCGATCGGTCTGCCCAAAATAGAATCGGCTGACTTCGATGATCCGTCAAAATTTTACCCGTTACTCGCCGAATTGATGAAGCTTAACCCGCCGCCACAAAGGGATGAAGCTTTTCTAAGCAAGCTTGAGTTCATCGGCTTGGATTATCAGGCAGGGACATTTCACGCAGACGATGATCCTGTTGTATGGGAAGGTTTGACGAAAGCAGGAAAAGATGCAAAAGAGATCATAAAAAATTCCATCAGTATTCTGCAAAGACCCAACAATGGAAATTGGCGAGTAAACAATGAGCGAGTGGGTATTTATGATACCTATTATTTAAATAGAGCCATGATTGCCATGCATGGAATTGGTGCCAATACACCGGAGGAAGCTGTTTATGCATCAACTCGTGTGGATGATGGCGGGACTCCGTTGGTCGGACAGAAAAAATACGTAATTCATTTTGAAAAAGAGCAGATTCCTCCGACAAAATCGTTCTGGTCGATTAGCCTATACAATTTTGAAAATCACTTTATCGATAATGAGTTGGACCGCTATTCCATTGGCGATCGCACGGAAGGGCTGAAATACAACCTGGATGGTTCGCTGGATATCTACATTCAGAGCACACCACCGAAGGACAAAGAGACTAACTGGCTGCCATCGCCTACCTCAACGACAGCTCCAAATTTTAGTTTGGTAGTAAGAATCTACACCCCGGATGAGTCTTTACAGGAGAATACCCTTGTCATACCGGCTATCAAAGTAGTGAATGAGTAAAGCTTTGAACCTCTTCTTTTGAGGGAATGTCCACGTGCGGAATTAGGAATATTCGGATAACTAACAAAATGATTTTATTGGGAGGTTGGAACAGGAATGACATCAACTCAGCACAAAGCCCAGGTGAAATCGAGTAACGACTTCGACGCGGTGATCATCGGCGCGGGATTCTCAGGACTATACATGCTCTATCGCTTGCGTGAAGCAGGATTTTCTGTGCAAGCCTATGATGCCGCTCCAGATGTTGGTGGCGTATGGTATGCCAATCGTTATCCCGGAGCGAAATGCGACTCGGAAAGCATCATCTACAATTACATGTTTTCTGAGGAGCTCTATCAGGAATGGACTTGGTCCTCTAGATACCCGGAACAGGCAGAAATTCTGAGTTACCTCAACTATGTAGCGGACAAATTCGATTTGCGGCGTGACATCCAGTTTCATACGCGCATAACGGCGGCCCATTTCGATGAGGTACATAACAGGTGGCGACTCCAAATGGAAGATGGCACACATGTAACGGCGACGTATTTTATTACGGGGGTCGGTAATCTCTCCTCCTCCAATATTCCCAAGTTCAAGGGCTTTGATAGCTTCGAAGGCGAGTGGTACCACACCGGACATTGGCCACATGAAAAAGTAGAATTCAAGGGGAAGCGAGTTGGCGTGATCGGTACAGGTTCAAGCGGCATCCAATCGATTCCGGTCATTGCCGAGGAGGCAGTGCATCTGTTTGTCTTTCAGCGGACACCAGGGTATTGCACGCCAGCGAGAAACCATCCCTATGATCCGGAATTTATACGCCAGACGAAATCCAACTATAGCGAGATAAAACGGCAAACACGTGAATCTGCAACTGGCTATCTTCACAAAGTGCAAAATGATCGATCTGCGTTGGAAGATACACCGGAAGAACGCCAGCGGGAATATCAAACGGTCTGGGATCGGGGAGGCTTTGGGTTAGGCAGCACTTACAATGACTTGATAATAAACGCAGAAGCCAACGAAACAGCAGCCGATTTTATTCGCTCCAAAATAAGCGAAGTTGTAAAAGACCCCAAGGTGGCCGAGCTTTTGAAACCAACTTATTATTTCGCTGCGAAACGGCCTGTTCTGGACACCAATTATTATGAGACATATAACCGCAACAATGTCACGCTAGTCGATGTGAAGAGTAGGCCGATTACCGAGATAACACCCAAGGGAATCAAAACGACGGAAGAAGAGTATGAACTGGATATCCTCGTTTTTGCAACGGGTTACGATGCGATGACCGGGCCGTTGTTTAAGATTGATATTCGTGGAAAAGACGGGATCTCACTCAAAGAAAAATGGGCGGGAGGTCCGCAAACTAGAACGTACCTTGGCATCGCAAACGCTGGTTTCCCGAACATGTTTATGATTACGGGTCCTGAGAGTCCTTCCTCCTTGTCCAACGTTCCTGTTTCCATTGAGCAGCATGTGGAATGGATTGGCGATTGCATAGAATATTTGCGCGAACATGGGATTGCATCTATTGAGGCGAAAGTGGAGGCAGAGGAGGCTTGGAGCACGCATTGTAGCGAAGTGGCTGATTCGACACTCTACACGAAAACAGATTCCTGGTACACAGGTGCAAATATAGAGGGCAAACCACGTGGATTCCTCATCTATGTAGGCGGTGTTGGAGCTTATCGCAAAATTTGCAACGAGGTAGCAGCCAAGGGCTATGAGGGCTTCTCCTTAACACCGTCGTCCACTAGAGAAACCATATCCTAGAAGTAGATGCAAATGAAGAAAAGCAAATGACAGGAGATGAAAAGCATGTCCAAAGTTTTGGGTGTACCGCAAGAAAGCGTAGCACAGTTCCTTTCCGGCACAAAACAAATGCTGATCAACGGTGAATGGGTTCCTTCTCTCTCCGGCAAAACCTATGAATCTATCAATCCAGCAAATGGGGAGGTCATTGCGAAAATTTATGAAGGAGACGAGGCAGACGTAGATCAGGCAGTTCGTGCAGCAAGAGCAGCATTTAACGGGCCTTGGTCCAAAACTTCTCCTGCAGAACGAACAAAATTCCTCAATAAGCTCGCCGATTTGCTGGAACAACGCGTCGAAGAATTTGCTTATCTCGAGACGCTGGATGGCGGAAATACGATTACGCTAACACGCCACGGCTTCGTCCCAAGTGCTGTCGCTCATTTGCGCTATTATGCCGGATGGGCGACAAAATTAACAGGACAAACGATACCGCTTACATCAGGTGGCAATTTTCATGCCTATACACGAAGAGAGCCTTTAGGGGTATGCGGACAAATCACACCATGGAACTATCCTTTGCTGGGGACAGTCTGGAAGTTAGCTGCTCCGCTCGCCGCAGGGAATACCGTGATTTTGAAGCCTTCCCAGCAAACCACCCTTACAACTTTGCTACTTGGTGAACTGATCATGGAAGCGGGTTTCCCCGCAGGAGTGGTGAACATTGTAACAGGCTCCGGCCGTAAAATTGGGGAAGCGATCACGAGTCACCCTGATATCGACAAAATCGGTTTCACAGGGTCAACGGAAGTGGGCAAAGGCATCATGAGAAAATCCGCTGACACTCTGAAAAAAATCACACTGGAATTAGGCGGAAAATCACCAAACATTATTTTTGCGGATGCTGACCTGGATAAAGCGATTCAAGGCGCGTTTATGGGAATGTTTACAAACCAGGGCCAGATATGTGTGGCAGGGACTCGGCTCTATGTGGAAAAGTCAGTCTTTCAACAGGTCACAGAAAAATTGGTTGAAATGGCACAAAAAATGAAAGTGGGGAACCCACTAGACCCAGCTACACAGATGGGACCGCTGATTTCCAAAGAGCACTTGCAATCGGTGAAAAATTATATTGAAATCGCCCAAAAAGAAGGAGCTACCGTTTTAATAGGTGGGAACGTTCTACAAGAGGGCGAGCTGGCAGGCGGTAATTATTTGGAGCCTACCATTCTTACTGATCTCGAAGAAAATTGCACTGCCGTAAAAGAGGAGATATTCGGCCCTGTCTTGTGCGTCATGCCGTTTGAACAGATAGAGGAAGTCATTGAAAGAGCGAACGAAACCGAATACGGATTGGCTGCCGGTGTATGGACACAAAACTTGACAACTGCACATAAAGTCATCGATGCATTAGAAGCAGGAACTGTCTGGGTAAATACGTACCTCAAATCGGATAACGCTCTTCCCTTTGGTGGGCATAAGCATAGCGGAATTGGCGTGGAAATGGGCTATCAAGGTATTGAAGCATACACAAAAACGAAAAGTGTCTTAATTAGCCTCAATTAGATCAATCAAAACCATATCAGGGGGTAAACAGAATGAAGGCACTGGTACTCGTAGATAAACAGAAATGTGAAGTGAAAAATGTTCAAGATCCCACACCTGATAAAGACGGGATTCTTATTAAAGTAATGGCAAATGGAGTATGCCGAAGTGACTTGCATTTTTGGCTGCATGGACAACCGGCAAACCGTATTTTGGGTCATGAATTCTGCGGCGTCGTAGAAGAAGTGGGTAGGGAAGTGACCCATTTTAAAAAGGGAGATCGGGTAGTTGTCCCATTTATCGGAAGTGATGGAACTTGCCCTTTTTGTCTCAGTGGGAAGTCAAACCTGTGTGACTCCAGGTCATTCCCCGGGATGTCCTATGATGGCGGCTACGCAGAATACGTCGCCGTTCCAAAAGGAGACCGGAATGTCATCCACTTGCCAGAGGAAATTGACTTCCTCGATGCTTCGGCCTTGGGCTGCCGCTTCATGACCGCTTTCCATGGTCTGGTCGATCGGGCACAAGTTATGCCTGGGGAGTGGGTGGCCATTTATGGATGTGGTGGACTTGGACTTTCTGCGATCAACATTGCCTCAGCAATGGGGGCAAATGTAATCGGTGTGGACATTCAAGATACGAATTTAGCGTTAGCCAAGCAGATGGGAGCAGCTTATACCATTAACAGCCGTAAAACGAACCCCGTCGAAGCCATCATGGAACTCACGAAGGGTGGAGCAGACGTGTCTGTAGATGCACTGGGCCATTCCGAAACATGTGTAAACTCGATTCTCAGCCTCAAAAAGGACGGACGCCACTTGCAAGGGGGGCTTATTACACACGATGGTGGAAATGTTACGATCCCTGTGACTGATATGGTCAAGAAAGAGATTCGCTTCCTTTCTACCTTTGGCATGCCGGTTCATGGTTACTCCTCTTTTCTCTCCTTTGTGTTGCAAGGAAAACTTTCTCCTAGCAAAATGGTGAATCGTGAGGTTTCTCTTTCTGAAGTGAACGACATTTTTGAAGGAATGACCCAAAATACGCTGACCGGAACATTTGTTGTCACAAAATTCGAATAAGACAAGCTAGTCATTGCAAACATTGGGAAGGGTCTGCTGGTCATCATAGCAGACTCTTTTTACCGGCGTTTTTTTTGTTTTTTCACCTGACCAATGTGCTCCAATCTTGCGTGAAAAGGGTATAATAAACTGGCAAAATGTATCAAGTGTACAGTTACTTCCATTCAAATACACCAATCGATAAAAGGAGATACAATGACGGACAAAAAAGTAACGATTGAACCGGGATGGAACTTCGACAACAGCTATACAACGCTGCCGAAATCATTTTATTCCCGAATGAGCCCACCTCCTGTGCATTTACCGAAGCTCGCCATTCTAAACGAGTCATTGGCAAAGTCGCTCGGGCTGAACGCCGAAGCCCTTCAAAGCACCGATGCTGTAGCTATGCTCGCGGGAAACGAGGCACCAGAAGGCGCAATGCCTATCGCGCAAGCATATGCCGGACATCAATTCGGTCACTTTACCATGCTAGGCGACGGACGGGCCCTTCTGCTTGGCGAGCAGATTACCCCTTCCGGAGAGCGATTTGATATCCAACTGAAAGGTTCAGGAAGAACACCTTATTCACGCGGTGGCGATGGTAGAGCGGCCCTTGGCCCGATGCTGCGCGAATACATCATTAGCGAGGCCATGCATGGACTCGGAATTCCTACCACTCGGAGCCTTGCAGTAGTGACAACTGGCGAGTCTATCTATCGCGAAGCCGAGCTGCCTGGTGCCATTTTGACACGTGTTGCAGCCAGTCATATCAGAGTAGGCACGTTTCAATTCGCGGCAAGATGGTGCTCGATTGAAGATCTCCGCGCGTTAGCTGATTACACCTTGCAAAGACATTTCCCAGAGATCGAAACAGAAGAAAACCGTTATCTCCTCCTACTGAAGGGAGTTATCAAGCGTCAAGCGGAGTTGATTGCCAAGTGGCAACTCGTAGGATTTATTCACGGAGTCATGAACACCGACAACATGGCGATCAGCGGCGAAACCATCGATTACGGTCCTTGCGCTTTCATGGACACGTATGATCCCGCAACGGTATTTAGCTCCATTGACGTTCAAGGCCGCTATGCTTACGGAAATCAGCCGTACATTGCTGTGTGGAATCTCTCTCGTTTTGCGGAAACCTTATTGCCGTTGCTGCATGAAAATGAAGCGCAGGCTGTGAAAATGGCCGAAGATGCCCTTGGCGAATTTAGCAAGCTGTATCACAGCAATTGGCTCAGAGGAATGCGGGCAAAGCTTGGACTGTTTAACGAAGAGGAGCAAGACGAAGCGTTGATCGAAGGTCTGCTCAACATGATGAAGGAGCACGGTGCAGACTATACGAATACATTCCGTGCGCTCACGATCAATCAACCAGAAGGTACCGTGCTGTTTGGCACGAGCGAATTCACGGAATGGCAGGAGCAGTGGAAAGCACGACTAACAAGACAGCCAGAAGACATCGAAGCGGTACAACAGGTAATGAAAAACAGCAATCCGGCAGTCATCCCTCGAAACCATCGTGTAGAAGAAGCGTTGGAAGCAGCATGGAAAGAGGGCGACAACACTGTGATGGAACGGCTTTTGGCAGTCCTTTCTGATCCATATGCGTACACGCCTGAACAGG
This sequence comes from Brevibacillus sp. AG, assembly GCF_028369215.1. Taxonomy (NCBI): domain Bacteria; kingdom Bacillati; phylum Bacillota; class Bacilli; order Caryophanales; family Paenibacillaceae; genus Brevibacillus; species Brevibacillus sp. AG. Next base: position 520,258 of record NZ_JAQMYO010000001.1, on the reverse strand, counting down.
TAGCATACACGACTTTACCAGCGGAATCGGCACGTCCTTACCAAACGTTTTGCGGTACGTGATAGCAAGCAATCAGAGTCCAACGATCTTTCACACGTTGGACTCTTTTTTCATACATCCGATCCGCGCTAAAATATGGAAAGCAAAGAAAAAAGGAGCAATCGTTTTATGGATAAAAAAGCAAAGCAAATCTTGATGAAAACATTTTGGAGCAGCAACGGATGGAAGAGTCGCCCATTCGATTTTTCGGGAGCAGATTTTGAATACGCCAAAAGCAAAGGCCTCATGTTTGACCCGCTGACGATCAGTCACGAGGAGTGCATAGAGAAAATCATTGCTCTGCATGAAAAAGTGACGAAAGAACAAGTCGCCGCAGCATTTTTGCACAGTCTCTCGACGCGAAAGGTGTACCTGCGCAGCGCCATGTCTAGTTGGGCTTTGACTCAGTCTTTGACAGCCCATACGTTCGAAAGTAACGTCGGGAAGTATACGAATCCTGAAAACGGCACCTACTTCGCCATGTATGGAGACTGCCATAAATGCGACCGTTACTATATCGCTGGACGAGAGCAATATACCGATGAAGATTTGAATGTCCTGAATTTCGAAAGAATCAAATGGGGAGGCATTCGCCTGAATTATCTACCGTACCTCATGCTTGATCTGGAGCTGTTAAGCAAGGAAGAAAATCTTACGGTACAGGAAGAAGATGTAGCTATCCTCCGTCAGGTGCTAGACATCATTGCAAGCATTGAGCCAACCGATGCCGCCCGTCAACTGGAGAAGCGTCTTACTGGAGCCTTTCCGTCTAGCAAGAATGAACGGGATGTCTTCATGGAAATTCTTGCATCCACTGGAATTTTAGCTCCAAGCAAGGACAGACCAGGGCGTGGCGGGAAGAACGACTTTTTCGCCGTCGTGAATTGGCGCGGTGAAGATAGCTATTCCGAGCAAGCTGTCCAGAATTTCTTTGGTCCGTGGCTGTAAAGAACGGAAAATCTAGGAACAAAGAAGGGTGCCATCTATACGCGAAGTGTGTATAATATTGGAAAAGTAAGTCGAAAAGTTAGTTTCTATTGAAAGGAGGTGAGATATAAGTGAAAAAGAAATTAATCGTCCTGTCAGGCATTGCGGGCAGTGGCAAAAGCAAGTGGGCACAAGAAATTGCCAAAAAGGAACGGGCAACCATCGTGTCTACGGATGAAATTCGCCAAAACTTATTCGGTGATGAGCGAAAGCAAAAAAGGTCAGCGCAAGTATTTTTTGAGGTTTATTCGAAAATCGCAACGGAGCTGGCGACTGGAAAGAATGTCATCTTAGACGCAACCAATATTGACAGAGAGAAAAGAATGAAGGTCCTTGCCAAATTTCCCGATGTCCAAAAGGTATGCTATTACTTCGATGTTCCCTATTCTGTTTGCCTAGAGCGCAATCGATCCCGAAAGAGAACCGTAGACGAATACATCTTGGCGAAGATGCGGAAGAACTTCCATTTTCCTATTAAGAATGAAGGTTGGGATCACATTCATCTCTTGCACGAACCAGCTCCTTATGCCATTGGAAAAGAAGAGTTTGTTCAATTGCTTCAAAATGAACCTTCCTATGAAGAGCTGTTTGCCAAGTTGAATGCCATTCCGATCTTCCAAGAGATGTATCAGTTTAATCAGGAAAACCCTTATCATCAGTACCCTTTGTGCAAGCATACCTATCATGTTTTCGATTATGTAAACGCCTTTTACACGGAAGAAGACAAATTTCTCATGCAAGTGGTCGCCTTGTTTCACGATACAGGAAAACCATTTTGCAAAACCTACAAGCCGATGAAAGGCCATTACTCCTACTACGGACATGAGCATGTCTCTGCGCAAATTGCTTGCCATTTCTTAAAAGAATTAGGATTCGAAGATGATTTTATCTTCGAAGTCGTCAACCTGATTCAAATGCACATGAAGATTAACTACGGAACGCAGCAAGATATTTCCGAGATTTATCATTTGTTGGGCGATGAGTACCTATGGAAGCTGTACTTCTTTAAGGAAGGTGATGCCTATGCGAAATAAGGAGGTGAATAACGATGTTGAAAAAATACCCGAGAACCTTTCATTTACCCTGGTCAAGAAGTAGAACCGACGATGATAAAATCTTGCGAACGGTTCATCATTTCGAGGGAAAAGAAGTAGTCGTGACAGAGAAGTTGGATGGCGAAAATACCACTCTTTACCGAAATCATATCCACGCAAGGTCACTGGATAGCAAAGACCACGCATCTAGACATTGGGTAAAGATGCTGCACGGGACGATTTCGTTTCATATCCCCGAAGGCTGGAGAATTTGCGGAGAAAATGTATTTGCGCTGCACTCCATCTATTACCAACACCTAACGAGCTATTTCTACGTTTTCTCTATCTGGAATGAAAACAATGAATGCTTGTCTTGGGACGAAACGGTAGAATGGGCCGAACTACTTGGCTTAGAAACAGCGCCTGTCTTATACAGAGGGATTTGGAAGGAAGAGACCGTAAAAAGTTGCTATACCAAACAATCTGTCTACGGCGGGGAACAAGAGGGCTACGTGGTACGAGTAACGGAGAGGTTTCCGTACGAAGATTTTAAACAATCTGCCGCCAAGTTTGTGCGTAAAAATCATGTGCAAACCGACCAGCACTGGTTATCGAAGCCAGTTGTTCCGAATGGAATAACACAAACCAGTTAAAGACTTTTGATATAGAAGGGATTGAGAACAATGTAATTTGCTAAGTGGTATTGACCGTCTAATAGAGTATCCAAATTTCATTTTGGCTATTGTTAAGACAGTCATTACATAGGAGGCGAGAGAGATGAACGAAGAAGTGAATGAAGAAATGATGTCAGCGGGCTGGGATGCCATTGATCAGGAGATGAGAAAGATTTATGGAGAGCAGGAGCCTAAGCATTACGGGACGCTCATCTCGTATGCGCTGGGTGGTCAGGATCCATTGGATGGAATAAGCGCCTACAAAGCGGACGAGCCTTACCCGCATTGGCATTTTGTCACGTATGGTTTTACTGAGTTATATGAAAAGGAATCCGAGAATGAAGAGGAAAGCGGCTTTGGCTTTGAATTGACGTTTCGACTAGCGCGAGGGGACGAAGAGGAAGAGCCGCCTGCTTGGGCGCTGAACCTGCTTCAAAACATGGCGCGTTACGTATTCAACACCGGCAATGTATTTCAAGCTGGTGATCATTTGGATGCAAACGGTCCGATATGCCTGGGTGCCGATACCCAACTGACTGCGCTCGCTTTTGTCACTGACCCACAGCTTCCCGAAATCGATACACCACATGGTCGGGTGCAATTCTTGCAAATGGTCGGAATCACAGGTGATGAACTCGATGAGATGATGGCTTGGAATACACGTGGCGTACTCCAATCTGGCTTGCCGTTCATGCCTTCCTACATAACCGATCTCGAGCGGGATTCTCTCCTTCGCAACTCTACAGTTTCGGATGCTGTTCAAAAAGGAATGGAACAAGAAGGCTCCAACACTGCCTATTTGTTTGTCAGCCAGCTAGGATGGGAGTCAGGTAAAAAAGGCTTTTTGAAAAAAACACCTTCGACCTTAAAGCTGGGAGCGAAGCAAGCGGAAGTCATCGGAAAGATTCTCCGCGGACGTATGCGAAAAGGGGAAAGCCTGAGCCTGCTGGGACCTGATGTCCGGGTTGTATTTGAGGCAGGAGAAAAGCCTGAATGTATTCCAGAAGAGGACGTCATTCGATTTGTCCTCGATGATGCGACAACGATTGCGCTTACCAAGCAGTTGCTTCCAAAGGAAAGCAGCTTTGAGATGCCTTCCCTGAAAGGAATTGCCATAAACATTGTGAAAACCAATATTACCGATAGCGAGGGCAATGTCGTCAAGGTCATCGGTTAAGACGGTAGTGCTGTTTTGGCGAGGAGGAGAGTAGTCAATGAATCAGGCAGCAGAAGCATTTCTAAACGAAGTATGGACTTCCATCCAAGAAATTTACAAAAAAGAGAACCAGCGGATCAACGAGATCAAAGACTGGAGTCGACTGCAGGTCGGGATCAAAGACTACCTGAGAGTGGCATGGAGAAAAGGAAAACTCGATTGGGCCAATGGCAAAATCCACGTGGATGTCCATGAACCTTACAGTTGGAGCGACGACTCGTACAAATACGACGCGGGTCCTTACATGGAGGAGCTTACAGAGGAAATTCTCATGCAAGAATTTTTTCCCGCACTGTGTGAACGCATGGAATCCCTTTTTCATTCCACCGACTATGCTTCTCACTTTTTTAATTACCGCTTCGAGCTCGTCTTCGAATTCGAGTGGGAACAATCGATGCAATGCCATACTCACCATTTCGTAAACGAACAAAAACGCGAGAGTCTAAAACAAGCATTGGATCAATTTATTGAGACAAAAATTAAGCAGGAGCTTCCCGTACGTCCGAGTGAAAGAGATGATTTTTTCTTTGCTCATTGTCTCGTCAATCCCGATTTGATGGAGCAAAAGCAGGAAGTTATCGAACCGCTCATCCAGCGTCTTAGCGAAAAGCTGCGCTCTAATAAAGAACGCAGTGATTCATGGACATACTACTTTACTTTGGCTTTAAAAGGCTGGGCGGATGAGCGTTTTTTAGTCAAATTTTTCGATCGTACTGGGCATTATGGACTGGATTGGGCTTTGAAACCTGAGCAGGAGCGTCAAGAACCAAAAATGGAGGAGCTGGACTTTTTCCTGTACATCGCTCTCGCAATTGGTAACAAGGAACCAGACACCCGCAAGAAGTTTCTGGACCTCGCTGTTCAGCTCGGTTCCAAGCAGGCTACGGACTATGTAAAACGGGGCAGCGGTCGCTTTGAAAACGAGTATAAAGGCACTCTGATTCAAGCAAGCGCCAATGACGTTTTGCAAGCGATCGACATCCGTATCGTATCTGAGGAAGAAGCCGCCTACGGAGAAGCACTGGATTTTATCAACGGTCTTTTGCGTGAAGGTTTTCCCAAAGGGTACAAGCTCAAGCTGAAGAGCAGCGAAAAGCACTACCTGCCAGTAAAAAAGCTGGCAAAGTCAGGTCTGCACCAGTTTTTTGCGAATGCCTCCCGTTTTCCTGTCTTATACCCGAAAATTGCAGAATATGCCGAGCTTGCGATGGAGGAGTTTGCGTGGTATGGGGATGTAGAGCCTAGTGAGAAATCCGTCATGCCTGGCACCTATGCGGTAGTGGCTCTCGGCTTGTCTAGCAACGATTATTTTCCACTCTTTCGTCGCTATATGGAGCTGGTCGACACGGAGCATCAGTCTGCTCAGGACGATTTTGCTATTGCGTTTATCGAGGCGCATGGTGTAACCGTAGAGAATATGCCAGTACTCGTCTCTCTGGTGCTTGGCAGTAGCGACTCTGCGAAGCCTTTGAAAAATATCACCATCGATCGTGCAGAACTGATGGATGCACTCATAGGGGAGCTTGCAGCGATGGAGGATTACCTGCGGGAAACCGTTATTTATCGCCTTTTCGGCGGGAACAAGAAGCTCGCTCAGGCGGTAAAAAAGGAATCTTCCTCCATCAAAGACAAGCTTGCACAACTGCTAGCCTTGGTCGAATAGCTTCATTGACAATATTTAGAAGGCCATGCTATATTGAATTCAACTACATGGAACGGAGGGTGAATCATTTGCGCAATTGTTTATTTATTGGAAAAGCCAATCCTATAATAAATAAACAAGAAGCCAAATTCACCCGCAAATTTAAATCTTGAATTCCTGTATGGTCTATTTTCCATATAGCGTTTTCTAGAACGAGAGCAAGATGCTTCTGTTTATTGGACAGAAGCATCTTTTTTTGTTGTCAAAAAAGGGGGGTGATACAGATGAACAAAGAGTAAAGGACGAGAAATGTAAAAACGAAATGGGGAATCCAAATGGTTGAACTGCACAATATCACGATTACCACCAAAAAAGACGGCAGGCCTCTCATTCAAAATTTGCATCTGACCCTGCAAAACGGCGACAAGATTGCCATCATCGGGGAAGAGGGAAATGGAAAAAGCAGCTTATTAAAATTGATTTACGCGGAACAAATGATTGCCGAGTATTGCACATTTGAAGGGAAAGTGTTGAGAAACGAATGTTCCATGGGTTTTCTTTCACAGGAGATATCGGACGAAGAAAAACAAATGACCATTGCCGACTTCTTTGCCGAAAATCAATGGAGCAAAGAACTGGTAAGAGCGATGGATGATCTCGGCATTCATGCATTGGATTCAGATAGAAGGATGGGTGTTCTGTCCGGTGGTGAGCGTTTCAAATACCGCTTTTTAAGTCTGTTGGCACAGAAGCCTGATGTTCTATTACTGGACGAACCCACGAATGATTTGGATATTCAAACGATGGAATGGCTGGAAGAATTTATCCAACAGACGGCTATTCCTGTCATATACGTATCGCATGACGAAACATTTATTGCGAATACAGCAAACGGTATCCTTCATATGGAACTGACGAAGCGCAAACAAGTACCCAAATATACGTTTTCAAGAGAACCATATGAGAATTACCTCGCGAATCGTGAGAGCCACTTGAACAAACAAGAGCAGATAGCCAGAAAGCAAGCTTCTGATCATCGAAAGCAAATGGAGAAATGGCATGACGTTTGGAATAAGGCAGAACATCAACATCGGAACGTATCCCGCTCAGACCCGCGACTGCAAAAGAAAATCAAGTCTCTGAAAAATCAAAGAGAGCGTATGGAGAAAGCATCGGAAACGTTTCTAGAGGTACCAAGTGTAGAAGAAGCAAGCGAATTCCGATTTGATTCTGCGGTACATGTGCCCGGTAGTAAACAAATCCTCGAGTTTTCATTGGAAGTACTGCAAATAGCGAACAAACAGCTATCGAAACAGATTCATTTATCGATCAAGGGGCCAGAAAAAGTCGCGATTATTGGGGAAAATGGAATCGGAAAAACGACGTTGTTGAAAAAGATCATGGATGAGCTAGTCCAGCACTCGTCATTAAAGATCGGTTACATGCCCCAAAACTATGAAGACCGACTGGATTCAACGAAAACACCGATTGAATTCTTGGAAAGAACCGGGAATAAAGATGCGATTACCAAAGCGTATACGCATTTAGGCAGTATGAAATTTACAAAGGATGAGATGCATCAACCCATTAAAAATTTATCTGGGGGACAGAAAGCGAAATTGCTCCTAATAAAAATGATTTTAGATCAGTGCGAAATATTGATACTGGATGAACCGACCCGAAACTTTAGTCCTTTGACGACTCCTGTTCTGTGTCGCTCCTTAACGGCTTTTGACGGTGTGATTATCAGTATTTCGCATGATCGACGGTATTTACATGAAGTCGCAACAACTGTTTATGAGCTAACTTCCGAAGGTCTCATGAAAATAACATAAAGGATAGTGGCGGAATCATTGCTACATGGTTGACATTGCTATTTGAATTCAATATACTGACTTTAATTTCATATGAAACATACGTTGAAAGAGCCCAGTAGCAGCTTATTCCCTGTTCTAGAAAGCCGGGGGTTGATGGAACCCGGTACACAATAAGCGAGCGAATTACACTCTGGAGTATCTCGGGTAATGCCGAGCGGAATCGCGAACGATAACTCGCTACGAGTGGCATGAATGGCCTGCGTTAACGCTTGGGTCCATTGGTGCAAGTTGGGTGGTAACACGGTTATTCAATCGTCCCTATGTCTACAATAGACAAGGGGCGATTTTTTGTTTTTTACCCTAGGAGATTGAAGGAGTGTATGGCAGTGAATATTATCGACGAACTCGAATGGCGCGATGCCATCAATCAGCAAACAGATGCAGAAGGACTGCGAGAATTAACGAATGAAAAAGCAGTCTCGTTATATTGTGGAGTAGATCCAACAGGTGACAGTATGCATATCGGTCACTTGATTCCTTTCATGGTACTGAAACGCTTCCAGCTGGCTGGTCATCGTCCGGTCATTTTGATCGGTGGTGCAACAGGTACGATTGGCGATCCGAGCGGCCGTCAATCCGAGCGCTCTTTGCAAACACTGGAACAAATTCAGGAAAACGTCGACAAACTCACCGCACAGATGAAAAAGCTGTTCATTACAGAAGGCGACAACCAAATCCGTTTGGTGAACAACTACGACTGGACGCATAAGATCAATGTCATTGAATTTTTGCGGGATTACGGGAAAAACTTCAGCATCAATACGATGCTTGCCAAGGATGTTGTATCGAGCAGACTGGAAAGCGGCATTTCGTTTACGGAGTTTTCCTATCAAATTCTGCAATCGCTGGATTACCTGCATCTGTACAAACATGAAGATGTTCAGCTGCAAATCGGCGGTTCCGACCAATGGGGCAACATTACTAGCGGTCTCGATCTGATTCGCAAAAAAGAAGGATCAGAAGCAAAAGCATTCGGTCTCACCATTCCTTTGATGCTGAAGGCAGATGGTACGAAATTCGGGAAGACAGCAGGGGGAGCCATCTGGCTTGATCCAAACAAAACAACACCATTCGAATTCTACCAATTCTGGGCAAATACCGATGACCGCGATGTTGTGAAATACTTGAAATACTTCACGTTCCTTTCCAAAGAGGAAATTGACGAGTTGGCTGAAAAAGTACAGACCGAGCCACACAAACGCGAGGCGCAAAAAGCGCTGGCTGAGGAAATGACGAGATTTGTACACGGTGAGGAATTGCTGGAGCAGGCGAAGCGTATTACAGCAGCTTTGTTTACTGGTGATATTAAATCGCTATCGGCAGATGAGATCGAGCAAGGCTTCAAAGAAATGCCGACGTACGAATCTACCCTCGAAACGAAGAACATCGTTGACTGGCTTGTTGAGATCGGCATTGAGCCATCCAAGCGTCAAGCACGTGAGGATATTACAAAAGGCGCTATTTCGATAAATGGCGAGCGGGTTTCCGATCTGGAACTGGAAGTAATGCCAAGTCTCGCTATCGGCGGTCGCTTCATCATTATCCGCAAAGGCAAGAAAAACTACAGCTTGGTAAAATTGTCTCAATAGATGAAGGAATAAGAAGCTTCCCTGGAAACATGAAGGGAAGCTTCTTCTTTTAATTGCATGATTTTCGTGTTTGACAGTCCTCCAACGTATGATTGTGGAAGGACATCGCTTTGCGATCTAAACTATAGCTGATAAAAGTCAGCAACGATGCTGCGATCGCGACAATCGCACCAACCCAGGAAACATCAATGAGTTCCCGGTTTGTCGTAATAAATCCACCCAAAGCTGATCCGAGGGCGATCCCAACATTGACTGACACAGGAGTTAATGAGGAAGCCAAATCTCTGGCAGCCGGGAAATGTTTATCGGCCAAATCAATAAAATACAATTGCATCGTGGAATTCATGATATAAACGACCAAGGCCATAAATGATAAGCTGATGAATCCACCGAGAAGGGTATGGGACGAAACATAAAGAGATGCGAGAATAGCGGCTTGCATCAGATATACATACCGAAGCTTTCCAATCCCGTTGTGAGCGGCCAGTTTTCCACCAATCAACGTGCTAAAGATCGAAATTATCCCGTACAGTAAAAATACGAGACTAATAGATTGGTTCGGTACGAAGAGTACTTCTTGCAGCAAAGGAGTTAAATACGTATATACCGTATAAGTAGCTGCGATACTTAATGCCGGGATAAAAAAAGCGATGATGATACGTGTATTGGTCAGTAACCCGATTTGTTTTTGCAAGGAACTGCTCGATCCCTTCAATCCTTTTGGGATAGTCACTGCACTGGCAAGGAGAGAAATGACGCCTAGTAGCGCCGCAAACCAAAAGGCCATTTGCCAACCTCCCCATTGCCCAATAAAAGTACCAAGTGGCACCCCAATAACGCTGGCGATCGTGAAGCCCGAAAAAATGATCGAAATAGCGGTCCCCCTTTTTTCAGCAGGCATCGTTTCACTGGCAACCGCCATGGCAAGTGCAATCAAAACCCCGGTCACAACAGCAGTCAAGATTCTGGAAACAAGAAGCAATACATACGTCTCGGATAGGGCAGTTAGAATATTCCCTGTAACAAAGATGGCGATCAACGTAAGCATGAGTGGATACTTGGCAAATCGGCTGAATATCGCAGTTAAGATCGGTGTACCGATGGCAAATGAAATGGCAAAGGCTGACACGAGCGATCCTACTGTTGAAATCGAAATGCCCAACTCGGATGCCACATCACTAAGCAGCGAGATGATGACAAATTCACTCGTACCCAGAACGAAGGTCAATATAAATAAGGTAAAAGTTAGGAACTTTTGCTGTCTGTTCAAAAGCTGAATCTCCTCTCCACATGTTCGATTGTTAAGCTTTTTCTACGGCAATCTGGAGCTCGGCGACATAAGAGTCCGGGTCTTTGGGATTTTCACGATGAACACAAATTTCACGACGCGGCTCATTCTCTTTGATCCGATATCCATTTCGTTCAATCCATATCGCCAATTCGACACTCGCAGTGCAACGGCATGTCGTCCGGCAATGATGGATGAGCGTAGCCATCAACGGAATTTCCGGCAATCGCTTAACGGTAAAAGGTGGTTGGGTCTGCAAATCGTGAGTAAGCAAACGCGCCACTTCCACATCCATGTTGTCATCGCATTCCTCACAGCCATGCCAAAGAACCATTCTGGAGAGAGAAGATTGACCTGAACGCCCCATATAATCGTCCAGCTTTTGAAATAGCTCCGGAATTTTATTGAACGGCGTTCTTTGACGATAGGATAGGACAAGTTGAGGTTCTACTTTTTTTAGAATACCGTCATGCGAAGACAAGCTTTTCTCTTCATTTTCGATGGCATACAGACGATCCTTGATGAGATTCAGTCGTGCTTGCTCCTTATCCAGAATGGATTGAATCTCGCTTTGCTTGATTCGAAACATCCCCCTGATTTGTTCGAGTGGGATTTGCTCGCTCATCATCTGACGAATTTGATCCAAGGAAAACCCCAATTCTTTATAAGCCAAAATCCGATTAAGCTGAAACATTTGGTCAGCCGAATAATACCGATAGCCTGAGAATTTATCAGTATGAGTTGGCTTTAGCAAATGAACTTGGTCATAGTAACGAAGTGTTTTGACGGAGACTTGACTAATCTTCGCAAATTCACTGATTTTAAACATGGGGCAACCTCCATACTTACGTTTTTTCTGTACCGAGTATAACTTTCCAGTTAAGGGGAGAGTCAAGCGGCAAGGGAAGGGGAATGGGCAATAAAAAACCGGTGGGTTTCGATACCACCGGATGTGACCGATTTTTATTTTATTTCTGAAGTGCAATACTATCCACTTTGCTCGCAGCAATAACAGCGACTGTATTCGGCTCCAGATCGAACCAAAAAATAAGATCGCCATCCGCTTTCTTCTGCGACGGCTTCATCCCGTTCACATAGACTTCCGAAGCTTTTGTCGCCATAGAAAGACCAGAAATCTTGCGCATGCCATCATTGTGCAGAACAATCGAGCCGTTTGGTGCATATTCCATTCTGACTTGAGAGAGGGCGAGCCAATAATCCATGATTTCACGTACGGTTGTCAAATGCAATTTGCCTTGATCGCGCAGGGTGTCCATTCGTTTCAATAAGCGGTCAAAATCAGGATGTATGATCCAGTTACCTTTGATATCCCGAATGATAAATTTCCCGCCTTGCTTTTTGGAAGGAATTCTTGCCAAGTAAGTATGATTGATAAAAACCCCACGATTTTGAATGAGCTGCTGGAGATTTTGTTCCCGATACAGATACAGCGTATCTTCCGGAATGGTGGCAGCCGACCATGAATAAAACGGGCCGGTGACTGTCGGATGCGACCAATAGAGAGGGGTGCGCAGGGCGTCGCCTCTTTGGGGTTGGTACAGATCAAGACCATGATTGGGATTGGCGATATCTTCTGAGCTGTAGTGCCAAAAATACGATGTGCCGTATTTTTTCCATTGATGCGCCAAGTAATTCGCAGTTTGGTTGTCGAGCGCGTTAAACGCAAAGCTGGACTTCAAATACCCATGGTCAATCCATGTACTGCTTTGGAAGTGATCTTTCATTACTTGCAACGCATCTTCCGTAGTCTTTTGATAGTGCCTGGTTTCGTAAGGATAGAGGGTATGTAGACCCATATCATTACCGTTCCGATTCAGATCATCCAGAAACTGCAAAAATTCAGGGCATTGCGCAATGGCGACATTGACAGGCGATTTCGCTTGAAAATACGGATTCGAGTAAAAGACGCTTTTCGTAACCGGTATTCGATGTTTGACAAAACCGCCTGTCGCTTGTGCCGACGATGTAATCTTCTCGGAACCGAAATAAACAGCCCGATTCGTTTGCAGCGTCTGCTCGTCAGCATGCTCTGTCCATACGTGCGTAGCCAAAAAACCAGAAGGCTGACTCATAAATCGCGGCATGAGCTTCGGTTGATACCCAACTACCAGTGAGAATGAATTGGTCCGTTCATCGTTAGCATGATATTCGGAAGCGTGGCGGACTTTTCCGACTTGATTCGTAGAGCCTTGCTGTACGTATCTGTGATCATTCATGTGATCCAGATTGACGATGAGCTGTTTTTGCGTTGCATTCAATTCAAGTGACGACACGTTGGGAGCATGGTACAAAATGCCGCCAAACGATTCGGAGCGAATTTCGATGGCTGCTCCTGGTTGAAATGCTGGATTTTGATCCAACGTTATTTGAGTGGCTCCTTTCGGAAGGGAAGGAGTCATTGCATTGTAAATCGTGCCATATTCGGCTTGGTACTGAATGGAAGAGAGGATTTCATTTTTCGCCAGATCAGTAATGCGGACATTGCCTGCCTCATCCCAGCTAAACACATAATACGGATTTTGAAAGGAGGACTCCTTCGCAAGCGTAGGTATTGGAAAAGAAAGTACCAAGAATAGCAATAATAAGAAGGGAATGGCGAAAAACCTTTTTGCCAGCATGATTTTCTCCTTTTGTATGATGATATACGTTAGACGAATGTGCACCGAAAAAGCCACAAGGTAAGCCATCATGATTTAGACCTTCTCAAACAGCAAGAATAGATATATAATTAATTAAATTAATTAACTAATAAAAAGGAGCTAACATGTACCCGTTCTTTTCAAAAGTCGCATTCACACATCGTATATACAATAACCAATTGCAAGAGGAGTTACTTCCATTCGGTATATCCGTCACGCAATGGGCGTTAATTCGTTATTTGAAAAATAACGGTTCTGCTACTTTTAGTGACGTAGCCGATTATTGGCAAGTAGAGAAGCCGGCCATAACACCCATTGCGCAAAAATTAGCCGCTCGTGAAATCATTTCGATTTCATCTGGATCAGACAAACGGCAAAAAATTATGTATTTGTCAGAGAAAGGTGAAGCGCTACATAAGACGATTATGGAAGCGACTGATCCGTTCTTGGAAGAAATATTGGAGGGCATCTCACCAGAAGAAAGAGACGCAGCTGCCACAGTACTCGAAAAAATAATCATGAACCTAAAGAGAAGAGGGTAAGCAGTGAAAAAGGATAGGCTTTGGACGAAAGAGTTCGTTATTGTTTCTTTCATCAATTTTCTTTTGACACTTATGTTTTTCTTACTAATGGTTACGATTGCTTCTTATGCCAAAACAGAATTTCACGCCTCAACTAGTTCAGCAGGATTGGTTTCCAGTATCTTTATCATTGGTGCTTTGATTGGCCGATTACTCACCGGTAGAGCTATTAGTCATATTGGTACGAAAAAAACGCTTTGGATTGGGTTAGGATTTTTTGCTGTCACCTCGTTGCTTTACTTTTTTGCTGTCCATATCAGCTTTTTACTGGTAAATCGATTGCTGCAAGGGATTGCCGTTGGTATTGCCAGTACAGCAACAGGTACCATTATTGCTCAAATCTTGCCAGCGTCTCGCAAGGGTGAGGGGATTGGCTATTACAGTTTAAGTGCGATTTTAGCCACTGCGATTGGTCCTTTTCTCGGCATGATCTTATTGCGGCTTGAAAATGGTTTCACCTGGATCTTTACGATGAATGTTGTGTTTTCCCTGATTTGTTTGATGTTTTATGCCATGGCAAAAATCAATGTTCCGCTTGCTTCCGCAAATGTGAAAGAGGAAGCAAAAGGTTCTCTGCTTTCGAAATTCATCGAGCCGAAAGCCTTGCCGATTTCATTCGTCGCCTTATTAATCGGCTTCAGCTATTCGGGTGTCTTGTCATTTCTATCGTTTTATGCGGAAGAAATTAATCTGTCCTCAGCTTCCAGTTATTTCTTCTTGGTGTATGCCATTGTCATTATCCTCTCGCGACCATTCTCAGGAAAGCTAATGGACGCAAGAGGGGCGAACATCGTGACATACCCAAGCCTGGTGATATTTGCGCTCGGGATGCTTCTCTTCAGTCAAACCTCAACTTCCTGGATGCTGCTGCTATCTGCTGCATTGATTGGAGTAGGCTTCGGTAACTTTAACTCCATTGCCCAAACCGTAGCTGTGAAGGTAACAGCTCCGCATCGCTTTGGATTAGCAACCTCTACTTACTACATTTTGTATGATCTAGGATTAGGAATCGGGCCCTATCTGCTCGGTTTTATCGTACCGCATACAGGATATCGTACGATTTTCGTCGGGATGGTTGTCTTCATTCTTTTCAGTATCCCGCTTTATTACTGGCTACACGGAAAACGAGATCGGGAATTGATGCGTGCTACCTAACTCATCCAAGTAAAAAAGGGGGAGTTTGGCCCCCTATAGAAGATATGCAGGCTGCCCTTAGTCGGTAGCCTGTTATCTTTTTCGCAGTCTTTTTGATACGCATGATTGTGGAAAGTTCGAGGGAAGTTTTAGTGAAAGTAGAAAAATGATAACGAACGGTTGAAAATCATAGTATACTTGTGGGTGGACATATTAATGGAAAAGTTTATGAACAAACAGATCAACTTAGAACTCACAAAGGTTAGGAGTCAGCTAGAAAATGATGGAGAAAGTACACTGGCGAGATATAAAGAAATACATAATGATCGCGACTTACACCGTATTGCTGTTTGCTGTGGTCTGGAATTTTCCTTCTGTAAAGTCATTTATCTATGAAATATTTGACTTATTAGATCCTGTGATTTATGGGATTGCCATTGCTTACATCTTGAACATTTTAATGAGATTTTATGAAGAAAGACTTTTCTCACCCCTTAACCGCGGTAACAATCGAATCTGGTTAAAAGTAAGACGTCCTTTTTCAATCCTGTTAACGCTGGCGACTGTCCTTGTATTTTTTACATTTCTCATGTGGTTTATTGTCCCTCAGCTTCTCACGAGTATTTCCATGCTCGCGGCAAGTATTCCGAATGACATGCAATCATTAAAGGCTTTCGTCGATAGTTTTGCAGAGAGATTTAACTTGTCCGGCGATTTATGGAATACACTTATGGAGAAGTGGAATGAAATTGTAAATAAGTTCGGTCATTTTTTCCTGACTTCCATCCCTGTATTACTGACGTATACGAAAATGTTTACTGTTAGCTTTATCGATGTCATCATGGGGCTGATGTTGTCCGTCTATTTGCTCCTCTATAAGGAAAAGTTGACGCTCATTGCGAAAAAACTCGTTTATGCCTATTCGTCAAAAGCAAAGGCGGATCGGGCTGTAGAAATTGGACAAATCACCAATCGAGCATTTAGTGGCTTTATCTCAGGTCAGCTAACAGAGGCTCTCATTCTTGGCGGGCTTTGTTTTGTGGGGATGTGGGCGTTTAACATGCCGTATGCACTGCTTGTGAGTGTGATCATTGGTGTAACGAGCATCATTCCGATTTTTGGTGCTTATATCGGGACGATTCCGAGTGCCTTTATTATTTTAATGATCGATCCAGTGAAGGCTATTTGGTTCCTTGTCTTTATTCTTGTCTTGCAGCAAATCGAAGGTAATTTTATCTATCCAAGAGTGGTAGGTAATTCAATCGGATTGGATGGCTTATGGGTGATAGCAGCCTTATTGGTTGGGGGAGCATTGTTCGGGTTGATGGGAATGCTGCTAGGAATCCCTGCCTTTGCCGTCGTATATACCCTCGTCAGAAGCACGACAAATAAGCGACTGAAGGACAAGAATATTATCCTGAAAGAATAGGTGTCCACCGTTTCAATTCCTCAATGAAATCGTAAATCTAAAGGCTCACACTTTCGAATGAAACCAGAAAGTGTGAGCCTTTTTTGCAGGGATTGAAGAGTGGTTTGGGTAAAAAGTATCACGAATAACAAAAATTACCTAATTTTTAACTGATTTCCAAAACACTCTCTGTTATAATGAATAACAGTTTCTCAAACAGGTGCATATGAATACGTTATTCTGCTGGATTGTAAGGAGGTGTGCAGGCCAGCACATTAGTTTTCAGGTAATGTATTTTTCCTATTCGAAATGGTTAGGATTCATGTCCTGAATCCATTAGGCTAGAGTACCAGCGCACATGTTTCGACCAAAAAGTGGAAAGTGACTTTTGTCCTGAAAACCGCTTTGAGCAAACAGGGAATTATCCCCATTGTGAAAAAATGTAAAATCGAGGAGAATTTGTAGGTGAAAATTGGTTCATGACCATAGTAATATAGAAATGGTTAATACTTACAAAAAAGATACAAAAACCCACATATTTTGTTACATTAGGCCATTATATTAAATGGTGTTGATGAGGGAGTTTTCTATGTGATCCATTCGTCACTGAGGCTTCATCGTCAGATTTAGCGGACCATTTCCTTGCAGTTTCGTTTACCTGTTTGGCCATCACATTGTATTGTCACACTTCATGATAGACAAAAGTTTGCCAATTATCGGAGGGGACACATGTTGGGAAATCATACCAATCTGATCGACTTGGAGCGGGAAAAAGAACAGGTAGCCTTGTTTAATGATACAAAGGCTGAATATCCACAGGATAAGTCGATTCATCAGTTGTTCGAGGAACAGGCAGAAGCTGTGCCACACCGAGTTGCCATCGTTTATGAAAATGAGCGATTAACTTACCAGGAGCTCAACAGGAAGGCTAACCAATTAGCAAGAGCACTGATCGAAAAAGGGATAAAAACAGATAGCATCGTCGGTGTGATGATGGAGAAATCCATTGAAAATGTGATAGCTATTCTGGCCATCCTCAAGGCTGGCGGAGCGTATGTTCCCATCGATATCGAATATCCCCGAGATCGGATTCAATATATCCTGCAAGACAGTCAAACCAAAATCGTCATCACCCAGAAAAACGTCAGTAACCTTGTTTATGACGTCGGATACCGTGGTCCTGTAGTCGTACTCGAGGAAGAACAGCTGGATTCTCGCTCGGATTCCAATCTTCACTTGCCAAGCAAACCTACTGATATGGCGTATGTCATCTATACTTCAGGCACAACTGGCAAGCCGAAAGGAACCATGCTGGAGCATAAAGGGATCGCTAATTTGCAATCATTCTTTCAAAATACGTTTGGTGTAACACCTGCAGACAGGATTGGACAGTTTGCCAGCATGTCTTTTGACGCATCGGTATGGGAAATGTTCATGGCTTTACTAACCGGTGCCAGCCTCTACATCCTTTCCAAACAGACGATTCATGATTTCATCAGTTTTGAAAACTATTTGAATAAAAATGAATTGACCATCATCACGTTGCCACCCACTTATTTGACTCACCTCAACCCAGATCATTTTACAACACTTCGCATCATGATTACGGCAGGTTCAGCTGCTAACTTCCCTTTAGTAAATAGATGGAAAAATAAAGTTAGGTACGTGAATGCATACGGACCAACGGAAACAAGCATTTGCGCGACCATATGGGAAGCACCTTCCAATGTGCTCCTCAACCAAACGATCCCAATCGGTAAACCGATTCAAAATACGTACGCTTATATTGTCAATGAAGAGCTACAATTGCAGCCAATTGGCAGTGAAGGCGAATTATGCATAGGTGGAGTAGGCTTAGCCAGAGGATACTGGAATCGTCCAGATTTGACCGCCGAAAAATTTGTAGATAATCCGTTTGTTCCAGGAGAGAAGATGTATAGGACAGGTGACCTGGCCAAATGGCTGCCGAATGGAGAAATCGAGTTTCTCGGCAGAATCGACCATCAGGTGAAAATCAGGGGTCATCGGATTGAGTTGGGAGAAATCGAGTCCGTTTTGCTGAAACATGAACAAATAAAAGAGGCAGTGGTAATCGCTAGGGAAGACCAACACGATCAACCCTATTTGTGCGCTTACTATATTTCGCAACTGGAAGTAACTCCTGCGCAGATCAGAGAATTTGCCGCTCAAAAGCTACCTGCGTACATGCTTCCTTCTTATTTCGTGAAGCTGGATAAAATGCCGCTCACGCCGAATGACAAAATTGATCGCAAAGCATTGCCAGAACCTGATGTTACTGCTGAGACAAATCCTGCTTACGAACCTCCCAGAAATCAGACAGAATCGATTCTCGCAACCGTTTGGCAAGAGGTATTGGGAATCGAGAAAATTGGAATTCGCGATAATTTTTACTCACTTGGTGGGGATTCCATTCAAGCGATCCAGGTCGCTGCTCGTTTGCATGCCTATCAACTAAAACTAGACACGAAAGATTTGCTGAATTACCCGACAATTTCGCAGGTTGCTCTCTATGTCAAAAGTACGACGAGGAGAAGCGAGCAGGGAATCATCGAAGGCCCTGTTACCTTAACGCCCATTCAACAATGGTTCTTTGAAAAGAACTTTACAAATATGTTTCATTGGAATCAATCGTATGTGTTGTATCGTGAACAAGGATTTGAGCCTGAAGCCATCCGTAAGGCCTTAGATAAAATCCTTTCGCATCATGACGCGCTACGCATGGTCTATCGGAACGAGAATGGGAGAATCATTCAACAGAATCGAGGATTGGGTAGCAAATTATACGATTTCCTTCAATATGATCTGACCTCGCATTCGGATGTCCAGCAAGCAATCGAAGAAGAGACGAAACGCTTGCATAGCAGCATGAATTTAGAAGAGGGACAGTTGGTAAAGGCAGCGCTGTTTCATACGCTTCAAGGCGATCATTTGTTTTTGGCCATCCATCATTTAGTCGTGGATGGAATCTCTTGGCGTATTCTGTTTGATGATCTAGCAACTGCCTACAGTCAAGTTCTAGCAGGAAAAGAAATCGTTCTCCCAGAAAAAACGGATTCTTTTAAAAATTGGGCAGTATGGCTGAACGAGTATGCAAATAGTGATGAGTTGGTGAGAGAAATCCCGTATTGGGAGAATCTTGAATCAGAAGCTAGGCATGCTTCCCTTCCGAAAGACTATGAAACGAAGGGATGCAAACAGAAGAGTATCCGCAACATACAGGTCGGATTGCTAGCAGAGGAAACCGAACAATTGTTGAAGCAGGCCAATTCTGCTTATCAAACAGAAATTAATGATTTGTTACTGGCAGCATTGGGGCTGGCTGTTGCAGAGTGGAGCAGGCTTGACCAAATCGTGATTAATCTGGAAGGGCACGGTCGCGAGGATGTGATCGAACACGCTAACGTGACAAGAACAATCGGATGGTTTACGTCCCAATATCCAGTTTTACTAGATTTGAGTCAAATGAATCACTTACCTGAACATATCAAATGCACGAAAGAAAACTTGAGGAAGATCCCCAATAAAGGCATTGGCTATGAAATTTTAAAATATATGACAGAACCGGAAAAACGACGTTCCTTGTCCTATTCCTTGTATCCCGAAGTGACGTTTAACTACTTGGGTCAATTTGACTCAGGCCTTAACAACGAATTGTTTACTCGTTCTCCGTATAGTTCAGGTAACTCGCTCGGTGCTGATGGAAAGAACAATCTGAGTCCCGATTCCGAGATTTATACCGCCTTGAATATTACAGGAAGAATGGAAGGTGGAGAGCTTCTCATCACGTTTACTTACAGCGAGGAGCAGTTTAGAGAAGAGTCCATTCATCAACTGAGTGAGAACTATCGAAAACATCTCCGGGCGATCATCACTCATTGCTCGCAGAAAAAAGAAGTCGAACGGACTCCCAGTGACTTTAGTATGAAAGGACTTCAAATGGAAGAAATGGACGACATCTTTGAATTACTTGCCAATACACTTAACTAAATAAGCGCTTGCTAATATTTTGTGGGCAAAAACATGTTCTTGACTTACATTATTATGAAAATATGACAAATACAGTTGATATCGAGGTGCCGGAATGAGTGTTTTTAGCAAAGAACAAGTACAAGATATGTATTTATTGACGCCCATGCAAGAGGGAATGTTATTTCACGCCTTGCTAGATGAAGAACATAACTCTCATCTTGTACAGATGTCCATTTCGATTCAGGGCGATCTTGATGTTGGTTTGTTTACCAATAGCTTGCATGTGCTGGTAGAGAGATATGATGTGTTTCGCACGCTGTTTCTCTATGAAAAAATAAAGCAGCCTTTGCAGGTTGTCTTGAAGGAACGGCCCATTCCCATCCTATTTTGCGATTTAACTGCATACGACGAGCAAGAAAAGCAGCATCGCTACACACAATACAAAAGGAATGACCAAGAGAAAACCTTTCATCTGGCGAAAGATTCGTTGATGAGAGTGGCTATTTTCCAAATGACGGAGAGCGAATACCAAATCATCTGGAGCTTTCATCACATACTCATGGATGGTTGGTGCTTTAGCATTATTTTTGATGACTTACTTTCCGCCTATTTATCTTTAAAGAACGGGGCTCCGATTGCCCTTGATCCGGTGCAGCCATACAGCCAATTTATTCGTTGGCTGGAAAAGCAAGATAAAGAGGCTGCTCTCGCATATTGGAGAGAATATCTGGGACAATTTGAACAGCAAACTTCCTTGCCGAAATTTGGGAAGTCTTCTAGCAATGCCTTTCTACCTGCACAATATCGTTTTGTGCTGGATAGCATGCTGACGCAGCAGCTTTCTGCGATCGCAAGTCAAAATCAAGTGACATTGCCGACTGTGATTCAAACATTATGGGGGATTCTCCTCCAATCCTATAACGCTACGAATGATGTGCTATTCGGTTCTGTTGTATCCGGGCGACCAACTGAAATCGTCGGAATCGACAAAATGGTTGGGTTGTTCATCAATACCATTCCATTCCGCATTCAAGCGAAAAACGATCAAACCTTTGCCGACTTGATACAGGCTGTGCACCAAAGAACACTGCAATCCCAGTCATATGAGCATGTGCCTTTGTACGATATTCAAAACGATTCCGTATTGAAGCAAGATTTGATCGATCACCTGATGGTCATCGAAAACTATCCGTTAGTTGAGGCCTTGCAGAAAAAGGCCTCGACACAGCAAGTAGGCTTTACTATTTCTGATGTCGAGATGTTTGAGCCTACCAATTATGACATGACCGTCATGGTAATGCCCAAAGAAGAGATTGCGATGCGGTTTGATTATAATGCTGCTGTTTTCGATGAAGCCTTTATCCAAAAAATGGCTGGACATCTCAAGCAGATTGCGGCTTGCGTGGCAAACAATCCGAAGGTCACGCTTCAACAGGTTACCTTGCTGACAGAAGCTGAAAAACAACAGCTAATGGACAGAAACTGCGATACTTCAGCGGCTTATCCAACAAAAACCATGCACGAGCTCTTTATGGAACAGGTGGAAAGGACACCCGATCAGGTTGCTGTCATATTCGGAGAACAGCAGTTGACGTATCGGGAGCTAGATGAAAAGTCCAATCAGCTCGCCAGATTTTTGAGAGGAAAAGGGATTGCTGCAGACAGTCTGGTTGGTACGATGATGGATCGCTCCATCGAGATGATTGTAGGAATTCTTGGGGTTTTGAAAGCCGGTGGTGCGTTTGTACCGATTGATCCAGAACTGCCAGAAGAACGAATTGCCTACATGCTCGAGCATAGCGGGATTCAATTGGTAGTGACCCAGCATCATCTACTAGAGAAAGTCACTACTTCTACTGAAAAAATAGATATCAGCGCTCCAGCCATCTGGGGAGAGAGCAGTGTATCTGTCGAAACGATCAATCATCCAGATGACTTGTTTTATATTATCTACACTTCAGGAACGACAGGGAAACCAAAAGGCGTCATGCTTGAGCATAAAAACATGGCAAATCTGATGCACTTTACGTTTACCAAGACCAACATCGATTTTCATGAAAAAGTATTGCAGTATACCACATGCAGCTTTGATGTTTGCTACCAGGAGATTTTCTCCACGCTGCTTTCCGGGGGACAGCTCTATCTCATCACGAATGAGATGAGACGTCATGTAGAAAAACTGTTTGCCTTTATCCAGGAAAAACAGATCAGCATTTTGTCCCTTCCTGTATCCTTCTTGAAATTTATCTTTAACGAAAAAGATTATGCGCAAAGCTTCCCGCGTTGCGTCAAGCACATTATCACAGCCGGGGAACAGCTCGTCGTCACTCATGAGCTACAGAAATATCTGCGGAACCATCACGTATTTTTACACAATCATTACGGGCCGTCGGAGACACATGTGGTAACCACCTACACGATGGACCCAAGCATGAATATTCCAGAGCTGCCACCAATCGGAAAACCGATCAGTAACACAGGCATTTATATCCTGGATGAAAAGCTGCAGATGAAACCAGACGGCATTGTTGGGGAACTGTATATCTCTGGTGCGAACGTAGGGCGAGGTTATTTGCACAATCCAGAGCTAACTGCGGAGAAGTTTCTCGAGAACCCGTATCAATCAGGAGAAAGAATGTATCGAACGGGTGACCTCGCTCGTTGGCTGCCAGATGGCAATATCGAGTTTTTAGGGCGAATCGACCATCAGGTAAAAATCAGGGGTCATCGTATCGAGCTGGGAGAGATTGAATCGCACTTGCTCAACCACGCTTTGATTAAGGAAGCCGTGGTCATCGATAGAACGGATGAGACAGGCGGAAAGTATTTGTGCGCCTATGTCGTTTTGACAGACGAAGTCAGTAACGAGGAGCTGCGTGCTTACTTATCACGAACGCTGCCAGAGTATATGATCCCTTCCTTCTTTATGAACTTGGAGCGGATTCCGGTCACACCTAATGGAAAAACAGACAGAAGAGCCTTGCCCGTACCTGAGGGGAATGCTTTTACGGGAGCGGATTACCTCGCTCCGACAACCGAACTGGAACAGAAAATGGCAGCCATATGGGAAAACGTACTCGGCGTGTCCCCGATTGGCATTCAGGACAATTTTTTCACACTGGGGGGTCATTCGCTAAAGGCGATTCATCTCATTTCCCGGATGCAAAAAGACTGCCAAGCAGATGTTCCGCTTCGCGTGTTGTTTGATAGACCAACCATTCAAGAAATCGCCAAGTATGTGGAAGGTGAAGAGGAAGGAACGTATCTCGCTATTCCGCGGGTCGTCATGCAAGAGCACTATCCTGTATCCTCAGCGCAAAAACGCATGCTGATTTTAAACCAGCTCGATCCGGATAGTACGGTGTACAATCTGCCCGTTGTGACGGTACTCGATGGGGAATTGAATGTGCAGCAGCTGGAGTATGCCATTTCCAATCTGGTGAGTCGTCATGAATCGCTGCGAACCTCCTTCCATACCAGCAACGGTGAGCTGGTTCAACGCATCCATCAGGAATGCAAACTGCCAATCACCTACATGGAAGCGGCAGAAGAACGTTTGAATCAAGTCATCACGGATTTCATGCGTCCGTTTGATTTGGAAAAGGCTCCATTAAGTCGGGTTGGACTGGTCAAACTGGGAGAGCGGCGCCATGTCATGATCATCGATATGCACCATATCATCTCAGACGGAGTGTCTTCGCAAATCATCCTGAATGATCTTGCACAGCTCTATCAAGACAAATCCTTGCCAGAGCAACGCATTCAATATAAAGACTTCGCGGTTTGGGAAAAGGGTCTGGCACAGACAGACGAATACAGAAAACAGGAAGCGTTTTGGACCGAGCGATTCGCTGGTGAAATTCCTGTTTTGAATCTGCCTTTGGACTACTCTCGACCGTCTGTTCAAAGTTTTGAGGGGATACGTTATTCATTCCGCACAGAAAAACAGCTGCTGGATGGCTTGCAACGAGTGGCGGCCGATACGGGGACTACGCTCTACATGGTGCTCATGGCAGCCTATCATGTTTTACTCGCAAAATACTCCGGGCAAGAAGACATGGTAGTCGGAACCGTGACAGCTGGAAGAACGCACCCTGACACCGAAAGCATCACGGGTATGTTCGTCAACACGCTAGCAATGAGAAATCAGCCTGTGGCAACCAAAAGCTTCAAGCAATTTTTACGAGAAGTGAAGGACAATACACTCGCTGCATTTGAGCATGGGGAATACCCGTTTGAGGAACTCGTTGAAAAGCTGGCGGTCAATCGAAATCGAAGCCGCAATCCATTGTTTGACACCTTGTTCATTTTGCAAAACATGGATGCCGATCCGATCAAGATCGAAGGCATGACAGTGACACCTTTCGTGCCAGAGGGAAAAATGGCGAAATTCGATTTGTCGCTCGAAGCAACACAAAACCATGCAGGTCTCATGTTCTGCTTCGAATTTTGCACCAAGCTGTTCAAGCAGGAGACCATCGAACGAATGTCGCGTCATTACATCCAAATCTTGCAACAAGTCATCACGAACACGGACTTGGCTCTCTATCAGATGGAGATGCTCACTGAGCAAGAAAAGCAGGAATTGCTGGTCCATTTCAATGACACATTCAAGCCTGTTGAGTTGGAAAGCACACTTCCACAGCTATTTGAAGAACAAGTACTGAAAACCCCTGATCAAATCGCGCTGGTTTGCGGGGACAAACAGTTGACATATCTGGAGCTCAATAAGAAAGCCAATCAGCTTGCTCGTACATTACGGAAAAAAGGAGTAAAGGCTGACGAACGAGTTGGGATTATGACAAATCGTTCCTTGGAGATGGTGATCGGAATCCTCGCCATTCTCAAGGCTGGCGGAGCATACGTGCCTATCGATCCAGAATATCCGAATGATCGCATTGCTTACATGCTCGAAGATTGCGAAGCTCGTTTGGTGCTTACCCAAGAGCATCTTGGAACAAAGGTTGTTGCTGGAGTGGAATGCCTGTATCTGGAGGATACGAGTAACTATTCTCGGATCACCACAAATCTTGACCCGATTCATACGGCTACCAATTTGGCTTATATCATTTACACATCGGGTACGACAGGTAGGCCAAAAGGCGTTATGGTGGAGCACCGAGGTATTGTCAACAGTGTGACGTGGAACAAAGAAGAGTTTGCCTTATCTGTCCATGACAGAGGTTTGTTGGCTCTATCCTTTGCCTTTGATGGTTTTGTCCTTACCTTCTTTGCGTTGATTCTATCCGGTTCAACCGTTGTCTTGACGAAGGATGAAGAAGCCAAAGATCCGATAGCGCTCAAAAACCTGATCTCAACATGGAGTTGCAGCTACACGTTATGCGTGCCAAGTTTGTTCCAAGCGATCTTGGAATGCAGCACCACCGATGAGATCAGTCCGATGAAAATGGCCGTGCTCGGGGGAGAAAAGCTATCACCGAAGTTAGTTGAGATGTGCAAAGAGATGAATCCGCAGATGATTGCTGTCAATGCGTACGGTCCGACAGAAAGCAGTGTTATCGCCACCTATCTGTGCGATACGCTCCCGGATGCTCCGATCACCATTGGACGGCCAATAGCAAACACAAGCATATACATCGTGGACCATTCGCACCAGCTGCTACCAATCGGTGTAGTGGGAGAGATATGTATAGGCGGACTCGGTTTGGCACGCGGATATTGGAACAAACCGGAACTTACCGAAGAGAAGTTTGTTTCCAATCCATTTGAGCCAGGTGAACGCATGTACAAGACGGGCGACCTTGGCAGATGGCTCCCTGACGGCACGATTGAATTCGCAGGACGTCTGGATGAACAAGTAAAAGTGAGAGGATACCGGATTGAGATCGGGGAGATAGAATCGGTTCTTCTCAGCTATGAAACGACAAATGAAGCGATTGTCGTTGCTTATCAGGATGGAAGCGGAGACGCGTATCTGACTGCCTATTTCACCGGAAAAGACAACATCTCGGAAGCGGCGCTTCGAACACATCTATCTCAAGAACTGCCAGCGTATATGGTACCAACCTATCTCGTTCAACTGGATGCTTTCCCGCTCACGCCAAATGGCAAGATCGATCGCAAAGCACTGCCGAAGCCTGAAGGAAAGCCTACAACAGGTGTGGAGTATGTCGCGCCTGCTAATGAAGTAGAGGCAACACTGGCAAAGATTTGGGAAAACGTCCTTGGCATCTCCGGTATCGGAGTGATGGATAACTTTTTTGAGCTGGGTGGACATTCTTTAAAAGCTATGACGATAGTGGCGCATGTGCATCGGGAGTTTCAAACCGATCTTCCTTTGAAGCATTTCTTTGAACAGCCCACCGTTCGAGCCTTGTCCAGGCTGATAGCAAACAGTGAGAATGCGCCAGATGCATCGATTCAACCAGCAGAACCACAAGATTACTACCCGGTATCATCTGCCCAACAGCGGATGTACGTGCTCCATCAGTTGGAAGGCGCGGGTATCAGCTACAATACGCCTGGGATGATCATGCTAGAGGGTCAACTGGATCGCGATCAATTGGTGCATGCGCTGCAAGCATTGGTAGATCGTCACGAAATCTGGAGAACCTCCTTTGAGATGGTAGGAGATCAGCTGGTCCAAAAAATTCATGACCACGTGAAAGTGGAAATGGAGTATCAGCGTGCAGAAGAATATCAGATCGATGAAATTTTCCATGCGTTTGTCCGTCCATTTGATCTGGCTGTTCCGCCACTGCTGCGCATGGGGCTCGTGCAAATCTCGGATGAACGTCATCTTCTCTTGTATGACATGCATCATATTGCTTCGGATGCCTCGTCTATCACGATTATCTTCAATGAACTGGCAGAATTGTACCAAGGCAGAGAGTTACCGGAGCTGCGTATCCAATACAAAGACTTTTCTGTTTGGCAAAAAGGCTTTAACGAGTCAGATGACTTCAAAAAGCAGGAAGAATATTGGCGCCATGCGTTTGAGGGGCATAACACTGTCTTGGAGATTCCGACAGATTTTCCACGTCCAGCTGTGAAAAGCTTTGAGGGTGATCAAATCGTACTTGCTACCGATAGACCTCTGCTGGAAGCTTTACACGCGCTGGCTGCAGAAACGAAAACGACAATGTTTATGGTTTTGCTAGCCGCCTACAATTTGCTGCTTTCGAAGTATACGGCGCAGGATGATATCGTTGTCGGAACGCCAATCTCCGGCAAGACACGCGCTGAGCTCGAACCGATTGTCGGTATGTTCGTCAATACGCTAGCAATCAGAAACAAACCGACAGCAGAGAAGACCTTCAAGGAGTTTCTGATGGAAGTCAAGCAGAATGCCCTGGATGCCTATGATCATCAGGATTATCCGTTGGAAAGTCTGGTTGAAAAGCTTGGCATTCAACGTGATCCGGGACGCAATCCACTTTTTGATACCATGTTCATTCTGCAAACCGACGAACTGTACCAAAAAACACTGGGTCAACTGACCTATCATCCCTATGAATCGACGAGCGCGCTTGCCATTTCAAAGTTCGACCTGTCTTTTCACCTGACTGAACGGGAAACAGACCTGTTGCTGCGACTGGAGTACAGCACCAAGCTGTTTAGAAGAGACACGGTAGACAGAATGTCGCGTCATTTCATGCAAATTCTACGAAATGTTACGGCAGAACCTGATAAGCAACTTCAAGCGATTGAGATGCTAACGGCAGAAGAAAAGCAGTTGTTGCTGGTGGAGTTCAATCATACAGACAGAGAGTACACGGAAAACCAGACCATACAACAGCTCTTTGAGGAACTGGCAGCAAATACGCCTGATCAAACGGCCGTTGTATTTGAAGAGAATCAGATGACGTATCAAGAGCTCAATGAAAGAGCGAACCAGCTAGCCACCGTATTGCGTGAAAGAGGAGTAGGACCATCGCAAATCGTCGTCATGATGGTAGAACGTTCCTTGGAAATGGCCATTGCCACACTCGCCATTTTAAAAGCTGGCGGCGCCTTTTTGCCGGTCGATCCGGATTATCCCGAGGAAAGAATCCGGTACATGATCGAGGACAGTCAAGCGAAGCACGTGCTAACTCATAATCATCTGACCCACAAGGTGTCCAGTCAGGCAGAAATTATCGATTTGGACGACGCAGGGAGCTATTCGTCGCATACAGACAATCTGCTTTGCATCAACAAGCCGTCTGATCTTGCCTATATCATTTACACGTCCGGTACCACTGGCAATCCAAAGGGCGTCATGCTGGAGCACAAAGGAGCGGCCAATCTGCAAGCGGTGTTCAGGAATCAGCTTGGCGTAACGCCACAAGATCGGCCAGGGCATTTTGCAAGTATCTCTTTTGACGCATCGGTTTGGGATATGTTTATAGCTCTTTTGACAGGAGCGAGCTTGTATATCATCTCCCGCGATACGATCAATGATTTCCGCAAATTTGAGGAATACGTCCACAAAAACGGAATAACTATTCTCACGTTGCCGCCGACGTATGCCATTTATCTTGAGCCTGACCGTATGCCGTCATTGCGTATCCTGATTACTGCTGGATCAGCAGCATCTACCGCATTGGTAGAGCAATGGAAAGAGAAAGTGACCTATATCAATGGCTACGGCCCGACAGAGAGTACGGTTTGCGCGACACTCTGGAAAGCTTTGCCGCATGAACCAGTTAGTCAGAGCATTACGATTGGAAAACCTATTCAGAATACGAAGCTGTTCATCGTGGATGAACAAATGCAATTGAAGACAGTCGGTCAAATAGGTGAATTGTGCATCAGCGGGGTGTCGCTCGCGAGAGGATATTGGAATCGACCAGAATTGACAGCTGAAAAATTCGTCGACAATCCGTTTGTGCCAGGAGAGAAGATGTATCGCACCGGGGATCTGGCCAAATGGCTTCCGGACGGAAATATCGAGTATCTCGGCAGAATCGATCATCAAGTGAAGGTGCGCGGTCATCGGGTAGAGCTGGGCGAAGTCGAGAGTGTTCTGTTGAAATTTGAGACGATTATTGAGGCAGCGGCCATCACACATTTGGATGACCAGGGGCAACCTTACTTGTGCGCATACTATGTAGCTGATGGAGAAGCAAGTCCGGCTCAACTGCGAGAATTCATGGGAAAAGAATTGCCAAATTATATGGTTCCCTCCTTCTTTGTTCAGTTGGATAAAATGCCGTTGACACCAAATGACAAAATTGACCGCAAAGCATTGCCGAAGCCAAGCCACGAAGAGAAATCGGGCAGAGAATATGAAGCACCGCAAAACGAACTGGAACATTTACTTGCAACGACCTGGGCAGAGGTATTGGGAATTCAGCAAGTGGGAATGAAAGACAACTTCTTTGAATTGGGCGGAGATTCCATCAAAGCCATTCAGGTATCCACGCGTTTGCACGCATCAGGGTGGACGCTGGCGATGAAGGAACTGTTCCAATATCCGACCATTGAACAAGTTGCTGCCCATGTCATACCGAACACCAGAGAGAGCGATCAGGGAGTAGTAGAAGGCGAGATTGGCTTGACGCCCATCCAGAAGTGGTTCTTCGAATGCAATTTCACTGACCGTCATCACTGGAATCAGGCTGTTATGCTGTTCCGAGAGGATGGCTTTGATCCGGGACTTGTTCAGCAGGCGTTCTACAAAATCGTCGAGCACCACGATGCGTTGCGCATGATATACAAACTGGAGAATGAGACAATCACGCAAATCAATCGAGCGCTGACAGGTGAGCGATTCCGCTTCCATTCGTATGACTTGAAAGATCATGCAAATAGCGCAGCTCGTATTTTGGAGTTGTCTGATCATATCCAAAGCAGTATCGATTTGGAACAGGGACCACTCGTCCACTTGGCACTCTTCTCCACAACTGAAGGGGATCATTTACTGATTGCCATTCATCATCTGGTCGTGGATGGTGTCTCATGGCGCATCTTGTTTGAAGATTTTTCATCTGCCTATTCGCAGGCTCTCCACAATCAGGAGATCGTCTTGCCGAAAAAGACAGATTCATTCAAGGATTGGTCGGCTCAATTGCAAGATTATGCAGAGAGTGACGAGCTTTTACGTGAAGCTGCGTATTGGCACAACCTCGAGAGCGTGACCACGGCAGAAAAGTTGCCAACCGATTTTGTTACAGCAGATCGTAAACAAAAGCACACCCGTACAGCGAAGATCGAGTTGACAGCTCAAGAGACAGAAAACCTTTTACGTCACGTTCATCATGCCTATCACACCGAAATAAATGACCTGTTGCTGACTGCGTTGGGATTAACCGTGAAAGAGTGGGCAAATACCAACTACGCTGTCATCAACTTGGAAGGTCACGGTCGCGAAGATATTCAGAATGAAATGAATGTGACTAGAACGATTGGGTGGTTCACATCCCAGTTCCCTGTCGTGCTTGATATGGAAAAATCAAAGGACTTGTCATACCAAATCAAGCAAATCAAAGAAGGCTTGCGCCATATTCCGAAAAAAGGAATTGGCTACGAGATTTTACGCATGATGACGGCGGATAAGCTGCGTCCATCCCTGCAATTTAGCCTGCAACCGGAAATCAGCTTTAACTACCTCGGACAATTTGATTCGGATGTAAAATCAGGCGGACTTACTTTCTCGCCACTTGGTACGGGTCAGCTTTTCAGTCCAGAATCGGAGAGAGCATTCTTGTTGGATATTTCCGGCATGATCGAGGATGGAAAGCTCCAGATCAGTTTTGGTTACAGCAGTCTCCAGTATAAGGAAGAAACCATTGTGAAATTGGCAGACAGCTATCGGAATCACTTGCTCAGCATTATTGGGCATTGCATGTCAAAAGAAAATGGAGAATTGACCCCGAGTGATCTCGGTGATGATGACCTTTCTATGGAAGAACTGGAGAACATCCTGGAATTAATCTAATCGGGCGACATAAGAAATTGCTATTCCTCCAATAAAAGCTGTGTCATTTCGCTTTTATTGGAGGAACCCTCTATAAATCGATAAATCACAGAGTTGAGGTGCAGAATGAATAAGCAAGAGAATATTGCAAAAATTTACCCGTTAACCCCATTGCAAGAGGGTATGTTGTTTCATGCTGTCAAAGATACGGACAGCAGCGCCTACTGCCTCCAGATGTCCGCAAAGCTCCAAGGTGATTTTCACCTGCCCATTTTTGAAGAGAGCATGAACAAGCTCGTAGAGAACAATGAGGTTTTGCGAACTGTGTTTGTTTATCAAAATCTGCAGCGACCTCGACAGGTTGTTTTTAAAGAGAGAAAAGTTACCGTTCATTTCGAAAACATTGCGCATTTGCCAATAGATGATCAGAACGAATACATAAAAGCGTATACCAGCCAGCATCATACATTTGAGCTGACGAAAGACGTCTTGATGAAAGCAGCCATTTTCCAAACGGGGGAGAACCAATATCAGTTCGTTTGGGCATTCCACCATATCATCGTCGACGGTTGGTCTTTGGGCGTGTTGCTCCATAAGCTACTCGGGTACTATGCCGCAATTCGTAAAGGCGAGGCTGTTCCGCGAGAAGCGACCAAACCATACAGCGAATACATCAAATGGCTGGATAAGCAAAACAAAGAAGAAGCACTTACTTACTGGCAGAACTACCTGGAAGGCTATGACCATCAGGCTGATTTCCCTAAAAAGAAGAATGTAGCGGAAGATGGCCATTATGTCCATGTGGAGAATCTTTTCACCGTCGCACCTGAGAAGACTCAGCAGCTGATGCAGATTGCCAATCAGAATCAGGCTACGATGAGCAGCGTGTTTCAATCTCTGTGGGGTATTTTGGCGAGCAAGTACAAAAATTCGGACGATGTGGTATTCGGTTCGGTTGTGTCAGGTCGTCCGCCAGGGATCCAGGGGATTGAGAGCATGGTTGGATTGTTCATTAACACGATTCCAACCCGCGTGCAAACGAATAAAAAACTAACCTTTAGTGGGCTGCTAAAAACAGTTCAGAAGCAAGCCTTGGCTTCTGCTTCTTATGATTTCGCTCCGCTGTACGAAATTCAGAGCAAGACGGTACTGAAACAGGAGTTAATCGATCATTTGGTAACGTATGAAAATTACCCGGATAGTGGTTTGAATGATCTGGAAGATTCCTTAGGCTTTCAATTCAACGTGGAAAATGGGGAAGAACAGACCTCCTATGATTTTAACGTTGTAGTAGCGGTCGCACCTTCGAATGAGATGTATGTGAAGTTGAGCTATAATGCATCGGTTTATGAGGAGTCATTCATGAACCGAGTAGAAGCGCACTTGAAAACGATCATTGAGCAGGTCATTCACAATCCGAATGTACTGCTTGAAGATATCGGAATCATCACGGATGAGGAAAAACAGCAATTGCTGGTAGCTTATAACGACACGACCGCCGATTATCCACGCGACAAAATGATTTTCGAGCTGATCGCGGAGCAAGCAAGACAGACGCCTTCGAAAGTTGCGGTTGTTTGCGGTGAAGATCGCTTTACTTATCGGGAGCTTCAGGAGCGTTCCAACCAGTTGGCCAGAGCTCTGCGTGGGAAAGGAATTACCCAAGGCAGTATCGTCTCCATTATGGCGGAGCATTCACTCGAGCTAATCGTGGCTATTATGGCAGTTCTAAAATCAGGCGGCGCCTATTTGCCGATTGATCCCGAGTATCCGATAGAGAGAATTCAGTATTTACTGGATGACAGTCAGACGACGATTCTCTTGACACAGTCTCATCTTCAAGAAAAAGTCGAGTTTGAAGGTGACATCCTCTACCTAGACAATCCTTCCATGTTTGAAGGAGACAGTACAGATCTTGACACAGCATGCACACCGGACGATTTGGCGTACATGATCTATACTTCCGGGTCCACGGGGAATCCAAAAGGCGCGATGATTACCCACCGAGGTCTAGTCAATTACATATGGTGGGCTAACAAGGAGTATGTCCAAGGGGAAGCTGTAGACTTTCCGCTATACTCTTCCATTTCGTTTGATTTGACTGTCACCTCGATCTTCACGCCGCTTCTGTCAGGCAATACGATCTATGTCTACAGAGGAACAGATAAAGTACAGGTCATTTTAGACATCATCCAAGATAATCAAGTGGGAATCATCAAGCTGACGCCTACACATTTGAAGCTCATTGAAGAAATAGATGGAACAAACAGCAGCATCCGACGGTTTATCGTCGGTGGTGAGAACTTGCCAACCCAATTGGCGAAGAGAATCTATGAGAACTTTGGACAGAATGTCAAGATTTTCAATGAGTATGGACCTACCGAAACGGTTGTGGGCTGCATGATTTATTTGTATGACCCTAAAAAACCCATCCAAGAATCGGTACCAATCGGAGTCCCTGCAGACAACGTACAGCTTTATTTGCTCGATTCCTCTATGCAGCCAATACCCGTTGGCTCCATTGGCGAGATGTATATATCTGGAGATGGCGTAGCCAAAGGATATTTTAATAGACCAGATCTGACTCAGGAAAAGTTCATCGATAATCCGTTCCGTCCGGGGACCAAAATGTATCGAACAGGCGATCTGGCGAAATGGCTGCCCGACGGCAATATGGAATACTTGGGAAGAATCGACCATCAAGTCAAAATTCGTGGGCATAGGATTGAGATGGGCGAAATTGAGACGCGTTTGACGCAGCATGAATGGATCAAGGAAGCTGTCGTCATCGCTGACAAGGATGACAGTGGTCAAAATGTGCTGTATGCCTACATTGTTTCCGAGCAGGAGTTGACCGTATCGGAGTTGAGAGAGCATCTGGGAAGTACACTTCCTTCCTACATGATCCCGTCCTTCTTTGTCCGTTTGGAGGAAATTCCGCTGACAGCCAATGGAAAAGTAGAGCGGAAGAAATTGCCGAAGCCTGACGGTGCAGTTGTAACGGGAACAGCGTACGTTGCTCCTCAGAATGAAACGGAAACAAAATTGGCTGAAATTTGGCAGCAGGCCCTGGGGGTTAGCCGAGTAGGCGTTCACGATCATTTCTTTGATTTGGGCGGACATTCACTGAAGGCTATGACAGTCATCTTTCAAGTCTCTAAAGCGTTGGAAGTGGATTTGCCAGTAAAGGCACTGTTCGAGAATCCGACCGTATCTCAGCTCGCTGCTTTTATCTCGAGATCGGGGAAAAGCAAGTACACAGCTATTCAACCGGTTGAGGTAAAAGAATTTTATCCCGTATCTTCTGCTCAAAAAAGAATGTACATCCTTCAGCAATTTGAAGGAAGTGGCATCAGCTATAACATTTCGGGAGCAATGTTGCTGGAAGGAAAGCTGGATTACAATCGTTTTGCTAGCACGGTCCAACGACTGGCGGAGCGCCATGAAGCCTTGCGCACCTCCTTCCACCGTATCGATGGTGAGCCTGTACAGAAAGTGCATAATGAGGTAGAAGTACCAACCCTGATGCTGAAGTCAACGGAAGACAAGGCGGAGCAGATCATGCGCGATTTTGTCCGTCCATTTGATCTCGGAACCGCTCCGTTGATTCGAACAGGCTTGGTCAAGTTGGGCAAAGACCGTCATTTGTTCCTGCTCGACATGCACCATATCATCTCGGACGGTGTTTCATCCCAAATTTTACTGAGTGAATTTGCCAAGTTGTACCAAGGGGAAGCCTTGCAGCCTCTTTCTCTCCAATACAAGGATTTCGCTGCCTGGCAAAATGAGCTGTTCCAGACGGACGTGTACAAGAAGCAGGAGCTCCACTGGTTGAATACGTTTGCTGATGAAATTCCTTTGCTCAATCTGCCGACTGATTATCCACGTCCAACCATTCAAAGCTTTGAAGGGGATCTTGTTCTTTTTGACGCAGGAAAAGAATTGACAGAGCGTTTGCGCAAGGTAGCAGCAGATACAGGTACAACCCTGTATATGGTCTTGCTTGCGGCTTACCATGTACTGCTGTCCAAGTATTCCGGCCAAGAGGATATCATTGTGGGTACGCCTGTCGCTGGTCGTTCTCATGCCGATGTGGAAAACATCATGGGGATCTTTGTGAATACGTTGGCCATGAGAAATCATCCTGCGAGCGACAAAACCTTTACCCGCTTCTTGCAAGAAGTGAAACAAAATGCGCTAGCGGCCTATGACAATCAGGATTATCCATTTGAAGAGCTGGTGGAAAAGCTGGCCATTCAACGTGACATTAGCCGAAATCCTTTGTTTGACACCATGTTTTCTTTGGAAAATGCGAATCAGCAGTCGCTGGAAATCGAGCAGCTGACAGCAGCTCCGTATGAGATATTTAACAAAATTTCAAAGTTCGATCTTGCTTTGAATGCGAGTGAATCGCAATCTGACATTCAATTCCAATTCGCATTTGGAACGAAGCTATTCAAGAAAGAAACCATCCAAAGAATGGCCCATCATTATCTGGAAATCTTGCGTACCATTCCTGCACAACCGAATGCCAAGTTAGCAGAAATCGACATGATGACAGAAGCAGAAAAACGTGCCCTCATTCTGAACGTCAACGATACTTTTGTCGAACGTTCCGCTGATCAGGTTTTGCACCAATTGTTTGAAGAGCAAGTATTGCTTACGCCAGATCAAGTAGCTGTAGCCTATGACGGATACGCCTTAACCTATCGACAGTTGAACGCCCGAGCCAATCAAGTAGCTCGTTTGCTGCGGAGCAAAGGAACGCAACCAGATACACTGATCGGAATTATGGTAGACCGTTCTATCGGGATGGTCGTGAGCATGTTGGCCGTGTTAAAAGCAGGTGGCGCGTATACGCCAATTGATCCTACTTATCCGCCAGAAAGAATCCAATACATGCTCAGCGACAGTAAAGCTCCGATTCTACTGACACAAAGTCATTTGAAAGAAACAGTAGAGTATGCAGGAGAAATCATCGACGTAGATGATGAAGCGATTTATGCAGGTGACGACACCAATCTTGACCATGTCTCTGGCCGGGATGACTTGGCCTATGTCATCTATACATCTGGATCGACCGGAAATCCCAAAGGGGTTATGATCGCGCATCAAGCGATTTGCAATCACATGCTTTGGATGAAGAATGCCTTCCCACTGACTACAGAGGATGCTGTCTTGCAAAAAACCCCGTTTTCCTTCGATGCTTCCGTATGGGAATTTTATTTGCCACTGATCACGGGGGGACGCCTGGTCCTTGCAAAGCCAGACGGACATCGTGACATCGAGTACATGACTCGTATGATCAGCGAGGAGAAGATCACGACTTTACAGATGGTTCCTTCCTTGCTGGACCTGATCATGACCGAACCGGCATGGAGCTCTTGCACGAGCTTGCAACGCGTTTTCTGCGGTGGAGAAGCATTGACACCTGCACTTGTTTCGCGCTTTTACGAGACTCAAACGGCACAGTTGGTTAACCTCTATGGCCCAACCGAGTCCACGATTGATGCGACATACTGGATTTGCCCTCGTTTGCCGGAGTATGGCGCGATTCCCATTGGCAAACCGATTGATAACGTCCGTTTGTACGTCGTAAATGCGAGCAACCAGCTCCAGCCTGTAGGGGTTGCAGGGGAACTGTGCATTGCTGGCGATGGTTTGGCCCGCGGCTACTGGAATCGTGAAGAACTGACAACAGCCAGCTTCATTGACAATCCGTTTGAACCGGATAGCAGGATGTACCGTACTGGCGACATGGTCAGGTACCTAGCCTGCGGCAACGTGGAATATCTCGGACGCATCGACCATCAGGTAAAAATCAGAGGCCACCGGATCGAACTGGGTGAGATCGAAGCAAGGCTTTTGCAGCATGAATGGATAAAAACGGCCATTGTCCTTGCTCGTCCAGATGAAAAAGGGCAAAACAACTTGTACGCCTATATCGTTTCCGATCAGGAAATCAAGACAGCCGACCTGAGAGCTTACATGGCTTCCCATTTGCCATCTTATATGGTTCCTTCTTATTTTGTTTATTTGGAGAAGCTGCCGCTCACGGCAAATGGCAAGGTAGATCGCAAAGCATTGCCTCAACCTGAGGGAGCATCCTCATCTGAAACCGTGTATGTAGCGCCGCGCAATGAAGTGGAAGCCACGCTCGCAGATATTTGGCAAAGTGTACTTGGCGTGAACCAAATCGGGGTCCACGATCATTTTTTCGAGTTGGGCGGACACTCTTTGAAGGCGATGAACGTCATCTCTTTGATCCATCGCACCCTTCAAGTAGATGTGCCGTTGAAAACACTGTTTGAATCGCCTACCATCGCTGACTTGTCGTTATACATCGCGACTGCTAGCAAAGGCAAGTATACGACGATTGAACCTGTCCAAAAGCAGGAGTATTACTCGGTGTCTTCTGCACAAAAGAGAATGTTTATTCTCCGACAAATGGAAGGTGCAGGCATCAGCTACAACATGCCGGGCATCCTGTACATCGATGGCAAGCTGGATACAGCGCGTTTGCAGCAAGCGCTCAAGAGTCTGGTGAGACGCCATGAATCTCTGCGTACCTCGTTCCACTCCATGAAAGGAGAGACTGTTCAGCGCGTACATGAAGATGTCGAGCTGGAAATCTCGTTGATGGAGTCAACAGAGGGAGAGCTTAAACAAATCGTCGAGCAATTTATTCAACCGTTTGATTTGGAAAAAGCTCCTCTGATTCGCGCTGGACTGGTCAAACTGGCTCCGGAACGCCATCTTTTCATGCTGGATTTGCACCATATTGTGGTGGATGGTGTATCTATTGGCATCCTTGTTCAAGAGCTTGCTCAGCTTTACCACGGGGAAGAGCTGCCAGAACTGAGCATTCAGTACAAGGACTTTGCCCATTGGCAGAATCAATGGTTCGAGAGAGAAGAGTTTGCTGCGCAGGAAGCCTATTGGATCGATACTTTTACGGGCGAAATTCCTGTATTAAATCTTGCAACGGATTATCCGAGACCTTCTGTGAAAAGCTTCGAGGGTGAGCGATTTGTTTTCAGCTCTGGTGCCCTTTTGAAAAAAGAATTGAATCGACTTGCCCATGGTACAGGAGCTACGCTCTACATGGTTCTGTTGGCTGCCTACAATGTACTTCTCTCCAAATACGCTGGACAAGAGGACATTATTGTTGGTGCGCCTACTGCTGGCAGGTCCCATGCAGAAACGGATTCGATCATCGGTATGTTTGTCAATACACTGGCTTTGCGAAACGAGCCTGTGGGGGATAAGACCTTCCTTAGCTTTTTGGCAGAAGTGAAAAACAATACGCTGAAAGCCTTTGAGAATCAGGATTACCCACTGGATGAGCTGATCGATAAGCTGAACATTCAACGGGATCTAAGCCGCAATCCTTTGTTTGACACCGTATTTATCTTGCAAAATATGGATCAAAAGCCGTTCGAAATGGAGCAACTGACGTTTACACCTTATATGGCAGAAGTGAATCAGGCCAAGTTTGATCTGTCATTAGAGGCGTATGAAGAAGATGAGGAGATTGTCTTTAGTCTTGATTACTGCACCAAATTGTTTACACGAAAAACGATTGAAAAAATAGCGGCACATTTCATCCGAATCCTTCATGCCGTTATTGAGCAACAAGCCATTACCTTGTCTGAAATCACGATGCTTTCCGATGAAGAAAAGCATCGCTTGTTAGTAGAATTCAACCATACGCATAAGGAATATCCGCAGAACAAGACACTCCATGAGCTATTTGAGGAGCAAGTGGAAAAAACACCACAGGTTGCTGCGGTTGAAATCGGCGATAAGCAGATGTCCTATCACGAATTGAATGAGCGAGCAAATCAGCTTGCCGTTACCTTGCGTGAACGGGGAGTAAAGGCTAACCAATTCGTAGGAATCATGGCAAACCGTTCTGTGGAAATGGTTGTGGGAATCATGGCCATTTTGAAAGCAGGTGGAGCCTACGTGCCGATCGATCCTGAATATCCGGAAGATCGTGTAGCCTACATGCTGGAGGATTGCGAAGCACGTCTCGTGCTTACCCAAACACATCTTGGAGCTAAGCTAGCTTCTAGTGTGAGCGCGGAATGCTTGTATCTGGAGGAGGAGAAGAACTATTCTCCCAACCGTTCGAATCTCGAGCAGATTCAAACCGCTTCCGATTTGGCTTATGTCATCTACACATCAGGGACAACAGGCAAGCCAAAAGGAGTAATGATCGAGCATCGTGGCATTGTCAACAGCGTGTTGTGGAAGAAAGAGGAGTATCAGTTTAGCGTCGATGATAGAAGTCTTGTGCCCCTATCCTTTGCGTTTGATGCCTTTGTTCTTTCCTTCTTTACACCGATCCTTTCCGGTTCAACCGTCGTCTTGGCGGAGGATGCTGAAGCCAAAGACCCTGTATCTCTCAGAAACCTTATTGCAGCTGCGAGATGCACCCAAATGACATGCGTGCCAAGTTTGTTCCAAGCTATATTGGAATGCAGCTCTGCTGCGGATATCAGTTCCCTGCAAACGGTCACACTTGGGGGCGAAAAAGTATCTGCTCAGCTCGTTGAGAAGAGCAATCAGCACAATCCGCAATTGGTCATCGTCAATGAATACGGTCCGACTGAAAGCAGTGTCGTCGCCACCTCGCAGCGAATTTCGCAACTAGATTCTGCGATAACGATCGGACGTCCTATTGCTAATACCAGCATCTTTATCGTGGACAAATTCCATCAGCTACAGCCAATCGGCGTCGTCGGGGAAATTTGCATCGGTGGCCACGGTTTGGCACGTGGATATTGGAACAAGCCGGAACTCACAGCAGAGAAGTTCGTTTCCCATCCTTATTTGGAAGGCGATCGCATGTACAAGACTGGCGATCTTGGAAAGTGGCTCCCTGACGGAACGATTGAATTTGTCGGTCGCTTGGATGAACAGGTAAAAGTAAGGGGATATCGGATTGAAATCGGCGAGATTGAGTCGGTTATGCTCTCCTTTGAAAAGCTGACTTCGGCAGTTGTGATTGTCCATGAGGACCAACAGGGCCAATCGTCGCTTGCTGCTTATTACACGGCAGAAGAAAAGCTTGAAGTCTCGAGTCTGTGGTCGTATCTGTCTCAAAGCTTGCCGTCTTACATGATTCCTGCGCACTTGGTCCAGCTCGATCTTCTCCCGCTTACACCTAATGGAAAGATCGACAGGAAAGCCTTGCCAGAACCAGAAGGCAGACCTGTAACGGGAGCAGAATATGTGGCGCCAGCAAGTCCTGTGGAAAGCAGTCTGGTAGAGATTTGGGAACGTGTGCTTGGGGTAAACGACATCGGTATTCTCGACAACTTCTTCCAGCTAGGTGGGCATTCCTTGAAAGCCATGTCGCTCGCCGCACAGATCCATCGAGAGTATCAAGTCGAGCTTCCACTCAGAGTACTCTTTGCGACACCTACCATCCAGGCATTGGCCCAGTATATCGAGACAAGTGGAAAAGACACACATGTACCGATTCAGCCTGTACCGTGGCAAGCGTACTATCCTGTTTCCTCTGCACAAAAAAGGATGTTTGTCCTGCGCCAGTTTGAAGGCACCGGCACAGTCTATAACATGCCAAGCGTGATGTATATCGAAGGCGATCTGGATCGTGCACGCTTTGAAACCGCGATACATGGGCTAGTTAATCGACACGAATCGTTGCGAACATCCTTCCACACAGTGAATGGCGAGCCTGTTCAGCGTGTACATGAGGCAGTCGAACTGGATGTGCGCTATGAGGATTTGACGGAAGACCAAGTCGAGCAAACCATCGAATCATTTGTGCAAGCATTTGATCTACAGAAGGCTCCGTTGTTGAGGGTCGGACTCTTCAGCTTGGGAGAGAAGCGACATCTCTTCCTGATGGATATGCATCACATCATTTCGGATGGAGTCTCTGTCGGAATCATCATGGAAGAATTCTCGAAACTGTATCGGAACGAGAATTTGCCAGAGCTTGCTGTTCAATACAAAGATTTTGCTGTCTGGCAGACTGATCTGTTCCAAACAGACATCTATACAAAGCACGAGAACTACTGGTTGAAGTCCTTCGCGGGTGACATTCCGGTACTGAATCTGCCTGCCGATTATTCTCGTCCGATGGTTCAAAGCTTTGAGGGAGATTGCATTTCGTTCCAAACAGACAAAACGCTGATGGACGATTTATACAAGCTCGCTCATGAGAACCAAACCACGCTGTTTATGGTCTTGCTAGCGGCTTACAATGTGCTCCTTTCCAAATACAGCGGCCAAGAAGACATCGTAGTGGGAACACCGATCGCTGGCAGATCTCATGCGGATGTAGAAAAAGTCTTGGGAATGTTTGTCAATACATTGGCTTTGCGTAACTACCCTGACGGAACGAAATCGTTCCAGGCATTTTTGGAAGATGTCAAACAGAATACGCTGCAAGCATATGCCCACCAGGATTATCCGTTTGAAGCACTGGTCGAAAAACTGGAAATCCAGAGGGATCTCAGCAGAAACCCGCTGTTTGACACCATGTTTATTTTGCAAAACCTGGACAAAAAAGCTTATGAGCTGGATGGGCTGAAATTTGAAGCCTACTCCGGAGATGGACAGCAAGGCAACGCCAAATTCGATCTCACACTGGAAGCGCATGAAGATGAGACAGGAATTCATTTTGGTCTCGTGTACTCCACGAAATTGTTCCAAAGAGACACGATTGAAAGAATGGCAGGTCATTTCCTCCAGGTGCTGCGAGGAGTCATTGCAGACCAAACATCGGCGTTGCGTCAAATCAACTTGCTCGGTGAGGAAGAAAAACACCTTGTAACTGTTGCATTCAACAATACGTTTGCCGCGTATCCACGCGAAGGCACGATTCAAGAGCTGTTCGAGGAGCAAGTGGAAAGAACGCCCGAGCATACGGCAGTTGTGATGAACGAACAGATGCTGACGTATCGGGAGCTGAACCAAAAAGCGAATCAGATCGCAAGTGCTCTTCGCCGTGAGGAAATCGGGAAGGATTCCGTGGTCGGACTGATCGCAGATCGTTCTCTCGAGATGATCACAGGCATAATGGGGATCATCAAAGCGGGAGGCGCCTATTTGGGGATTGATCCAGAGCATCCATCCGAGCGCATTTCTTACATGCTTGAAGATGGCGGCGTGAAGGTTGTCCTTGTTCAAAGACATCTGTTGCATCTCGTCGAAGAAGGTCTCATTCCAATCATTTTGGAAGACGAGAGCCTGGAGAAAGAAGATGCCAGCAACCTAGCTAATTTCAATGATGCCAAAGACTTGGCCTATGTGATGTACACGTCGGGTTCAACGGGCAAACCAAAAGGAGTCATGGTCGAGCATCGCAATGTCACCCGATTGGTGAAAAATACGAATTACGTTCAAGTACGCGAAGAAGATCGCATGATTCAAACGGGCGCTATTGGCTTCGACGCCATGACGTTTGAGATTTTCGGAGCTCTGTTGCATGGTGCTAGCTTGTTCCTGGTTACCAAGGATGTTCTGTTGGATGCGGAGAAGCTGGGCAGCTTCCTGCGAGAGAATCGGATTACAACGATGTGGTTAACTTCACCACTGTTTAACCAGCTTTCGCAAGATAACCCGGCGATGTTTGATGGCTTGCGTGCGTTAATCGTCGGTGGCGAAGCACTGTCTCCGAGACACATCAACAAAGTTAACAGCGCCCATCCCGCTCTGGAAATTTGGAACGGATACGGCCCGACAGAGAACACTACTTTCTCTACATGCTATTTGATTGAGAAGGAATTCGAAGACAATATTCCGATTGGGAAGCCGATCACGAACTCCACTACGTATATCGTGGATCGCTACAATCAGCCGCAGCCAATTGGGGTGCCGGGTGAATTGTGCGTAGGTGGAGACGGGGTAGCCAGAGGTTATTTGAACAAGCCAGAATTGACTGCCGAGAAGTTTGTTCCGAATCCGTTTGTTTCTGGTGAAAACATGTACCGCACAGGGGATTTGGCGAGATGGAAGGCGGATGGAACAATTGAGTATTTGGGACGTATCGACCAACAGGTAAAGATCAGAGGCTATCGGATCGAGCTTGGGGAAATCGAGACCGTTCTCACCAATCTGGCAAAGGTAAAAGAAGCTGTCGTTACGGTGATGGATGATACGAACGGCCAAAAAGCTCTTTGCGCTTACTTTGTTCCAGAAACGGAACTCGACGCAGCAGAGTTGAGAGAAGCGATTTCCAAAGAATTGCCTAGCTACATGGTGCCAGCCTTCTATGTCCAAATGGATAAACTGCCTTTGACTGCAAACGGAAAGCTCGATCGAAGAGCATTGCCTGAACCAACTGGTGATCGGGTTCAAAGCTCCACATATGTCGCTCCACAAAATGCGACTGAGACGAAGCTGGCTGAAATTTGGCAAGAGGTACTGGGTATTCATGCGATAGGCATTCACGACAACTTCTTTGAACTGGGCGGACATTCCCTGAAAGC
The DNA here is from genome assembly GCF_028369215.1 of Brevibacillus sp. AG. NCBI lineage: Bacteria > Bacillati > Bacillota > Bacilli > Caryophanales > Paenibacillaceae > Brevibacillus > Brevibacillus sp. AG. The sequence continues at coordinate 476,808 of NZ_JAQMYO010000001.1, read as the reverse complement.
CATGAATGTGATCACGCAGGTGCACAAAGCATTTCAGGTTGAGCTTCCGTTAAAAGCACTGTTTGAATCTCCTACGATCCATGAACTCGTTGGGTATATCACCGCGAGTGAGATTGAACAGTTCGAGACCATTGAACCAGTAGAGCAAGCAGATTATTATCCAGTCTCGTTTGCACAAAAAAGAATGTACATCCTGCATGAGTTTGAAGGAAGCGGGATTAGCTACAACGTGCCAAATGTGCTGATAATTGATGGCCATTTGGATTACGAACGCTTTGAACATGCGATCCGAACACTGGTAAAACGACACGAATCCTTGCGAACATCCTTCCATTCGATAAACGGGGAACCCGTACAACGAGTACATGAGGATGTCGCACTTCTCATCGGTATTTCCGAGGCGACAGAAGACCAAGTAGAGCAACGCATTCAGGAGTTGGTCCAGCCGTTTGATCTGGAAGTGGCTCCGTTGTTCCGGGTTGACTTGATCAAACTGGGAGCAGAACGACATTTGTTCTTCATGGATATGCACCACATTATCTCGGATGGCGTTTCGCTTGCAGTCATCGCCAAGGAGTTTGCGAGCTTGTACGAAGAAAAGCAGCTCCCTGACATGCGCATCCAGTATAAAGATTTTGCTGCTTGGCAAACGAAGCTGTCCCAGTCTGAGCGTTTCCAAAAACAGGAGGATTATTGGACGAATGTCTTTGCAGGGGAGATCCCGTTACTCAACCTGCCAAATGACTTCCCAAGACCTACTGTTCAAAGCTTCGAAGGCGACACAGTAGCGATCGTTACAGGAAATGAATTGCTTGTGGAATTAAGACAACTCGCTGCAAATACAGGCTCAACACTGTTCATGGTGCTTTTGGCAGCCTACAATGTGCTGCTGTCCAAATACGCAGGACAGGAAGAAATTGTAGTCGGCACACCGATTGCAGGTCGATCCCACGCAGATGTGGAACGAATCGTCGGCATGTTCGTCAACACGCTTGCTTTGAAAAATGTGGCAGGAGGCGACCTGACCTTCCGCGAGTTTTTGGGTGACGTGAGACAAAATGCGCTACATGCGTTTGAACATCAGGATTATCCGTTTGAACATCTCGTAGATAAGCTGCAAGTGCGGCGCGATCTAAGTCGAAATCCACTGTTCGATACGATGTTCAGTCTGGGGCTTGCGGACTCATCTGCATTAGAAATTGCAGGACTCAACATGTCTCCTTACCCGGTAGATGGCAATATCGCGAAATTCGATATCGCTCTGGATGCGATGGAACAACAGGATGAGCTTCTCGTGCAGTTCAGCTATTGCACGAAGTTGTTTGCAAAAGAATCGATCGATCGCATGGCAACTCATTACGTCAACCTCCTTAAGACGATCATCGCGAATCCAGATAGCAAGCTGGCAGAGTTCAGTGTTTTGTCAAAAGATGAGATGGAGCAAATGCTGCATGATTTCAATGCAACAAAAGCCGCTTATCCAACGAATAAAACGTTCCAGGAGCTATTCGAAGAGCAGGTCGAAAAATCACCGAACCAGGTAGCTGTCATCTTCGAGGATGAACAGCTAACGTATCGGGAATTAAATGAAAAAGCAAACCAGCTCGCACGTGTTTTGCGCCAAAAGGGAGTCAAGCCAGAGAGCACGGTCGGCATCATGGTAGACCGCTCGTTGCACATGGTAGTAGGGACGCTCGGTATTTTGAAAGCCGGCGGCGCCTACGTTCCGATTGATCCAGACTATCCATTGGAGCGTCAAGCATTCATTTTGGAAGATAGCGATGCGAAGCTGTTCCTTACCTTGCAAAAGTTGAATACGCAGCTTGCATTCCCTCACGAGACTCTCTATCTGGATGCAGAGGGGTTGTACCAGGGAGAAGCGAGCAATCTGGAGCCTGTGGCACTTCCGGAACACGCGGCTTACATCATTTATACTTCTGGTACGACTGGCAAGCCAAAAGGGGTCGTGATCGAACACCGGAGCTATGCGAATGTCGCGTTTGCCTGGCAGGATGAGTATCACTTGGACACCTTCCCGGTTCGCTTGCTGCAAATGGCGAGCTTCGCCTTCGATGTATCGACTGGCGATTTTGCTAGAGCATTGCTCACAGGAGGGCAGCTGGTCATTTGCCCGAATGAGGTTAAAATGGACCCTGCTTCCTTGTACGAAATCATCAAGCGGTATGAAATCACTATTTTCGAAGCGACACCAGCTTTGATCATGCCATTGATGCATTACATTTACGAAAACAAGCTAGACATCAGTCAGATGCAGCTCCTGATTCTCGGAGCAGACAGTTGTCCAGCAGAAGACTTCAAGACCTTGCTCACGAGATTCAGCCATTCGTTACGCATTGTTAACAGTTATGGGGTAACAGAGGCGTGCATCGATTCCAGCTATTACGAAGAAACCGATGTCTCATCCATTCGCTCGGGAACGGTACCGATCGGAAAACCGCTGCCGAATATGCAAATGTATGTGATGGATCAACAATTGAATCTTCAGCCTGTTGGAGTCGTGGGTGAGTTGTGCATCGGTGGAGCAGGGGTCGCACGCGGTTATTTGAACAGACCTGATCTAACACTGGAGAAGTTCGTACCGAATCCTTTCGCGCCAGGTGAACTGCTGTATCGTTCAGGTGATTTGGCGAAGTGGCGCGCGGATGGCAATGTGGAATTCTTGGGTCGTAACGATCATCAAGTGAAAATCAGGGGTGTCCGTATCGAGCTGGGCGAAATCGAGACACAGCTACGCAAGCTGGACGGAATCTTGGAAGCAGTTGTCATCGCAAGAGAGGATCACAGACAAGAAAAGTATTTATGCGCGTACATGGTGGCAGAGCACGAGATCGACACAGCACAAGTACGCCAGGAATTGCTAAAAGATTTGCCTCAAGCGATGATTCCATCGTATTTTGTAACGCTTGAAGCGCTGCCGCTAACCGCAAATGGGAAGATCGACAGACGTTCCTTGCCGGCGCCAGATGTATCCATGCTTAGAACGACGGATTACGTAGCACCTCGTACGGAGTTGGAAGCGCAATTGGCCCGCGTATGGGAGCAAGTGCTGAATATGGAGCAAGTAGGGATTCTGGATGATTTCTTTGCAATTGGCGGTCACTCCCTGCGTGCGATGAGTGTGATTTCGAGCATGCATAACGAATATCAAGTCGATATTCCGCTTCGTGTTTTGTTCGAAAAACCGACGATTCAACAGTTGGCTGCACACATCGAAGAGACAGCAAGAGGATATGTCATTTCGATTCAACCAGCACCTGCGCAAGAGTATTATCCTGTTTCATCGGCTCAAAAGCGCATGTATATCCTCCATCAATTTGAAGGGGTCGGTATTAGCTACAATATGCCTTCGACCATGCTGATCGAAGGGAAGCTGGAACCGGAACGATTAGAGACAGCGTTCAAGCAGCTGATAGAGCGACATGAGAGTCTTCGTACGTCTTTTGCCGTTGTAAATGGAGAACCTGTTCAGAAGGTTCACGAGGAAGTTTCTTTTGAACTTTCGTATACAACGATCACAGAAGACCAGGCACAAGAGGTCCTTTCAACCCTCGTTCAGCCATTCGATCTGGGAGTAGCGCCGTTGCTTCGCGTCCGTCTGCTGCAAATCGGAGAAGATCGTCATGTGCTCTTTACCGACATGCATCATAGCATCTCCGACGGTGTATCTTCTGGTATTCTCCTGACAGATTTAGTGCAGCTGTACCAAGGGGACGTTTTGCCAGAACTGCGAATCCAGTACAAGGACTTCTCCGTATGGCAACAGGAGCTTTTCCAATCCGATGCTTTCAACAAGCAAGAAGAGCACTGGGCACAAGTGTTTGCAGACGAAATTCCAGTACTAAACCTGCAAACGGATTTCACCCGACCAAGCATTCAAAATTTCGCAGGGGATCAGTTTACCATCGGAACGGGTAAACAACTCATGGAAGGCTTGAACCAGCTGGCTCGAGAAACGGGAACGACGCTGTACATGGTGCTCCTTGCGACGTACAACGTACTGCTTTCCAAGTATTCCGGGCAGGAGGACATCATCGTCGGTACGCCGATTACAGGCAGATCCCATGCTGAATTGGAACCAATCGTCGGTATGTTTGTAAACACATTGGCGATGAGAAACAAGCCGCATGCTGGGAAAACATTCACCGAGTTGTTGCTGGAAGTCAAGCAGAATGCATTAGACGCTTACGCTCATCAGGATTATCCGTTTGAGGAGCTGGTGGAAAAACTCGACATTCCGCGAGACTTAAGCAGAAACCCGCTCTTTGACACTATGTTTACTGTGCAGAACAACACGGATGATTCCATCGATCTGCTCGGATTGACACTTGCTCCTTTCATGACTGATCAGGCTGGCAACCATTCCAAATTCGATTTGACGCTGATTGCCACAGAAGAGCGTGAAGAGATTAGCATTGGCGTGGAGTACAGCACGAGCTTGTTTACGAGAGAGACGATTGAACGGTTAAGCAACCACTTCATGGCTATTGCCCAAATCGTTGTGCAAAATCCACATATCCGCTTGAGTGAAATCGACATGCTCAGGGCGGAGGAGAAGCAGCAAATTTTCGAGCATTTCAATGATACAGCTGTCAGCTATGTACAAGACAAAACGCTGCATCAATTATTCGAAGAGCAAGTTGCGAAGACGCCAGATCAGGAAGCTATTCTCTTTAACGGTCTGTCACTGACGTACAGCGAGCTCAATGAACGAGCCAACAGACTGGCAAGAGTTCTGCGCACCAAAGGAATTGGACCTGATCGTCTTGTAGCAGTCATGGCGGAGCGTTCACCAGAGATGATCATTGGCATCCTTGGTATTTTAAAGGCAGGCGGTGCGTATGTTCCGATCGACCCGGCGTATCCGCAAGAACGCATTCAGTACTTGCTGGAGGACAGCGACGCAGCACTGCTTCTCTGCCAGTCTCATCTGTCAGAACTATTGTCTCGCGTGTCGAGCGGGCTTGATTGGCTCGATCTGAACGCAGAGCATGACGTCGAGATGGATGGCGCCAATCTCTCATCACTCAATCAACCGACTGATCTCGCCTATGTGATCTATACATCGGGGACGACCGGTAAGCCGAAGGGCGTCATGATTCCACATCAGGGAATCGTCAATTGCTTGCAGTGGAGAAGAGATGAGTATGGATTCGGACCGGGTGACAAGGCGTTGCAGGTATTCTCTTTTGCCTTCGATGGGTTTGTAGCCAGCTTGTTCGCTCCGCTTCTCGGTGGTGCTAGTTGCGTCTTGCCGAGAGAGGAAGAAGCCAAAGATCCAGTAGCGCTGAAAAAGCTGATTGCCTCAACGGGAGTCACACATTATTACGGTGTACCGAGTCTGTTCCAAGCGATTCTGGATTGCTCAACCGCTGCAGATTTCACTCCTCTGCGTTGCGTAACATTGGGAGGCGAGAAACTACCTGCGCAGCTTGTGCAAAAAACGAAAGAAAAACATCCAGCAATCGAGATCAACAATGAATACGGTCCGACCGAAAACAGCGTCGTCACTACCATCTCTCGTTCGATCGAAGCAGGGCAAGACATCACGATTGGGCGACCGCTAGCCAATGTACAGGTTTACATCGTAGATACACAACATCACTTGCAACCGATCGGCGTAGTGGGAGAGCTATGCATCGGAGGACCCGGACTTGCAAGAGGTTATTTGAATAAATCAGAGCTCACACAAGAGAAGTTCGTTCCGAATCCGTTTGTGCCAGGAGAGTTCATGTACAAAACAGGTGACTTGGTGAAATGGCGGACAGATGGCACGATCGATTATATCGGTAGGGCTGACGAACAGGTGAAGGTGAGAGGGTACCGCATCGAGATAGGGGAAATCGAGAGCACCATACTTGCTTACGATGGCATCGATCAAGCAGTGGTGGTTGTGCATGAGGATGACGTAACGGCCGGACAGTATCTTTGCGCGTATCTTGTTCCAGCAGCAGAGGTATCCGTTTCTGAGCTGAGAAGGCATCTGGCGAAGGAACTGCCTGCGTACATGGTTCCAAGCTATTTTGTCCAGTTGGATCAACTGCCGCTTTCGGCCAATGGAAAAGTGGATCGCAAAGCGTTACCGAAGCCACAGTCATCAGATGCGACCACACGTGAGTTCGTGGCACCAAGAACTGCGACTGAGCATCAATTGGCATCCATTTGGCAGGAAGTTTTGGGAATCGAACCGATCGGCATCACTGACCATTTCTTTGAACTGGGTGGACATTCCTTGAAAGCTACGCTGCTGGTTGCAAAGGTGTATGAGTACATGCAGATTGAATTGCCGTTGAACCTCATTTTCCAGCATCCAACCATTGAGAAGGTAGCGGATTTCATCACGAACAAGAACTTTGAGGGCAACTCCGGAAGAGCCATTCTCTTAAATGAAGAGACGGCTAGAAAGGTATTCTGCTTTACGCCAATTGGTGCCCAGAGCGTCTATTACCAGAAGCTTGCTGATGAAATCAAGGGCGTTTCCCTGCATAGCTTTGATTTTATCGAAGAAGACAATCGACTTGAGCAGTACATCGAAGCCATCGTGGCGATTGATCCAAAAGGTCCGTATACGCTCATGGGATATTCATCAGGAGGCAATCTGGCGTTTGATGTTGCAAAAGAACTGGAGAACCAAGGATATGTCGTGACCGACCTCATCTTGTTCGATTCATACTGGAAAGACAAGGTGATGGAAAGGACTCTGGCGGAAACAGAGAGTGACATTGCCCAGTTATTTGCCGAAATTGGAGAAAACATCGAGATGTTCAACATGACACAAGAAGACTTCAATTTGTACGCTGCAAATGAATTCGTCAAGCAAAGCTTCATTCGAAAAACAGTCAGCTACGTCATGCACCACAATCAACTGATCAATACGGGTGCAACGAACGCAGAGATCCATCTCATTCAATCAGAGCTGGAATCGGGCGAGGAAGATCTAGTCGCAGTCAAATGGAATGAAGCCGCTTGGGCACAGGCTACGAAACGACTGATGACGTACGAAGGGTACGGAATCCACTCCAGAATGCTGGGAGGAAATTACGTGTCGATGAATGCCTCCATCCTCCGAGACATCCTGCAAGAGCTGTTCATTCTGAAATAAGGTCGCGGCTTTGTGATGATTCCCCTTGGGAACACGTTTTCCAAGGGGAGTTCATCCATTACATCCTTGGAGAGGAGCAGCAAATGATTTTTACCAAGCAAGCTCAGCACAGAAAGAAAGCGCCCGTGTTTGGCTGGGTACTCTCATATGTAAAGCCTTATCGAGGTTGGGTCATAATCTGTATCATTGCCTCGCTTCTTGTGGCTGTGGCAAACATTTGGATGGGAATCCTGATCAAAACCATGGTCGAACATACGAACAACTTCGACAAGCTGGTCAGTATTGCTCTCATCATTTTTTGTCTGACCATCGTCGGTTTTCTCTCAAAATATTTCATCACGTATTCGGCAGCTAGATTCAGTTCAAGAGCCATGAGAGATTTGAAAAACAGCATGGCTTCTCATCTCGAAAAAGTTCCCATGTCCACTATGGATAAATATCATTCCGGCGATCTCGTTTCTCGCTTAACAACAGACGCCCAAATCTTGCAAAGCTTTTTGCAAAAGCATTTTTTCCAGCTTTTTTATTTGCCAGTTGTTTTTGTGGGAGCTCTTGGATTGTTGTTGGCGATCAATTGGAAGTTAATCATCTTCAGCGTCGCAATCCTTCCCGTCGCCATCGCTATCACAGGGTGGATGAGCAGACCGCTTCAAAAATATTCGGAGCAAATGCAGGACCATCTGGGTCAAACGAACGCCATCGCTCAGGATACGCTTTCCGGGATTCACATGGTCAAAGCTTTTCAATTGGAAGGCGTTCTGTATCGTAAATACCATGCGGGTATGAAGCAGGTATTGAAAAATGCGTTCCAGGCAGAGAAAAAACGCGCGTGGATGACAGCACCAGGGATTTTATTGTTTTCTTCCCCAATCCTGTTTTTTGTCGCTTATGGTGGGTACTTGATTCAGGCGGGAGAATTGGATCTGGGCAGCTTGGTCATCTTCAGCTATTTGCTTCACTTTATTATCGAACCACTTTCACTCGCACCCGTTTTGTTTGCCCAAGTACAAGAAACATCAGGTGCGGCAAAGCGACTGCAAGAAATTTTTACACAGCCAGTCGAACAAAATGATCAGCCTGCAATTCCTGTTGATCCAGAGGCGATTCCTGTACAGTTTGAAAACGTTACGTTTGCCTACGATCAGGCAAGGATTCTTGATAACGTTAGCTTTACGTTACATCCGAGCAAGATCGTTGCGTTAGTAGGTGCCAGCGGGAGTGGAAAGAGTACCATCATGAAATTGCTGTGCGGGTTTTATCCAATGGAGCCGGGCAACGGAAGACTGAATGTTTTCGGGCATTCCATGACTGATTGGAATATGACGGACATGCGGAGCTATCTTTCCATGGTTTCTCAGGATACGACGCTATTCCCCGTGTCTGTTGCAGAAAATATCTCGTATGGACGCATTCAGGCGACACAAGACGAGATCATTGCAGCGGCAAAAGCGGCCAATGCGCATGACTTCATCATGGAGCTGCCGCAAGGATATCAAACAAAAGTGGGAGAACGAGGCTCTCGTTTATCCGGAGGACAGAAACAGCGTATCGCGATTGCCCGAGCGATTTTGAAGGACGCCCCGATTCTTCTGCTGGATGAACCAACGTCTGCCTTAGATACAGAATCGGAAGCTTTGGTCCAGGAAGCGTTGGAAAATGTGATGAAAAATCGGAGTGTTCTCGTCATTGCTCATCGACTGTCTACGATAAAAGACGCGGATGAAGTGCTTGTTTTGGAGCAAGGACAAATTGTAGAACGAGGTACACACTACGATTTGCTTGCACAAGGCGGCGTTTACACCAGATTGTATCAAAAACAGTTTGCCACAGAGATGCACAGCACGCTGGCTGCAGGGGGGGTATAGGCATGTTCATCCAGAATTTGATGCGGGAACTACTTCAACTGCTGTCGTTTATGAAATCGAAAAAGCGAGCGTATATTTTGGGACTCGTGGGTGACGGAATCGGTCAAGCAGCTGTATTGGTATCTTTACCTTTCGTGTTCAAGGATCTGACGGATTTTGCGAACACAAAAGACCCTGCTTTATTAACGAGAGCGATTGCCACCATGGCTGTGATGTTCCTCTTGCTGAGCATCTTGTCTCCATTTTTTAGCTACATCTATCGACGATGCGTCCGCGAGCTCATTGCCAACATTCGGCTTCATGTCTATCAACGTTTGAGCAAGCTGCCTTTCGATTATTATGAGCAGCACCATTCGGGAGATACGATGTCGAGGCTGGGCAACGATGTTGTCCTCATGGAAAACGCGTATGCTGAGCAATTGAAAACGTTAAGCATCATCCTGCTGTCACTGATCGGCTCGATCATCGGGATGTTTGCGATGGATTGGAAAATTGCCGTCGTCCTGTTGCTTGTAAGCGCATTGACTCTTTATGTGAATACGCTGTTTGCCAAGTCAGTCCGGCGAATTGGAGACCGAATGCAGAAGCAGATGGGAATGGGGACAGAAAGATTAAACGATTTTTTGTCAGGGTTGCCCATCATTAAAATGTTCCATTTACATAACGTTGTCACCGCACGTTACATGGAAGCAAACGAAGAAGTAGCTTCGTCTGCGATCAAGCAAGGGCATAAACACGGATTATTGGAAGGGACCAATTTTTTCATCCAATTCTTAAGCTTCGGGGGAATGCTTGTTTTTGGCATCATGATGGTATCCAAACAAATGATTGGGTTGGGTGTGCTGGTCGCTTTGGTTCAGCAACAGATGCTTGTGACACTGGCATTTCTCCAGCTTGGCCAAGTCATCACAGCGTTACAGAGCTCGCTAGCAGGCGCTTCTCGGGTCGTCGATTTTCTGAATGAACCTCTCGAACCAGAAGAGTATCAGAAGAGCTCCGACAAATACCAGCCATGCGAAAGTATGCTGAAGTTGGAGCAGGTCGTTTTCGGATACAACGAAGCTACAAACGTGCTGGATGGTGTTTCGTTGCGAGTCGAGCAAGGACAAATGGCTGGGCTAGTCGGAACGAGTGGAAGTGGAAAAAGCACCGTCATGAAACTTCTGTTGGGGTATTACCCACCTGCGAGCGGCTCTCTTTATTTACTGGGTAAGCCCATGGGAGCCTATTCTCTTGCAGAAATTAGAAGCTTGATCTCGTACGTGCCTCAGGATGCCTTTTTGTTCGAAGGAACCATCGAAGACAATATCCGTTACGGCTGCCTGGATGCTTCGGAAGAGGATGTCATCAAAGCAAGCAAAGCAGCGTATGCGCATGATTTTATTATGGAACTGTCAGATGGTTACCAGACAAAAACAGGAGAACGCGGTGCCAAGCTATCTGGCGGACAGCGTCAGCGAATTGCCATTGCCAGGGCCATCCTAAAAAATGCGCCGATTCTTCTACTGGATGAAGCAACCTCCGCTTTGGATGCAGAATCGGAATATTGGGTGCAGCAAGCATTAACCGCACTTATGAAAGATAAAACGGTACTTGTCATCGCTCATCGCCTGTCGACTGTAGAGGATGCCGATGTGATTTACGTGATGGATCAAGGAAAAGTCATCGAGCAAGGGCGCCATGTAGAGTTAATGGAGCAAAACGGCACGTATGCCAAATTGTATGAAGTGCAGCAAAGAAAGGATCGAGCAGAACAAGTTAGTGGCCTTGAACTGACAGAAAGAAGAGTGAGTGCTACGTGATTGCCATTTACACTTTGAAATGTCCAGCTGTCATGGAGAAAGAGTTATTCAACCGATTTTTGCAAGCACTACCCGAAGAGAAGAGGGAACGGATCAACCGTTTCAGAAATCCGGCTGATTCCTATCGGGCGTTGCTCGCGGACATGCTCGTACGCTCTCTCATTTGTGAAGCATACTCGATTTCCAATGATGAAATCGAGTATGACTACAATGCATACGGAAAACCTTTTTTGAAATCATTTCCCAACTTCTGCTTTAACGTCTCACATTCCGGAGAATGGGTGGTCTGTGCCACGCATGATTCGCAAGTGGGGATTGATGTGGAGCAAATATGTCCGATTGACTTGGATATTGCCACTCATTATTTTGCACCAGCCGAAGTAGAAGATCTCTTGGCAAAACATCCGGATGAACAGCTTCCGTATTTCTTCGACCTTTGGACCTTGAAGGAGAGCTATATCAAAGCAAGAGGCATGGGACTGTCTATTCCACTACAATCATTCGCCATTAGAAAAAAACTAGACCAATCGATTACGATATCGCAAAATGATTCGCGCGATGCTTGGGCATTTCATCAGTATGAGATCGATCCAGGCTATAAATTGTCAGTATGCGCGACTACCAATCAGTTTGCTGCTAAAGTCGTCATGAAGGATTTACAAGATTTGTATCAGTCCATTTTTCATAGAAAGATATCGAGGTAATTACGTAATGAAGAAAGGGCGGGGAAAGAGATGAAATTGTTCTGCTTTCCGTACGCAGGTGGACTTCCCAGCATTTATTACAGTTGGAGACGGGTATTGTCGCCAGCGTTATTGGAAATTGATCCATTCGAAGTACGGCCTTCATTTCAGAGTGATAGCATGGTTCTTTTCACCTCGTTTTATGAGGTCTTGGAGGATGTATACAAACGGATCACACCAGAGCTGGGGGAAGAACCTTTTGCCTTTTTTGGTCACAGCATGGGTGGATTAATCGCATTTGAACTGACACGAAAGCTGTTGCAGAATGGAAAGCCACTGCCCCAGCACTTGTTCTTGTCTGCATCCCGCGTGCCACATGCGTATCACAAACTGGCGAAAACATACCACCTGCCGCATAACGAGTTCATCGGATCACTACGAACACTTGGTGGCACACCCGATGAAGTTTTGGATAATCACGAGCTCTTGGAGCTATTTTTGCCAACGATTCGCGCTGATTTCCAAGCCGTGCAAACTTACGAAATGAATAACGAGCTTCCTCAGCAAATCCCTGTCAACATGACGGTTTTGTTTGGGAAAGAAGATTCTATTGAAATCCAAGATATTGTGGCGTGGCGAGACTATTGCGGGCGAGAATGCAAATTCTTTCCAATGCCTGGTGGGCATTTCTTTATTCATCACCAAATGAATCCGATCCTAGCGATCATTCAAGACACATTGAATGTAGACCGGGCAGTTGCAATCCGTGCACAATTCTAACGATTGTGCACGGCAACAATAAATCCTAAGGTGAAGGTTGGTGTTCTTTTTATGAATCAGAAAGCACTATCTCGTTTGCTGGCGGCCGTTACATTATCAACGGCGCTGGTCTACCCGCAAGCGGCAAGCGCAGCGGCTCCACCTCCGGCTCTGCATGACGACAACCCAAGTGGTCATTTTGGTGACTGGTACACTGGTGCGGTTCCTCCCAATGCATCCAAAGACAAGCCCGTGATCTTGTTTGTCCAAGGTCTGCACTCCACCTACAAAACCTGGTATACAACAGACGGATATTATGATGCAGCCTATAACGCCGGGTATCGTACCGCATTTGTGCAGTTGAAGGACGCGGATGGTACTGGTGGCAACATGTGGACAAACGGAGCCAAGCTCGCCGAAGTTATTAAAAAGGTCGCAGATTATTATGGTGTCTCCAAAATCAATATCATTGCACATTCCAAAGGTGGCATAGATACACAGGCAGCGCTCGTCCACTATGGCGCGCATCCGTATGTCAATGTTGTTCACCAGCTTTCCACGCCAAACAAAGGTTCAGAATTGGCTGACTTAGCTTACAGCAATTGGGCAGGATGGCTTGCTGATATTCTTGGCAAAAAAGACGATGCGGTGTATTCTCTGCAAACGTCATACATGGCAAACTTCCGTTCCCAGACTGACAACCGTACCGAAATTCGTTCAACCAAGACATACATGGCTGCCGGAACAGGGGATGATGGCATGTTTAGTCCTACCTGGTTTGGTCATGCGGTTCTTCCCGGTGAAGATGATGGCGCTGTTTCCGTTGATTCTGCCTTCGGTTTGACTTATGGGATCAAGAGCTTTACAAAAGATATTTCCCACGGTCAAATCGCGAAAGCCTCGCAAACATGGGATCTGGTCGAACCGAAATTGCAAAAGGCTTCTATACGTGCAAATAAAGTAAGCGAAGACAAGTCAAAATCAAGCACTTTGGAAGAGAGCTCCGTCATTCTCCGTGGTGGCGAAGTGGAAGACAACGTCTCGGAAACATTTTTCCTGGAGAGCGGAATCGATCAGTTCAAAGTAGATACGATGACTTCGTCGGAAGACACTGTTGTGACCCTGATCAGTCCGTCTGGCAAAAAGTATGAAGCGGACAACACTGAAAAAAGCGAATCGGAGGATGAATCCGAGATATTCCAAGATGCTGTTCATCACTTCATTGAAGTAGAGGAGCCTGAAGCAGGCGAATGGACACTTGAAGTGGAGGGCTCTGACGATGCCTTTTTCATGGTGGGTTCCGTGAATGGCGGAGAAGAAGCGAAAGTAAAAGCGAGCAAAAAGGTATTCAAGAAAGATGACAAGGCGAAGATTTCCGTCGACTTGGGTAAAAACGAAATTGATCAATCGCTACTGGAAAAAGCAAACCTGACACGTTCACTGAACGGCGAAAAAGCAAGCGTCCTTGATGAAGTGAAGTTTGCCATAAAAGAAGATGAGCTTACTGGCAATTTTAATGTGCCGACTAAACCAGGTGTTTATAATCTCTCCTTTGACGTAACTGGCATCAATGAGGACGGCGAACCATTTACACGCTCTATTAATTACAACTTTGCGGTAACAGATCGTGATGGAGAAATCGAAGACCAATAAGAAGCATCTTCAGCTATTGGCGATACTTGAACGAGTTAACCAAGTCTAGATTTCGCTTTCATTTTTCACAGCCCTCACGGAAAGTGAGGGCTTTTTTGTTTTGGCTTCCAGTCCGATTGAATCGAACAAAAGAAGTATTCGTGACGAGAGTTTGGAGCGTGATACCTTTCTGTATTATAATGAAACGGATTAACATGATATATAGTCGAGAACAGGTGGAATTTACTATGAAAACCGACCCTAATCATGAACTTATAAACGATTGGTTGGCTCTTACTCACATTACTGAAAGTATTTCCAATATGCTTGAAAAAGATTTACGAGAAAATTACAATCTTTCTTTAAAAGAGTTTTACGTCCTTTACTTTTTATCGAGAGAAAGTAATAAAACACTGAGGTTACAACAATTACAGGAACGGGTTGGATTAAGTCAAAGTGCGATATCAAGGCTGGTTGGAAGACTTGAGGCAAAAAACTGTAGAGCTTTACAGAGGAATGTATGTGAAGACGACCGTAGAGGCGTTTATACTCAGTTGACCGAAATAGGTGAAGAAAAACTCCAGAGATACCTCGTGACGATGAATGAAATTCTCCAATCTGCTTTTTCAGATGGAAAATTTGATGAAGCATTACAATTGCTAGTGCAAAAGAAGTAATTGCAAAAAGCCACCATTTCCTAACTAACGGGAATAGCGGCTTTTTTTGTATATGTCTGATGAAAGTAAAGTCTTAGACTGCCGCGGCTGTTTCAGCCTGTTATTCAACTAAGGTACTCGTTGCTTTAACATGTGATACGTTTCACCACGCTGTCTGAAACGGTAAGTTTTAAGGCCATCCTTTCCGGAATGGCCTTTCATTTTGATGTAAACCTTAGTAGATTGAAATATCCGTTCCATAAAAGTGAAGACGCAGGCGTTTTGCAATAGACAGCGAAGAATAATTATCCCATGATGTACTATATAAAGGAATCCTTTGAGACCGTCTTATCGCTTGGGCCCATGAGGACGTTACGTGCATCGCATATCCTTTTCCTCTATAATCTTTCAATGTCTCGACTCCGGCCTCTGCAGCCTTATCGTTACTTCTTGCGCTAAAACAGACAGATACGGCCATGTTGTTTTCCGTCACCATAAAACAAGGTCCTCGAAACTTCAGTTCCGATAAAAGGGTAGGAAACCCTGGTTCCAAGCAGTATTTATTCTCTTCAGTGACCAAGGTGGCGTCTGTGTAATCCTTTACGGTTTCATGAAATGTAAAAGCCGGCCCCATCCATAAGCCTCTAATTTCTCTGTCTTTCTCCAACGCGTGAATAACATTAGGCAGTTGCTCGGTTGAATCACCCTGATTCAGGAATTGTATGATGTCATGGATTATGCGATTTGGTACGTCGCTGTGAAATCTTACAATACTGCCAGCAACGGTCTGTCCCCAAAAAAATCGAGGAGCAGGCTGGTTCGTTGGCTCATTAATCGTTGTGATACGTCCAGCATGATCATGAATATAGAGTACTCTTGCTTGAATGCTCATTAGTTCTAAATGGTTGTACAAATGCTTACCTCCTCTATTGATCACTCACCCTTTCCCTGTACAATTTAATTATCATCAAAGATCACTCGCTCTCGGCATAATCTGTATTCAAGATATCATCTTTCAGAAGCAGTTTGAATTGTCTTCTTTACGTTTCAACAAATAAACTTGCCCTCATTTGAGATACGGTTCTCCGTTTGATCTTAAACTACTCTCCCATTAGTTATAGGGATCGCCGTTACACTTATCGGTTGACAGGTGAAAAAGGATGATGGTAAATTAGATGCGTGCGCATGCATTTAAAACAATAGAAAGCTCTACTCACAAAAATCAGTAAAGGAGTGGGGGTTTCAAAGGTTTAGAGTTAACAAATCCTAATATAATGTGATGTTACATCTATTGCTCAAGAGTGATAAGGAAAAATTAGTATGAAAAAATAGTGAAAAGAAAGAGGGAATCACATGAATTCATCAAAATCGGTAACAGCGTTATTCACCCCGTTTGAATACAAAGGACTGAAACTTGAAAATCGGTTTGTTATGGCACCCATGACCCGCAGTTTTTCACCGAAAGGGATTCCAGGGCCCAATGTAGCTGACTATTACCGTCGACGCGCAGAGAACGAGGTGGGTTTAATCATCACCGAAGGAACGCTAATCGAGCATCCAGCTGCGGGTGCAGACCAGAATGTCCCCCATTTCTATGGAGAGGAAGCACTCGACGGATGGGCACGCGTTGTTCGAGAAGTACATGAGGCGGGCGGAAAAATTGCTCCGCAGATTTGGCATACCGGCATGGCTCGCCAAAAAGAGAAATTCCCAGAATCAGATGCCGAACCAATCGGTCCTTCTGGTCTAAGTCTTACTGGTGAAAAGGTATCAGAACCACTCAGCATCGAAGAAATCAACGATCTCATTCGGGCTTACGCACAAGCCGCTTCTCAAGCTAAGAAAATTGGTTTTGACGCAGTGGAAATTCACGGGGCACATGGCTACCTGATTGACCAGTTCTTCTGGGAAGTCACCAACAAGCGTACAGATGAATATGGCGGTGATCTCGTAGGCCGCACCAAATTTGCTGTAGAGGTGATTAAGGCTGTGCGGGACGCAGTCGGTCCAGACTTCCCGATTATTTTTCGATTCTCCCAATGGAAACCGAGCGATTATCAATCCAAACTGGCAAAGTCGCCTGAGGAATTGAAGCTTTTCCTTACACCTCTGTCCGAAGCCGGTGTGGATATTTTCCATGCTTCCACCCGACGCTTCTGGGAGCCGGAGTTTGAAGGCTCTGAACTAAACCTGGCAGGCTGGACTCGTAAACTGACGGGAAAACCAACGATCACCGTTGGATCTGTTGGATTGGACTCTGAGTTCCTGAGTCTATTCACCGAAGGCAAGGGTAGTCAGCCCGCTAACATCGATAATCTGATTGAGCGTATTGAGCAAGAAGAGTTTGATCTTGTGGCAGTTGGACGTGCGCTACTGAGTGATCCGGCTTGGGTATCAAAAATTCGTAACGGGAATACCGAAGAACTTCAACCATTTACGCGAGAAGCATTAACAACATTGAGCTGATCGCTATTTTATAACAGGCAGCTTCTGTAAATAGAAGCTGCCTGTTGTGTTCGTGCTCCAAGACCAGTTACCATTCACCACTCCATTTTTGAGCTAAATAAACAAATTCATTGAGCTTATTAGCAAAGTATTGATCGTAATCCCCTGATATTCTTGATGCATGAAGGGAATGTCGATAAAACGTTCCCTTCATACTGGAAAATCAATCAAGGAGGATTATTAGATGAGCAGAGCACCCATCAAAGATTACGAGGAAATTCTGGAAGTGATGAATAAGTATGTGGAAGGAATCGCCACTGGGAAAAGCGAAGTCATGAAACCAAGCTTCCATAAAGATGCGATTATGTATGGATACGAAACTATTGGTTTGGTGGAAGGATCTATTCAATATTTATATGATTATGTGGATCAAGCGGGTCCTGCACAAAATCTTCAAGCAAGAGTGGATATCCTTGATATTGAAGGCACGGCCGCTTGCGTTCGTGTCGTTTTAGAAAGTTCAGATGGCGCGGTATACTCTGACTTTCTGCAATTGCTGAAAATAAACGGCGAATGGAAAGTGATTGCGAAACTGTTCCACCGTCATACGTAAACCCAGTACTTAAAAGCCGATCACGTCAGAAAAAGACAAACCCGTCTAATCTTGCTTCCGTGCAAGGCAGCGGGTTTGTCGTTCTGATCGGAAGGGGAAGGAGGCGACTATATTTGTCTGCAGGAACCACTAGGATAATCAAGGCGCCGCAAGGGTTAACGAAAACAGAATTTAAAATTGGAAGTCTAAAAATGAAAGGGATATCTGTGATCGACTTCTGCTTTGACGCAGAAGCCACAAAAGGGACGATGTTTCTAAAGGATCATCTTTTGTTAATCGTTCTTCAGGGAGTGTACACGATTCGGTACGGTGATCAAGTACACAAGGTCCGCAGTAATGAAATGATGTTCCTGCAGAAATCAATTGCAATCGAATTTGAAAAATCGGACGAGCTGGATTCAGGGGACGGATTGAATGGTTTGATGTTTTTCCTAAAAGAAGAGATACTGGATGATTTCATCAAATTAGGCGATATAAAGCCCACTTACCCTGAGTCACCAGTACCAGTATCGGTGAATCCGGTTAATACGTGTATTTTGGAATACGTCGAATCATTAGAGCCCTATTTTGATAATCCAGATGAAATCGTAGAGGGTCTTGTTAAGGTGAAAGTAATGGAACTGTTGTTTCATGTGATTGATGCAAATGAACAGATCTCATCCCAGCTCTTGCAACCTAAGAGAAAAGAATGGAATAACATTGACAAGGTAGTAGAGGAAAACCTGATGAATCCCGTTTCTCTTCACGATTTGGCCTATTTATCTGGACGAAGCTTGTCGACGTTCAAACGGGATTTTCAAGTTATGTACAATATATCCCCAATAAAATGGATTCGTAACCGCAGGCTAGACAAAGCCAAAGAACTTCTTACAAATACGTCATTATCCGTTACAGATGTTTGTTTCTCCACTGGATTCGAAAACGCTGCACATTTTTCAAAAGTGTTCAAGGACAGATTTGGTTTTCCCCCTTCCGAACTCAAAAAAGGAAGTGGGCTAAAAAGAACGATGTAGTACCATTCATAAGAACAAACTACGAAACGATTCTGATAAAGGGTCGTTTTTTTCGTTGAGTGGGATACAAAAAAAGAACCAGTGGAAAAGCGCATGGGCAAATCCAGATGTGAGCGCTCCTTCGGTAGTCCCTATGGTAAGTGCAGGCAGCAATCAAGCGTACTTCGCAAATACATGCATACAACCGTAAGGCGATTGGAATTGTAGTATCGAAGAGGCAGGAAAGGGAGCGTGTATCCGTATGATGAGGCTGTTTCGATACTTGACGTCCTACAAATGGCCGATCACAGCGATATTGGTGCTTGTATTCGTCCAATCGTTATCCGATCTGTACTTACCAACATTAATGGCGGATATCGTTGATGTCGGGATTGTGCATGGCGACACCTTCTTTATTTGGAAGGTTGGCGGTTTTATGCTGCTCGTCGCTGCTGGTGGGGGCTTATGTGCGATCGGAGCCAGTTACTTCTCATCCAAGGTTGCCATGAGCTTTGGTCGTGAGCTGCGTGCCAAGGTGTTTAACCAAGTAGAACACTATTCCCTGCAGGAGATCGACCAAATTGGTACAGCCTCGCTCATTACGAGGACAACGAACGATATCAATCAAGTCCAGCAGGTTTTGATCATGATTTTGCGTATCATGGTGGCTGCTCCCATGATGTGTATCGGTGGAATTATTATGGCTTCATCCAAGGATGCCAAGCTGACGCTTGTTCTTGCAGTAGTTGTTCCCATTCTAGCTTTAGCTATTTTCCTGATCGCACGCAAGGGGATGCCTCTTTTTAAAGCCATGCAAAAGAAGCTGGATAAGCTGAATTTGGTCGTGAGGGAAGGCTTGACGGGAATTCGTGTGATTCGCTCGTTTAACCGTATAGATTTGGAGAAAAGGCGTTTTAACGAGGCGAATACTGATTTGACACAGACAGCGATTAACGTGAATCGAATCATGGCAGCCTTGATGCCGATTATGATGCTGACTTTTAACTTGTCTGCCGTTGCCATTCTTTGGTTTGGTGGCATTCGTGTCAGTAATATGGATCTGCAAGTTGGTGATCTCATGGCGTTCATCCAATATGCGACGCAGATTATGTTCTCATTGGTTATGCTGTCCATGATCTTCGTCATGGTTCCGCGTGCTTCTGCATCCGCTATCCGAATTAACGAAGTATTGGATTTACATTCGACCATTTATGATCGCCCTGAGCCTGTGATGCAAACGAAAACGACAACTCCAGGCACGGTGGAGTTTCAGGATGTCACATTTTCTTACCCGGGTGCGGAACATCCCGCATTGACCTGGATCACCTTTACAGCTCGTCCGGGGCAGACCACTGCGATTATCGGAGGGACAGGCTCCGGTAAATCGACGATACTCAATCTGGTTGAGCGATTCTACGATGTGACTTCCGGAGCCATACGGGTAGACGGCCTTGATATACGTGACCTGCCTCTAGAGCAATTGCGAGCAAAAATTGGTTATGTCCCACAAAAAGTGCTGCTCTTTTCAGGCTCGATCGCTGACAATATTCGCTTCGGTAAAGAGGACGCGACAGACGCCGAAATCGAGCATGCCGCGATAATTGCGCAGGCAGGCGATTTTATTGCGAGTATGAAGGGCGGATACGAGGCACACATTTCCCAAGGCGGTACGAACGTGTCCGGTGGACAAAAACAACGGTTATCGATTGCGCGGGCAATTGTCCGACAACCGGCCATCTATATGTTTGATGACAGCTTTTCTGCGTTGGATTTCAAAACAGATGCGTTATTGCGAGCAGCTTTAAAAGAAGAGATCGAGAAGAACCATTCCACGTTAATCATCGTGGCTCAGCGGGTTAGTACTGTGATGGACGCAGACCAGATTATTGTGCTGGATGAAGGCTCGATTGCGGGTCTGGGTACACATCAAGAGCTCATGCAAAACTGTGCAGTCTATCAAGAAATCGTACGATCCCAACTGACAGAGGAGGAGATCGCATGAGTGAACCGCGAGGAGGTAAGCAAGCTCCAAAGGGTGGCGGCCACATGGGTGGACCGATGGGAATGGTGATACCAGGAGCAAAAGCAAAGGACTTTAAAGGTACACTCAAGCGTTTGATCGGCTACTTTCGGCCACACCGTATACAGCTGATCATCGTATTTCTGGCTGCCGTTTTGAGTACGATCTTCGCCATTGTTAGTCCCAAACTGATGGGGAAGGCGACAACGAGTCTTTTCTCCGGCATGATCGGTCTCATGCAGGGACAGCCTAAGGAAATCGTATTTGACTTTGGGTATATTGCAAATATCCTGCTCCTATTAATCGTCTTGTATGTCATTAGTGCGCTGTTCAGCTATTTGCAGCAATACGTGATGGCAGGGGTATCGCAGAAGATCGTCTATGACATGCGTGAGCAGGTAAATGAGAAATTGTCCCGCCTGCCGCTGAAATACTTTGATTCGAAAATGCATGGGGATATTTTGAGCCGTGTCACAAACGACATTGATAATATCAGCAACACGCTCCAGCAAAGCCTGACACAGCTCATCACTTCCATCGTAACGATCATCGGTGTCATCATTATGATGCTGACGATTAGCCCATTATTGACTCTCATTCTAATTTTGACGTTGCCGCTCAGTGCCATTGCTACGAAACAGATCGCCTCGAAATCACAAAAGCATTTCATCGGACAGCAGAGCTCCCTTGGTGAATTGAATGGGCATGTGGAAGAAATGTTTACGGGGCATCAGGTTGTAAAGGCGTTTGGATATGAGAAGAAGTCACAGCAGACATTTGATCAAATCAATGCCAAGCTGTACGAAGCCGGATGGAGGGCGCAATTTATATCAGGGATTATCATGCCGGTAATGAGCTTCATCGGAAATATTGGCTACGTGCTCGTCTGCATTGTCGGCGGGATTCTCGCTACGAACGGTTCCATTGAAATCGGGGATATCCAAGCCTTTATCCAATATACTCGTCAGTTCACGATGCCAATTGCGCAAACCGCGAACATCGCCAACCTGATCCAGTCGACGATCGCCTCAGCGGAGCGGGTCTTTGAGGTTTTGGATGAAGAAGAGGAAGTGCCTGAAAGCACGCAACCAGTCACGATCGCAGCGCCTAAAGGCAAAGTGGAATTTCAGCATGTCAAGTTTGGTTATAAAGAAGGGCATTTACTGATGCAAGACATCAATCTCGTAGTAGAACCTGGACAAAAGATTGCGATCGTAGGCCCAACAGGTGCGGGTAAGACGACCATGATTAATTTGCTGATGCGCTTTTATGAGCTCAATGGCGGAGCGATTCTAATTGATGACGTCGATATTACACGCATGAAACGAAGCGATCTTCGCTCCCTGTTCGGCATGGTCCTGCAAGATACGTGGCTGTTTAACGGAACGATCCATGATAATTTGGCCTATGCACAACCTGAGGCCACTGATACAGATATCATTCGCGCATCGAAGGCGGCTCGTGCCGATCACTTTATTCGCACGCTACCAGAGGGATACAAGACGGTGTTAAATGAAGAGGCCTCCAATATCTCCCAAGGGCAAAAACAGCTGTTGACCATCGCTCGTGCTATTTTGGCAGATCCTACAATTCTGATTTTGGATGAAGCAACAAGCAGCGTTGATACACGGACCGAGGTGCATATCCAGGAAGCGATGAATGAACTGATGAAGGGACGTACCAGCTTCGTGATCGCCCATCGATTGTCTACGATCAGAAATGCAGACTTGATCCTCGTCATGAACAAGGGAACGATCATTGAACAAGGAACACATGACGAGTTGATGGAGCAAGAGGGCTTTTATGCTGATTTATACAACAGTCAGTTTGCAGAGTCCACATCAGCAGGCTAAAATCGATGCTTTACACGAAACCGCCAAGTAAGGGCGGTTTTATTGTTGGGAGAGAAAGTTTACAGGGTGGCATGGTAATTGCTTGTTAATATGTCAAGCAGGTAAACCAGCTCAATGCATACGAAGGCGAGGAAAGAGAATGGAATTTCAGACAATCATCGGTGTATCAAAATCAGACAAGATTTAT
The DNA here is from genome assembly GCF_028369215.1 of Brevibacillus sp. AG. NCBI lineage: Bacteria > Bacillati > Bacillota > Bacilli > Caryophanales > Paenibacillaceae > Brevibacillus > Brevibacillus sp. AG. The sequence goes on along the minus strand of NZ_JAQMYO010000001.1, from coordinate 454,181 downwards.
GTTCATGGCTATGATTTGACAGAAGATTTAATGGGACAGATCACGTTGGCGGATATGGCATTTTTGGGAGCAGCACACCGGAAGCCTACCCAGAATGAATCAAAGATGTTGAATGCGTGCATGGTTGCCATATGTGAACATGGATTTACGCCCAGCTCGATTTCCGCACGTTTGACCTATCTGGGAGCACCGGAAGCTGTGCAAGCTGCAGTCGCAGCCGGATTGTTGGGGGCGGGTTCAGTCTATCTAGGAGCCATGGAATACGTGGCTCAAATGCTTCAAGAAGCGTTGCAAAAGTACGGTGCTGATTGCGACAGAAAAGAGGTCGCCAAACGAATCCTGGAGGAACGTGAAGAAAAAGGATTGCAAATGCCAGGGTTCGGACATCCGATTCATAGACCTGTTGATCCACGCACTGAAAAATTGTTTGCATTGGCAGAGGAGCTAGGGTTTGCCGGAAACCATACGGCTATCATGAAAGAAATTCACGAGCAATTCAGCACGAAAAAAGGCAAACGAATCACACTAAATGCGGCAGGCGCGATTGGAGCTGTGCTGTCGGATATGGGGTTGCACTACAGTGTCGTGAAATCATTTGCAGTCGCGGCGAGGGCCGTCGGACTAATTGCCCACATTGTGGAAGAAATCGAATCCGGCAGGAAAGATTGCATGGCACAGAAGCTATACGACTTTGTGGAGGAAAATACCCTCTACACCAATCGCATACCAGACGAACTGAAGTAGTAAACCGACGTCACGGTAAGAAGGGGAGCGGATGACATGAGCTTTACATTCAGCAGTGAAATAGAAGAGCTGCGCAAAGCTGTGAGGAGTTTTATCAGCGAGAAGGTTGACCCAGTTGCTGATCAAATTGAACGCGAAGATCATATACCAGATCAAATCTTGGATATGTGCAAAGAAGTGGGATTGTTTGGCCTGAGCATCCCCGAACAATACGGCGGACTCGGTATTGATATGTTTGGAAAATGCGCCATTTTTGAAGAAGTAGGGAAAACAAGCAATGGATTTACGACCGTCATTGGTTGCCATAATGGCATCGGTTCTGTAGGGATTGTCGAGATGGGCACGGAGGAGCAAAAACGAAAATATTTGCCGCGCATGGCTACCGGTGAAATGATTGGCGCTTTTGCTTTAACAGAACCAAGTGCAGGTTCAAATGCGACTAATTTAAAGACAAGGGCTGTACGAAAAACAGACAAGTTCATCTTGAATGGCTCCAAACATTACATCACGAATGCTCCAATCGCTGGCATTTTCACGGTCATGGCTGTCACCGATCCTTCCAAGGGAGCAAAAGGGATCACCTCCTTTTTAGTCGAGAAAGATTTCCCAGGCTTCCAGATCGGAAAAATAGAAGAAAAGATGGGCTTAAGAGGCTCCCATTCGGCTGAGATATTCTTTGAAGATTGTGAAGTGCCTGTAGAAAACGTCCTTGGCCATGAGGGAATGGGCTATACCAATGCTCTTAAAATCCTGGCGAATGGACGGGCGGGATTGGCAGCCAGAAATCTCGGTTCTTGCCAAAAACTACTGGATATGTCCATGAAATATGCGATGGAGCGCATCCAATTTGACAAGCCGATTTTTGAACAACAAATTATCCAGCACTACTTGGCAGAAATAGCACTGGACTGCGAAACACTGCGGGCGTTTACGTATCATGTCGCATCGCTCGTTGATCAAGGCAAAAATGTAATCAAAGAAGCCGCGATGGTGAAACTGTTTGCCTCCGAAGTCTATAACCGTGTGGCAGATAAAGCGGTCCAAATACATGGGGGGATCGGATACATCAAAGAATACCCGATCGAGCGTTATTACCGGGACGCCAGAATTACCAAGATTTATGAAGGCACCTCGGAAATCCAAAAGAACATCATCGCAGGTCGTTTACGTAAGGAATACTCGTAATCAAGTGAAAAGAGGGAATGCTGGATTTGACCAGCGACATTTCAGAGCCCGGCGTCATACAAGACGAAGGGCCATTTTTTATTTGACTGCGATTTGTTATCAATATTTTTTATTTTCAGAATTATATATTGTTGTTTTTTCATCTGCCGCTTATAATTCTACTAGCGCACGAACTTCATATCCTTATTTTTTTTGAAGTGTATACTTCGAAATGAAACACTGAAATTGCTTTCCTGTTTGTAAGAAATGAACCTAAGGAGGCATGACATGAAGATGAATGAGTGGGAAGCGTCGTTTGAAGCATACGTCCAAAGGCTGATGGATGATTTTCAAGTTCCCGGTGCAATTATTGCCGTAGCCAAAGACGGAGAACTCACTTATGAAAAAGCGTTTGGTTATCGGGACCGCGAAAAGCAAGCTCTCATCGATCTAGATACGGTATTTGGCATCGGGTCAATTACGAAGTCGTTTACATGCATGGCGATCATGCAGCTTCAGGAAGAAGGAAAGCTTTCCGTGCATGATCCGGTTATCACCTATTTGCCTGAGTTTCGCACACCGGATGAAGCCCAAACGAAAAGGATCACCATTCATCATTTCATGACACATACCCTCGGATTTCCACTACTTCCATCTCTCATTCCCGCAATGCTACCCAGCTTACAAGCCGATCCGACAGCAGAAAAATTACTTCACCAGTTTGAAGCGCAATGTAAACACCCAATCGATACCTTCGAAGACCTCATGGCATATATAGAGAAGCTGCCCTTTGAATTGTTGGGACCTGCTGGGACAGAATTCAGCTATTCGAACGAAGCTTTTGGCTTGCTTGGGGCGATTATTGAGCGTGTCAGCGGCAAAACATACGAAGCCTTTGTCCAAGAGCATATTTTACAGCCACTTGGAATGGAACGCACGGTTTTTCATGTGGAGGAATTAGGCGAGGACGACAATACTACCATGCTTTACACACGGCGCATGATTGATGGAGTTCGTGAAGTAGTACGTGCCCCTGGTTGGTGGGATGCACCCTCCATGCGTGCAGCAGGCTTCCTCAAATCGTCCGCACGTGACATGCTTCGGTATGCGGATGTTTATCGGACAGGCGGGCTTTCAAATGGAGCGAGAATCATCTCGGGAGATAGCGCCTCCCAAATGACTACGCCTCATGTCCGTATTGACTTGAGCCGCAGCTATGGTTACGGACTCGGCGTGTTTCCATTTTCCGAAGATTACACCTTACTTACCCATACCGGCGGCTTAAAAGGGATAACCGCGCAAATGTTCATCGTTCCAGAGGCGGGAGTAACCGGTATTCTTTTGACCAACATGGATGATGCCCCCATTTCCAATCTGACATTAGGTTTGTTGAACAGCATGTTCGGTCGCCCGCTCGAGACGCAGTTCGCCACGTTTTCCGATTGTGAAGTGCCGCTTGCTTACTTGCAGCAATGTCCCGGTACATATAAATCTGGAGAAGGAGACGTAGTAGAGATCAGATTCGATGAAGCACAGAGACAGCTCGTACTCGTTCTAGGCAGTGATGTGTTCCCGCTGCGTTCTGTTGGCGAAGATACGTTTCTGTTCACGCGTCACAACGTCGAATCACTCATCCGCTTTGTTCGCCAACCAGACGGTGAGATCAAGCGCTTGGCGTTGGGATCGCGCCAAATACCGAAAGAAACCTAATCAAAGATAGGGAGGCAGTTTCTCATGAAGGTGTTTATTTCTTTGGACATGGAAGGGATCTCTGGACTAAGCGAATGGGAGGATGTTATCCCCGGACGCAGACATTACGAAGCGGGGAGAAGACTTCTGACCCAAGATGTTAATGCGGCGATTGAGGGTGCACTGGAAGCAGGAGCTACCCAAATTATCGTCAATGAATCTCATGGACCGATGAACAATATCATTCTGGAAGAATTGCACCCACAGGCAGATGTCATCCGTGGTTTTTTCAAGCCTCTCTGTATGATGCAGGGGATCGACAGTAGCTGCGATGCGGCATTTTTCATCGGTTATCATGGAAAAGCGGGAACAGGAGATGCGGTACTCAATCATACGTTGTCTGGCCTCGCTATCCATCGGCTTATCTTAAATGGCAAAGAAGTGGGCGAAGCAGGTTTAAATGCAGCAATCGCGGGAGCCTTTGGTGTTCCTGTCGTACTCGTTACCGGAGATTCCCAAACATCCAAAGAGGTCGAAGAAGACATCCCTGGAGTCTTTACAGTCGCTGTGAAGACAGGAATAACGGGGCTCTCGTCGCAAGCGATGCATCCCGTTCGTGCGAGAGAGTTGATCCGTCAGCAAGCAAAAGAAGCATTGCTCCATCGCAGTACAGTGAAACCGCTCGAGCAAAGAGTAGAGAATACGATAGAAGTAGAGTTTACGAAATCACAATTTGCCACAGCAGTCAGCTGGATGCCTGGAATTGAACTCATCGAAGGACGAACGGTACGCTTCCATTCGCCTGATCTTGTTAGCATGATGCCCGTTTTGCAAGCGATGCTGTTGGTAACTGGGCAAGTGAATCGGATGATTACTGGTTAAGTAAACCAAAAATGCAGCTCCTCATCACGAGGATCGCTGCATTTTTTTCGTTTTAGTTCAGAGACTTATGGCTTTTCAAATACGCAAGGGCATTATATATCATTTCGGCTGCCTCTTCACGCGTGATGTGCTTTTGCGGATGAAGCTTGTTTTCCTTATCCAATTCGATAATATCTCTTGCCAAAGCTCGTTGAATGGAGCCTTGATAATCCACGGTGAGTTCATGACTATCTTGGATTTCTACCGGTACTAGTTTGATCATGGGCAGATTACCCTTGGTCTCCATGACTCTCATTAGCTGGTGAATGAACTGCTCTTTCGTCCATTCTGCATTCGGATCGAGATCAGCTGGTAACTCCAATCCGTTCACAGCCGCTATGATCAGACTCTCTGCATACCAAGCATCGTTATCTGCTTTGGAAAAAAAGTCAGTGGCTTGTGGCGCCTTTACAAAACGGATCGCTGCCAGACTCAAATCAAAGGCATTTACAATCAGTTGAACACCTTGAGCAGCCGTTATCGTTTCGTTAGGGGCAAATTTGCTATCATCTACGCCTTTTATCACACCTTGTTGCTGTAAGGCAAGAATTTTATCTTTCGCTCCCGAGTGGGCAAGATCCGTAAAAGGAGTCGTTGCAGCTAAGCTTGGTTGGGCGAAAGACACAGTTAACAAAGCAATGATAGAAAGAGACATCATATTTTGTCTGACATTCATGGTAGCCACCTCGTCAATTTTTGAAGTTTCACTCCATTTGACGAAGAACAATTAGCAATGTTTCATCTTTCCTTTTACCTGCTTTTGAGCAATCATATCCTATGATAATATTTAGATAATGATAATCGTTATCAAAAAGGGGTTACTTATGTTCAATGCATCTGACAGCATATGTCGTACTAGCAAAGAGAGAACAGATCAATCAGTGACGATTTCTTTCGTACTTCTATCAGCTTACAAAGGACCATTGCCTTCTCATTTTGGTACCAAAACATCGAATACACATCTTCTCTTGTTTGTCGAATCTGGGAAAGGTTCTATCTGCATAGGAGAACAAGAATACCGATTATTCCCTGGTCGATGCTTCCTTAAGCCGCCGGGTATGACCATACAAACAGTGGCAGATGAAGGCGAAGTAGTGACCGTTTCTGAACTTGAGTTCAGCGGATACAAAGTAACATCCGTTCGTGAGGTTGAAAATGTTCATGTGGTACAAGAGCCTTTTTGCTTGCCCGTTTCGGGAGAGTTAAACGAGAGCGAACTAGGACAAGCGATCCGCAACTTATGTGAACGGCATGAAAATCAAATAGATCGAGAGCGATTTTCGTCCCATTGTCAGTTACTATCCTTGGTGGAACGAATCTGGGAAGCAAATGAAAGATGGCGGGGCAACGAAAATCTGAAAGCGGTAGAGCATACGATCCGCCTAATGGAACAAGACTATTTCAAGCCTCTCAGTCGTGAAATGCTGTCAAAAGAGGCCGGAATGAGCCCAAGTCATTATTCGACTGTATTTCGCAAAGTGACGGGTAAAAGCCCGATGGAATATTTGGCTGAGATTCGTATCGAGAAAGCAAAGGACAAGCTGTTGACATCAAACGCGCGGATTCGCGATATCGCTCTGGGGGTTGGATATGCCAGCGAGTTTTATTTTAGTAACAAGTTCAAGAAGATGACAGGCATTTCCCCCAGAGAATTTATCAGCCAAAACCTCGGGAAAAAGCTGCTAGTGTCGCACCCTGAGGCATTTAGCATGATGCAAACAGTGCCGAGTCGTGTGATTGGACTTTTTGTGGAGGATCACTTGAAAGTGTTTGGGATCAAGCCTTTGGTCCAATTCGCTTCTGGAGGATTTCAACAACGCTATCTGGGATCATTTTTGCGTGAGGTACGACATTTTGATCCCTATGAATCTGATTTTCAAGCCATTCAACAGGAGAAACCGGATATCATTTTGCTGGGGATTCCACAATTTGCTGAGGAGGGACGGTTCGATCGGTTGGCAAACATTGCTCCCACATACCTGTTTGAAAACCCCGTTGATGATTGGCGACAAACGCTGCGCACTGTCGGCAAATTACTAGGCAAAGCATCCGAGGCTGAACGAGCCATCCATGAATATAATCAGAAGGCTGAAGTAGCGAGAAGTATCCTCAAACATTCGATTGGAGATCGGTCGGTCGCATTGGTTCGCGTCTACGCAGATGGTGACATTCGTCTGTATGGAGGACCAAACGGCTATACCGGGTCTGTACTCTATGGCGATCTCGGTTTACGCCCACCGAAGCTTGTACATGACCTCATCTGGGGTTCTTCCGAATGGATGAAGAAAATTACGTTTGACATGCTAAGCGAATTGGATGCACAACGTTTGCTAATTGTTGTAGACGAGGCTGGGAGGCAGCAGGCAGGGAAAATGACGAGCACTGAACAGTGGAAAAGTGTTCCTGCCGTACGCGAAGGAAACGTGTATGAAGTGAGATCGGACATATGGATGACGTACGGCTTGCATGCGCATTGCGCAAAAATTGATAACGTACTGGCAGCATTGACAAGTGAGGGAACATACCGTACAAAAGTGTAAAAAACATCGAACATTTCAGCATGTCACTTCTATTGATGGCATGCTAAAATTCTCTATGTTAATGAGAATCACTATCAATAACAGGGGGATTTATATGCAGAGCCAATCGAAAAGATGGTTGTTCAGCTTTGGTTTCGTTCTGTCCGTTTTACTTGCTGGTTGCGGAGGTGGTTCCGGCAACATAGCCACCACGGAGCCGACTCTCTCATCGGACGCAAGCGCCCAATCCGCTACAACGGTACGCAAGTTCACACACATGATGGGTGAGATCGAAGTGCCTGCAGAGCCGAAGCAAATTATCGGGTTATATATGGAGGATTTTCTTGTCTCCTTGGGGATTAAACCTGCAGCGCAGACTACAATTGGCGCTTTCACCTTGAAATATTTGCATGAGAACATCGGAGATCTTCCGAAGCTTGATACGAGTGCGATGAATTTCGAAGCGATCTTGGAGATGGAGCCGGACCTGATATTACTTGGTCTTCCCAATTATGCGCAAAATGACAATTATGCAAAATACGCCAAGATCGCTCCTACCTATGTATTCGAGGCCGAGGCAGCCAATGATTGGCGAAATACGTTGCGCAAGGTCGGGGACTTGGTCGGCAAGCGTGAAACTGCGGAGAAAGTACTGACGGACTATGAACAAAAAATCAATGAAGGAAAGCAAAAGCTTGAAAAAGCGGTCGGGAAACAAACCGTAGCGTTAGTCCGCGTACGCAGCAATAAAGAAATTCGATTATACGGTGGCCCACAAGGCTACGCTGGGTCGGTACTCTATCAAGATCTGGGGCTCGAGCCTCCAGCTTTGGTGAAAGAGCTTGCCTGGGGCGATAATGCTGGGCATGCAACCATTTCCGCTGAGGTGCTGACAAAGCTTGATGTCGATCATTTGTTTGTCGTAGTTGATGACGGTGGGAAAGAGCTTGCTGAGGAGTTATTCTCGACCAATATATGGAAGTCGCTGCCAGCCGTACGTTCTGGTCACGTTTACAAAGTGGCGCCAGATCATTGGATGACCTTTGGACCTATCGCTTACAATCGCAAAGTTGAAGATGTGTTAAATGCACTGGTGAAATAAGTAGCAGAGGAGTGTTGGATTCATGAGTCAAGGAATCGTATCGGATATGACAGCAACGATCCGGAATCGCAGGACAATCCGGGATTTTAACGGGGAGCCTATGGCGGAAGAAACGGTCGTCGAACTATTGCAAGACGCGGCTTGGGCACCGTTTCACTCCGCAAAAGAGCCTTGGCGGTTTATCTTGTTTATGGAAGAAGGGCGCCGAACGTTTGCTGAGGCGGTCATGCTGGCTTACTCTAAGGAAGAGGTTGAAAAGTGGGGCGAAAAGATGATGCATCAATATTGCGAGCTCATGCAAGCGCATCTTTTGATTGTCATCGAAGCAGATCCGCGCCAAAAACAGTTCGAAGATGCTTTCTCGGCGGCAGCAGCGTTCATACAAAATTTGCAGCTGCTAGCTTGGGAGAGAAAGGTCGGAGTAGTCTGGAAGACGAACGATTACAATTGGCATCCGAAGTTTCTGCAAGCCGTTGGTGTTAAGCAGGGAGAGAGAATAGTGGGCACGTTGCATCTCGGTTATTTCAACGACAACAAAGTTCCGCGACCGAAGATGCGTACACCGATTCGCGAACTGCTTACTGTCCATCACGAATAGTTACACATTTCCATACTTTACTTATAAAACAATCGGTCATCCACGTGTGACCGATTGTTTTTTCTGTTTGTTTACAACAAAATGATTTAAGGAAAATTTTATTTTTTGCCCACGATTTCATTTATCATTGCCTATTATCATCATATTGAAAAAGAATAACGTGTGTTTGAACCATGGAGGAAATGGAAATGGAAAAGAGATTTCTCTTACTAGGTATTCTTTTATTGCTACTGGGTTATCCATTCTTGCGACCGATCGTAGAGAACGTATGGCAAAAACAGCCGGATGCTACAGCTTTCCCGAAATACAAAGAGATTCGCGTTGAACAAGACCAGATTTATCAGGGCGATCTGTTACTGGTCAACAAGAACGATCCGATCCATTCAGAGGCAGTGCTATCCGATGTGATCCATCTGTCTTCGCACAAATATTTAGTGGAGGGCTATCGCTTGCAAGACAATTCCATTGAATTGTCTGAGAACGCAGCGGAGGCGTTCAACGAGATGGTCCATGCAGCAAGCATTGACAATGTAAAGCATTTTATGATCAAAAGCGGCTATCGAAGCTTGGGAAAACCGGGAAAACTGGCTGAAGAGAAGGGACATGCCCACGATGCATTGCCAGATTGTTTTCACGAACATCATCTGGGTACAGCCTTGGACGTTACATCCACACAAATGAAAATCGACCAATCCCCAGAAGGGAAGTGGCTACAAGAAAACGCATGGAAATACGGGTTCATTATGCGCTATCCGAAGGAAAAGGTCACAATTACTGGCGTTCCTTACAATCCTATGCATTACCGATTTGTAGGTTTGCCGCACAGCGCCATTATGCAAGAGCGTCAATTATCTTTGGAGGAGTACGTGAATACCTTGCGGGAGGCCAAGGAAGTGTCAGGGACGATAAATGGTGGCGACTACAAAATTTATTATTATCCAGTGGCGACTAGTATCATGATTCAAGTGCCTACCAATGGGAAGTATGTGCTTTCTGGCGACAATCAGGGAGGTGTCATTGTGACAGAGTTTTTGTAGTTTGGTCATTCTTTTGCATAGCGTGCGAAAAAGACTGCTGAAGCGCTCAGCAGCCTTTTTTTGTTGCGCCCCAGAAGATGATTAAATCACACGTCTTCCAAGCTCAAAGCGTTTTTCCCAGGAAGTCCCTTTGAATTTTGTTGTCGTAACTCCCGGCTTACCATACGTATGCAGCAGCTTATTGTCTCCAGCGTAGATAGCAACATGGGTAATGCGAGAAGAAGAGCTGCCGTAGCTGCGGAAGAAAACGAGGTCTCCTTTTTGCAGCTGATTCTTCGAGACTTTTTGACCGACTTTGGACTGTTGACGTGAGTCTCGCGGCAGACTTACTCCGACCTCTTTAAACACTCGCTGTGTAAAGGAAGAGCAATCAAATGTACGTGTTGTTTTTTTGCTCGAACCAAATTTATAAGGTACGCCTTTATACTTCAATCCTTCTGAAATGACCTGATCGGCAATGTCGGAAGAGGGAGCAGTGTTACTATCTGACTGTTTATTCTGATTACTAACAGTAGTACTTTCCTCATTGGCTGTCAGGTCGATATTCGTACCATCTTGCACCATTTGATCCAATTGCTCATTTTCAGCCTGTTGATTGTTCTGATCGTCAACTGACTGTTGATCCAGATTTTGTGTAGTTGTGGAGGTGAGACTTGTCTCAGAAGCCGCATAGGCTTGTCCGTTCATGAGAAGAGAAGTCCCCATTAGAATAGCTACGACCGTAGTAGTTGTACCTTTCCAGTTTCGCTTTGTCATGATGTTCCTCCTTCTGAATGGTTGATCTTGATGTGTGTTTCTCATCCACGCTCTTATCGTACAGAACAAAACTAAGATTCCCGGTAGAATTTCATGAGAGTTTCCTGAGAAAACTGTTGGTAAGATATTCAAACGGAGATGATATACATGCCTACACCAGATGGAAAAGGCTATTTGCTGCTCGTGGAAGATGAGCATAACTTGGCAAGATACTTACAGTTGGAGTTAGAGAATGAAGGATTTTCGACGGATATTGAATACGATGGGCTTTCCGGATTAGAAAAGGCACTAACGATTGAGTACGACCTCATCCTCCTGGATGTCATGCTGCCCGAATTATCGGGGATAGAATTATGCCGACGAATTCGGGAAACCAAAGATGTCCCCATTATCATGATCACGGCTCGTGGAGAGGTTCCGGATATCGTGACGGGATTAGACAGTGGAGCAAACGACTACCTGGCGAAGCCGTTTGCAATCGAGGAGTTGTTCGCCCGGATTCGGGTCTTATTGCGTCAGCGGGAATCAAAAGCGAACCAGGAGATAGTGGTTGGCCGATTGCGTATCCAGCCCAACGCGCGGCGAGTGTTCCTCGATGAAGAGGAAATCATGTTGACACCGCGCGAATATGATTTGCTTCATTATCTGGTTCAAAACAAAGAGCAAGCGGTCTCGCGAGAGCAAATTCTCACAGCCGTTTGGGGATTTGACTTTATGGGGAATACCAACATCGTGGATGTGTATATCCGGTATTTACGGAACAAGATTGAAAGTGATCCATCCGTCAAACTGATTCATACCGTGCGAGGAATTGGATATACACTACGAGATTAAAAGGAGAACGCAGTGCTTACACATCGCAGATACTCACTCAAATGGAGACTCACGCTGTTTTTTAGCTCCGGCATGCTGGTCTTGCTTCTCTTTTTGTCTATATTTATTTTTTTCAGCACCTCTAATCTCGTCCATCAACATGAGCAAAAATTGCTCAATCAGAAAGCAACGGCCATTGCAGCAGATTTGAAAACGGAAATCACCGAAGAAGCATCGCTGACGATTACCTATTTGACTCGTTTGTTAACCAATTACGCTGACGTCAATCAATTCATAAACATCAGCGACCAAAACGGCAAGGAAATCGCTTCGATACAGGGAGCTAATTGGACAAAAGAGCCGGAAGACTATTATGAAAGGACATTGGTCGCAAAAGAACCTGTGCAGCTGCCGTTTACATCGGAGCTTTTGTATGTGCAAATTTCTACTACGACAGAAGCGCTGGAATGGTATTTTTCCATCTTGCTCACGATTCTTTTTCTCTCTTCCTTTTTTACCTTGCTACTTTCGGGGATTGGAGGCTATTGGTTGAGTAACTGGGGACTTAAGCCTCTCGATCATCTGATCCAGCAAATCCATTCCATTTTCCCTCAACGTCTCTCCCAACGAATTCACCATCATCACGTAGAGACTGAAATCTACGAGCTAATTCATGCCTTTAATCTGTTGTTAGATCGTATGGAAGAAGCAATGGTCTATCAGCAGCGATTCGTCACAGATGCATCTCACGAGTTGCGTACACCGCTCTCCATTATTGAAGGGTATGTAAGTCTTCTGCAAAGATGGGGGCAGCACAAGCCAGAAGTAAGGGACGAAGCACTCGCTGCTGTTCAACAAGAGTGTAAACGACTTTTCAAACTCATTGATGACCTGTTAGCACTAGCCAAATTGCAGCATACCTCACAACCAGGATCATCGAAAGTCGTGCAGCCATTGACCCCTCTGCTCCTTGAGGTAAAGCAAGCGTGGGTACCCATTTTCCCTCCACAAATTAAGCTGCTTTTTGAATGGGAAGAAGCTCTTGTCCTTTTGATGGATCGAGAGCGGATTCGACAGTTATTGGACATCCTTTTGGACAATGCACGGAAATACACAGATGAAGGTCAAGTGAAGGTACGAGCATATGGGGACGAAGAGGCCGTGCACATTGTGGTAGAGGATACAGGGATCGGTATTCAAGCAAAAGAGATTCCCCACCTTTTTAAGCGATTTTATCGTGTGGACAAATCCCGTACACGAAAAAGGGGAGGTAGCGGGATCGGCCTGGCCATCGCCCAAGCGATTGTCGCGGATCACGAGGGAAGCATCTCTATTGCTCCTTCCACGGAAAGAGGCTTGATTGTTCATGTTTTGTTGAAAAAAGCAGGAATGGACTAACGACAGGAATGAATTACGATGGGGCTCTGTTCGCATTTTCCTAGAAACAGGTCAGATCGGGCGTGCATTCCAGACCCTTCGTTTCTCATCATGATTCCCTATGATAATCATAGGGAATTTGTAATTGTTCCGAAAGATGGTCGCTCCTATAATCAATTACGTAGCAATGCTACATAAAATCAATAGGAGCTGATTCCAAATGTTAAAAGCCATTTTTTATCATGCAGGTTGCCCAGTATGTGTAGATGCAGAGCAAGTCGTCCTTGATTACCTGGATCAATCAAAGATCGATCTCGAAATTGTCCACCTTGGTACAGAGCGGAATCGCCTTGAAGAAGCAGAGAAGGCTGGTATTCAATCAGTACCTGCTCTCGTGATTGGCGGGAACGTCTACCACATTAACTTTGGGGCAAGCTTGGAAGATGTGAAAAACGGCTAAATGAGAAAAGGAGGTGCTTTTGAGGCGCCTCCTTTTTCCTATGCTTTACACGACCATGTTTCCATTTACAATGGATGGAAGAATGGAACAGGGAAGGTAAGATACGCTCATGATGTTTGATCCCCAACAACGTAAGGAAAATCGCTCAGCTCGTATCATGATGGCTCTATTTCGAATGTCCCAAGCGATTAAAAAGGTGACCCAGGCGGAGAGTGATGAACAGGGACTGTCACCCGTACAAATTCAGGCGTTACTGTTCGCTTTGTATACGAGAAGCGACGTGGCTTCCATTGGTAACTTTGCCAAGGCAATCGGAACGACGCATGTGACAGCTGTTAAGATCATCAATGGACTCGTAACAAAAGGACACATGACGAAAGTACCTAAAAAAGAAGATCGACGAGTGACGCTGCTTCAATTGACTGCAAAGGGAAAAGAAGCCGCATCGAGTCTTGAAAAATGGGGGTACACACTGGAGGAAGCCCTTCATTATATTCCGGATGACATACTGGAAGATTTCGAGATCGGGCTCAGCTCCGTGATAACAGCGATGCAAAGACGTGGTCATCTCGTTGTAGCGGAGCCCTGTCTAGGCTGCATTCATTTTCGGTCGAATACAGGTGATTCCCATACACCTCATTATTGCGCGTTCATTGAAAAGTACCTCACGCATGAAGCATCCTTGAAAGAATGCCCCGAGCATATTTCCTCTGGGAACAACTAAATAATGATAGGCAATACCTATTGAAATGATAACAACTATGCTATTGAACAATGATTTGCCCCGTCATAAACTGATCTTGACCTTTCGCATCAGCGAACATCATCACGCTTTACTGTGGCAATCAAGTGCTCCATAAAAACGCGGCTTGCTGCACACAAATATTTGTTTTTCCGGTAAACGATACCGATTTGTGCCGTGATAGTGGGCTGTTGGATCGGAATTGTGCGAACCCGTTTATCATCGAGATAGTCGAGGTAGCCTTTCGAAAGTACTGTGACACCGACACCTTGCCCGACCATATTCGTAATCGATTCCATTGTGGTCATCTCTAAAACAGGCTGTGGCGAGAAGCCCAGCTCCTGGCACTTTTCATCAATCAACTGACGCAAAAAGTACGGGTTGGGCAATAAAATGGAGGGGGTTTCTTTCAAAATCGCAAGCGAAACAAACGGTTCCTTTGCGATCGGATGATCCACAGGTACGCCTAGGGCCAGATTTTCTGTATAGAGCGGAATGGTTTCTAGATCGTCATGCTTCATAGGCAAAAAAACAATGCCGAGATCGAGTTCGTTTTTCAGAAGTCCTTCATAAATATCACCGGTTCTCAACCCAAAAATAGACAATTCAACCTTCGGATAACGCTGGTGAAACTCGATAACAGTAGGCGGGAGCAAGTAATTGACAACTGTCAGCAGTACGCCAATTTTTAAAGCGCCTCTGCTTAAGCCTTGCAGCTCACTAATTGCTGCACGTGCCTGTGACAACTCATGAAACACGTTATAGCTATGGTGAAGCAATGTTTTGCCTGCTTCCGTCATAACCGTTCGTTTGCCTACACGATCAAATAAGGGCATGCCGATTTCATACTCAAGCAAACGGATTTGCTGACTGAGCGAAGGCTGCGCAATGCCCAATTTCTCGGCCGCGCGAGTAAAATTCAACTCCTGGCACAGTGCCATAAAGTACTCTAATTGCTTGAGCTCCAACGACCATCCCTCCGGCGACTTATGATCGAATAATAGGTTTTTCCTATCATTATAGAACAAACCATTATGGATTTGTATGAATAAAAGAATGAGGTGATCGCTTGTGGATATCGAAATCATTTCACTGAATGTAGGTAAACCCAAACAAGTACAGTATCAAAACAAAGAGGTTTCTACCGGCATTTTCAAAAGCCCTGCAACAAAAGCTCTTTATCTATCCTTTTTGAATTTCGAGGGAGATGGACAGGCAGATCTGGTCCACCATGGGGGCAAGGAGAAGGCCGTATGCGTCTATCCGTATGAACACTACCCATTCTGGGAAGCTGAATTACAGAGAGAGCTGGCAATCGGTGCCTTCGGAGAAAATCTGACGATTCGGGGATTAGTTGAGACGGACGTATGCATCGGTGATACCTTTCAGCTAGGGGAAGCGATCGTACAGGTTAGTCAACCGAGACAGCCTTGTTATAAATTATCCGTGCGTTACGGTGTGCCTGAAATGTTGGTTAAGGTCCAAGAGACCGGCTATACTGGCTTTTATTTTCGCGTGCTAAAAGAAGGGCTTGTATCTCATACGGATGTATTGATAAGACTCTCTTGTCATCCAAAAGCGATCACGGTCTCCTATGCAAACCGAATCATGCATCAAGAAAAAGAGAATATTGACGGCATGAAAAAGCTGTTGGAAGTAGAGGAGCTGTCCTCAAATTGGCGAGCGACCTTTACCAAACGATTATCCGGCATAGAAATTGATACGCGCGAAAGGCTGACAGGCAACCAATCATAGCTACAGCATTTCATTAATACGGACAACAAGTGTTGTAACTCCCGGGAAGTGGATATGATCTCTTCCCCAATACATATCGGACTGGATGCCAAAATTAAGCTAGGCTGTACCCGAGATGGAAAACTAATGGCCGCCGAAATATCGCATTTGTATGACGGCGGTGCGTATTCCGATCGGGGTGCGGTCATGAGCCGAGCCGGAGCCTCCGATTGCACGCGGCAGCCCTTATGATTTTGTTAGCGGATCAACCATTGATTACAACAGCGATGATCAATGAACTGCTCTTTCACTATCAGGCTACGACCGATGTGGGTTTGGTGGTTTTATTTTGAAGAAATATCAAAAGGGCCTAGAGATTTGGACAAGTTTATGGTTCGCACCATACACGAACGCTCGATTTGCCTATGTCGTAGCCGTTTTCGCTGCTATAGAGTTGGGCTTGGGGTCAAGAGCGTTCACCGACCATCTGCCAATCTTTGTAGCTGAGCATTTTGGCGATGTCTTATGGGCCTCCATGATCTACTTCGGTTTTCGTGCTTGCTTTACGCATAAGAAGATTTTTTTCGAGCTGTGGTGCAGCATCGCGTTTTGCTTTGCAATCGAGTTCAGCCAGTTGTACCAGGCGGTTTGGATCAATCAGATCCGGGGGACAACTCTTGGAGCGTTGGTATTGGGAAAAGGCTTTTTGGTGGAAGATCTCGTGAGGTATAGTGCTTGGATTGCCGTCTCTTCACTGTTTGATCTGGCTTGTCTATGGCGCAAGCGCTCTTCCTAGCGTTCAAAGGTAAAAGGTCGACTAATCGTAGCAAAATCACCGGCTAAACTGGCAAGTGGCTCCCACGATTCAATGGCGAGCTTGAAATCTCCTGCGTAAGCAGCCGGATCGATATGGACGCATTCCACTGTACCCAATACCACATGATCGCTTCCAAGAGGGATGATTTGATTCAGGCTTAATTCAAAGGCGATCGGGGCTTGTCTCACTGCTGGAACCTGTACACGAGTACCAGGACGCGGTGTAACGCCGGCAAGCTCAAATTCATTTATACCTGCATCTACGTTGGCAGCTGAGCGAATCATCGCTTCGCCTAATGGACGAGAAACCATATTGATGACAAATTCCTTTGTCTCCCGGATATTTGTAAGGGTATCTTTTTCAGTTCCTTTACGCTCTTCTACCCCGGGGCCGATTGAAATCATGAGGGTGGGAGGCTGTCGAGAAGCGATCGTAAAAAAACTGAACGGAGCCAAATTCAAAACTCCACCCTTGCTTATCGTAGAGACCCATGCGATCGGTCTTGGTACTACCGATCCGATCATGAGTTTATACATATGGAATTCACTGATTTCGTTGGTATGAAAAGTGATGGTATCGCGATCTGACATCATTTATCTCTCCCGACTGATTGATTTACGCAGCAATCCTCTTCAGTATAAAGAGAAAGAGATAGAAAGCTAGTACGCACAATTTTGTGAGCGACTAACAAATGGGAGAGTGACATCAATGACTTCTGAAATTTCAGCAACCAAGAAGCTAACGCCTTTTGACTATACGCTATCAATCATTGGTGGGAAATGGAAAATGAAAATCATGTATCAATTAAAAAGCAACGAAGTTTTACGGTATGGTGATTTGAAAAGGAATATCCCAGGAATTACGCATAAGATGCTTAGCTTGCATTTAAGCGACCTCGAACAAGACGGCATCGTCCAGAGAGTGGAATATCCTCAAATCCCGCCAAAAGTAGAGTATTCGTTAACAGCTCAAGGTCAGTCTTTACTGCCGATTTTGGAGGCAATGTGCTTGTGGGGGTAAAAAATCAACCCTAATTGCACAACGCAACTCAACTCAGTTCAAAGAATTGGCTCTTCAGGGAGTTACCTGTCATTAGGTAACCACATAGGCTAAAGGGTAAATCCTTTTACTGGAGAGGAGATTGAGATGTACAACAACTATTACTATTACAATAATCAATGGCATTATCCCATGCTTGCCGGATGGAATAACAACCATTTTCCCTATGGGTGGAGTCCTTATTATTACAGCTGGAGCCATGTGAATGGGGATAGAAACGGGAATCCTTATCAGCGTACCATTGAATTGAGAGATTATGGACCAAAGCCGTTTGTCGTGAATATTGAGCAAGCCACAAAGCAAAACAACGCATTCCGTACGGCATTATGGACAGGGAAGCACTTGCAGGTGACGCTGATGAGTATAAATGTTGGAGACGACATTGGTTTAGAAAATCATCCGGATACGGATCAATTCATCCGAGTGGAAGAAGGTCAGGGACTTGTTCGGATGGGGGATCGCAAAGATCATTTAGATTTTGAACAAAGAGTCAACGATAACGATGCCATCATGATCCCTGCGGGTACATGGCACAATGTTATCAATACGGGTAATACGCCGCTTAAAGTATACTCCATCTACGCGCCACCTCATCATCCATTTGGCACCGTTCATGAGACGAAAGCCAGTGCCATGGCTTCTGAGCAAAGCCCTGAATAAGAATCGAGTCGATAGGAAATGGTACCAGACATCACAGAAACCACCTCTAGGATTGGTCAGGTGGTTTTTCTGTTTGATACCTAAGAAAGGTTAACCGGGTATCAGGATCGATGCCGTTCCTATTTAAGGGGCGGTATTTTTTTTAGTGGCATAGATATTTTCTCAAGGATATTTTCAACAAGCATAGAATATTATCATTATTCACAATCTTCGTTTAAGGAAGGTATAAACATATGGATAAAGAAACTCAGCGAATCGACCTTAGACAAGAACAGTTCAACATGAAAGAGCTGCTTCAGTCACTTGTTGAAACGACTACGGACGCGATTTCAATTAGGGACATGCAGGGTAGTATACTTTTTGTGAATAGTGCTTTTGAAAAAATCTATGGTTGGACATATCAAGACCTCCTGAATGACCCGTACTGTCTTGTGCCTGAAGATCTCATTAACGAAACAAAGGCAATTTTCCACGAGGTTAAATATGAAGGAAAAAATATTACGGGCTATGAGACCGTGCGTCAACGAAAAAATGGCCAGATCGTGCAGGTTGGTCTAACAGCTTCCCCTATAAGAGATCGAGAAGGAACGATCGTAGGCACTTCTGTCATCGCAAGGGATATTACGGACCGCAAAATGGCGGAAGAGGCTCTCGTGACAAGCGAGGCAAAGTACCGTATCCTCGTAGAAAATACAAGCGATGTTATTTGTCAACATGATGTACACATGAATAATCTTTTTGTATCTCCTTCTATCGAGCACCATTTGGGATACACACCGGATGAATTTCTGCAAACGAATAGTTTTGATCTCATTCACCCCGATGATGTGAAAATCGTGAAAGACCTGCGTTACTTACTCTCCACGAATCCCCAAAATGTACAAATGGAGATCAGAATACGCCATAAAAATGGATCGTGGGTGTACTGGGAGTCGCGTTGTGTTCCGATCATGTCTGAGAACAAAGAGGACGATAGCTTTTTATTCGTTTCACGCAATATCACGGAGCGAAAACAGACTGAAGAAGCTTTGCGCAAGAGCGAGGAACAGTATCGATTCATTGCCGAGCACACAGCAGACTTCATCTCCGTGATTGATAAGAACGGTCACGTATTGTATAGTTCACCTTCACATCTGAAGAAATTAGGGACGAGCCAAATTATTATTGGAAACATACATCCAGAAGATGCATCACTCGTTTGTGAGCGATTTTCCACTATGCTTCAATTCCATATACCTATTACATGTGAGTATCGATACAAACTGGAAAACGAGAAATGGATCTACCTCGAATCAAAAGGAATGCCTTTTTTCAGTTCGGATAGTGAAAGACAATACTTCATCAACGTTACACGTAATATTACGGAGAGGAAGCAAAATGAAGAACTTCTCAGGAGAACAGAAAAGCTGTCCGTAATTGGTGAATTGGCTGCAAGTATCGCGCACGAAATAAGAAATCCGCTTACGTCATTAAAAGGCTTTATTCAGTACTTGCGGCCAACACTATCAGATGGCGTCATTTATACAGACATTATGTTGGCCGAGCTAGATCGCATCAACTTTATCGTGAGTGAGCTGCTTGTATTGGCTAAACCGCAAACTCTGAATGTGAAGCGGATTCTTTTACATCCTCTCATTGAAAGTGTGGTAAAGTTTCTCGAATCAGAAGCGAATCTAACCAACATTACGATCAACAGCATATTCAGCCATATTCCGATAGCGATTAATGGAGAAGAAAATCTAGTAAAACAAGTCTTTATCAATATTTTGAAGAATTCTCTGGATGCGATCACGGCGAATGGCGAAATCAGCATAGAAACCACATGCATACATGAAACCCACGTGCTGATTCGTTTTACCGACAATGGATGTGGCATTTCCCAAGAGCTGCTACCTAGACTCGGTGAACCTTTTTATACCACGAAAGAGAAAGGAACAGGCTTAGGTTTACTTGTCAGTAATAAAATAATGAAAGATCATAAAGGCACCATCACCATCTCAAGTGAGATCAACAAGGGTACCATCGTGGAAATCATGTTGCCCATTTCGAAATAGGAAGGTGATCCTAGTGAATAATCTAATCGTTGCCAATAAGGTAACATTCACCAAATCCCCACCTACGTGTGCTGAAAAATCCAGAATTTTTAGAGGGGGAGAAAATGATGTGGAGGAAGCTACTACTTCATCCGCTTGCCGTTCGATACAGTGTGTTTATGATCGGACTTGCGGTCATGGCGTTTGGTATTGGCATGATGATTGAGGCTCATTTAGGTGTTGCACCGTGGGATACACTGCATATCGGATTACAGAAGACATTTGGACTGACCATCGGCATATGGTCGCAAATCGTGGGAGCCATGATCATTCTCGCTTCCTACATCATTGGCAAGATCCGGCCTAACGTGGGTATGTTTTTAAACATGTTTTTCTTCGGGCTGTTTATTGACTTATTCATGTGGCTGAACTGGATTCCTACAGGAGAGACCGTTATAGAACGAGCCATTTTGTTTGCTGTCGGTCTGCTCATCTATACGATCGGCACGGGCATGTATATTTCACCGCGATTGGGAGCCGGTCCACGTGACAGTTTTATGTTAGCTCTACATGAGCGAATGGGATGGGGCGTCGGTAAAGTCAGGATCGGTATAGAGTGCACGGTCATGGTGTTGGGCTTGTTGCTTGGTGGGCCCGTTTCGGTGGGAACCTTTGTGACGGCCCTTGCGATCGGACCACTGATCAAGCAGTTTATTCCGATGTGGGAGCGAATCCTGGCAAAACCGTACGGAACGGCTTAGTCCAGAGAAAAAGAAAAAGGGTGCTCAAATGGAGTACCCTTTTTCACTTTGTTGCTGCTTGCGTTCAGCTATATAAGAAGCGATTCCTAAAATCAGACCCAGTGATACGAGCACAGCACCGACCCACGGGAGGGCGGTTATATCCAGATGAGTAATAACCCATCCGCCAATGAAAGCACCAGCTGCATTTCCTAGATTTCCGGCAGAATGACTGGAGGTAGAAGCAAGCGCCGGTGCATTCTGAGCGAGGTTCATCACACGTACTTGCAGCCCTGGAAATACAGCGAAAGAAGCAGCTCCCCATAGAAAAATGGTCAATACGGCAGCAATTGGACTATATACGGTAAACGTAAACAGCGTGAGAATGATGCATATCGTAAAGTAAAGACCGAGTATGGAAGGCATCAGCTTCCAATCCGCAAGCTTTCCGCCCACGATATTACCGATGGTCACTCCACAGCCGAAGAGGACAAGAATCCACGTTACATGATACTCAGCAAAACCGGTGATTTGCGTAAGCAGTGGCGTAATATACGTAAACACGGTGAATAGACCTGCGTTGCCTAGTGCTCCAATAAGGAGGTACAGAAGGAGCTTGGGCTTGAGAAGAGCGGTAATTTGCCCAGTGATACTCCCGGTGTTTTCTTGCCGCATTTTTGGGACGAAAACGAGTATTCCGATCAGTGCTATGATTCCCATGATCGCAATAGAGCCAAATGAAGCTCGCCACCCCATATGTTGACCGATAAAAGTCCCCAGAGGCACACCAATAATATTGGCGATCGTCAGACCTGCCATCATAATGGAAACGGCTGCGGCACGTTTGTCAGGACTTACAAGACTGGAGGCTACAACAGCCCCAACTCCAAAGAATGTCCCATGTGTCAAAGCGGTGATCAGGCGTGCTCCCATCAATATGGCGTAGTTGGGAGCAAAAACAGAGATTCCGTTCCCGAGAATAAACAGAACCATTAGTAGACAGAGTAACTTCTTTTGGGGAATTCGGTGGGTGAGGACTGTCAGTATCGGTGCACCGATGGCTACCCCTAGCGCATACATGGTAATGAGTTGACCCGCAGATGAGATACTAACATCCAAATCCGCTGCAACATTCGGCAGCAGACCCATAATGACAAATTCCGTCATCCCAATGCAAAAAGAGCCCACTGTAAGAGAGAGCAAAGAGATAGAAGACTTTTCCTTTTTGGTCTGTTTCTTGGTAGTAGTGTGAGATAACTCCATGAAGTCAATACAACCTTTCTGCATTATAAAATCCCGTTTGTGGTGCGGGTAAAGATTACCTGTTCCATATAGTTAAGTCAAGGTATTCTTTTTACGCATATATTTAAAAAGCGGCAATTCCTGCATGAAGGAATTACCGCTTTATTCGTTATCAGGAGAACCTTTGATCATCCATCCGGCATTCGCATTATGTCAGAAACCCAATAAGATAGGGGAAGGTACCTATTTGAAACACTCCCTCTGTCTCTTACGATTGGATAAAAACAAAACTTGTAGCTTGGAGGACCAATAATGGATCAAAGTCCGACTTATTCTGAACGCTCTGGCGATGAAGGGAAGGCGATGGATAACGGTTATCTGAAGCAAATCTTCGACCACTTGCAGGACGGGATTATTCTCATGGATCAAGAACGAAAAATTATGGTTATGAATCCATCCGCAGAGAAAATGACCGGTTGGAAACGAGGAGAAAAGGTGCCGTTCTGCTCCTACTGCCAAAACAGAGAGCTGGAACCGGGAGAAGAACGATGTTATTTGCTCGCCAAACGGGAGGTTCCCTATTTTCTTTCTGCGATGCCCACGTATGAAGGGCGGTACGTCGACATGGAGATGAGCACGGCGGTCATCTATGAAAATGGTGAACATAACATGCAGGATGTCCTTTTAGTCTTGAAAGATATGACGGTCAAGAAAAAAGAAGAGGAGGTCAGAATCTCCAAGCAGGTGCTGCAAAAAACGCTAGAAGCCCAGGAAAACGAACATAAGCGCTTGGCCCAGGAGCTGCACGACGGTGTGGGACAATCCTTGTATTCCGTTTCGGTAGGCATTCAGGCGATTCAAGCGCGCCTCAACAAGGAAGGGCATTTCCGGGAATTCATGCAAGAGATCGTGAATGAGCTGGAAAAAGCGATACAAGACGTCAAGCTCTATTCTCTACAGCTGCGTCCGCATAGTCTCGATCAATTGGGGCTGATTCCTACAGTACGGCATCTTGTTTCTAGCTTGAACAAAACACATCAGGATGTTTCCATTACCTTTTCCTACAGCAATGTTAGCGATCATTTTCAGCCAATCTTGGAAATCAATTTGTACCGTGTGATCCAAGAAGCCTTACATAATGCACTGAAATACGCGAAGGCGACACTCATTGAAGTCATCTTGTACAAGGAAGACGACCTACTGACTTTACTCATTCAGGACAACGGAATCGGATTTGTTCGCGATCAGGTTCAGGTTGGTCTGGGTCTCAAACATATGGAAGAACGAGTGGATCACATGGAGGGGACTCTTCAGATTCACTCCGTGCTCCACGAAGGTACATCGATCAAGGTAACGGTAGTGGGTAAGGAGGGAGAGCAGAGTGATACGAGTGCTTTTGGTTGATGATCACACGATGATTCGGAAGGGATTGCGTGTGCTTCTCGAAAGTTACTCTCAAATTAAAATTGTCGGAGAGAGTCATACAGGGAACGATGCCATCCTTAAAGCCAATCAGCTAGAACCCGATGTGGTGCTGATGGATTTGTCATTGCCGAATGGGCTGGATGGGTTTTCAGCAAGCAATGAGATTCGCAAGTCGAATCCTTTCGTGAAAATCGTCATATTGACCATGCATGACGAGGAGATTTTTGTCCAGAAGGCTATTACCGTCGGAGCCCATGGGTACATTTTAAAAAACAGCCATGGTGAGCTGCTGTTTCAAGCCATTGTGGAGGTCTACAAAGGAAAGCGCTTTTACAAGACTTCCGTATCGCAAGAGATCATCCATCTATGGCTGAAATCGGATGCTAAGACGATGCCTTCTGTTTTAACGCTACGTGAAAAGGAGCTTGTCAGACTCATTGTGCTTGGCTATACCAATAAGGAAATGGCAGACAAGCTGTTAATCAGTGTCAAAACCGTGGAGAACCACAAAACGAATATCATGCAGAAACTAGGACTGGATTCCAAGCATCAATTGATCCAATACGCCATAAAAAATAAATATCTCGATCTGGCATTTTGATCGCATAGATCAAAAAGTAGGGGACTTCCCCTATATGGAAAAAATGGCAGAGGAATAAACTGAATAGAGAGACTACACCTCATGAACCATCATCGTACGATTGAAAACGATATCGTCGTCGAAGGAGGAACTATGGCAAAACAAGTTCATTATGCGGTTGTCATCGTGGGAGCAGGCTCAGCCGGTATCTCTGTTGCTGCTCGTATTGTCCGGGCTTCCAAAAGGCTCAAGGGACAAGTCGCTATCATCGACCCCGCGTCCAAGCATTATTATCAGCCATTGTGGACATTAGTCGGAGGGGGTGCCGCGAAAAAGGAGGAATCCGAGCGTGAACTTTCCTCTCTGATTCCCGCAGGCGTCGACTGGATTTGCGATGCGGTCACCATGTTTCAACCGGAACAACACACGCTTCATACGAAACAGGGAACCATCCTCTCCTATGACTATCTCGTTGTAGCTGCTGGTCTGCAAATAGATTGGGAGGGGGTAAAGGGCCTGAAAGATGCCGTAGGCAAGAATGGTGTTTGCAGCAACTACGCTTACCAAACAGTAGAAAGTACATGGGAAGCTATCCGGAGTTTTAAAGGCGGCACTGCCATTTTTACGCACCCGAACTCACCCGTAAAGTGCGGCGGAGCCCCTCAGAAAATCATGTATCTGGCCGATGATTACTTTCGCAAGTTACATGTTCGCAACCACTCAGAGATCATTTTTGCATCGGCGAAGGGAAGTATTTTTGACGTTCCCACGTATGCAAATACCCTCAATGACGTCATTCGTAGCAAGAACATCGAAACCAGATACAAGCATAACCTAATGGAAGTGCGGGCGGATACCAAAGAAGCCGTATTCGAGAATCTGGACACCAAAGAGCAGCACGTATGGAAGTATGACATGCTTCATGTGACCCCTCCCATGAAAGCACCTGATTTCATTGCAAACAGCGCATTGGCAGACGCAGGAGGCTGGGTCGATGTCGATCCATTTACGCTTGCGCACAAAAGATTCCCTACTATTTTCGGCATAGGCGATTGCGCGAATCTTCCCACGTCTAAAACCGGAGCTGCTATTCGCAAACAGGCGCCAGTCGTCGAGAAAAACCTGCTCGCACTGATCAATGGTAATCCATTGACTGCCAAGTACGACGGTTATACATCCTGCCCACTCGTAACGGGGTACAACAAACTGGTGCTGGCTGAATTTGATTACAACCTAATGCCGTGTGAAACCTTTCCTTTTGACCAATCTGAAGAGAGATTCAGTATGTACCTGATGAAAAGAGAGCTGCTTCCCATCCTTTATTGGAATGGCATGCTAAAAGGATTGATGTAAGGCAGTCTTTGAAAGAGAGGGGGAGAGCAACATTTTGAATGACAGGAAGGAACAGAGAAGCTCTGACATGTTTTTAGAGGATTTATCTGATCCAGAAGTTCAGGAAGCGATCACTATATTGATCCGAAAGCTCCCGAAGATAAAAGATACGATCCTGGCAGCCGAAAAGGGACTTGAAGTAGCCACATCGATCTTGCGCGATCAGGAATCACTACGGTATTTGTTCGAGCGAGTAGATGGTCAACTGTCCCGTTTCTTTGTGGAAAAAGAATCGATAGACGCCCTGTTTACTTTGCTTGATAAGATGCCAAAGCTCGTTAAGTATGTCAGCGTTCTCGAACAAGCTGCTGATTTTTTGGAAAGTCTCGGAAAGGATAAGCAATCGCAGCAATATTTGCTCAACGGTATGAAAACGTACATGGCTCCTGTGTCCGCGAAAGTGGAGCATGGAATAGCTGTCTTCCAAGAAGCAAAAGGAAGAGCCGAACATAATAGCGAACCCGTTTCCGTGTTCACGCTTTACAAGCTCATGAAGGATCCCACCGTCCAAAAGACACTTCGCTTTACCCAATCGCTGCTCGAAGTACTCGCGGAAAAATCAAACAAATAATAGAGGTGTAAAAGGAGGAATGCACGATGTTGTTACGTTACTTTTATGATGAAAAACTGTCCCATGCATCTTATCTGATCGGCTGCCAAAAAACTGGAGAGGCGATTGTGATCGATCCCGCCCGCAATCTGGCTCCTTATTTTCAAGTCGCAAAAGCAGAGGGGGTTTCCATTGTAGCCGCCACCGAAACCCACATTCACGCTGATTTTGTTTCTGGTGCCAGGGAACTGGGCGCAGCTTATCAGGCGAAGCTGTTTTTATCCAATGAGGGCGATGAAGATTGGAAGTATCAATACTTGGATGGTTTGAATCATCAACTTGTACACGATGGAGATCGCTTTTTTATCGGGAACTTGCTATTTGAAGTCATGCATACCCCTGGTCATACACCCGAAAGTATCTCCTTCCTTTTGACAGACCTCGGGGGGAATGCAGATCGCCCAATCGGAATCTTCACGGGAGATTTCGTCTTTGTCGGCGATATCGGAAGACCGGACTTGCTCGAAAAAGCAGCGGGAATGGAGGGTACGTCCGAGTCAGGTGCAAGAGCCATGTTCCAGTCCCTCCAAAAATTCAAGCAACTGCCGGATTATATGCAGGTATGGCCAGCTCATGGCGCAGGAAGTGCTTGCGGCAAAGCACTGGGGGCCGTGCCGTCTTCTACCGTTGGTTATGAAAAGCTGTTCAACTGGGCGCTGTCACACGCCAGTGAAGAGGAATTCGTCAAGGTACTCCTGGATGGACAACCAGAGCCACCAACGTATTTTGCAGTGATGAAACGCGTGAATAAGGAAGGCCCTGCCTTGCTTAAGGAACTCCCTGTTGTTCAAGAGTTCAACTCGTTTGAACAGGTAAAGGAATCGCTGGAAAACGGACAGATTATTGATACGCGTCCTTTTCAGAAATTTGCGAAGGGGCATCTGGCGGGAACACTTCACATTCCTTTTAACAAGTCATTTGCCAACTGGGCGGGCTGGATTGTCGATTACGATCGCCCGGTTCACATCCTGGCCACCCCAGATGATAGGGACGGGATTTTGCAAGCCTTGCATTCCGTAGGGATTGATTATGTCACAGGCTTTATCGACAGTGGCAAGTTAATGGAAAGGGAAATGTCTTCACTCGAGACAATCGAAGAGGTAACACCGTTGGAGATTGCAGAACGGGTGGAAAAGGGAGAAGTACACGTAGTAGATGTACGGAATCTGGCTGAGTGGAAGGAAGGGCACATTCCGGATGCACAGCACATCATGCTCGGTACGCTCGCCAAGCGGCTGGATGAGATTCCTCTCGATAAGCCGCTTCTCGTACAGTGCCGTTCCGGTGCCCGATCCGCTATTGGCGCAAGCATTCTAAAAGCAAACGGATTCAAGGATGTCATGAATTTGAGCGGCGGAATCTTGAAATGGCAAATAGACGGCTTGGCAATCGTAGAACGAGGATAAAACGAAGCGAGGTATTGCAAAGGGTGAGCGTATGACTATCGACCTTGTGATCACACTGTTTGTTATCGGTTTCGCGGGATCATTTATCTCTGGTCTCGTCGGAATCGGGGGCTCCATCATCAAGTATCCGATGCTTCTGTACATTCCGCCCGCCCTTGGATTCGTTGCTTACACGGCTCACGAAGTATCCGGAATAAGTGCAGTCCAAGTATTTTTTGCCACCCTAGCTGCTGTTTGGACTCTGCGCAAAGATAAGCTTATTCATTACCAGCTCGTTGTGTATATGGGAAGTGCCATTATTGTAGGGAGTTTGCTTGGAGGGTATGGAGGAAAATTTCTTTCGGCAGATGCTATCAATATCGTTTACGCCATCTTGGCCACCATTGCTGTAATCTTGATGTTTCTGCCAAAAAAGCGGATGGACGGACGTGAACAGACCGAGGTTATCTTTCATAAACCAACAGCCGTATTATCCTCTTTGATTGTCGGAGGCGCCTCCGGAATTGTCGGGGCAGCTGGCGCTTTTATTTTGGTTCCCATCATGTTGACCATCCTCAAGATTCCGACAAGAGTTACGATTGCTTCATCTCTTGCCATCACTTTTCTTTCTTCCATCGGTTCGACGATAGGGAAATGGATGGCGGGGGACATATTGCTGTGGCCATCCGTGATCATGGTAATCGCCAGCATCATGGCAGCGCCACTCGGTACGAAGGTCAGCAAACGTTTGGGCACCCGGATTCTCCAGACCATTCTTGCCTTGTTGATCCTAGCTACCACAATTAAGATTTGGGCTGACATCCTTATATCCACACGTGTGTGAAGATTTACTTTTTCCATAAATTATAAAGAAAAATCAATTGTCATTGAACAGCATTGACATATCCGAGTAAAGTGATAAGATAAAAAAGAATTTTACGATGAAATTAAATTTCATAGAACATTCTTATCGAGAGTGGTGGAGGGGCTGGCCCGATGAAACCCGGCAACCTTGGTCTTATTGACCTTACGGTGCTAATTCCTGCGGAGTTATTCTGCGAGATGAGAAGGTGGGAACCGTGCAATCGCCCCTCTTCTTTTCGGAGAGGGGTTTTCTATATTTATAATCCTTAGTATTCATATCTTTTTACTATGTGTTGTGTGAAGGAGGAAACAACGTGCTTCATTATGCGGTCAAGCGTGGCCTTCTCATGATCGTTACGCTGTGGATCATTGTCACGGTGACGTTTGTGACCATGCACCTGATTCCGGGTGACCCGTTCGCGTCTGACGCCAAAATGCTTCCAGAAGAAGTGGTAAAGAACATGCGGGCGGAGTACAACCTGGATCAGCCAATCACGGTACAGTACCTGCTCTATCTAAAAGGATTGCTGCAATTTGACTTGGGGCCCTCTATCCAGTCCAAGACGAGGGATGTGAACACGCTGATTGCAGAAGGATTTCCCGCATCGGCTGTTCTGGGACTCCAGTCGTTTATTGTCGCGCTAGCAGGTGGAATCACACTGGGAATCGTAGCGGCACTCTATCACAATCGAACGCTGGATTTCTTGTCTATGTTTGCAGCCATCATCGGGATCTCCGTCCCCAGTTTTATTCTGGCGCCACTGTTGATCAAGTACTTGGCGGTCAAATGGGAGCTGTTTCCCGTTGCTGCGTGGGGGAGCTGGGAACACTCAATTCTTCCAACGCTTGCGCTCGCTATCGGTCCGCTCGCCATTATCGCTCGTTTCGTACGAGCCAGCATGCTTGAGGTTTGGCAACAGGAATACATAAGCACAGCGGAGGCGAAAGGGCTTGGCACCTTTTCCATTGTCGTTAGACACGGGATGCGCAATGCCATATTGCCGGTTCTTACCTTTATCGGTCCGCTGTTTGCCAACCTGATGACCGGAACCTTTGTGGTGGAAAAGATTTTTGCCATTCCCGGGCTCGGCAAATACTTCGTGGAAAGTATTTTTAACCGCGATTACCCTGTTATTTTGGGCACCACAGTATTTTACAGCTTTGTCCTCATTTTTACTTTGTACATCATCGACCTGCTGTATCGGGTGATTGACCCGCGCATCAGATTGACGAGTGGAGGGAAGTAGCGTTATGGCCAATCAGGCAACTCAACTGGATTCGCTGTTTCGACCAGTAGACCGAACCCGGCTATCCGAGGAAGTTCGGGAACGTCCCAGTCTTGGGTATTGGCAGGAGGTATTGCAGCGAGTATTCCGTAACAAGCTGGCAATGCTCGGGTTCTTCCTTCTCTTGGCAGTGGTGACCCTCTCGATTATCGGTCCGATGCTCGTTCCCCACAGCTCGCATGAACAGTCATTAACGAAGGGAAATCTGCCACTGTCGGGCGAGCACTGGTTTGGAACGGATGACTTGGGTCGGGACATGTGGGCACGTACCTGGGTAGGCGGTCAAATCTCTTTATTTATTGGTGTGGCGGCAGCTGCTATCGACCTAGTGATCGGTGTATGCATCGGCGGGATATCCGGTTATATGGCAGGGAGGAACAAGCTGGGCGACCGTGTGGACAACATCCTGATGCGATTGGCTGAAATTCTGTACAGCATTCCGTATCTCCTGGTGGTAATCCTGCTGATGGTGGTTCTGGAGCCTGGACTCGCAACGATCATTATTGCCCTTTCACTAACCGGCTGGGTCGGCATGGCCCGTCTGGTCAGGGGACAAATCATGCAGATCAAGCGTCAGGAGTTTGTGCTGGCTGCAGAAAAGCTGGGTACCTCTCATGCCAAAATCATCATTAAACATCTGTTGCCGAATACGATCGGAGTCATCATCGTGAACTTGACCTTTACGATACCACATGCGATTTTCGCAGAATCGTTTCTCAGTTTTCTTGGGCTGGGAGTGCAGGCACCAACCGCCAGCTGGGGAACCATGGCCAACGACGCGCTGGCGGTTATGCTGAGCGGACAGTGGTGGCGGCTGTTTTTTCCGGGATTTATGATTTCCCTTACCATGTTCGCGTGCAACGCGCTCGGGGACGGTTTGCAGGACGCACTGGACCCGCGGATCAGGAAATGAGGAGGAGTACATCGTGAAGCCATTGTTGGAAGTAGATCAGTTGCGCGTCTCCTTTCGCACGTACGGTGGAGAGGTGCAGGCGGTAAGAGGGGTTTCCTTTTCTGTGAAGGAGGGGGAGACATTGGCAATTGTCGGAGAAAGCGGCTGCGGAAAAAGTGTGACCGCCCGGGCATTGCTGGGAATGATACCTCCGCGATCCGGTCAGGTAAAAGGCGGTAGCATTCGGTTTCGCGGGCGTGAACTGACTGGGCTGACGAAGCTGGAATGGCAGCAGGTTCGCGGGTCGCAGATCGGTATGATCTTTCAGGACCCGATGACCTCGCTGAATCCAACGATGAAAATCGGCCAGCAGATTGCGGAAGGCCTGATCAAACATCGAAAGCAGACGAAGACAGAAGCAAAGGAAGAGACGCTGAAACTGCTTGCAAGGGTAGGCATTCCGGAGGCGGCGAGGCGATTTGAGCAGTATCCTCACGAGCTAAGCGGAGGCATGCGGCAGCGTGTCGGAATCGCCATGGCGCTGGCCTGCCAACCGCAGTTGGTTATCGCCGACGAACCGACGACGGCGCTCGACGTGACCATTCAGGCACAGATCCTTCGTCTGATGAAAGAGTTGCAGGAACAATTGAACACGTCGATCATTTTGATCACCCATGATCTGGGCGTCGTCGCAGAGGTGGCCGACCATGTAGCGGTAATGTACGCAGGCGTAGTGGTGGAAAGCGGCCCGGTGGGAGAGATCTTTGACAATCCACGCCATCCCTACACACAAGGGCTATTGCAGTCTGTGCCACGTCTCGATGCAGGTAAAAAAGAGCGGCTGATCCCCATCGAAGGGACACCGCCGGATCTGTTTCGTCCGCCTGCCGGTTGCCCGTTCGCTGCCCGTTGCCGGTCTGCCATGGAAATTTGCCTGGAGCATATGCCGCAAGCGAATTCGTTTTTCAATCAGCATGAGGCAAGCTGCTGGCTGAACGACCCGCGTGCCATGAGAACAGAAGCGTGGATGATGGCAGGGAGGGAGACACATGATTGACAACATTGTTGGGGTGGAGAATCTCGCTAAATCGTTTGAGATTGGCGGGGGACAACAGGTAAGAGCTGTTGATCGAGTCTCTTTTGAAATCAGACGAGGGGAGACGCTCGGAATCGTTGGGGAAAGCGGCTGCGGCAAGTCTACGCTGGGCAGGACTATCGTGGGCCTGTACCCAGCTAGTGCGGGGCGCATCCTGTTTCAAGGCAAAGACATCGCCAGGATGGATAGACGTGAGCGACGGGAAGCAAACCGCCACATGCAGCTGATCTTCCAAGATCCGCAAGCCTCACTCAATCCGCGTTTACGAGTGGGCGACATTATCGCAGAAGGAATCGACTCCTATGGATTGGCAAAAGGAAAAGAGCGAGAAGAACGCGTCTATCGGCTGCTGGAGCTAGTAGGATTGCACCCAAGCCACGCAAAACGCTTTCCGCATGAATTCAGCGGCGGACAGCGGCAGCGTATCGGCATCGCCCGCGCGCTTGCGGTGGAGCCGAGTTTTATCGTGGCAGATGAGTCCATTTCTGCACTGGATGTGTCCATCCAAGCGCAAATCGTCAATCTTTTAGCCGATCTTCAGGCAGAGCGGTCTATCACCTATCTGTTTATCGCCCATGACCTGTCGATGGTGAAGCACATCAGCGACCGGATCGGCGTGATGTACTTGGGACAGATGATGGAGCTTGCACCGAGCGAGCAGTTGTTTGCCATACCGCTACATCCGTACACGCAGGCCTTGATCTCGGCTATGCCGGTTTCCCATCCAGCCCAGCGCGCCGAGCGGGAGCAGATAGTACTGACGGGAGAACCGCCCAGCCCCATTCATCCGCCAAGTGGTTGCCCGTTTCGCACCAGATGTCCGGTTGCACAAGGTGTTTGTGCCGAAACAGCGCCGGTCTGGAAGGAGGTGAGGCACGGACACTGGATCGCTTGCCATCTTGTACAGTAGATAGAGGAGAACAAGGAGGAAATCATAATGAAAAAGGGATTACTCGCTATTGCCGCATTGCTGGTGCTCGCTGTGCCTGCGCTTTCTGCGTGCGGCAGCAATAAACAGGTTGCGTCTTCCGAACAACAGACGGGAGCAGCCGTCAAACAAGTCATTACCACTAACCTGCGGGGCGAACCGTACACATTAGACCCGGCATTCGCTTCCGATACCACTTCGTACTGGGTGATAGACCATCTGTATGAAGGATTGTACCGTTACAGCGAAAATGGAGACATCAGCGAAGGCGCAGCAGAAAAGGTGGACGTCTCCCCGGACGGAAAAACCTACACGTTTACCCTGCGCCCCGAAATGAAATGGTCGAACGGCGATCCGTTAACGGCACATGACTACGAATACTCCTGGAAGCGCGTGCTGAATCCACAGACCGCCGCCTATGAACCATCCGCACTCTACTACATACAAGGCGCGGAGGCATACAACACAGGCAAAGGCAGCGTGGATGACGTTCAGATCAAGGCAAAGGATGACCGAACACTCATCGTCGGACTGAAAGACCCGATCACCTATTTCCCGAAAATCATGATGAGTCGCGCCTATCTGCCGGTGAACAAGAAAGTCGTGGATCCAGACAAAAACTGGGCGGCCGAAGCGAAAGGCATCGTGACCAATGGCCCGTACACCGTAGAGAGCTGGGACCACAACAGTCAGCTGACAATCGCCAAAAGCCAGAGCTATTGGGAGAAAGAAAAAGTAACGATGGACACCGTCCACTTCAAGATGGTAAACGAAGCAACCACCTACTACCAGATGTTCAAAACAGGAGCGCTTGATCTGATTGACTCGCTGCCGATCGACGTGATTGAGCAGGAAAAAGAAAAAGAAGAGTACAAATCATTCCCGGACTACAGCATTTATACGTACACGTTCAACGTAGAGGAAAAGCCGTTTACTAATGCAAAAATTCGTCAGGCCTTTTCCTACGCGATCGACCGGGATATCCTGACGAAAAACGTGACCAAGGGAGGCCAGCTCCCGGCGTACGGTTATACGCCATTCGGGGTGAAAACTCCTTCGGGCAAGGACTTCCGAGAAGAAGTGGCACCTTACTATCAGTTTGATCCAGCCAAGGCGAAGCAACTTCTAGCTGAAGGCTTGAAGGAAGAAGGCTGGACAGAGCTTCCTCCAATTACACTGAGATACAGCACCGCGGAAAACCACAAGAAGATCGCCGAAGCGCTGCAAGAAATGTTCAAACAAAACATGGGCGTCCAAGTGAAGCTGGAAAATCAGGAGTGGAAGACGTACATCGATACGTTCAAGCAGAAAAACTTCCAGATGGCCCGTATGGGTTGGGGCGGCGATTACCTAGATCCGCTCGCGATGCTGGAGCTGTACACAGGAAAAAGCTCCCGCAACTTCACCAACTGGGCCAATCCGAAGTTTGACGAGCTGATCGAAAAAGCGAAGGTCGAACAAAACGAGGAAGTACGCATGAAGCTTTTGCACGACGCTGAAACCATTTTGATGCAGGACATGCCCGTCATCCCGGTTTATTTCAATAACGAAAACTACCTCAACAGCAAAAAGATCGAAGGCATCCGCTTTAGTGTAACCGGGACACCGGACCTGCGCTGGGCGAAAAGAGTCGCAGAGTAACGTAATCTACTAAAACAAGGAGCAGCTTGCCTAATGCAACTGCTCCTTGTTTTATGGACTCAATAATAGCTTTATTACGAAAGTCGTTTCCCAAATGATGAAAGTATCCTAAAATATAGAAGAACGGAGGAGATATGACGAGCTATCAAAAGTGAAATCGGCAGATAATTATCAGACTATACTGAACTCTAAGGCGAAGGGGTATAAAACAAATGACAATAACCATGGATTCAAAAGAGTTCATCAATCGCCGTCAAAAACTCGCAGAAAACATGCCTGATCACAGCGCGCTTGTACTATTTTCAGGGGTTGTCAAGACACGCAGCCATGACGATAAATATCCGTTTACCCCGAACCGCAACTTCTATTATCTAACTGGCATTGCGCGCAGTAACCTCATTCTCATGATCACGAAACGCGCTGGCATCGTGACCGAAACGTTATTTCTTCAGCGCCCAAATGAACTGGAAGCGAAATGGACAGGGGCAGTTTTATCGGATCAAGAGGCGAAGGAGCAGTCTGGTATCGAACACTTCGACTATCTCGATGAGTGGCTAGAGTCATTTGGAACCTTTATGAGGCGCTGCGAAGGCAAGTACTCCCTCTATCTTGACTTGTATCGCTATCTGTGGAGCGATGAGGTGACCCCTGCAGAGACTTTTGCCGAAGACGCGCAGAAGAAATACCGGAACCTGCAGATTCACGATGCGGGCCCATGGCTGAAAGAACTGCGCAAGGTGAAGAGCCCGGCTGAGATCGAAGAAATTAGACGGGCGATTGCGATCACAGATGAAGCAATCCGACGCATGTGGTTGCATGCACGTCCTGGAATCATGGAATATGAGCTAGAGGCGCACTATGATTTCGCGTTGAAATCGCATGGTGTTCGCGAGCTTCCTTATTTACCCATTATTGCTAGTGGGATCAATGCTACTATCTTGCACTATGAAGCAAATAATCAGCGTTCGGAAGATGGTGACTTGGTCCTCCTCGACCTCGGTGCAACATCGAACTACTATGCGGCTGATATTTCGCGAACGTTTCCCGTGAACGGTCGCTTTACAGAGCGTCAGAAAGCGATCTATCAACTCGTGCTCGAAGCAGAAATCAAGACCATCGAAGCAGTGAAGCCTGGTGTCACACTTCCACAACTAAATGATGTCACGAAACATGTCTTGACAGATGGCCTGCTACGTCTCGGTCTCATCCAAGAGAGCAGTGAGCTGTCCAAATACTATTATCATCCCGTGTCTCATCACCTTGGCCTGGATACGCACGATATCCCGGATTACAATGTTGCTTTGCAACCTGGTATGGTGATCACGATTGAACCAGGTCTGTACATAGAGGAAGAAGCGATTGGCATTCGGATTGAAGATAATGTGTTAGTAACAGAAGACGGCTGCGAGGTGCTCTCATCGCAGATCCCGAAGGAAATCGAAGAAGTGGAATTGTTGATCGGGAAAAAGGAATAGGGAACGCTTGGAGCAAATGAGTTCATCCATTACGGTCACTAGCTTCAATTCCAAACTCTCATAGTTTCCAATTTAAGGTACTCCCCACAATCCCAAGAATCTGTGCAGCCGCACACGCTCACATGCAAATAACCATAGCAATCTCTATTATGGTTATTTGCATGTGAACATCCTCTTACAAAAACGATTAAAATGATAAAGAAATATTTCGTGCACCTTCCATAATAAATGATTTGATTGTAAAATAAAGGAAAAATAAGAGGGTGATCCATTATGGGGGGACTGCTAGGGACAATGCACCAGTCGCTGCGGTCAGAAATCGAACAACATCGGCGAGCGCGCGGTTATACTTTGAGCAAACTAGGGGATCTAACTGGAATTAATCCGGGAACATTGAGCGAGATTCTAAATGGAAACCCGCCTCGGGCTATCACCATTGGTCAATTAGACGCACTCGCTGCCGTGTTTGACTACGAGCCTGGCTGGTTGTATGAATTATACCCCGATGAATGTTTATATGAAGGGAAAATCTCGCGCCCCCGATTGATACCTTACTTAATTCGAAGCGCCGAGAATGGACGAAAGGATTGCATTGAAGCAGTTGCCTCCCAATTGCTGGAGAATCCCAAAAATATCTCCATCCTTTTTACTGTGGCAGAGCAATTATACGAGGATGGGAAACTGGGAAAGGCGGTGCCATTCTATGAGTACGTAATTGAGAACGAGAAAGATAGCTACTCTACCCAGTTTGTGATAAGTCACTACCGGTTATTTCAGGCAATACTCGGGACAAATGCTGATGAAAATGAGAAGGCTGTTATTCGCTTTTCCCCATATCGAAAGCGATTACCAGAAACGGATCAATTAGACGCTTTACTTAATTTGGCTAAGGTTTGTTTCACTTTGCAAAAATGGAGTGAAGCGGAAACTTACGCAGATGAGCTAAGAGTGCTTTCCAAAATTATCTATCAAGAGGAGCTGCAAAAACGTAGAAAAAATCGAGAGGCAGAGTTGATAAAAACAGAACGTCCGCTCGTCTACTACTATGGAATGGGTTATTTATATAAAGGCTTGGTCCTACAGATGCAAGGCGGTTATTCCCAATCCAAAGAATATGTACAAACATACGCCGATTTACATTGGTTTGAACTTCTTGACGAGGAAGGGAGAAGAATCGTTGAGCGGTTTGCAGTCTTTGCGAAGGCGAATTGTTACACACTGGAAGTATTAATGGGGAATGAAGAAATCATTAAGGAATATACCGACTATCTAGCGGAACAGCCTGCTGAAATACTTCCGGGCCTCGTTACGATTATGGAAGCTGCTAATAAATATCATTTTTGCGTGGATGAAGTTTTATTACGTCTCTCTAAAGATATTGCTAGATTTCATGAACGAACATTGTTGGTTAATATGGTTCAGCACCTCCAATATCGATATCAAAAAGCAAAATATGATTTTACAAAGGGACGCATTGAAAGTGGACTCAATGAAACCCTACACTGTTTAGTTCAATCGGATTTGATGAATCGCCATTATGATGCTCTGCAATGTGTGCAGTTATTTGAAAAATATCGCCATCTTGCCTCGCCATCACACATTCTCCAATATCAAGCCATTGTAATTGGAGAGAAGAAGGCCGAAGCTACATTTATAAACTAGTTGTAGGATGATGTATCAACAATCACTAAAAAGATGATAAGTAGAGAGGATGAAAAAGAATGAAATATGTATTCCTAGCAGTTCTTCTAACGTTTGGGCTTAGCAGTGGCATCGTTTACGAACCCCAAAAGTCTGGCACACCACACGTTGTTAATTATCAGCATGGTGCAGATTTTTAGAAAGAGTTGATAAGACAAACAAAAAACATCCTTTCGATAGGATGTTTTTTTCTATTCAATTTTTTCTTAGTCGGTGAATTCTTGCATATTCATTTATAGTTATTATTGTCATATTTTGTAAATCATAGGAGGTGCTTAACATAAAGGCTACCGCAAGTTCATTAGAAAGGGACGTTCTTGTGCACCCAGGAACATCCCCGAAAAGCAAGAGTAAGATCTGGGGCGCGGGAATAGAAGCAAGTCGCCACCACTTAGATCTAGAAACAAGCATCGAACAACTACGACAGCAAATGATTGAATTGGCAGGAAAACATGGACTTTCAAGTGACGTAGTTTTGGGTGTAAGCCAGCAATTGGACAAATATATTGTAATGGCGCAAAACAACCATAAAGCGGATAGCATCTGGTGAAGGATTCACTATCGGCCTACTAAAAATGACTACAAAAGAGGAACCCTTAAGATAAATGGGTTCTTTTTTACATTCATTTTTACCGCTGGGTGGATGCTGATTGCTACCGAAGAACCACCGAAGGATGAAAAATCCAGTGCGGTGGTTCTTTTTTTCTCTCGTCTCCCATGCCATCATTATAGACGGGGGCGATGAAGGATGTTCCAGGATTTCAAGCTTGTTGGTGACCGTCCAGTCGCGATACAAGTGAAAGAATACGTCAAACGTTTAATAATCAAAGGCGCGCTTCAGGCGGATCAAAAGCTGCCCTCCACACGGGAAATGAGCAGTCTGCTAAAGGTGAGTCGCAATTCGGTGATTGCAGCCTATGAAGGCCTAGAGGATGACGGATTTGCGTATGCGATTCCCGGCAAAGGCAGCTATGTTACCGCTATGGAGGGCCTTTTGGCTGTGGATAAAGGAGGAGCTGACAGTTCCGCCTCTTGGCAGATTGACTGGAAGGCACGAATGAACGAATATGCTGTATCCGCTGCAGAGCTGGACATGATGAAGCAGGGCATTCGCGCCAAAAAAGGAATCATTTCTTTTACAAGCATCGCGCCGGATGAACAGTTGTTTGATCTGGGGGATGTAAAGAGAGCCTTTATGGATCGAATGGCAATCGAAGGACAGGTGCTGCTCAACTACGGCTATGCCAAGGGTTACAAGCCATTAATTGATTACTTGATGCGTTATATGGAGAATAAGGGCGTCGATGTAAGCGGCAAGGATATGCTGATTACAAGCGGGTTTACAGAAGGTTTTGACATAGTGTTGTCGGCACTGCGCCCTTCTGTTCGCCGTGGGGCAGCCATCTGTGAAAATCCGACCCATCATACTGCGATCAAGAATTTGAAGCTGCAAGGATTTGAGATTACTGGCATTCCGATGGAGAGTGATGGTATAGATGTGGAGCAGCTCGAGGCTGTATTGCGGAAACAGACAAACAGCTTCGATCTGGCCTATTTGACTCCTTCCTATCACAATCCGACAGGCATTGTCATGTCGCCAGCGAAGCGCAGTGCCGTAATGAAATTACTGATGCGCTATCAGATTCCGGTGATCGAGGATGGATTCAATGAAGAGCTGCGCTACTCGGGAGCGCATGTTGCGCCATTAATCGCCACAGCAGGAAAAGGGAACGGAGTCATCTATATTGGTAGCTTCTCCAAGGTACTGTTCCCTGGATTACGAGTGGGCTGGGTGCTTGGAGACAGGGCGCTGATCGACAACCTCGAAAGCATTAAGCGTGCACGCACCATTCATACATCTACCATCGATCAATCGATCTTATATCAATATTTGCTGAACGGAAACTTTGATAAATATGTAAAAAAAGCCCGCATGGAATATAAGCGCAAATATGAGCTGACGAAGGCATGCTGTGAAGCACATCTCCCCGAGGCGCAACTGTCTGGCGACGGGGGCTTGCATTTGTTTCTTACCTTTCCGATAGCGGTAAATACACGCCAACTGCTAGAAGCTTGTACAGAGCACGGTGTCATTTTTACACCGGGGGACAAATTTTTTATTCAAGAAGGAACAGGGACGAATACGTTGCGACTTGGTTTTTCACGAGTAACGGATGAAAATATCGAGCGGGGGATTCAGATCATCGGCAAACAGGCGCGTCACTTTCTTGAGACATAACGATTACAAACCGCACAACCATTTGAAAAAAATGAGGTGTCATCATGAAGATAGGCGTTATTATGGGTGGTATTTCTTCTGAGCGTGAGGTTTCTCTGAAGACTGGCCAAGAGATGATCAATCATTTGGATCGCAGTCGCTATGAGGCAGTTCCCATTGTCGTTACGCAGAGAGCGGATTTAATCACACAGGTTCAGCAGGCAGGCATCGATTTCGCGCTATTGGCGCTACATGGCCAATATGGCGAGGATGGCACGGTACAGGGAGCGTTGGAGACACTGGGTATTCCATATACAGGAAGCGGTGTCCTGGCAAGCAGCCTATGTATGAATAAGCAACTGTCCAAAATGCTGCTGAAAGAGGCAGGCATTCAAACGCCTGCAGGACTTTACTGGAAGGATGTTTATGATCCTCAGGCGGTAGAGCAATTGAGTTACCCGGTGATTGTGAAGCCGAACATGGGAGGATCCAGTATTGGTGTCCAGCTCGTGCATAATGAGAAGGAGCTGCTGTCAGCAGTTCAGGAAGCCAGCCATTTGGATCAGGGAATCTTAATTGAGACCTATTTGAAAGGGACGGAGCTTACCTGCGCGATTCTGGATGGCGAGGTACTACCGATTATCGGCATTCGCTCCGCGCATTCAGAGTGGTTCGACTACCGAGCGAAATATGAAGACGGCGGTGCGGAGGAAAAGATAATCGAGCTTCCTCCTGTTACTCAGCAGCGTGTGCGCGAGGCGGCGCTCGCGAGCTACCGACTACTGCAGTGCAAGGTCTATGCAAGGGTCGATATGATTTTGTGTGAGGATATGCCTTACGTGCTAGAAGTGAACACCTTACCGGGGATGACTGCCAACAGCCTGTTTCCAAAGAGTGCAGCTGCAGCAGGTATGACTTTTACACAACTGCTTGACCGTATTATTGCGAGCTCGCTCCATGAGAGGAAACAGGAATGGGGGAACAATGCTAACGGATAGCAAATATGCTAGTGATCTAACGGAAGAGAAACCCTACATGTAGTGGGGTTTCTCTTTGTTTTCATTGACTGGAGTAGTGAATGACTACGGAACACTTTACGATCCGATCTCCGTTGTTTCGATAAATGTGAGGCCTGTCTGCTTTAAAAATAAGAGTATCCTCAGGCTCAACTATATAAACTTGTTCATTGACAACAACCTCTAGCGTGCCTTCATTTACGAGAATGAATTCCTCAACCCCTGTTGAATGTGGTTCTGCTATATGCTCGCATCCTGGTTCAAGGGTTACCGAGAAGATCTCAAACTGTTGTTCTGGATTGTACGGTACCAGCGGATATACACGATACTGTCCGTTATTTTCAATAATCGGATTTACTTCCTTCTTTTTTACGATCGTAACATTCGGCTTGTATTGACTAACGAGTGAAGAAAAGGATAAGCGCAACCCACTAGCTATTTTCCAAAGGGTTGTGATTGTTGGAGCAGACTTGCCTCTTTCAATTTGTCCTAACATCGTTTTGCTAACTCCTGTTAATTCAGAAGTTTTATCCAAGCTCAAGTTTCTTTCCTTCCGAATACGCTTTATGTTCTCTCCGATATTCGCGTTAAATTCTTCCATCAAAATGCCCTCCATAGAGTTTGGACGTTATATTGCACGTATGTACGTTATACTTTACAATCGAGCTATATATAGTTTGAAGCAGACACTATATAGTCCAAAATATACGAAAAGAGGCGCTATGTCTATGGAGAACACGATTTTATCAGGCGTTCATCAAGCGATTGGTAACACTCCCATGGTTCATCTTTCTAGGCTAACGGAAAATCTCACTGGAAATATTTTCGCCAAATTGGAATATGTAAATCCAGGCTTTAGCAAGAAGGATAGAATCGCTTTGCAGATTATTGAAGAGGCTGAGGAGGCTGGAATACTAGAACCGAATGACACCGTTGTGGAATTAACGAGTGGCAATACAGGGACTGGGCTTGCGATTGTTTGCGGAGTCAAAGGGTATAAATTCGTTGCTGTTATGTCAAAAGGAAATTCAAAGGAAAGAGCGAGGATGATGCAAGCGCTCGGAGCAGAAGTTGTTTTAGTAGACCAAGCGCCTGGTTCCCCTGTAGGGCAAGTTTCTGGTGAAGACCTTGCTAAAGTGGAAGAAGTAGCTCAGCAAATCACAAAAGAAAGAAATGCGTTTCGTGCTGACCAATTTCATCACATTGGCAATCTTCATGCTCATGAATTTCACACGGGGGAAGAAATTTGGAAACAAACGAATGGAAAAGTAGACGTTTTCCTTGATTTTGCTGGTTCTGGTGGCACTTTTACTGGTTGTGCAAAAACGTTAAAAAAGTATAATCCCAACATTCGTTGTTATTTAGTTGAACCTTACACCGCACCGTTCTACTCTGGTAAAGCTGCTACTAACCTCAATCACAAGATCCAAGGTGGGGGATATTCCATGGATTTACCTCTTCTGGATAAGAACTTCGTTACAGACTACATCCATGTTACAGATGAAGAAGCGACACAAGTTGCTAGAGAACTGGCAAGAAAAGAAGGAATATTCGCAGGATTTTCTTCGGGAGCAAATGTTGCGGCTGCCTTACAGCTTTTGAAAGGGAAAGAAAAAGGGGCCAATATTGTGCTAACGATTAATGATTCAGGTCTCAAATATTTAAGCACAGATCTCTATGAATAACTTCAACCGTCCAATCATGCGAGTTTATGAAGCCAAGTGTCAACAACCACCTGGCTTTTTCATGTTCAAATTACACGACGGTGAACGCATGATCATCAGTTGGCATATTGCCTCTTGAATCTCAAGTTACTAGAGGTTTTATAATTGGCTAGGGGGTGTTGTCACGTGCACGGAAAGGCGAGGAACAGATTAGACACCACACAAAATCAACAAACTGATCGAACAATGAAGGACGTGAAGTTCTTCATCGGACAAGTGGCGAAAATGACAGGTTCTTCTGTACCCACTGTTCGTTATTATGACGAGATCGGCCTGCTTTCACCTGCTGAGATAACTTCTGGAGGTCATCGCATGTATACGGCAGAGGAAATCTGGCGGTTAAAACTGATCCTAACCCTTCGCTATTTAAACTTTGGTATTGATGAGATTAAGAGAATGTTAGCTGGGGATATACCTGTTGATATGGCGATAGAATGGCAAATCGAAGCTTTGGACATCCAAATGCGTACTCTTGCCAGCATGAAATCCATTTTGGAACAAACAAAGCAGAGTAAGGGTAACAGTGATTCTTTGAGCTATATGCACGATTTAATTGAATCAATTTCTACAGATGCATTGGAACGAGAAAAGTTTGTTTTGGAAAAAATGATTTCGTCCGTTTTTCCTGAACAATTCCCGGTTGAATGGCGAGAGATATTTTTATTAGGGGT
This sequence comes from Brevibacillus sp. AG, assembly GCF_028369215.1. Classification (NCBI taxonomy): domain Bacteria; kingdom Bacillati; phylum Bacillota; class Bacilli; order Caryophanales; family Paenibacillaceae; genus Brevibacillus; species Brevibacillus sp. AG. The sequence continues at coordinate 411,070 of NZ_JAQMYO010000001.1, read as the reverse complement.
TAACGTCTCCTCGTTGCTGGAAGGAAAGCTTTCGGCAGCACAAACGGCTGCATTAGATGAGGTGGAGGAAATGTTTAATGATCCAGAGATTGTCCGGGAGATGAAGCAAGATGTCATGTCCTTCCTAGAAATAGTTCACCTGCCTAAGATCAGTGTGGAGATGTGGAGCGCCAGAATGCTTAAAAACCTTAAACAGTTGTTAAAAGCAGCTGAGCAACATGCAACTCCAGACAGTCCTGTCGTACAGGCGAATGTTCAAGAGTATGTCTTGATGTTTGCCGATGTTGACGAACTCCCTGTCTCGCAGTCATTTTTCCGTCGGTTTGCTGAAAAGATGCTTTCAAGCCAATCAGAAAATCTCGAACGTTTCAGAAGAATTTGCTCAATCCTGTATCCTAGTCTGCAATCGTATATGAAAACAAATGAATTATTCTACCAAGCATTACAGTGGAAACTTCAACAAATGGATAAAGAGTAAAGGTACTCTTTGTTACAGCTTGCGAAGGAGGTGAAATCATCTGTCATCATCGGAAGCTCTTTCAAAAAGAAAAAGGAAGGAGGTGGCATGCTGACATATGAAGAAAAACAAGCGAAAAACGTACAGTGTCTTTTGGCGGGGATTTGTCATTCTATGTATGTTCTTGGTGGTTGGTTGCAGCACGCAAACAACTGTGCCAGCCGAGCAGCAGGAGGGTGCTGAACCCAAAACAGGCGGAACGATTACTGTAGCGTACCCCTTTGAACCGGATACGTTAGATGCTCACATGTCTGTTGCATCTGCTGGGGTCTATACCTGGTTGTTCGGTGGATCACTGCTATATAAGGATCCTGCCACAAACGAATACAAGCCCTCTCTTGCTAGTGACTATAAAATTTCTGAGGATGGCAAAACGTGGACCTTCACGATTCGTTCCGGGATTACCTTTCACGATGGGACACCTCTTACTGCAAAAAGTTTTAAGGAAACCTTCGATCGTGCTCTCAATCCGCAGACAAAAGCAAAAACAGCTGCTGAATTAATGGCTCCAATAAAAAGTGTGAAAGCGCCAGACGATCAGACTCTCGTTTTGGAACTACAAGAACCCTATGCTGCCTTTCGCGATGCGCTAGGGAATTATTTAACGCAGCCGTTATCGTTGAAAGCGATTGAAAAGGCTGGAGAGAGCTATGGCCGGAATCCTGTGGGAGTAGGGCCTTGGAAGCTTGAGAGCTGGAAAACAGGCGAAGGTGTCACCTATGTTAGAAATGAAGCCTTTCAGTGGGGAGAGCCATATTATGAAAACCTAGGTCCTCCTAGAGCCAACAAACTTATCATAAAAGCAATTGCTGACAGCCAGCTCAGAATGTCAGCGCTAGAGAGTGGTGCTATCGATGTAGCAACGGAAGTACCTGTGAAAGACGCGAATCGTTATCGGAATAATCCGAAATATCAAGTGTTGGAATACTTACGTCCTGGAGTGGGTTTAATGTTGGAAATGAATCTGACAAGACCGGAGTTCCAGGATATTCAGGTACGTAAAGCAATTAATATGCTCGTCAATAAAGAAGCCATTGTCCAAGCTGTTACGCAGGGAGAAGGCGAAGTAGCCCATACGCCGTTATCTCCATCTACGCTAGGGTATGACAAATCCTTAGAGAAGTACGGGTACCAGTATAATGTGAACGAAGCAAAGAAGCTGTTGGACGAGGCTGGTTGGAAAGTAAACGGAAGTGGTGTGAGAGAAAAGGACGGAAAAACATTTAGTCTGAATTTTCTGAGTACCGCAGATCTAGACAAAGAAGCCCAATTGCTTCAAGCCATGCTGGGAGAAGCGGGTATCAACATGAAGATTCAGAATCTAGAAATAGCAGGGTACATGCAGGAAGTCGTCAAAGGAAATTTTGATGTAACGTTGATATCGGGCGCCTATGATGACCCTGATATTTTATACTTTTATTTTCATTCCAGCGGTGCCTACAACCTGTCTGGTGTACAAGATGACAAGCTGGATGCCCTCCTTTTGAAAGGGCGTACTACCATGCAGACTGATGCCAGAAAGCAAGTGTATATGGATGTACAGAAGCATCTGATTGAGCAAGCGTATGTTGTCCCTATCTATTACGATAAGGCCTTTACTGTCATCAATTCTCGAGTAAAAGGAGTCAAGTGGACATCTGTCATGCCAACATATAATGACAGCTGGATCGAGAACTAACTACATGTCAACAAAGGAGAGAAGCGCATGCCAAATAACGGATGGATTGAGTCTTTTGAAAAATACGCTCAAAAATGGATAACAAAAGGTCAGGTTCCTGGTGTTTCTATGGGAATAGCAAAAGATGGTCAAATCTTCTATAGTAACGGATTTGGCTTCCGTGATGTGGAACGGCAGTTAGGAGTTACAGTCGATACGGTATTTGGAATTGGATCCATCACAAAATCCTTTACTTGTGTGGCGGTCATGCAATTACAAGAAGCTGGTAAGTTATCCGTACATGACCCTGTTGTCAAATACTTGCCGGAGTTTCGACTGAAAAATAATGATGTGGGACAAATTACGATTCATCATTTTATGACGAATACGAGTGGGATTCCTCCCTTGCCAACGTTTTTTGCAAGTGTGATGCGAAGTTTGGAAGAGAATGAGGCAGAAGACTATCCATTTCTGCAAAACGAGACAGATGTTACGGTACCAATCGATACGTACGAAGACCTGATGAGTGTTATCGCTACATTAGATTTAGAGCTTTTAGGGCCACCGGGTACAGAGTTCAGTTATTCCAATGATTGTTTTGCCTTGCTGGGAGCGATCATTGAACGCGTCAGCGGGAAGTCGTATGAGACTTATGTCAAGGAGCATATCATAGATCCAATCGGGATGGAGCACACGAGCTTTTTTCTGGAAGAGCTGAATGGCTATGAGAATATTACTAATCTTTATATCATGCGAGACAGAGGCGATCACAAGGAAGTGGTCCCATCTCCGAATTGGTGGGATACTCCCACTTCTCGGGCGGCAGGATTTATAAAATCAACGGTGCGGGATATGTTGCGATATACGGACATGTTCTGCAAAGGTGGGCTTACAGCAGGAGAAAATCGTATCCTGACACCTGAGAGTGTACAACTCATGATTACCCCTTACTTTCCGACTGACTTGGTACCTGGTCAATTTTACGGGTACGGCTTGCTCATAACTTCTGACTACTACGGGAAAAAGTTAGTTGAACATAGTGGTGGTATTAAAGGGGTTACGGCTCAAATGTGCTTCTTTCCCGAAACAGGACTGGCCGGAGTGGCACTGTCCAATCTAGAATTGTCGCCGGTTTTGGCGGTAATGTTGGGTGCGCTAAATAGTCTGGAAAACCGCCCTCCTGAAACCTCTCATCTGGTTAGCAAGATTGATTTTCTAACCGAGGAAGCTATGAATCAATTCGTGGGGGATTATCAATCGAGTGAGTTGGGGACATTGCCGATCAGATTAGAAAATGGTCAACTGATGCTCTCCTTTTTGGGAGAAAATTACGTAATGAGACCATTTGCTGAAGATCTCTTTGTAGTACAGGCGTTTGGAACAGATTTCTCGGCACGGTTTATCAGATTGAGAAATCATGAGATTGTTCGAGTGTCTTTTGCGGGAAGACAATTTTATAAAACGAGTGGGGGAAACGAAAAATGACCCAACAAGCCAATGTAAGCGATGCGAGATGCCGCCAGCTTGATGAGCTTTTTTCTACGCTTGCCGAACAAAACAATTGGAGCGGTAACATCTTGATTTTGGAAGAAGGGAAACCTTATTATCAAAATTCCATAGGATTGGCCAATCTGGAAACGGCTGAAAGATTGTCACCAGATTCGGTATTTGAACTCGCATCGGTTTCCAAGGCGTTTACAGCAATGGCAATCATGATCTTGCAAGAGCAAGGGAAGCTCGACTATTCAGATAAAGTTGACGACCTTCTTCCAGATTTTCCTTATGCCGATATGACTGTAGAGAATCTACTCGTACACACATCCGGGTTGCCTGATTACATGGAGTTGTTTTCGCAATATTGGGATAAAACGCAAGTGGCTACGAATCAAGACATACTCGATCAGCTAATCAAGCATCGACCCAACGTCTTGTTTCAACCCAATGAAAAGTATGCGTACAGTAATACCGGCTATGCTTTATTAGCATCTATCGTAGAACACGTAGCTGATACACAATTTGCCGATTTCTTGCAGCAACAGATATTTCAACCACTAGGTATGCAGCATACGAAAGTGTACAACCGAAGATATTCGCCTGAGTTGATCCAGCATTACGCGTATGGATACGTGTATTCTGCTCAATCTGAAGCATTTGTGTTACCGGATGATTCAAGTGAGCACGATTTTGTCATTTATCTGGATGGCATTCAGGGAGACGGCGCGGTCAGTTCAACACTGGATGACTTGCGTAAGTGGGACAGAGCTCTTTACACAGAAAAGCTGGTAAAAAAAGAAACGCTAGAGAGAGCGTTTTCCCCCGTTCAGCTTACTGACAACAATTTATCAAATTATGGTTATGGCTGGCGGCTGCGTGATAATCAGGTGACAGGAAAAGTCGTGCATCACAGTGGAGGCTGGCCGGGGTATCGAAGCTACTTGATACGATATATTCAAACAGATAAAACGATTATTTATCTTACAAACGTGGATCAGGAACGTGATTTGACAGAAAAGGCTGTAGAGGCAATCGAGAATATTTTATTTGAACGACCATATGACATTCCGTAGCCATTTAATAAGAGGAGCCGCCATCGACGGTTCCTCTTTTTTCGTCCTACACAAGCATTTTTTTCACCAACTGTGTCCGGTTGCTGACATCCATCTTGTCAAAGATCGATTTCAAATGTTTTTTCACTGTGACTTCGCTCAAATACAAGCGGGCAGCGATTTCCGCATTCGTCAATCCCTCCAGCACAAGGCTGGCTACTTCCTGTTCTCGTGCCGTCAGCGTACTCATTTCTATCGTTGTGACTATGCCAGGTGATGTCGGTGGAGCAGCAGCTGGAGTCGCTTCTTCTTCCAAGCGAAAATCCGCATCCAATCCGGATCGTTTAAGCAGTTTTTGCAAATAAGCGGGAAGATGCTCGCCTTGCGTATCACGGAAAAATACGAGGGTGGGTGTTACTCCGTCATAGTTGGTGTGGGTGGCGAAATCGGCTATATCAAACCCCAAACTTTCGTGGGCAGCTTTGAAAAAAGGAAATGGTGAAGGTGAACACAACAAAAACTCTCCGGAGAACATCAAACCGTGCAACATATGGCCAATAGCTGTATGTTGGGAAACATCCTCGTAATCATCTTGATGAATGGTGTGGATGAACCAGCCAGCCCGTGTGTGTTCCGGCACGCGAAACCGTTCTAGCTCTTGTTTGGATAGAGCAGTGAAATAGGAACGAGAACCGGAATGTTCCATCAAGTAAGGAAGGGTTTTTTCGTTGATGGGAACAACTGCAGCAAGTGCCGAGATCGCTCCGTTATCATTGCGCAAAACGCGAAGCACGTCGTATCCCAGCGAGAATAGACGGTCATGATCAAGCCAATTCAATGGGTACAAGGTTTGCTCCGCTGTCAGGTGAAAATCAAAATGTAGGTTCGTGTGCGGATCAAATAGCTTGATCGTTTTAGGGGAGGGACAGTGCCGCTGATTGCGGATATACTCCAGTAGTTCTTCCAGATGACCAGTGTGGATTGATTCGAACGGTTTGGGTAATGGGTCGAACCAATTTAAAAAGGCTCGGATGAGTGCGTCACCTAAAAAGAAGGTAAGCTCTAAAGCTTCTGGTGTACGGACCGAATGAGCTGACTTGGTGAACTTCTCATAATAGTAGTGAACGGCCCGCTTTTGCAAATCTGCAAAATGAAGCGGAGTCCGTGCCCGCATATCCTGGGCAATAGATTCTCTCATCAAGGAATGAATCGTCCAGCCGCTGTCCACTTTCCGTACAAACGAAAATCGGATCAATTGGAAAAACTCGGACGCGGTGATTTCCCTTTTTAATAAAAAAGACAGATTATCCTGATTAAAGTGTCGCAATACGGCTGCTGCTTCCACGAGAGGACGCAAATGCTCGCCAGGAACTTCGCGCAGCCATTGGCTTACGACAAACGGCAGCGTGTCCATTTCCTCATGAAAAGCCCCGTTTCCTTCCTGATCTTTCGGCTGCAAGGTAAAGGACAGCAATGACAGGGTAAGGGGATGCCCTTTGGAGCGCCGCCACATTTCTTGGATGATAGTCGGTTCAAAAATGTGACAGTAATGCGCATACCGCTCGACAGCATCGTAAGGAAGATGGGATAAAGGGACCCTACTGATGAAGTGCCGCCAACCGGGCGAAAGAAGCCAAGCTTCAGACAGCGGATGCCTCCCTGCGATCACGATCAGGATATTCGCGCTTAATCGTTTGAAAAAATATTCGCGCAACCAATGGTCCAAGCCGTCCAAGTTCTCGTAAATGTCGAGAAAGAGGACGAGTCTTTGATCGGCCGCTTTTTCATTCAGCTTCGAAACGCATTCCTCCAACAATTGGGATGGATGCTGCTCTTCTCCCTTATGATAGACATGCAATGCCTGCAAAATATGCAGGCAAAAATCAGAGGGCGTGTGCCAAAATTGCTCGCTGTCCAAAGAGAGAGTAGCTGCTTGCCGCAGATGAGCTTGCCGCCTGAGCTCGTCGAGCAAATAGCTTTTTCCTACGCCTGCGGTTCCGAAGAGATTCATGATTTTTTTGGAGCGCCGCTCATCCGCAAGCAACTTCAAAAAATGAAGGACTTCCTCGGTTCTTCCTACCAACAGACGACTTTCCAGCTCTTCAAGGCTATCCTGATAATTCATAGCATCACCTGCTCCATCACAAGGTTTTTCCTTTTTCTTCCTACGATTTTACTACGCTTCTTTTATACTGGGTACTCATATTTATCGCACGGGTATCCTTTTGGATGTATCCTTTCGAGTAATATCGAGCCCCGTATAGTCGGTGTTAGGATGAAACAGGCGAGTCAATACGAAAGGATGGAGGGAACATGTCAATGCTAAGCCGCATGGGTCACATTTCCTTATACGCGCATGATGTTCGCAGATTGGCCTCTTTTTATGAAACCGCACTTGATCTTGCAGTGGTGAACCATAGCGACGAAACGGCATGCTTGGCGATTGATCCGCAATCGGGCAGGCACGATTTGCTCATCCTGAACAATCCGCATCATGTGCATCTGGCATTTTGGGTAGATACGTTGGATCACTTCAAGGAAGTGTGGAGGAGGCTGACGGATCACGGAATTTTGGCACATGGTCCATATGTGGAGAGCGAATATGCACGTTTTTCTTTTCTTGATCCGGAAGGCAATCATGTGGAGATCATATGGGCGCATCGAGGAGAAACACCACATCCACAAAGAAGAAAAATCAGCTTTCGGGAGTTAGAGGAATTCGGCGTAAGCCAAGAATGATTCGTCCGTGCAATGGAGACTGGCTCGCACAAACTATTTCATTCATTGTGATAAGGGAGAGGAAAAAAGAATGTCAACTTCTACAAACACTTTCAATGCAGGGGGAAATACGCTCGGGATTACGACCATGGCTGTGAATCCGACAACCTTCCAAGCAGCCCCCCAAATGGTTCAGGATCGAATGACGTATCACAAAGCGGTGCTGGAGTCATTCGGAATTACATCCCTGTCTAGTCTGGGGTCGCTTAAGATCCGTGGGACGGTAGTACCTCAGTCGGGATTAACGAAACCAAGCCCAACTCTCGTCAGTGGGAATACCATGATTCAGTCTGCGTACCGAATCGACTCAGCTAAATCTTCACCAACGTTGCAAATGTTGAGTGGAAAAGCAGAACTGTTGCAAACCATTCCGTTTCCTAAAAAAATGACGGCTACATTAGCTGTACCATCTCCTGTTTCGGCCTTGAATATATCGGTGGACACTGCCTATTGGGCCGCATCGGAAATTTATATCGAGGATGGAACCAATGTTATTTTGAAATATCCGCAGCGCTACTTGATCATCATCGCCGAAAAGTTGACAGTCGGACAAAATGTTACGTTTACATGGGAGCGCCCTTACCGCTATGTTCCGGCCAAACGCCAAAAACCAATAACACCACCTGATGCACCGATGTCCTCGACGCTCTCCGGCATTCCGGGGACACCTGGAACACATGGATTGCCCGGAGACCGTGGATTCGACGGCGCTGCTGCTCCTGAACTCGAATTATGGGTCCTCAATCTGGCGGGACGTCCACATTTTGACTTGAAAGGGCAAGATGGCACACAAGGTGGGCCTGGGCAAGACGGTGGAGATGGTGGCAGAGGAGGAAAAGGCAAGCCAGCTGAATTGGATTGGGCAGGTTTCTGCAAAGCCGGAGCGGGAGCCGGTGGAAATGGAGGGCGCGGCGGTGCAGCAGGATACGGAGGTCCGGGAGGCAATGGAGGCGCTGGTGGTCGGTTGACCCTGTACGCGCCACAAACGATCATCCAAAATTATTCGCAAGGCTTTGCGATTACGATTGAGGGAGGCAGCCCGGGGGCAGGAGGAATTCCTGGTAATCCTGGAGCAGGCGGACCGGGTGGTGCGGTGGGTGACACAAAGAATGGAAAATTCGGTACGGCATGCGGTCCAGGGCCAAGAACAGCAGGTCAACCGGGAGAACAGGGTTCATTTGCCGATGCTGGTCGTGTCGGATATGCGGGAGGCCGATTGTCTGAACCTGTCAGCTTTCGAGCCATCGACGCAGATGAATTCAGACGTAAGCTCTTGGAGCCATCGATTAGCCATGTATCTCCGCTCTATGCATTCGCAGGTGATACAGTGACGCTGGAAGGAAGTCGTTATACCAAAACCGATGTCGTGCTGATCGATGGCACGGAAACGAAAACCCAGGTAGTAAGTGATACCATGCTCCATTTTGTCTTGCCTTTCGTGACAGGGGGTTCCCGCACGCTTCAAGTACGACAATCAGATATGACTCTTTCCAACAAGGCATCCGTCTTCGTGAATCCACGAGTCATTTCCGCCCAACAGGAAAATCAAGTGAAAACACGGGTGAGGCCCGGACAAAAAGTGATCGTGAACGGAAGCGGCTTTTCCGAAGGGACACTTGTCTTGGTAAACAACCAAGAAATGCCCGATGTACGGATGTTAAGCTCGACGCAAATGGAATTTACCTTGATTCGACCGGCCGATGTTGAGAGCAATCCAGCGGGTGAACAGGTGACCCTGAAAGTGCGGCTTTCCGATGGCACACCTTCGAATGAAATTCCACTGACCCTAGAAACTTTCCATATGCTCGTGATGGGCGATTCCGTGAGCTGGGGGCAAGGCTTGCAGGAGCATGAGAAGTTTTATTCCATCGTGGGTGCAGCCGTTCAGGCCAGAGAAGGAAATATCAAGCAATATACACAAGTACTCGCTCATTCCGGAGCCATTATTGGAGAGGGTAAGGATGATGTAGTGGCCCCCGTAGACGGCGAGGTACCTAAATCGTTCCCAACGATCCTACAGCAATGTGCGTTCTTCAAAGGCGAGGCTGACTTGGTGGATTTGATTCTTTTGGATGGAGGTATGAACGATGTCGATGTTCGGACAGTTCTGAATCCTTTCCATCCAGCCGATTTGGGGAAATTACATTATGACTATTTCTTTGTGAGCATGAAGAAATTGCTGGTCGAGGTGACGAATAAATTTACACAAGCCAAGGTCATCGTTACCGGTTATTATCCACCTGTGTCTGAAAAGAGCGATATGGCTGTGGTAGAAGCACTATTGATTGGCGTAGGGGCCATTGTCGGAGGTGTCGGCGGCGGTGCAGCCGGAGGAATTCTGGGTGCAGCTGAGTTGGAAAAGGTATACAAACGCTGTGCCCAGCTTGAAGCAGAATCAAAGGTCTACTTGCGGAAAGCCATCGATGAGAGAAATGCGGAGCTCGATAAACCGCGTATCTTTTTCGCCGATCCGAATTTTGGTCCGGAGCATGCGGCGCTGACGGATGATCCCTATGTATTCGGCATCAATTTGGACCTGACTCCTCAAGACCTGATCGCAGCCGAGCGCCTCGTCTCCTGCACAGAAGCAGGGTGCACAGGCTTGGATTTCGAGATTTGCAAGCGTGCCTCGATCGGTCATCCCAATCAAAAGGGAGCCCAAGCGTACGCAAACGCAATCTTGCCTCTTCTGTAAGCAGTAGAATCATAAGATGATTGACACAGATACGCTGTCGGAGGAACTGATGTTCCCTGACAGCTTTTTCATGTGCTCAATCCTTCCATAAAAAAAGTTGGATTTCCATGTAGATCCGGTGATATAATGTTGCCGTAGCTGATCATAGATGGTGAGTAATGACGAATTGCTCAATCATCCTGATCTCACCCATAGATATGTTGGGACGGATAACGAGTATCATTGGATGCTTCGGAATTAGCCCACCATCAAACGATTTGCGCATGGCCATGTGTTCATGCTCAGGTTGTTTGATGGTGGGCTTTTATTATTTTCTTGGAGGTTTTAGAGAAGATGCAAAAAATTAGCTTTGAACTAAATGGAGTGAAGCATGAAGCGGAGGAAGGAACCCGTATCCTAGATTATTTACTGCAAAAGGAAATAGAGCATCCTCACATTTGCTACTCACCCATATTAGGGCCCATTCAAACTTGTGATACATGCATGTGTGAAATTGACGGGAAAATGATGCGGGCATGCTCGACTCCTATCGAGGAAGGGATGCATATCCTTACATCCTCCGAACGGGCAAAAGGTGCACAGACAGAAGCAATGGACCGGATATTGGAAAACCACATGCTGTATTGTACCGTCTGCGACAACAACAACGGAAATTGTCGGGTTCACAATACGGCAGAGCTGCTCGAAATTGAGCACCAAACACGCCCGTTCCGAGAAAAAAAGGAAGAAGTGGATATGTCGCATCCCTTTTATCGCTATGATCCCGATCAATGCATTCTCTGTGGCCGTTGCACGGAGGTTTGTCAGGATTTACAGGTAAATGAAACGCTCACCATCGATTGGGAACGAGAGATTCCTAGAGTGATCTGGGATGATAATAAATCGATTAATGAATCATCTTGTGTGTCATGTGGTCAGTGTGTGACAGTTTGTCCGTGCAATGCACTGATGGAGAAATCCATGCTCGGCGAAGCTGGCTTTCTATCAGGGATGAAAAAAGACCTGTTGAATCCGATGGTCGATCTCATTAAAGAAGTCGAGCCTGGCTACAGCAGCATTTTTGCTATCTCTGAAGTAGAGGCGGCGATGCGGGAAACAAGGACCAAGAAAACGAAAACCGTATGTACGTTCTGTGGGGTAGGTTGTTCATTTGAGGTATGGACTAAAGGCCGCCACATTCTAAAAGTAGAACCAACGGAAGATTCTCCGGTCAACAGTGTCTCTACTTGTGTAAAAGGGAAGTTCGGTTGGGATTTTGTTAACAGTGATCAACGTTTGACTACACCTTTGATTCGAAAGGGAGACGCATTTGTGCCAGCTACGTGGGATGAGGCGCTTGCACTGATCGCCGAGCGAATGGGTTCCATCAAGCAAAACTACGGAGGCAACGCGCTTGGATTTGTAAGCTCATCCAAAACGACCAATGAAGATGCCTACCTCATGCAAAAACTGGCGCGGCAGGTATTTGAATCAAACAATATTGACAACTGCTCCAGGTACTGCCAGTCACCTGCCACCGATGGGTTGCTTGCAACGGTAGGATACGGTGGTGACTCGGGTACCATTCAAGATATCGCAAGTGCCGGATTAGTCATCATCGTCGGTGCGAATCCAACAGAGGGTCATCCCGTCTTGGCAACCCGCGTGAAACGGGCACAGAAATTATACGGTCAAAAACTGATTGTCTCAGATCTGCGCAAGCATGAAATGGCCGAACGTTCCGATCTGTACCTGCATCCAAAACAAGGGACCGATTTTGTCTGGCTGACGGCAGTTGCGAAGTACATCATCGATCAAGGCTGGCATGACGAAGCCTTTCTCCAAAACCGGGTAAACGATTTTGATTCTTATCGGAAAATGCTTGAAAAATACACGCTGGAGTATGCTGTGGAAGTAGCCGGGCTGACAAAAGAACAGTTGATTGAAACAGCCACAATGATTCGCGAAGCAGATGGTACTTGCATTTTGTGGGGAATGGGTGTGACGCAGAATATCGCGGGTTCGCATACGTCAGCCGCTATCTCTAATCTCTTGCTGGTAACAGGAAACTACGGTCGACCAGGTGCAGGAGCCTATCCATTGCGTGGACACAACAACGTACAAGGCGCTTGCGACATGGGGACACTCCCTACCTGGCTGCCAGGGTATCAGCCAATTACGGATGATCAGGCGAGGGCCAAATTTGAAAAGGCGTATGGCGTAACGATCTCGAACAAATCAGGCTTAACCAATATTGAAATGCTGGAAGCGGTGGAGAAAGGCGAACTGAAAGCCATGTACCTGATGGGGGAAGACATGGCTTGGGTCGATTCCAACGCCAACCATGTGCATGATACGCTCAGCAAGCTTGATTTCTTTGTCGTACAAGACATATTCCTGACCAAGACGGCTCAATTTGCCGATGTCGTTTTACCTGCGTCTCCATCCCTGGAAAAAGAGGGTACCTTTGTGAATACGGAAAGACGTATCCAACGGTTGTATCAAGTAATGGAACCACTGGGAGAATCAAAACCTGACTGGTCGATCATCCAACTAATCGCACAACGAATGGGCGCAAACTGGAGTTACCAACACCCAGGAGAGATCATGGACGAAATTGCGAGCCTGGCACCGATTTATGCTGGAGTCTCTTACGATCGTTTGGAAGGATGGAGCAGCTTGCTTTGGCCAGTGCAACAAGATGGTACCCACGAGCCGCTTCTGTACAAAGATCAATTCAACTTCCCAGACGGAAAAGCAAGACTTTCGCTCGTTGAATATGTTCCGCCTATGGAGTATCCATCGGAATTTGATCTTACTTTAAATAATGGACGACTACTGGAGCATTTCCATGAAGGAAATATGACGAATAAATCAAAAGGCATCCAATATAAGCTACCGGAAGTATTTGTGGAGGTTTCCCCTGAGCTTGCCCGCGAGCGGGGGCTAAAAGACGGTTCGTTGGTTCGGCTCGTCTCTCCATACGGAGCCATTAAGCTTCGTGTTCTCGTGACAGATCGAGTCAGCGGTAAAGAATTGTATGTACCTATGCACTCTGTTAGCCATGAAAATGCCATTAACCTTTTAACCGGCAGCGTCGGGGACGTTCGCACGCAAACCCCTGCCTACAAGCAAGCAAAGGTACGTATGGAGTTTCTCAAAGAAAAAGGAATGACTCCACTGCCCATGTACAATCCCCGCTATGCGAAGCGAAACCCTCAGATGGGTGTCCAGGTAGAGCGCAAATGGGCGAGAGACGATTACGAACCGATTGCAGATGTAAACATGGTGGGAGGTAAAAAATAATGGCAAGACCGATTTCAAAAGTGGCAGAACCTGTTCTTACTGAAAGAGAAAAACAAGATCAATCGGTAGAAAGTGTCATACAAGCGCTCGCCAAAAATCCGGAAGGGATCCAGGCAACGATCAAGCTGCTCCAGGAACTCCATGAAAGTGGAATTCTTGGAGCACTCAACGCCGCCGTAGAGGCGAAGGAGGATATTGCCAAAATTGTCGTAGGGCAAATGGTACGTCCTCCTGTCACTACACTGATCAACAATGCGATGGTTGCCGCAGGTGGGTTAACAGAGCTAGATCCTGATATGACAAAAAAGCTGATGGGCGGTGTTACAAAGGGTCTACAAAGGGCCGATGATGCTCTTCGCTCTGGAAAAAAGGTTGGTGTCTTCGATTTGATGAAAGCTCTGCGTGATCCAGACATCAATCGGGCGATGGGTTTTGGTATAAACCTGCTGAAAGGATTAGGAGAGGGCTTAAAAGAATGATGAAAGAGACATCAATCGTGCACTTCTATCAACGGATGTTAAATACTTCACTCATCATTCTGGGACTTGTCTTGAGCTTTTATCTTGTACGCGAACTGTATTTCATTGTGACAGCTGCAATTCTTGGAAATACTAACGTTCATGATATTTTGGAGGAAGTCTTAGCCTTTTTCCTGTACTTTGTTTTTGTTTCTATGATCGTCAAATATTTCAAGGAAGAGTATCACTTTCCGCTGCGTTACCTCATCTATATCGGCATTACCGGCACGATACGTTTTATCATCGTCAATCGTGATGACGCTATGAATAATCTGATCCTATCGCTAGTGATACTTATCCTGGTCATTTGTTACCTATTGTTGGCTCCTCGTAAGAACAAACAAGGGGAATGAAAGGAGAGCATCGAATGACGAAAAACCTCGAACATCAATTCAGCATGCTAGTTCGTGAGATACGAAAAGAATACGTCGGTAACGGTCCGAAAGAAATCGTTACACGTTTTTGTGGTCCATGGGTGATCTGTGAGATGAAAGGGAACCTGACAAATGTTGAAAAATTTATGATTCTGTCTGATGAAGGCAAACGAATGGTACACGATGCACGCACGAAGCTCGTGAAGAACATTTATAACGACCCTGAGGTAGTATCAAAACTCGAAGATATCATCCACGCAAAGGTCTTGCGGATTTTTTCAGATATTAGCATTGAAGAGGATATTGCCATGACCGTCTATGTTTTAGATAGATCAATTTCTTGATCAGGATGGGAGGGAAGGAGAAAAACTCTCGTGATTCAACCGGTGTGCGTTTTATCACATGTCCTGCATGATGAATATGGTACTTTGAAGGAAGTGGAAGATTCCATCGTGACAGAATCACCGCTCGAAGTCAGCTCCTACTGAATTGGCTCTTCGTCTGGAGCAGGATCTTGGCATTTCCACGGTTGGTTTTATTCGAAATCAGAAGTTTAATGTGTACACGTGGCCCGAACGAATTGCAGAGGTTGAAAGGGGGAAGTCCAGTGATTCCAAGTGAATTGGTGGACGCTTTTGGTCGTGTCCATGACTATCTACGCATATCGGTAACGGATCGTTGCAACTTGCGGTGTGTTTACTGCATGCCTGCTGATGGGATGGAATTTGAACCTGATGAAAATATCTTGTCTTTGAACGAAATAACCGAGGTTGTGAGGGTTTTGGCCGAAATGGGGGTCAAAAAAGTAAGGCTGACAGGTGGAGAACCATTGGTCCGCAAAGGCATTGAACATTTGGTATCCGCGATAGCGGGAATTCCAGGAATCGAAGATATCGCTTTGACTACCAATGGGATTTTCTTGGCGAGAAAGGCCCAACAATTAAAAGAAGCCGGCTTGAACCGTGTGAATATCAGTCTGGATACATTGAAAGCGGATCGTTTCTCGTTGATTACCCGCGGTGGAGATGTCCATCGAGTTCTGGATAGCATAGCTGCATGCCAACAAGTAGGGATAGATCCAATTAAGTTGAACGTCGTCCTTATGAAGGGGATCAACGATGATGAAATAGAAGATTTTCTTCAGCTTACGATCGATAGTCATTTACAAGTTCGATTTATAGAGTACATGCCCATCGGCCACAACGACATGAGATGGAAGCAATCCTATCTGCCATTGTCCACCGTATTGGAACGCTGTCATCATTTGGGCTGGAAAGTGGCTGAGAGTCATGAAGTGCGAGGCAACGGACCTGCACAAACGTTTCGGATAGAAGGCGCCAAGGGGAGTTTTGGGCTTATTCATCCCGTGAGCGATCATTTCTGCGAAACTTGTAATCGGCTTCGTTTGACAGCGGATGGAAATATAAAGCCATGCCTATATTGGTCGGATGAGTTTAATGTTCGTAAGTGCATTGGAGATGATGAAGCGGTACGCGACCTCTTTTTTCGAGCATTGCATATCAAACCACTGAATCACGAAATGGCCAAAGCTTTAGTTGATGAGAGTCAGTCGCATGTACCAACAGGTAGGCGCATGTCTCAAATTGGAGGGTAGTGTAAACGACATGGATAGAGTAGATTGCGTGAATCGATTTCATCGAAATGCGGTTCAAGTTGTGGAAGCACAGCGCAGAATTGAGCAACATCTGAACCGTCTGGATGTGGAAGAAGTCTCATTGGAAAATGCCTACAGTCGTACGTTGGCGGAGGATATCATTGCGCCAGACAATATGCCTCATTTCCGGCGTTCCGGGATGGATGGTTTTGCGATCATGTCCAGTTCTACTCGAGGGACATCATCTGAATCTCCTGTCCTTTTGGAAGTGATCGACAATATTCCGTGTGGAGCTCTACCTACAAAAGAATTATCGCAAAGAACGGCCTCCCGAGTCATGACGGGAGCCATGGTACCTGAAAATGCAGACGCAGTCATCATGCTGGAAATGACAGACGACCTTGAGGAGCAGGGCAAAACATACATTTCCATTAAAAAAGAAGTCCATCCTGGGCAGAACCTGACTCCGATTGGCCACGAAATCACAATGGGCCATTGTGTTCTGCAAAAAGGTACAGAAATCCTCGCTGGTGAGACCGCATTGTTGGCTACATTCGGTTTCTCCCGCGTCAAAGTATATAAGCGCCCAACCATCGCAATTTTTGCAACAGGTTCAGAGCTTTTACCTGTAGATGCGCCACTTTGCGCAGGTAAAATTCGAAACAGTAACTCTTACATGCTGGCGGCACTTATTCGGGGGGCAGGAGGGATTCCATTACTGATGGGTTCCATCCCAGACGAAGCGGATCAGGCACAAACTCGTATTCTTGAAGCATTTTCCGTTGCAGATTTCGTGATCACAACAGGTGGAGTATCGGTAGGCGACTACGACATTCTCGTAGATATTTTTGAAAAATGGAAAGGGAAGGTCCTGTTTAACAAAGTAGCGATGCGACCTGGAAGTCCTACATCCGCAGGGGTTTGGAATGATCAATTTTTGTTTGCTTTGTCAGGCAATCCGGGAGCATGCTTTGTTGGTTTTGAGCTCTTCGTTCGTCCTGTGATTTTGGGTATGCAGGGTATTCAAAATAGATACATGAGAGACTTTACTGCTTTTCTAGGCGAAGACTTTACAAAGGTAAATGCGTATCCTCGGTATGTTCGCGGAAAGTCTTATGTAATCGATGGCAAGGTGTTCGTAAAACCTGTTGGGATGGATCAATCAAGCGTTACGGTATCCATTAAAGATTCCGATTGCTTGATCAAGATTCCACCTGGAGGAAAGGGAATGCTACAAGGTGAACTTGTCTGTGCCTTGATGCTTAGAGGATAATACTTACCTTGCGGGCGCTTTGGTGAAAGTAACGGCTGTCCATTGGAAATAATAGGTAGGCGGAGTGCTTGGTTGTAAGCGAGAACTGCCAGAAGCGAAGATATCCTTCTGAATGGTACAATGTAAATATAAGTAGAAATGAATACTATCGGAAGGATGTTTGGCATGAGCGAATCTAATCAGGAGTATATCGTAATCTCCGGTGCGAGGGAAAACAATCTCAAGAACGTATCCTTACGCATTCCCAAGCGGAAGATTACGATCTTCACCGGTGTATCTGGCTCCGGCAAGTCATCGATCGTCTTCGATACGATCGCCGCAGAATCCACGCGATTGCTGAATGAGAACTTCAGCATGTTCGTGCGCAATTTCTTGCCCCGCTATCCGCAGCCGGATACGGACGCGATCGAGAACCTGAGTATGGCGGTTATCGTGGACCAGAAGCGACTGGGGGGCGGCTCCCATTCCACGATGGGCACAATTACCGATATTTCTCCCATTCTTCGCCTGCTCTTCTCCCGAATAGGTCAGCCCAATGTTGGACAAGCGCATATGTTCTCCTTTAATGACCCCCAAGGCATGTGTCCCGAATGCAACGGGATCGGTCGCAGTCTGAGCGTTGACATGAGCAAGGCGCTGGACATGTCAAAGTCGTTGAATGAAGGGGCAATCATGCTGCCGGACTATAAGGTAGACGGCATGGAATGGAATATGCTCGTGCAGACGGGCTTCGATCCTGACAAGAAGCTGAGCGATTATTCGGATGAGGAGCTAGAGCAGCTGTTGTACGCCAAGGCGAGGAAAGTGGAGATGCAATTCGCCGGGAAAGCCGTGAATATTACAGTAGAAGGCGTCATGGAGAAGTTCACCAACAAATACATCAAGCAGGATCTAAAGACGAAATCTGAGCGTACACAAAAAGCGGTTGCGCCGTTCATCTCCGAAGGTTCTTGCTCCAGCTGTCATGGTGCGAGACTCAATCAGGCCGCACTTAACTGCAAAATCAATGGCCTCAACATTGCAGAGATGTCTTCCATGGAGGTCGGTCGGCTCATCCGCGTCATTCAGGAGATTGACGATTCGGTCGCCGCACCGATGGTCAAGTCGTTGACGGAACGGTTGCAGCATCTAGTGGATATCGGACTAGACTACTTGACGCTGGATCGTGAGACGGATACCTTGTCCGGCGGCGAGTCGCAGCGTGTCAAGATGGTGAAGCATCTGAGCGGCAGTCTGGTGGATGTTACTTACATTTTTGATGAGCCCAGCGTTGGTTTACATCCCCGTGATGTACACCGGTTAAATGAATTGCTTCAGAAGCTGCGCGACAAGGGCAATACCGTCATTGTCGTCGAGCATGATCCTGATGTGATCAAGGTGGCAGATCATATCGTCGACGTCGGGCCTCACGCCGGTAGTCACGGCGGTACCATCGTGTATGAAGGCAGCTTTGGAGGACTGCTGGAGTCAGGGACACTGACAGGTACCCATATGAAGCGGCCGATCCAACTGAAGCAAGATTCCAGGAAGCCGTCCGGCAAGTTATCCATTGTGGATGCTACACTGCACAACCTGCGGAACGTGAGTGTTGATATTCCAACCGGAGTGCTGACCGTAGTTACGGGTGTCGCCGGCTCAGGTAAGAGTACGCTGATAAACGAAGTATTCCTCAGCAACCATTCGGATGCGATCGTCATCGACCAATCGGCGGTAGGCGTGTCAACACGCTCGAATCCCGCGACCTACACAGGGATCATGGATGATGTGCGCAAGGCCTTTGCTTCCGCGAACAAGGTCAACCAAGGCTTGTTCAGCTTCAACTCCAAGGGGGCTTGCGAGAACTGCCAAGGTCTAGGTGTTGTGTATACAGACCTTGCATTCCTCGAAAGCGTCAAGCTGCCGTGCGAAGTCTGCGGAGGAAGACGGTTCAAGGAAGAGGTGCTCGCATACAAGCTGAACGGCAAGTCAATTGCAGAAGTGCTGGAGATGACGGTGGAGCAGGCATTGGAATTTTTTGAGCTAAAAGAAGTTGTGCGCAAGCTCCAGGCGATGAGTGATGTGGGGCTAAACTATATTACACTCGGCCAGCCACTTAGCACGCTCTCCGGCGGGGAATGCCAGCGCATCAAACTAGCAAGCGAGCTGCACAAGAAGGGCAGCATCTACGTGATGGACGAGCCGACAACTGGCCTACATATGTCAGATATCGGTCACCTTCTGGAGATCATGAACCGCCTCGTGGATACAGGCAATACGGTAATCGTCAT
Organism: Brevibacillus sp. AG; assembly: GCF_028369215.1. Classification (NCBI taxonomy): domain Bacteria; kingdom Bacillati; phylum Bacillota; class Bacilli; order Caryophanales; family Paenibacillaceae; genus Brevibacillus; species Brevibacillus sp. AG. Next base: position 391,545 of record NZ_JAQMYO010000001.1, on the reverse strand, counting down.
CGAGCACAACCTCGATGTGATCAGCCAAGCGGATTGGATTATCGATATGGGACCGGACGGAGGCAGCAACGGCGGTCAGGTGGTCTTCGAGGGCACGCCTCCGCAGATCATCCATGCGGAACAGTCGATCACGGGAAGATATTTAAAGTAATGCATCTAATCTACTTTCGTAATGTATGGGAGCCCAATGAAAAAGCTGCTATGGCATAACGAATTCAGATCTCCTCATGGGAAACCGGAGGAGATTTTTGTTATGTCAAAGAAAATATCAGAAAATAACAAATAATCTTGACATTAAACCAGGTGGTTAGTAAAGTGGTGATTACAAGCAACCTATCGATCGATCGATCGACTCGAGTTTTCTGCAATCATCAGTAGAAAGGAGCGCGCTTTTTTGACGAAAGAAAAAATATTTCAAGCAGCATTACGACTATTCGCAAGAAAAGGATTTGAAGCAACCAGCATACGTGATATCGCTCTAGAAGCAGAGGTAACCTCTTCCACCCTCTATCATTACATGAAAACAAAAGAGGATCTGCTCGTTGCCATCATGCAAGAAGGGTTACAGACCCTACTTGGAAATGCAAAGGAAGTGCTCGCTGAGCTTGAAGCGCCTGAACAACAATTGGCAGCGTTTGTACAGCTTCATGTTACCAGCCATGCCATTGACAAGCTAACAGCGTTAGTAGTAGATACCGAGTTCCGTGCGCTGACAGGAAATACGCGCGTAGAAATTGTCAGGTTGCGCAGTGAATATGAGCTGCTATGGCAGCGTATTTTAACGGGCGGATTAGAGGGGGGCGTATTTACGATAGAAAATACAAAGCTTGCCGTCCTGGCTTTGCTTCAAATGTGCACGGGTGTCGCCCATTGGTACTCACCCAATGGCCCAAATTCATTGGAAGAAATCAGCTTGAATTTTTCCGATATGGCGCTTGCACTCGTTCAGGCAAAGCGAAACGGTCAGCAACTGACTGTCTCTGATTTGGATCTGCCTGAACCTGCTCGTTTTTTTATGAAACCATGGCTGGGGGCTGCTGCGCATGAACATTCTTGATGCCCGTGTCCGCTTGCCACAGCAGTTCCGTGAGGCACGCATCGGTGAAATGCGAAATGAGTACGTCGCTCAATATGATGCGGTGTTACAAGTAAGATCGACTATCGCGAAAACGCTCGACGATTTGATTCAAGAAATGAAAGAATCAGGAGTACATCATGCCATTATGCATGCAGAATACGAATTCGGCGAGGATGGGGATGCGCTGAATGAAGCATTGGCAAAAGTCATATCCGCTCACCCTGAACTCTTCTCAGGATTCGGTACGATTTCAATGGAGCATTTGAGACCGATGCGCGCTGTCCAACAAGTGAGCCGCATCAGAGAGCTGGGCTTTCTGGGAGTAAACATCCAGCCTGCATTTTTTGAGATGCCGATCGATGATCGCAAATTATATCCCGTATACGCAAAGGCTGCCGAGTTAGGCTTGGCAGTTGCCATTCATACGGGAATTAATTATTCGATGATTCATCCAATCCGGAATGAACACCCGCTGTTGCTAGATCAAGTCGCCTGTGATTTCCCAGAATTAACATTGATCGCGTGTCATGGGGGGTGGCCCTGGGTGCCTGAAATGGTTGCCGTAGCGCGCAAGCACCCCAATGTTCTGATGGATTTGGGCGGGCTTTCTCCAAGGTATTTGGGGGTGCAAGGAGCAGGGTGGGAGATGATGTACAGGTTAGTAAACAACCTCTTGCAAGATCAAATCCTCTTTGCAACAGACTGGCCTGTATTTCCTCTGAAACGCGCGATTGCAGAATGGAAGGAATTAAGCATAAAGCCCGAGGTGCTAGAGAAGGTACTCGGTTCGAATGCAAGAGCATTGTTTTCCAAAATAAAGGCGGAGGTAAAAAAGAATGACAACACGTAAGGCGGTGGTAGAGTGTGAGATCCATCAAGAGATAGGCTGGATTCACCTGAATCGCCCCGAGCGGTTAAATGCGGTGATTCCACAATTGGTAGAGGAGCTGTATGGATCGCTCGATAAGTTGGAACGGGAAGGAGTAAGGGCAGCAATACTGGCTGGCCGCGGGAATGCTTTTTGTGCAGGACATGATTTGCGTCATGAAGAAAAGCCTGCAAATGAGGCTGAGATACGCCTTAATCTACAGAAAATTCAGGATATAACACGAAAGATTCAGCGCGTTCCTTTTCCGGTGATCGCTGCGGTCCATGGTTATGCATTAGGAGCAGGGTGTGAGTTTGCACTCGGATGCGATTTGATCATCGCCGCTCAAGATGCCGAATTCGGCTTTCCGGAAGTGAGTGTCGGACTTAGTGTTACTGGAGGAATCTCGCATATCCTTCCCATCGCGATCGGACTGGTCCGGGCGAAAGAATTGCTGTTTTCGGGCGAAAGGTTTGGTGCATCGCAAGCACTGCATCTAGGACTCATCAACAAGGTAGTGGATCATAAAGTGTTAGCTGAAGAAGCTGACAAGTGGGCGAAACGATTAGCTGAGCTCCCGCAAGTAGCGCTTGCAAAAGCCAAATTTGCGCTAAATCGCGGGGCACAATGCGATCTGGAGGCAGCTTTTGAATTGGAGATCGAGCATGCGCTGGCAACCGTGCAAACGATCGAATCCAAGCAGGCGGCTGAAGGGTTCCGAAAAAAAGGATCGGTATAAAGAAGGAGGGCTGAAACCTTTTGGACTTGCAAGAAATCAAGTCTTTGACGGCGCGGGCGGCCAAACGATGGGGAGAAAAAATCGGGCTTGTCTTTGATGAATGGAATGAACAACTATCATTTAAGGAGATAGAAGACCGTTCCAACCAGATCGCCAACATGCTCCAAGTGCTGGGCGTAGGCTATGGGGATCGGGTAGCCGTCATGCTGAGGAACCAGCCGGAATTCCCGCTTACTTGGCTGGCGTTGGCAAAACTGGGCGCGACTATCGTGCCGATAAATGTAAATTACAAAGAGTACGATGCACAGTATATCCTCCACCACTCCGAAGCAATCGTTATCGTAACTTCACGGGAGTTTTTATCCCTGCTACAGAAGATCAGACCTTCCTTAGAAACCCTCAAAACAATCCTCTCAGTAGACCAATCAGACGATCCCAACGCTGTCGATTTCAGAACGATGTGTGAAACAGCGCCCACGACACCAACAGCGCTTACCGTTTTTCCTGAAACTTTAGTCAACATCCAATATACATCCGGCACGACAGGCTTCCCCAAGGGGTGTATGCTTTCCCATGAATATTGGCTCACCATAGCAAAAAAGATGATCGAGCAGCATCCCAATTTGACCACTTCAGATGTACTGTTAACGGCGCAGCCCTTTTACTATATGGACCCGCAATGGAATTTGCTGGGTGCGATCGCTGTGGGGGCAAAGCTTGTGGTTCTCGATCGATTTCATCCTTCTACATTTTGGAAGAAAGTACGGCAATATGGCGTTACCTTTTTCTACTGCCTGGGGATCATGCCCACGCTAATGGTCAAAACACCACGCTCGCCCTTAGACAGGGAAAATAACGTTCGCACCATCTTTTGCTCGGCCATTCCCCCGCATCTGCACCGCGAATTGGAAGAGCGATGGGGCGCGCCATGGTATGAGGTTTTTGGCATGACAGAGACAGGTGGAGATATTTCGGTAAAACCACACGATCATGACCGATTGCTCGGAACAGGCTGCATCGGAAAACCGGATAAAGACCGGACCGTCCGCATCGTTGATATTCACAACCGACCCGTTTCGAGAGGCGAGGTTGGCGAGCTCCTCCTACGGGGCTTGGGGATGATGGATGGCTACTATAAAGATCCTGATGCGACTTGCGCTGCCTTTCAGGGCGGCTGGTTCCACACCGGAGATTTGGTCCGAATGGACGAAGGCGGATACATCTATTATGTCGGTAGAAAAAAGGAGATGATTCGCCGGAGCGGGGAAAATATTTCGGCTGCTGAGGTTGAGGAAGTCATGAAAATGCATCCGGCCGTGCAATATGCTGCCTGTCTTCCAGTGAAAGATGAAATACGTGGGGAAGAAATCAAGGCATACGTGGTAGTGAAAGCGGGCCAAACAGTGCCTCCTCATGAGTTGATCTCTTATTGCGCCGAGCATCTTGCTTACTACAAGGTTCCACGATATTGGGAATACCGAAGTGAATTGCCTCGTACCCCATCTGAGCGTATAGCCAAGCATGTACTGGCGAACGAAAAAGCAGATCTTCGCATCGGTTCCTATGATCGCATGGATGATAGCTGGAGATAACATGCAAATGGAGAGGAAGATAATAGGGATGAATAGTTGGGTAAAGGTACTGAAACAGCTGACAGAGGCTTCCGGAGTTCCCGGACAAGAACAGGAAGTGCGAGAATTAATGCACACGTACTTGGAACCGCTTACAGAAGAAGTGTTCACAGATAATCTGGGAAGCATAATCGGGCGGAAAACAGGCCTGGCCAATGGACCCAAAATCATGATGATGGGACATATGGATGAAGTGGGGTTCATGGTAACGCGTGTCATGAAGGATGGATTCATTGCCTTCCAGCCGCTTGGTGGCTGGTGGTCGCAGGTGATGCTAGCACAGCGCGTGAACATTAAAACATGCAAAGGGGATATTGTCGGCGTAATCGGGTCAAAACCGCCGCATCTGCTGTCTTCGGAAGAACGAAAGAAAGTGGTTGAAATCGAGCGGATGTTCATCGATATCGGAGCATCCAGTGCAGAACAGGCAAAGGAGCTGGGAATTCGCCCAGGTGATCCGATTGTGCCGATCTGCCCTTTCACGGTGATGGCGAATGACAAGATGTATATGGCAAAAGCGCTCGATAATCGCGGCGGTTGCCTGACAGCCATTGAAGTAATGAAACAGTTACAAGAAACGGATCACCTCAACATCGTATTTAGCGGCGCTACTGCACAAGAAGAAGTGGGATGCCGTGGTGCATTCACGAGCACGTATATGGTGCAGCCAGATATATTCATTGCATTGGAGACGGGGATAACGTTTGACACGCCAGGAAGCGCCGACTCTCCTAATTTGCCTGATATCAAGTGCGGTGGCGGGCCTACAATTGGTCTATTCGACGGCTCGCTCGTGCCCAATCGGAAATTGCGGGAACTGTTATTTGATACGGCTGAAGAGGAAGGCATCCCGTATCAATATGGTGCTATTGCAGGTGCGGGTACGGACGCAGGAGCTGCACATATGGTTGGCAAAGGGGCACCATCAGTTGTTATTGCAATCCCTGCGCGCTACATTCACAGTCACGCTTCCATTCTTCATCATGATGATGTGGAAAATACGGTGAAATTGCTGACCGCTCTCGTCAAAAAGCTGGATCAAAAAACGGTTGATTGGCTCAGATCGTAGGAGGCAAGGATATGTCCCAAACAAGGGAGAGTGGTGTCATTCATGGGGATAAGAAAGCGGGAAACCACCACGTTTGTGAGCATTGTCCTTTCCTGTTTCGTATTGTTGGCAAGCGTGGTCGGCTGCGGGACGCTTGCCACGAAACCAGATACGGATGAAGGAAAAAAAGATGCCAATATATCCGAGAAAAAGGGCGGTACGATCACCGTTGCGATCGGCAGTGAACCAGATACACTGGATGTCCACAAATCGACAGCGTTAAGCACGGAGGGGGTCGCGCTCAATCTAGGGGGGGCTCTCCTTTACAGAGATCCCCAAACAAATGAGGTCAAGCCCCATCTGGCCGAATCGTACTCCATTTCGGAAGATGGGAAGACATGGACATTTCGCATTCGCCAAGGCGTGACCTTTCATGATGGGACACTGCTTACTGCACAGGCGTACAAGCGAACGTTTGAGCGGGCCATGTCTCCGGAAATCGCTCCGAAAGGCGTAGGGATGGTTCTTGGCATCATCAAATCGATCAAAACACCAGATGATCAGACCCTTATTTTGGAGTTGAATGAACCATCTGCCACGCTCCTCACCTATTTCACTTCCGCGAGCTGGATGCAGCCGCTCTCGGTGGACGCGGTGCAAAAGTTTGGGGATCAATACGGAAGGAATCCGGTCGGTGTCGGTCCATGGAAGATAGATAGCTGGAAATCAGGAGACTCTATCACGCTGATTCAAAATGATGCGTATCGCTGGGCAACGCCCTTCTTTAAAAATCAAGGACCACCAAGGCCAGACAAATTAGTTCTGAAATTGATTCGAAATCCGCAAACGGCTGTCGCTGCTTTGGAGAGTGGAACCATCGATATCGCTGATCTGCCTGCGAAAGACGCGAAGAAATTCAAGAACAACAATCGTTTTACGGTACTTGAGCAGACAAAGCGCGGCTTGGGGCTGTTTGTCGAGCTGAACTTGAATAACGAGATTTTACAAGATAAAAATGTACGCAAAGCGTTGCAAATGGCAGTAAAGAAAGAGGCTATCGTGCAGTCGCATCTGCAAGGCGAAGGAATTGTTGCAGATGGTCCGCTACCAGCAAATTTGTTCGGATACGATCAATCCATTGGCCAATATGCATACAAATACAACCCCGAGGAAGCGGTGAAGCTCCTGGAAGAAGCCGGATGGAAACTGAATGCACAAGGGATAAGGGAGAAAGCAGGAAAACCGCTTCATCTCGAATTGTTGAGTATGGAAGTATGGTCTCAACCTGCCCAGTTGATGCAAGGAATGTTCAAAGCGATTGGGGTAGACGTGAAAATCATTACTCTGGAAGGCAGCGCAGTCGACCAGTTAACTGCTGCCGGCACATTTGACTTGGCGCTGGATGGATACGTCGCTGATGACCCTGATATCTTGTTTCCGTTCATGCATTCAACTCAGATCGGTGGGATGAATCGTTCAGCCATCCATGACAAAACGATCGATTCCTTGCTGGAAAAGGGACAGGTGACGATGAAGAGCGACGATAGAGCGAAAATTTATGAAGATCTTCAGAAGCGCGCTGTGGAGGAGGCGTTTTGGATTCCCATTTACACGGAAAAACGGTTTGTCGTAGTAAACAACCGTGTTCAGGGACTGAAGCTTGATCCATCCGGACTGAAATTGTATCAGGACGTGTGGGTTAAGTAAACGAGGAAACAAAAAACAAGGAGAACAGGTCATGAACAATCAGGAATGGATCGTGAGTTATGAGGAGTTTGTCCGGGAAACAATGATGGGAAGCAAGGTGCCTGGAGCTGCAATTGGAGTGGCCAAAAACGGACAGCTCGTTTATGCCAAAGGCTTCGGCTATCGTGATACCGAGCAAGACCAGGTAGCGACAGTTGATACTTTGTTCGGAATCGCTTCGATTACGAAATCGTTCACCGCTATTGCGATCATGCAGCTACAGGAAGCCGGAAAACTAACGGTTGCCGATCCTGTTTCCCGTTTTTTGCCAGAGTTTCATGTAAAAACGGGAAGTGGAACGGAAGCAATCACCATTCACAACTTTCTAACCCATTCCTCCGGTTTGCCGCCATTATCTTGCGTCGATGAAGCACTCAAACGTGGGATGAACACCTATGAGGAATTAATGACCTATATGGCACAATTGGAATTTACTTTATTGGGCGCACCAGGAACGGAGTTCAGTTATTCCAATGATTGCTATACGCTACTGGGAGCAATTGTTGAGCGGGCAAGCGGCAAGCCATATTCGACGTATGTGAAGGAGCATATTCTCCAACCAGCGGGAATGCAGCATAGTTGCTTTTCTTTGGAAGAGTTGCACGGGTACGAGGATAGGACACCGCTATTTGAGACACCGCCGTTTCAATCATCCGGCGGATTAAAATCAACGCTCACCGACATGATGAGATACACCGAGCTGTTTCGCACGAAAGGTTTGATTGGCAAGGAACGAATTCTTCGCACGGAAAGTGTGCAGCAGATGACCACCCCTTATTTCCGATGCGAACAACACCAATATTACGGGTATGGTGTAGCGATTACACCCAATTTCTACGGAGCTGTGATGCTGGGTCATAGCGGCAGAGAGAAAGGGATCCAAGCCTACATGAGCATCATCCCCGAGAACGGGTTGGCTGCCGTGGCGCTCACCAATCTCAGCGGTTCGCCGGCTGCCGCATTGGCACATGGCACGTATCACTGCATCGAGAATCGTCCTGCGAAATCAACGCATGTCACGTATAAGGAATATGACCTCCCGACAGATCGTCTGCTTGAATATGCGGGCGAGTACGGATCTATGGAAGGAATTCATCTTCAGGTAAGCGTGGATGCAGGTACTCTGATCGTAACGGTCGATCATTCGGATTCATTCTCTTTAAAAGCTATCGACGAAGACGTTTTTCTCGCGAACGTTGAAGGTTCGGATCAAACCGTACGCTTTATACGAGACGGAAGTCAAACGGTAATTCGCATGATGGGCTCCTATCGCCAAATTCCCAAGCGAGTTTAGCCGTAAGCAATGAATACGCATTCTTGGAAGAGAGGAGTGAACGAATCATGAAACAGTATTTGTTGAATCGGATGCTATCAGGAGTGATTGTCCTCCTCGGCATTTCCATCTTTTCGTTTGCGCTCGTTCATTTTATTCCTGGAGATCCGGTACGGATCATGTTAGGGGAAAAGGCTACAAAAGCACAAGTGGAACAGTTACGTGAGCAAATGGGGCTAAATCAGCCCCTTCCTCATCAGTACCTGACCTACATGGAAAAAGTCATCCAAGGGGATTTCGGGACTTCCTTACAAACAGAAAGACCTGTCATCGTGGAAATAATGGAACGGTTTCCGGCAACGGCCAAGCTAGCCTTCGCTGGGATTGGCATCGCGGTCGTGATTGGCTTAACGATGGGAATAATCGCTGCGAAATACAAAAATACGCTCTTGGACTTTATGCTGATGGCAGCAGCTTCGATCGGATTATCGCTGCCGAGCTTCTGGCTGGGGTTAATCGTAATCATGTTATTTTCCGTTCAATTAGGCTGGTTTCCCATCGCGGGCGGTACGGGATGGAAGGATCTTGTTTTGCCTGCTTGTACCTTGGGCGTTTTGTCTTCCGCGATGATCAGCCGACTGACGCGTTCAGGTATGGTCGAAGTGCTTTCCCATGATTACATTCGAACGGCACGGGCCAAGGGATTGAGGGAGTCGATAATCCTATTTCGACACGCCTTGTGCAATGTCATGATTCCTGTTGTTACGGTGGTAGGCTTGCAAATCGCGACTCTGCTGGGTGGGGCGGTTATCATCGAACAAGTGTTCAACTGGCCTGGTATCGGCACATTGGCTATCCGTGCGATTTCAGCCCGTGATTTTCCGATGATTCAGGGCATTGTGCTGCTTATGGGCTTCGTCTATGTCGTGGTAAATATGATGGTCGACCTCCTCTATGGTTTGATTGATCCGCGTGTCGACCTCATTACGGAAAAGGAGGGGCGGTAACTTGAATGAGGTGAGCAAAACTGTCGCACATGGGGCGACGCATGCCAATTCCCCGATTTTCCCCAAGCTTGCCTTTTGGGAAAAAATCAAGAAACAGCGAGCAGCAAAACTAAGCTTGGTGGTGCTTTTACTCATTTCTGCGATCGGCATCGTCGGGCCTTGGATCGCTCCTTATGACCCTACTGAAAGTAATTACGAAGCCTTTTTGCAAGGCCCGTCTGCCAAGCATGTTCTCGGAACGGATGCGATCGGCCGCGATTTGTTTTCCCGTATTTTATACGGAACGCGCGTAACGCTTGTGGTTGCTGTCATGGCGGTCGGCATCACCGTATCGGCAGGAACGATGATTGGTGTCATCAGTGCGTATATGGGAGGATTTATTGATCACCTGCTCATGCGGATTATGGATATTTTGCTCGCCTTGCCGGGGATCATTTTGGCCTTGGCCATTGTCGCGGCGCTTGGACCGAGTCAAACCAATGCGATGATCGCAATCGGCATTTCTTCGATTCCCAGCTTTGCGCGTCTGATCAGGGCAGCGACGCTCGTCATCATGTCGTCTGGATATGTGGAAGCCAGCAGATCGATCGGGACGCCGAGCTGGTGGATCATTCTTTTCCAGGTTCTCCCCAATATTACGAATGTATTGTTCGTTTACATGACACTGTTCGTCGGGGGAGCGATTCTCGATACGGCTGCATTGGGCTTTATCGGCTTGGGCGCGCAGCCGCCGACTCCCGAATGGGGGACCATGTTGAATGAAGGAAAAGATTATTTGTCCGATGCCTGGTGGCTTGCGACATACCCAGGATTGGCCATCACCATTGTCGTGTTGGCAGTAAACCGGCTGGGAGATGCCTTGCGTGATATTTTTGATCCTCGTACGCAAAAGTAAATGGGCAATAAGCGGATTGGAGAGGGGGACTCCATTTATGGACAATGTATTGGAAGTGACAGGGCTGACAACCCGGTTCTCGAAAGAGTCGGGTACGGTTACGGTTGTTGATCAGCTTGATTTATATGTGAAAAAAGGGGAGACGCTGGGAATTGTCGGAGAGTCGGGGTGCGGCAAGAGCGTCACTTCGCTCTCGCTCATGCGACTGTTGGACGATAATGCCACTTTGACTGGTAGCATCCGATTCAACGGGAAAGAAGTGCTTGCGCTGAGTGAAGCGGAGATGCGAAGTCTCAGAGGCAAGGAAATGGCGATGATTTTTCAGGAACCGATGCATTCGTTAAATCCGGTGTTGACGATCGGCCGACAAATCAGTGAAGTACTGCACGAGCATGAGGATGAAAGCAAAGCGGCGGTAAAGCAACGGGTACTGGATTTGCTTACCGTGGTGGGCATCTCCCGAGCGGAAGAGATTTACAGGGATTACCCGCACCGTTTGTCAGGAGGAATGAGGCAGCGGGTGATGATTGCCATGGCGATCGCATGTAATCCGTCATTACTGATCGCTGATGAACCGACGACCGCATTGGATGTGACAATTCAAGCGCAAATCTTGAATCTGATCAAAAAAATCAGAAGGGACATCGGCATGTCAGTGATCATGATTACGCATGATTTAGGGGTGGTAGCTGAAGTGTGCGACCGCGTCATAGTGATGTATGCGGGACAAGCGATTGAAACAGCCGACGTACGGTCGTTGCTGCGCAATCCGAAGCACCCATACACCGTAGGTTTGCTCCAATCGACACCAAGGCAACGCACAAAGAGGCTTCACAGCATAAAAGGCAGTGTGCCGTCACCGGAAAACAAACCAAATGGGTGCCGGTTTGCCCCGCGATGCGATAGAGCGATGGCGATATGTTGGGAGCGAAATCCTGTGCTCCTTCCAGTGGATCAGCATTCTTCTTGTCGATGCTGGTTATTTACCCAAGACAAGGATCATGAACAGGAAAGCTCGGTGGTAGGTGGATGACGACTCCAATCCTGGAAGTGAAAGGGCTGCGCAAGCTGTTTCGCATGAAAAAAGGGTGGTTTCAACAACCGCATGATGTTCATGCTTTAAACGGGATTGATGTGAGCGTCTATGAAGGAGAAACGCTGGGGATTGTCGGGGAGTCAGGCTGCGGAAAGTCTACATTGGGAAAATGTATTCTGCGTTTGCTGGAGCCGGTCCAAGGCGAAATTCGTTTCCAAGGTAAAGAAATAGGAAAAATGAACAAAAACGAAATGCGTGCAGTAAGGCGAAATATGCAAATGGTTTTTCAAAATCCATTTGAAACATTGAACCCGAAACTAACGATCGGGCACATCTTGACAGAGCCGCTGATTTCGCACGGTATTCCTCGAGAGCAGAGACAAGCGCTACTGGAAGAAACGATTGAGATTGTCGGCATGAGCAAGCAGCATCTATCTCGCTATCCTCACGAATTTTCCGGAGGGCAAAGACAACGAATTGGCATCGCCCGCGCCCTGATTCTTCGGCCAAAGCTGATTATCGCAGATGAGCCTGTCTCCGCACTTGATGTGTCGATTCAATCGCAAATTCTTAATTTGCTGCAGGATTTGCAAGAACAATTTTCTTTGACCTATGTCTTCATTTCACATGATTTGAGCGTAGTTGAGCACATTGCCGATAAAGTGGCGGTCATGTATTTAGGTGAAATCATCGAGTATGCTGAGAAAGAGAAGCTGTTTGGACGACCGCTGCATCCCTATACACAAGCATTGCTTTCAGCCAAACCCATTACCGATCCTGATGATACGCGAGAGCAAATTGTGTTGTCCGGAGATCTCCCGTCTCCGTCTAATCCGCCGAAGGGATGTAAATTCCATCCGCGCTGCCGGTCCAGCATGGAAATATGCAAAGTCGAGTTGCCAAAGCTGAGTGAAATAGAAGGGCAATCGGTCGCTTGTCATCTCTATCAATCATTTCCCGCAATCGATCCTTCTTAAAGCAAGGTGACTGCTCCATAATTCTGGAACCTTTAGTTTGCACGGTACATCGGATAAAAGGAGGAGAGAAATGTTTGATCTTGGGATCCCGTTTAAAAAAATGAATGGCTGTGGCAACGACTTTATTGTAGTAGACAATCGCGATGGCCTGTTGAACGAGGTTGCGCTTTCAGCCTTTGTCCAAAATGTATGCAGGCGAGGCACTTCAATCGGTGCGGATGGGTTCATGCTGCTGGAGAACTCCAACATCGCCGATTTTAAGATGAGGTATTTTAACGCTGATGGCAGTGAAGGAGAAATGTGCGGTAACGGTGCAAGGTGCATGTCGCGCTTTGCGTACCACATCGGGGCAGCCAAGACGAAGATGAGTTTCGAAACGATGGCCGGCATCTATCAGGCAGATCTCAATCAGAACGGCGTAAATGTCAAGTTCCCCGACGTTCAATTGCAAGCGCTGAAGCTGAATCAACCATATAAGTGGGACGGACCGAGCGGCGTCTACCACTACGGTGTTGTCGGAGTTCCCCACACGGTATGGTTTGTCGAAAATGTTATCGCGATAGCGGACGACCAGCTCAGAGAATGGGGACGAATGGTCAGAAATGATCAGCAGCAGTTTCCCAATGGTACTAATGTAAATTTTGTGGAACTGATTGATAGGCAAACGCTTAGCATCAGAACCTATGAGCGCGGAGTAGAGGCAGAGACCTACGCGTGCGGTTCCGGATCGACTGCTGCAGCAATCATTGCCGGTATTTTAGGACATGTAGACACCTCTGTGAACGTGCTTACTCGAGGGGGACCACTTAAAATTTCTTACCATCTCACAGATTATGCTGCCGAATCCGTTTACTTGGAAGGCAACTCAAAGCTGGTAGCAGAAGGACATTTGTTGCCCGATGCATGGACATGAGAACGCCCCATAGTGATAAACCCTTCTGTTACAAATAAGACACAAGGTGACATATTTAAAGGTCTAAAATGGAAGTAGATGATCAACGAAAGGAGTAACTATTTATGAAACGAAGAATCATTTTAGATCTAGCCGTTACCTTAGATGGTTTTATTGAAGGGAAAAATGGGGAAGTTGATTGGTGCATAATGGACGCTGAAATGGGGTTTGTTCATTTCTTACATCAAATTGACACGATTCTATATGGAAGAAAAAGTTATGATTTATGGGGACAATTTTCGCCAGAAATGGAACATACGGATACGGAAAAAGAGATTTGGGGATTGGTTCATAGTAAAGAAAAATATGTGTTTTCCAAGACACAAAAAGGGACTGATCATAAAGCAATATTCATCAACGATCATATTCTTGAAGTAGTCAATCAATTAAAGAATAAGCCTGGTAAAGACATCTGGCTATATGGTGGAGCTAGTCTTATTACAACTTTTATCCATTTAGAGCTTGTAGATGAATTTCGATTATCTGTTCACCCTGTTATTTTGGGAGAAGGAAAACCGCTGTTTATGGATATAAAGCAGAGGGTGAATTTGAGTTTGGTGAATACAAAAACTTTCTCCTCTGGCGTTGTGCAACTCATCTATCATTTGAATGGGAAGTAATATTCAGGATCGTATGTCACTTCTTCAACGAACGAGGTTAGCTATTTCAATCATCACAGCGGTGAGCCAAAGACTGTATTTTCAGGTCATGGGTCGCCGCTGTTTTATTATTCAAAGTCAGTCCAAAATCAATTTTTATGAAAATGGAGATTACTTCGTTGGTTTCATCACTTTACAGTTATATAACCAGGTGGCAGCACGTCAATATGGCGTACGGATTGAAGAATCGATGAGGATCGTGGTAGAATTTGTAACGAGATGGCCTCTTTCTTGAATAGGTTTGACGAATTGTATTGGAGCTGAGATAAACCATGAAAACGGAGATCATAAATAGATTCATCTCTTACGCACAAGTTGATACACAATCCGATGAGAACAGCGAAACTTGCCCCTCAACACCAGGGCAGCTAGTGTTGGCCCAAATGCTCGTGGACGAGCTGCAAGCCATAGGTATGCAGGAAGTGACGATGGATTCGAACGGCTATGTAATGGCAACCCTACCATCCAATACAGACAAAGAGATTCCAACAATCGGTTTTCTTGCTCATATGGATACAGCCACCGATTTTACCGGCGCTGGCGTGAAGCCGCAAGTCATCGAAAATTATAATGGACAAGACATAGTCTTGAATGAAGCACTTACTATTGTCCTTTCGCCGCGCGATTTTTCAGAGCTGACTGGCTACAAAGGGCACACGTTAATAACGACAGACGGTACCACATTACTTGGCGCTGACGATAAAGCCGGTATTGCCGAAATCATGACCGCTATGGCTTATCTGATTCGACATCCAGAACTAAAACACGGGAAAGTGAGAGTAGCTTTCACTCCGGACGAGGAAATCGGCAGAGGCCCAGACAAGTTTGATGTGTCCGCCTTCGACGCAGTATATGCCTATACGATGGATGGCGGTCCTCTTGGCGGGATCGAGTACGAGAGCTTTAACGCTGCATCAGCTATCATTACTTGCAAAGGAAAGAACGTTCACCCTGGCTCGGCCAAAGGTAAAATGGTTAACGCTGCTAAAATAGCCATGGAGCTGCATGGAAGACTGCCGATTAATGAAACTCCTGAGGAGACGGAAGGCTACGAAGGCTTCTATCATCTGTCTTCCATACAAGGTGACGTCGAGCAAACTCAGCTGCGGTATTTGATCCGGGACCACGATCGTAATCGGTTTCAGGCGAGAAAGTCCCAACTAGCTCGTATCGTAGAAGAACTACAAAAAAAATACGGAGAGAAGCGAATTGAGCTCGAAATCAAAGACGAATACTTCAATATGCGGGAAAAGATTGAGCCTGTAATGGAAGTAGTGGACATCGCTACACAAGCACTAGAAAACCTCGGAATCGTGCCGATTATTCAGCCGATACGCGGTGGTACAGATGGCTCCCAGCTATCCTACATGGGTTTGCCAACACCGAATATTTTTACAGGCGGGGAAAACTACCACGGGCGGTTCGAGTATGTTTCCGTTGACAACATGATGCACGCTGTAAACACCATCATCGAAATCGTTAAGCTGTATGAGCAAAGAACCTGATCACGGGGTATCCTTAATAAAACTCATCTTCCTATCAAAAAGACTTGAGATATTCCTAGGGGTAGAATTTGCTTAGGGGATGTTGTCAGGAGGGAGCGCTCATGAAGAAGAATCAAAAAATTGTAGTGGTTGGTGCAGGTATTGTTGGTACATCCATGGCCTACTACTTATCAAAGCAGAATCAGAATGTCACTTTAATAGAGACGAATTCAACTGCTGCATGTGAAGCCACTAATAAGTCTTTCGGTTGGATTCATTCATCGTATCAGGTATCAGAAAATTTTCGACATTTGTATGATGCATCGATAGGCGAATATCATGAATTAAAAAAAGAGATACCTGATCTAGAAATAAAATGGGATGGAGCACTGACTTGGGAAGTCCCTATAGATTATGAGGAGTCTCGTAAACAACCATTAAATCGGCAGCAAATCATAGAATTAGAACCGAATCTAAAGGAATACCCCGAGGAAGCTTATTATGCGTACGAAGAAGGCGCACTAGATCCAATTTTGACTGCAAAACTTTTGGTGAAAAGAGCAGAAGAAAATGGAGCGAGCGTACTGTTTGATACAAAGGCGATGCAAATAATCACAGAGGGTTTTAAGGTTGTTGGGGTAAACACCTCCAATGGTTTTCTAGAAGCAGATGTTATTGTAGTAGCCACTGGCGCAGCTATACCCGAACTCTGTAAGCCATTAGGCTTTGATGTTCCTGTCTCTTCTTCACCTTCTATACTGATCCGAATGAAATCCAAAGAAAAGTTGATCCGCACCTTAGTTTCAAATTCTAAGTTTGAAGTGAGACAACTAACCGATGATCTGTTACTAGCAGCGGAAGATTATATCGATGAGTCTGAACAAAATGGACCCGAGGCAGTTGGAAAGCGGGCGTTTGAAATTCTACGGCACAATCTAAAAGGCGGAGAGAAATTGGAGCTGGAAAGCATCCAGGTAGGCTTGAGACCCATGCCTGAAGACGGTTACCCTATTGTTGGATTTCATGACGAAATAAAGGGTCTTTATCTGACCGTTATGCATTCAGCTGTTACACTAGCTCCTATTATCAGCCGTTTAGCTGCGAATGAGATAATAAACAACGTACAAATGAAAGAATTAGAGAGCTGCCGACTAATCAGATTTTTATGTGAAGTAGATTAGGGGGAAAAGGCGATACTTTCGAAAGGGCGGATGTCTAGTAGAGACGATTCGCCCTTTGTCATGATTCATTTCAATCTCTTCACCATGTAACTCCATTTTTTCTCTTTAAATAAAAGATGTGATAGGAAGCTGCTTTCTCGCAAATGCGTATGGAACGATAATCGCTGGTAAAGCTGCTCAGCCCGGGGGTTTTTACCTGCGACGTACAAGCTTAACTTGTCTAGGCTTGGCTGCGCTTGTGCGAAATTGTGCGCCCAATGCAATAGCAGGTTTCCAACTCCTTTGCCTTGATGATTCGGATGGACAACAACATCTGTAATATAACATTCTCCAGCCTGTGGTTTATGGTCTAGGAAAGATAACCCGATGAACATTTTCAGGAGATTCCATCTGCCAAAACGGTAGAAGTTCTTCCATGCAGGAAATATTTGCCTACTATCAAATTCAGTTTTCCACTTGATGGATATCGTCCCGATAACTTCTCCCTCTTGTAGCGCGACCATTCGTTGACTCGCACGATCTGTAGGAACATGATCAAATAATTTTTCGAAAAAGAGGGCGAGCTCGCCATCATTGAGCTTCGTAAGAGTTTGGAATTTCCCACGAAACCCGTGAACAAGAAGTTGACCAATCTGTTGATTGTACGTGGAATGCATCGGTTCTATTGTAATTGGTGATCCAGTCATGATCGGTTTCCCCTTTCGGAATGGGTAGTCGGTTCGATCAAAGCTTGTAGTTCATAGTGCAGTTGTTTTTGACTAAATAGGGATAAGTAAGATCTTTCAATGAGGATCAAGGGTCCCTGTATAACATGAGACTGTGCTGCGGCATAGGAGTAAAACTGTTCAATCACTTGTTCAAGCTCATCCTCTTCATGGATCAGCCTCTGGGTAGACAGATAGTTGCCGCTGGGCAATGAAAAATCGCCAGGCGCTTCTGTTTCCGTGTATAACGTAATGGTTCTGGAATTATCCTCGATAAAATGAAGGTCCGATTCGAACAAGTTCGGGACAGACTTGGCCTGTTCAGTCAACAGTTTGGCGTTTAGCGTTATTTGTGAATCCATTTCTATCCAACGTGCCAAATAGGTGGTTTCACGCCACTTTATTTGGTAGTCATTGGAGTGCGAAATAAAATTCTTTTGTTCATGCAATACCCTGTTTATGAAATGCTGAAGTTCTTGAAGGCGAAGTATCTCTGCATTTATTTCTTTCAAAGAATGATTGAGTAGCTGCCCGTATTGATCAGTAGAATAGGATGTCATGCATTCTTTAATCGACTGGACAGGCACCCCCAATTTGCGCAGCAACAGAATATGGGATAGCTGGTAAACTTGATCCATGCTGTACATCCTGTACTGATTGTTATCTAGGTAAGCAGGTAGAAGAACCCCTTTCTCTTCAAAATAACGAATCTGATGAACAGACACATTCATAAGCCTAGCTAATTCGCTAATGGTAATTTCACTCTTCATAACCGTTACTCCCTATGGATGTTGTGGAATATCTCAACCATACACCTTAGGTCAGACCTAAGGTCAAGATGTACGTTCAAAGAAAGGCTCTTTTGTAGATGCTCTCGATACCACGCGATATTGACACATCCATGCATTTGGAGATATTGTAGATATAATAAATCTATAATGGATTTTCATGACAGGAGGCCGGTGAGTATGGCGAATATTTGGAATGAGCGCTTTCATTCGGAAGAATATTATTATGGGGAAGAACCTAACGTTTTTATTCAACAACAGGCTTATCGGATAGAACAAGGACAAAAAGTGATCGCGTTTGCAGAGGGTGAAGGCCGGAATGCAGTTTTTTTAGCAAAAAGAAATCTTGAAGTGACAGCCATTGACTATGCGGAGAGCGGATTGCAAAAAACGAAAATACTGGCTCAGAAGCATTCGGTTGACGTACGTACCCAAAAAATTGACCTTTTGGAAGAGGATGTGCCGAGCGAAGAATATGATGTCGCGATTATGGTATATGGCCATTTTCATAAAGATGCGCAGATCTCCGTTCTTAATAAAATGAAAAAGGCGATAAAGCCCAAAGGAATTCTCATGCTTGAGGTCTTCTCCAAGGAACAAGTAAAGTATGGTACGGGCGGCCCTCCAGAACTTGAAATGCTATATGATCCCAAAGATATCCTTGCTTGGTGTGAAGGTCATGAAGTGATCCATTTCTTCTATGGTGAACAAGAGCGTGTGGCAGGTAAGGCCCACAATGGATTAGCCCATGTTATTCAGCTTGTATTACGAAAATGATGAGGAAGCTACTGGGGCTTCCGAATCGCGATCAATTTCATGATCACCATATTTTCAAAAGAATCAGAGATGTAAATAACCTTTACTATAATACGCAATAAATCCCATCGACCTTATGAAAGGAAGTGTACATAATGACAGGTCAAGTAAGTAGTGTACCTGTATTTTCACAAACGATCACTGACTTTTGGCGGGAGCAATTTTTGAACGGTGACGTCCTCTATAGCGATGAATCCTTTACTGTTGCCATAAATCCTACACTTGACGAAGTAAGTCGGGTCATGATGCTGGAAACCTCCGACGGGCGTGTTATGGCGGTCTTGACACCTGCGCTGGCTGATAAGATAGGTCTCTTTCAACAACAATCCTTGTCTGAGTCGACCTTTCGCCAGAAATTGAATGAAGCGGGCATCACACTGCATGGCGCAGATTATCTTTTTTATTTTTCAAAAGCGGATAAGAACGTATTGCTGCATGAAAATCTGGAAGGTAACTTGCGCCGGCTTACCGAGCAAGATGAGGCTGTTTTCTCCGAGTTCACATCTTCCGCATCGGAACAAGACTTGGACGACGCTTATGTAGAATTGGATCACTGGGCGGTGTTCGGCTCTTTTGAGCAAAATTGCCTGGCTAGCGCTGCCAGTATGTATCCATGGGAAGTGGATCTGCAAATTGCGGATCTCGGCGTACTGACGCTGACGTCCTTTAGAGGAAAAGGCCACGCCCGCCAAGTGGTGCGTTCCATCTGTAAATACGCCTATGGTCAGGGATACGAACCACAGTACCGATGCCAACTCGATAACCATGCGTCTACTGCCTTGGCGAAGGCAGCGGGTTTCACACTGTTTGGAAAATGGGAAGTGATTTCTCCGGATTCTACTGACTGAGAATCCCATGTCATGTCATAGTGCTCGAACCATTCTTTTTGATCACATGGTAGGAAGACATGATCAACATAAACAAGGATGCGAAGTTGAAACGATTACGCACAAAAAGCCCACACATTCTGTGAAGAGGAGAATAGTGGGCTTTTTGTGATGGAAGAGAGGCTATCGAGCTGGTGACAAGATCATAATCTAGCCGGTCCCTGCATACGTTAGAATCAGCCATTCGGAAATGAAAGAGTTCATATATTTTATCGTGTTCTTACGATTCCCTCTCTGCCTGCAATACGATGCCAATTACTACTGTCCATAAATCCTTAAGAAGAAAAAAGCAAAAAGATGTTGATTTCTATTGTTAACTGCTATATAAATTAATTAGAAGTATTATTATTTAATACTTAATTTAAATGACGGGAGAGGGACAAATGGACTCTATGGCAACTGCTAACACTGGAAAGTGCCCGTTTTCGCACGGTAGCACTACGAATCACAACCCAAGTGCTACGTCGAATAAACACTGGTGGCCCAACCAGTTGAACTTGAACATCTTGCATCAGCATGACAGAAAATCTAACCCTATGGGCGAAGACTTCAATTATGCAGAAGAGTTCAAAAAGTTGGACTACCAGGCTCTAAAGCAGGATCTTTATGATCTAATGACAAACAGCCAAGAGTGGTGGCCTGCCGACTACGGACATTACGGGCCATTATTTATCCGTATGGCTTGGCACTCCGCTGGTACATATCGTACAGGTGACGGACGTGGAGGTGCTGGAACTGGCACACAGCGTTTTGCTCCACTTAACAGCTGGCCAGACAATGCCAACCTTGATAAAGCTCGTCGACTGCTATGGCCGATCAAGCAAAAATATGGCAACAAGATCTCTTGGGCCGACTTGTACATTCTAGCAGGTAATGCTGCTATTGAATCCATGGGTGGGAAGACAAGCGGTTTTGGAGGCGGACGCGCGGACGTTTGGCATCCAGAAGAAAATATTTACTGGGGCGCTGAAAAGGAATGGCTAG
Organism: Brevibacillus sp. AG; assembly: GCF_028369215.1. Lineage (NCBI taxonomy): Bacteria > Bacillati > Bacillota > Bacilli > Caryophanales > Paenibacillaceae > Brevibacillus > Brevibacillus sp. AG. Next base: position 370,792 of record NZ_JAQMYO010000001.1, on the reverse strand, counting down.
GCGATAAGCGTTACTCCGGCGATCGTGATCTCGAGAATCCGCTTGCTGCTGTTCAGATGGGTCTTATTTATGTGAACCCGGAAGGTCCGAATGGGAATCCAGATCCGCTTGCAAGCGCTCGCGACATTCGCGAAACCTTCAAACGCATGGGAATGAACGATGAAGAAACCGTTGCACTCGTGGCAGGTGGCCATACGTTCGGTAAGGCTCACGGCGCAGGAGATGCTGCTCTTGTTGGACCAGAACCGGAAGCTGCTCCTGTGGAAGCAATGGGCTTAGGATGGCAGAGCACACACGGTTCCGGTAAAGGTCGCGACACCATCAGTAGCGGTATTGAAGGTGCCTGGACTGCGAATCCAACTCAATGGGATAATGGTTTCTTTGAACTACTGTTCGGCTATGAATGGGAGCTGACCAAGAGCCCTGCAGGTGCACACCAGTGGGTTGCAGTAAATCCTGCTGCTGAGCATCTTGCACCAGATGCAGAAGACGCATCCGTTCGTGTTCCTACCATGATGACCACTGCGGATATGGCCTTGCGTATGGATCCAGCATACGAAAAGATTTCTCGTCGTTACTATGAGAATCCAGAGGAGTTTGCAGATGCATTTGCAAGTGCATGGTTCAAACTCACACACCGTGACATGGGGCCTCGTACAAGATATTTAGGTCCAGAAGTTCCAGCAGAAGATTTTATTTGGCAAGATCCTGTACCTGCTGCTGAGTATGAGTTAACCGATGCAGATGTAGCTGAGCTGAAGACACAGATATTAGACTCGGGCCTTACCGTCAGCGAGCTGGTAACAACGGCTTGGGCTTCCGCTTGTACCTTCCGCGGCTCGGATATGCGTGGCGGCGCAAATGGTGCTCGCATCCGTCTTGCTCCACAGAAGGAGTGGGAAGTAAATGAGCCTAAAAAACTTGAAAAAGTACTTACGATCCTGGGAGTCATTCAAGAGGACTTCGGCAAGAAAGTCAGCTTGGCCGATTTGATTGTACTCGGCGGTAGCGCCGCAGTCGAAAAAGCTGCACAAGATGCTGGCTTTGATGTAACGGTTCCTTTTGCTCCTGGACGTGGCGATGCAACCCAAGAGCAGACAGATGCAGAAAGCTTTGCCGTGCTCGAGCCAATCGCTGATGGTTTCCGAAACTATCAGAAGAAGCAGTACCGTGTAAGCCCTGCAGAGCTCCTGGTAGACAAGGCACAGCTACTAAATCTTTCGGCACCAGAAATGACTGCACTCGTTGGAGGTATGCGTGTTATTGGTACAAACCACGATGGCACACAACACGGTGTATTCACGGATCGTGTAGGTACACTCACAAACGACTTCTTTGTTCACTTGCTAGACATGGGCGTACAGTGGAAACCTGTAGACGGAGGCGTATTTGAAGGACGTGATGGCCAAACAGGTGAAGTCGTGCGTACAGCGACTGCAGTTGACCTCGTATTCGGTTCAAACTCTGTTCTGCGTGCCATTGCAGAAGTTTATGCGCAAGACGATAACAAAGAAAAGTTTGTGCGTGACTTTATAGCGGCATGGGTGAAGGTAATGAATGCAGATCGTTTTGATCTTAAAGAAGCATAATTTGAAAATATAAAGCAAAGAACAGTATTTGTTGTTGGATACTGTTCTTTGCTTTATATTTTCTATAAGTAATAGTAGAAATTGATTCGGTTACGATGTTCTACTCTCATTCATTGGTAGGAATGTGAAAACTGCTCTTGAAAACCATCTGAAGTAAGCCTCCAGGTGGTTTTCAATCTTCTCTGTAACAACGAACGAAATAGTTTTTATAGAATTTACAACTTGGAGACAACTGAAAGATACTTTTAACATATGAACGCTATATTCTATTAACTGTAACAAGGGTTTCGTGCCCAAACCAAAAACAAAAAATTTCAGGAGGCATTACCATGAATAAAAAAAATATTCTCGTTTTGTCAATGGCACTAACAATTGTAGGCGGTGCTACAGCAGCCGTATTTGCAAGCGATAACGCGATTAATTCTACTAAAAACAAAGTCGTAACGTTGGCAAGCAAAGAAGGAAATGACACAAATCAAACCACTACGAATGATGTAGTCAAAGTAGCAAATGGCAAGATTAGTGATGAAGAAGCGGTAAAAATGGCAACAAAAGCTCTAAAAGACTATATGGGGCTTGACGCGAAATCTTTTGGTGAGGCGCATGTAAATCGAACGAACAACCAAGAAGACTTTAAGTTCTTTATGGATCTATATTCAAAAGAAGATGCAGCTGTATTAAAAGAAAACGCCAAAAAAGATACGGCAGATGTTATCGTTGTACAGTTTGTTCGGGCTGAAGACTTAAACCAGCCAATGACCGCTTCTAATCGCATTGTCATGAATGAAAAAACAGGGGAAATTGTTTCTCTAACTGCTTTCACTGATGAAAATCGAAGCTCAGAGACAACAATCAATGATGCGAAAGTTAAATCTGCGGTTATCAGCTTTTTTGATCAACAACAGAAAAAGGTTAAGGAAAATACGATGAAGGTTAGTAAGAGTGCTAGTTCCGGAACCGTACGTGTTCTTTGCGCTCTGGAAGATGGAAGAGATGTAGAGATGACAATTAGTCTGAAGAATTATTCAGTATCTAGTTATGAGATTAATTATGACAGACTAATTCCTCTACCTTCCGAAGAAAAAGATTACCGTGAGAATTTCAGAGAAATGTAAGTAAATGAAGATATTGTAGGACGGATAAGATAGAGTAAGTGCCCGAAATGATACTTACTCTATCTAACCCAAATATCCCAGGAGGCATTACCATGAACAAAAAAAATATTCTCGTTTTGTCAATGGCACTAACAATTGTAGGCGGTTCTACAGCAGCTGTATTTGCAAGCGAAAACGCGGTTCATTCTACTAAAAACAACGTCGTAACAATGACAAGTAAAGCAGGAAATAGCACAAATCAAACCACTGTAGCCAAAGTAGCAAATGGAAAGATTAGTGATGAAGAAGCGATAAAAATGGCAACCAAAGCTCTAAAAGACTATAGGGGTCTTGACGCGAAATCTTTTGGTGAGGCGCATGTAAAGCGAACGAACGCGCAAGAAGACTTTAAGTTCTTTATGGGTTTAGTTTCAAAAGAAGATGCAGCTGTATTAAAAGAAAACGCCAAAAAAGATACGGCAAATGTTATCGTGGTACAGTTTGTTCGTGCTGAAGACTTAAACCAGCCAATGGGCGCTTCTAATAACATTGTCATAAATGAAAAAACAGGTGAAATTGTTTCTTTAACTGCTTTCACTGATGAAGATCGAAGCTCAGAGACAACAATCAATGATGCGAAAGTTAAATCTGCGGTTATCAACTTTTTTGGTAAACAACAGAAAAAGGTTAAGGAAAATACGATGAAGGTAAGTAAGAGTGCTAGTTCCGGAACCATACGTGTTCTTTGCGCTCTGGGAGATGGAAGGGATGTAAAAATGACAATTAGTCTGAAGAATTATTCAGTATCCAGTTATGAGATTAATTATGATAGACTAATCACTCTACCTTCCGTAGCAAAAGACTACCGTGAGAATTTCAGAGGACTGAAAGTGAATTAAAAAATTGTAGGACTGATTAGATGGAGTAAGTGCCCAAATTGGTACTTACTCCATCTAACCGTTACAAAAGGAACGAGGTAAAAACTGAATGATAAAAATTTTAGTGGTTGAAGATGATATCGCAGTAGCAAATTTAATAAAATTGAATTTAAATACGGCAAATTATGAAAGTACAATCGTTTTTGATGGAGAGGAAGCCCTAAATATTATTGAAAGAGATCGTTTTGATCTCATACTTTTGGATGTGATGCTTCCGAAAGTTGATGGATTTACTTTATTCGAAAAAATTAAACCTTTAGGGATACCTGTCATTTTTTTAACTGCGAAAAGTTCGGTCACAGATAAGGTGTATGGATTAAAAGCGGGAGTAGATGACTATATGACGAAACCCTTTGAAGGAATTGAATTGCTGGCCAGGATTGAAAATGTATTAAGACATTACAATAAAAAAAGCAACATCATAAATTTTAAAGACACAGAAGTATACTTGCAAGAAATGAAGGTGAAAAAGAACGGTGAAATGATTGAGCTTACCTTGAAAGAGTTCGAGTTATTGGTGTTTTTAGTACAAAATAAAAACATCGTATTAACGAGGGAGAAAATCATAGAAAAAATTTGGGGATATGACTACGTTGGCGAGACTCGGACGATAGACAACCATATACAAAAGCTAAGAAAAAAGCTGGAATGGAAAGATGAAATTAAAACAGTATTTAAGTTGGGATATAGGCTGGAGGAATAAATGAAATTTTGGCAGAGGATATTTTTATGTACATTAATCATATTTGAAATCTTTTTTGTACCAGCATCCATATACCTGATTAATAGCAGCTTTGAACTCAATCTCAATATGGAGATCCGTTCCGGGATAAGTGAACAGGATCGATTTGCTAACTCTTTAGAATCAAATCTATATCTGCTTAAAGTTCAAAAATCTTCAAACCCGGATGCTGAAGGAGTTGGCAAACCAAGCATCGATTCAATGATTCGTACCTACTTGGACAACCTTGGAGAACAGGATGTATATCTGGATGTAATAGATGAAAAAAACAAAGTTATTTTTAGTCATTTTAAAAATAACAAGATAACTCTTACTCATCGTGAAGAATTAAACATCCCAACCGATAAAGTAAATTACATCATACGGGATCTAGGGGAAAAGACGTACTTATTTATAGCTAAGAATATTTATTTGGAAAATAATCACTATAAGCTTTCTTACGTGAAAGATATTTCGAGTGTTTATGAAAATAGAAAAGACTTATTAAGCCTTTTAATCAAGTTAAATGCTCTTATCTCAGCAATTTTGGTCATCGTTACCATAACAATGAGCAAGTTTATAGTAAAACCGATTAATAAACTTATCAAGTCAACAAGAATAATTGCAGGCGGGAATTTCAGCGAAAGAGTCATGGTCAAATCGAAAGATGAAATCGGGTTGTTAGCGGAAAATTTCAATTTGATGGCCGTTGATGTAGAAGATAAAGTAAACCAGCTTAAAAGATCTTCAGAAGACAAACAAAGGTTTATCGATAACCTGGTACATGAACTTCGGACTCCTTTAACTTCGATCATAGGCTATGCGGATTATTTACGAACGAATAAATATGATGAAGAGACTTATATCAACTCATTAAGCTTTATCTATGAAGAAGGAAAGCGGCTAGAGAAACTGACATTTAAGCTTATGGAGCTCATTGTTTTGCGAAAAGAAGATTTTGAGTTAAAAAAGGGAAAACTTGACGAACTTTTTGTGGAAATCAAACATTCCTTTATTCCAAAGCTGAGCATAAAGAATATGGATCTGGAAATATCGACGGAGCATCTGAGTGTTTTAATGGATAAGGATTTGATGAAAATTTTACTTGCAAACTTGGTAGACAATGCGATTAAAGCATCGAAGAACAACGATAAAATACTTCTGCGTTCTTACAGAGATACTGAGTCGAAAATTATTCTGGAAGTGAAAGATACAGGGATCGGTATTCCTGATGACGACATAACAAAAGTTTTTGAGCCCTTCTTTATGTCCGACAAATCGAGATCGAGAGCAAATGGAGGAGGCCTCGGGCTCGGGCTTTCATTATGTAAGGAGATCGCTAACATTCATGACGCTGAAATAAGAATAGAAAGTAAGCTCGGAGAAGGTACACTTATCCAATTGGTTTTTAACTAGTAGATGAAGAAAGCTTTACCGTACTTGAGCCAATCGCTGATCACGGATTGTGTAGGTACACTCACGAGCACCTTCTTTGTTAACTTGCTAGACAGGGAGTACAATCTGAAAATGTTAAAGTCTGGTTTCAGGATGAAGAGATTCATGATTAATGAAACGTTGGATGATCCTAAAAAAACCTGATTCCCTGAATCCAGCGCTGAAGTAGCTTTAGCGTTGCCAAACATCATTTGGCTGTTTCTCCAGAAAGGGCAGGGATTATTCATTTTTCTGATGAAATTGTGCAGGCTGGTTATGATCACACCAAAGAGTTGGTACGTATCCGGTGGGATCGTCCGGTTGATTTCTCATTACTTGAGAAAATGATCGAATTTAATATCTTGGATAAGGCAGACTGTTCAACTTTTTGGCGGAAATAGCTCAACATCATAAAACAGATCACTTGATGGGTATAGATACCAGTAAGTGATCTGTTTTTATACCAAAAAGATCGCAATGCAAAGTGAAAAATTTGCAAAGTAGTAAGTAAACGAAAATACGTGGTGGCGATAACGTAGCTTAATCTTGTTGTTCACTGAAAATAATGTTTTAGACTTAAAAATAAAATGTTAGACTGTGAAAAAAATAGATACATAAAAGAGGAAGATTGATGGTGTATGCACAAAGCCGAATGGAAGTACTACCGGACGATACCTATGAACATAAGTAACGAGCGCTCCGCGTGTCGATGGAGAGAGAGGGTCGCCTATATCGTGGCCGTTTTTGTTGTCATGGCTTTGGGCTTAGGGTCCAGAGCATTCGCTGATGTGTTGCCTGTCTTTGTAGCTGAGCATTTTGGCGATGCATTATGGGCGTGCATGATCTACTTCGGCTTTCGCACATTTTATGCTCATAAAAAGATTTCTTTCGCGCTGTGGTGGAGCCTCGCGTTTTGCTTTGCGATCGAGGGCAGCCAATTGTATCAGGCCGATTGGATCAATTACCTCCGAGAGACAACTATGGGGGCGTTGGTATTAGGAAAAGGCTTTTTGACGGCGGACCTTGTGCGGTACACTGCGGGAGTTGCCGTCGCTTCTCTGCTCGACCTTGCTTGGCCTCGGCGTAAGCACTCGTGATTTTTGGCGGAACAACGCCAGCAGAATGCTTTTACAAATACATATTTGAAACAAAAAATCTATAATAAACTCCTAGGAGGGATCATGTTGCAGCAGCTCTTTAACGATATGATTAAACAGGACGTAAAGCCCTTCCTTTCCAAGCATGGCTTCGCAAAGAAGAGTTTGAATTTCCATAAGAGTACAGAAAACCTCATCTACATGTTCAACTTCCAAAAATCTGCTGGCAATGCAGCGGACAATGTCATGTTTTATGTGAACTGCGGCATTTATGCAGCGGAGTTGGCACAAATACAGTCGCGAGAGATTCTAACAGCACCTCAAGAAGCGGAGTGTCATTTCAGAGCAAGAATTGGAGAAATGGTTGAGTCTGCTCCGGATCGATTTTCAATCACTCCTGATACGAATATGGATGATGTAAGAAAAACGCTGCTAAGTGGATTAGAAAAGGTTATTCATTTCTATGATACGATGACCAGTGCCAGATCCATTGTTGATTATTACACTTCAGGTCCATTTTTACATCTGAGCGAAGAAAGCTTTCATTTGCTCTTACAATCTAATGATGTAGTAGCGGCTAAACATTATTGGAAGACGTTGCAGGAAAAGTACGGAACAGAAAAGCGATGGACCATATTCGAGAATAAATACACGGCCATCTTCCATAAATACGGTGTGGAATTTGATAAGCGATAAGTCAGCATTGTGATCGCAAGTGAGAAACGATTTGGTGGCGGTGGAAAAATCTTGATGATGCCTTACCCCGTTATGACATGAACCTAATGTAAACGTTCGTTCAATAAGAACAGCGGCCAGTATAAGACTTTATTTTCAGGTCTTAGCTGGCCGCTGTTTCATTTTGTGGAGTTAGTCTAAAACCAGTTTCTGGTAAAATAGGCGAACGAATAGGCGGAAAAACCATAACGTAAAGTGTATCAAAGCCAATGGAGGAGGGAAATTATGTACGGGTGGTATCCACAAGAGGGTTATTATCCAATTTCGGCGGGAGAAGGCAGACGCTACAACGATTACGAATTACTGAGACACATCGCCAGATTAGAGCGACGTTTGGCAGAAGTACAAGAAGCCTTGTCAGCATGTATGAAAAAGAATGACGGATTAAAAAAGGATTTAGAAGTTGTTAGACTGCAAAGCCCAGTGCAAACTCAAAATGATCAAACCTATCAACAGCCAGCAGTCGATAAAGTAAATGTCAAATGTATAGCAGCGACAGGGACATCGGTAACCTTTGAGATATCGGAAAGAAGATTAACATTTGATAGCGATTATTATGGTAAATATGTAGGCGAATATACCCCTGGAAAAGTATACGCAGCCATGGCGGATTATGGTGCGGGGCAAATCTATCTAACCATTAAGGATGATAATGAAATTTGGCATACATTTAGATATTCACGTTTCGAATCGTAATTGACAAGTTGTTGTCGAGTGATGTAACCAAGAATACTGACTGTGTGTTGCCAGAAAATGCTTATGTCACTCGACATGATACATACTTCGGAAAGTGCTATGTAATAAAATATTTAGACAAACCAAATAAGAAAGTACAGAAACGTTATGGGAACTCAAGTGCTTATTTATGTTCGATTTCTTGACGAATTACATGCCAAAATGCGTTACGTGTGGTTTCCATCAACTTTCATCAGCGTTATCTTGGGCGTTGAAACAACATATGGCTGTCTTCCTTATCGTCAAGCCCATCAGTCGAGCCAAAGATCACTGGGTGTTCTATGGCTTTCTGTCGTCTTTTTACGGAGGGGTTTGCTAAGAAGTGCTCATGCGTCTGGGTTATGACTGTTTTGGGCATCTTGTTTGGCTTCCTATATTGGCGATATGGTGTAGAAGCTGCGATCATTAGTCATATTAGCGCTGACATCGTGCTACATGTGATCTTGAAAAATAAAACATAGAAAGTAGGAGAAGCAAGTCATAGTTGTAACTACAGAAAACATTCCAGGATATCGTGTCGTTGAAGTAAAAGGAACCACATTCGGTTTAATCGTTCGAGCACGCGGAATTGGCGGAGACATCATGGCAGGTCTTCGTTCATTAGTTGGTGGAGAAATCAAGGAATACACGTTGCTCCTGGAGGACGCGCGCAAACAAGCGCTTGACCGCATGATTAAAAACGCAACTGCCATGGGAGCTAACGCTGTGGTAATGTGTCGTTACGACTCTGGAAATATGGGAAATATGGGGGAAGTTGTCGCGTACGGTACAGCAGTTGTCGTTGAAAAGGTGTAATGAATGATTTATGTTGTTTATTACATTGTGTTTCAGATCTTGCTTTTCATCACCTTGCTAATCATTTCCAAAATAAAGGACAAGCGACTGCACCAAGACCACGGAGAAGTCGTCCCGCCCGGATTTGAGCCCACGAATGAAGTGACGATCGATCCGGTAACGCAGGAAAAGCGTCGTGTATACTTCAATCCGAAGACCGGGGATCGCTATTACAAAATTGAAAAATAAGCGATGAGGATGACTGTCCAGCTCATGGGGGCAGGAAAATATGGAGATAGTAGAATTAAGTAGAAATGAGCCAAATCTTGTTAGCTGACAAGATTTGGCTTTTATTGTGCGCCCAGCAAGGACGATAGCTCTAGGGTGTAAGTCCCGAACGGGGTTTGTTGAACCATTGACAAAATATTTACAAATTATTTAATTGCCATATTTTGGAAAATATAATAGCATATAGCTGTATGAAACATTACCTAATAGGAGGGATTTAAAATGAAAGGTGTAATCAAGTTAATAAGTGCTTTAACAACGTTCGTGTTGGCATTCATTGCATTAGGGTCAGGTCCAGTATCAGCGAATGGGACAGGTTCACCAGTAGCATATTTGTGCGAAGATGCAGACTATCAAGGTTACTGCTTAGGTCTATACGCGGGCACTAGAATTAATACACTTGATGAAAAATTCTTCAATGACAAAGCTTCCTCGATCAAGATTTTAGATAATCGATACAACGTAACTGTTTTCGAACACTTAAATTGGACTGGACGTAGCACTACTTATTTGTTCAGTGATCGTGACATGAGTGACGAAAAGATTGGGAACGATGAAGCTTCTTCTCTTTATGTTTCTGGACATCAAGAAGAGCTAAATGGAGTTTACTTGTACGATAACTACGGAATGAGCGGCGATTGGATCAAGGTTACCTCAAGCGCGAGCACTATCCCACTTAATGACAAGATTTCGTCCATTCGTATCGTCGGACCATATGATATAACGATATTCGAACATGCAAACTTTACTGGAAGAAGTTTGAGTTTTAGTGGTAATGCTTATCTAGAGGGCACCACGATTCCTGATTTGGTTCCCCACGGATTTAACGACATTACATCAAGCATATTAATCACAAAGCGCTAATAAATGAAAGTTCTTCATGTCTTTGCACTCCATTTTTCTTCATTGTCAACTAATAAAACAACAGGTACATCCATCGTTAGCCTACGAGATAATAAATAGAACCATCCAATAGGAAAAAGTGACCATTCATTTGGTCACTTTTTGTGTTACACCCTTTAGGTTTTGTTGTTCGAGTATCCTATCTAGGTTATCAAAATCCGATTATCATCAATCCGGCAGGAAAGGTTTTCATCTGATATCACGATACCGGTGAGATCAAGTTAGTAGCGGATTCATTCGAGGAGCTGATCGAGGAAAATTTTTATGAATAATGAAAAGTCCCATTCGCTAGACCATTTGCCAAGCGTCCATAACGACCTTTTACAGTACTGCCATATTGTGACGACCCCAAACTCATGATAACATTCTAAAAAATATCTTTTGGAGAGATAGAGGACGAGAGGTCATTAGCATGACGAAAACGATACTGATAGTGGAAGACCAGCAGGTTTTGCGAGAGATTATGAAGGAATACTTGATGGACGAAGGATACGAAGTGCTGGAAGCGGGGGACGGGAGTCAGGCGCTGACGTTATTTCAAGAGCATGAAGTACATTTGATCATTCTGGACATTATGCTGCCGGAATTGGACGGGTGGTCAGTATGCAGACGCATTCGCAAAGTTTCCAACGTCCCCATTCTGATGTTAACAGCTCGTGCGGATGAGGATGACACGTTGCTTGGATTCGAGCTCGGAGCGGACGATTATGTGGTGAAACCGTGCAGTCCTCCCATCCTGCTGGCACGCGCCAAACGGTTGCTGGAAAATCGGCAAATGCACGAACCGGGGGATATGTTGTCCGGCGGCGGGATTACGATTCAATTGCCGTCCCGAACCGTTTCGATTGAGGGAAAGAACTATAGCCTGACGCACACGGAATTCGAAATTTTGGCCTACTTGATGAAAAACAAAGGCATCATCCTCACCAGAGAACAGCTCCTTACAAAAATCTGGGGTTACGACTTTGACGGCGAGGATCGTACGCTCAGCAGCCATATTCGCAATTTGCGTTCCAAGCTGGGAGAGCATGCGAAGCATATCGTCACTGTTGTTCGTTCCGGTTATAAATTCGAGGATCGGCCATGAGAACAAGCATTGTACTCAAGCTGTTTCTCCTCACAACGGGATTATGCCTGTTTGTGATCGCGAGTATTTTTATCGGACAAACCGTATTTTTCGAGCAGTTTTATGTGCATCAAAAGGTAGAGAAGGTGAAGGAAGCCCTTCAATTCTATCGGCAAAACGAGTTGACTCATGCCGGGGATTCCCAGGATGAAGTCAGGAAGGAACAGGAGTTTTATCAAAAGACGAATGCCTGGTTTGCTCGATTGGATGATAGAGGTCATTTGAAATACACCGACGATTTCGAGATGGAGGTCCGGCTAGAGCACTCGGACGCCACCCCTGCTCTTTCTGGCAAGTCGATTGTCGTTCCGCTGTACACGGTCATGGATGTGGAGGATGTAAGCGCTGATAACCCCTTCATCGATACCTTTGTGAAAGTGGGTCAACAGATTGCCATGGAAGGGATCATGATCGATAATCAATGGTTTCCGCAGCGGATCGGGAGGAGTGTCTCCAATCTCAGAGAGGAAAATCGACTAGAGAATCAGCAACTCGTCAAAAAAGAGTATGAGGTCGTCCCGAGATTCAAGAGTCCTACCGAATACCATGAGCGTTATCCCAGCGTACTGGTGCACGGAACCATCACACAGGTCCGGACACCGCAAGGCGCGGATGTATCCCGTTATACGAACCGCTTATTTCTTGAACGGGTGAAAGCTTTTCAAGCAGATCTGCTATACGGGGATTATGTGGAGCAAACAAGCACCATAACGAACTACAATGAGAACGATATGGACTACAAAATATTCGTAGAGCGCGTGACCGATCCAACAGGGAATCCCGCCTATCTATTCGCCATGACATCATTGCAGCCTGTAAACGAAGCTACAGAGGTCATGAGAAATTATTACGGCTACATCCTTGCAGGTACCTTGCTGCTCGTTCTGCTCGCCTCCTTCTATTATTCCCGCAGAATAGCAGCTCCTTTGCTCCGCATGGACGACATGACCCAAAAAATGGCCAAACTGGACTTCTCTGAAAAAATTCCGATCAAGACAGAGGATGAGATCGGCAGCCTGTCACGGAATATTAATCGGCTTTCGGATATGCTGCATGCCCATATTGTTCGGTTGGAGCAGGATATCGAGAAAGAAAAGCGGCTGGAGCAAACGCGTAAAGAATTTATATCTGATGTGTCGCATGAGCTGAAAACTCCGCTCAGCGTCATGGAAAGCTGCCTTTACATTTTGAAAGATAAGGCGGAAAGCCCAAAGCGGGACTACTATTTTGCTGCGATGGAAGATGAAGTGAAGAAGATGAACCTTCTAGTTGCGGATATGCTGGAATTGGCAAAATATGAATCCGGTACGTATAGAATGCAGATGGATTCGTTCCGAATTGATGTGGTACTGGAGCAAATCTGCGTAAAGTTGGCACCGGACCTCTCCGGCAAGCAGTTGCAGTTGCACAACCGTTTCGCCCCAGTCGAAGTCATCGCCAATCAGCATCGAATCGAGCAGGTGATCGTGAATTTCCTGACAAACGCCATACGCTACACGCCGGAGCAAGAGGACATTGTCATTTCGGCAGTTGAAGGGGAGGATACCGTCAAGATTTGCATCGAAAATAAAGGCGTCCATATTCCGGCCGAGCAATTGGAGAAGATATGGGATCGTTTCTACCGCGGCGAGCACTCCCGCAACCGTGCGACCGGAGGAACCGGATTGGGCCTGGCGATCTCCAAGCAGATATTAGAACTGCATGGGTCGTTCTATGGGGCAACGAATACGGAGGAAGGCGTCTTGTTCTATTTTGAATTAAAGAAAAAGAAAGTGTAGAACCTTGGTTCTGCACTTTCTTTTATTGCATTTCTACCCAATCTGCATACGATCTGCATCTGATCTTGATCTCCGACGATTACTCTTTACCTTGTTCAAGAAGAAAGGGGAAAGATGAAAGTGCAAAAGAAAATGATGGGTATTACACTGATCGCAATGGTAGCCTTATCGGTTGCGGCATGCGGCACCAATGGACAACCACCTGCTTCCGAGATGACTAGGCAGGCCGTAGACATCTCCACTCCGGAGCAAACCTCATATGCATCACAGTATCAAACAAGCGTTTTTCTCGGAGATTCGATTACGGAGGGATTGTCGTACCATGATGTGCTGAAAGACGAGAACGTGCTGGCAGGTGCAGGGAAAACGGCTGAATTCGCGCTACAAGATATAGACGAATTGGTCAAGCGAAAGCCCGATCATATTTTTATCCAGCTAGGTTCGGATGACATTTTATGGCCGACCGACAATCCCAAGGAATATTCGTTGTCGTATTACGGCCAATTGATCGATCTCATCAAAGTAAAGCTTCCAGAGGCGTCCATCACGATATTATCCGTTACCCCGGTTACGGCAGAGGCAGAAAAAGCGGAGCCCCGTTATCGAAATATCGGCGACTACAATAAGGGACTGAAGGAGCTGGCAAGCAAGGTACAAGTCGGATTCATCGATGTGTCGTCAATCGTGTCCGCTCATCCTGACATGTACGATGCGGACGGCATTCATTTCCAAGCCGAGTTTTACCCGATCCTGCTCGATTACGTAAAAGATGAGCTGGGTCGTCAGAAGAGCGCAAAATAGCGGCGCGGGAGGAAGCGAACGTTGGTATTCAGCAGTCTGATATTCCTATTTCAATTTCTGCCCGCCGTGCTGCTCGTTTATTATGTGTCGCCCAAGAAGCTGAGAAATGTTGTTCTGTTCGCAGCGAGCCTCATCTTTTATGCATGGGGCGAACCAGTTTATATCATCATCATGATTTTTACAACCGTATTTGATTATATCAACGGGCTCGTGATCAACAAGTACAGTCACCGCAAGCCGATTGCCAGAGCAGTGTTGCTCGGCTCTATTTGCGGAAGTCTGGCGATTCTCAGTTTCTTCAAATATGCCGGGTTTGTCGTTTCGAATGTGAATGATCTATTCGGTCTGCATATACAAGTGGCTGATCTGCCACTGCCCGTCGGTATTTCCTTCTATACGTTCCAAACGATGTCCTATGTAGTCGATGTATACCACGGTAAAGTGCCGGCACAACGAAATATCGTTGCTTTCGGCACTTACGTCACGATGTTTCCCCAACTGGTCGCAGGTCCGATCGTCAAATATGGGGATATCGCGGAGCAACTGGTCTTTCGTAAAGTGACGCTGGAACAGTTCGGAGAAGGGGCGGAATGGTTCATCCGGGGATTGGCCAAAAAAGTGCTGCTAGCCAACAATATCGGACTGCTATGGACCAACGTGAAGTCGACGCCGATGGAGGACTTGACTGTCCTCTCCGCGTGGCTCGGCATCCTGGCGTTTACGTTTCAAATTTATTTCGATTTCAGCGGGTATTCAGATATGGCGCGCGGGCTCGGCAAAATGTTCGGTTTCGAATTCCCAGAAAACTTCAAGCATCCGTATATTTCACGAAGCGTTACAGAATTTTGGCGCAGATGGCATATTTCCCTCGGTTCCTGGTTCCGGGAGTATGTCTATATTCCGCTCGGCGGCAACCGGATGGGCTTGGGAAAGCAGTTCCGTAACCTCTTGATCGTATGGTTCTTAACCGGTCTGTGGCATGGAGCGAGCTGGAACTTTATCGTATGGGGCTTGTATTTTGGCTGTTTTGTTGCGTTTGAGAAGCTGTTTTTGCTGAAGTGGCTGAAGCGTTGGCCGAACTGGGCAGGACATCTCTACACGCTGATGATTGTCGTTGTTGGGTGGGTCCTTTTTGAATTCGAACTTTTGCCTTCCGCGTGGATGTTCATCCGTGCGATGTTTGGTTTCGGGGGTCACGAATGGGTGGATCGCCAGGCGCTCTACGACCTGACGACGTATGGCGGATTGCTCGTTATGTTGGCCTTGTGCGCGACACCGCTGCCCCGGAAAGGATTGGAGCAGATGAAAGCCCGATGGAATTCGGTAGGCATGATCGCTGCTTTGGCACTTTCTATCATCAGTTTGGTTTTGTCGTCAGCTTATTTGGTCTTTGAGGATTACAATCCATTCTTATATTTTCGGTTTTGAGGGGAGGGAGCAGTTTGACCAGATATGACAAACGCACGCGAGCCGTGACGGGCTTGTTGTTCTTGCTGCTTATCCTCATGGTGGCTGTTTTGAACATACTGACCCCTGATCAGGCATTTTCGGAATCGGAAAACAGGGTGCTCGAGAGCAGGCCGCCTTTTTCACTGCGATCACTACTGGCGGGGAAGTTCACATCAGATTACGAGACCTATATCACCGATCAATTTGCTTTCCGAGACGTTTGGATCGGGCTAAAAACGGATGCGGATCGTGTTATGGGCAAAAAGGATAGCAACGGTGTTTATCTGGGTAAGGATGGGTACCTGATTCAACATTTCTCATCGCCGCTGGACGCCGAGGTGAATGACAGAATGAAAGCCATTCATTCTATTCACCAGACAGCGCCCGACCTTCGCAAGTACATCATGCTGGTACCGACCGCCGCCGCGTTGCTTCGGGATGAACTGCCCGCCTACGCACCAATTGGTGACGAACATGCTGCTCTGAATCGAGTTCGGCAATCGCTTCAACCTGATATTCGCTTCGTTGATGTCTATCCCGCGCTGTATGCCGGACGCGAAGAAGCCATTTTTTATAAAACGGATCATCATTGGACAAGCAAAGGCGCTTATTATGCTTATCGGGTGTTGTGCAAGCAGATGGGGATTGTTCCAAAAGACGAAGCTGCGTTCAACATCCGACAGGTGACGGATGCGTTCTACGGATCGCTCTATTCAAAGAGCGGATTCCGTCATCTACAGCCTGATCGAATTGATCTTTATCTGCCGAAAGAGGAAAGCAAAAAGAAGGTGGAGTACGTGGACGAAGGCCTTACCGCGGATTCCTTGTACCAAATGGACAATCTGTCCAAAAAGGATAAGTATGCGCTATTCCTGAACGGCAACCATGCACTGGTCCGAATCACAACGGATCATCCGGACGGGAAGAAGCTGCTGATCGTGAAAGATTCGTACGCCAATAGTCTGATTCCCTTTTTGGCCGAACACTTCACAGAGATCGATGTCGTTGACCTTCGCTATTATGAGGAATCCGTAACAAAGCTCATACAAGATCGGCAGTTTCATGACATGCTATTCCTTTACAACGTCAAAACGTTTTTTGAAGACACCTCTATTCTGAACATTATGGAGTGAATGGAATGAAGCGATTTTTGTCTGTACTGCTTATGTTTGCTATCGGAATGGGCATATTGGCCGGATGCTCCAGTGGCGGGGGGACTGCCGAAGAACTTTCGGCCTCAGAAGTGGGAGAAAGAATTCAACAAACAGTAAGTTTTCAGGATATGAAGCAAGGGGATCTGGAGAAACTGCAAAAGTTGTATCAGATCGAGACAGGAAAAGTAGAGGATTTCATCCTGTACACGGCTTCATCCAATGTGAAAGCGGATGAACTGGCTGTGATCAAAGTCAACGATGCGAGCGACACCGAGTATATAAAAGAAAAAATACAACAACGGATCGAGGCACAAACAATCAAATGGAAAGACTATCGCCCAGAGGAGTATTTTCTCATCGAAAAACATGTTTTGAAGACGAAAGGGCCGTTTGTTTTATTCGCGGTGTCGAAAGAGGTTGATCAAATAGAATCTGTGTTTGACGAAGCTCTGAGGTAAAGTCACGATGACAAATCCTTTTGGCATAGGATGTAAATGAGTGTAGCTACACAGAGACTCTTAACTATAAAGGGACCTCTCCTGATTCTGACAGGGTGGGTCCTTTTTCTGACAAACCGCCCTCATGCGTAGTATTTTGTAACAAAAGAAAACGGTAACCCTATTAGCTACCGTTTTCATACAGACCCATTTATCTTACTCGGATAAACACCAAAACATTATCTCTTGATAACACACGTTGGAACCCGTTATTCAAAAGACAACGTGAAGCAGGACCCACACGTCTACCAATCATTAAAAATCGGTTACATGGTGCGGCACTTCCAATGATGCTAACGTCGCGAATAATTCGCCTTCGTACGCCATTCACTCTGATACGTCTAAATAGTATCACTACCACGTCAGTCATATTAATCACCTCGCTTCTCTCTGCATGATATAGAGCATGCAAATGGGGGAAGCTTGGCAACTGATACGAGCCTATACTAAATGAAAATGTGCGAATCGATACGGCAATTTACAAGAAAGTGTTAGTCAACTATTCTTCTTCTCCATTCTTATGTTTTAATGAGAAAAGAAATGGCAGTCGAGTAGCTATGGAAGAGGGATAACATGAAGCGTCTAACGATCGGCTTGTTTGCCCATGTGGATGCGGGCAAGACTACTTTCGCCGAACAGTTGCTATATCATACGAACAGCATCCGGTCACGGGGCCGGGTGGATCATCAAGATGCCTTTTTGGACAGCCACGATATCGAGAGGAAAAGAGGCATTACCGTGTTCGCCGATCAGGCGGTTATGCACCATAAGGGCGACGTTTATTATTTGATCGACACGCCAGGACACGTCGATTTTTCTTCCGAGATGGAGCGGGCGATTGGGGTAATGGATTACGCTATCGTGATTGTCAGTGCGGTAGAAGGTGTCCAGGGTCATACCGAGACAGTCTGGCAGTTGTTGCGCAAACATCGGATACCGACATTTTTCTTCATCAATAAAACAGATCGCATAGGCGCGGATGCCAGCAGGACGGAAGAGGAGATACGCAGTCAGTTGACAAGGGATGTCTGTTCCGTCAAGGACAACTTCGCCAACGGTTTCGTCGGTGAGGGGCTACGGGAGATGATGACGGAGCGGAACGAGTCATTGCTAGAAGCGTTCATAGAGGAAAGGGACGATCAAGCTTTTTGGCTGGGTGCCTTGCAGGAGATGATACAAGATGGGAGTCTTTTCCCCTGCACCTGCGGCTCGGCACTGCAGGATGATGGCGTTGTAGAGTTCCTGAATCAACTGTCCTTGTTGACGACTGCGTCTTATAACGAGACGGCTCCGTTCGGGGGGCGCATTTATAAAATTCAACACGTTGCAAACGGGTTGAGGTTAACGTTCGTCAAAGCGCTGAGCGGCAAGCTGAAGGTACGGGAGCTGCTTAGCTATGAGAGCGGTGGACTGCGATACGAAGAGAAGATCACACAAATCTTCATGTTTAATGGTAGGAAATCACACTCGGTTGAACAAGTAGCTGCCGGCGATTTGTTTGCGGTCGTCGGCTTGTCCGAGGCCGAAGCTGGACAAGGGGTGGGGCTCTACTCAGACAAGTTTGCTTATGAGACTGAGCCGACACTACAGTCGAAAGTACAGTTTGACGGTTCGCTTCACGTGCAGCAAGTGCTCGGTGCGTTTCGCATTCTGAATGCGGAGGACCCGTCTCTGAATGTGGTTTGGGAAGAGAGTTTGCAAGAGATTCACATTCGCGTCATGGGTTTGATCCAATTAGAAGTGCTGGAGCAGGTTGTGAAGGAACGCTTCGGTTTCGTGGTCTCTTTCGGACAACCAGAAATCTTGTATAAAGAAACGATACAGTCTGCTGTGACGGGATATGGACACTTCGAGCCGCTCAGGCATTACGCGGAGGTGCACATCCTGCTTGAACCGGGAGAGCGAGGCAGCGGAATCCACGTCACTAGTGTATGTCATCCTGATGAACTGAGTATTAACTACCAGAATCTGGTTCGGTCTCATCTCTACGAACGGGAGCATCATGGGCTATTGACAGGCATGCCAGTCACCGACATGAAAATTACGCTCCTAAGAGGCCGTGCGCATAACGAACATACGCATGGGGGCGATTTTCGTGAGGCCACCTTCCGCGCGCTGCGGCAGGGCTTGGAGAAAGCGGAGAATATGCTGTTAGAACCCTATTATGACTTCAAAATAAAGGTGGGAATGAACGAGATGGGGAGGGTACTTTCGGATATTCAGCGTGCCTCAGGTTCGTTCGAGCCACCGCAGATGTCGGATACGCATGCGGTGATTACGGGAAGGGTGCCCGTAGCAACATTCATGAATTACAGTACCGAATTCGCTTCTTTCACCCATGGACGAGGCAGCATCCGCTGTGTATTTGGCGGATACGATCACTGCCATAACGCTGAGGAAGTGATGGAAAGGAAAAGCTATGAAAAGGATGCAGATCCGGTTTATACATCCTCCTCGATCTTTTGTGCCAAGGGGGCAGGCTACTCGGTACCGTGGGACGAGGCAGAAGCCAAGATGCATCTGCTCTAAGCAGAACTGAACAGGGCTGTATCAAGATTTTCAACGGTTATTTTCAATACGGAGGGGCGAGCCTGATTAGGCTTCGCCCTATTTACATTGGATGCGAGAATAAATCCCACGCAATCCCTCTACATCCACAACTCGAATGGCACTCCGCTCAGATAGCTCAATCAAGCCTTGCTGTCGCCATTTCTGCAAAGTCTTGTTCACCGTAATACGAGACGTATCAATATAGCGTGCAAAAGACGTCTGATCAATAGGGATATGATTAGTTCCGTGCACAGCTATCAGTTTGAGCAGATAATTAGCCATCTGTAGCTCAATTGGACTGTCAGTGAATGCGATGATTTCAGCTAGGAGACGGAGCTTATAGATTTGTGAATTGGTGAAGATCACTGCCGACTGTGGGTAGTCTTGGCATATGCGAGATAAGACCTCGTCGGAGAAAAAGTAAATGACGGAAGGAGAAGTAGTTATGGCTGATGTCAGGTATGAGCCGTTATAGGCGCCGTGCTCCCCGAACAACCCACCTGTGGGAATGTAATCGATAGTCCGCTCATGCCCGTTCTCAGATAAGAGAGTGATCTTTACGCTCCCTTTGTCTAGATAATAAAATCCAGTTCCCACATCGCCTTGATGGTAGATCGTTGTATGTTTTCCCATTTCGATCTTCTTGCCATACATGAGGTACGGGGTCCACTGATAGCGGAGACAGGCCATTGTGACCACCTTTCACACTTAATGGATGTTACGGCGCTTCTCGATAGAAGGGAAGGGAGTTGCTGTGAGTTGTGGAGGCTTCAGCATATCTGGGCGTTTGACGACAAAGGATCGGTTATTGATTTCAATGATGCCTTGTTCCTTCCATGCCTTCAGGATCTTGTAGACAGTGATACGGGTGAGGCCAGCACATTCAGCTAGCTCTTGTTGAGTGAGGGGAACCTCGTGGTTTTTAAAGTCTTCGCAAATGTTGAGCAGGAGACGAGCGATTTGCTCTTCTGAAGTCAGTGCCTTCATGTTGATGGCAGTTAGAAGAATCCGCATTTTTTGATTGATGGTTTGGGTGAAAAGAGACAAGAGTTCAGGGCGTACCTTCAGCATTTCGAGGAATTGCGAACAGGAGAAATGGTAGACGACTGCATTCTTTACAGCAATAGCCGTGGTGAAATGAGGTTGTTGATCCATGGTTTGAAGTCCCATGATTTGACCAGGGACTACGATGTTCACCAGGCGATCGTTCCCCTTGAAGGTAGAGGTCACAATCTTGGCTAATCCCTTATGTAGATAATAAAAACCTTCTCCCATCGTCTCTTGCTTATAAATAGCTGTTTTTCCTTTCACAAATTGACGGGTGCCGTATGCTAAAAGGGTTTCCCATTTCAAATCCGTTTCAAAAGGAGATACCATCATCACCGCTCCTTTCCTCATCAATGATATTGCCTCTTCCAATCATCCACCCAAGATTAAGTCTTAATTTTCTGAACTCATCACTTTTGATTATATGAAAATAAAAAGCTCTTTACCAATATTTCAACGTGAAAATGACGAGCATTCGAAAGAAAAACAGAATTGATGTTAATTCGTTTACATATCCTCCGTTGCCCACGAATCAGGTGAGCGGCCTTTTATATTTTTCAGCCGTGATGTTAAGTGGGTTACATTTTTCAGAAAAGCCAGACACTATAATGCGGTTTAAGAACAAAATCGACTCAACCAACCAAAACCAACAGGGAGGAATTGCGGTGGGGATCCGTACAGGTGACCAATACATTCGGGGCTTGAAATCACGGCAACCGGAGATTTGGCTGCAAGGAAGAAAGGTGATAAAGGTATGTGAGGAAGCTGTTTTTCGACAGCCGATTCATGAAATAGCGAAACTGTATGACATGCAGCATGACGAGAAGTATCAAGCGAAGATTACCCATATTTGTCAGGAGACTGGTGAGCGTGTGAACAACGCCTTTCTCGTTGCAAAGACCCCTGAGGAATTGCAGGCGAAA
The DNA here is from genome assembly GCF_028369215.1 of Brevibacillus sp. AG. Classification (NCBI taxonomy): domain Bacteria; kingdom Bacillati; phylum Bacillota; class Bacilli; order Caryophanales; family Paenibacillaceae; genus Brevibacillus; species Brevibacillus sp. AG. The sequence goes on along the minus strand of NZ_JAQMYO010000001.1, from coordinate 349,159 downwards.
CGAGCCATATACGAAGCTTATGCGGAAGCCACTTTTGGTTTGATGGGAAGAACGCCGGATTTTCTCAATATCGTCTTGACGTCGCTATACAGCAATGCGTCTTTCTTGGAGAAGTACAATCCGCATTGGGCGGAAAACGTGAAGAATTATTACAAGTATGTTCGCGACCAAGACCTATTTTTAACGCATGCGATTATCAATCCGCAAAATGACCGCAGCAAGTCCTCGCACGAACAAAACGATGTGTACACCCATTTGGGGGCAGTAGAGGAGACGCCGGAAGGACTGATTGTCAGAGGAGCGAAAATGCTCGCGACACTGGCACCGATCACGGACGAAGTCATCATTTATTCGTTCCCGGGTTTCAAGCCTGGCGATGAGCGTTATGCCCTGGCATTTGCCATTCCAATTGACACGCCTGGCTTGCGCATCATTTGCAGGGAGCCCATGCAAGATGGAAATCGTTCGGTCTATGACCATCCTTTGGCATCGCGCTTCGAGGAAATGGATGCTGTTCTCGTCTTCAATGATGTACTCGTGCCTTGGGAGCGATTATTCCTGTACAACAATGTAGAAGCAGCCAACCTGCTCTATCCAAAGACAGGCATCGGACAGCAGCCGGCGCACCAGACAGGGGTGAGAGGACTGTTGAAGCTCCAATTTGCCACGGAAGTTGCCATGCGGCTGGCAGATTCCATCGGGGTAGACGTCTATCCGAATGTCCAAAACATTCTCGGGGAGCTAGCGCAATCGCTGGAATCGGTCAGAGCGCTCCTGAGGACAGCTGAACTGGAATACGAGACCTTGCCGTCGGGCGAGCTCATGCCGGGTTACGTACAGCTCGAAACCATTCGCGGACTGCTTCCGAAGCTGTACCCACGGGCGATTGAAGTCATCCAAATTATTGGAGCAGGCGGTTTGCTCATGTCCCCGACAGACAGTGACATGGAGCATTCCGAGCTTGCAGCGGACATGGAAAAGTATTATGCGGGACGTGACGGTATTTCCGGTACAGATCGGGTTCGCCTGTTTAAGCTCGCTTGGGACCTGTGCGGGGAAGCCTTCGGACAACGTTTGCTGCAATACGAGCGATACTATACCGGTGATCCGGTGCGCAAATTAGCGATTTTTTACAACAATTATAAGAAGTCTCATGCATGTACGATGGTGGATGACGCGCTCAGTGTTTTTGCTGCCAAATCGGCATCACAGAGGGAACAGGTTCTTTAAACAAGTCCAGACGAAGAGGAAGGGAAAACCATGAAACTACTGGGCATAGCAGGCACAGTAATTGGGGCGAAAACAAGCATCGTCGTGCAAAGCGTACTGGATGAAGTGAAAAAAACGGCACCGGAAATCGAAGTGGAGCTACTCGACCTGCGCGAGCACCGGATGTCTCTGTGTGATGGACGAGATCCGGCGACATACACGGATGATACGAAAAAGGTGATCGACAAGGTATCCTCCGCTGACTTTTATCTGATTGGTACGCCTATTTTCCAAGGCTCGATGACAGGGGCGCTGAAAAATTTGTTTGATCATATTCAGCCTCAGGTTCTTCGACATAAAGTAATGGGCTTCGTGGCAAATGGTGGGACGTATCAGCATTACCTCGTGATCGAAAACCAGCTGAAACCAATTGCGGGCTTCTTTCGCGCTTACGTAGCACCAGGATCAGTGTATGTACACGCCGATCATTTCAACTCACAAAACGAAATTTCAGACGAAGATGTTTTGCGCAGAATCAACGAATTGGCACGAGAGCTGGTTCATATGCAAAAGGCATTGAAACCAGCAGGAGAAACGATCTCACATAATCGCTAGGAGTTAAAAAAACAAAGGAGGGAATACAACATGCATACATTGCCACCTATCCATTTGTGGAAGTTTATCGAGGATCACATCGATCAGCTCAAGCCACCGGTGAATAACAAGGTGATTTGGAAAGATGCAGAACTAATGGTCATGGTAGTGGGAGGGCCGAATAAACGGCGGGATTTTCACATTGATCCATCCGAGGAAGTCTTTTACCAGCTCAAGGGTGATTGCTTTGTTGAGATCATGAACCAGGATGGGAAGCGTGAGATCATTACGGTCAGAGAAGGCGAAATGTTTCTTCTTCCTGCGAATGTTCCGCATTCCCCACACCGGATCGCGGATACGATCGGACTCGTGATTGAGCGCAACAGATCTGAGGGAGAACTGGAGGACTTTGCTTGGTTCTGCGAAAACTGCGACCAAGAAATGCATCGTGTACGGATTCAACTGACCAACATAGAGGTGCAGGTAAAAGAGGCGATCGAAGGATTCAACAGCAATCTGGAGCTGCGGACATGCCAAAAATGCGGGCACGTCATGTCTCCGGAAGCGAGTGAGTGGAAATGCGAGTAGACTTCCATACCCACATTATTCCAGAGGATGTTCCCAACCTGGCTGAGCGATTTCATGGGGAGCGCTGGCCAGTTCTGCACCGCACTTGCACATGCGGGGCAAATATCATGGTCGGGGGAAAAGTATTTCGCGAAGTAACGGATCAGGTGTGGGATCCCCAAAAACGGATTCATGACATGCAGCGAGAAGGCGTAGATATGCAGGTGCTGTCACCCATTCCGGTTACGTTTTCCTACTGGGCCCCGGCAGCCGAAGCGGAAGTGATGGCGCGGATTCAAAATGATTTTATCGCAGAGACGGTTAACCAACATCCGAATCATTTCATCGGATTGGGTACCGTTCCATTGCAAGACACGGAGGTAGCCATTCGGGAAATGGATCGCTGCATGCACGAGCTCGGCCTGAGAGGAATCGAAATCGGTACCAACGTAAATGGCAACAATCTGGACGATCCGGGACTGATTCCTTTTTTTGAAATGTGTCAGACATGGGATGTGCCACTCTTCGTACATCCATGGGAGACGCTGGGCAGAGAACGGATGCCGCGGCACAACCTGATGTACACCGTCGGGATGCCAAGCGAGACAGCGCTTGCCGCAGCAAGTCTTATCTTGGGAGGCGTGATCGAGAAGTTTCCGCGCCTGAAAATCTGCTTTGCCCATGGCGGCGGCTCTTTTCCTTATATCCTTCCCAGACTGGACCAAGGCTGGAAGGTATGGCCGCATCTGCGTCTGACCGATCAACCACCTAGTGTGTACGCGAAACAATTCTACTTTGATTCCTTGACGTACGACCCATTGAACATCCCATACATGATGAAGCGCTTTGGCGAAGATAGAATCATGATGGGCTCGGATTATCCCTTCCTGCTTCGTGAAACACCTCCCGGGGATGTCATCGATCATACTTTGGAGCTGACGGACGGACAGAAGCGGGCGTTGCTGGGTGAAAACGCGCTACGCTTCCTGAACATAAAGGAGATGAACGGACAGTGAAGCATCAGACTGAAACGCCGGAACAACGTCTACAGGCAATGGGCCTTGACCTGCCAAAACCGAGACAGCCGGCCGGTAATTATGTCGGTTGTGTCCAAGCGGGCAATCTCCTCTTTCTGGCAGGCCAAGGGACAAACGAATATCGCGGGAAGCTGGGACAGGATGTCACGATAGAGGAAGGCTACATAGCTGCCAGGCAGTGCATGCTCAATCTGCTAGCTGTTGCCAAACATGAGCTAGGGGAACTGGGGAGAGTCAAACGAGTAGTCAAAATACTCGGATTCGTTAACAGCGATCCAGCTTTCATAGATCAGCCTACAGTCATGAATGGGGCATCCGATTTGTTGGTGGAACTATTCGGCGAGAAGGGTAGGCATGGGCGGTCCGCTGTAGGGATGGCCCAGCTCCCGCTAAATAACGCCGTAGAAGTAGAGATGATCTTGGAAATCGAGAATTAGGAGGATTCCCATGAGTCAGACTGCCAAGGAAAACCGGGTACGAAAAGACGCCAAGCTATTCATAGACGGAGATTACGTGGACGCTGTTTCCGGTGAAACCTTTGATACGATCAACCCAGCGACAAATCTCAAGCTGGCTTCTGTAGCTAATGCAAATGAACAGGATGTAAAAAGGGCGATCGACGTGGCGCAGCGTACGTTTGAGTCAGGCGTTTGGAGTGCGATGTCTGTAGATGAGCGCGCCAAGATTCTCTGCAAAATGGCTGACCTGGTGATGGAACGTGTGGACGAACTGGCTTTGGTGGAGACGCTCGATGTCGGCAAGCCGATCAAAGAAAGCCGGGGCTTTGATATTCCGAGAGCGGCGGCCAATTTGCGATTCTTTGCCGAAATGGCCAAGTACATGGTTCATGAGCATTATGAAATGCGTCATTTTATGTCCTACGCCAAATATGCTCCGGCAGGTGTGACAAGTCTGATCATTCCATGGAATCTGCCCTTCATGCAGATGACCTGGAAAGCATCGGCGGCTTTAGCGGCAGGAAATACCGTCGTTGTAAAGCCAGCCTCGTACACGCCTCTCTCTGCGGTGATGCTCGGAGAGATTGCCAATGAAGCAGGTCTTCCTCCTGGCGTGCTCAACATCATCACTGGTCCGGGCGGGACTGTCGGGGCTGCGATGACGACGCATCCCCATGTGCGCCGGATATCTTTTGTGGGAGAATCTAACACCGGCAAGACTGTCATGCAAAATGCCGCTTCGCAATTGATTCCGGTATCGCTCGAATTGGGAGGAAAATCAGCCAATATCGTATTTGAAGATGCCGATCTTGATGAAGCGGTAATAGGGTCGATCGAGGCAATATTCCGCAACCAGGGTGAGATTTGTCTGGCGGGATCGCGTTTATTGGTACAAGAAAGCGTATATGATCAGTTTCTGGACAAATTTGTGGCGGCTGTTCAAAAGATCAAGGTGGGAAATCCTCTGGAACCAGACACGGATATGGGAGCATTGGTGTCCCGCAGTCACATGGAGTCGGTGGAGCACTACATTCAGCTCGGACTGGAAGAAGGAGCCAAGCTCGGTTACGGCGGAAAACGGATCAGCGGGCTGGGTGACGGCAATTTCCTAGAGCCAACCGTGCTCTATGATGTAGACAACAAAATGAGGGTGGCCCAGGAAGAAATTTTCGGTCCTGTCATCGTGATCATTCCATTCCGTACAGAAGAAGACGCTATTCGGATCGCCAATGATTCGGCTTACGGCTTGGCAGGAGTGGTTTGGACCAACGACCTGCGGCGCGCGCATCGCGTGGCTGATCGAGTGAAGTCAGGTCTTTTATGGATCAATTGCTGGTATGTCCGTGACTTGCGAACTCCGTTTGGCGGTGCCAAGGACAGCGGGATTGGCCGCGAAGGCGGGCGTCACAGCTTCGAATTCTACTCCGAGGTCAAGACAGTCACCATGAAATTATAGCGAGAAGGACAAGGACAGCAAATCAGGGAGGGAACCGTGTGGACAAAGAAAAGATCACGCGATTCGCCGATCATTTAGCGGCGGCGAGTCGTGAAGGGGTGGGAGTAGCGCCACTCACTTTACTGGATCCGCAATTCAGCGAGATAGAGGCATATCACGTTCAATTGAAGACGATTGAGCGAAAAGTGAAAGAAGGCGCGAAGATTACAGGAAAGAAAATCGGCCTGACCTCTCGTGCTATGCAGACACTACTTGGCGTGGATCAGCCAGACTATGGACATCTATTGGACGACATGGTCGTGGAAAACAACGGAGAACTGCCTTTCGAGTATGTCCTTTCGCCAAAGGTAGAAGCAGAAATTGCCTTCCTGCTGAAGCGCGATCTGGAAGGGCCACATGTAACCATCTATGACGTCATGATGGCAACGGAATATGTAGTGCCTGCTTTAGAAATCGTGGACAGCCGGATAGCCAACTGGCAAATCAAACTAGAAGACACAGTTGCGGACAATGCCTCCTCGGGCTTCTATGTGCTAGGTGGGCATCCCGTGAAACCGCAAGATCTGGATCTTCCCCTAGTAGGAATGGCGTTTTATAAAAATCAGGAGCTGGTCAATACCGGTGTGGGTGCCGCCGCATTGGGCAATCCCGCATCTTGTGTGGCGTGGTTGGCGAACAAGCTGTACGAATTAGGGATTACACTCAAAGCAGGAGAAATCATCTTGTCTGGTGCGTTATCCGCAGCGGTTGAAGCTAAGCCTGGCGATGTATTTCACACACGGATTGCTGGACTTGGTTCAGTAGGAGTCAGGTTTGGCAGATAAAAATAGGAAAGGAGTGCATGCATGAAGAAAGTAAAAGTAGCAATACTGGGCTCGGGGAACATCGGGACAGACCTGATGATCAAGCTAGGAAGGTCGCCAGTTCTTGAACTGACGTCCATGATTGGAATCGATCCTGATTCGGATGGTCTGCATAGAGCAAAGGCAGCTGGATACTATGTATTTGACGACGGATTGAAACCGTTTTTGGAAAGCGATGCGGATCTTGCGGATATCGTCTTTGACGCTACTTCTGCCAAAGCACATATTGTGCATGCCAAGGCGCTCAGGGAGGCAGGAAAGCTCGCCATCGATCTGACGCCTGCTGCTGTAGGGCCCTATGTAGTACCATCTGTGAATCTCGGTACGCATTTGAATGAAAAGAACATCAACCTGATTACATGCGGCGGCCAGGCTACTATTCCGATCGTTCATGCGATAGGGAGTGTGAGTCCGGTCAGCTACGCAGAGATCGTGGCCACTATTTCCAGCAAAAGCGCGGGTCCTGGCACACGTTCCAACATCGACGAATTTACGGAGACGACCGCACATGGTATCGAAGCGATCGGCGGAGCGAAGAAAGGCAAGGCGATCATCATCCTGAATCCGGCGGAGCCGCCGATCCTGATGAGAGATACGATCTATGCAATAGTGGAGGAAGAGGCGGACCGCCAGGAGATCGTGAAGGCTATTCACCAGACCGTTGCCTATATTCAATCTTTCGTTCCTGGTTACCGCCTGCGCTCAGAACCGATCTTTGATGAAAACAAAATCACCGTTTTTTTGGAAGTGGAAGGCGCGGGTGACTACCTCCCTACGTATTCAGGCAATCTGGATATCATGACGGCGACAGCGGTGAAAGTAGCAGAGGAATATGCCAAGCATGCTGTCGGCACCGGCACGGGTATATAGCCAGGAATGAAAGGAGGAACCGCATATGAGTCGTGATATTGTCCTCACCGAGGTAGCGCTTCGAGATGGGAGCCATGCGATCAATCACCAGTTTACTGTGGAGCAAGTAGTCGAGGTGGCGCGAGGATTAGATGAAGCGAACGTACCGCATATCGAAGTCTCCCATGGAGATGGATTGGCCGGATCGTCCCTGCAGTATGGGCTGTCCAGGACCCATGAACTGGAGCTGATTGAGGCTGCCGTTTCCGTTTGTAAACAAGCGAAAGTGGGCGTGCTCTTGCTGCCGGGAATCGGCACGATCAAAGATTTGAATACGGCAGCAGGGCTAGGCGTAGGCATGGCACGAATCGCCACACATGCGACCGAAGCGGACGTCTCCGCTCAGCATATTTATCGGTCGAAAGAGCTTGGCTTGACAACAGTTGGCTTTTTGATGATGTCGCATATGGCTGCTCCGGAAAAACTGGCGGAGCAAGCAGGACTCATGCAAAGCTATGGAGCCGATGTCGTGTACATCGTCGATTCTGCTGGCGCTCTGTTACCTGATCAAGCAGGGGAACGAGTCCGGGCATTGAAGCAATGTCTGAATATTCCCATCGGCTTCCATGCACACAACAATTTGTCTTTAGCCATGGCCAATACACTCGTCGCCATTCAAGAGGGTGCCACCTGGATTGACGGCAGTGTTCGGTGCTTGGGTGCAGGTGCGGGCAATACACAAACCGAGGTTCTCCTTGCTGTACTGGATCGAATGGGCATTCAGACGGGCGTCGATCTGTACAAAATGATGGACCTGGCAGAGGAAATCGTATCGCCGATTCTTCAAGTACCACAGGAAATTACCAGAGACGCTCTCGTTCTCGGATACGCGGGTGTCTATTCCAGCTTCCGGCTTCATGCCGAGCGTGCAGCCAGGAAGTTCGGCATCGACTCCCGGGACATTTTGATCGAGCTGGGAAGACGAAAGGCCGTGGGGGGACAAGAAGACATGATCGTGGATGTCGCAGCGGAAATCGCCCAATTGAATAGCTCTACCAAAATCAGATAGGGGGTGATCAGCGTGCAATCGGAACTATTGTACAAAAGGTTGGCTCAGAAGCTGGTGGATGCGGAGTTGAATAGGGAGGAGGTCGTAAAACTAACGGCTGAATACCCCGAGCTGACAGTGGAAGATGGATATCGTATTCAAAATGAACTGGTCTCCCTCAAGCTTGAGCAGGGACATCGAATCTTTGCCTCTAAAATGGGTTTGACCAGTCAGGCAAAAATGAAGCAGATGAATGTGCACGAACCGATTCGGGGCTACATTTTTGACTATATGAATATCGAGGACGGCATTCTGCCGATCAATGAATTGATTCATCCCAAGGTGGAAGCGGAAATCGCCTTTGTTTTGAGTGAGGATTTGGAAGGTCCCGGCATCAATGAGGCTCATGTCCTGACATCCACTGACTATGTGGTTCCCGCACTGGAGATTATCGACAGCAGGTATGCGCAGTTCCAGTTTACCTTGCCTGATGTCATTGCCGACAATGCTTCGTCTTCCCGCGTGTTTATCGGATCGACGTGGAGAAAGCCTGAAGAACTTGAACTCGATTTGGTAGGTGTTACTCTTTCGATCAATGGCGAGCTCAAAGACTTGGGGGCTGGTGCGGCAGTTCTCGGTCATCCAGCCCACTCGGTCGCGATGCTGGCGAACATGCTTGCTCGCGAAGGACGGAAGCTGCACAAGGGAGATTTGATTTTGTCCGGGGGCATTACCGGTTCCCACCAACTTCGGGAAGGAGATGTCGTAAGCGCCAAATGGGGTGGCCTCGGAAGCATTGAGTTTGTGGTGAAAACGGATAGGCAGTAAGGCGAAAAGCCGAGAAGAATGCAGGGAGTTATCCCGTATTCTCTCGGCTCCTTTTTATGTTGGGAAGCGAATAAAACAACCCACGCATAGGGGATAAGCCAATTCCCTAATGAATCATCTTGACAATCAGCGAAAGTAGACGATATTATCTAACTAACGTTAGGTAGAAAATGGTGAGGAAATGAATAAAAGCGAAGCAACACGACAAAAAATTCTTGAAACGACCACATGGTTGATCGGACAGTATGGAATTGAAAAAGCTTCACTTTCCATGATTGCTAATTCTGTAGGCATACAGAAGCCATCCATCTATTATTATTACTCTTCGAAAGAACAACTAGTAGATGCTGTATTCGCTTGGATTTTAGAAGGATATAGTTTTGAAAAATATTTTCAGATTAATGAGTATACGAAAAATAATTTTGTAGAGAAGATGATTAGTGACGGCTTGCAATTGTTGGGTGAAGAGACTACAGATACACAAATGCTTGTTGTACAGGTATTAAATGAGTTTCTTTTATATGGAAACCGAGAATCTTCCCATAATAAAGAGTACAGATTAATAATTAAAGCCGTACAGGAAGGCTTTATTGACGGTTTTTTAAGACTACTACAAAAAGGTGAAGAATTTGGTCACACTGATTCAAAAGGCTTACGTGAAAAAGCATGTGTATTAGCGTTAACACTTGATAACTTATCAAATTATCCGATGATTGGCATTCAACTTGATGTTTCAGCTGTATGGAGAGAAACCATTACAAGTGTATTATCTAAAAAAGGAGACTTTAAATGAGTGAGAATCATACATTATTAAATTTTTCAAAAACGGACAAGGTTATCTTGTGGCTTGGTTTCCCTCTTATCGGCTTAGTGTTCGGCTGGTTTCTTCCGAGTATTGCTAAATGGGGCAGTTCTTTGCCTTGGATACCTTTCCAGGGGCCCTTAAAACTCATTGCATCCTATAGTGGAGCATGGGTAGGCATTGTTACAATGATCCTTGGCTTGATTGCGGGCATTGCCTTGACTCTACTCTCTTTTCATGAAAGCTTAGAAACGTCTGTATACGATGATAAAGTTACCTGTAAACTTAGAGATGATGAAATTCTTTTCAAAAAGAAAGATATCTCCCTTGTATTTATGGATAAAAAGCAATTGGTGTTTTTAGGTAATGATGAAAAAGAACTATTTCGTTCTAAGCAAGAGCTTACTAAAAGCACAGTAGGTGCTGCATTTAGAAAACATGATTATGTTTGGAGCGATACCGATCCATTTCAACATGATTTTAAAATATGGGTTGTGGATTCTCCTGACCTATCTCCTGCTGCGAATGCTCTATTAAAAGCAAGGGGAATAGCAATTGAAAAAGGAAATGATAAAGAAGCTTTTCAATTGGCTCAAGAACTTTGGAAACTAAGAGTATCAGTAAAAGAAAAGGACAAAAGGCAATATTATCGATAAAAATCAACAAGTATTAACGAGTAACATGATCAAGGTTATTCTAACAAGGAGTTCAGCTTAGTATGACGAATTCATCTTGGAAAAAGTACTTGGGAGGTAAAGTTGTTTTGAATGACTATATAGGAACAATGAGAAAATACATTGGTCATGAAACTCTTTTAACCGTTGGCTGTGGGGCAATAATCGAAGACGACTCTGGACGAATTCTACTACAACAAAAAAGAGATATTTGGGGTCTTCCTGGTGGCCTTCTGGAAATTGGGGAAACATTCGAAGAGACTGTTAGAAGGGAAGTTTTAGAGGAAACGAATCTTCAAATCAGTCAAATAAAGTTGTTTGGAATATATTCCGGAAAGAATGGCTTTGCTCAATATGCAAATGGAGACAAAGTTTTTAGTGTACAGATCATTTTTCACGTGACGAAATACGAAGGTACAGTTCAAGGAAATGAGGAAAGTACACGACTTCAATTCATACATAAAAAGGATATGCCAAGTAACCTAAACCCTCATCAAGCCCCATTTATTTTAGACTGGTTACATGGAATACAGCCACCAATAATTAAGTGAGTTTTTACTTTTATCTGAGGCAGCTTTAAAGGCTGCCTTTTTCCAATTTAGGGTAATAAAGTTTGTACGCTTCCGGGAACTGCCGACAACCAGCAGCCCGACGCTAATAAGTGCCGTCACGATGGCTATGATGTGCAAACCTGTAGTCGTCACTGAGCCGCTGAAAACAGAGCAACCGGTATGTTGATCCAGAAGATGGAATGCCACCCCGCATAAGTAACAAGCAGACCGCCCAAATGCGGCCATTACGTTCGTCGCGATGGAAATTAACCCGAGAGATGAAGCCGAACTTTTGCTTTCATCGGCTTCTATCATTCGGGAAACGGAGCGAATGATTGTAAGACCTGCCGGAAAAGCGCTTGAAACTCCGAATGCTTGCAAAACCCGTAAGGCCAGGAGCCAAGCGATCTATTCTCGCTTGGCTCCTTGGTTTTTGGCGTCCACGGCGGCTTTCTTATGGGACCCTATGCGATTCGGTCACACTCTCTCCATTCGTTACGTCATTATTATGAGAGGCCGAATGAAGGGCTTCTCTCATATAATCAAAGGAGTGTTTCCTATGCAATCCAGAATGAAAAACCCTGTTATCATTTTGCCCGAAGTGGACCAATCCTTGCAGGCGTTGGGCAAAGCCTTATTTACGTCAGCCGAGAAAAACGGTGTGCCGACCCGCACGCTCTTCCTTGCCTACCTGCGTATTAGCCAAATCAACGGAGATAGCGTCTGCGTCGCTCTTCATTCCAACAACGCGAAAAATGCAGGCGAATCCATAGAGCGAATTCTAGCTGTATCCGCATGGCGCGATACGTCGAATTTCACCGATGCGGAACGTGCTGCGCTAGCACTGAGTGAGTCGATGACTCGACTTAACGAACAATCCCAGCCTGTGCCGGACGAAGTATACGAAGAAGCAGCCCGTCACTATCATGAAGCGGCGATGGCTACGCTTATTGCTGGAATCGCTACAGCCAACCTTTATAACCGGATTAACGTCTCTACTCGTCAAGTCGCAGACGTTTTGGTCAAAAAATAAATCGGCAGTCGCCGCCCATTGAAAACGGAGGTTTTTCTTTTTATGGCAACCGTACTTTATATTACAGCTAACCCGCGTGATGATGTGCGTTCCTATTCCATGACAGTAGGGAAAGAATTTTTACAAGTTTACCGTTCCACCCATCCGCAAGACGAAGTCGTGCATCTCGATTTGTTTAAGCTGGATCTCCCTCAACACGATGGTGATGTATTGGATGCACGGGACAAGCTTAGACAGGGAGTGTCTTTCGATCAATTAACGCCTGTGGAGCAAAGTAAACTCGGACGTATTTTCCAAGTTCTTGAACAATTCATAGCTGCAGACAAATATATTTTTGTCTCGCCGATCTGGAATTTTTCCTATCCGACAGTTATGAAGAACTATCTTGACGCGATCGTCCTTCCAGGTAAGACGGTTAGATATAATTCTGACGGCAGTAGAACCGGTTTGCTTGGCGATAAAAAAGCAGTTCATATTCAAGCATCTGGAAGTATAATGTCGCCTGGCTCAGGGGGGAACTACGCAGATTTTGAAATGGGGCACCGTCACATGAAAGCCATTATGGACTTTGTAGGTATAACGAGTTTTCAAGGCATCTTTGTTGAAGGGATGCAAGAATTCCTTAATCGAGCAGCGGAGTTCAAGGAAAAGGCGCTCCGAGAAGCGCGTCAAGTAGCGGAATTTTTCTAATGGAAGACATCCATGAGACGAGGGAAGCTGTTCGATCGGCTTCCCTTAGCTCGGGTACCTTCATCTGCCATAAAATGAGACAAGTGATCATGGGACTAAGAAGGAATAAACGTCTCAGCCTATCAAAATTTTATTAAAATTTTTAAGTTCCATTCGAGTAGATGGTAAACCTCAATCTTTCCTAAGCGTTTATTCATGCGTACCTCCTCGTTTTATAACGTTCGATAGTGATGTAAGAGCTGTTCTACTCTTTCCTGGATCAGTTGTTTTAACGATTCCGGCTTCACTGATATAACGTGATTGCCATACCTCATAAAATAGTCAGCTATGAACGCCTCTTCTCCGAGATTATAAAATCCTGAAATGACGGTTCGATTACCATTTTCGATTTTCATCGAAGGATAGTTTTCTTTATAAAAAATATCCTTCGCTTGTTCTAAAATTTCTACTTCAAAGTCAATACTAGTCTTGGAACGATAAATTTCTAATGCACGGCTAATGAGTTCATCGACAGAAAATGGGGATTTCATGTTTTCTTCAGCTATAGCGGTTATTCGATCGCATCTGAAGACTCTGTATTGATTCGCATGGAGGTCCATCCCGGCAGCATACCATTGGCCAAACTTGGCGGAAATTCTGAAAAATTGAACACGGTGTTTTTGTTTCTCATTATTTTTGGAATACTGAATCGTGCAGCTGCTCTCGTTCAGAATGCTTTTTAAGATTAGATCCAAAAATCGGCTGGTATGACGATGGGTGTACATTTCAAATTGCAGTACTTTTTTCATTTTGCGAATTTGCTCGATTTGCTTTTGAGAAAGACAGCTTTCAAACTTTTCATTGAGTCGATTCACACTTAAATGAAATGGTGTGGATTGATACGATTCTAACGTCAACATGGCAAAGTACAGTGCGTACACTTCATCCATCGTAAACGTAATAGGGGATAACAACCGATTTTTTAAGATCCCGTACCGCCCATGTCTGCCATGTTCCGCAAAAATAGGCATACCCAATTGTTCTAATGAATCAATGTCCCGCAGAGCAGTACTTTTTGAAATCTTATATTTCTCCATTAGGTCATTCAAATTAAAAAATTCCCGACCGTTTAAGTACCGGATCATGTCATTTAATCGTTCTGATTTGTTCATCGTAACGTCCTCATAAAGGTGTCATTAATTGATACCTTTATATAGTAAAATAAACTCAAGGTAGATATCAAGTTGCCTGACAAAATGACCTAAAAGGAGACGAATCCCATGAGTACAACACTGGAAGTAGCGATTTTCTTATCCATGAATGGAAGAGCGAAAGAGGCTGTTGATTTTTACAAAAAGCATTTTAACGCAGAGGAATTGCTGCTTGTTACCTACGAAGACATGGCAAAGCGCGACAGCTCTGTGCAACTTACGGACGAAAATAAGCATTATATTTCCCACTCCGTTTTATCCATCGGAAAAACCAAAGTAATGCTGGCGGAAAATACAATGGATGTCAACGAAAAATATGCAGCTGGAAATAACTTCTCCTTGTGTATTCAAAGTGCGGACTTAGAGGAAATCGAGCATTTTTACAAGAGCTTGATTACGGATGATAGAGTAAGGGTCATTGTACCTTTATCCAGCAATGTGTTTAGCAAAGCATATGGAATTATTGAAGACCCGTTCGGTATTCAAATCCAGCTTATGTATGATGATCGGTTGCACTGAGAAAACAAGAACGATGATCGCAATAAAAAGCAGTTGCCGTCTTAGGCGTGTGACATTGTTTCTTGAAGAATATCATGTCACATTGTTCAAATTTCTTTCGTCAGTACTTATAGGGGGTTATTATTTTTGTACGAGGGAGTTTGAATGATGAACGAACAGGATTGGTTGGCAAATAGATTCGAAGCGCAACGGTCGAACCTTCAGGCAGTAGCTTATCGAATGCTAGGATCATTGAGCGAGGCGGAGGACGCGGTACAGGAGTCTTGGTTCCGTCTTTGTCGTGCGGATGCAAGAGGCATTGAGAACATAGGGGGATGGTTGACCACCGTTGTTTCAAGGATATGTCTCGATATGTTACGATCGCGTAAATCTAGGCGCGAAGAATCAATAGAAGCTCACTTGCCAGATTCTTTCAACAGCCAAGAGAATATAATCGACCCCGAACAAGAGGCCTTATTAGCTGAATCTATCGGTGTTGCACTATTAGTCGTGCTCGGTAATTTGAAACCTGCGGAACGCATCACGTTCGTGTTGCACGATATTTTCGCCATGCCTTTTAATGAAATTGCTCCGATTGTAGGAAAGTCGGAAGCCGCGACAAGGCAACTTGCAAGCAGGGCACGTCACCGGGTTCGTGGGGGAAAAGCAACGGAAGTCGACATTACCCATCAACGCGACGTTGTTCAAGCTTTTCTTGCTGCAGCTCACGCAGGCGATTTCGATGCTCTTGTATCAGCGCTCGATCCGGACGTTATCCTTCGTGACGATCGTCAAACGGGATCTTCTCGAGTAACGCAAGGACCGGTCGCACTGGCAAACCAAGTATCTGGACGTGCACAGAAAGCAGCCCAACTGGCCTTGGTGAACGGAACAGTAGGAATCATTGTGGCTCCTCAAGGAAGATTGCTCTATGTACTCAAATTTATGATGAGTCACGGAAAGATTACCGAAGTCGACCTGATCTCCGATCCAGAGCGAATAAGCCAGCTTGACCTGTCAGTGTTGAGTGATTGAAGTAAACAAAACTTGGAGGGTTATTCTCATTTTGGAGGTAAAGAAAGATATGATTACTTGATGAATTAGTAAACCTTTTTCAGACGCTAAATAAGTAAAGTGTTCATATTATTAATAATATTTCTGACGAAATGCTATCCAAACTTTGTAACATAGGAAATAATCAATATAAGGCATCAAGAATTGTCGGGTGACCAGAACATCATCTCACTAATAGCCGCGTAAATCGCGGCGTTTGTGCTTTATAGGATCAAGTTCTTGTCAATGTAAAAATTACGAAAGAAGGAAAATGCATTGAGAACTAAAGTATACGTTTTATCTGCTTTCACTAAAAACGGAGAAGGGGGAAACCCTGCGGGAGTAGTTCTAGATACAAAAGATCTCACAGAGAAAGATATGCAAGTTATCGCAAGTACATTAGGTTTTTCAGAGACTGCTTTTATATTCCCTTCTATAAATTCAGATTATAAAATTAGGTATTTTACACCGAATGAAGAAGTAGATGTATGTGGGCATGCCACGGTTGCAACTTTTTCCTTACTAGCTCAAAGCAGAATCGTACATCCAGGAATTTATACCACGGAAACAAAAGCGGGGGTACTACATGTACAAATTTATGAAAATCAGATGATTTTCTTACAGCAAAACCTCCCGAGTTTTTTAGAAATACTTCCTTCTAAAGAGATAATAGGATCATTACGTATAAATGAGGACCAATTAATGCCTAATATGCCTATCCAAATTATTTCTACAGGCTTACGTGACATCATTGTACCTGTAAAAAGTCTAAAAGACTTATTAGAAATAGACCCTGATATGGAAGGCATCACTAAAATAAGTAAAAAGTATGATGTAACCGGGTATCATTTATTTACACTAGAAACCCTACATGATTCCACAGCTCATTGTAGGAACTTTGCACCTTTATACGACATTCCTGAAGAAAGTGCTACTGGTACATCAAATGCTGCTTTAGCTTGTTACTTAGTAAAATATAATGACAAGAAAAAAAGCATAGAAAGAACCTTTGATTTTGAACAAGGGTATACAATGAACAGCTCCTCAGAAATTACTGTAAATGTATCTGTTCACTTAGGTGATATTATATATGTTCAGGTGGGAGGTTCTGCTTCTACATTCCAAGAAAAATGGATTGATATTTAAGTAAAGTGATTTACATATTACTAAGTAGCTGATGTATTCTTGTCCTTCAAGATTACGCCAGATAAACAGTCCCAGTGACTGAGGAGGAGAGGAAGGACTTTTAGAAGAATGTCAGAAAAAAACTTATATCGTTAGTAATAATACTATTACGGCCCTGGTTGGGAGGAGGATTGCTTGGTTTAAATGACAAGATACCTATCTCAAAGACCGATCAATACCTGCCAAATATTCGTAGAAGGAAGAAGAAGTAAACGGGGTAATAGCAAGTTTGTGTGTGGCTATCATCCAAAATCCCTTCCCAATGTTGCTGCACCTCAAAAGATGCAAGAATTACATTCTGTCTGATACAATATTTCAACGAACAAAAAGAGGTAAACAAAAGAGGAAACCACGTAAAGATCACTTGGTTTCCTCTTTTATTTATTTACTGCAGAAGTGAGGTTGGCTGATTGGCTGGTGCAGAAAGTTGATTTGGATCTGCCATACCGAGTTTTACTCTCATTTCTGCATTGAGCTTATCCATCTCTTGGATGAAGTTTTTACTAGAATTGATAATTCTCCGATTTGAATCTTCGGTAATTTGGATTGCACTATACACATCATTAAATGCCTGCTGTAGTTTATTAATTGCGATACTTGGTTGCTCCAGCATCGAGGTGATTTCTTGTGTATTCTGTTTTAAGCTTTGAGCATTGGCTACCAGCATATCCTCAATGGCTTGATTGGTATTTTGTACGGCTTCGATTACCTTCTTCTGATTATTCAAGGCCAACTGAATCGCAGCGGACACTGTGACAACGTTTTGCGTCATTGTAATCGCGTTAAAGACAGCTTCATCCAACTTTTCATTATTGTCCGCAATAACATCAACAGAAGCGATGGATTGTTGTAAAATGTTGATCATTTGACTCATATTTTTTACTCTTGTTACGACTTTGACCATTGCTTTTTCAAATTCGGGTTTGCGAAGTTGATTTTCAGGCTTATTGCTTTCAACTTCAAGCATCTCAAGCAACCTGTTACCGAAGTAAATCCGTTTCTCTAATTCATAAATATTTTCACCGGATTTTTTCTTAATGTATTTCAAGTTAATTACATCTTCTTTTAACTTGTCACTGCCATTAAGCAAGGAGGAAATGATGTTATCAATTTGTGTTCTAACGGATTCATATTTTCGAATATATGTGGAAATTGGGTTTTTCCCTAAGATTCTGTTGAAAAGATTGCTGATCCCACCGCTTTGAAAGATTTTATTAGGATTCAATTCTTCTGTGCAAGAACGAAGCTTTAAGAGTGTATTGGGAATATCATTGTTTTTCCCATCCATCAGATCTTTCACAGGTCGTTTTAGAATTTCGAGAGATTCAGCGGCATTTCGTTGGGTGCTTTCACCCAAATTACCCAGCTGCTCAAAAATTGAATCCATCTGGCTTTGATTATCAGTTTGCAGCTGGCGCACCACATTTTCTGCTTCAGATTGGATCTTGATGATGTCTTCTTGTTTAACTAATTGGATAGCCTGTGTCGTCATTGCTATAACACGCTCCTTAACAGTAATTAGTAAATTTCTTTGGCATTATATTTTTCGGTAATAAGATTAAGCTTTCTCTCCAACTCATAGATGTCGTGTTGTTCAATGGATGTAGAGATCACTTTCAGCTTTAGGTTGATGTCACGGAGACCGTCTAATAATTTACGCCTATTATTCAACTTGTTTTCAACACTCAGCCTCAAGAAGGGGTTGATGACACTATTCAAGTCTTTCATAACGAGCATTTTAATATCATGCTTCGTTTGCGCACTACCGAGCGTTTCTATGTAGGGGAGGAGAGTATCGATCTTAGAGCAAAGGTTTGTTGTCTTTTCGGAAATTTCATCATCGAGGTTGCGCTTGTCATTTTCGTTAACCACAATTTCCTTAATAATTTGTAGATACTCTCGTATTTCTGATGAGTAGGTAGATTCCGGTTCCCTTTTAGTTTGTTCACTCTCCGCTTCAGTAGAAGTAATTCTCTGGTCCGGTTCTGGTACCGTGAATCTACTTAATTGCTGCTCTTTCTTTTCAGCAAAGACAAACCCTATGGCTGCTGTTAGCAAAGGTATGGCTAACATAATAAAAGTCGGAAGTATCGTGGATGCAAGTAAAGCTATGAAATATCCCGCTACAGCACCAAGGAATGCATATCTTTTTCTGTATCTAATTCTTTTTTTCATCTTTTATCCTCTCTTTCTTACTTGTTTATCGGAAACCTTGTAAACCATATATAACATGACAAAAAAATATGTAAAGATGTCTATTTCGTCTTTCGACAAGAAATTCTCAAATAAGAGAGCCATCAATAAGGGAGGAACAATGAGTTGGGTATGCGATTTGACCCATCCTAGTTGGGTTCCCTATATATTCTTGATTTTAGCATTTTATGGCACGCTTTGTATGGTCGAATCACAGCTTTCTATCGAGCAGTTTGCGCTTGGTGTGAAGTTTGATGATAATCGCTCGATTGACATCTTTCTGTTTGGCAAAAATGATTACGAAGGAGGAGAACTCTCTGAAAGGGATTTCTTCAACTACGTAAATAATCACATTGTCAGGAAATATCAACTTGAGGGTTTTACAAATTACGCGGGGGTAATGAAACGTATCGTTAAAAAATATTCTTTATTGATGAGCTGCCACGGATAGTCTAATAGGACACTAAGTTGGAATGGACGCGGCCACACAGGCATAGTTGCCTTGTTGAAAAGGTTACTGACCGCACCATCTAAAGGGTGGAGGATCATGACTGAATAACTAGTTCAATTAAGTAGTCATGGAGAGGAGGATTGATGAGAAAAGGAAACAGAGGTTGAATGAAAAAATCAATTTTTTCATCACAAATTGAAAATTGAGTCACAGTAAAATTTATTTATTTCGTTATAATGACTTTCAGTTCATAAAATCGACATTTCATGAACTGAAATGAAAACGGATCATTCACTAGTAGAGGAACAAGTACATAGAGAGTCTATTCTCGAATAATTACCTTATAAAGAATGCTAAGTACTTTAATGTGCCTTGACATTTGTTTATCTATGTGGACTTTAAAACCTTCTATGAAATTTATACGCAATTATCACGCATGTTATAGCAGTATGTTTGTGTCGCCAGACAAACAGAAATCCCATTACATTTACACCTAGCCGATTTCTGCTCTTTTTATAAGTTTACATAATATATATTATCGGACTCAAAATGAAATGCATAATTTCTGAAAGGGGTACTCACCTGTTTTTATAAGCTAGGTGTCACAAACTCATTCTTAGATGGATCTAATTGAAAGATAACGCAAAATAAATAGCTTTTCCCATCTATCAGTGCTCTGACATACATGCATTACCGAAACTTGCTCTCATATAAACCTAATTAGTAATAAGAGCTTTTTCAGTATGTTTATCAGCTTCACAAAACACTAAGACATTAATCATCCATCTACATAAACGGCATAACACCACTTAAATTTCATTATAATAAAAAAATTCATTTTAAATAAAAAACATCATTTACATTTATTGTAAATTCATTTATATTATAATTAAGATCACTATAACTAAAAACGCCCGGAGGTCCCCAAATGACCAAAGTAATCCCAAAATCCAAAACGATCACCTCTACACCGAAAAAAAGATCGTACGAAAATACCTTGAATAACCTGGCGCAGTACCTTGAACGAAATAAGAAAAAATAACCAATAAAAAGAGTGCCACTGGAGGCACTCTACTTTGGCGTTTATATGCTTTTCTTCTCTCTTCCTTCCCCGTTTACCCCAACTTCTATTCTTCAGCCGTTCCCATCCAATTTAACAAGTAAAAATCTGTTACCAATCGTGCGATTTGTCCCTCGGCATCGTAACCGATATAGCTCGCGTAGCTGCCGTCTCCCCATCCTGTTGAAAACATAGCGACATTACAGCCTTCCCCTATATCGATCAGACCCCAACTACGCGTGTGTTTATACGTTTGGTCCATTTTCTTCGTCAACGTCTCATAAAACATCTCGTCCTTCTCCATTTCTCGTTCCAAAAGCGCGCAAGCTTCTGCATCCATGAACGAGCCTGTACCCGCATCCACACCGTAGCCAAAAAACTCTCCTTCGCCAAGCTGTGACACATCTGACTCCGCCCAAACAGCCATTTTCCAAGACACGACAGGTTTGTCTGAGAAGGCAATCCGTGCCAATGCTACCCGTTCATCTGGCTCCAGAGAATCATCTGTTTGCTCTTCCTTTGACAGGGATTGAACTTGCGCGATAGCGAGCTGTACGGAGAAGCTCCCCTTTGGGAAAACCTCCTCAAACGGTTCAGTCTCAAACATGACAAACGGATCGTTCGCCACGATTTTTCCTGTTTTCACTTGAAGCTTGCCCATATCTTGGCGGAACAACCGATATAAATAGCCATCCTGCTCTATCGTATACCCTTCGTCAAATGCCGTTTCAAAAAAGGCAGGGTAATTATGTTTCATGATTCCATCCCCTTTTTCTATCCTCTACATAAAATCCCACTGACGATAGTTTGCCAGTGGGATGTCGTCTGCATGCTAATTTACTTGATCAGAGCTGCGTCCAGCGCCACTTCAATCATTTCATTGAAGGTTGTTTGGCGCTCGTCAGCGGATGTTTCTTCACCCGTCAGGATGTGATCACTTACGGTGAGAATAGACAATGCGTTGCGCTTGTATTTTGCAGCCAAAGTGTACAGCGCGGAAGATTCCATTTCAACAGCAAGCACTTGATAGGATGCCAATTTTTTGTACAAATCTAGGTTCTCGCGATAGAAGCTGTCGCTCGTAAAGATATTGCCCACTTTCACAGACAGATTGCGCTCTGTCGCTGCTTGATACGCTTTGTACAGCAAATCAAAGTTAGCAGTCGGAGCAAAATCAACCTGATTGAGCAGGAGACGATTCGTTTGAGAATCGGAGGATGCAGCCATACCAATAATCACATCACGTACTTTGATGTCTTCCTGGATCGCGCCGCATGTGCCTACGCGGATCAAGTTTTGAACACCATAAGATTGCATGAGTTCATTGACGTAGATCGAGATAGAAGGAACTCCCATGCCCGTTCCTTGTACAGAAACGCGCTTACCTTTGTATGTACCTGTGAAGCCGAGCATGCCACGCACGTTGTTGTAGCACTCTGCTCCTTCGAGGAAAGTTTCAGCAATGTATTTGGCCCGTAGCGGATCGCCCGGCAGCAGGATGGTTTCAGCAATTTGACCTTGCTGTGCTCCAATATGGATACTCATAATCTGTTTGCTCCTTTATCAAGAAAAAATGACCTACTTGCCTATCGTACTACAAAAACCGAACAATGCAAAGTCAAGAGATCAAATGATTCCAGTGACTTAAGATTGCATGTTTGCACGAGACTTTTGAAAATAACGAATAAGCGATACCGACAGATGGCATCGCCTCGACAACGGTTTCATTTCATTTAAGGGACATCACGTAATCCATTGCTTCCAAGTGATCTCCCAGGATCGTCTGGTTAACGCTCGGTTTATTCTTTCTTTGTGTCGCTCTTTTTCTCGTAAGCTTTGCTGATGCAATGTAAGGAGATGGCTCGACTCGCAATTGATTGTGCAGAGCAATGGCGTGCGCAACGGCAGGTACGACCAAATGTTGAACGCCGATGATAGAGGCAGCTTGTCGCGTCATGGCAAAAGGTAAATCGTACATCGAGGAAGTTCCTAGTTCATGTCGTGAAACTAAGGTATTGAGAAATGTCTTCGCTAGCAAAACGGTATCCGGTTCTATTGATGGTTGTCGAAGTGGTGTTATGGGCTTTCTCAAAGCGATGTCTGCTCCCCGGTAACACGTTCTGACAAAGGACTGCATGTCATTTGCAGCTACAACGTGATCCGCATCGAGAAACAACCACACATCTCCTGTGGCCTCCTTGGCACCAATTGCTCTCCATACATCATCCCCTAATGGAAATGGGTACACAAACGCTGTGAGTGGACAAGAAGAATACGTGAGTATCTTTTTCACCGATTGATCCAGGCAGCCATCCACAACAAGTACGATTTCCATGGGCCGGAGCTTCTCAATTTGGTTGAGTACTTTTTTAATCGTCCGCTCGTGGTGAACAGAGAGGATGACACTTAACCGATGTAAATTCTGGCATTTTTCTTTGCCATTAATGTGCTCTTCTCTGCGTTTTTTTGTGGGATCTCGCATATTTCGCTTTGCGTTTGCCACCCCATCCACCGCCCTCCTTTACGCGCGATTCCAGATGAAAGACCGAGCGCAAATGCAGAACGTCTGTTGAATGCACCAAGTCGCGGTGTCGTTGTCCATCCTGATCTGCGTGTCGGAGCTTCGTTCCATCCGTTAATAACTGGATTGCCTTCGCATGCTCCCGGTAAATCGTACGGATGTCTTTTCGTACGATATCACGAGTGCCGGTTGGTTGTTTTTCGGGAGAAAACGGGGCGATTGTCGTCATTTTGAGCCCCAAGGCTGATGCTTGAACCAAAGCAACTGCCGGATTGCATAAACTCTCGGAACCAATCGCCTCTAGAGCACTCCGGCTCAAGGCAAATGGAATGTTTTCAAAGGAAGCGGAGCCCATTCTTTTTTGACCAAGAAGATGGTTCAACAAGCAATAGGCACTTCTTGGCGAACGTTTTCCTCTTCTTGATACCGAGCGGTCCGAGCATGTCGTGATAATGACATCTGATCCCTTTTTGACTAGCATGACATATTTCTTCAAGTATAAAAGAGGCATGGCGAGGCGTTCGTCGATAAAGAGGACAACATCTCCCCTCGCGTGAGCAGACCCAATCGCTCTTGCCTCATGGCTGTCTACTTCCAAACCGGTTGAAATGACTTGTGCTCCCCATGCATTGGATAGGGTATCTTCATGGGAGCTCACTCCGTTGCATACGACGATTATTTCCGTGTGTGGATCTATTCTTTTGACAGCAGAGAGCAGCTTTTTCGCACTCCTGGCGCTGTCACTTATTGGGATGATGACGGACACGGCAGGGTGATCATAGATTCGGTTGTCCATCTCACTCCCCCTCACCAGATGAAAAGTTATTACTCTAATGTACGTTCGTTTTCCACGATTGGACACGGCATCTATCCCTCACAACTCAACAAGTGATGACCTACATAAAACACTCAGTTTCACCGTCATTTCGCAAAAAAACAGGACGTGCATATTGCTACGTCCTGTTTTGATTCTCATTTTCGCATTAATAGAACCGCCGTTGAAGACTGCGCTCGCGGATTCGTTTATTCCTCTGTGCACGGGAAAACGTAAACACGATTAAGAAAAGGTTCATTCCTAACCAGACGATCAATACGCTATAGCGGGCCAGTGGATGTGTGTCGCTACTTTCTAAATCCCCAAACACAGTAGTAGGAGCTGGAGCAGGCGGATCATGACGAAGCAACGGATAAGAGACGGCTAGCTTGCCAGCCTTAACAGACAGGTTCCCATCTGCTTTTAGCTCTACCAATGGCTCCACACCTTTGGGAACCGTCGCATACAAGTCCTCCTTGGCTGTAAAAGTCACGACCGAGTTGTTGCCAGGAACAGCTACTTCTGAAAAAGAATCCCCTTTTTTGGCGATTGGTTTGGTCTCAAATCCTTGAAAACCAAAGTCCAGTAGTTTTTTCACATCTTTGTATGCATTTGCACTTGTAGAGGCCTTCATCGTGACAGCGATGAGCTCCATTTCTCCACGCTTGGCGGAGCCTACCAGGGTATGCATCGCTTGATCAGTAAAACCGTTCTTGATTCCCGTTGCACCTTCATAATCGCGCAGGAGCTTGTTGTGATTCACCAATACCGTTTCCCACGTTTGTCCATGCCAAGGCAGCCGCTTCGTACCGACAATTTCCCTGAAAACGGGGTTTTTCATCGCGTACTGCGAAATTTTGGCCATGTCAGCAACAGTCGTGTAATGATTCGGATCATGCAGTCCGTGTGGATTGGTAAAATTCGTTTCGGTGACACCTACTTTTTCTTTCAAATAGGCGTTCAAATCCACTGCAAAAAGCTCTGTGGTCTGGCTCATATGCTCAGCAATCGCTGTACCAGCGTCGTTACCTGAATTCATGAGCAGTCCGTACAATAAATTGCGTAGGGAAATCTGTTCTCCCTCTTCCAAATAGACGCGTGTACCTTCTTCACGGCGTGCTTTTTTTGAGACAGTGACAGTGTCATCCAGTTTCCCTTTTTCTATCGCGTAAATACCTGTTGCGATTTTTGTAATACTAGCAGGGTACAGCTTCTCATGAGGGTTCTTTTCAAACAAGACTTGTCCCGTTGTAGCATCAATCAGAATGGCTGATTGTCCAGTGAGAGTGTTAGGCTCCAGGCTTGATGACTCCTCGGCAAAAGCGGAAGACATGCCAAGGTTGAACAAAACCATCACCACAACGAGTAGGTTCGTTAGCAAAAAGCGCATGTTAGTCTATATCCTTTCCTACTTTGTCGCGTTTTTTCAGGTTACATTTGGTCTGTAGACAACAAAAGACGTTATTTCAACCGGATCCCCAACAAATCGTGAATCATTTTAAACTTAGGATTGTCCGCAAAAGCCTCTTCGAAGCCACTGACATGTTCTCTGTACAAAGCGGCGGCAGAATCCAAATCCTGCTTGACATACAAGGAAAATATTTCTTCCAATTTTTCTTCCAATGTCGTATCAACTTCTGCCGGCGTGAGAATTTCTTGACGCAAATTGTTCATCAACACGTCGAGCTGATGTGTGATCACGGACGCTTCATGAAGCTGCTCCAAGACATCTGTCGGAATGTTGCCCGCATACTTGTAGCGCAGTTCGTGTTCATTCGTCGCCCAGAAGTTCATGCCCAATGTACGGATTTGGATCTCACAAAAGAGTGTTTTCTTTTCGCTGCCGTGGTAGACCGTATAAGAAACAATCATGTGAATACTTCTGTAGCCGGAATCCTTTGGAGCTGCGATGTAGTCTTTGACATCGTGAATGACGATATCCTCCCGCTCCTGCAACAACTGAAGCACCTCGCGCACGTCGTCTACATAGCGACATACGACTCGAAGGCCCGCGATATCCTGGACTTCCTTGGCGACGTCACTTTGCCAATGATCTCCCAAAAAGTCGATTCCTTTTTCGTTCGCCTTCTTTACTAAACTGTCGACTTTTTTTACTCGTCCGACAACAAATTCAATAGGAGAATAACGGCCGCTTTTTAGAAAGCCGTATTTTATTCCTTTTAGTTTTAACTTTAGCTCTTCAACTGCCTGTTCATACGGCGCCAAGAAATGAACCATGTTGTTGAGCACCTTGCTTGGCACATTTGTGACTCTCATGAAGACACCTCCAATTACTTCCAGAGGAAAGGTGATGCATCAAAAAACGGCTGCGGATTTACATACGTATTACCCACTAACATGCCGTAATGAAGGTGAGGACCTGTAGAAAAACCGGTGCTACCCATTTGTCCAATCACCTGTCCCTGTTTTACTTCTTGCCCTGTCTTGACATCTAACTTGGACAAGTGAGCATATATGGAAAAAATATTTAACCCGTGATCGATGATGATGGTATTACCTGTTAAGTATAAAGAGTCGGCCAGAACCACTTTCCCATGGTTGCTCGCCCAAATTGGCGTTCCTGTTTTGTTCGCGATGTCGATCGCCGAGTGCCGATTGGCTGGTACACCATTTACTACGCGTTGGTAGCCGAATGGAGTCGTTAATTTTCCGACTGCTGGCTGTTTAAACGGCTCCGAGAAATACGGAATCGCTCTCGAGTTTGATCTGGCTGCATTGATCTTTTTTTGATCAGCATTGATTCGATTCGTATCCTGTCGCATTTTGTTGAGCTGTTTACTTACCGTAAGCTTGTCTACTTCAAATTTTTTCGGTGCGATTGTCACAGATACGGAAAGCTTTTTGTCAGCAGATGTAACTTTATAGGTGCCTGCTTTCGTGTTAAAAGGAATCGGGATAAACCGGGCATACTCATCCTGTGTCTTTTGCAAACGATAGTTCTGAGAGAATACCGTTACGGTTTGTGGCTCTTTACTGCGTACAAAAATAACGTCTCCAGGATATGTTTTGGCTGGTGTTACGCTGATCGCTGGTTGTTGTTTCGTTGTTTGGGCGTAAACCCCTTCTACTGTCTGGCTGAATATGCTTGTCCCAGAGACGAGTGTCAATGCTGTGACCAACATAAGACTAACCATTGATTTGAACATAGACATGCTCCCTCCCATTTTCTAGTATAACAAAACACACCCTGAAAGGAAAAAGAAAAAGAAGGCTAATGAGCTAGCCTTCTCCAATCATTCCAAATGTAATCTTATTGTTTCTTCGAATAATCCGACATCATTTCCATGATGGATTGCACGCCTGTTAGCATTTCGCTTGCACGTTTGGTTTTTTGCGAGATGCCTTCAAAATCAAGTATCCCTTTTTTTCGGTCGTTCCATCTTTTAAACAATTCTTCCGCCATATCGGGATTGCTTTTGACCGCTCTAATCCGCATGGAATCTTCGAGAACCCACGCTTCAAATTCGGGATGCTTTTTTAAAAGCTGCTTTACTTCTTTTTTCTTCATAGCCGGAAGTCGCTCCTTTCCACTGGACAAACGAGGATAGTTAACTGTTCGTTACACCATATGACTAGTCCGCGATTGTGCTTGTGTGTTTGCACCACCCAGGAAAGAAAAGGGCTTTTCATGGTAAACATAGAAAGGCCCCTAAAAAGGGACCTCTCTTCATCCAGCTATTTACTTGTCAGTACGTTAAACTTGGCGACCTGCCATTTGTTGCTCAGCGAAGCTCACCAGACGCTTGGTAATTTCGCCACCAACAGAACCGTTTTGACGAGAAGTAGTGTCTGGTCCGAGATTTACACCGAATTCAGATGCAATCTCATACTTCAGTTGATCCAAAGCTTGGTTCGCTTGAGGAACTACCAGATTGTTGGTTCCACCTTGGTTGTTAGCCATGATTGATTCCTCCCGACGCGTTTTTTCTCCCGGGACGGGGTTGAACCGTCAGCGTTTTGCTTCTCGCCTTGAGACCGGAAGTTAATTTCAAGAGGTGGTGTTGACCTCTTGTGGTACTATCATCCCACCGTAATAAAAGTACATGCACGTTTTCTCACGATATTTCAGTTGTAAAATCTGACAAGGTTGTCCCGCTCCTTTATGCTATAATGGTGCGTATAGTTTGGTAGTGAGAGGGGCAAGGTTTTGTGAGTGATTCAGGAAAAGTACTGCTCATCGATGGCATGAGCTTTTTATTTCGCGCCTTTTATGGTTCTGCTTGGGGTGGAGCCTATCGCCAGACTTCAACAGGTGTGTACACAAATGCGGTTTATGGATTTACAAAAATGATGCTCGATTACGCAGAGTTGACGCGCCCTACTCATCTTGTAGTGGGCTGGGATGTCGCTTCGCGCGAGTCATTGGTGCGCAGTCAATGGTATGACGGCTATAAATCAAATCGCCAAGCGGCACCGGATGAGCTCATTCCTCAATTCGATTTGGTAAAAGAAGTAACGGATGCGTTCTCGGTTCCGAACTTGGGTTGCCCAGGCTATGAAGGCGATGATGTATTGGGTACGCTCTCCACACGTCTTTCCGAAGAAGGACACGAGGTCATCATTGCGACGGGTGATTACGATAGCTTGCAGCTCATATCTGAGCGAGTTAGTGTAAAAATCCTGAAAAATGGTGGCAAACACGAGCATTATAATCCAGCGAGCCTCTTGGCATTGCGTGGCATTTCACCTGAACAGGTCGTGGATGTCAAAGCTTTAATGGGAGATGCATCTGACTGTATTCCAGGCTGCCCAGGTATCGGCGAGAAAACAGCGACAAAGTTGATTACCGAGCATGGTGATCTGGACAACCTATATGTAAATCTGGCAAATTGTACGCCTAAAATGCGCAGCAAGCTGGAAGAGAATCGCGATCAGGTGTACTTGAGTAGAAAGCTGGCTACGATTATTCGGGATGTTCCGGTGGAGTATGCGCTGGAGGATGCCGTGTGGGAATACGATCGTCAAGTCGTTCAGAGCAAATTCGACGAGCTTGAATTCGGACGTACGATGGCAGCGAGAGTCAGCTAATTGGGGTCATGATCATCGGCTGAGAAGAAGCGGTCTATCCACTTTTTTTCAGCCGATTCCTTTATGCACTGCATAATCGCTCCGTCAGTGAAACCCACACGATTCGGCGATCCGTTTGGTCTCGGAATCTTCGTACCAAATTTTCCTCCTCCAGCCTACTAATTAAGCCTGAAGTTGTGCTGTTTGACAAATCAACAGCCTTGCTAATGTCCCCCATCGTTTTTGGCCCATTTCCAAGAATTTCGAGAATCAATACTTGTTGCCAGTTGATTTCATTTGTCTCTAGCTCTTTTTGTGCAATATTTGAAAACAAGACATTGGCTCCCCGTATAAGCTTGGCCAGCTTGATCAGTTCCTTCATAGTGCCCTCCTTTTACCCTTTCCTATTGTTAGCTACGCTCAGCATAGGCGAAATTATTAAAGAAAAAAGGAGGTAAGAGTTAAAATTTTTCTTAAGCTTCCCTAAAAAAATCCCGTCCCATGAGAGGAGACGAGATTTGGAAGTGACGTCGAATCACTTATTTGGCTGTTTGAAATACATCCAGGAGCAGTCCTGTATTCTCTTCCCCATCCGCTTCCCAGCTCGTCGCAAATTTGACACGGTGAGAAACGCCCAGCAAATCATACGCTTGTACGAGATGCTGCCTCGCAGAACCCACAATCAAGCTGTGCAAGCGAACTTGTTTCTGCTGGCCTAAAGAGATGAGCTTTTCTTGGACATAAGGAGAAATGCCTCCAATTCCATCTGTTACCATGACAAAATCTGCTCCACGCCACGCCTGTTCCTTTTCAACCAGCTCGATGGCTCGCTTCATCGGGGCGTCAAAGTGAGTTCCACCGCCAAACGCCATTTGCGCCAAGCCGTAGAAGGCAGGCCAATCAGGTTTTTTGTGATAAAGCGGTTGCTCTTTGATCTCGCCTTTTGCCCCGAACAAGAGGAGGATAAAATCACGCTTTTCCAGCATCGCGAGGGCGGCAAACGTCATGAGGAAGATTTGCGCAAGCCGCAGCTTACTTCCTCGCATCGAATGGGATGTGTCTAGCATACAGATTACCGGACCTTTTGGCGGTTCTTCCACCCATCCCGAGGTATCGTAGGTCATGAGCTTTTGCTCCAGCCATTTGAGCATGAAGTAATTCTCGAAGTCCGGATCAGCAAGAAGCACTGCTTCACCAGGCAGCATGTGTGCAATATCGCCCGATTGCCGCAAATCATAGTATTCCTCAGGAAAATGTCTGGAGCGAATTTCTTTGCGCTTCACACGAAAGCGATGAACTTGCCTTCCTACCTCGTTCAGAAAAGCAACCAGGTCAGGATGTCTCTTCAATTTCTCAATCCATTTCAAATACTGCTCAAAGCTTTGCCTGCGCAGCTTGCCTAGCTCATAACCCCAGCTTCGGTTGGCAAAACGCTGACTGGCCGTAAATACCTCTTCAACAAAAAGCGTATCGAGTTCTTCAGCGGATAGCGTCGCCTTTAACGATTGCTCCAGCCATTGTCCCAGCTCTTTTTCAAAAGCGGCAATCGCTTCCTTCTCTTGCTTTTGGAGTCGATCCAGCTGCTTTTCCCTCTGAGCGAGGTCACTTTCTAGTTTTTTCACCTTTTGCAGAAGCTTGGTCCGTTTCGTGAACTGGACTTTCATTTCTTCTTGCAGCTCAGTAATGCGATTTTGCAAGGACAATACCTCTGCCCGCACTAACGGCTTGGTGTCCATGGCCTCTTGCTTGTCTTCCACGACCCGCTTCCCCTGTTGAAGCGTATAACCAACTAACTCGAGCTTGGTCTTTTGTTTTTCTGTCAGTAGCTCGGAAAGCTGTGCTTGTTGACTTCCTTCCTGACCTTGCTGGTCTTTTAAGCCAGTCAAGAGCGGAGAGGGCCGCTGATCCTTCTCCCGCTGCTTCACTTCCTCGGAAAACGTCTCTGTCAGCCACAACAAGGCCTTGATTGCGGTTTTGAACGACGCACTTTCCTGCCCGACTGTACGATGATGAATCATGCGTGTAAAATACTGCTTCATGAGCGTACGAATCATCCAATGATGAAAAGGAGTGGATTCTTGCGTCAGATCGATTTCCGGCTTTTCCAAATAAAAGACGAGGAAAAAATCGGCCAAGAGCTCCAAATCAAACCATGCTGCTCGTGCCCGCGCCTCATGAACCCATTCCTGAGCCGTGCGCGAAGAGGCGAGGTACGTTTCAAATACATAGC
This sequence comes from Brevibacillus sp. AG, assembly GCF_028369215.1. NCBI lineage: Bacteria > Bacillati > Bacillota > Bacilli > Caryophanales > Paenibacillaceae > Brevibacillus > Brevibacillus sp. AG. The sequence continues at coordinate 318,277 of NZ_JAQMYO010000001.1, read as the reverse complement.
GATCAACACCACTAGCGCGAATGATCATACGAACTACCCCCTACAACGTAAAATCATAATCCGCCCCGGGGATTTCCTTATCAAAAATCGTCCGATACGTGCGCTGTAGCTGCTGCAAAATCCGTTCGCCTTCAATTCGCAGGTACGAATATTTGACCGCGTATTTTTCTACATGCGGAATCAAGCGGTTTTTTTCCAGAACATAGGCATGCAAATCGTGTTCCCGCTTCTCCCACTGAATGAGACGATTGCGCAAATCTCGCGCCGTCTCTTCCACCTCATCGCGACTCTCCTCCAACAACCGGACATTGTGCTCCATCGCTTCCTTGCCCAGCTTTGCGCCCACTTCCTTTTTAAACTGGAACGCATGCAGCTCCGATTCTTTTTCCTTCCATTTATCTGCAATTTGTCCGAAGCGTTGGAGTGGCAATTCGTTCTCCATATCATTCTTCAGCATTTCCGTAAATTGTTGTTCAAACGCTTCTTGCATGACCGTCAAGTCCTCAGGAACATTCCACAGCATGTGCGGAGTGAAAACGGTGTCCCAGATTGTCACCTGCTCACGTCCATGCAAAGCGGCAGAAGTACGCCATACATGCGCGATTTTGCTCCAGCGACGGTCGGAGAGCACATACTCTTTTGCTTCCAGGTCTTGTTTTAGACGGTACAAGAAATAAATGATGGTTTCTGGAATGACCACTTGCTTCGCTGTCGCTTGAATATCCTTCACGTCATACAGAGAGAACACAACAGGAAGAGGCGTCGTTGGCAATGAAAACATGCGCTCATAGCTTGCAGCATGCTTCAAATAGTGAACCTCATAGCGGAACAGGAAGCGGTCATACAGAGCGGTCAATTGATCATCGTCATCGGGAAGTTCATTCGAGGCAGCGATTAAGAACTGCAACGGAACCTCCTCTTTTTCTCTGCCGTTGAAATAAATTCGTTCGTTCAATATAGAAAGCAGCGCATTCAAAATCGCGCTGTTCGCTTTGAAAATTTCGTCCAAAAACGCAAACTGAGCGTTAGGCAAATAGCCTGCTGTTTTTCGTACGTATTGATCCAGTTTCAATTGTTGAAGAGAGACTGGACCGAATATCTCATCGGGCGTCGTAAAACGGGTAAGCAAATACTCAAACCAATGTTCCGATCCAAAAAGCTGAGAGACAGACCGTGCTAGTTGAGACTTCGCAGTTCCCGGCGGACCGATTAACAAAGCATTTTCCCCGCTCATGATGCCGAGCATTAAAAGGCGAATCAATTCACTTCTTTCCAGGAAACGGCGCTCCAAAAGCTCAATTGCTTGGTCCATTTTACGTTGGATGGGTGTAGTCGAATTCATCGTAGTTGGCTGCACGACGAACTGGTTAAGGACGTCGATGTGCCGATCCCCCTCTCTTGCTTGGAACCCAAATATTCGTCATTCATTAATAGTGGCATATCATGGACAAAAATGCCAGTTTCTCAGTTGATACACTTGTCCGCTCTAGGATGTGCGTTCACCCATGGCCTATTTTTCGCATATATTGTGACATCAAGGTACTTTCCATCGGAGTAACGAAAAAAGGAGGGTGCGACATGGGAATCGAGCTTTTGTGGATACATGGTGTGTACGTCTTGTTTGTGATCGGCATTATTCTCGTCATGGTTTTGCGAAAAGATACGAGTCTGATTAGTATCGTGGGCATAGCGATCCTCGGTTTCGTCGCGACAGGGTCTGTGACAACAGCCGTCGGTGGAATATTCGGCAGCTTCATCTATGCGATTACCGAGTTATTGCCGACGATTTTAGTTATCTGTATCATCGTTGCCATGAGTCACGTTTTGACCGATACGGGCGTAAATGAAACGATGATTCGACCGATGACCCATTTGGTTCGAAATCCTACATTGGCTTATTGGGTGATCGGGATCGTCATGATGGTCATTTCCTGGTTTTTCTGGCCTTCTCCAGCTGTCGCACTGATCGGTGCTGTCATGTTGCCCGTGGCATTGCGAGCTGGCTTGCCTGCGATGGGTGTCGCCGTTTCGATGAACTTGTTTGGACACGGGATTGCACTATCCGGCGATTTTATTATTCAAGGGGCTCCTACTTTAACGTCCAAAGCCGCAGGAATTCCAGTCTCGGACGTGATTACGGCCAGTGTACCTCTCGTTTTCATTATGGGTGTTGTGACAACTGCCATCGCATTCTGGTATTTGAAAAAGGATATGAAGCTCGGCGTGCTTGCGTCTCCCAAAGAGACAGTCGTATCCGATGATGTTTTTACTTCCGTACGAGTCCCTTTGTCAGATGGCGTGCGTCGTACGTTGGCTGGACTTGTGCCGGTATTATTTATCCTCGATGTCGTGGCCATGTTTGCTTTTGATTTACGCGGAGGCGATGCAACGGCGCTTGTAGGCGGAACCGCCTTGCTCATTCTCATCATCGCAACGATGCTCGCGCACAAGCAAAGTGGTCTCGAGCAGGTAACCACACATCTCATTCAAGGCTTTCAGTTCGGCTTTAAAGTATTTGGTCCGGTCATCCCGATTGCTGCTTTCTTTTATATGGGCGACAGTGGGTTTATCAAGGTGTTTGGGGAGGTCCTGCCGCAGGGTTCACATGGAATCGTGAATGACCTTGGCGTGGCGCTTGCACATACGATTCCGATTAACAAGGAAGTAGCTGCTCTTACTGTATCCGCAGTAGGTGTCATTACAGGGCTGGATGGCTCAGGCTTCTCCGGGATTACACTAGCTGGCTCTTTGGCTCAGCTGTTCGCAACTGCTTTGGGTGCCGGTGCGGCTACGTTAACAGCGCTAGGACAAATTGCCGCCATCTGGGTCGGCGGTGGAACGATCATTCCGTGGGCATTGATTCCGGCTGCGGCGATTTGTGGCGTAGACCCTTTTGAGCTGGCGAGACGAAATCTGTATCCCGTGGCGATTGGACTTTTGGTGACGACAATCGTGGCCATGTTTCTTCTGTAAAATGTCGGTTTCTATACGAAAAAGCGAATGGTCACGTGCCATTCGCTTTTTTTCCTTGGTTGGGTGTGAGATAGACAAGTTTTCTCATTCTGTTTTTCTCCGAAACTCATACACTTGTACTAGCATCTATTTGGATGGGAAAGGAAAAAACCAGTATGAAGTTGTGGGGAAAAAGTATCCAGGTCGCAGCAACGTACATTGGAACCGTCGTAGGCGCCGGGTTTGCGAGCGGTCAAGAAATTCTCGCGTTTTTCACCGCCTACGGCCATGCCGGAACAATCGGCATCCTGCTCGCCACATCTCTTTTTGTTTGGCTGGGCTACAAGATGATGCTAATCGCTCATCAATTGCGCACACCCTCCTATGAATCCTTTAATCAAAAACTGTTTGGACCGATGATCGGTCGTGCGATGAATATTTTGGTCTTTCTCACCCTTTTTGGCGTAACGACTGTCATGTTGGCAGGAGCGGGATCGGTCTTAGAGGAGCAGTTTGACATTCCGTATTTGATCGGGACCACAGCCACTGTTTTGTTCGCTTTGTTGCTTCTGCGAAAAGGGTTGGAGCAACTACTCGTCGTGAATGCGATTGTTGTTCCGTCCATGTTATTGTTCGCTCTGCTCATTTTGCTGGATGGCACCGCAGAATCTCCCATGCCTCTTTCAACCCCATCCGATTACTCCTTCTTATGGAAAACAGTCTTATACGTGTCCTTTAATTTGGCCATGGCCCAATCCGTTCTCATCCCGATCGGCTATGCGATCCGCGACAGGGTCGTTTTGTTTCGGGCAGCCGTCATTGGCGGGGTCGTGCTTGGATTCATGCTCCTCGTCGTCCATACGGCTATGTTGGCCAACTGGGACGATGTCCGTCTCATGAATATCCCCATTCTTTTTGTAACGGACCAATGGAACGAGTGGCTCCAGCTGTTCTTTGTTTTCGTGCTCTATTCCGAGATTTTTACCACACTGATTTCGAACGTGTTCGGGATTGGTCAGCAGTTGCGTGAATTATTGGACGTTCCGGAATCGCGGCTTTACTTGTATTTATTCTCTACTTCTTTCGTATTGTGCCTAATTGGGTACAGTCAGTTGCTCATGTTTTTGTATCCGTTGTTTGGGTATTTGGGGTTGTCTACGCTTTGTCGGATTTCGGTTCCAGGGAATGTACTCAGAAAGCGGTTTTGATTGGAAAACGATGAACATTCCCGATACCGGATTCATTTCAATATCGTTCGGATTTAAGGTGATCGAAAGGTATGTACAAAAGTATTACCCCCGTAATTTTTTTAACAACAAACAAAGAGCCTCATTAAAAACCGAACGAAAATTTATATAATCAATATAAAGTTCGCATTTTCTTATCTCAACCTTTTTCCTTTCGCAGTACTTCCGCATACTTTTCGATGGATTCCTGTTCCATGAGCCGAATCAAATTCATCGTCTTCCTTTCCCATTTCTCGATTTGCTCCTCTTCATAAAGCATTTCAATGAATGGTTCGTACAAACACGGGCTTTTGGTTGCGACAGGATGTTTTCGGTCCGCTAAATGAGCCCACCCTAGATATCGCTGGCAAATCAAGTATGCGATGGCGCCTTCATCAGTCTGTAGGAGCGGGTAGTCATGGGATAGCTTTGCCAGGATGAGTTCTGTATGATCAGAAGCCAAAGGTGATTCAGAAAAATCTTTTCCTAGACGGCTCTCTAAATGAGTGAATGCAGCTTTCAACGTTTCGTCATTTCTTTTTGCCATACCAAAGCCTCGCTCCACCGTATTCCCGGTTTTCTTATCCCATTTCACGCGTTTGATTTGATCAATGGCATACTCTACATTCCGATTTTTCCAGGCTTCAACTGTTCTGTGATACACATCGAATGGATCTTTACCAGCCCTCGCCTGCCAACTTGAGGGATGAAAGGCGCTACCACCAACCTCAATAAGTCCATGATCTACACGTATACTTCCTTCGAGTGCATATAGTAAAAGCATAGGTTCATAGATTCGATAGATGTGAGCAGCGATCTCATTCCCTTCTTTGGCACAAGTCATATAGTACAGCGTTAACTTACTAACGGTTTGTGCATGGTTACCCCTCATTCTTGTCACGACTGTATTTTTCTCATCGATATCAAGCTCAGCCGGTACACCTGCTGCACGATAGGGATGAAAGTACAATGGATGCACGGTCATTGGATGAGTTTCGATGAATACGTGGATCCTTCGCAAATATTCATGGAACAGTAAATGATCCACATTGTTCTCAGCTGAAGTACTTCTATGATTATGGTGATTTGCCAAGCTGGCTATATACGTGATCAGCTTTAGAATCCGTTCATCTCCATTGCACAAAGCAAACTCCAGCAGACTTTGATCAAAATCTTCGATAGGTAGTACAAGCCCAGGAAATTTCAATAAAAAGTCTTCGATTGGTCGCTCTCTTTCGTAGGTTTTCTGCCCCGTGACATACAAATAGATGTCCTTCGCTTCCTTTACCTGGGGAACGGTGATCCTGGAATAATCACAGGTTCTGTATAAACGAGATTGAAAATGAAACATTTCCATCGTATTCTTGACTTCGGCACATTCACGATCATATTGGTAGGAGCAATCAAACGGAAACCCACGCAGAATGGAATAACTGCTAAGACCGAGCTGCGTAAGATCAGCGACTTCCATCGCATAAGCCACCCCATATATTCCACTTCCATTTCGAACATGAACATATAACCTGCCATCGTGACTCTTCCACCACGTTTGAGATCCCTGACTCGCCTGCTCAATAAGAATAGGTTTCTGTTCTATACTTGAGAGCCAATGCGCAACGTCTGACTGTTCTATCCATTTTACTATCCATTGTTTTTTCTCTCGTAGCAGGCTGTATTTGACACTTTCACTCTCTAGCAGTTCTTCAATATTTTCAGCATATACTTGAAACGTAGTATAGTGTAGCGTATACAGCTTGCCGTTCTCATCTATATAACCAGCCTTACTCAACCCATCATCCATCACATGAAAACACTCTACCAGCGTTTGTTCTTCATAATTCAAAACCTCGGGTATTCTCCGTTCCTCACCATCTCGATGAGCAAGGCTCCCCCATAAATCGATACAAAAACGATTGTCGGTCTCTCCCCCAAATGAATAGCTCAAACCACCATACGTTTCCTGCACATCCAACAAAGCATCAAAAGCTGGAATACCCTTCTGTTGTAGGATTTTTCTTACTTGCTCTCTGTCTGTAATGGTTTCCCTTCTTGTACATTGCCGAATAAAAGCCTTCGCTGTTTCTGACAATTTGTCACCGCCAAGCATATTCGTAGCCTCCTTTCGAGCTTTTGGATTTCATTTTTACACGAATGGTAACATTTGTCACAGTTGAAACGTCATAGATTACGGCCCAACTCATCAACCTACTAGAAAGGAATTCCTATCATGAAATTTTCTACCCTATTAAAAACCATGCTCGTTCTGTTCCTCACCTTCTTCTCTACTTCGCCAATCAAGGCTGAAGAGCAGGAAGACCCATTAAATCCACCGCAATTACCAGTTATGTATCAAAACCTGCAAATCCCGTCTCATTTGACAGAGCCATTCTTTCTTTTCACGAAGCAACCTCTTTATAAGCATGATTCACCTCCAAAGCTTTACACCATGTCATTGGTTTCACCGTCTGGAAAAGTAATAAAAAGCAAATACCTCGCTTATAAAAGTGAAGTGTACCCGCTCCGAAATGGGTACGGTTATTTTTATAATGGCAGCTTTTTTAAGCATACGGAATATTTGGTCTACGATAAGCAGGGCAAAGTTTCACCGATGGGTACCTGTTGCGATGTTGCTTTCAGGCAGATACATGGGGAATGGTTTACGGGCACGGACTATCCGGGAAACCTGCCGTATCTGTACAATGCCAAAACAGGGAAAATTACCAAGAAGTTTCCGGACGCGGATCATCCATTCTACTTAGCCGAACCGACTACGAAAACGTTTGATCCGTATTACTTGCCCTATGGTGAAATGGTAAAAGACGCAAAAGGGTACGAATATTACAAGATGGGCATGAGAAATATTCATGGAAAAATACTGAGTAAGCCATTTTTTGATGAATATTTCGGATATGGTGAAGGCTGGCATCGTGTGAAAATAAATGGCCAGACTCATTTTATCAGCAATGAAGGCAAAATTATGCTGAAGCCTTCCCGTAACTATAAAGTCGAATCGAATATGCACAGTGGAGCATTTATTGTCTCAGGTAAGCTAGGTAACGAAGAATTTTATGTGCTCATGAACAAAAAAGGGCTCATTGTTTCGAAAAAATATGCGTTTATCCACCCAACATCCGATGGTCACTTTCTCGCTGTGACGAAAACCAACAAGCAATATACCTTTGCCAAAATAAATGCAGCAGATAAAGTCGTCTCCCCTCAACAATATGTGCTAAATAAGCCAGAACAAATGAAAGAGCTCAAGCAGACGGGACAATTGTTTCATACTGATTCCCAGATCATTGCGAACACAGCTAACAATAAAAGCTTCAACTTTCCACATCAATTGCTGATCACACCTACGAATGAGACCGTTGCCATCGAATACACCATCTCGGGGATCAAGAAGATAGGCGTGTATACACATGACGGCATGCTGATCTACGAGGAGATTATCAAATAAGTAGGTCAAACAAATAAAAGCACGACAATGCCCTACTAAACAAGGGAAATGGTCGTGCTTTTTTTATCAAGTTGCCTTGGTCTCCCAAGCGATAACGCAATTATTCCAATCCCGCAGGCTTTTCCCTTCCATCCAACGGATACCAGCGAAGCACATCACGCGGTGGGCTTGCCAACCCTTCCTCCAGCAAGACACACTTCCAAATTTCTTCACCTGGCCCATCGGTTGTATCTCCGTCATTGATAACAGGACCATTCTCATATACATAGTTCGATATATTCCGCAGGAAACTCGCGACCTCATTCGGCTCGTAGGCATCCCCATTAAATACCGCCTCATGATCGATCACATCCAACTGCTGCATGCCGACGGTATCCATCAAGAGCCATCCTTCCGGAAGATTGAACAACCGTACATTGGACCACAACTCCAGCGGAAGAAGCTGTATTTGCTCATAGCGTAGATTCAGCTCTTGCATCAGCTCGGCAGACGCGAGGCACTCCCCATTCGGATTAAAAAAGCAAAGGGCTTCTGGCATTTTCAACAGCGACTCAGCAATGGCAGTGACAGTCATCAACTCCGGGAGCGCTTCATAATCCTCAGGCAATACAGGAGCCTGATCGTTCGACTCTCCCAACACAAAAGAAGAACGAATACGGAGAAACGCTTTGTGCTCGGATGCAGCTTGCCGCCCTTCAGGATATCCCCACGACTGCTGAGCTGCCCGCTCCAGGCTATTCGAGAACGTAAACGGTCCGAAAAAGCCCATTGACCAAGCGCCAAACAGCATCGTATCTTCTGCCGGGTCTCCCATACTATCCGGCCAAGGCTTATCGACGACGTCGACCTGAATATATCCGTTTACTTCTGGATGATACGGAATAAGCAAGCTAGGACCGCTGAACACCCATTGATCGAACGTTTCCATGATGTCGGCAATTTCGAATTGATCCTTGAGCATGTCTGCTATTTTGTGAATCGGAACCGCCGTTGACAGCAGGACGGCAACCCCTTGAGAATACATACCTTTTGGCATATCGTCATCTTCTTTCCATTGTATTTTTATGAGTCATGGCGTACTTTACGTAACTGTAAATCCAATCGCTTGAAGTTCCTTGATCGCGAGTTCCAGATCAACTTCCGGATTCAGCTCCGTAATCATTTCTTCGGTAATGGCAGTATTTGAAAACGTGTAACCAACTACATCAAACGGAACCTTCACCTCGTAGTAAGCCTCTGCCCACTCTACATAGTCTTCTGGAATATCATATATCATCCCAAGTAAAAAATCTGATCCGTCATCCAGCCCTTGCGGATTATGTACGTCTCCCGTTTTCCACACGTGATCAGTAGATTCTCGCCATAAGCAAAACGTAACATCCTCTTTGGTAAGCGCTTCGTCATCGAGTCGATGAAGCAAAGCGGGAGGGACTTGCTCATAGATGCCAGGCCAAACCTCGTATTCTTCCCTGGCATGAGGACTCATTTCCGATTCATGATCAAATCCTTTTACAATAACGCCCTCGGGGGTGAACAGGATGTAAAGATCGTCGCCTGCTCCGTTGTTAATGCTCGCGAATGTTGTGTTTTCATCCCATTGTGGATCGAACTGATATCTGCGTAGCCATTCCTCTTGACACATTAGAATATCCAGAGCACTCAGGACGAGCATGCGCTGTTTTAATACTTCAGGTTGAAGGAAAGTATTTGGCCAACTTTTCATTTGCATCCACCTTTACGATTTAGATACTCCCCCTAATCCCAATCCAAAAAACCTTCCACGGACAACTTTTCCTCCCCGCATTCGGGACAAGTCGGCGAATACCCGTGATCCAGCTCCTTGTCAATCGGTATAGATGGCATTTTCTCTGAACACCGTGGACAATCATAGCTTTGTAAATACGAATCAGTGTCCGACTGCAAGTGCAAATAGTGGGCATTTAGCAGGTATTTGCATTTTTCGCAAACATATAGACCATGGAAGCAATTATACTTTGTACGATCGTCCTTCATAAATTCTCGGATTCGCTCCTTGCCAGCTGGATCCTCGAACCATTCTTCGATTTCGCTCAAATAACCATATCTGAATCCAACGCCCATGTACACATTTTGGTTGTATGAGCAACGTTCACAATGCAGCTTATAAGCTACGCCCATGCTATCTCCCTCCCCATGTGAGAAAATTCTCTTCACGATGTGAGTAGTACATCTAGCAGACTAAAGCCAATATTGACCAACACAACCACAACTACACCGCGAACACTAACGCCACCAAGCTTTCGTGTATCTTCTATATCAAGCATGGCGTTTTTACTGTGCGCTTTTTTTATTTTCCGAACAGCCGACACATAGTATAAAAAATTGCCGGTTAGTCCAAATAGCGCTCGTTGAAATAATGCAAAGAGTATGTACACTTCATTAAAGGTAGCATCATCGAGTGCCATTGCACCCAAGGCAAAACCCACAAAGAGGTTCACCAAATAAATAACGGTCGCCCATCCATACATTTTCCGATAGGCAAACCATGCTACGCCAAAAAGTGCTGCTCCCCAATTCCATGAGAGTCCTTTCGCCCGCCAAGCCTCCAGATAGTATTTATGATGGTGGACATAGGCGGATAAGAAATTCAAGGTAAGATGAGTGTCCAAGCTTTCTCCTCCAAAACTATTTATTTTTATCTCGATCCTCTTTTAATTGACTTATCCATTTTTCTATTTGTTCCTCATCGAAAATGATGATTTGGCTTCCGTTCGGAGGTCTGTCCACCCAACATTCTCCGATCTCAATTGCTGTATCGATTGTCTCCTCGTCTGTTTTCGTAAATAAATCTTCTTCATCTGAGCGCCATCTAGACCAAAACAGCCAACACCATTTTGCCATTTCTTCATGGGTTACTTTACTTGTTCTTGATTTTTCAAGTAGTCGAAGAAGACTCTCTTTGTTGTGAGGAAAATCCTCCAGGTTGATCATGAACACGACAGCCACTTCCATTTCAAATTTGAATCCAAGCCGCAACGCCCACTCATTATACCAAAAATAACCAAGCCATTCGACTGCAACCCGATTGTTGATGGGATCGTGATAAGCCTTTTCCATCTACGCAAATAGACACTCGTTGGACGAGCCTAGTGTCTTTTTATGTCTACCTTCTAAATACTGATGCCAAATCTCACTTGACCTTCACATTAGCGTGAACGTTTAGACTACATGCAGAAAGATAACTCATTCACTCAAGGAGGAACAAAAATGAACAACTATACAGGGAAAAAAGCAGTCGTAACTGGAGGTACACATGGCATGGGATTGGCCGTGGCAAAAGCATTGCTGGCAGGCGGCGCCGAGGTCATCGTCTCTGGTCGCAATCCGAAAAATGCCGAAGAAGCAAAACGTGAGCTGGGCGAACGGGCACATGTTGTGGTGTCTGATGTATCGAACATGAAGGATGTGCAAGCATTCGGAGACGATGTGGAAAAGCATTTTGGCAAGATCGATTTTCTCCATGTGAATGCAGGCACTTCCATTCTGGAACCGTTTTTGGAAGTCACTGAGGAGACCTACGATCGGATTTTTGAGGTAAATACGAAAGGGGCATTTTTTACCGTCCAACGCTTGGCGCCGCTTATTCATGAAGGAGGTTCGATCGTTTTTACATCTTCTGTAGCAGATGAAGGCGGCTACCCCGGCATGAGCGTATACAGTGCATCCAAAGCGGCATTGCGTTCCTTGGCCTCCGGGTTTGCGGTGGAGCTGCTAGACAAAAGTATTCGCGTCAATGTCGTGAGTCCCGGTTTCATTGATACGCCTTCCATGGGAGTTGCTGGTTTCACGGATGCAGAACGCGCTACCTTCCAGGAGCTTGGCGATAAGGTTACACCAATGAAACGTCATGGTTCATCAGAAGAAGTGGCGAAAGCCGTGCTTTTCCTCGCCTTTGACGCTACCTTTACGACTGGTGCGAGGTTAACTGTGGATGGTGGTATCGGGCAAAACTTACATTCGTTGTAATAAGACGGCCCCGAAGCAGCTGATCGCTTCGGGGCCGTGACTATGAACTAGCTCGTAACCTTTTTTCCACGGGTAATGGATATTTGCCTCTCGAGCGTTTTCTTCCACTCCTGGAGTGCCTCAATCTGTTCGTTCACTTTGCTGAGCTTTTGTTCGTAAATCGCCAGCATTTCCTCGCAATATTCGTAATCATCGGGAGATGCTGCTTCCCCTCTGAACAACGTTCTGATTTCATCCGCCGTTAACCCCAGCTTCAAGTACAGTTGAATCATCTTGACACGCTTGACTGCCGATTCATTGAAATGGCGGTAATCATTTTCCAGTCGTTCTGCCTGTAGCAAGCCCTTTTCTTCATAATGACGGATCGACCGGGTACTGACATTGGTTAATTGGGATAACTCGCTTATTTTCACGGAGCAAAGGACCTCCTCGTATGAGTATGCTATCCCCATTATATGCCAGAATGTCAGGTATCCATATCGTTTTTGATTACGAATCTATCATTGTATTTTCGTTGATTTTTGACCTGCTTTTGACGAAAAGCAATGTCGCTCCCATCAGCATCACAACTAATGCTACTACGGCAAAAGGCAGGTACTTATTCAACTGGTACAGGCTTGTGCTGAGAATCGGTGCGATGACAGCGGAAATTCCTTGGACCGATGCCACAAGTCCCGCTACGCCTCCTTGCTGTTCACGAGCAACGGCAAGGGAAGCCCCTGCCATAAACCCTGGCATCATAAGCCCAGCTCCAACACCAAACAAGAAAAATGCTACGTAATAGACGATCACATTGATAAAGAAAAGAAAGAGAGCCAAGCTGATTAGTAAGAGCACTGCCCCAAAAAGAATGAGCGATCTTGGTTGCCATTTTGGATTTTTCATTTGCAGTCCTTGTGTGACAATCATCGCTATACCAGAAATCATAAGGCCTACTGATAACATTCTGGCGGTTTCCTTTGTTGTCAAAGACAACTGATCCTGAAAATAAAATCCTCCAACGACTTGTAAGGTGATAATGCTGAGCATCGTTGCCAAACCGGCAAACAAATATAAGGGGAGACCTTTCTGAAAAGGTTTCACCTTGGGAGGTTTTTCGTGAATAATGGGTTTTTGAGCTGGAATCAAGAAGCACACGATGCCTAATGCGACAATCGGCAACACTGCACCAATGTATAACGGCCATATTAGACCGATTAGCGCAAAGGCGGCAGCAATCGCTGGACCAAGAACGAGACCCATCCCATTGGCTGCACCGATTAAGGCCATTCCTGCCGCTCGACCATTTTCGCTCGTGACATCCGCTATATACGCCTGCGCTGCAGATGGAACCGCTGGGATAAACATACCGATCAATCCGCGTGCCACAATGAGCAATACAACGAGTAGCCCGCCACTTATTACCTGCGATAATCCTGCGTACATGGTCGCTGTGAACAAGACATAACTCACAAACATTCCGAGGAAACCAATGACAATGACCGCTTTCCTTCCTTTGAGATCGCTTAACCGCCCCCAGACAGGTGCCATCACCGCCATTGCAATAGAACCGAGTGAAATAATGAGGCCAGAGTGAATTTCACTGAGGCCTAATTCACGTATAAGCGGCGGCATTACAGGGGCAATAATCATCAACCCCACCATCGCCACAAATACACTCAAAAATATACTAATACGGATTCGAAACATCGCACATCCTTCTCCTTCCAAAGCGCACGCTTTTTAATAAAAATCGTAAAAGAAATGCGTGACCGCTACTACCTAAGAACGGAGAGTTTATGCCCCGAAACGGATTTTGTTTGTGGTTAGTCTTGGGAAATAATAAAAATCCATCACGAAGTTCTGAAAAAAAAGATAGCCTTCACCTAACTTGCTTTTGCAAGGTGTAGGACTATCTTATAAATGGTGCTCTTCTCCAGAAAACATAAGCTAGAAGAAAAAGTTTATATGTGAACTCCAGAATTTTTTACATGATAAATAATATTTGATCGTTCTATAGAGTCAATATCAATAGGCGGGAGTAAAATACTATCACCTAGAAGGGTTAACGAAGGAGTTTTTGCGTTAGCTGAATTGGTAGCATTTATATGAAGTGCACTTACCCCGACATAAGTTCCATCAACTATTTCATCCATTAATTGGCTGTCTGTAAGGATAACTTTATCAGAAGTGACATTTCCTGTTGATTCAATATTTACATTTCCACTTGACATAGAAATAGATTCACTTACATCTAAAATTTCGTCCATTAATTCACCGTCTGTCATGAGAACCTCGCTTAGTTGAGACCCCGTTTTGTCGAAATTTCCTGTATCATTTATAGAAACATTAACGCTACTTCGTATACCATTAGCTGCATCTACTATCTCATCAACTAATTCACCACCAATAATTTCAAGTTTATTTCCAGAAACTTTAGCCGATGAGGTCATGGTAAGATCCATAACCGTATTGGTAAAATCATCCTCAATATCCACAGTTTCATCAATAAGTTCACCTTCGATAATTTTTACTTCTTCACAATCTATATTACTAGTATTGTTCAGATTTATTTTTATGGTAGACGCATTAGAAATTTCACTATCGATTACCTCGTCAACTAATTCACCTTCTTCAATAAACAACTGTTTTCCATAAAAATTTGAAGAATCATTAAAATTTATGTGAATATTCGAAGTATAATATCCCTCACCGTCTAAGGTTTCATCAATTAACTCACCTTCATAAACAGATAATATGGGACTAGTAACATTTGAAGTCCTTAATAAATTTACATGTACAGTTGAAGTATAAATATTTTCCATATCAAGCATTTCATCAATAAGTTCACCATCTTTTACTTCTACCTTGGTCAGTGCATTAACGTTTCCAGTATCAACAAATTTTACTTCAATTTCACTAGAATTAATGTCTTCAGAGTCAATTAATTCATCGATTAATTCACCATCAACAATGGTAATTGATTTTGATGATACGTTGCTAGGATTTTCAATATTTAGATTTATTTTGCTATTCGAGATGACTCTACCATCTACAATTTCATTAATTAATTGCCCTTTATATATTCTAAGTATTCCCATATTTGCCCCTGGTTTTGATTTAATGTTAGCGCTATTGTTAATATTCACATTAATATCTTCAGAGTTAATAGTTGTGGAACCTGAATCAGAAAGTACGTTTATAACACTTTCAATCAAACTTCCACCCCCAATATGTAATGTAGAGTCATTATTAGCTAAAGTAACATTTGCTGAATTATTGATATTTACGTTTACACTACTTTTAGATGCAATCGTCCCAATTATTAAATCTTTAATGAATGCTGGCTCTATAGAAGCTGTATCTTCAAGAAGATTATCATTTTCATCATAGTTTTTTTCTCCTACAATAAGAGTATTGAAAAGTTCTACATTGGCGCTATTATCAATATTTATCGTAACTGAGGCGCCTTCCCCTATATTTCTAATTAAACTAGGGATAAGTGAACTTGAGTCTGTATCAAAATGAAAATTATCAAATGTTGAATTTTTATAGTTTGAAATAGAAATGACTATGTTTGAATTTGGTTCTATATCAATTGGTGTTGGTGAATGAAATGGAGTTACTTCACCACCATTTTTTGTATATAAATGCCCTCATACCTATTACTCATTGAACTAAGTTTAAGGGAGCGGGAAGGGATAGGGAGTTCTTTATCATAGGTTATGTTTCCAGAGCCAGTTTCTTTAAGAATTAAGTCCCCAACTCTTTCAACATTTATATCACCGGATCTATCTACTATTTTTATGGAACAATTCATATTTCTTAAGTCAATACTACCAGAGCCATCCTCTATATCTAATGTTTGATTTGAGCTTGGAGCATCCAAAAGGTTACTATTATTGACTTTTATATTCCCTGATTTGTCTTTTATTGATAAATTACTTGTATTTTCAATATAAATGTCTTCTTCATTATCAATAATAGATATTTCTCCAGAAAGATCATATAATTCAAGGATGCTTTTTTTATCAATAATTTCGATTTTTAAGTTGGGTGGCAAAGTAATTAATAAATCTATTATTTCTTTTTTTCCAACCTTTGAATTTATCGATAAATATGCTATCTCCTTGTCTTGCGTTAAGTTAAAGTCAATATTATCAAGATTATTTATAGTTGTTAAATTAGCATCTATAGAACTAGCATTAGGAGTACCTCGAAGCGTAAGTTTGTTGATTGAAGAATGAATAACCAATTTTGTTATATTGTTTTGAGATATAGGCAATTGTTTGGCATAGGTACGATCTGGAGTTATAAAGATAGAAGTGAAAAATAAGATAATAAGAAGAAAAAATGAGATTTTTTTCATAAAGCCTCTACCTGGTAATATTTGGTTTTCATGTAATTATATAATTAAATGTGTAAGGTGAGGGGTATAAAATTGTTAATTTTTAGAATAATCACTCTTTAAACAAAGAAACTTCCCTGCTGAGACGGCAAACTTCAACCCATGCTGCGTGCTGGAGCGGACCATTGCTTTCGATGTTACGCCTTGATCATTCAGCCTATTTTCAAGCAACTATGACTGCTGCTGGACAGACTTGACACCAACTGCACCAACTATAATCAGGTAGCCTACTTCATTCTGTGATTGTGATGCCGCTAATGAGGCTACCCATGCCCCGTTTCGGCTTCTTGGCGATACTTTTCCCGTTCAGAAAAGTCGGACCCGTGTACCAACACAATTGCAGGATGTTTACCTGAAGCATTCGGAATCAGAAGCGTACCTTCCAATACCATTGTTCCGCTTGCATTCTGACGTACTGAAGTGCTTTGTTCATTGGGTCGCCCTTCCTTTCCATAAAAAAAGAGACTGCCCAGTGCCATTATCGCTTCTGGATAGTCTCATAGGTTCTATGTTGTTTGTACTACCATTTTTTCTTAGGAGGACAAGGTGGCGGAAATGTCGGTTTTGGTGGTGGTGTTGTTGGAATAGGAACTTGTTGATCTTGCAAAACCTTCAGACCAATACGCAGGACGATTTTTTCACGAACGGTCGAGAATGTTCTGGTTGTGTCTTTGCAACGCTTACTTTCCAAACCGATGTCTAATTCAGTGAATTCCGTGAATAACAGCTCACAAAACGGTCTCTCGTTGTAAACTTTTCGATTGCCGAACAAACCTACGTTAATCTTTGCCGCATGACCCGATTTATTCAAATATTCGCCGTGTGACTCGAAATCTGGTGCCAGTTGCAAAGTCGGTCCTGTAGCCGGAAAGGTCAGATCCGTACAGAAATCGAATGGTATCAGCGCCGTTGTATGCCGTACATCACCGCATACAGCAGTTCCCGTTGCTTGATCGACTGTGGTGTACTCGATATGTTTGCGAATAAAACCACTGACAAACAACTTTGCAGACAACGGGCTGAATGTGGGAACTAGCTCACATTGCTCTAGAATGACACTCTTTAATACCCGAACGATCTCCAGTGCAGGCTTCTCCAAATGGACATTAGCCTCCACACATACGACAGCAGCCGTTTCTGCCAACGTTACAGGTACTTTAATCGTTTTAGGAAAAGTGGTTTCGGTTGAAGCCATTCCAAACATACGGGCGTTTTCCACCCTACAGCTATTTTGCGTAACTTCAGTTTGGCCACATTTGCAGCCATCACCATGTATACCCATTTTTACTCACTCCTTTATCAGCCACCTACTCTCTTTATATTATATGGACTAGATTCAACATGGATTTGGCTAATGCCAAGCGTTATCTGCCCTTTTTTCTAGACCAGACTGTTTACCTTCTTCGTTATGTATGGGGGCGGAACGGGAACCAGCTGCTTCCGATACCACCATACACGACCGCTAATGGTTGCCAAGCCGCTGAACCCCTTCCATCCTGATTGCGAATGGGTGAGCGGATCTGCCGTGATGTTGATTTGCCAGTCCCCCGTTTCTACCCACCTATTGGTCGGACAAACTGGTGCTGTAAGGAGAATGGCACTTGTTCCTACATTTGCTTTGGGCAAGGAAGGTCGTAATACTGTGGAGGTAAAGGGAATGCGAATCGTTTCATGCTCTACTTTTTGCGAATGGACAGTGAACCCCAAACCCTTGATTTCCACCTCACCTGACAGCCAGACAATCTTTTTGCTATCATCGTGGCGAACGTGTTGAACATCGATCTTACTTTGACATTCCACCTCTTTCCAATCAAGCTTCCAGGGCACGCGTAAGGAATGGACCCACTCTACTTCCCAAATTTCTTCTAGGAAAGCAACCTGCATGAACGATTGACCCGCCTTTTCCACGTAGACTACCTTTGCTTGAATCAGTTCTTGCTGAGGTCTGTTGTTTTCTTGCGTAAGATCCTTGGCATCCATGGAGGTGGGAGAAGTGGACTGTGGTGTGACTTGTTCAGTAGCTGTCTGATTGACCGGAGTCCGAGGCGCGTGGTTTCGTTTTCCCTTAGGTTTCTTGGAGCGATACAATTTCTGCTTATCTATGGCACCTACCTGACGCTGCATCTGTTCCTTCGGTGCGACAAAGAGGAGCGGGAGTGATGCACTCGACTTTTTCAAGGTGCCTCGATGGTTAAGAATTGGCTTTCTATTCTTAGGATTTTTCTTGTCAATCGGCATGTCCTCACTCCTTTCCATCCAAATACTCCTCCCTTTATCCATACGTGATCGCCCGTCAGGTTGTATAGACACTTGCCCTTTCGGTAAACAATTCGTCTTCCCATGACAAAAAAGAACAACCCTCTTCCTAAAACCCGAGAAAGACGTTGCTCTCTACTTTTTTAACGCGCCGACACTTATAATCTTGACCTCAGGATGAATCGTTACCTTTGCTTTGGAAAATGCCCTTCCCCATTCATCCTCCACTTTCTTCCATTCGTCATAGGCATAGGCACGAGCATATTTGCCCAACCCAATCGGATCGACTTGTTTTTCTGGAGCTTGGTAATGACGCCTTCCATTTTTTGTTTCATCACCGCAGCTATCGCGCGCTCCCCCCTTGCTTACAACAAAAAGACATCCGCCCATGTAACGGATGTCTTGCTCACTACGATTCTTCATGGCTGAGCTTATCTTTTATCAGGTAACGACATTTCACTTGTCCTTCCGCCATACACGAAGTGCGTTCTACATGCGCGTCTACTAGCGACTCAAACAAGGAGAGCTCGCATTGACATGCTTGGCGATAGACAATGGCTACTTGTAGGAGAGGACAATTTGCTTCTTCGAGCGTATACAAACCATCTCTGATTTTTTCCAAGTGAGGCATGTATCCTTCTTCCTTTTGTATGCTCGCCAACGTTTTCACTCGCTGGTCAAACCCTTGACCTCTCATTATCTCTCGATAGGTTTGCAGCATACGCGCCTTTCGCTTCTCAAATAATTGATCGACGAAAGTTTCCCCATACAAATCCTGAATACCCGCCACCATCTCTGTAGCTAAATCGCTGTAGTGACGCGGAAATAATTGTTCAGCAGTATTCGTTAGATGATACACATAGGCTGGTCTGCCTGTTCGTTGGCGAACGATTCGAGATTCGATATACCGTTCCCTATGCAAAACATCTAAATGCTTACGCACCGCGACTTTAGTTATGCCGAGATGCTTTGACAGTTCCTGTACACTAACCGAACGGCGCTTCTTAAGCAACACCAAAATTTCTCGACGTTTTTCCTGTTCTTGAAAATAGACCGCGTGTCTGTTCATGGCTGGACCTGCCTTAGCGGATTGCTTCGTTATACAAACGATTGACTTCCTCCCAGTTGACCACATTCCACCACGACGAGACAAAATCAGGGCGTTTATTTTGATACTGCAAGTAATAAGCATGCTCCCACACATCTACGACCAATATCGGCGTTTTCTTCTCCATAAAAGGAGTATCCTGATTGGGCGTGCTCGTCACTTCCAACTTGTCTCCGTTGACAACGAGCCATCCCCATCCTGAACCGAAACGACTGACAGCTGCTTTTGTCAATTCATCCTTCATTTCCTCAAAACTTCCGAAATACTTGTCGATTCCTTTCGCAATATCCCCTGTTGGTTTCCCTCCGCCAGTCGGACTCATGATCGACCAATACAAGCTGTGTCCATAATGCCCGCCCCCATGATTTCGAACTGCCATGCGAATGTCTTCCGGGATATCCTCCAAGTTACTGATTAGTTCTTCAACCGAAGCATTCCTGAACTGCGAGTAGTTTTCTAGCGCCTTGTTTAAGTTGGCCACATACGTTGCATGATGCTTTCCGTGATGAATTTCCATCGTTCTCGCATCGAGGTAAGGTTCCAGCTCATCATAGCGATATGGCAGTTCCGGTAACATAAAGGCTTCCATTTCCTATTTCCTCCAATCTTGATTGTCGGTTACAAGCCTAGTTTACAAGATGAAAAATATTTTGTACACATGCAATTTTGTTTCCTTGATGCAAAACTTAATTGCGCATGAAGCTTTCATTGCAAACAACACCGCTATGTTGTAAAATATCGACAACTTATCTTTCCTTAAGGAAACAATTTTTCCTAAAGTCAAATATTTGGTGCAGGAAGGAATATGATTCCATGAACGTTGTATTGGCAAAGGAACCGCCATATCCTGTTTTTCAGCCCCTGGTGCATCTGACGACAGGACAATTTTTCGGGTACGAAGCACTTCTTCGATCCTCTACACGCCACTCACCAGCATTCCTTTTTCGAAAGGCTCGTGCAGAAGGACACTTGTATGAATTGGATACGTTGTCGATGAAAACAGCAATTGAATCCTACTTTACGAGTGTGACTATTCACGATCATGTCCCGCTCTTGTTCATCAATGTGTTTCCTTCTACGTTGTTGAATCCTGCTTTCCTATCGTTTATTACCGAGGGCTTGTTTGGGTCGTGGAACAGTCGAATTGTCTTGGAGATTAACGAGGCCAATGAAGAAGACAAGATGTGGGAGATAAGATTGTTGGGACAAAAAATACGTGAGCTGCGTCAGCATGGATTCCTGATCGCATTAGATGATATCGGCTCGGGTGCCGCGTCATTAAAAAAGATTGTGGAGTATGAACCAGATATCGTTAAGCTCGACAGGTACTTCGGCAAGCAATTGTCCTCCGTGCCGAATAAGCAAAAGCTCGTCTCACTTTTCGTCCATTACTGCCAAGATCAAATACAGCTGGTACTGGAAGGAATCGAGGAGCCGGAAGACTTATCTGTCGCTTTGACACTTGGCGTACCTGTTGGTCAAGGGTTTTTGCTGGGGCACCCAGAACCTCTTCAAGCCATACAAAAAAGACGATGAATACTTTCTCATCGTCTCTCGTGTCTGATTATTTTCCTATCGGCTCCATGGTAGCGTTTAGTGCATGAGCCACATATTCTTCTGCACTGTGCTGAATTTGTTCATCCGAAGCCCCCAATACCCCTTGGAACAAGAATGGTTTCAAGTATTTCATTCCCGTTATATTCGCCACCGCTTGCAGAGGTTTGATCAGCTCGCTGATGGAATAGTAGTGGGATTACAGACGAAACATCTGCTGTTCCGCGTATTGTACTAAACGCTTTGTCATTTCTCCGCCGACAGAGCCGTTTTGGCGTGCCGACGTGTCTGCTCCCAATTCGACTCCAAATTCAGCAGCGATCTCGTACTTTAATTGATCAAGTGCTGCACGGGCTTGTCCATACACCAAGGAATTCGAACGTGCCATTGCTGTTCACCTCTGGTTGTGATTGATGGAGTGATGGTAGTATGTGCAGATTATGGGAGTGTATTCAAACATGCTCCGAGCTTAGTCTTTGTTCTTTAGAAACCACGCCACTCACCATGTAAACTGGCACGCCTTCCTCCGGATACACTTTTCTCGCAATGTTCGTTTGCTCCCATTTTTCTAATACCTTCGCCGCTTCATCCATGGTGATTCTGGCATTGTAAGCCAACTCGTAAACAGCTAAAGCACCGCCCTTCTTCGTAGCTACTTGCAGTGCGATTCGCTCCATTCTCTCTAGCTCCGGTTTTTGTGTGAAGGCAAAATGACCGTAGATCCCTCCTATGATGGTACAAGCGAGAATGAAGATAAGGCTGTTCCAATGTACAAGGACATAGCCGCCTACATAGCTGAAGACAAATGCTAAACAGCAAAATAGTAGAAATCTCGACCTTTTATCGATCCATTCAGGGATCGGATCATACTCTTCGTCATATTCGCACACTTCCGACTCATCCGTATAATTCGGAAAGAGATAAATGATTCCCCCGTCTTCTTGATGCGTAATCGAGCAGTAGTTTCTTTTGTGCCATTTATCGATCATGGGCTCCATCGATTGATAGCTTTCATGTGTATAATAAGGAATCTCTTTCGGATTGAGTTCCCCTTCCTTATCCATGACATACCTCAAAACATCGTGTTCCGAATGGCGTTGATCCGCTTTTCGATGGGAGGACAATAGGTAACGTCCGATAAAAACGAGAAAGATAAGTGCAGTAATTGCAGCATAGAGATACTCGCTCACGTTTAGTAAGATCTGTTCTTCGGAGATCACAATCAATGTGCCGATAACTGTAATTAATACAGCACGAACGATTCTTTTTTTGCGTATGCGCTGCGATTGTTCCAGCTCTTGTGTTTCCTCATCATCATATTCTGTGTCCTCATCATCATATTCTGAGTCCTCATCATCATACTCTGAGTCCTCATCATCATACTCTGAGTCCTCATCATCTGCCTCCTCGTTGTCGTCACTTTCATAAGGCATTTGTCCATATACGTGATCATCCAACTGATAGACGGCCATCTTGCCAAGTAAGGAGGAAGTCCTCAGAACCTTTCGGTGTTCCATCTCTTTTAGAATTTCCTCACACTGCGATAGCGGCAACTCCGATTCCAGAGCAAACGATGCAACAGAGACGACTCCATGATTACGATTGGCGACAGTCATTGCAACGGCTTGCTGTGTTCGTTGCATTTGCTTTTTTTCCAGCCTTTTTCCTTCCATGCAAAACAACGCGTAACCAATGGAAATGAGACTCATAAAGATTGCTAAGAAGATTGTGTTGTCTAAGACTCGGTAGATTCCATCAATGACAAAAATACCAGGAAGCAAAGCAAGGATGAGAAAAAAGCCAACAACATAAAAAAGAATCACTAACCTACCAAAAAATTTAATCATTCGCCGCTCATTCCTCACCTTCAGTAAAGCCCGCGAAATAATAGAGAATGTCACCCTTTTCAGTTACACTTAGCTCAGCGAAACCGTCTTTTTGAAGCTTACTTAAAATATTTTGGGCTTTTTCTATCGTAAGAGTAGATTGGGACGCGATATCCATTGGCGTCACATAGCCCTGCTGATCACGCGCAAGAGAAAGAATAAACAGGATATTCTCGGACTCGAGGCTGTCAAAAAACTTGAGCTTCTTGAGACATTTTGACTTTGCCCTTTTGTATTTAATTTCAAGTGGCAGTCCCAGGATGAAACCAAGTGCCATGGCATATACCCCATAATGTAAGGCTGTCATTTTATAAGGAATGTACGTTTCATATCTGTCCCCATATAATGAGAGCAGAAAGGCTTCCACATAAGGTTGTAGGATCGGCTGTAGCCAGAGAGATAACAACCAAATGAAAATCATCATCCCAAGAACAATCATGAAATCCCTTCTTTTCACTCTATTTTTCCGAAATATCGTTCGACTAAATTTTACCTGAATAAATATAAAAAGACACTAACAAATTGCTAGCGTCTAGGGACCCATTTTTCCATGTTTCTCGAAGTATAATGAAAGCTTGCAATCAGTCCTACTCTCACTTGCTTTTTATGATTTCTCCAAACCAAACCCTAGAAGGGAGATTCTTTACATCCTCATTGTGATAAGCATGGATGATATCCGGTACATACTCTTCCGTCAAGCGGATGCCTGCCAGAATCATTTCCTTTTCTTCTTCTGACACGCTGAATAACGAGTCACCACATTTTTCGCAAACTATCACCCACCGCGCCTTCAGCTTCTGCAGGTGATTCATATCCCATTGCACGTCCTGATCACATGTTGGACAGGCAATTGTTTTCATCGTCTTTTCCTCCTGTACGCACAGCTTGCTTTTCTTGCATTTTACTAAAATTGACAAGAAAAGACACTAACATCGTGTTAGTGTCTTTTTACATGATCGATGCGATGGGTAGATTTCTAAGGTGACGAGAATCCCCCCATATATGTAAAGCTTATCTCCCGTACCTGCACCTGTTGCCTGCCAACCGGACTTTCCAGCACAACAGAATCGTGTGGAGCCGCAAGCAGCAGCTGCCTGCCTATGGGCGATAAGAATGAAATTCTGTTGTTATCCGGGTCAATGTCTGTGGGATACACCACAGTAAATGACTCCTCAAAATGATCTTCTTCAAATAGCACTTTTACGCTGCTGCCTAATAAAGTAACTGCTTTAAGCGATTGAAAGAGTGCACTGTCTTCTTTTGCCAAAAGGCTTTCGAGTGTTTGCTTGTAACGCTCGACAATCTCATCGATGGATTGCTTTTCTTTTCCGTAGTTCCGTACATATTGATCGTAAAAGAGTGAATACTGCTCGTCAAAAAAGACAAGCTGGTTGATCAGATGATTTCTGGTGCCATTCAAAATACTAGGGTTCATAGTAGATTTCACCCCCCAGTTGCGTTTCATAGACATGTTTGATGAACGTAATGTTCTTCATCGGAAAAACCCTCCTTAAAAAAATAGCCCCCGAAGGGACTCTCATCATTGTATCAATAATTTCAAAATGATTCCATCGACTGTTTAGAAATCTCTACTTCCGATGCGGGTAATGGGCGTTTGAATCTGTGGCTGGTAGTACAAAACCAGCTCGTCATTCTTTACCGCTTTCTCAAATCCCTCTCCAGTTCGATACGCATCAACACTTGGTCATCGAGCTCATTGGTAAAAAGCTGAAATCCGTTTTTGCCGTTTTTCTTCACTCCGTACATGGCAGCATCAGCATTTTTGAGCAATTGCTCTTCACTACATCCGTGATCGGGATACACGGCTACTCCAATACTCGCCGAGACGTAATAATCTTTTCCTTGCAAGCGATAGGGGATCTCGATTTCCTTGACCACTCGATCAGCCAACGTCGAAAACTCGTGATCATCTTCAACATTTTGGCAGATCAGTGCGAATTCATCACCACCCATACGAGCAATCATCACATCGAATCCTTCCGCGCTTTTTTTGATCCGATCACTCACTTCTTGCAAAAAATGATCCCCATACATATGGCCCAGAGAATCATTGATCATTTTAAAACAATCGATGTCCAATACCAGCACAGCAAATCGCGTATCCTGGTCGCTATTGTTAACAATCGCCTCCTGCAAGGCTTGATGGAGCTTCCTTCTGTTCGGCAAGCCGGTTAAATCATCGTGAAACGCCTGATATTCCATCATCGATTTCGCGCGATGCTCCAGCATACGTATCTGGTCTTCGTACGCCTCCAGGACCAATTGCTGCTCAAAGCTGAGCAGCTTCGTAATGGCTTGAGCCAGTTTTTTCGAGTCAGGATAATCGTCTTTCCGATCATCTATCATTCGCATGAGTGTGCCTAACAGGTTTTGAAAAGAACCCATGTACCACTTGGGAGGAAGCCCGATTTTTTGATGAACCATCGCAATCTTCAATCGTTTTTCAATGAAGGCAGGATCGATCCGGCCGTCAAACATCTCGATTAAATGATTCATTAAGGTTTGACGTAAACGTTCAGCGGTTGTGTGCTCCATCACGATTTGTTTCAAAGAGTCCACATGGAGAATCGATTCATAAAAAGAAGAAGTAATCTGCTCAATTTCAGTCTCAATGACAGGACGAAACGCTGCGATTAATTGCAAATCCTCTTCCGTCAAGTTAATCATGTTCATTTGTGCGATAACTTCGGTGTTTCCTTCTATTAATATCCGTGCAGAATCGTCTGCCGGCGAAATCGACGGTTGGCAGCATGCAGCGCTGTTTTCCTTGGACGCATTTGATGACTTCTGCATTTACATAGATTCTCCCTTTCCATAGAACCAACGTACTTATAGGCTCATGCTTATTCATAAATATTCATTCGACATAATTCTACATTGTCCTCTCATCGGGGAAAAGGAAAGAGTCTGCAAGATTTATGTACAGACTCTACATGTTCCCGCTACTTTTTCAGATCAATCGCCTTTTCCTTTACCAGAGCTGCTACCAATTGCTTTTGCACGTCCGCTTCTACTTCTTTGAACGTCACTTTCAAGCAGACATCTTCTTTTAACCAAAAATAAGTGTGGTTGTCCTTATCCTTTGGGCTACTAAGTGTATCATCGACTTTATACGGCGCTGTGCGGAATACTTCTTGGCCACTGATGTTCAAAGAAGTGACAGGAACTTCAAATTTTGCACCGTCTATTCTCTCAAAAGGGACCTTTTTTGTTTTTCTCATGTTTTCCACAATGGATTTGTCCTTGATTTGGGCAAACAACACGATCGTTTTTGGTTTTTCAGGATTTTCAAACGTGAGATGAATGGTGCGCTTGTGTTTATCCAGATGAGCGAGCTCATGCGAGAAGACGTGGTACAACTCGGCGTCTGACAACGATTGATATACGTCCCGCGGACAATAAACCCAAGGTGAAAACAGACCAGAGATTAACGGGCCCTTCGCCAGTGTCCCTGTATAGACGTGTATTTTCCTTTTTACCCCAAACTTCTTTCTGCAATCATCCATGATGGAAAACACTCTCTCATCCGTCACTCGCATTAAAAAGCGTACTTTGTTGTGCATCTTGTACAGATAGGCGAAGAGCCTCGCCAACAAAAAGACTACTCCGACAAGCCACACTGCTGTGAGAACTTGGATATAGACTGGATGCGAGGAAACTGCATTCATCCCTTCATCCTTAGCTGCTTCGGTTTGTATCTGATTTTTCTCGTTGTCTTTTAATCCGTGGGAGACTTCTGAGATGACGACAGGAAGTTGTGTGTTTGGCATTAGTTGAGGTTCTGCGGAGAAAGAAAGCGGCTGGGCAGCCGACATGCTGTTACTTGCCCAGAAAACCCAGGTAAAGAGGCTGAATGAACTCTCCGGTAGCACGGGGATCATTAGGCGTGCCAAAACGATGAACCATAACAAATGATGCATGCGCCAGCTAATCGCTTGGCTAACTCCTTTTTTTATGGCTACCAACAAAATAGCTACCAGGCTTGCCCCCAATGAGGCGTAGCACATCCACAAAAAAATACTCCCTAGAATATCCATTTACAGGTCCCTCATCATTGCTTTTTCTTTTGTTTTTCCGTCAATATTTTTTGCAGCTTGTCGATTTCTTCGTTGGATAACTGCACATCTTCGAGAAAATTGGTCATCATCGTGCCTACAGCCCCATTAAAAACACGTTTCAAAAAGGATTCGCTTTCAGCCCGTTTGCATTCAGCTTCTTGGACGAGTGGGAAATATCGGTAGCTGCGGCCAGATTTTTCATAGCTGATTGCTTTCTTTTTGAGCAACCTGTTCAAAAACGTGCGCACCGTCTGCTCTGTCCATTCGATATCGGCTGGTAAACGCTCAATGATTTGCTCTGCTGTTGCTGGATGATCTCTCCAGATCACCTTCATGATTTCCCACTCGGCCTCCGATATTTTCGGAATGTTGCTCATCACGTCATCACCTCTTAGATTTACAAGCGTAAATTTAACTTCTGTTAAAATATTACAACTGTAAATTTAAACTGCCAACCATATTTTTCCATATATTCTAAAAACGGCAAAATAAAAAAGCACAGTGGAAAATGAATACTCCCACTGTGCCGCTTCTTCCCGTCTGTTATTGTCTGACCATATCTGGTTGAAGCTCACCTTTTCCGTATGGATTGTCGCCAATCAATACGATCTTATCATCTTCTGTGACCAGCACATGATAATGCGAGCCTGGTCCTTCGATCGCATAGTCGTACGAAGAGGAAATCAGTCTAACAGGCGCAGCCACTTTTTGTTTTTTAAGCGGTTCCCATTCGTGTTCAAAGATTTGCCCATCCTTCGTAATCCGCAAACGTCCGCTCATCATGGCAATGTCTTCTTCCGTTTTGGGTTCCAACTTCACTTTGATAGCTCCTGCGTCATTTCCTTCGCTCTCAGGGTAAACCTGCAATTCCTGAACCTTACCTGCTTCGTTGATCGCCCAAACTGATGCGATATCCTTTGTATAACGGACAAAATACTCAGGTGCAAGCTCACGAATTCCTTCCAAACCAGCTATCTGTGCAAATGAAGTGAACGGTTCATCATTCTTCCGTTCTGCGTACAATACCTGACCATTTTTCGTCACAGCAAAAAACGTATAAAGATTGGTATAAAGCTTGGTCACATCCGCTGCCAATTTTGAATCGATCTTGAGGGTTTCCACTTTTTGTGGGCGCAAGTTCGTGATGACATATACCCCTCCGCGTTCAGCGGAATCAAAACTGAATTCCACCGTCAGGAATTGGTCATCTTCCGTACGCAACAAGAGATGCTCCTCTCCACCAACGAAATCCTTGATCCGAGAAGGCAGTGCCAATGTTTCACAGCTGCTAAATTCACTGCTCCACAACTGGATTTGTCCGTTCTCATTTAAGGTAACCGGAGAATCCATGATGCTATCCAATGTTTTTACTTTCTTAGGTCCTTTCACTTCATATGGTACTCGATCCGCGCCAAAACTCCATACAGAACCATCCTTACGAACGAAGTACGGTCGATTCAGCTCAGTTACTACTTGTTTTACATCACGTAATTCGCCCAATTCTGTCCATTTGTCAAACGTAACAGGGATTCGTCCCAGCTGTCCTGTCATATTGCTGCCAAATGAATAGACGTTTCCTTTTTTATCGAGAGCAATCACATGGTCGGTTCCTGCTTGTACGTCTGTCATATCAGAAAGACCCGCTATTTTGACAGGCTCCTCGAGCTCATTTTCCAGATTCGCACCGAGCATTCCAAGTGTATTATCTCCCCAGCCCCAGACAGTTCCGTCCGCTTTTACGATCAAGTACAATCCTTCTCCGCCAACTGCCATCCGTGTGGCACCATCTGCATGAGCGGCACGCACTACTTTTTCATTTTCTTTTGTATTATAGCTATACATTTCGCCTTTTTCTGTTTGGATTAAGGCGCGATCCGTGTAATCGACGGCTATTTGTTTGACTTTCCCTGGGATATCCATTACCTGCAGGTTTTCTGTGTTCAGCTCTCCGGATTTGCCATCGAGATAAAGAAGCTTCCCTTGGTCATCTATGGCAAACAAGGAAAAGGCTGAGCTATACATGTCACGGATATTCGAAAGCTTCGTCACCTTTTCTGCTGCTTTCGCTCCTTTTTCCCATTTCAGTACGGTACCGTCTTCTTTCAGTAAAAAGAGTACGCCTTCATGAAGATCGAGCTGCTGAATATTTTTGATTTTATCCAGACCGGCCAGTTTTTCTGGTGCTTTCTTTTCATCGATCTGCCATACATCACCGGCACCCGTCAGGACATAATCCGTCGTGACTTGCTTGGCATCTTTGATCCCTGCTAGCTTGTGCGGTTCATACTTCTTGTCAGATTGATAGCCCCATTTCCACACTTGCCCATCCTCGGTGAAGGCATACGAAATACCTGGCCTCCACCCATAGCCTGCTTCATCAAAAATGACGCCTGTTGCAATGGCAGTAATCCCTTCCAGCACCGGCTTATTCTCCAATGATTTCCAAGACTTCGCAGTTATGTCCGAAACATCCGCTTTCGTGTCATCTTGACTGCAAGCCTGTAGCTTCACCTCGGTATTGCCTATCGTGCCAGCCGATGTTTCTACTTTAGTGGAACCTGCCTTCGCAGGGGATGCAGCAACGACCCCACCCGTCGTCAATAAGGAGAGTACCGCGGTATAGCTCAACAGTGCTACCCATTTCTCTCTTCGTATCATTATGAATCTCCTCGCCATCGTCTAATGTAAACATTTGTAAGACGCTGGCAACTCGAATTGCGTCACTGTTTTTTCGATTACTTTAGCACGCTTCTCACTGTTTCAGTCCAGATATCCCTCTGATCTAGCTCAATTCCCATCAGCATGTAATTACTAATATTATCAACGACGAGTGCTAGAATATGAGCTTTTGCTACGACACGATCAGGCGTGACGACACCTAACTCTATCCCTCGCTCTAATAAGGAGGTAAAGCCCTGCAAAAAATCTTCTTGCATCATACGTAGCTTGTCACGGTACTTCTCTTTTTGACTGACAGACAGCAGAAATTGATTGAAGACACGTAAAAAGGCATAATCCTCTTCCTCGCTCGGCAATAGCTTCAACCCAGTTTCGATAAGAAGTTCCGTGAAATTGTCAGCTGTAAAATCTGTAACCGTAAAAAAATGAGAGAATGTATAGTTTCCAAACAGTTGATCAAACAAATAATCGAGAAGTGCGTCCTTTGATGCAAAGTGGTAGTAGATCGCCGGCTTCGTAATCCCTACTTCTGTAGCAATCATCGTCAGGCTCGTCTTTTCAATCCCATGCTCCGCGAATAATTGATAGGCTGCTTCTACAATATGTTGATGTGTTTTATTATCTTTTGACATGAATGACGTCTCCTTTGGCAAATCGATCCCATACGTTTTAGCCTACTGATTGTTAAGTCAAATTGCAACCGGATACAAAAAAAGAGCTTTACCATGGCTTCGGCAAAGCTCCGCTGTTCATTCAGTCTTGTTGTTGACTCGGGTCATCAGTAAGGCTTGGACGGACGAGACTTCTGTTCGGCTTCCTTGACAGCCGCCCCGGGATTCGTTGCGCCCATCGGTCCGCCCATCTCTTTGCTATTTCCGCCATTGCCCTGTGCGACTCCAGCTTTCAAACGCTGACCGTACTCTTCGTCACATTGCAAGAAGTATCCAAGCATTTTCTCTTGAATGCGAGGATCACAGGAGAGGAGTGCATCCGTCAGATTGGCAATGAGGTCTTCTCTTTCCCAGTCTTCCATGAGGCGATAACGTTCTCCCGCCTGTTTGAAATCGTTGGTGCGATCAATTTTTTGACGAACGACCTTCCCTTCTACTTCTGGCTGATGATCAGGAGCGGCTTGCTTGGCTTCCTGCAATCCGCCAATCGTCGATGGCTCATAGTTAATATGCCGCTGCGCTCGATCTACATGGTACAGCATTTGACCGCCTTCCTGGTTGGTAGCGACATGCTTTTTGGGAGCGTTGACCGGAAGCTGCAAGTAGTTGGCGCCAACCCGATAACGCTGCGTGTCGGAGTAGGAGAAGGTCCTACCTTGCAGTAGCTTGTCATCAGAAAAATCAAGTCCATCCACTAAAACACCTGTCCCAAATGCTGCTTGCTCGACCTCTGCAAAATAGTTATCCGGATTTTTATCCAGTACCATTTTGCCTACAGGAAGAAACGGGAATTGATCTTCGGGCCATATTTTCGTTGGATCAAGTGGATCAAAATCGAGCTCAGGGTGATCGTCATCACTCATGATCTGGACGCACATTTCCCACTCCGGATATTCTCCTCGCTCAATCGCTTCGTACAAGTCCTGTGTGGCATGATTAAAGTTTTTCCCTTGGATCTCTTCCGCCTGTTTTTGTGTCAAATTTTTAATCCCTTGCGTTAATGGCTGCCAATGGTATTTGACCAGGACCGCTTTTCCTTCGTGGTTTACCCACTTGTACGTGTTTACGCCAGAGCCTTGCATTTGTCGATAGTTCGCTGGTATTCCCCACGGGGAGAACAAAAACGTGATCATATGCATGGCCTCAGGCGTGTTCGAGATAAAGTCAAAGATCCGTTCCACATCTTGTATGTTTGTGACAGGATCAGGCTTGAACGCATGTACAAGATCAGGAAACTTCATCGCATCCCGAATGAAAAAAACTTTGAGGTTATTGCCAACCAGATCCCAGTTCCCGTCCTCTGTATAAAACTTCACCGCAAACCCACGTGGATCGCGCAATGTTTCGGGAGAATGTGTGCCATGAATAACCGTAGAAAACCGTACAAACACAGGCGTTTTTTTCCCCTGCTCCGAAAACAGCTTTGCTCTCGTGTACGTAGAAATCGGCTCATCACCAGCGGTTCCATACGCTTCAAAATAGCCACGCGCTCCTGCTCCTCGGCTATGCACGACACGCTCAGGTGTTTTCTCCCGATCAAAATGTGTGATTTTTTCCAGAAAGTCGTAATTCTCCAGAACCGTTGGCCCGCGATTTCCAACGGTCCGCAGGTTCTGGTTGTCTGTAATCGGATGGCCTTGGCGATTCGTCAGGATATTTTCTTCTGACTGGTTGATGGACTTGCTGTTATCATCCATATGAATCCTCCCTGTCCAGTTTTTCTCATGTGTGGTTCATAACCATGGTTACCGAATGAGGGATTCTTTATGCGAAAAGACTAATTAGCTTCGTAAGCAAAATCAGCGTTAAGCACTGGAACCGTGCAACTCTGATTCCATTCCGCTGCAAGTGCGACATCTTCCGGGTATCCCTTGCTGATCAGTTCTTGGCCAGAAGCACATTTCTGCAAGTAAGCAAGAAGATGATCTTGGGCTGATCGGAAAGCTGCCACCGCCATTTTGGCCTCTGGTGACAATCGATATTCCTCCAATTCGTGAAGCAGCGCACCTGCCGCAATCATATCCTCAATAGCGGGTCGCAATGCTCCATTTCCCCATCGTTCACCGCAAGCAATAACCGTCACAGTTCCTTTCTGCTGTTGTATGTATCTGGCGACGGATGATGCGTTTCGCAAGCACGCAGCGATTACCTTCGCCCCTGTTTTCTTTGCCAGCAAGGTACAGGTCGATCCATTTGGCGAGGGCAACACCATTCTACTTCCCATCGGAACCGTTTTCAGACAGGCGGGTGAAAGGGAGATTGGTTCTCCACGTTTTCCAGCGAGCAGCGCTGCTTTTTGTTTAGCGAATGCTACGGCTGACTCATCCTTTACCTGATAAGGATAGACGATCCCTCCACGTCCCGTTACGATATCGACACACGTGCTGAAGGAGAGCACATCGATAATGACGATCATATCCGATGTTGCACCGACCTGTTCCACCCCTTCGTATCCCCAATCAAATCGAGCCGTATAGTTTAGTTGTTTGCATACAGGCGTTTCTCCCAAAACCTCCACCATCCTCTATCAAAAATAGTTACTCGTCCCCTTACGTTCGCCGTTACAAATCAAGGCAAGAAACAATATCGTATTATTGTCCCACTAGATTACACAAGAATGGAGTGAACATGGATGTCTGAAATCGAATACGACGACGATCAAGATGTTACGGAAAGAAGAAGTCACAGACGCCCAAGAAGAAATACTGTGAGAACGACTGGTATTTTGCAAAACAACCTCGCCCGTGCTCTCACCGCTCACCTCGACCTGGTAAATCTGAACACAGAAGAGGTTGAAGTACGTGTGCAAGTATTGAACTGGGGTAACGCAGTTACGCAAACGAATCCAGTTAGCACCTTGCTTGACATCACGCAATTTATCCCTGCGAATACTCGCACTGCTTTCAATGCGCTGGTCCCCGCTTCTTTCCACTATGAAGTTCGCCTTACCGTAGCAGAAAACAACGGAAATGTCCTTCTCACCACTTATGGCCGTACTACTATCGGCGGCGGTCAAGTTGTTGGTCTTACTGTACTTGACAGTCAATTCCAAACTGTCGAAATCGAAACTTGTATTTAACTATTTTGTAGGAAGAAAATGAGGAATTATGGTGGGACGCCATAGTTCCTTTTTTTATCCCATTCGCATGCAGAAACAGGCGCTGAGGACGATCCCAACGCCTTTTATAATGCTCCCATAGACTGAGACACGGGAGGTTAAAAAATAAGTTATAATAAGAGCATGGAAAAACGGAACCAATATACCTCATAGTTTAAAACAAAGGTTGTCCTGGAGGTCCTCCGGGAGGAGCAGACCGTGAACGAAATTGCTGGCAAGTACGAAATCAGTCTCTAAATGAAGCAAAACCCGATCAATTTTACGTCCAAACTATCGAAAAAATCGCATCCTAAAAACAAATAACGAATTCAATCATCGATATATCGTACTTGAGGGTAATAATAATGTGCTTTATGACTTAACTTCTGATGTAATGAAAAGATAATTTTAAGGGGGAAGAAAGTGGTGAATAATCAATGTAATTTAAAATGGGCTGATTTAAGCGATCCAGTTAAAACGATAATAGAACACATTGATATTAATTGTTGTGATGAAGATTTTCAAGTTGGAACTAAACTAAATATACCGTATTTTAAGGGGAGATTCACTCAAGAAATGGCAGATGCAATTCTCGAATATCAATATTCAACTGAAAATTTAAACGAAAATTGTTATTCTGCCGAACTGCAAGATGGTGTATTGATGATAAAGTTCGTTAAGAGTTCAGAGAGATAGCTCGTTATGTCCAATTTTAAAACCAGGAGCGCCCTCATCAATCTCTAAATGAAGCAAAACCCGATCAATTTTCCGCCCATACTATCGAAAAAATCGCATCCTAAACACTAGGACTACGAAAAGGAGGACATAACTTATTCCTCAAAAAATCGTGTCTTGACAACGGGGAGCATTACATTTTACTTCTACGACCACGCCAAAAAAGAAACTGCCCTCGAAAGGACAGTTTCTTTTAAAAGGAGACTTACAGTTTTACTACGTTCTCAGCTTGTGGGCCACGGTTGCCTTGAACGATGTTGAATTGAACTTTTTGACCTTCGTCCAAAGTTTTGAAACCGTCACCTTGGATTGCGCTGAAGTGTACGAATACATCGTCTCCGCCTTCTACTTGAATGAAACCGAAACCTTTTTCTGCGTTAAACCATTTTACTGTTCCGTTCGTTTGCATTTAAAAAAACCTCCAAAAATTCAATTTGAATATGCTAGTCATATTTACCGAAGCAAATAAAGCTCACATATCATGAAGGAATACCAGATCATGTGCTATGATATGCCTTCATGATATGTGAATTTTACCTACTCAGCAAATATGCAAATGTCATGGGACGGAACTGCAAAATTAAAAACTAAACCTTTTGAAAACCTAAAACAATGAAAGCCCTTCCTCTCTTCCATCCTTGCGGCTCCGATGACCGCGCCAGTGTGAATCGGGGATTCAAAAATGTTATCCATCAGCATACAAACACCTCGATGAATGATTAGGTATCAATTTTTCAAGTAGCAATCTCATTCTACCATGGTTGTCCAACAAAAGCAACCGTTCACCCTTATACTGGGAAGTCGATACTCTGTTACAATAGCATTGGGAGGGATTTCATTTGCAAAATCATACTTTGACAACTATTCAATTATCAGAAATGCTTGAAAAGAAAGTGCCTGTACTATTAGTGGACGTACGCGACGTCGAGAAATTTATCACCGGCAGCCTCGTTCACGAAAATGCATCGACCCGAAACGCACCCTATCTTCTAATGAAAGAACAGGACAAGCCGTTCGATGAAGAAACCGAAAAACTTGCGCAAAATGTGCAGATTGTTACTGTATGTACAACAGGTAACAAGGCTCAAAAAGCTGCCGCTCTTCTTCGTGAGCATGGTTTTCAAGCAAATGCATTGGAAGGCGGCTTAACCGCATGGAAGGAACAATCAAACGAAGCGAAATGAGCCTAATTTATCAACGATTCTAGCTTTTTGCCATATATTACTCCTTTATTTCGATTGGGATTGTCTGATATCGTTGTTCATGCCAAACGAAATAAGCCGAGACTTTCTGAAAAGGAAGTGCGGGGGACTTTTTAGTGGATGAGCAATTCCACATGGGGTGAATCGCCGAATTGGCGTAGGGTTGTTTCCTCAACCCGAATCCGACAACTAACCTCGTAGGCAAAAAAAAGGAGAGATTTGTTTAATGAAACGTTTTGGTTCTGTTACAATCGCGATGACTCTTGGTCTAGGCTTGGCTTTGACAGGGTTTGCTTCTTCTGCTTCCGCAGCATCTAACTGCCCATTGAAGAACGGACAATTCCAATTCAATGTGGGTCAAAATATGGGACAATTCCAAAAAGCACCAAATGCACAACAGTTCTTTAACTTTTATCAAAAACAAGGACAAACTACACCTGTACAACCATACCCAATTCAACCAGGATCTTTTCAATCAGCACCCGTGCAACAAGCACCAGCACAACAAACACCAGTTCAACCAGCACCAGCGCAACCTAGAAATAACGTCACTCAGCCTGCCGCACCAGTAAATCAAGCGGAACAAGGAAAAACTGGTGATTTTGCGAAACAAGTCGCGGATTTGGTGAACCAAGAACGTGCCAAAGCAGGTCTCAAGCCTGTTCAAATGGATGCAGCATTGTCCAAAGTAGCGTTGGCAAAAGCACAAGATATGTCTGCTAACAACTATTTTGACCACAACAGCCCAACGTACGGTTCCCCATTTGACATGATGAAGCAGTATGGCATTCAGTACTCGACTGCAGGTGAGAATATCGCCATGGGACAACAAAGTCCACAAGAAGTTATGCAACAATGGATGAACAGTGAAGGTCACCGCCAAAACATTATGAACCCTGCGTTCACAAAAATTGGTGTAGGCGTCACAAATGGCTACTGGGTACAAGAATTTATCGGATAAAACGCATTGTACGAAATGAAAAGCCGGTGTCTCTTAATCGAGACCCGGCTTTTTCGTGTAGGCATCATTCCTGCTGTGCTTCGGATGCCTGCTTTTTGGGGGTACAGCAGCAGCTATCCTGCTCATTTACCAAAGCGACGTTCTTTTGATTCATTTTTTGCTTGGTTGGGTAAGCAGATACTTGCTGCAGCTCGGCATTGACATCAGACGATTGGTTCATCCGTATGGCCCCCTCGCCGTTTTTTGTGGTGCATCCCTAGTATGCTCGCGGTTGTAAAGGACTCATTCCTAAGGAACACTGGAAGCACATGCAAATGAACCTATCTGCTAATGATATGTTCAAGGTCTTTTAAGGCAGCCGCTGCTGCCGCGACAGGATCTGATTTTCCTCCAACGACCAATAAATCCCCCATGACATCTGTTTCTACCCGTATGGCTTTTGTCGTACCTGATACAGATGCAAATGGATGGGTAAGATCCACTGCACAAAGCTCCACTGCTATAGAAAGTGTGCCATTTGCTTCCTTTTGGATGCTTCCTATCAGCTTGGGAATCTTCGTATGCTTTTTCCAGTTCTCGATTTGTAACGAGGTTATTTCGCGAATACTTGCGCGTGTGATATCAGTCAGATTTACTTGCGCACCAAAAGCGGCGTTTGCCAAGATCGTGAGCTTTGAAGCTGTATCCCAACCATCGATGTCGTAAGAAGGGTCCGGTTCGGCAATCCCCATCTTCTGAGCGAGCTCGACTGCTTCCACACAGGCGAGCCCCTCTTCCATCATTTTTGTGAGCACGAAGTTAGTCGTTCCCGTAAAAATGCCTTCGACTCGGTTCACTTCACAGCCTGCCAAGTTATACTGCAATAGATCGATCGTCGGCAGGGCTGCTGCTGTTGCCCCACTCACTTTCAACGCGACGCCATGTTTTTTGGCTAGAGCGGCTAAGCCAGCATAATCGACAACAAGCGCACCTTTTGAAATCGCGATTGCATGTATAGCATGTTCCAATGCATAGCGAATAAAAGTAAGACCGGGTCCTCCCTCTTTTTCAGAAGGACCAGCCTCGATGAGCACATCCGGTTGAACCGATTGGATAAATTCCAGCGCGTTCCATGATGGGTTCTTTGCTTGTTTTGTATGTGCATAGTCTTCCCATTTTCCTGAATCAATTCCGTTCTCATCATAGAGACCGGAAGCCGAACGAATGACTCCCACGAGTCTGACATCCGCTTGATATAGCTCGCGGTATCGGTCCCGTCGCTGTTCCAGCAGTCTGGCTACTTGCTGTCCTACTGTTCCAAAGCCTGTTAACATAATATTCCAACGCTTCATGAGTCAATCTCCTTGCTGTTTATGCTCTGTTTCTACTTTTAGCCTGTATCCGGTGCAAGTCCTTGCGATTCAGTTTCTTTCCTGTTTTTGCTGAGTAGAGCTCTTCTGTATGATCAATAAACAAAATTCCTTCCAAATGGTCCATCTCGTGCTGAATACACCGAGCGAGGAAATCTTCGGCTTCGATTGTCTTTGTTTCTCCTTGGCGGTTCAGCGTCTGAACTTTGACATAATTCGCCCGACGAACGATTCCAAACACACCCGGTATCGAAAGACAAGCTTCTTGCCCTTCCTGCTCACCTGATTTTTCCATCCATACCGGATTGATCAGTTCAATCAAGCCGCTACCACAATCCATCACAACTAAACGCTTTGGGATGCCAATCTGTATCGCGGACAAGCCTGCTCGACCTTTCGCAGCGTAAATCGTTTGGGCCATATCATCCAAAATCTTTTCAACCTGTGGAGTAATGGACGGTACTCTTTTTGAAGTTTCACGCAAGATAGGGTCCCCCAGGCGAACGATCCTGCGTTCAGCCATTTCCTTCTCCCTCCCGCATTACTCAGTTTTCGATTTCAAGGTAGCAAATCCGCTCCTCGCTGTCAAAAGGAACCTCGCAAAATCTGAAATATCCCGCTGGGCAAGGGTGACAAATGCCTGTAGATACGCTATCTTTATTGGTAAACATAGATGTTTTCAAATGAAGAGGGAGGCTATCATGCATTCATTGGCATCAACGCTGAACCAAACCATCCAGCGGGAAAACCCGCACGTGTATGAAATGCTGTCTGACATCGCGAAACTGATTTATTTCCCAAAAGAAGGGATTCTCAGCCAGTCGGCAGAAGCGAAAGCAAAAGCGAAAAAGTACAACGCAACTATCGGGATTGCACTGGAAAACGGTCAACCGATGCACCTTAAGGTCATCCAGGATAACCTGTCTGCTTACCAGCCAAAAGACATTTACGAGTATGCTCCCCCAGCAGGAAAGCCTGAGCTGCGTGCAGCATGGCGTAAAAAAATGATTGAGGAACAGCCTTCACTGGCTAACCATACGTTTAGTAACCCAATCGTTACAAACGCATTGACGCATGGCCTGAGCATCGTATCTGACTTGTTCGCTGACAACGGCGACAGTGTCATCATCCCGGACAAAAACTGGGAAAACTACGAGCTTACTTTTTCGATCCGCCGTGGTGCAGAAATGGTCTACTATCCATTATATAACGACGAGATGAAATTTAATGCTGCTGCTTTGCGTGATGCGATTCTCGCACAAAAAGACAAAGGCAAAGCCATCGTCGTACTCAACTTCCCGAATAACCCAACTGGCTATACACCAGGTCCAGAGGAAGGAAAACAAATCGTCGCTGCACTCAAAGAAGGCGCCGAGGCTGGAATCAACATTGTCGCAGTGACAGATGACGCGTACTTCGGCTTGTTCTTCGAGGACTCAATGCACGAATCTCTCTTCGCTAGCCTATGCGACGTTCACCCGCGCATTCTGCCTGTAAAAGTAGATGGGGCTACCAAAGAAGATTACGTATGGGGCTTCCGTGTTGGCTTCATTACGTATGCATCTCCATCCAGCGACTTGCTCAGCGCTTTGGAGCAAAAGACAATGGGAATCATCCGCGCGACTCTTTCCAGCGGATCGCATCCTTCCCAAACATTCGTATTACACGCAATCACTGCTCCGGAGTACAAAGCACAGAAGCAGGAGAAATTCGATATCATGAAAGGCCGTGCCAACCGCGTCAAGGAAGTGCTCGACAGCGGAAAATTCGCTGACGTGTGGACTTACTATCCATTCAACTCCGGCTACTTCATGTGCCTCAAGCTAAAGACTGTCGAAGCGGAAACATTGCGCCAGCACTTGCTGGAACAGTATGGCGTCGGTACGATCGCTCTTGGTCAAACCGATTTGCGCATTGCCTTCTCTTGCATTGAAGAAGAAAACATTGCTGACTTGTTCGAATTAGTCTACAGCGGTGTGAAAGATTTGGAAAATGCAGTAACCAAATAATTGGAACAACCACTCTTACAAAAGCGTCTTGGCCTCGTGTCAGGGCGCTTTTCGTTTTCTTTCAAAAAAAGCCCCGGATACCCACGAAGAGTAAATGCGAGGGTTTCCGAGACCGTTGTATCATAATTTTTCTATTAGCTTCCAATCGACGAATGTATACGACGTGGCTGCTGTGTACCGATAAAAATGGAGGCGAGTACGAGGATCATCCCCACTCCATGCATCCAAGTAAATGTTTCGTTCAAGAAAAAGACAGCCACGAGAGCAGCACTTATCGGCATCAATCCGGTGAACAAGCCAGCTTTGGAAGCCTCCACCTTCTCCACTCCTTTGTACCAGAGAAAGAAGGATAAGACGCTGGCCGTAAACGCATAGTACACAAGAAGCCACCATACATTTGCAGGTACAGCACTCCAATCAAACCGCAAGCTTTCCCAAATCGCAAACGGAAGAAACAAGACAAAGCTGATGACATTAATCGCAGCCGTCATTTGAAAAGGTGTATTTTTCCCAGCAAGTCTTTTCGCGAAAATCGTAAAAAGCGCTTCGCTGACGACCGCAAAAAATACGAAGAGATTGCCGAGCATGCTTATCCAGTTTTGCTCCCCGTCGCCTCCAGTAAACGTAATGAAGCCGATGCCGCCCACTGAAAGACCGATCGCCACTAAACGATTGGTGTTTAATTTTTCCTTGAGCAGCCAGAACGAAAACAAAGCGATGCAGGCAGGTACCGTACTCGTAATGATACCGGCAGCAGTAGCGGTCGTCCACTGAACGCCGTACAGCATGCATACACTAAAGAGAAACACGCCGAAAAAAGACTGCCAGAATAACACCTTGCCTTCCTCACGGCTCCAAGACGTTTTCCATTCCCCACGCATAGCCAGCAGCGGCAATAGGATGATGATCGCGAGCAAAAAGCGCAGCTCCGAAAACAAAAACACAGGAACATGGGAAACTATTTCTTTACCGATGGAGATGTTGCTTCCGACCAAGGCCATAGCCAAGGCTAACTGAATGTAAGCTAACAGCATGACGACTCGCTTCTCCCTTCAACCTCCTACAATTCTCTACATATGGCCAAACTGCTTGCGATTAACCCGCGTTTTGCCATTCTTTTTGAGATGACGGGATCTTTTTTGTCTTTTTCTCTGCTGCCCCCACCAGCCAAGAACCAAACGGCAGTTTTCCCAGCCCATATGATATGGCAAAAGAAAGAATGGAGCACAAGGCGAATGCTACCATACTTCCCCACACGCCCGTGTGAAAAAGCTGAAGCTCGCGCAAAATCTTCATCAAGTACGTCAAGATCAGCGCATGAATCAAATAAGCTCCGTACGAATATTTCCCAAGGAGTCCTAGCCAATGTGTCCATTTGGACTGCTTTTTGCTCATCCATAGGCAGAGAGCGTACACAGCCAATAAACAAGCCATCGTATAGAGGAACATGGACGGTTTCAAGGATGTCGCTACGTTTAAATTGATCTGGCCTTGCCCTGAATCACGGAAAAGTTCATAGCCAATGACTGCGTACAGGACACCAACTGAAACAATGATCCATTGCCAGTATCTTTTCAGGAGTGAACGAAATGCAGGCAGCGTAAAAGCGACTAA
Source organism: Brevibacillus sp. AG (assembly GCF_028369215.1). Taxonomy (NCBI): domain Bacteria; kingdom Bacillati; phylum Bacillota; class Bacilli; order Caryophanales; family Paenibacillaceae; genus Brevibacillus; species Brevibacillus sp. AG. The sequence continues at coordinate 277,047 of NZ_JAQMYO010000001.1, read as the reverse complement.
ACCACCGAACAAAAAGTAATAGAAATAATAGAACGCATTTCGATCGCGGTATTTGATGAAATATGTATCAAGCCAATTCATATCGAATCGGAAACCGTGCGCGGGGATGTACCGCGCTGAAAACCACATGAGGCCCCCATAAACCAATCCGGAGACACCAAGAGCGACAACGAGACGAAAGCGGCTTGTCACGAATCTGCGGAAAAGTTCAAATACTCTTTGCCAAAACGGATACAAAAGATAGAACTGAAAAATCATCACGACGAACCACAGATGATACGAGGATGTCCCTGTCAGGAAATTTTTGCTTACATTCCAAACAAACACTGCTCCCTCCCCCAAGGGCTTCTCCATCAAGTAAAGATAAACCACCGACCATATTCCATACGGAACCAAAATCTCCGTTACCCGTTTACGTGTAAAGGAAATATAGTTCACTTTTTCGGAGTAGTTGTAAAACAGAACAAGCCCTGTGATGAAAATGAATGCAGGTACCGCGAATTTTAACAAATGAAACAACATTCCGTAGACGATCGACACCTGCTCTGTCAGTCCCGGCTCACGGATATACACGCCAATGACATGCTGATAAACCACAGCCAAGAATGCAAAGGCCCGGATTAGATCCAACTCACCAATTCGTTCTTTTCGAGCCATAACCAAATACCAGATCCTTCCTGTTTTTCGAAAAAAAGTGCTATCTCTCATCTTACCGACCAAAAGTCAGTCTGGCAAGCCTCAAATCCAAAAGACTGATACCCTTTTGTACTGGTATCAGTCACTACTATCCACCTTGATCCGAAGACAGATCCGCTAGACTTCGAATCGGCCAAATAAGACTTTGTACTCCACGTGAATACAGGGCTAGATGCGGAGAATCCGTGAGTGGGATTGACAGGTTTTCGGTCATCGAGTTTTCACGAATATGAAAGGCTGTCTCCTGTAGTTGCCACGGCTCGTGCACCACATCCGCATACATCATTTGCTTCGTTCTGTTACACCTGCAAAAGAGCGTGTATCGCTCCGTCAACCAATGCATCAGCGTTCCCTCTTTGACGAAAAATCTGTCAGTGAGAGGCTGGTAGCTGCCTTCGAACCAGGGTGACTGAGGTAGACCAGATAGACGTCGAGAGGTAAAATCGATCCGATCCCCTTGGCGATGAAAAGTCATTTGGGCCCGATAATAAGGCAGTCGGTACCAAAATTTCGCAATCTGGATTACTAGGGGATTCGACGTATCCAGCGAAAGAAAATACACGCCTGTCTTCCCTTTCGCCTTCACATACGTCCGCACGTTGATTTCAGGGAAAGTCGTCGTGAATGGTACGGATGGCATCCGATGCAAACGCACGCCACTCAGCAAAAACGGGATAATACTGATCCATGCCTTGCCATCATATGTATCGAGCTCAAGTCCTGCTGGAATGAGCGCTTTGATAGACGATGGTGAAATCGCCCAATGTAAAAAAAGAAGATGCTCCCACGTCTGTGTCATGGTCCATCCGTTGTACTGTGCGGCCGACTTGATTTGGATGATCCTCTGTTCGATACGAATCCCTCCCATTCGTACGTCGATCAAGCAATTTAACTGGAAGAGGATGAATGATAGGCAAGGGGTACTTTCGTCACTTTGCTCGTCATCTCATCGAGTGAGACGAGATCCGCAGCCGTAACTTCACGAAGAGACGTTTTCCCCAGCGCGAGGATGGCAATTTCCATTTCATCCACAAACGAAAGAAAAAAGTTAGCCAAGTATTTCGTGGCTGAATCGGGGTCAAATTTGTTTTTCAAGCTCCCTGGATAGGTGGTCAGCTCTGTCGGTGGTTCCCACGGTATTGCTTTTGTCACCTGATCATGAGTCATCGCCCACAAAACAGCCGTCCCCATAAATATGCCGTCTGCTCCCAAAGCAATTGCTTTTAAGCACTCACCCGGGGTATTATATCCGCCCCCAGACAATAAGGTAATTCGTTCTTTCACACCTTTTTTCTTCAAATAGCGCACGGCCCGGGTCAGCGCATAAATGGTCGGCAAACCGAAATCATCCTCCAAGATTGGAGGTCCACCTTTTGTCCCCGCTTGTCCGCCATCAATACTGATAAAATCTACACCGGCTTGGATTACAATCTCCAGGTCTTTTTCAAGAATGGCACTGGCACAGATTTTGACACCAATCGGAACGCCGTCTGTTATTGTGCGCAACTTGTCTACGAGCTTCTTAAGATCCTCCGGCTTCGATACTTCCGGATGCCGCGAAGGAATGATAATCATCTCTTCATCCTGAACCCCCATGATTTCAGCAGCTCTTCCCTGGATATATTCAGCGGGGATAAAGCTCGCGGCAGCTGCAGTCGCCCCCTGCCCAAAATGGATTTCGATGGCGTCAGCCTGTCGCAAAATTTCCGGCTCCTTTGCCCACTTTCCCGAGTTGTATTGGAGAATCAGGTGTTTGGCGAATTTCCTTTCTTCCGGCAATAACGGGCCTTCACCCGTATTCGTCAAAGTCCCCACTGCGGCCGTTCCTTTTGCAATCGCGATTTTCACATCGGCACTTACACCGATACCGTACCCCATTGCCCCTACCATGAGCGGAATGTCCAAGGTTAACGGCTTTTTTGCCATGGGCCCAATCGTGATTTGCATGTCCACTTCTGTATCTTCACTCGAAGGCAGCTTGGCCAGCTGTGCAGGAGAAAATATCAAGCTATCGAAGTTCAAGAACTTGCGCGGACTTCCAAAAGGACGTTCGATGGCTTGTCCAGTAGCTGCTCGCAAGCTGTTCTCCAGGACGTAGCGTGGACTGACTTTGGTCATGGCGGAGACCATCTCAAAAATATTTTCCGGATAGCGGTCTGACATGAGGCGCTTCATGAACTTGGCGAGCAGCCACTGGGTAAGAGGTCGAAAAAGACAGATCAAAAGCAGTCCCACCACGAGGAGTGCAGCTATCGATCCTACAAAGGAGCCGATCAAAAATGAAATCCAATTGCCAGCCATCCTCTTTCTCCTTCCTACTGTCAGAGCGCTGCTGCTGTTACTAGGTATGTGAGATAGGAAAATTTTGCCCCAATCATGCCACTTTTATCCTACGATCTCCCCTGGCCATTAAAGCTAGAAAAAACGCCCAGATTAACTGGACGTTTTCGAGCGAAGCCTTTTCCATAAATAAAAATAACAGGACGTCAGCACAAGCACGACAGCCATTGTCATGATAGTGTCAAATCGCATGAGATCCTCCTTTTCGTTTCATTGGTACAAATTTGCCGTATGTCAAACAGCGCCAAAGCCATTCCGCAGGACCAAACTGATAGTTGGCGAGCCACCAGCGACTAACGAAGATTTGCGCAGTGAAGATCACCAAGCTAAACACCAATCCGAGAGCCAACCCAGGCGTTCCGTACAAATGTCCAACACGCACAACCAATACAGCGATGATGGTTTGGCTCAAGTAGTTGCTTAGCGCCATTCTGCCTACCGGTTCCAAATGCTTCAGCATGCGCTTGGCGCTCTCTTTCCGGTACAGAAGCAGAAGTGAAGTAATGTAAAAAGCGCTCAGGGAAAGACCACTCCAGGTAACAAATGTCTGAACGGCAATCGAGATCGAGGCTGGAAATGTAACAATGCCGAATTGAATAAGCGGAATCATCGGTACAAGCATAGCACTCAAGCCCAGCGCAATCCACCATACGCGACGAATGGCCGGAATAAACTCTTCCGTCCTCTCAAATACTCCCCGCTTGGCTGCCAGAAATCCGAATAAAAAGAGCGGCAAAACAGATAGGATAACAATAAACTCAAGGGAGAAAACGACCGGAATTTCGTAAGCAACCCGGAATTGCAACCACTCGATGATCGAGCCATTGGTATAAGTATCGATTGCTTTTTGTATGAGCGGTGATTGATCTGGCATAGGAACGAGGTCTTCAGGAACGGTCAGCATAAGAGCGTACATGGCCTGCACACCGATCAAGAGCGTCCACGCCCATCTTTTGATCGTCTTTTCTTGCCTGTGGTAAAACAACAACAGAAGAAAACCAGCTAGGGCATACGTATGAAGAATGTCTCCATACCAGAGGAAAACAAGATGTGCCATCCCCACAATCAAGAGCACCAATAATCTGCGAGCAAACAGGCCCTGATAAGGCAGCTGTTTGCTCTCGGCACGATGCATAAACAGAAAAAAGCCTACGCCAAACAAAAACGAGAAGATAGTGTAAAACTTCGTCTGTACAAACATGTTAAACAAGAGCCGTATCCAACCATCCATTTCTGAATGGGTATTGACCATCCCTGCATCTGGTAAGAACATGATGGGATACAAAAATGACGGCATATTCACCAGCAAGATCCCCAAGAGGGCAAAGCCTCTAATCCCGTCTAGCTGCCGAATTCGATCACCTTCCGCAACAGGTGCTACTTTCACGTAAATGAACCTCCCCAACTGCCCCTTAGGCTTTAACACATTTAATACGAATGAACCTCGAAAAAAGTAACAAATGCTTCTACCACAACAAGAGAGCTTCGCGAAAACGAAGCCCTCTCTTACGTGCTGCCTTATTTTGATGGGGAAGTCTTTGTTCCTGTTCCTGTGCGGTTTGTCCTATTCCGAAAATCGAGCAGAATACCGACAAAACCAGCAAATATTGCGGGCATGATCCAACCGGCCCCTTCCTTATAAAAAGGAAGAACACCCAAGATATCGTTCCAGCTCTGATTAAAAAACGTAAGATTCATCAAATCCACGACACCAAAAACCGTCACAACTGCGACAGTCGTCATATACACAGACGAATGAGCAGGTATCCAGCGCTCTAGCAACGCCAACAAAATGAGCACGATCGCAATTGGGTAAATTGCGCCCAAAATCGGGACAGATACGCTTAAAATCTCCGATAATCCCAAGTTTGCGACTCCCATGCTCAGGACACAGAGAATCACTGCCCATCCTCTGTAGGACAAACCTTTGAATCGTCCATGAAAGTATTGGCTGCAAGAAGTTACGAGTCCAATCGATACACAAAGGCAAGCGACGGTAAAAATGACACCAAGAATCAGCGTACCGCTTGTCCCAAATAGCTGCCTCATGATAGCTGTCAGGAGCAGCCCGCCATTCTCCGGCCTACCTAAAGAGGCTCCAGATGAACCGAGCAATCCCAAAATGACATAGATGAATGTCAGCAACATACCTGCTCCGAGACCTGCTTTGATCATATTCGCAGACAGTTGCTTTTTGTCTTCGATTCCCTTGCTCCGTAGCGTATTGGCAATCACGATACCAAATACGAGTGCAGCCAAAGCGTCCATTGTTAAATACCCGTCCAGAAAACCTTGCACAACTGGATTGGAGGCATATTTTCCTGCTGGTACCCCCGTTGGGCCCAGTGGTGTGAATAAGCTCTTGATGTAGATCAAGGCAATCATGGTCAACAGTGCAGGAGTCAGTATTTTCCCAAAGCGATCAATCAATTTGGAAGGAGTCAGACTAAACCAAAAGACAATGCCAAAAAATACGATCGTATAGAAGAAAAGACTCCAGGTGGAATCAGCGGCTTGTCCCGGCAAAAATGGCGCCATTCCCATCTCGTACGCGAGACTACCTGCACGCGGGATAGCAAGTGCGGGTCCAATCGACACATAAATCAAAATAGGAAAAATAAGAGCAAAGCTTGGATGAACACGACTCGCTAATTGGTAAAAGCTCCCTGCTTTTGCGATGGCAATCACCCCAAGGATAGGAAGACCGACAGCCGATAATACAAAGCCTGCAATCGACAGCCAAACATAGGAACCAGCCTCTTGACCCAGATAGGGTGGAAAAATAAGGTTCCCTGCACCAAAGAACATCGAAAACAGCATAAAACTGACCAGCAACATTTCTTTCTTAGACAAGGTTATCATCGACGTGTATATTACCTCCCATCGTATTGAGAGGCATTCTATCAACTTTTGCGTTCCTTCGCTAGTAGCAACGCCATAGTTGTAATTGCAAGATCATTATCATTTTTCCTACAATAATTGAAAGTAGAAAAACAAAGGAAACCACATGCCATTTCTTACCGTTTGAACATCGACAAGTGGTTTTCCTCTTATCGTTTTCTCATGGAGACAATTCGTTTGTAAAAGGACTGATCCTCTAGCTTTTGAAAGAGAGAAAGAGCGGGTCGGAAGTTGGCTTCAATAATCCACGGTTTGCCATCCACATCAATCCCTAAGTCTAAACCGATCTCCCGGAGTGTCGGATAGGCTCTTCCCAATCGATTAGCTACCGCCGTAGCTACCATGCGGATGTCACTCAAGAGATGCGGGCCTGCTTCTATATTCGACAGCTTGATTGCCGTGCCGATGGGTAAAACTTTTCCACGACTGCGAGCTACATTTGTCACAACATAGCCAGGACCTGCAAGCTTTGCACACCACCCTGTTATGACCCAAGGCTCCTTGTAGCTCCTACGCTGGATCATGACACGCACATCAAAAGGTTTGCCGTTGATTCTACCAAGTGGGATAAGTGGCTGGAGCAGGTATGTTTTTGGCCGAAACAACGATTCCACGTATCGTCTCGTGGCTTCTTTCCCATCCACGAGACGACGGCGACTTCCACTATGAACCAAATACTGCTCTTCTCCTCGCGCCGTTACTTGAATAATTCCTGCCCCACCGCCGCCTCCCGAAGGCTTCAGCATCACGTGTGTAAACGCTTCTGCATACTCCCATAGCTCTTCAGGAGAGTACACGCGGGTTTTGGGCAAATACTCCTGCAAAAGTTCGTCTTGGACCATGTGCTTATGCTTGCCCCATTTTCCTACGTTTGGCGGTTTAATGGCATTGTCTCTCCATTCTTTATTAGATGATGCTCCTCTATTTTCGTGATACGATTCTGTTCGTCCACAAACACGACCTTGGGGACAAGCTGTTCGATCTCGGATTCATCGTACATGCCCATACTCAAAATGATGACCAGATCTCCTGGCGTAAATAGGTGGGCAGGTGGTCCGTTCAAACAGATGACTCCGCTACCCGATGCCCCGGGTAACGCGTATGTTTTCCAGCGCGTGGCATTACGCAAACTGGTTATTTGCACGATTTCATATGGCTTGATATCTGCCGCATCCATAAGAGCAACGTCAATTGTGATACTCCCCACGTAATCCAGTTCGGCCTGCGTAACTGTCGCCCTGTGAATTTTGCCTTTGCACATGTGTCGTTGCATTGGCGGTTCACTCCTTTCCAAACCGATGACATTAGTCTATGTGCAATGTATTGTCCATGAAACCTACCACGATAGGAAATCTGGTTAAGGGACATGATACGCAGCCTGCAAATCGACGCCATAGGTGCTGCATAATTGGCTTAGTTCTTTCGTCAGATTCGGATCGAAAGGAATACCGTTTTCCATACGTTCTTGCTTTTTTCGGCTCTCGATCTCCCCAGGAATGAAAATTTCGGATACCCCTTTCTTCGTAGGTACGCTTTTCACCTCACGAATGTATGCATCCATACTGGCGCAAAAATCGGGCAGTGGCATAAATCGTTCAATATCCACCGTCAAGAATAGATGTCCAACGTTTTGTGGATCATTCCAATTGTCATACAGGCTTTTTACATGTGGTCCCGTTGCTGCACCCGTTAGCAGCCCACACAAGATATCAATGAACATCGCCAATCCATAGCCCTTTGCTCCCCCGATCGGCAAAAGTGAGCCAAGCAAGGCTTGTGTGGGATCAGTCGTTTCCTTCCCATCGGGATCGATGGCCCAATCGGCAGGAATCGTTTCCCCTTTTTTTACGGCTAAGGCGATTTTTCCCCTGGCAGCGACACTCGTAGCCATATCTAACAAAAAGGATGGCTCTTCCCCTGCCGGTATTCCCACCGCAATTGGGTTTGTTCCGAAAAAAGGGCGTATCCCTCCTGTAGGTGCCATTGCTTCGGGGGCATTGGAAAGGACAAGCAGAATCCTTCCTTCTGCGATCGATCGTTCTGCATAGTACGAACAGGAGCCAAAGTGGTTGGAATGACGAACACCAACAACCCCGATTCCCATCTGCTGTGACAACTTGATCGATTCCTCCAAAGCCGCCACCCCGACTACCGCACCCAGCTGGTTTTTGCCGTCTACCAGTGCTGTTGCCCCCTCCTGTTTCCATACCACTGGTTCATCGTTCAATTCAATCAAGCCTGTTTCGATTCGTTGGATATAAATCGGCAGCCTCGCCAGACCATGGGACTCGATGCCGCGCAAATCAGCATGGACGAGAGATTCTGCGACAAGCCTTGCATGCTCGCGTCTGGCACCTGCCTGTACAATCACTTCTGTTACGACTTGCTCCAAACGCTTCCAATGAAAGAGTGCAGGGTGCATCTTCTCTTTTTCCCCTCCTTCACCGCTGTTCTGTACTTCGCCTGCTTCCTAATCTGAATATAGATATGTCACCCACTGATTGACCGCTACAGGCATTGACCCAGTTCAATCGACTGTCAACGCAAAAAAGGAGCTCCCGATAGTGGGGCTCCTTTTTACGTGACTCCTATTCATAACTGGCCAGTATCGTGATGATCTGGTCCTGCATCTTGGTAAACAGCTCTTCATCTTCGACATAGCCATTAAACATAATCGAAACGACGAGCTTCTCCCCGCCTTTGGTCGTGATATAGCCCGACAGTGTATTCACACCCGTCATCGAACCTGTTTTCGCATGAAGATTATTAGCGGCAGGTGTGTCCTTCAAGCGGTTTTTCAGCGTACCATCCATCCCCGCTATGGGTAAAGATTCATCATAAGTAGCAAATGTAGATTCCTTGGTCATTCCCTCCAGTACGGATGCGATTTGCCGAGCAGAAATAAGATCGTAGCGTGTCAATCCTGATCCATCCATCATGTCGAAGCTGGTATTCCCGCCGAGCGAAGATACGGTTTCCATAACGACCTCTGCCCCAGCCGCTGCGCTCCCTTTCCCTTTCTTTGCAGCTCCGAGTGTCTTGAGGAGCATTTCGGCGTAGTAATTGTCACTGCGCTTGTTGAGGTACTGAACGATTTCCTTCAGCGTCAGTGACTCAAATTGTGTCCATTTCACTGCTGCTGGAGGAACTGGCTGGATCAGCACTTCGCTTTTCGGAGCAAACGTAATACCTTTCTGCTCCAACGTTTCCTTCAGTACGGTCCCCACGTACTTGGCTGGCTCTTCCACAGGCACACGCTCGTAATCGCCTTCGTGATCAAGTGGGAGGTTCCCTGACAGTCTGATGGTATTTGTGCCACGGTCCCGCAGGATAGCAAACGTATTTTCTTCTCCTTTTTGTACGGTCTTGGCTTCATTGATCACTTGCACATATGCTGTTTTGGGAAGCACGTTGATTTCCACTGGTTCGCCAGCATCGTTAGCGGGCTTGAATTCGATCATAACCGTCCCACGGTTCAATGCTAGAGCCCCAATGGTCGGGTTGTAATAATAGCTCTCGTCATCCCATGCCCAGCCGAGGCCAAGCCGTTGTTGGTCAAAGTAGCTTTCATCCATCACGAGATTCCCATTGATACGTGTGATTCCTTGCTGCTTGATCCACCCTGCTATTTTTTCAATCGACACACCTTCCTGTACCTGAAGCGCATTCTCTGTGTGCAAAGCAGGGTCACCGTATCCTTTCACATATAGATTGCCTTTTTGTACGCCTGGAGAGGTGATTGGTGCGTCTCCATACAGCTCCGTTTTGAATACGTAATCCGAACCAAGCTGATTCAGCGCCGTGGCAGTCGTCAGCAGCTTCAGATTCGAAGCAGGGGTAAGCAGTGTGTCCGCATCCCGCTCGTATAAGACGGAATCACCTGTTGAATCCAATGATTTGATCATGATGCCTGCCGTAACACCTGCTGCTTCCGGCGTATCGAGGATAGGATCGATCAAAGAAGAGAGTGGGTACGTCTTTTTCTCTGGAGGGCTGAACCCTTCCGGTGCTGCGATATCCGGATAGGTTGTTAACAAAATCCCGATTTGATCCTGTAGCTCCCTCGCATACTTCGATTTATAGATGCCGTTGATCAGAATCGAAAAGGCCAGCTTATGACCATTTTTTGCCGTTACATAACCAGACATTGTGTTAACTCCGCTTAATGAACCTGTCTTCGCAGCTAGATTCGTTTCCGCACTGGTTCCTTTCATGCGGTTTTTCAAGGTGCCGTCCACCCCTGCGATTGGGAGTGATTTTTCCAGCTCCGTTCGATATTCTTGCTCTTGCAAAAAGATGAGGGCTTCGACCATCTGTTCTGGAGTGATCATATTAAATCTCGATAACCCCGAGCCATCTACTTGGCGGAAGCCCGACTCAATGCCAGCGCGCTCCATCACGTCCGCTACCGCTTCACTGCCTGCGTAAAAGCTCCCCTCACTTTTCTGGGTAACCCCCAGCGTCTTTACAAGCATCTCCGCATAGAAGTTGTCACTATCCTTGTTGAGCTCCACCGTGATCTCACTCAACGGTTTGGATAAGTGGGTATAGAGCGGCACTCCGCTTTGCAGCACTGTTTTTTTCACTTCGATCTTCGAATGTAAGGCAATCCCTTGTTTCAGCAACTGATCCTTCCATAGATCGCCCACATAAAAAGCCGGGTCTTCCATCGTGACCTCTTCTTCATAAGGAGCTGCTTGCATCCCGATCGTACCGGATACGATGATTTCATTTTTTCCACGCGGGCGATCGACGAGCACATTGCTCTCCTTGCCCTCTGTCGTTTTTAACTGGTTTGTGACTGTTATGTATGTGGTAGCCGGATTCATGGTCAGGACGGGGGCATCGTTCACCGTTTTACCGGGGGTTGCGGTTAGCGTCGTAAAGTTTTTATTTACGGCTAATCCACTGACCTGAGCGCTGTACCCATACGGTTCATCATCCCACATCCAGCTCGTACCCAATCTGGTCTCATCGAAATAGCTGTCATCGAGAAGCAGGTTTCCATTGATTCGTTTGATCCCTAAATCCTTGATGGCTTTTGCCATTTGTTGCAAATCGTCTGGCTTCAGGCTAGGGTCCCCATAGCCTTTTAAAATCAAATCTCCTTGCAACACGCCACCGTTATTTATCTTTCCGGAAACAAACACCTCAGTCTTCCACTGATAATTCGGCCCCAGCTTATCCAGACCCGCAATGGTCGTAAACAGCTTCATGTTGGAAGCCGGGATAAAATTACGTTCGGCATTGTGTTTATATACGTACTTTTTGTCGGTTAGATCGTAAACCGCGATTCCAGCGTACATGCCCTTGCTATTCTCGTCATTTTTCAAATCGGCGAGGAATTTTTCTATGCTGAGTTCCAGAGGACTAGAGGAAGTGACCTCTTCCCTGGCTAGTGCAGGCAAAGCTGCTACCTGCAACAAGAGAGCCAACACGAAAAACCACGTACCAACACGTCGAAAAGCAAACAAATGATTCATGATAACCTCCTTGTCATAGTCTGGGCGATTTCAACCAATAAATCACAGTACGCCATCATGATAGCACGTATTCTATTTATTCGGAATATTACCATTATACTAAAAGTCTACAGGCATGAACGATACCCTTTCCGTTCATACTACCTTCAAAACTTCTTTTGTTTGGAGGAAATGGCTTCATGTTCTATCGATTGCTGCTCTGTTTGTCACTTCTCTGCGCCTTTTCATTCTCCGCACTTGCCCAAACTGACATCGGTCGTGTACAAGTAGATCCCGCACCGTATCCTTCTCTTGCCGATCTTGTAAAAAGGTCAGACTTGATCGTCATCGCATGGGTAAACGGTGCTCATCAGCCTTATCCAACGGGACGCAGCGTTCCCCAAGGCAAGATCGTGAATTACACACAAAACCTCCAAGTAAGAACAACGATAAAAGGCACGTCGTCCAGACGATTAACTGTGGTTAGCACTGGTGTAGAGCCGCTTCCCGATGCCTCCAGCCCGCTCAACCTGCAATATCCTGGACCGCTGTCGGAAGGGAATTATTTATTGTTTTTGCGAAAAGTGAGAGGATCACAGCTGTACAGTACAGCAGGTCTCTGGCAGGGCGTTTACCCGATCTATCAAGGAAAAACGATCGCCCTGTCCAATCTTGGCTTTACGGAGTTGAACCAGCTGTCACAAGAAGAAGCCGTCCGAAAAATAACAGCGATATCCCGCTAACGCCACAGCAAAAAACCGCTCTCGTAAACGAGCGGTTTTTTGACGTTTCCACCCTGTGCTGTCAGTTGCGCATCACGTAGATGAAAATCGCCATAGACACTGCACAAGCGAGTACGCTGAGAATAAAACCCCAGATCACCCATTTGCTATTTGTCTTGTTTATGTGTTTGTCGTCCATGGAAACTTCTCCTCATTACAAGCATTCACCTTCTATTATAAGGTTGTTTGACAGGAAAGGGAAACCGTTAATGTGGTGAAAACTGTTAAAGACCTGCTCTCGTCAGATGACGAATCCCCAGCGCACAGCCGGTCGTCACAAACAGTACACACATGACTGCAAACGTCCCCAGCTCTCCTAGCGATAAACTCTCTTGACTGAGCACGCCCATGCCAATCGTTAAAATCGACAGAGGAAAAAACATCCCGAGCCCAGACACATACAAGCCCAGCCCTACAAAAACAGCACACACACTAATGCCGACAGGTACAGCAAAGCTCTGTATCCGCGTGGAAAGCCATAGTTGGAAGGCGATGATGGTGAGCGAAGCCAGCCAGCCTCGCATGATCCATCCGAACACTTCCGGAGGAAACGAAAAATGTACGTGTAGTCCAGCGCTGAAACCCGCGCAAATATACAGCACGAGGAAAAAAAGCTGCACAGCAAAAAGGAGAACGCCAACCACTACTACCTTCGCGAAAAAAATCGTTGGAGTCGATACAGGCGCTGCCAGTATCATGTTCCAGTTCCGATTTACATGCTCCAGTCTGCACACGAACGAACAGCAGATCGCGATGAGAATGGGCAAGAAAAATTCTCCGTAGAACAAGCTCACCTGCGTCCACAGGCTATACCAGCCATTTTGCAGGATCGCTTGGTTCATCCAGTAGTTGGCGAAGCCGATCAGCGTACTGAAAACAGGAAGCACAAGCAAAACGAGCCAAATACGAGAACGACGCAGTTTTACCCATTCAGCTCCCAAACATCTGAGTAGCATAAAAAATCCTCCCTATACGTCTTGCCGGGATACGTGAATGCTCCCAGCAAGGTAGAATGAGATGCCCATGAGTACGACGATGATCGGCAAATGAACGCCGATTTCACGCGTAGTAAACAGCATGGTTTCGTTCACGTACTGATACGTAACGGGCGAAAAGTCTACATAGTACGACCAGATGAAAAGGCGTCCGACTTGTGGCGGAAACAAGCTCGCTGTCATCCCAATGAACCCCCCGATCATCCCGAGACATAGGCTAAATGCCTGATTTTTGATGGCGAGAGATATCCATTGTTGCAGAGCAATCACCACGAGATTCGTAAGCGTTGTCCCTGCTACAAAGCGGAGTAATAGGCCAATCGGGACTGGCTCTGCTAAACCATAGCCAATGCCAAATGCCACGATCGCCACTACCTGTAAAATGACGGCTCCCCCGATCAAAACAGCCGCAGAGACGAACTTTGCCGCATAAACCGCTTTTCGACTGACAGAGGCAGCCAACAGCAGCTTCCACGTACGCCCTTTGTGTTCCATATCACAAATCCGTGAAACAATGACAGCCGAACCGATCGGCAAAAACAATCCGTTCATGGCTGTAATCGTGACAAGAATGGCGCTCCACGTCGCGGCATCCGGATTTTTTGTCATGGAGATACTGACAGCCATAAACCCCCATGCCAGTTCGATACTCAAAAGAATGGTGAGCATGAGAAACAAACGCTTATGTCGAATTTTATAAAACTCCAGCCAAAGCGTTCTCATTACAAGCTCCCCTCCTTGCCTGTAAGGGAGAGGAAAATGCTCTCCAAGCTTTTTTTGTGCTCTTCAATCCGATAAACATCTATGCCCGCCATAATCAGCGCCCGGTTTGTCTGCGCTACCTCTCTATCCCCCATGCCTTCCATGACCAGGAAGCCATCTTGGAGACTTGGAGAAAGCTCCATCTCTTGAAGAACTCTTCTCGCTTTTTCATTGTCCTGCGTTTTCATCCACACATGAGGCTGACTATTCCGTTGCAACTGCTCCATACTCCCTTGAAACAGCAGTTTCCCCCCGTGAATAATGCCGATGGACGTGGCCACTTGCTCGATTTCCGAGAGCAGATGGCTGGAGAGCAAGACGGTCATTCCATACTCGTGTGGCAACGATTGAATCAATTCCCGAATCTCACCGATTCCCGCAGGGTCCAGACCGTTTGTCGGTTCATCGAGGATGACGAGCTTTGGAAAATGCAGCAAAGCCATGGCAATTCCCAGTCGCTGCTTCATCCCGAGAGAATACTGATCTACCTTTTTGTTCTTTTGTTTTTCCAAACGGACGATTTGCAAGGCTTTTTCTACATGTTTGTCCGGTACATCTCGTAGCCGCTGCATGACGCGCATATTTTCCAGGCCGGTAAGATGACCGTAATAGGAAGGAGCCTCGATCAAGGAACCCGTCTGACTCAAAATCTCAAGTCGGTTCCTGCTAAAATCCTTCCCGAATACAGATACACTCCCTTCACTTGGCTTGACTAATCCTAGCAGCATTTTAAGAGTCGTCGATTTTCCTGCACCATTTGGACCGAGGAAGCCATAGACCTCCCCTTCTCCTACCGCAAGATTCACCCGTTGGACGGAATAGACCCCTCCATAGCGTTTTGAAAGGTTTTCCGTTCGAATCACAGTATTCATCTTTTCTCGCTCCTATCTGTTGGTCTCTCCTACGAAATCATAGAGTCCCAACCCGTCGATAAGCTGACAGGAACCTTACAACAACCTTAAATTGACTCCGAGTGGGTAGAACACACAATTCGAGCGAGTATAATGAATACGGGTGATTCAATATGGAAGAATGGAAACAGAAAAAAGTGCTCATCGTGGAAGATGAGCTTGAAATCAGAAATATGATCGATGGATTTTTGCGTAAGGAAGGATACTCTCGTATTTTTCATGCGGGTAGTTGTAAAGAGGCGTTAGTGATTTGCGCTTCGGACAAGCCTGATGTCGCGATCCTGGATGTCATGCTGCCTGATGGAGATGGATTTGGACTTTTGACTTCGATCCGTCGCTTCTCGCAAATCCCTGTCATTTTTCTTTCAGCGAGAGGGGAAGATGAAGATCGATTGCTCGGACTTGGCCTGGGGGCTGACGACTATATTGTGAAGCCATTTTTACCGCGCGAGCTCGTTCTTCGTCTCCTGGTCATTTTACGACGCGTTTACGCGCCTCCCCAAATCGATCGTCTGCCCGTTTTCCAGCTTGGTGACAGTACGATCGATTTGGAAGCGGCAATCGTGACGAGAGATCACCACGAATACGCTTTGACCGCCAAGGAACACGCACTCTTGCGAAAACTCTATGAAAATCGGGGACGAATCGTCACGAGTGATGCTCTGTGCCAATCTGTATGGGGTGACGATTACTACGGGTATGAAAACACGCTGATGGTTCATATGCGGCGCATTCGCGAAAAGATCGAGCCATGTCCGTCCACCCCTGAATATTTGCTGACGGTAAGAGGACTCGGATACAAATTACTCGTAAAGGAAGAGTTGTAGATGGATGGAGCCGCACGAATTTTACGTCGTTATACAAGTGCTTCTATCCTGATCGCCGTCTTTTTGCTCATCGTCAATTACATTATTCTTGGTACATTTGTTTTCAAAGGCATGAACGAAGGCTCTTCTCCCGTTCACGTCACACAAACTGTCGCAGAAGGCCTTCACAAGAACGGTACCAGCTATACGTTGGAGCCAAATGCACAAGATTGGTTGCAAAAGAGCCAGGCTTGGGCCATGCTGATTACGAACGATGGGAAAGTCGTCTGGGAGCACGCCATACCGGACCAATTGCCCCGCGCCTATTCTCTGACAGAAGTGGCGCAGTTTTCGCGGAATTACTTACAGGACTATCCTGTTTTTGTATGGGAGAATGAGATGGGGCTGGTCGTCGTGGGCTATCCGAAGGACAGTCTCGCCAAGTACCAGTTTCATTTCCCGATCAGTTGGATAAGCGATTTGCCGTATCGATTACTGGCTTTGCTTTTCGGAAATATACTACTTGCCGCTCTTCTCTCGCTTTTCATCGGCTCTCGACTCATTCGGGCAATCCGCCCACTGATTAGCGGGATTCACGCTCTGTCAGAAGATCAGCATACACATGTCGAGGCAAAAGGAATGTTCAGCGGGATTGCCAAAAGCATCAATCATGCATCGTCGCTTCTGCAAGAGAAGAACGCTTTGCTAAAAGCAAGAGACGAAGCACGCTCGAACTGGATCGCTGGAATCTCCCACGATATACGCACGCCATTATCGATGGTGCTCGGGTATGCCAGTGAATTGGAAGAGAGCAACGCGGTGCCTTACGAACAGCAGCAAAAAGCAAGCATTATTCGAAAGCAAGGGGAAAAACTCCGGTCTTTGGTCAGCGACTTGAATCTCGTTTCCATGCTGGAATACGAAATGCAGCCCATACATACCAAACCGATTCGGCTATCGACACTTGCGCGGCAAATTGTCACTGACTTTTTGAACAATGATTTGGCAGAGAGCTTTACCATCGAGCTGGATGTCACGACTGAGCAATGCTTCGTGATGGGCGATGAAAAACTTCTTGGACGCGCCATCACGAATCTGGTTCAAAACAGTATCGTGCATAACCCATCAGGCTGTCACATCCACGTGCAAACAACCCTGTCAGGCAATCAGCGCAATGCTCTCCTGATTATCACTGACAACGGAAAAGGCATCGAGCCATGCATGCTGCCTGACTTGGTGGAATTGCCTTATTCATCAAAACGAAAATCTCCCTCATACAATGGTCATGGTCTCGGTTTGCCCATGGTTGCGCGTATTGCTGCCGCTCATCATGGACGCCTGCTGTTATCAAGCGATACAGGAAAAGGGATGACAGCAGAACTTTGTTTCCCCCTCTCCTCCTGATCGAAAAAGCACCTCCTCTGTCTCGCCAATGAAGAGTAGCTCTCAAAAGCGTGCAAAGGGGGTGCTTTTTGGCTGATTACTTTGCGAGATCGCGCATGATCTCTTCTGCTTTAACTTCAGCCGTAATCAACTTCTCTTTTTTCATCCAATCAATCAGTGTTTGCCATGATTCCACCGTCTGGTATCCAAAAGGCTTTTCTCCCGCATCCATTAACGGAATCAGGATATCCAAGCTTTTGGTCTCAATGTCTTGTTCCAGCGGGAAATCGGCAGCCTGTTTGGTAAACAACAGATCGAGTGCCTTTTCCTTATTATGTTTCACATAGTCCTGGCCCTTGCCAATCGCACGCAGGAATCCTTCCACAGCTTTCTGCTTTTTGCCCAAAGTATCATCACTTGTCGCTAATACGAGCTCATAGTAGTCCGGTACACCAAACTCAAAAGGCTTGAACACATTGACTGGAACGCCGTGTTTCTCCAAAATCGGTTGCTCATGGTTGATATAGCCACCTACTACAGCATCGACCTTTTTGGCTGTCAACGCTGGAACGATGTCAAAGCCGATATCCGTGAAGGTCAGTCCGGAATCATCGCCACCATTATGCTTCACGACTTGACGTACGATCGATTCATCGAGTGGAAGTGATGGATAACCGATATTTTTTCCAGCCAGCTTTTGCGGCGTATCGATTCCACTGTCCTGGCGCGTCATGATGACGTTTAACGGATGACGAACGAGTGCACCTACAGATACGACAGGTACTCCTTCTGCACGAGCTTGGATGAGCTGTGGTTGATAGCTGATTGCCAAATCTACTTTACCCGCCGCCGCCATCTTCAACGGATCATTGCTGTCTGAAGGCATTTGCATGGTCACCTTGAGGTTCTCGTCTTTGAAATAGCCTTGCTCCTCTGCGACATATAAGAAGGAATGTACAGCATTCGGATACCAATCCAGCGCAATCGTCAGCTCTGTCGGCTCCGCTCCTTTATCAGCAGGAGCTTGCGTCTGGCCAGCATCCGAGCTCGCCTGATTGCCGCAAGCAGCAAGACCTGTTGCCAATGTGAGTGCCATGAATGCTTTCGTCCACTTGTTGAAAGGTTTCATTGTTGTTCTCCTTTAATTTTCATATGCGGGGAAAAATGACGTTCGATTCGTCCAACCAGCCAAAACAGCAGCATGCCGAGAATCGAGAGCAACAGGACGGAGGCAAACAACGCGGGAGCCTGAAAATTGCCGGATGCCCGTCTGCCAAAGTACCCGAGACCCTCGCTTGCCCCCAGCCATTCTCCGATCGTCGCCCCAGCCACACTGTAGGTAGCTGCCACTTTGAGACCACTGAAGAAATGGGGTAAACTCGACGGGAGTTGCAGCTTGGTGAAAATTTGTCCGTTTGTTGCCCCCATCGTTTTTAACAGCTGGAGCATTTCCTTGTCCGTCGAGCGAAGTCCATCATACGTGTTGACGACGATCGGAAAGAAAGTAAACAGAATCGTAACAGCGATTTTTCCAGATAAATCATACCCGAACCACAAAATAAATACGGGTGATAATGCAATAATGGGGATCGTTTGGGAGATGACGATATACGGATAGACCAAGCGCTCGACAATCCGACTGCGAATCATCGCGAAGGCAAGAGAGATTCCAAACACAATCGAGATCGATAGCCCTAGTAACACTTCCTGTAACGTCGCCCAAAGATGGACACCTACTAGAGAGGCACGTAAATCCCACAAAGACACAACGACAGCGCTAGGCGGCGGTAAAATGAATGGCGGCACTCCGAAGAAGCGACATACCGCTTCCCACACCAGGAGAAAAATGGCGATGGAGATGCCAAACCAGATGCCTCTCCCCATCATGCTTCTCTCCTCAACGGCTTCGTTGCTGCTTGGCGCTCCTGTCGCAGCAGTTCCCAAATTTGTTCACGCAATGCCAAAAATCCGGCTTGATTGCGACTGCTTGCCGTCCGAGGTCTGCTTACCGGAACGGTTAATTCGATCGGCTTGGTGATCGGACTACCCGAAAGCACGATAATACGATCTGCAAGTAAAATGGCTTCGTCGATGTCATGTGTAATCATCAGCATCGTACTGCCTGTTTCCTGCCACTTTTCCATCAGCCACTCTTGCATGTCCATTCTCGTAATTCCATCCAATGCACTAAACGGCTCATCCAACAGCATCATCTCTGCACCAGAAAACAACGCGCGCAAAAAGGAAACCCGCTGACGCATCCCACCGGAAAGCTGGGCTGGATAGCTGTCAGCCCAATCCTGGAGCCCGTACCTTGGCAATTGCTGTCTGACGCGCTCATGCGCTTCTTTTTTCTTCATACCTTTGATTTCTAGCGGCAAAGCTGCATTTTCGACAATCGTACGCCATGGCATGAGCTGATCGCGTTGGGGCATATAGCCGACCTGCCCCAAACGATTTGCAACTGCTACACTGCCTAGTCTGATTTCGCCTTGCCCCGGCTCAAGAAGACCTGCGATGAGTTGAAACAAGGTGCTTTTCCCGATCCCGCTTGGACCGATCAAACTGACGAACTCTCCTTTTTCCACACGCAGATCAAAATGATCGAGAATCTGCTTGTCGCCATACGAAAAGCTGACGTCGGCGAAAGCTAGTTGTTCTCCCACGGCCACATTTCCTCTCTGTAGGACATGTCCCAGAACATGTACTCCATTTTGGAGGTATTGACAAAATACTCTTCCAGTTTGGCCAGCTCTTGCTCGCTCTTTCCTTCCGCCAATTGGTTCATGATATCCATCAGCCAGATCGCCAACTGCCCAAACTCATCGGAGCTGTACATGCGTACCCATTCCCCGTACAGTTCGTGTTCCAACGCCCCTTCTACTTGTGCCAAGCGCTTGCCGATTTCCCAATAGCTCCATGTGCATGGGAGTAGTGCACTCACCAATTCTGCCAACGACCCTTGATGAGCGACACGCAGCATGTAGCTGGTGTATCCCAGCATGACAAACGAAGGCTCTGTCGCTTCCAGCTCCGCGCGAGAGATGCCAAATCGCTCAGCATACTGACGATGCAGCTCCATCTCTGTGTTCAGCGTCGATTCTTGCAAAGCAGCGAATCTGGAGCTTGTTTCCAGATCGTACGCCTTCACACTCGCAATCGCGAACATTTTCGCATAATCAATCAGATAGATGTAGTCTTGTTTCATATAATATTTGAATGCTCCAACGGGCAGGCTGCCATCTCCAAGTCCGGTGACAAAAGGATGTTGATGGACACGCTCCCAGATCGGGGCTACACTTTTTCTCAAACGATCAGTAAAGGTTGTCATGCGATACTCACTCCTTCGCTTCCTTTGGGGTATTGCACCAGGTCGCAATAAATCGGGCCATAATCTGGGCAAAATGAACAAGCTGGTCAGGATCAATGGATTCATCTACGGCATGTGCATACGTGAGCTCACCGGGTCCGAATAGTACAGCTGGAATGCCTGCTTGCGCAAACCAGCCTGCATCCGTCACCGTAGGCGACATATTAACGACAGGCGCTTGATGCATGTGACTTTCATAGACGGATTGCAGCGTTGCCAACCCCGGATGTTCCGTATCCAACTCCAGTGAAGGGAAGATTTCACCGCGCTCCTCAATCATCGAACGTCCGCCCCACCGGAATGTTGGAGGATTGTCTCTCAACCAAAGATCAGCTGCTGCTGCACGCCCGACATGATCCTCGATCTCTCGGATGATCTCTTCGTAGGATTCATTTGGATAAAAATGAACGGTAATCCATAGTGCGCAACGGTCTGCGATGAACGCAGCGTGACGACCACCCTCGATGACTGCGGGATTGATCGTATTGCTGCCTGGTGGAAAACCGGGGTAGGACTTCATGACAGCCCAATCCCGCTCCAGCTCCTGTAGTGCGTTGATCACCTTCGTCATTTTTTCAATGGCAGAAGCTCCCCGTACGCGTCCGCCTGCATGAATGGTCTGTGCGCGCATTCCGTCATGCAGCGTCGTCGGACTCTCAATCGTGATCCAGCATGTGATGACCCCACCCTGTCCTTGCATTTGGAGATTGCTCGTATCCACTACAACGGCGTAGTCAGCTTGATAGCCTCGCTCGATGGCGACCAATGTCCCCGCTTCACCCGCTTCTTCTCCGATGACGGATTGAAAGAGCAGATCGCCTTGGAGCTCCATTCCGTGTTCGCGCAGCATTTGGATCGCAAACAAACTCGCTGCCAGTCCACCTTTCATATCCGCAACACCACGGCCGTACAGGCGCCCATCTTTGCCATGTGTCAGAGTAAACGGTGGATAGGTCCACCCCGTATCATCTCCGACTTCAGCCACATCGATATGCCCGTTGACAATCAAACTGTTTGCCTGACTAGAAGCACTCCCTGATAACCGGCCGACGATATTGTCGTCTCCTGGATATACCGTCCAGCGATCGACCTCGAATCCCATCGCTTGCAGTCTGTAGGCGATTACTCCTTGTGCGGCATCGCTGTTTCGCGCGGGAGGACTCACAGTCGGATGAGAAACGAGCTCTGCCAGTAATGCGAACAGCTCTTCTTTGCGGCTGGCAATCGATTCTACCGCTTCTGTCAGTCGATCCACGCTACTCAATCATCCCTTCAGTCGGGCTACTTGCGGACGCGTAACGCTTTTTCGCGATACGGCCTGCCAGGAAGCCTTTGCGACCTGCTTCCACTCCGAGCTTCATCGCTTCTGCCATCAAGACAGGATTGTCAGCGAGAGCGACTGCTGTATTCAACAAGACACCGTCAGCACCCAGTTCCATCGCTTTCGCGCAGTCTGCTGGCGCGCCAATTCCTGCATCGACGATAATCGGTACCTTAGCATCCTCGATGATAAAGCGGAGGTTGTTTTCGTTGACAATCCCTTGTCCGGAACCAATTGGTGACGCACCTGGCATAACCGCATGTACGCCAACTTCTTGTAAACGTCTAGCAAGAATCGGGTCGTCATTGGTGTAGGTCAGTACGATAAAGCCTTCTTCCACCAAGATTTTCGAAGCCTCGAACGTACCAATCGGGTCAGGGAGAAGGGTTTTCGGGTCTCCAATGACTTCGACCTTGATCATGTCACACAATCCTGATGCTTTAGCCAAACGAGCAATGCGCACTGCTTCTTCAGCGGTATAGGCACCTGCTGTATTAGGTAGCAAGGTGAATTTTTTCAAATCGAGCTGTTCCAAAAAGTTTGGTTCTTGCGGATTTTCCAAATTCAAGCGACGAATCGCAAATGTCAAAATCTCTGCTTCCGACACCTCTACCGCTTTCCCTTGTGTATCCAAATCAGCGAATTTACCTGTCCCGAGAAGCAAACGGGAGCGAAACTCGTAAGGTCCAATTTTCAATGTATCCATCATGATGATCATCCTCCTCCGACAAAATGAACGATTTCTATGCGATCTCCGTCTGCAATCGGTGTTTGTTCGTACGCGGAGCGATCAATAATTTCACCATTTCGTTCTACGACGACAATCTTCTCTTGCAGGGAATAAGAAGCAAGCAAGGCTCGCACTGTCGTGATCTCTTCCGCCAACTCTACTTTTTTCCCATTCAGCTGAACAATCATTGATTACCTCCTTCTACTGGAAAAAAACGGCTTCTCCCGCCTGCCTGAGTCGATTCAGACAAACAGAAGAAGCCGTATACCCATCCCATCTCCCCAGACGAATGGCATAAAAAAACCATCCGCCTCGGATGGTTAAGTGAGATCTGATCATGCATGCACGCAAACAAGCATAGTTCTGCTCGGATGCGACACCGTGATACTGATTCCAAATACCTCTTCCTCCGCTGGCATGACCCAGGTCAGGTTCAACGGTCAGTAACACACTCGTTACAATCTCAGCCAACGTTGCTTGGCCCCCGTTTGGTAGTAAAGCTATGCAATTGTCGTACATTCGAGTACTACAGTACCACTCTATTTCGTGTTTGTAAAGGCTTCCTTGTGCATCTTTTCCAGCTCAACGAGACAACGCTCTGCCCAAGCTGCCATTTTCGAAAGCTTTTCCATTTCTCTCTCCATCGCCTGACGCACAGATTCCTTGTAGTCCGGAATCGCGCCATTATAGCGAATGACCCCTTGGACAGGCGTCATGAATTTTTCCATGTAAGAGAGTGCTGGACGCTGGTGAAACAGCGGCACATCTACTTCGTAGGAAGAATGCAAATCGCCTTGCGTCGGGTATTTAGTAACGGCCAACACTTTTACCAGCAGCTTCGAATCGTGGATTTCCAATACTTCTGCAATATATTCTCCAGTTCGCTGCGCCACGCGAACGATATCTCCCGGATTCCAGTTCATCGCGGTTTCCTCCTTTTATTCAATCAAATGTATTTACATGAGTGAGGCTTCCAGCAGTTTGCGAGCATGCAGCAATACTTCTTCCGCATCCACTACTGACTGACCACCACCCTGTGCCATAGCAGGATTTCCTCCGCCTTTTCCTTCAATGACCGGCAAGGTTTCTTTCAACACTTGATTGATAGCTACGTTGACTTCTTGCCCACGAGCAAACACGATTTGCATTTTGTCTTCGGTAGTAGCAGCTAAAAGGCAAATCGCATCTGGCGCCAGAGCAGTAGCCAGCTGTGCGAACTGCTGAAGCTGTTGAATGGTTTTGTCCGTGAAGGTATGCATAATGAGGCGAGAATGACCGAGTTGGCTAGCAGCAGATAGTTGTTGATTGACTTCCACCTCTAAGAGCTGCTTATCCACTTCTGCCAATTTTGCCTTCAAGGTGTCACGTTCTGCAAGGAGGCGTTCCGTCTGTGCGATCAGTTCACCTTCATTGGTAGCGAGCAGCTTCGCCGTATCACGAACGACAGCTTGCTTTTGGTTGTAGTCCCGCAAAGCTCGCCAGCCACAGATGAATTCCAGACGAATGTTTCCGCGATGTCGCTCCCAGCCCAAGATCTTGATCATCCCGACTTCGCCCGTACGTGCAGGATGTGTTCCTCCGCATGGGTTGTAATCAAACTCAGGAATCATCACGACACGAATATTTTCAGTAACGGTCGGCTGTTTTTTCAAGGGCAGCGTTGCCAATTCCTCGTCATCAACGAACCGCGCTATGATGGGGTGGTTTTCCAGAACAATCTGATTCGCTCGCTTCTCTACCTTCTCCCATACATCTGTTGTCAACTCATCTAGTCGTACATCAATGGTGACACGTTCTTTGCCCAAGTGAAAGGCAACGGTCTCCGCTTGCACGACTTCCAGGAAGGAAGCAGATAAAATGTGTTGTCCAGCATGCTGTTGCATATGATCGAAGCGACGGTCCCAATCGATGTGACCCGTTACTTCCGCTATGCTTTTAGATAAGGGAGCTTCCAGTCTATGGCGAATTTCGCCTTCTACCTCTTCCACATCTACCACACGAATCTCTTCCAATACGCCCAGATCGGAAGGCTGTCCACCTCCAGTAGGGTAAAAAGCCGTTTGATTTAGTACCACGTAAGGTGTCCCATCTTGCTCGACACCAGCCCTCGTCACCTGGGCCGAAAACGTTCTCGTATAGGCATCCTGATAATAGAGTCTGTCGTCCATCGTTACTCCTCGCTGCATGGAACCATGGTTCCAGCCTGATTCTCCCACTTGGGGGCAAAACAAAAAAAACGTATGTATAAAACTTAGCCAAACAAGTGATCCATTTGTGTTTCACGCTCTTGGCGCTCCTCTGGGCTTGCCAGGTCATACTTTTTCAATAAATGAAACAGCTCATTTAGACGCTCTTGGCTGAGTTCGCCATTCAACTGATTCTTGAATTGACTCACACGCAACTCCGACAGATGTGGAGCTTGTTCTGCCAGTTTTTTGAGTACGTCCTCATGGCTGTGATCCAATTTGCATTCTCCCATGATTTCTCCCCTTTTCCTTACTGTCATCTTCATCATACCATGATTTTTCATTCGAAAAAAAGGCGTACAACCCGCGATGGAATGTACGCCAGATGACTATGCACGCTTACGGACGCGAAAGTTCTCCTCGATCAACAGCCAATTTTGCGGAAATGGCAAACCGAGTTTCCAGTAGCTGACGCCTCTCAAACCAAGTTGTTTAACTAGATTGAACTTAGCTTGGATCGACCGCGCATCCTCAAACCACACCTGATGTTGCTTGCCTTGATCATCGGTGTACGTAAAAAACGGAGCCTGTGCGCGATAGTCATACCGGATCACTGCATTATGCTGCGCAGCCAAAGCAATTGCGGCTTGTGGACTCAGAGCTTTCGCTGTCGTTCCTCGCTCGTACGGTAAGGTCCAGTCGTATCCGTACAGATTTTGGCCCATCAAAATTTTTTCGGCTGGTATTTCGGTAATAGCGTACTGTAAAACACGCCGCACTGGTCCGATCGGAGAAACCGCCATGGGAGGACCACCACTATAGCCCCATTCATACGTCATGATCACGACAAAATCGGCAAGCGCTCCTATCGCTTTGTAATCATGGGCGGAATACCATTTGCCAGCTTGCTCGGCACTCGTCTTCGGTGCGAGCGCAACAGACATCATCAACCCTGCTGCATGTATACGGTCCCTTGCTTTTCGCAAGAAGTTCGCGTACGCTTCTGCACCTGTTGTGGGCAATGCTTCCAGATCAAAATGGATATCCCCCATTCCCAGCTCACGGGCGGTCGCGAGAATATTATCCAACAATTTGTTCTGGAGCTCTTGATCGTTCAGGATGAGTGCGCCCAGTTCCGTACTGAACTGACCTTTTTCCAAATTCGTCACGACCATCATAAGTAGTACTTGGTTTTCTTTTGCGATCGCCGGAAAATTGTTCAGCGTTGGTCGATCGAGGGTGCCATCCCGTTTGATACGAAAGCTAAACGGTGCCAAATACGTCAGATGAGGGGCAGCCGTCCGAACATCCGCTTCCATCGCTGGTGGGACAGTGCGGCGCGGTTCCACATATGCATTGAAATCAGCCGCTCGTCTAGGGCGAGGCGGGATATAAAGCTTTTGCCCGACTTGTAGCGGTTTATAGGGAGAAATCCCATTGACGCGAGCAAGCTCTGCTGCGCTGATCTGGTAACGCTGACCGATGGTATACAACGTATCTCCTTGTTTGACCCAATAGTAGCTTCCTACAATCGGGATCACCATCGCCTGTCCGGTTGCCAGCTTATTGGGATCTGGCAATTCATTTGCCTTGGTGATCGCTTCTGCCGTCGTGCCGTACGTCTCGGCGATGCTCGCTAAGGTTTGTCCTTCTTCCACCACGTGGATTTGCATACGCCTCCTCCTTCGCATTTCTTCTCTCTCTGTCATATTCATGGCGAAGGAAATAGGTGTATGTCTAGGCCAGAGGTTTCAGTACATCGTATAAAAATCCAACGGACTGGATGGCATAATGGCGTTCCAACAATTCATTTCTGTGAAAAATAAGCAAGGCGGGAACGCTGGTCACTTGCCATTGTTCTGCCAATGCAGGCGCCGTATTAATGTTGATCTGATACAGAGGAACGGTAGGTAATGTTTCTTGCATGATGCCGAGCATACGTGCTGCGAGCTTGCAGGTCCCACACATCGGTGTATAGACAAAAAGAGCGAACGACTCCTTTTCTGGCAGGTATTGGATCAGTTCTGTTGAGGTTAGTTCTTGCAAGTCGTATCTCTCCTTTCTGCACATTGGACATGATACAGGATCTAAACAACCTTTTTCTCTTTCGCAAACCAAAAACGACAGTAACCAACCATAAGGTAGCACTGTCCATTTGGTACTCTTATACAATTATGGAACAAAGCCAACCACTACTCTACGCCTCATTGCTTGATTGTAGTTGGGGCGGCATTTACACATGCTACATCTTGGCTATATTTTGTATTTTTATAAAAATCATCGATATTTATTAATGGAAGCCAATATAATGGGTTATCTTTCAATATCCCCTCTAAAGCTAGTATAATACCAGAACTCCCTGTTTGAAAGTCATCAGATAAACGATAACAAAACTGCCCTGGAAATAAAATATGATTTTCCTTAGGAATTAAAAATAGACGTAACAATTCAATTACACAATCTTTTTTGATTGTATACGCAGACTCACTTTTTCCTAAGAGAGGCGGTATTATCAAAAAGCTTCCAGCGCCATCGTAAAGCCCCCCGCTTATGCTACATCTAACACGATATAAATTCGTAATTAAGCTCAATTCTCTTTGGTAACGTTTTTTATCACTAACATGATTTAGGTATACGATTGCTATTCCTATGCCTAACGATCCCCCTGAAAGGTAAGGTAATAAGCGATTGGAGTCATCAATCGTTTGCAATGTGCTTTTGTCTTCTTTGGTTTTTTCTAAATCTTTATCAATGCATTCGATAGATTTCAAGTAATAATTTTCCTTTTTGGTGACTGCATACAAAGCCGAGTAAAACAGCGAGACTCCAGACCAACCGTCCATTATACCGATTGGAATCCCGGCCCAATCCTGAACTTTTAACTCTTTCTTCTCGCTCATAAAAGTATCAATGATACTCGCTACAAATATTGCTTTATCCAGAACACGTTCATCTTTTTCTTCTAAATAAAGACTAACGAACCCCAGACCTATACCTGACAATCCTGACCTTAAAGATAGATCAGACGAATTAAGATTTATGTTTGCAAAGATGTTCATTGCTTCTTTTTTATAACCGATTTCATACAATGTTGTCCCTATGCCTGCTTTACCTGTTAATAATCCACCTTGTTCAATAGAATCGATGTTTTTCATTAATTCATTTTCAATCCAATGGTTTATATTCTCACTCACAGTACCAGATCTAAAAAATGCTAGCGCAGCTCCAGTGCCTCCATTTTGTACATTGTATTTCCCTGCTTTGCTTTCATATTGCCTGATATCACCATGAATTAATTTTTCGCTAGGAACAAAATTTTTCTCAATACCATTTCTGAGACCTTCAATAATGGAGGAAATATCCTTTTTCATCGCATTTTTATTTATGGCATGCGACCTATTCTCTTCTCCTATAAATGATAAATGTTGATTACATTTTTCCCTTATCATTTTTACAAATAGTAGAAAATCCTCTCCATAAACCTTTTCAATCCATTGATCTTGATAATAAAACATATCAGAATCAATATCCTCGATTGGTCCAATTGGCAATAAGCAATGTCGTAGGATTTTCTTTATTGCATACCAATCCCTTTCTCCGTTATTTTTATTACGGGGATGAGAGAATCCGTATGTTTGCAGTGTAGGCTTTCCTTCAGAATCCTTAGGTCGTGCTGTTTCAAAGTCAATCAGAGTCACGTTTAAATCTTCGGATATGATGATATTTACTGGTTGTAAATCTCCCATTCCTACACCATTTTTATGCATTTCTTCAACAATAGACACCAATTTAGTAAGAATATTATGTATTTTGTCCTTATAGACTTTGATATCATCATTATTAATAAAAGGGTAGTTCGCTACAATCCAGGAATCTAAGTCCATTCCATCCACATACTCTTCCACAAGAAAACTATGTTTCCAATGTGTAAAGTAATCTAGTATATTTACAATTCCATCTACTTTCGATAGCTTTGATAAAGCATCAAGTTCGATTTTTTGTCTTTCTAATGCATCAAC
The DNA here is from genome assembly GCF_028369215.1 of Brevibacillus sp. AG. Lineage (NCBI taxonomy): Bacteria > Bacillati > Bacillota > Bacilli > Caryophanales > Paenibacillaceae > Brevibacillus > Brevibacillus sp. AG. Next base: position 248,383 of record NZ_JAQMYO010000001.1, on the reverse strand, counting down.
TTTTTGACCATCCAATCCTGATTTTGGCCTTGCTTCTTTAATAATGACTTTCTTTTTATCTTTCTTCCTTTCTGTTACATAGATTCCTCCACCATTCGTAAAGCGAAGTGCAGTTTGAAATTCGTATTCTTCAAATTTATTATTTTCTACTTCAGCCTCAATAGATGTGGTATTTAAAGTATCTAAATACTGATCAAATTCTTTAACAAAAGAAGGTACTTGATAGTAAGGAACTCTTTCGTCTACAAGCAATTCACCATTCTCATCTTTTATGCACAGTTCGCCTTGTTCGTTGAATATCATTGCAAATCCACCATACCTATAGTAAACATTGCTGTTTTTCCAACACTTGTCACTCAGAATGTATGGACCACTCTCAAAAGAATGAAGGGTGGTATATAGTAGATCTAATAAATGTAAAAAATCATCATCACTAGGAGGATAGATCGTAATGAACTTTCCCGAACTTGCTCTATTTGCAATCTTTGAGTTTGAAGTGAAATAATCCCATTCGCTTGCAAGATGTTTGAAATAGACTTTACGTTCAACCAATATATGACTGACCTTCTGTAAAATCTGTTCTGCATTATCAAGTGTTGCACTAATATGGATTTTCCAACCTTGAGCTTGCAAGGATCGTTCTTTAAACTTGTACATTTTCCATACAGAATTTTCTTCCCTGCTAACTACACAATCATCTGATAAATTCGTCACATTAAATTCTCTCTCAGTAACGATTGATTTGTTAGGAGTGAAATATTTCGAGTTTTCATTTAAATAATCATAATAAACCATGTCTGCCTTCATGATATACTCTCCTCTCATAAATGATTTATGAACCTCTCCCAATAATTTGTAAGCTACATCTTATGTATTCGTCTCAATCAAAAGGACCTAGTTGAAGTTACCCTTCAACTAGGTCTTCTCTGAAGAAGCACTTTACAACCATTACCCCCATGGCCAAGGGCAAATGTTACTATACAACGACCACCTAGCAGCTGCTTCACTTGCCTCGTTTTGAGGAAGTTTTTGTAAATTCAGTACTTGATTCATTATCATTCACCTCCTTCCAAAATTTAGATGAAATGTCGTGCCTATTATTTTTCAAATCTATAAAGCTTGTACTATATTAATACTCCGGTCTTCATCGCGAACTAAAATTCTAACCACCTTTAAATCGAATCTATATTACATATTTTAACAATAATTGATATTATTGTCAAATGAATTCGAAATCTGCAATATATTCAGAAAATTTCTTGAATAGCTGATGGTACCTATATAAGGGCTTTCCAGCGCCACTTGCCCCACAATAGCTGTCACTCGGTTACTGAAGATTCTTGGAGAGTCACCTCTACTGAGTTTTTCATCTTTTATTTGGGGAAGAGAAGCCTACGAAGATAAAAAGCAGACTACAAGCAATAGTTGCTGTAGTCTACTTTCTCTTTCAGATTCAACGCTTAACGCGCAATCGTTGTATGAGCCAACTCCTCCGTCACGGTACAGACGGCACTCGAATCCCAGCTACCCTTGCCTTGTGCTTTTGCTGCCTCATACATTTGCGCAACCGTACCACCAACGAGAACAGGCACTTGTTGTTCACGTGCGGTTTGCGCATAGAGCTGCAAATCTTTGTGCATATGATCCAATGAAAAGACCGTATTTTCATACGTACCGTACAAGATGTTAGGCCCAAAAACGGAGAGCACACGATTGTGGGCAGAACCTTTGTCCATGACGGCTGCCAGCTTGTGTGGATCGACACCTGCTTTTGCACCGACACTGAACGCCTCGCCCAATGCTGCTGTGATGACGGCAACGACAGAGTTGTGGCAAAGCTTCGCCACTTGTGCAGAGCCAGATTCCCCCAGATAAAAAATTTCCTTTCCAATTGCTCTGAGATAGTCCATGATTTCTGGAAGCTTTGTCTCATCTCCGCCGACCATAATGGTCAACGTTCCGGCCACAGAACCCGCAGGTCCTCCACTCACCGGACAATCGTAGTAGTAGATCCCTTTTTCTACGCCGTGCTGATTCAGACGTTTTGCTGTAGCAGGATCGATCGTACTTGTATCAAATACGAAACTACCCTCCCCTAATGATAAGAAAAGCCCGTCCGCACCCAGCATAACTTCCTCAACAATCGCAGGACCTGGAAGCGAAGTGAAAACGACACGTGCTACGCTACCCACTGCCTGTGGAGACTCGACGACTATCGCTCCTTTTTCCTTCGCCCAGGCTTTTGCTGCTGGACTTGGATCATAGGCATACACGTGGTAGCCTTTTTGCAACAGATTGCAGACCATCCCTTTACCCATTGCACCGATGCCGATTACACCAATCGCTTCCATCTTCGCTCCTCCTGCTTTTCCTATACTTATACTTATGGCCGAATATAAACCGTTTTGGTCTCGACGTAAAAATCGAGCGCTGACTCCCCTTGCTCTCTCGGACCCAATCCAGATATCTTTTTGCCACCAAACGGAAACTGTGATTCAAAATGAGTCGACGGCATATTAACATGCGTGACACCTGACTGAATGCCTTTGACAAATTGGAAAGCTTTTTGTAAATCGTTCGTAAAAATCGTGGAGGACAAGCCAAATTCAACCTGGTTAGCCACTTGCATGGCATGTTCGAAAGAATCCACATCGATCACGGCGATCACAGGGCCAAAAATTTCTTCGTTGGCAATCGTCATCTCCTGCGTAATGCCGGTAAATACCGTCGGCGCGACGAAGTAGCCCTGGGCGAGATCACCTTCTACAAGGCGCTTACCCCCGCATTCCAATACGCCACCTTCTTCGATCCCCTTTTGTACATAATGAAGATACAAATTGAGCTGATGCTCGTCCACTACTGGCCCGTTATGATTGTCTGGATCGAAACCATTCCCGATTTTCAAGCCCTTCGCTCGCTCGATCAATTTTGCTTTTACTTGTTCAGCTACTTCGGGAACAACCAATACACGACTGGTCCCCGTACAACGTTGGCCATTATCGAAGAATCCACTCAGTACAATGGAATCGATAGCGAGGTCAATATCAGCGTCCGCGAGAATGATCGCCGGATTTTTCCCGCCCATCTCTGCCTGAATCTTGCCTCCTCTGGCTCCAACTGCTCTCCCCAAAGCAAGTCCCACTTCCGAAGAACCCGTAAATGAAATCCCTTTGACCAGTGGATGATTCGCTAATTCATCACCGATGACCGCACCCGGTCCTGTTACCAAATTCACGACACCACTCGGAACGCCGCTCTCAATCAGGAGCTCCATCAGCTTTACGCTAATCAAAGAGGTGTTGCTCGCTGGCTTGAACACAACTGTATTGCCTGCGAGGATAGCCGGGACGATCTTCCACAAGCCAATCCCCAGCGGAAAATTCCATGGCGCAATAATCGCGAAAACCCCGATTGGCTCTCGCACGGTGTAACCAATTACCCGTTCATCAAAGGAAGGCACCGTTTGACCTGTCAAGCGTGTGGCTTCCCCAGTCAACTGCTTCATGGAGGTGATTGTCTTGGCGACCTCGCCTCTCGCTTCCCGCAAAGTTTTTCCGACTTCACGAGTGATCGTTTCTGCGAGCTCTTCTTTGTGTTTTTCCAATAAGTGAATGAGGGAGAACAAGAATTCTCCACGTGTGGGAGCGGATTTTTGTGACCATTCACCAAAAGCATTGGCAGCAGCTTCAATGGCAGAACGCGCATCCAGCCCGTCCGATTTTTGAAAAAAACCGAGAACCTCATTCGTATTGGCAGGGTTCGTGCTTGGGAAAACCTGTCCAGTATGGCTCGTCACCCAAGCTCCATCGATGTAGTTATTGTAGGTTGCTGTCAAATCGTCTCCCACCTTCCGCATCTTATAGGGTTATTGTATATAGTAAAAATTATGAATACAATGTATATACAGACACTTATTTCCAACTATTAATGTGTATTTCTCTACATGGAGGACACGTGGATGAATTCATTTTCGCTCCTGCTTGAAAAGCTGCATGAATGGTTTGGCGATCGGCCTTTTTCGATCTGGTTCCAATTTTCGCGTGATCGACATTTTCGGCATATTTTCTCTTCTTTTCATGAAAACACTACCACGAATATTCCCCCTATGACATTACCTCTCTGTGACAACGATGCTAGCCACATGCGTTATGCATATGCCCAACAGATGTACCGTTTTTTCTACGAAAAGGAAGGACAAGCTGTTATTTGCCTTTCGCATAAAGCAAGCCAACCGCCCATCCTTACCTCTGACCAGTGGGAACTTTTGTGGTTCGGGATTCGCCTGTTGTTGGCAGAAGAAAAAATGACAGCAAAAGCGGAGGAAAGCAAGAAACTCTTTGAAGGGATTCGCTCGATATCTGCTACCCTTGACGTTCACCAAATCATCCGTGGCATCATAGGTAACGCACTGGCTGTTATCCCGGCTGCTGACGCAGGTCTCTTGCACTTGTATGATCCCTCTATCGACCTTTTGATTCCGAAAGCGACAGTCGGTTTTCATGATACGGTGTTCAAAGATCTCAAAATGCGGGTTGGCGAATCTATCGCGGGCAAAGTGTTTGAGGACGGAATCCCACGCATGTACAAAACCAGCCAAGAAACAACCCACGCGATGAAGGACATCTCTGCTGACAACTTTCACTCCCTGAACCACGCCAAAACATTGCGAGACTTGAATGGGTTGCTATGCGTTCCGATATCACGTGAAGAAAAGCGTATCGGCGTGCTAGTCCTACATCAGTTTCATCAAGAAAATGTGTTTACGGAGTACGACCTCGACCTCCTCCAAGGCTTCGCAGACCAAACTTCCATCGCCCTGCAAAATGCCGAGCTCTATGCAGAAGTCAAGCAAGCGTATGAGCATATGGCTGCCATTAGCGTCCAACTGCAAGCCAAGCACGATGATTTGATACAGCGCAACCATATCCATGAATCCATCAAGCAGTTGTCCTTGCAAAATAAAGGGGCAGAAACAATCGTAAAAACCCTCAGCAAAATGACAGGACATTCCATCTATTTTGCCGATTGGCTTGAGCAAAAATTGTATCCTGAAAAGAGTGCTTTATTTTTTAGCTGGGATGAACTGTATACATTGCTGAACAAAAGAAGACAGCCTGTTTCTGTCAAGCTGTACTCTCCCGATACTGGTGACAATCAATTGTTCTGTTTGTATCCGTTGATCAATGGAAGCATCTTTCTCGGAGGTCTCATGATTCCCTTAGACGAACGCGGGCTATCTGATCTCGCACGAATGACGGTCGAGCAAGGGAGTGCAGTGCTCATACTCGATTTAGTGAAAAAGCAATCGATCAGCTCCGTGCTATACAAGCGAGCACATGATCTTTTTCAAGAGCTGATCGCAAGCAAAGGCAATGAACTGATTGACCGCGCTCGTTCGATGGGGTTACAGCCGCAAGCAAAATACTACGTGGTTTATGCCCATCTGACGCAGTGCCACGATCTGGCCTTGCTAGAAGCAAACATTCATCGGCTCATTACTCGTTGGAAATGGGAGTTCAGTAAAACTCAGATGTTTGTCTACGGCTTCCATAACCATGTCACCCTCCTCATCCGGTCTCTCGGCTCCCGAGATGGCAAGGACATCCGGGAGAGGCTGCAGCAGGCGTCTTATGAGTGGGAATTGGGCAAGGAAGCATCGTTATCGATTGGCGTGGGAAGTATGGCAAGCGGGATTGAACAAATCAGCAAAAGCTACGAAGAAGCCAAGAAAGCCGCTCACTACTTGACCAACCGCAGCCGTTTTGGTGTGGTGCACTATAAAGACCTGGGTGTCAATCGCCTCATGCTGAACCAGAGTCAGGACGATATTGATGCATTCATTCAAGATGTGTTTGCCCCTTTCTGGCAAGACCCGGAAAAATATCAGGAATGGGAACAGACGATCATGGCCTATATGAAATGTAGTCAATCTCCTCAATTGACCGCCAAAGAGCTGCACATTCACGTCAATACGTTGTATCAGCGATTGCGCAAAGTCGAAGAGCTTCTACATATCGATTTGCGAAATCCCGAAGACTTGCTGAAATTACAGCTCGCTTGTCATTTGCGCCAGGAAGGATAAATCGAAAAAGGCAGGAGTAGCTTTAGACGGGAAAAAGTCCTAGGTTGGTTTACCATAATTTCGTTATGTAAATTATCACTTCATGTAATTCGTGAAAAAAGAGACGCGTATTTCTCTCTTGTAATATTTGGATAATCATCCATAATGAACATGGGGGCATCAGGCACCAAACACCCCAGAGATTCGCGCCCTACTACAGGTAAAGGAGTGATGATGTTTTGGATTCACAAAAACAAATGGAAAAGCATATGAGAGGTTCCAAACGATAATTTCATCCATTCTCTCATATGCTATGGGAGGAAATGAACGAAATGTTTGCTCAAAAAATGGTTCAAGGAACGGAACTCACAACCGATTGCTTCCATAACGCGACCAATCTGTTCGAAGCGTTGAAGCATCATGTATCCATCAAAGGGGTCATTACAGGTGTTATTCCTGGTAGAGTATTCCTGTCAAATGACGCGAGATCAGCCTTGTTGACAAGCCCCCAAGGTATTTTTCTAGGAGGCAGTGTTGATAATCCGCTCTTCTTTGAAGAAGTGAATGCATTGCTCAAAGAGGAGCTATTACCGCAGCTTGCTGCTGATGAACAGCTTGACTACGTCCTGTTTTATCCTACTGATGAGAAGTGGGATGACATTCTCGATATCGTGATGAAAGATATATTACCCATGAGAAGCGGCCGAATGATCTTTACACACCATCTACAGGATCTATCCCCTCCTGCTGACGATTATATTGTCCCGATAGACAGTACCTTGTTGAAGCGTAAAGAATTAATAGGTCTTGAGGATGTTATCGATGAAATAGCAGAGAACTGGCCATCTATAGAAGCCTATGAAAACAAAGGCTTCGGTTGTGCCGCGATTCAAGATACCGATGAGGGGCCTACCATTCTTAGTTGGTGCATGACGGATTGGGTAGTAGAAGACGAATGTGAATTGGGTATAGAAACCGATGAAGACTATCGGGGTAACGGATGGGCTCGAAAGACAGCATTGGGTGCTCTCTCACTCGCCAAACAACGCGGAATCAAAAGAGTGGGATGGCAGTGCTGGTCAAATAATATAGGTTCGCAGCGAACAGCCTTGTCTGTCGGTTTCGAGCTGCTCGCGGATTTTCCGGTTCTGTTCGGTTGGAACCTTCCTTTAAACAATTTCCTTGTCAACGGCAACCACTATATGCGTGGCGATCTGAAATATGGAGTGGAAAAAGACTACGCCCGCGCCGCATGGAGTTATGCCCAAGCACTTGATAAAGGCTGGGATTGGGGTGGCGATCCGGCCTTGTATTGGAATGCTGCTTGCTTGTTCTATCTGAATGGTGAAGAGGACCGTGCAAAGCATTACTACAAAAAGGCTATCGAACATGGCTGGGTAAGCATTCACCACCCGCATTATCATGATTATGTGTACAGAGAGCAGGACAGCGATCAGATCGCTCGAATTCTTGCTGAATCAGTAATCTAATGGAAATGGCCGCCGTTTTATCGGCGGCTTTTTGCTGAGCTCAACCATTTTGCCTCTATTTCTCTACATTTGAACGAAAAAGAAATGGCTTGCCGTTCAAGTAGTTTTTGATCATAGGTATTGCATAGAGCTGTTCTTCTTTTAGCCCCTCGGTTTCCCTGGGGTCAGGAGCATGATGACTATAATTTTCAATCATGACCATCACCGTGAAGCTCTCAAGTGTGGGGAGCCAGTCCCCATCTAGTTTAAGCAAACTCTCGTAGCCTTTTATGACAAGCTCTCTTTGTGCAGGATATATACCCAAAAGGGTATGGGCGATATCATAAAGATAGTAACCAAACCCACATCTTCCAAAATCAATCGGACGAGGATCTCCGTTGTAAAAAACGATGTTACCTTGGTGCAGATCGCCGTGAATGATTCCGTAGTTGCTGCTATTCTTGTCCATTTTGGCAAGACAAGTGAGTATTTTATCCGCCGCCAATTCATATAGCTCGAACTCTTCGTCTGTCAGAAATCGTTGGTAATGCTCCTTTAAACGAGTCATGGACTCCTTGAAGCGATCCTCTCCCCAGATCGGACGAGCAAATTCAGGGGTCAATTGGAAATCCTGGGATACTGTATGAAGCTTTGCTAGCAAGACGCCCTCTTTGTAAACTTGGTCTTCCGTAAGTTCATCATCAACATGCTCCCCTTCGACCCAATGCATGACGGATACGAAGACACAGTCACCATTCGCAAGATCAATGCTCACTGTCTTCGAACCATTGCGGCACGCTATTCCCGTTGGAATCGCTACCTCTATTTTTTCATGCAAATAGCGGAGCCAGGCAAGCTCGGAATCAATTTCATTTCTGTTCTTGTTTCCGTGAATACGGAGTAAATAGGTACCATCCTTCTCTGTTTCTATCACAAACGTGCAGGTGTCGGACAGTTGGTTGAAACGAATCTGTTCCCCATCCAAGTCGTATTCGTGCATTGCTTTTTGTGCGATTTGCTTGAACTGGGCCATTACGTTCTCGATGTCATCTTCAGAATCCAACTGAAATAACCTCGTCATGCGAATCCCCCATCCAATATATGGTTCATATGCTTACATTCGTTTGATTTTCGCCATACTCCTCTTTTCTTTTTTTCGCTTGACTCCAACCTAAGGTCAGACTGCAAACTCATTTTCAGGAGGTGAATCGCCATGTTGTATACCGTTAACGAGGTAGCCAAACTGTCTGGTACCACAATCAAGACACTGTACCATTATCAAAAGATTGGCTTGCTGATGCCCGAAATTGTTACAGAAAATGGATACAGATATTATGGTGAGAATGAACTCAAGCGGTTACAACAAATCTTGTTTTATCGTGAGCTGGATTTTTCGTTGGACAGCATCAAAGCTGCACTTGATCACGAACCAGACAGACTTCGTTGTTTATCTGAGCAGCAAGCGATGTTAAAGGCACGCCAGCTTCGAATGGAGCGCATCTTGCTTACTTTAGAAGAAACGATTCGACACGAAAGGAAGAGAGGAAATATGTCCACTGAGAAAATGTTTGATGGATTAAACGAAGAAGAATGGAAGCAGGCATTCACTCAACAAAATGAGCATTTGCAGGAAGCCTACGATTTTCAATTGGATACAGAGAATCTGGACGTAACTTCCATGAATGAAAAAGCTGCCGAAGCGACTGCTTTCATGACATTTATGGCAGAGGCGTTGAAAAACAACAAAAGTATTGATGATGAAACGGTTGTTTCTGCAATCGATAATCATCTTGCTTTTTTACAAAAAGACCATCCGATTGATGCGCGAGCTTTTGCCGAGCAGTCAAGGTTTTTCCTATCAGATGAGTTCCACCGCACTATGTTGGAAGAACAGCAAACGGGATTAAGCTACTACATTTGCATTGCTGCCGAAAATTTTGCTTCCAAGTAACGTATAGTTAAACGATCGTTTGACAGTTAAACCGGGTGAGCTGCAACTCCCCGGTTTTTTGTTTCATTCCTATCTGATGCCTTAGATTACCGCCCCGATAATATGCTCCTTGATTAGCGTCCATCGATCCCGAGGATTCGGCATGAATTCCGATGCAATGGCTACAACGAGGTTTTTTTCTGGGATGCAACAGATAACATGACCGCCATCGCCCATTGCTGCGTATGCAAAAACACCGTCCTCTTCACGCAACCACCATAGATACCCGTATGGATTGGGGGTCATTGCTAGTGATTCATCTATCCAAGCCTCTGGAATGATCTGATGATTGCCCCAACAGCCACGATTCAGATAGAGCCAACCAAAACGTGCCATGTCACGGGGAGTTAACGTGAGACCCCATCCTCCTGCGGAGTTGTTAGTTGGATCCTTCACCCATCCTCTCACTTCTTTCCCGAATAAATCTTCAAATGCAAACGCCTTCATTTCATAATCCGGGATTACTTCCATACCGATGGGTGTAAACAAGCGTTCGTTGGCGAATTCTCGAGCACTTTTTCCTGTGCTGCGCGTGAGGATGGCTGAAAGCAGATGCGCCCCAGCAGTCGAATACTTAAACGCTCCAATCTCTCCTTTTTGCCCGAGCATATCCAGGGTATAGGTTACCCAATCGGACTGCATACACATCTTGTCCAGTGGTTCGTGCCAGTCCTCAAAAGGATAGGGGGCTGTCATCGTGAGGAGATGGCGAATGGTGATTTCTTGTTTTTGCGTATCCTTATGATCGGGTGTATAATCTGGAAAAAATTCTAGCACCTTTTGGTCGACATTTTTGATAAACCGTTCCTCTATGGCAATACCAATGAGAGCCGATAGAATACTTTTCGTTACAGACGCTACATGGTGCTTATCTTTTGGTCCATAGCCATGATAGTAGCTTTCATGGGCGATATACCCATTTCTCACAATCACGATCCCATTTATGTTGCTGTACGCGGCTTTTATGAGAGGGTCTACCTCCCCTAGTTTTTCAGCGTCTATGTTCAAGAGGGCCGGATCTACTGCTTGCCATTCTGTAGTGGGCCAATCGCTTCTTTGCATGATAATTCCCTCCTCTACAAGAGAATGTCATTTTTTTCTGACTGGAAAATACACCTCCGTAACAAGCTCCTCAGGAACACTTGCTTGATCGGCTGCGGTTACATAGACTTCGTAGGGTGATCTCACCAATTCATAACCTTCATTTTCTACCCATTCCCGCAATCTGGCATATACCGCAGTCAATTCTGAGTAAAGACCCTTACATACTGACTTTGCACAAAGTCCCCCTGGCAGATCTCTTGTTCCTTTTACAGCTTCCGCGACCGGAAGCGCAAACTCGGTATCATTTCCTGCGGGATTGAATTCAGGGCTATGATAGATCGTCATCGGCGTACCGAACAAGGTGAGCTTTTCAGTCGCAATCCTTTCATACAGCTTACTGAAATATTTTCCATATCCTGTTGCATAATCATCACTCGTCATCATCTGACGTATAGAAAGAAGATGGATCAGCTGGGTCTCCACAAGCTGTACTTCTATGTTGTCAAGGTATGACATCATGGGGATACCCTGCTCAATTTTGGAAAGATCATGATTCAGTTGTTTTAAGGAATAGTCCAAAGCGTTTCGTTTTTCATACATCTCCCTTTGCTTGCGAAGAAGGGCGGAAACAAGCTTCTCTTCCGACTGATCTTCTTCCCATTCCAAAATGGCTTTTATTTCGTCCAGCGAAAAATGATACGATTTCAAACGGTTGATGAAGATCATCTTTTTCAGTTGCTTGATGGAATAATACCGATAGCCATTTTCAGGATTAATCTCGTCTGGGTTCATTAGTCCGATTTCAGCATAATAACGAAGCGTTTTGGTAGACACTCCACATATCTTTGAGAATTCTCCGATTGATAGCACAGGCTCACCTCCCTTGTTCATTCTGTATCGATATTCTACTTATACCCCTTCCCCTAAGGGCAAAGTCAACTGCAAGTATAAAAGCTTAGCGTGCTTCATCAAAAAATGGTGTCAAATCAGAAAGGCTCACCCTTTTCTTCCTTTACATCACATTCAAAAAAGTTGCATAATGTTGTATGGTAGAGTATGTGCATTTAAAACCATACTTCCCAAAGGAGAGTGTACTTTGTGCGTGAAACCTGTGTTCCGACTGGTGTGGAGCTGAAAGACACTGGCTTTGGATATACGTTGTCTTTAATAGGCGGGAAATATAAAATGATCATTTTGTATTGGCTCGCTGAAAATAAGGTGATGCGGCATAATGAGCTGAAGCGAAGTATCGGTACCATTTCCTTTAAAACCCTGAGCTTGATGTTAAAAGAGCTGGAGGCAGACGACTTGATCATCCGCAAGGAATTTCCCCAAGTCCCTCCCAAAGTGGAATATTCCTTATCAGAGCGTGGTCTTTCTCTCATCCCCTTGTTAAATATGATGTGCGACTGGGGAGAGAAAAACAGCTTGCCCCCTCAGGAGGATGTAAAACAGCAGGCATAACGATTATTTCTAACAGGAAAAGAAGTATCTCCCAAACGAGGAAATACTTCTTTTTTCATGGGTCTTCTTACAGGTTATCAATGAATTTCACATAATCTTGCGCGCTCTTATCCAATACGCTGCCGGTCGCCTCAAGTTCTTCACCAGGTACATTTTCGCCTGACTCAGTCTCTGCACCATAGTACGCAAAGAATGAACGATAATCCGCATGGCAGTAACGGAAGGTTGTTTCAAAAGGGGTCAATATTTGCTCAAGTGTATACCGATATCTTCCCTCTTCCTGATAATCCTCTTTCCTAATTCCAGCAGATACGGCTAATGCAGCTTTGCGATTCTTTAATTTATCGCCTCCCTTTGAACCGTATGCCCACCCATATGCGAAAACATCGTCAAGCCATTTTTTCAGGAGCGGCGGACAATTAAACCAGTAAACCGGGAACTGTAAAACAAGATTCTCATGCGATTCAATCCATTGCTGTTCTTTTTCCACATCAATGTTTCCATCTGGGTATGCCTTATGCAATTCATGGACGGTATACTTTTCTGGATATTTTTTGAGTTCTTCTACCCATCGCTTATTGATAACGGATGTTTCGATGCTTGGATGAGTGACGATGACAAGAGTTTTCAAAGTAGGTTCCTCCTTGAAGGTTTGTTGTTTTATGAGTATAAAATGCTTGCTGCAAATTTGTAAGTATGCACATTTTGTTCAGTTACTTACATAAAGGTGAGTGTAAAGAACAGAAAAAAGCCTCCCCTCGACCTAATGATTCTAGGTTTGTATCGTTGGGAGGCCCCTTTGCAATTGTTTTATTTTAGCTTTTTCTCCATATACAGCGTGCCTTCAATCGGATTAAAACGATAGGGTTCAATTGGATAAAATTCCAATGAGCGGTACAGCTGAATCGCTTGTTCCATCGTAGGAAGCGTATCTAATCGGATGAACGAATAGCCTCGTAATTTTGCTTCGTCCATGATCGCCAAGGCTAATTTTTTCCCTAAGCCTCTTCCCGTCCATTCAGGCTTCACGTACAATCTCTTCATTTCGCAAACTTGATCATCTATTTTTCGTAAGGCAACACATCCTGCTGGCTGCTCGTTATCTAACGCCAGCAAAATACAACCGGCAGGGGGTACGTATTCGCCCGGTATATTTTGCAATTCGGTTGCAATGTTTTGAAAGCTCAAATCCACTCCTAATGAATCTACATACTCCAAGAAAAGTTCACGTGCTTGATCGTATTCATATTCCTCCGTTGCATGAATCAAACGCAGCAATCCAAGCACCTCCACATCCCGTTCTACATTCTACAAACTGAAACTCGTGCAGGTCGATGACACGAAAAAACCAGCTTACAACAAAAGGATCATGGTGTGAGCTGGCATTTTTCATTTCTTCGTGCGATCGTTTAAGAGGTGCGCAACGAGCGACGCAAGATTTTCCCTGTACTGTTTTTGGGAAGCTCTGCTACGAATTCGACCTGACGAGGAACTTTGTATTTCGCCAGCTTGTCACGACAAAATGCCATGATTTCCTCTTGAGAAACCGCTATTTCCTTCAATGCCACAAATGCCTTGACTGCTTCGCCATGCACCTCATCGGGAATCCCGATCACAGCCGCCTCGATAATCGCAGGATGCTGGTAAAGCACTTCTTCTACCTCACGCGGGTATACGTTATAGCCGTCAACGAGAATCATGTCTTTTTTGCGATCAACGATGTACACATATCCTTCTTCATCCATACGAGCCATGTCTCCCGTATACAGCCAACCATCTCGAAGCGCCGCGGCCGTATCATCTGGCAACCCGAGGTACCCTATCATAACGTTTGGCCCTTGTACTACCAATTCACCCACTTCCCCACGTGCGACTTCGTTACCTTCGGGATCGACGACCTTGTTCTTCACAAGTGGGATATCGACTCCAACCGATCCTGGCTTTCTAGTCCCGTGCAATGGGTTAAAGGTTGTAGCTGGAGCTGCTTCTGACAAACCGTAGCCCTCCAGTACCTTGGCATCATATTTCGCTTCGAACTTATGCAGGAGCTCGACGGGCATGGATGCACCTCCCGAGCAATATATCCGAATAGAGGAGAAATCTTCTTTTGTCGCAGTCGGCAGCTGGAGCAGATAATTGTACATAGTCGGAACACCTGCGAAACAGGTGGCTTTTTGCTCCCGAATCGTATGGAGGACGTCTACTGGATGAAATTTCGGCACGATAATAATGGCTGCTCCCGTGCGAATCGGGCCATTCATGCACACCGTCATGCAGAAGACGTGAAACATCGGAAGTACCGCGACCATGCGATCTTCGGCCACCAGCTCGAACAATATCCCCATCGCTTCTGCATTCGAATCCATATTGCGGTGGGAGAGCATCGCACCCTTTGGCTGACCAGTTGTACCTGATGTGTACAGGATTACAGCGAGGTCATCTTCGTTTCGTTCCGGCTCCACGTACCCTGCCTCTGACTCTTGCCCTTCCTGTACAAGCTGATCGATCGTGATTTCATTTTCAATGGATTCCGTGTAGATGAGAAGCTGCAAATCTTCTATTTGGTCTTTCATCGGGGTTAGTACCGGCTGCAACGCGGATAAGGCGATGGCTGCCTTTGCTTTACTGTTCGATAGAATGAAGCGAATTTCGCGCGCCGTATAGATGGGGTTCATGGGAACAACAACAGCTCCTACGCGGAGTATCGCATAGTAAGCGCTAACAAAATGCGGCCGATTATCCATGAGTAGGGCGACAGCATCCCCTTTTCCAATCCCGTGCTGGGCAAGTCCTGCTGCGAGATGTTCGACCTGCTGATTGAATTGTGCATACGTAGTCGTTTCTCCCATAAAGACAAAGGCTGGACGATCCGCAAACTGTTTCGCGCTCTGCATGAGGCTTTCATTCAAATGATACACCACACATCTACCTCCTTTTCAGAAAATTTTAACATCTAGAACCAAGCCTATAAAGTATTACTTTTAGGAAACATGGGAGATTGGCGGTGCTGTTTGACTGACTTGTTCATTGCGCTTCACAAAGAGTAGGAAAAGCACGCCGCAAATGACAAAGAGCAACCCGTTCACGATCATGGCGTTGCCAAAACCAGTGCCAATATCTCCGGCTGACTGAACGATAGAGCCCGTTACCAGCGGTGAGATGATCCCTGCCAATGTAACCAGGCTGGACAATACGCCTACCAAAAGTCCAGTTCGTTCCGGCAACAAGCTGCTAACAATAACAGAAGCAGCTGTCCCCACAGAAAAGGCAAATCCTTTTCCTAGGCACAAAAGGATCAAAACAAGTACCGTAGATTGAACAAGGGTAACACCGTAAAAACACAGTCCCCCTAAAATAATCGAAACACCACCAACCAGAACGTATGATTTGCGATAGCTACGATGCTTTTTAAAGAAACGATCGCCAATCGATGAAATCAGTATGGTCATCAGTCCAGCCAAAAGTCCCGTGCCAGCAATCGCATAGGCCATTTCTTGATTTGTAAACTGGAAAACCTTGACGAGATAAACAGGCTCCCATACGGATGCGAAGGTGGTCCCCCAAATTTGTGCGAAATAGATTAAAAAACAGAATAGAAACGTGGATGAGAGCAAGACACCGGATATATCCGACCATTTCGCTTTTGATAAGACGGGAGCTTCTACTTTTGCAGGAGCGACGCTGACAAGTGGTTTTTCTTTTCCAATCCAGATCCAGACCAAGAGCCATATCAGACTGAGTGCACCCATAAACGCCCAGGAAAACCGCCATCCATAGCTATCAATTAGCGCGACGATCATCGGTGCGGAGGCAACCGCACCGACGAATGCACCGAAGTTCACGGTTGAATAAACCAGTCCACGCTTTTCTTCGGGAAACCATTTGTTCAAATGGCTGACAACCGTTGCCCAAAATGGCCCTTCGCCTATTCCAAGCAATACCCGCGCAACGACAAGCATCGGCAAACCCGCGATTGCATAAGCGCCGAATTGGATGACCGTCCAGGACAGTGCCATGATCGCCAGCATTTTTTTCGTCCCGATACGGTCCGACAATGCCGCGCCTACAATCCCTGCAATGGAGAAAAACCAGAAAAAACTGCTTCCGACAAGTCCCCAATCTTTCTCGTTCAGCGAAAATTCAGTCATAATCGGCACGGCAGAATATCCCGCAATCGTTTTATCCGCATAATTGATCATGTATAGCACAAACAACATAACCATTGTGATTCTGGCCATCATGTGAATCACTCCATTTGTCTAGGAAATAGACTGCCATGATTCCCCGCTATTTTGAAAGCCTGACGCGCCCAATTCCATCCATGATCTCAATCACTGTGCCATATGATTCACTTAAAGTCTTGAGCCCCTCCAGGATTGAGGTATCCCCGCTTAATTTCGGCCACCCCATACGATGTACAGGCAGATCAAAGCCTAATTCAATCGGATGCAGCTCCAGTTCGAGCAGCTCACCATCTTGCATTTTCCACATGGGAATAACCGACTCCCACACCTCTTTGTGCACACAGAGTCCTCGTGTGTAGTTGGCACTCATCGCTTCCAACGCATCTGCCACATTATGGGTGTGATTCAGGCCATAGTGCTCGTAGAAATCAGCGGGTTGACTCGTAACTGCTTCTGTCTGAAAAATAAAATCTCCCAAGCTGTAAAAGATCGGCCGATTTTTGTAGATTTCAATGCCTCGCAATAGATGGGGGCCGTGTCCTACAACAGCATGTGCGCCTGCATCGATGCAAGCTTTTGCAAAAACAGGCAAGAAATCAGCTGCAATCTCTTTCGCTTCTCCCTTCATTTCATGTGCGTGAATACTCACGATGACGTAATCAGCCCGCCTATTTGCCTCCTCAATCGTTTTGACGATTCTGTTCAGATCGCGCGGATGCGGTTGGGTAGTCGTCCCCTCTTCGTCGCTTACCATGAAACGTGCATTTCCAAAGAGAAAGATCTCCTTGCCCGGATCGTTCATGAAGCCTTCCTCGATGAGAAGCTTGTTGAAGGCGTTAATGTCCGTCGATTCCGCAATGGCCCTCAGATCAGCGAGCTTTTCTTCTGTAATGTGGTGTGTCATGACATAGCGCATCGGATTGATCCCTGGTCTGCCGATACTATCCGAACGCTGATCTCCGGCCGCCCACCATGGATGAAAAGTCGACGTTGCAGCGATCAAGGCTACCCTGGCCCCTTCGCATTCGAGATAACGCGGAGCCCCCGC
The DNA here is from genome assembly GCF_028369215.1 of Brevibacillus sp. AG. Classification (NCBI taxonomy): domain Bacteria; kingdom Bacillati; phylum Bacillota; class Bacilli; order Caryophanales; family Paenibacillaceae; genus Brevibacillus; species Brevibacillus sp. AG. Next base: position 231,123 of record NZ_JAQMYO010000001.1, on the reverse strand, counting down.
TTCTGCGAGATTTTTGCCTACGCCAGCATGGACGAAGCCATACTCATTGAGATATCGTTCGGTTGCTTCTAGTCCGCCATACAAATAATCGAGCGTATGGTTATTCGCCCAGCCAATCATGTTAAAGCCGTAATCTTTCATGACTTGCAAAACGGAAGGTGGTGACATCGCCCACGTGCCTCCGCTTTGCGCGCTGGGATAGCCCTCATTATCATGTACGGTTGTCTCCAGATTCGCAATGCGTACGTCGGCACGGTGCAGCAAGCTGGAAACCTCTTGAAAAGCTTGGTCTCTGTATGGCAGATTGCGTGTAATAAAGCTGTCACCAGTCGCAGTAAACCAAATCGGCTTGGTCATTGGCAGGATTCCCCTTTCCCTTTTCTCATTTTTTCTGCTTTCAAAAGATCGAGAAGTCTTCCTCATCCTCTCCGACAAACGAGTATAGCTTCGAGCTGATTTCATCATAGTGCTGTAATCGTTTCTGGACATTTTCCGCGTCGTGGAGCATGACGCCTTTGATTAAGACATTTAGCATGGAGAATAATGTGGGCATACCGCTAGTGGCAACGGGTTGGGGGGTGGTGATTTTCAGAAGATGATCTGCGATTTGGCTGATGGGGGAGAACTCTCCTTCCGTAATCGCCAAAATCTTCGCTCCCAGCTCTTTTGCTGAATGGACCATGGCGACTGTCTCGCTAGGATGACGAGGAAATGATATCGCGATGACCAACCATTCCTGATCTCGTTCGGTGAGAAAATAATCTGCGTTATCAACTGCTCCCGTATATAGATGTGTGTTTCCTTTGATGGCATTCAACGCTGAGAACAACCATTTTGCAGGAATATGGCACCAACGAAATCCTACCACTACAATTCGGTTTGCCTGCACGATGCTTTTGACCACCTCATGGAGCAACGTGTAGTCAATTTGCTGCAAGCCTTGCTGGAGATACGCAATATCACTTTCCATCACTTGATGTGCGTAATTGCTCTGATCGAGTGTAACCCCGGTGTCTCGATATTTCTGGATCGGCCCCTTCCTTTGATCACCTATTAATAGAGACTTTTTGATTTCTTCCTGAAGCTCTGTGTATCCAGAGTAACCCAATGCGTAACAAAAGCGAATGACGGTCGCTTCACTGGTATTCGTAAACTCCGCGATTTTTTTGGCGGTATGGATCGCAAGTAAGCTCGGCTTTTCAATCGCGATCTTACAGATGATTTTTTGGCTTGCTGTCAGTTTTCCATACTGCTTCCGAATCCGTTCTTTTACGAGTTGTGCCATGCCTGAAGCTCCTTTATCATTCGTATTTGTTTTAATTTTGAGAATAGTATATCTCTTGCAAGAAATCACTTCAATACCTCTTAGAAAATGTAGTTTTTGCTTCATTTTGGTGGATAACGAAAAGGGACCCCCACAGTTGGAAGGCCCCTTTCTCGGCTTTATCGTTCCGTGCTGAGACATTCATTTGGAATCCAGCCGCATTCCCCGGTGCTCTCTAATTCGCACCAGCTCCATCCATTCAACTCATGTAGAAAGACTACGCGATCACCAGCGTCCACGTTTAGCTCTTTTGCTGTATAAGCGGCGGTCAAATCAGGTCCCCCCCTCCAGATGCATTACCTTGGCGGGTATTTTTCTGCCTAATTCATTTGACTTAGATGTTGCCATTTTCTCTCTCATAATTAAAGAGTTTAGAAATGCTAGTACAGACGGAGTTTCTATCACTCTACAGTAATAGGGTCTAATTAAATCCAAATAAAGTTCCGTTATTTGCATATTAAGATTTTAAAAGGGAACAATCCATAGGGAAAATTAAACAATATTTTACTCGTAACCTCATAATAAAGAGGCATATTTGGGTTAGTAAGCCGTTTTTACTTTATAAAATGAAGTACATGATTGCAAAGCTAATGGCTGTTATCAATAAAAAAGGTGGAAAAACTATGGGAACAAAGGTTTATTTCTTTGCTAGGGATAAATACGTACGCTACGATCGAGGTGATGACATGGTGGACGACGGCTACAACCCACCCTTGTGCATCGCTGATTACTGGCAGGGTATGAAGGAGGTTGGCTTTGATAAGGATCTGGATACTGCAATAAACTGGGGTGACGGAAAGGTTTACTTCTTCAAGAAGGACAAGTATGTTCGTTACGACATCGCTATGGACAAGGTGGACGACGGCTACAACCCACCCTTGTCGATCGCTGATTACTGGCACGGTATGAAGGAGGTTGGCTTTGATAAGGATCTGGATACCGCAATAAACTGGGGTAACGGTAAGGTTTACTTCTTCAAGAAGGACAAGTATGTTCGTTACGATATCGCTATGGACAAGGTGGACGACGGCTACAATCCCCCCTTGTCGATCGCTGATTACTGGCACGGTATGAAGGAGGTTGGCTTTGATAAGGATCTGGATACCGCAATAAACTGGGGTGACGGTAAGGTTTACTTCTTTAAGAAGGACAAGTATGTTCGTTACGACATCGCTATGGACAAGGTGGACGACGGCTACAACCCACCCTTGTCGATCGCTGATTACTGGCCTGGTATGAAAGAGTCAGGTATTGTGGCTGACCTGGGGCCGGCGTTCGATCTGCTCGATTTGAGTCACGAGATCTGGGTTCCGGGAGCCGAAAAGCGACCAAGACAACCCGTCGGGCCGAAGTACAAGCCTATGCCTTGGCGTGGGGTGCTGCACACGACAGAGGGAGATAACCTTTCCGGTGCAGAGGGGGAATTTGACTCCAAAAGAATCTGGCCACATCTTGTCATAGACCCGAAGACTCTGAAGATAGTCCAGTATATTCCATTGAACGTCGGGGCGAGGTCAATGGGAGACGCAGGTGGCACTCTGGCGTCTAACTCGGCCCATTGCGTGCAGATCGAAATCGTCGGTCGGGCGAAAGATTCCCCAAATCTTCCCCCTGAACATTTGGCGTTCATTCGTGAGGTAATGAGACAGGTTGATGACTTGGTGCCAATTCCAAGGAGATCGGGCCGAACTTTCCTGAATGAAGCGGGAGTGAACGCCAACCCGGGAAACCGAATGTCGGTTCAAGAATGGACGGTCTTCTCCGGCTGGTGTGGTCACCAACATGTGCCCGGTCAAAACCATTGGGACCCGGGTGCGATTGACATTGATTCCCTTCTGTAGACCTGAATTCCACGTTTCTAACAATTGGTGAAGACAACCAACAGATCGTAAAATTAAGCATACCTGCGCTGTTTCGCCTTGTTATTCCTGGCACCAGAAGTAGTCCCCGTCCTAGTCTTGGCGGGTGCCAAGCTCTTTCTCAAAGATTCTACCTTCTTACTAAGGAGGATTGAAATGTCCGTTCCAACTTTGCTGGATGTAATAAAGACGCGTTTTGGCGTTGAAATTGACCCAGACTCCAATAGAGGTCAGATCCTGAACAGCCTTCGTCCTAGACCGCCCTTTAATGACCAGATGTTCACTGGCAAGGTAGATGTAACCCCACTGACCTTGACAGTTACGGACGATGGTGTCAGTGTTCATGCCGCTCAGACCACTGATGCTCTGGTATTTACTTTGCCTGTGGGTCCTCTGGACTTCACGCTGGTTCCACCCGACGCCACTCATGCAGAGCCGAAAGTGGAGTTGAAGCTGCTATCATTTACTGTGCCTCTTCCCTATTTACGCCCCGCACAAGTCAAGCTTGACGGAACTTTACAGGAGTCAACCGGTCAAGTTGAACTGCATTTCCCCGACCTTCTACTTGTGATTACTGGCAGCAGAGCAAAGCTCGCCCCCTCCCACAATGCCACAGAAGCGCAGGAAGTGACGATGACGCCCCCCTTTGCACTTTTCGGCCCCCGTAGTACTACTGTGTTAGGGTTCGGCTTTGATCGGGCGATTCTTAAGATTGATGGTCCAGGTGAGCCGGAGATATTTGTCCCTACCGTCGAAATCTATGTTTCGCCTCCCGGTATCCCCGCTTTGGCGATGCACGGTGGCGGCCACGATCTCCACTTGGGCCTGAGCGGAGGCGGTCTGTCTGGCGACTTCCGCCTAGGACTTGCCGATGGCGCTCACACACAGGCACGCCCGCGATTTCTTCACAACATGGCGATTCATCTGCGCCTCAATCGCAATTCGGTCACCTTGTTCGAACTAACTGGCCAGATTGACCTGCCGGGCGAGTTGAGAGCCCTTGTCGGTCTGCAGGAAGATCCCTCTGAGTTGATTGATTACGTGCTGAGCTTAACCCTCGATGGTGGTTGGAAGGCGGCACTCACCTTGAACGCCAACGGTAATCGAAACTACCTCTGGCGCACGCAGCGTCCTGTCCCAAACCCGGCTGCGCAAGACCTGCCCCGAGATACACTGGGAGCGTATGCCGTTTTCAGTCCGCTACTGATCCCTAACCTTCCGGGTGCAGGAAGCAGCGGCTACGTAGACCTGGGACTCAGCGCAGGAGCAGCGAGTGCGCTTGCGACCAGCCAGTCGGTCAGCACCCAGTCGGTTACTCTGTATGGCTGCGAGTTGGTTGTCAAACAGCCGGTAGGAGCCCCCACCGAGGCGTTCTTGTTCTTTGACCTGGAAACCGAGCTGCATTTTAAAATGAAAGTCGGTTCCACGAAGCTACTGGCAACCCGCCGGCCGCTTAAGGTGCGTCAAAGGGCAATCGGCCTGCGACTCGACTTCGGACCCGGCGGAGGCACACCTCAACTAAAGCCGGTCTTTGACCCGACGAAGGGGTTCAGCCTCGACCTAAGCGATCCTGGTTTATTGGAGGTGCCAGCTCCACTGGGTGACATTATCCAGCCAGAAGGAGCTCGAATGGCACGCGAGAACCCGCTCAACTTTGAGATCGACCTGGTGCTCAAGGCAGACCTTGGTGTGGTGACGGTCGACCGTGCCAGTGTTCGTATTCCGATCGACTCGCTCGCCCTTCCCACGTTGACCGCACTTGGCGCTCATATCAACGTACCCGGCGCTTTGTCGGGTAGTGGCTACCTTAAGCTGCTGCCGGATGGCGGTTTTGAAGGGAGCCTGGATACGGCAGTTACTCCCCCGTTTGGAGTGCGCGTTGCAGCCGGGTTGAAAATTGAGAACGCTAGAGACATCTCATCGAGTCAAAAGCTCACCGCCGTGCTGGCCAAGTTAGGTGTCGAATTGCCGGTGCCCATCCCATTAGCAAACTCGGGTATGGGCCTATTTGGAATGCTTGGCATGTTCGGCATGCATTTCCAGCGCAATCAGCTTCCCTCACAAACTGCGCTGAATTGGTTCGTGGATAGCGCCCAAGGCGATGCAACGAACATTCATGCTTGGAAAGCTAGTGCAAACGCTTGGGCGCTGGGCTTAGGAGCAGTAATCGGTAGCGTCGAGGGAGGGTTTCTGACCCACGCCAAGGGGATGGCCGTTATCGAGCTCCCTGGCCCGGGCTTACTACTGGTAATGAACGCCGACATTCTAAAAGGGCGCCCTGCTACGCGAGGTCCCGAAACCGGTAAATTTCTTGCGGTCATCGATATTCGGCCAGATAAGTCTCTTACGATGGGAATCGTCGTTGACTACAGCATCAAGCCGCTGCTAGAATTCCGCGTTCCCGTCGAGGCCTACTTTGATTTCATACAGTCAGAGAACTGGCACTTGGATGTTGGCGGTATCCCACCACGTTTACCTGCTTCGGTTAAGTTCCTAAAGGAAATGCGGGCCGATGGTTATCTGCTTATCCACGGTAATGGTATTCTAGACTTTCCGCTCGGCCCGTTGCATGGTTTTTCTTTGGCTGCCGGCATCCGTGCTGCATTCACCTGGGGTCCAGAGGAGATCGGATTGTATCTTAAAATCGCCGCTCAGGCAGACGTAGGCATCAGCTTTAAACCCTTCTTGGTTATGGGTAAAATGTCGCTCCGTGGTGAACTGCACTTGTTCATCGTCAGTATTGAAGCTTCGGCTTCGGCTGAGGTGATTATCAGCCCAACAGGGTACTTCATAGGCGCAGAAGTGTGCGGTTCTGTTGATTTCTTTTTTTTCGATGTAAAGGGCTGCGTCAAGCTAGAGCTGGGCGATCGGCCGGGTACACCGGAGCCTGAACCGCTGCTGCGGGCGCTGTCACTTCACAGCCGCTCCCCTGCTCTACTGACCGGTTCTGCTGTCGACCGTCCAGTGGATGGGAGCCTGGGGAACGCCGCTCATTTCAACGGTAATTGGGTTGGGGAGTTACCCATTGTACCTGTTGATGTCATCCCGGTGTTGCAAATGGAAATGCGACCATGCATCGATCCAACGTGCAAGTTCTTTAGTCAGGCGATTGATTCCAAACTACCGCCGAATGGATGGGTGCGACGCGGTGAGCGTTTTTATCGCTACACACTCAAGTCGATCCAGCTCATCGGCACGGACGTCAATGGTGCTCAACTGAATCCCGTCATAGACGAAGGGGAAACACCCATCGTTTGGTGGGATCGGTCCAGCAAGCCAAGTGGTGGCGACGATAATGAGGTGCAGTTGGCCCTGTTAAGCTGGATTCCCGACGCAACGCCGGCCGCTGCCGAGCGCACCACCAGCCTTGACCTGCGGATCAAGAATCGCTGGGGCAACGTGTGCATGGAGGTAGCCCCTCCGACCAAAATTCTCTGGACGTTCCGACAGGCTCCGGGCGGAACGTCGGCGTCCGGATGGAGATTGCAAGGCCTTGCGTGTCCTGACTCACCTGGGACGTTCCGCAGCACGCCGCCGGAGACCCACCTGCAAGTGACGGAGCCATGGCGCTCGGGTGACCTTCTTGCCGACGGAATGACTCTTGTCGATCCTGCCTTCGTATGTGCCAGGCAGGGGAAGCCCGACCGACTGTTGGTCGCCCCACATACGGGAATACGTTTGCTCCCTGCCATTGACGATGATCAACAGTTCGCTCATTTATTGCAAACATTGCGGCCTGGGAAACTCAACGCCCTCGCCGACGCCATTCGCCTGAACAGCGACGAATTGCGAACAGTCCGTGTACTGCTCTTTGTCCACCCTGCAGTATGGGAAAACGGGCTGCTGCTTTTGCAATCATTGGATGCAGCAGGCAACACAACTGGTTTCAAGCAAGTCATCCGCCCTGGCACAAGCCACGTGATAGCCGACCTGAGCGAATTACCCTCAGAATGGAAAGATACCAATCGTCCCTGGAAGCCATTAACAGAAGGGGTTTGCAACTTTTGGTTCCAGAGCTTATCAATGATTGCAGAGCGGGCTAAGCTGGTATTCTATGAAACTGATTTACCGAAGGGTACGACGCAGATCGAGATTGGCCTCACGAACGATTTTAGTGACTGTGGCTCGAAGGAGGAATTGGGTTTTTGCCCGAACTGGGGTTTACTGATCATCGAGGGGCAGCTCGAGTCCGAATTCTTACGTTTTAGCTATGACAACGAAGCTCGTAATCAGAATATCAATGTTGTGAATGGGGCACTTGGAGCAGATCAGGGCAAGCGAGCCCTTCTTCGTCCTAACGCCATTTATACGGTTGATCTGACTTATGATGTAGAATGGACGGACAGTGACGGTAATGGCAATCCAAAGGTAGGCGAGATCCAGGAACTGATTGGGAAAAGGCAGCAGTTTCGCTTCAAGACTGACACGAAGCCACCCGAGCGACTCGATCCATGGGTGTTGGCGACTGATCCTGGACCGGCAGAGAATTTCTTCTTTTATGGCGACCCACTTCGAGTTGTATTTGCCACAAATGCGACACGTAAGCTATTCAAGTCTTACAATCAGGAACTATTCGCTGTGGTCAAGGCAGCCTCCGGCAATCACCCGCAGGCGACGCCGGGTTTTTTTGATGCTTCGGTAGTCAAACTGGGAGATAGTTTATTACCCCCGGTAGGATTTGCGGCAGCTGCCATGACGCCATTTGAAAGTGCTCTACGCGAAGTCCTAGCCGGACAACCCTGCTTAAACGACGCTCACCAAACCGTTGCTCACGAGCTAGTTACACTGAAGATGAAACTAGAGCCGCTAACCGACTATATTCTCGACCTTGAAGCGCGGCCTTCTGCCACCGCACCTTCGTACCCCATGTTCCGGCGACATTTCAGCACTTCGCGATACGAGAGTATGGAGGCGCTGGCGGCCGCCGTTAACAATACACAAGTGCAGCACCGCCGCATCGCAAATGTTGCGTCGCTAGAGGCACTCGCCGCTCAGAATCCGGGATCGTCGGTCTTACAGGTAAGCGATCAGGATATCGAAAAATCGTTACGGAGTGCACACTGGGGTGATCTTGCTCGGCCGAAGCTCCCCCGCCTGACGGTGATCTGGAAAGACGGTGTGGGAGGCGCGCCATCACAGCCCTTTGCTCTACTGATAGAGACCACCGAACCGTTATGGCGCTGGCGTGATGTGCCGCAAGAAGTGATTGATCAGCACGGTACGCGCCGATACCAACAGCAACCCTGTGCTTGGTTAGACGTATTCGAGACATCAGCCAGCATGCGTCTCGTATCTCGTTTCGTCCATTCTAGTGGCGGGGGTCGTGCACTGGTCGTACTTAATCCATCGTCAGGTGGGGGAACGCTATCTCTGACTCTGCGCCGCACCCATCATACTCTGTTCGAAGGAAATACTGCCGTCAAAACAGCTGTGCTGAAGACGGTCAGCCTGGCAATGGCCCCCTGGGAGGATCAATCATGAGCACGCGTTGGGTTTTACCCCATTTGTTTAAAGTACAGTCAGCAAGAATACATTGGAGCGATGAGTATACTCGTCTACGATACGAAGGCGCCGTCCTACAGACCGGAATGGATGAAGCTCCCCTCCAATTTCGTTGGTTACTGCACCCTGTCCTTGGCCTCCCCCGACAGCCCTTCATCCTGTGGAGGAATCGTCATCCAGGCGGCAACCTGAGCACCCAGGAATTGGCGAACATCCCTGGCTGGCAACCACTCGAAGTCATTGGCCTTCCGGTCGACGATTCGTGGTACGATACTGGTTACGACCTAAATGATCAAGGGCCGATTCAGAATCCACTGCCCCCGATCCAAGCAGCCCTTCAACGTCTACAGCTGGGTGCGCCTCGAATCGGCTGGACCCGGTTGAATGTGAACAACTTCTCGCTACCCGATTGGGAGCCATCCAACCTGGAAGCTTACCTTGAAGATTTGCTTAAAACCCGGCTACTGCGCGGTATCCAAGCAATGCTCCGCGACTTGCCAAATGGGCGTGAACATGAAAAGTACGTAGTAATAGAGAAGGATGAGTCTAACCCTGGGCGGGTAAACCCGCGCTTGCTTCTTCCTCAGTGCCGGGTTGTGGCTGGGCTTAATCAACCCGCCCGTAGTGAATGGCACCCACTTGGGCTTCTGTTGGTGGGAGCCGGAACGGACCCGTTGGCAGCCTTGGCATTGGGCTTTGGCACCGCGCGAAGCAATGACGGTGAAACCGACGATCTCTTCATGGTTTCGGTGCGCCACCAAATGCAGGTTGAGGATCAGGAGTATGAATTCGAATTGGCCGATGTTGTCACCGTAAACCAGCAATTACCCGTACCAGAGTCGCCAACTGGCCTATCCGCCCGCATTATTGGGCACAATCGGCCGCAAAAACTTGATGGTCCAGCGCTAGAAACCGTCGGCGTCAGTTGGGATCGGTCCGAGAATCCTAACTACTCTTTCCTACCGCCGAACAACACGGGTCTCTCGGTCACTTACGCTGTTGGGCGTTTTGGCCCTCATTTCCCTCAATCGGAGATCCTGTTGACCAGACGTGCCGAACCTGTGAGAGGTTGGCTCCCGTTCGTTGCCAGCAAGCCAGATACAGCTCGTCCCGTGATCTTTGCCGATCACATCGTGCGCTCGACCTTTAGTGACTCTCAATTGACTGCTAGCCCACGCGGCTTGCATTGCGCCTATGTGGTCGCCGCTCAAGATATTTTTGGCCGCTGGAGTCATTGGACCGCGTTTGAATTCCAGGGGCCAGATGAGCCACCTCAAACGCCCTCGATTCTTTCAGTCAAATCAGATCCGTCCGGTGCGTTCATGGTCGATTTTTCCTGGGATTGGTCCGATCGCAGTCCAGAATTCATCGAGTTGATCGGCACTTACGAAGACACTCCCGACAGTCGGCTGTTCACAACCCGTTTGGAATTTGGTGGCTATGAAGAACCTAAGCCTAGTGGTTTTGAGGTCATCCCCCTCGACTCCAAACGAAATCCTGCCGCTGGCTGGGGCGGAGCGCAGGATCGAGATCCGTTGGAGCCGGAGGTTCGCTTCTACAGATTGATCGTTTCGATCCCCATCCATTTCGCCGGAAAACGTAGTCGGTTCTTCCAGGTTCAGGCTCGAGGCCAGTGTCACATTCATCACATTGCAATCCCAGACTGGAACGTAAGCCCCTTCTGCCAAGCGGTAGGAACACAAATTTATGACACTACGCCGCCCCCTCTCCCGACCGTGCCGGAAGAGCCGCAGTGGGCCAGCTTGTCCGACATCGCAGGTGTGAACCGTGTGCTGTTAAGGTGGTCTGGTGACGTAAATGTCGCGGGATATGTACTATACGAAGCAACCGAAACAACCCTCCTTGCCGCGCTTGGTCTACCAGGACCAGATACCACTAAGCCCTTCACTGAGCGGCTAGCGGTATTGCGTGCTGCCAATCTTACTGCACTGCGTGGCGCTTTCCGGCGAGTACGAAAGGAGTTGATCCCTCGTACTGAGCCTGAGACGGTTTACGAGATGGCACTTCCTCGAGGTAGCACAGTGATGCACTTCTACGCTGTGACGGCGATGAGCCATAACCAGGTGGAATCTTGTTGGCCGGATAATAGCAAAAAGTTTATTGCCGTAGCCGCTCCACGTCTAGCCGTGCCGGTAGCACCATCGTTGGAAGTGTCACCGCTACCAGAGTCAGCGCAAGCATTAGTCAACTTACGCATAAAGCTTGGTTACGGCGTTCCCATGGACAAAATCGAACTCTACCGAGTCGCTAACGATAAACTAGCGACCAACGTTGATACCATGGGTCCTCCAATTGCCACTCTCAATGTTACAGGTACCGAAATTAGCTTCACCGATGATACACTCACTCCCGGGTGGCGGCGTGTCTGGTATCGTGCCGTGGCCTGGTCGGCATGTGACGATCAACGCGGAGTGATTGAGGCTCGCTCGCCAGCCTCTTCGGCTGTATCCGTACTGCTGCCGCCTAACAATCCGCCCGAAGTCATTGATCTGAAAGTCAATGAACCCGGTTCGAGTAGCTCCGAAGTATTGGTTAGTTGGACTAGTCATGCACCTGTAGCTGTCACGCCTTTGGGTCCTCACAACATTGTACTTGAGACACGTGATGCGGCAGGTTCGACGATTACCCGCATTGAAGGACACCTCGACGCATTGACTGCTGTTGACAATCGAAATGACCTACCGCACGCTATCCCGGGCGGTTCAGCTATCGTTCGTGTTGGGGATGCGGATAGTTATCGCATCTACGCATGGTTAACCCGCCCGGCCGTCGATCAGCCCTTCAGCGTTACTGTTAAGATAATTGACCCGTTGCGGCGCATCCGCAGCGTTTCGGCCGATGTGCCACCTCTCTCTTAGCGCAGCAAGCAAGGACGAGAATTAACCCTCCTCTTACAAGACCAAATAATACTGCATCAAATCCCGGCGATTCTCCGCCCTCATGACAAGTCTACACAGGTTGGGCAGAATAATGATGTGGATCTCCGCTCCTCTCCTCCCATCTTGCTCCTTACGACGACTGTGGAAATGAAGGCTTGTCATGTTCACGGTTCTATCGATATCACCTACAACCTTATCACCCATAAATAAGGGGGCGTAGCCTTTATGTGGCTAGCCCCTTCAACTGTGACCCATTTTTATGCATATCTCCGCTGTACCCCGTAATTAGCTATGGTACCGCCAGCAAAACGCGAAAAAACCACGTTAACGACCGCTAAGGTCTCACAGTACAATATCGGCACTATGTTGGCGGTCGCCCAAATAGCCCTTGGCGGCTTTGGACGCTGCTTTGGACGCTGCCTTGTTCGCCAGCCCCTGTTCGGGACTTTCCCCCTTGAGACTACGCCCATGCTAGGCTCACCAAAAACAGCCGATATTGCTGTGAGAGCAAATCGGCTGTTACGTCATTTATTGGCGGGACACCTTGACGAGCTCCCCTGTCGAAGCATCGATAAAGCTATAGCCATTCTTCCATTTGCGCTGATAGACCAACTGCGGTTCGGGAGCTCTTTGACCATCAAACTGCTCCCACACGTAGACCAGCTCCAGCTCAATTTCTTGTTGGATCGTTTCTTTTGCTTCTGCTGCACTTACAATCTTCTTGGAATCTGGAAGGGTAATGCCCGGGTTGAGAGGGTGGAGGTTTAACTCTGTAATCGTACCCGTTGCCTTGTCTACCCCCACCATATAAGACTCGTCAGATACTTCGATTCCGTTGCGTTTTACGAGGAAAGTGAATGAATACTCTTTATCCTCTTCCTTATCCAGCTTGTTCTTGTCTACCCACTCCGGAACATCTGCTTCAGGAGTCTCTACGATAAGCGATAGCTCCGTTAACGCCGGGTCAAGATAAGGTACGAGTGCTGCGATCGCTTTTTTCTTCGCTTCCTCTACACTGATTTTCTGCTCTGTTTTTCGTTGGTCTGGCAAAATCAGATTGAAGCCGATGAGCCGATCACTCTGTTCATCTGTCGTGAGGCTCACCAACTCAAATGCAGGCGTACCTTTATTTGAATCGTTCATCCAACGATAGGATTCGATTGTCTGAAGTCCTTCTAAAAGATTGTCCTTGTGATCATCGTATTCAAAGGTCGCACCTGAAACATCAATACCAAACTGTGTTTTCAGCCATTTCTCTCCTTGTTCGCGGGAAGCTATTTTGATGCTTTTCCCTTCTCCTTTTACACGAACACCCTCCCCTGCCAGTTCGGCTTCTTCCCCTATGACTTTGCCGGTTAGAGCATCGATCCAACCAATGGTATTCAGTTGATAAATAAGCATTGGTTTCTTTTCTGCCGGTTTTCCATTTTGAGCATAGGAAATCGGCTGCTCCGATACGTATACCAGGTCCATCTTAAGCTTGTCCTTATAGATTTTGCTTGCTTCCTCAAGTGTTATCGCTTTTTTCGGATCAGGCCAGTTCACTTTGCTAGGATCGATGAAATCATACGCTTCATAACCAATAATATGGCCAGCATAATCAACGAATACGGAGATAGAATTGTTGGACAGAGGGAGGTCATTGATAATAGAGTGGAATTTCACGGTAGAGTGAGCCCACTCCAGCTTGTTGCCTTTCCCGTCACCTGATCCTGCTTTTCCTCTGCCGAGTTTTTGTTCGGCTTTCAACTGTTTTGCTTCCGTACGGAATAATTCCTCGATAAAAGTTGCAGCCTTGTCTCTGGCAAGCTTTTCTTCCGGATAATCGGCTGAAGCCCATGCTGGATTTTGGATATCCATGGAAAGCAGTCGGCCCGTATGCGCATCCAGCTCAAGGCTAACGGATGAGTATGCGTCATACTCTTTTTTTTCGTCTGTTTTTGGCATGTTGGTGAAGTGCAAGCTCCAGATCGGTGACGGATAACCGCGAAAGCTGTCTTCCTCATAATGTTTATCAATTAGCCGATACCCTTTCAACTCTGGAATCGTCTCAAATAGCTTGTCCAGAGAATTCTGAACATCTTGGGAATAATCATTTTTTTGAGACTCTGCCTTTTTCACATCGCTTGCTGCTTGTACCGTTGGTTGATGGGTAGTCCATGCAGGTGCAGAGGCAAGTAAGCACGCCGCTATAACCGTCATCATGGATGGATTTAGTTTCATTGGGCACCTCCAAATAGTGTTCAGATTTGCGGATAAGTTCGGTTTGACCTTACCACTGGTAAGACGGAGGGGCAATTATTTGTGTCACATATTATTCCAGTATTTTAAGATAATCCCATACCTCTATTGAAAAACACGCCCTCGTGTTAAACGACGAGGACGTGTTGGTAACCACTCTATGTTGTGAACATTTGTTTGGCTTACTCAAAATCAAGCCAGCCCTTCATCTTCTTGATACGATTGAGGACTGCTATTTCACGAAGGTCAGATCATTCATTACTGTTGAGAGCTACATTCCAATCAACTTGACGCATGGGACTGTGCCTAGAGGCGAGCAGCTTGGTGTAGAAACCTCGATTTTCTTTAGCAGTTTGGAAAGACGTATCCGGAATTAAAAAATCAATTCCTGCCACAAAACCGGCAATATATTCACTCCATCCGGAATACGCTTGTTGTGCCAGTCTTGCAGCACTCAACATATATTCGATTGCCTGATCCTTTTGCAAGTAACCCAGTTTCAAACCAGCTCTGGATAAAAGGATACACCAAGCATAGTCATGAGCAGCAATCCCCTCTGAAGGTAGACATCTCGAATAGTAATCGACAAGAATCAACTGAGATTTCGATTGATGGTCCTCGGGTAACGCTTGAATGTATGCCGTTCGTTCTGATTCGGAAAAAGTAAATAAGAAATGACGGAGACGATTGAATTCTTCCCTCTTCCCTTCCGATATGAGCCATTTTATTGTATCAATTAGTGCGTTCTTATCTGTAATCTGTTTTTCCTTAAGAAGAAATAGGCACGTTCGTCTACTTAAATTTTCATGATATAACGCATGATAGTAGGCTCCACTTTTGCTAAAGCAAACAGACGAAAGAGCTCGCAGAAATAATCTGTGACCCTTCTGATTATATGTAAGAACGGTGGGTGCCATCGGTTCCTCCTTATTAGAATCGGACCGTTTTGTAGGTTCTGACAAACAGTCGAAGCAAAAATGCATAGAGAACTAGTAACAATACGGAATAAATCACTGCTTTAACGGGAACTTCATTAGTGACATTATGTACAACAATTAGTTTATCGACAACAAATTTGGAATCTTTGTATTTGGATCCAAAGTCTGTAATCTGTAAAACTTCCCATACATACTCAGGTAACTCTTGCGGCATTTTCACGATTGTTCCTGGCGAATCAATGAAATTACTTTTTTGTATCTGCACTGCTTGATTGGCATCTGAGACCAATAAAACGATTGATGAGTTATCAATCTTAGCAACATAAAACCATCCTGTGGAGAGAATGCTTCGAGCCCAATTACGTTGCTTACTATAGGAAGAATTATATCGAGTACTGATAGCACCGGTTTGGGCTTTTGCTTGATACTCTGTTATTCCTAGAAAATGAACACTGGGAAGCTTTAATTGGGCGATATCAGAATAATCCAGTTGATTCAGCACCTCAGTGGAAGATAGTTCTACAGGATGAATCATATTTTTTAGATAGGAGATAGGTGTTAATTCGGTATCATTGATGGAAGAATTAGATAACAAAACATGTAGAAAAAGAATTAAGGATAGAGTGAATACGACACCTACTTTGGGCAACTGCATCCAAAACAGTTTCACACTGCCAAAAAAATTTGGCTTCCCAAGCTTTTTATACAATCTCTTTATGACTGATCTTCTGGTGAAAAAGGGCCTCCGCTTGGCCCGCTCCACCATCTCAGAACGGATATGTGCAAGGCTGGTTATGGCATCAATATCATTTGGAAAACTCTCCAATATCTTCAAGTAGTTCTCCTCTGCCTTCTCTAACTCACCAAGTTGAATGAGGCATTTCCCCAACAGACGCAGGGTACCCATATTGGCAGGCATACTTGAGAGGATGTACAGACATTCGTCTTTTGCTTCTACGAATTGATGGGTTTCATACCATATCCGAGATCGAATCAGATACCAATCGATGTCATCTGGATAAATTCGGATCCCGTGTTCCATTGCAGCAAGAGCAGACTCCTTTTCACCCATTCGAAGGAAGTATTCACCCTGTAGCCGAAGCAAGTCAGGATCATCTGAATACATCGCATATGCTTCATCAAGCGATTGACCTGCCAGTTCCAGATTGTTTTCCTTAAGTGCCTGATATGCCGTCTCCCGCTTGTTCAGAAACACATCGTAGTCTAAATCGGCTGCATGCTGTATAAAGGTATAACGAAGAGCAGGTTCATCCAATTGTCCACAATAAAAATGGTAAAACTCTTCGGTGAAATGCTCCATTCGATCATCCGGATCTTCTGTTGCTAGTTCACGCCAACGAAAACAGTATTCGATGAATTCCCAAACTCTTTTAGGGAGAAACCGATGTTCATGCAAGAAATCCAATAATGTTACTTCTACTATTTCTTTGAGCCTTACATTCCAGACAATATCGTTATTTAAAAGCTTTGACCATTGTTCATGCCTGATACGGGAAGAGAAATCAGAATACAGCTCTTCAACTTGTTCCATGAATTCATCTACTGGGTCAATCTCTTCTAGTCGGTCTATAGTTTCAACTGTTAGCTCGACTGTGTTGGGAGGATTGGGCCAGATATGGATGTTGTTTTCATCGCTGAACGACGGGCCAGTTTCTTTGATGTCTCCCTTTTTCGCAGCCTTCACTGCATGGTCATATGCTTCTCTTAGCCTTTGATAGCCTTCCGGATCATCCTCTGGGTGGTGAACCTTCAGTTTTTTGGAGTAGGCTTTTTTAATCGATTGAATATCTTCTGTGGGTTCAATCCCCAGTACTTCCCACACACCCATTAGTAGTCGAACCGCCCTTCTACATGATCCAGTTGTTTTTTAAACGCTAAAGTTGCCTTTTTTATCAGTTGCTGCTCTTGTGTGGCTAACACAGCTTCGAACTTTTCCAGTAAATATGCAATTTCTGTGCGTTTGTCCAAAAGGGATTCTTCATACATCCGTTCACCCCGAGCAAGCAACAGTCTATTTTCGGCCCTGTCACACCGATGGATTTTGATATCTCTCAATTCGTTAAGGCCACTTGACGCGGATTGGCAAGGTGTCGCAGTTTGGCGATCATGATAAGATTTTCCCGCGACGTTCGCCCCGATCAGCGTGACGACTTCGCCTTGACTAACTTCCAGCGAGATGCCCTTGAGCGCGTGAACATTTGGGAGAGACGGGAATCTTCAGGAGAGTGGCACGTCATCCCTGAGAAAGCGAATGAAACCGGCTTCCTTATTGGAAGATTGATCATGGAGACGGTTATACCATATTTAGGGATAAGGCGTAAATGTTTTTTTAGTGGATGGTGGAAAGGGAGGAAAACGTTAAAGTGGTAAGATAATAACGATTAGTTATGCGAACATTTTATTTAACATAAAAAAAGGTACAGAAAGTTACACTCTGTACCCTTTCATATCCCATACAGGAAAACAACATTTCCTACAGGGGGTTTTGAGCTCTCAACATGGGTATAATTCAATCGCGATCATATTATGCGTACATGAAGGCATATATGAAAAAGCCGCTTAACTAAACAAGCGGCTTTATGTGGCTATCTACTTCGGTCTTCTCAAATACTATCAGTTCTTACGTTGTTGTCGATGCTCATTTAGAGCATCCATCCAAATCGTAACGAGCTCCGCAAAATACTTTGTTTCAATGAACGACTCCAATTCCTCGCCAGTGTCTATACCCGCTTCTAGCTGTTCCTCAACGTATGAGTTATAAATTCGAGTATAATCCCTCCGTATTTCGGAACTGTATAAATTTCCTGTCCCTTCTGATACTTCTGTTTCCCCGGAAACAACTCGTTGTATCCTATCTAAGATTAAGTTTTTTGAAAGTTCCGATCTAACCTGGCCTTCCAAATACTCTTCCACTAAGGTGAGGTGATCAGGTAAGCTTATTCGTAGTTTATCAGCTTTATCATCGAAAAAAATTTTGTAAGGTATCATAAGAATCCTCCTAGATTACGGTTCATAAATTGGGTAAGCTGTAGTAATCCTTCCATCTTTGTCTAGCCACATTTCAATTTTAATGCCAGATGAATGACTACCTTCCCATTTTTGTATCATTTCCGTTCCATTTTTCTTTATGGAGGGAAATAGCAGTCATTACATCATCTGTTGACCTGTGTTTTGGAAAGAAGCTTGAGTTCTCACCCTTCCTGACATAAGATTCTCCACGCTGAGTATGACAGCGGCTTTTTTGCATGCAAAAGATCGTTTATGATAAGCTATCTTCCAATTGGAAAAGCAGGAGGAAACAAACATGCAAAAAACAACAAGCGCAAATGCGATACGCACCCTTTATGAGCAACTCATCACAGGCTGGAATGATCGCAGTGCTACCGGCATGTCCACTCCTTTTGCAACAGAAGGTGAATTGATTGGCTTTGATGGCAGTCAGATCATTGGGCGTGACGAGATTTTCAGTCATCTCGACGAAATTTTCTCCCATCATCAAACACCTCCCTTTGTCTATAAAATCCGGTCGGTACGGTTGTTGAGCGAAGAAGTTGGTATCGTCCGAGCAATAGCAGGCATGATTCCACCAGGAAAAAGCGAGTTGGACCCCGCATTGAATACGCATCAGACGCTCGTAGCGGCAAAGCAAGGCGACAAATGGGAAGTCACACTCTTTCAAAATACCCCTGCTCAGTTCCACGGTAGACCCGAGCTAGTCGAGCAGTTTACAGAAGAGCTGCGGCAAGGGTTGCTTTAAGGAGGGACTTACGCATCATGCATCATGCAGTATGCGTTTTACGAAATGGAAGTCATTTTGAATTTTTGAAAATGGTGTATGAATGCGAATAAAGATGCCTCCAGTAACCTGTTGCATACAAGGTCAATGGAGGCATCGTCTTCTTTACATCTCTACCTTACGCTTTCTTCTCAATTCATGGCGTTCCTTTGCTTTTTCATACTGTATGCGCTCTTCTTCTGTATCAGGAATGACACCAGGTACGATCGTCGGCTTTCCTTGATCGTCGAGGGCAATCATCGTCAGATACGCACGTGCTGTCATGCGCTTTTCCCCCGTCAACAAGTTCTCCGCTTCCACTCTCACGAATACCTCCATCGATGTCTTATGAGTCCAGGTGACATAGGCCTCCAGGTTGATCGCTTCCCCTGTTTTGATTGGTGCGAGAAAATCGAAGGAATCACTGGACGCAGTGACAACAGGTTTACGGCAATGTCGCATGGCTGCGATGCAGGCGATCTTGTCTACATATGCCATGACTTTCCCGCCGAAAATGGTATGGTGGTGATTGGTATCCGGTGGCAAGACGAGATCAGTCAAAAAGGTTCTCGATTGTTGGATCGGTCGTGCTTCTGTCATCATTTGTGTGGCTCCTCTCATCGTGTGCACCTTCCCTACTGGGATGTCAAACGATTCCGAATCGCCTTCGTTGCCGCAACCATGTTTCGTAATGACTGAACGGTTTCTTCTCTCCCTCTTGTCTTCAGCCCGCAATCCGGGTTAATCCAAAATTGATCGGGTGGAAGTACTTGTACACCCCGTGCTACCATATCTTCCATTTCTGAGACAGCTGGAATTCGGGGGCTATGGATATCATATACGCCGAGCCCGATGCCTTTGTCATACGTACCTGTTTCGAACACAGACACGAGCTCTCCATGGCTGCGGGAAGTCTCAATCGAAATTACATCGGCATCGAGTTCGCTGATGACATCCATAAAATCATGGAATTCGCAATAGCACATATGGGTATGAATTTGGGTACTTGGTGCAACGGTAGAGGTCGCTAGACGAAACGCTCTGACGGCCCATTCGAGATAAGCTGCTTGCTCTTCTTTTTTGAGCGGCAATCCTTCGCGCAGTGCTGGCTCATCGACTTGGATCATGAGAATACCCGCCTCTTCCAAGGCTTCTACTTCTTTTCGCAATGCCAAGGCGATTTGCTCGCACACTTCTTGTCTGGAGACATCGACCCGCGCGAACGACCAATTCAAAATGGTCGCTGGACCAGTTAACATACCCTTCATTGGTTTGTCCGTCAATGATTTTGCATACACACTTTCTTTGACTGTCATTGGTGCAACAAACTCCACATCTCCGTAAATAACAGGTGGCTTTACGCAACGGGAGCCATACGACTGCACCCAGCCATTTTTCGTGAACAAAAAGCCATCGAGCTTTTCTCCAAAATATTCGACCATATCTGTTCGTTCGAACTCCCCATGGACGAGGACATCCAGACCGAGCTCTTCTTGTATATCGATCCATTCCTTGATTTGCGCTTGAATGAAAGCATCATATTGCTCCGCTGCCCAGTTACCTTTTTTAAACTGTTGTCGGGCTTGGCGAACCTCTGACGTCTGCGGGAAGCTACCAATTGTGGTCGTTGGCAGCAGTGGCAACTTCCACGTATTTTGTTGAATCTCACGACGTTCTTGGTATGGAACGCTTCTTTCAGGTTTTCCAGCTGCCATTTGGCGTAGCTCATTCTTCACTTCTTGACGATTCCTCGCTGGGGATAGTGCCAGCTTGAGCAAGTCCGCTTCATTTTGAGCAATCTCTTTTGAAATGACATATTTTCCATATCGGAATCCTTGGACTAAAAGCTGAACTTCCCCCAACTTTTCATCCGCAAAAGCCAATGCAGGCATGACTTCCTCAGGCAAGTCCGTCTCTGCTTCAACCGATACTGGTACATGCAATAAGCTACTGGACGGCTGCAACCACAGCTTTTCGAGTGGAACAATCTCGGAAATTTCTTTGACCAGTTCCCACTTCTCCTCAATCGATGCACGCCATATGTTTCGACCGTCGATGATTCCCGCTGCGAGAATCTTTTCTGCTGGAAACCCGTGTGTTTTGAGATTGGTCAGATTACGCTTCGCTCCGTGTACAAAATCAAGACCGATTCCTTTTACCGGTAAGGAAACTAGCTCCTCATACCAATCCACCGCTTCAAAATAAGTTTGCAGCATGCACTGGAGATGCGGTAGTGCTTGACCGATTTGCGTATAGATACGTTTGATGATGGCGCGATCATGCACCGAGACATCCAGTACAAATGCAGGCTCATCGATTTGCACCCAATCCACGCCGTGCAGCTCCAACTCCCGGAGAACTTCTATGTAAAGCGGAACGAGTTGATCCACGATGGGCTCAAATTCGTTTTTCTCATATCCTTTGGACAATTTGACAAACGTATACGGGCCTACAATGACAGGCTTTCCGATGATCCCAAACTTTTCTTTGGCCTCCAAATATGCCTGGAGAGGCTTGTTCTCCGTAATGGATGGTTGGCGTTCACCGAACTCCGGGACGATATAATGGTAGTTCGTGTTAAACCATTTCGTCATTTCACTGGCGACAGCTTCCTTCGAACCGCGAGCCATGGCGAAGTATGTGGCTAACGAAACCGGGCCACCCTCGTATTCATAACGCTTGGGGATCATTCCAAACATCACAGCCATATCCAGCATGTGATCGTAGTTCGTAAAGTCACCCACAGGGATCAGCTCGACCCCTTTTTCCTGCTGACTCAGTAGATGTTGATGACGGATTTGTTCCATTTGCTGCTCCAAGCTCACCTCATCGATGGTGCCTGCCCAAAATGCTTCCAATGCCTTTTTCCACTCGCGGTTCTTCCCGATCCGTGGATATCCCAAATTGCTGCTTTTCATGAGCTTCCTCTCCATTCTTTATTCGATCTTGATTTGAATCCGCCCAATAAAAAAGGCATCTCCAACGATCAAAAAGAACGTTAGAAATGCCAAATAAGCACTGAGATCACAGCATCCTAACACCTCCCTATCTCCCGTAGGTTAAGCAGTGTCGTCGAAACAGGCAGGTCTCCTGACTTTGGGATCATCATCTGCACATGCCTTCCCAATCCGTTTGGATCAGTGGCTGAAAAATGTGCCGACTCCCCTCATACAGTGGCGGGACCGTGTCGGATTCTCACCGACTTCCCTTTTCATCCTTGGTCAAGCTTGATGACCAAAGAACCTGTTTCCACTCTTATGAAATTGTCATGGTTCTGTGAAGTGCCCCCCATAAACTAGCAGGGCAGCATACTGTTCATACAGTAACACAGAATCCATTTTTTGTCATACTAAAATTTAAAATCATCATCGGTCAACGGCTCTACGTTTAGCGTGCGGACATAACCATTTCCTTTTTTCGAGAAGAAGTCATGCTGCTTCGTCTGCGTGCGAATGCCGTTCAGTACGATCGGGTTCACTTCTTCCTCTGGAAATAACGGGTCCAGCCCCAGATTCATCAATGCTTTGTTCGCGTTGTAACGCACGTACACATGAACCTCGTCAGCCAATCCGATTTCCGTATACAACGAAGTCGTATAGGCCTCTTCATTTTCTTGCAGCTCATGCAAAAGGGCATACAGCTCCTCTTTTGCTGCGGTCTGCTCGACCACGCTCAGACCTTGATATACTTCTTGCGCGAGAACGCCGACATAGAGTCCGTGGATGCTCTCGTCGCGAACAATCAGGTCGATAATTTCCCCGCTGCTTGTCATCTTTCCTTGCCCCGCCAAATAGAGCGGATAGAAGAAGCCGCTGTAAAACAGATAGCTTTCCAGGAAGACAGAGGCTACCATCGCCATGTACAAGTCTTTCGGTTTCTCAATTTCTTGATAGCGTTTCGAGATGAGGGCCGCTTTCTTTTGCAGATGCGGGTTGTTTTCCACCCACGAAAAAATACCGTCAATCTCTTCTGTCGATGCCAGCGTTGTAAAAATACTGCTGTACGATTTGGCATGGATTTGCTCCATCATGCCCATGAAGGCGAGAACCGCTTTTCTTTGCAGTCCATCGACATGCTCCATGATCTTCGGCATCCCTACTCCACCCTGGACCGTATCCAGCAAGGTGAGACCCCCCAATACTTTTTTATACGTGTCCCGTTCAGTCGCACTGAGCTCCATCCAGGACATCTTGTCATCTGACAGTGGGATCTCATCATCCGTCCAGAACTGCATGATGTTCTGATTCCAAAACGTCATCGTAAAATCGTCGTCCGGCCTGTTCCAATTGACTGCTTTCATATGGCGTTCCTCTTCTCTTTTTGCTGATGCTTTTCCTTTTGTGAAGCTCGTTCACTAAATCGCGCAGCTAATGCACTCTTCTACAGTCAAATGCTTCGTACGCGTATAGTAGAGTGACTTCAGACCTTTTTTCGCTGCGTAAATGTAATAGCGAGCCAGTTCTCTGGTTGAAATATTGCTGTTCACGTGCAGCACAGTCGAAATTCCTTGGTCAATGTGCTCTTGAATTTCGGCAATCAGATCAATCACTTTGAATTGATCGATCACATACGCCGATTTGTAGTAAAAATAGTTTTCCTGCGACAAGTACGGCATCGGGTAATACGTCGTAGAGTTGGCATACGTTCTCGTTTCGATGTGCTCAACGATTGGCATCACGCTAGAAGTCGCATTCTGAATGTAGGAAATACTCTGTGTCGGTGCAATTGCCAAACGGTACGCATGGTAAACGCCATACTTTTGCACCTTTTGCTGTAGTTCCGCCCAATCCTCTGACGTCGGAATGTGCATTCCTTCAAAGAGAAGCTTTGCTTTTTCCGTCCGCGGGCTGTAATCGTTCGTCAAATACTTGTTAAAATAAGTGCCTTTTGCATATTCCGATTGTTCAAAGCCCAAGAAGGTCTTGCCTGTTTCCTTGGCAATTTCCATGCTTTTTTCCAAGGAGTAGAAGTTCATCATCATGAAAAACGTACGAGCGAAATCCTTGGCTTCTTCACTTTCGTAAGCGATTCTGTTCTTTGCCAGATAACCGTTCAGGTTCATCGCACCGAGACCTACTGAGTGCAGCTCACTGTTTGCCTTTTGAACGCCTGGAGCGTTTTCTACACGCGTCATGTCACTCACGGCTGTAATGGCTTCGATTCCTTCGTGGACGGATTCACGGATCATTTTGCGTTCCATCACGTTGACGATATTGAGCGATGCTAGATTGCAGCTAATATCGCGACGGATGATATCCATCTCGCCGTAATTGGTGATCGTCGAAGTCTCCTGCAACTGGAAGATTTCCGTGCACAGGTTGGACATTTTCACCGAACCAAGATCTTTCAGTGCATGGTTGTTGTTCGCATTCGTTTTGTTCATGATGTACGGATAGCCCGATTCCATTTGAATCATCGCGATTTTGGTCAACATCTCGCGTGCGCTCATCACGGTCTTTTTCTTGATGCGATCGTTTGCCAAGAGCTCCTCGTACATGTCATCGAGGTCCATATCATCCAGATGCACACCGTATTCTTTGTACACGGAGTACGGAGCAAACACATTCAATGGCTTGTTTTCCTCAGCCAGCTTGTAGAACACGTTTGGTACGATCAGGCCGATGGACAATGTTTTGATGCGTGCTTTTTCATCGGCATTGATCTTTTTGCAATCGAGAAACTCGTTGATATCCCAACCGAAGATGTTGTAGTACGCTGCACCCGAGCCTTTACGTTGCCCCATTTGATCTGCGTAGGAAAACGCATCTTCCAACAGCTTGAGAACGGGCATAACACCTTTTGCTGCGCCCTCGACGCCTTTGATCGGCTCTCCTCGTCCGCGGAGCTTGGACAAGTTCACGGCCACACCGCCGCCAATTTTGGATAGCTGCATACAAGTTCCCAAAATAAAGTTGATGGAGTTCAGTGAATCATCCATTTCGAGCAAGAAGCAGGAGACCATTTCTCCACGGCGGCTTTTGCCTGCATTCAGGAAGGTTGGTGTCGCTGGTTGCAAGCGTTGATCCATCATGGATACTGTCAAACGCTTGGCGAGCTCAAAGTCACCTTGTCCAAGGGACAGTGCCACAACGGCCACCCGGTCTGGATACTGCTCCAAATACATCGATTTATCGTTCGTTTTCAAAGCGTAATCTTTATAAAATTTGGAGATAGCCATGTACGAAGCAAATTGAAAATCAGCGTCATAGGCCAAACGGTAAACTTCATCGACCTGCTCAACAGTGTATGTTTCATAGACGTTTTCATAGAAGTCATTCTCGATCAAATAGTCCATGCGCTCTTTGACACTGCCAAAAGTCATCGTATTGGACTGCACTTCTTCCATGAAGACCGCAACCGCTTCCCGATCCTTTTCCAGTTGATAAAATCCGTCATTGCCACGCTGCATCAGTTCGTTGTTCAATTCAATATGCCGCAATTGCTGCCACCCCACTCGTAAATTGTTCCACGTCACGGCCGGTACCGGACAGTTCAAATTTAGAAATCACCGGAACGCCATATTGGCTCGCGATCGTATCCGCGCTTTTGGCAAAGCTGGTTCCCCAGTTGCGGTTACCGCTGGCGGATACTCCCCGCAGATGGACATGATTTCGCTTCAGGAACGTCGCCACCTTCTCCGGCACTTGTCCGAATCCCGTCGTGTATGTTATCAAAATGAATGGCTCGTCCAACACCATATCTTGACTAATTTCCACATGTGGCAAATTAATTTTGTTGACGAATCTTCGGACGTTTCCTGTTTTTGAATCATAAGCGATTAGCATGTCCCTCATCCTATCCCCTGCTATTTTTACTCTGTATGTATGTTATTTAGCCAAAGTAAAAGCGCATCCGACGTTTACATGCCGAATGCGCGTGATGACTTCCATCAGCAATTCGCCAATACGAATTGCGCGCTCGAACACTTCCCTATCTCCCGTAGGTTAAACAGTGCAAGCGGTTAGGCAGGTCTCCTGGCTTTAGGATCATCGCTCCATTTTCACCTTCCCGATCCCTCAAGATCAGTGGCATTCTTTCCCCAAATGGAACTCTCTCATTACAGTGGCGGGACCGCGTCGGATTCTCACCGACTTCCCTATTAAGTCTACCAAATCTGGCTGGTAAACACCTCACCGCATCAATATGTAGTTGGTAAAACTTACTTTACCTCAATATATCGTAGGAGTCAAGCTCAGTATGCGCTCTTTTCGAAAACTAACTATTCTCCTTTTTCGGCTATTGCCAATCTCTGGTTATCGTTCATATAATAGATTTTGTGTGCGTTGGTTAGCCTTGGATAGATTGGAGAGTAGCCCTCATGAAAAGCACCGACTATCAACCTGTCGTCATTCCTCGTTCTTACAGTAAAATCATGACTTATCAAGAGCGTGACTATCACATTTTCGTAAGTATACCTGCCGATCCCCCTCCGGAATCAGGCTTTCCCGTCATATATTTGCTAGATGGCAACTCTGTTTTTGCAACCATGACCGAAGCGATACGGATACAATCACGTGGCCCTGAACGAACTGGCGTGTATCCTGCTATCATCGTCGGGATTGGGTATCCAACGGACGGTCCGTACCACCCTGCCCGTTTCTTTGATTACACGTATGAAGTTCCCGTCTCAGAGCTTCCTGGCAACCCACAAGGAGCAGACTGGCCTCAGATGGGGGGAGCAGAGCAGTTCCTCACCTTTTTAGAGGAGGAGCTCAAGCCGAGTATCGAAAACGACTTCCCCATCGATCGGACGCAACAAGCGATTTTTGGACATTCGTTAGGTGGCTTGTTTGTCTTGCATGTACTTTTGTCGAGACCACACGCTTTTCAGCGTTATATAGCTGGCAGTCCTTCGATCCATTGGAATGAGAGCGTACTGCTTGCGAAGGAGAGTCAATTACCGAGCCTGCTGACAGATGACCTCGACGTCCATGCACTCCTCACCATCGGGGAGTTGGAAAACGATGGGCGATTCTTGGTCAAAGAAAAATCTCTGGCGATGATCGAACGATTGTCCTCCATGGGCAAAGGTCAGATCAAGGCATCCTTTAAAGAATTTGCTGACGAAAATCATTCGTCCGTCTTGCCAGTCTTAATTAGCCAAGGACTCAAATTCGCTACGAAAAAAACTGCCCGCTAAAAACGGGCAGTTTTTGTTTATCATGATTCGCTTACTGTAGAGATAACACTTTGGTGATTTGGGGCAGCTCTTCGATGGCAGATACAATCGTCGGTGTAATCTCTTCATCGGTCACAGAGATAAGCAGGGCATTCTTCCCTTTTTGCTCACGCGATACATTCAACTTGGAAACATTGATTTGATGTTCGGCCAGTTTTCGTGAGACATCATAAATCACACCTGGATAATCGATATGGCGAACCAACAATCCATGGGCCCCTGGAGGTATGCGACACGCACAGTAATTGATTTCACTGATGTACACTTCTCTCCAATCTTGCGCCAAGGTGTACTTATTCGCTCCTACCCGCAACACCGCCAAATGATTCGCATATTCGCCGGAGCTATGTTGGACAGGAACCTTCGTCCCGAGTCCTTCCACTAACTGCGTTGCGATTTCCTCTTTATTTTCATGAGCAAGAATACTTAATTGTGCACTCGCTAACTCTGGCTCGAGTCTTTGAATCAGTTCAGCTAGTTCACGCAGTCCAGCATATTGGGTCATGTGTTGCCTTCACTCTCCCAGTCAGGTTTATCCTTGTTTTCACGGCAGAATCCAAGCTTCCGGCTCTTTCTTGATGGAGGATTCGTTATCAGCACGATACCAAGCCGTCAACGTTTGTCCATCTTTCGTATAGTAGATTCGGTAGATGGTATTGCCTTTTCCGCTATTGGTAAAAGGACTTTCCTCCTTCGGAACCGCTGTCACTCCACCCGCAACTACAACCCCGCCGTTCTCCTTGATGACGTTTTGGATCGTCGCCATATGCTCTTTACCCATGGAGGCCATCCCGAAATAAGAGATGATCGCCAAGAGAACCGCTCCCGCCAAAAACGAAACGATAATCACTTTTGATTTTTTCGTAGCATCCACCGAGTGCTTCCCCCGTCTATCTTAGTTCTCTTTATCAACTAAGCGTACCTTGTCAATCGTACCGCCACCCAAGCACACTTCCCCATCGTAGAAGACGACAGCCTGACCAGGTGTTACCGCCTTTTGCGGCTGGTCAAAAATGACCTCCACGTTTCCGTCCTCCAGCAGGTGAATAGTTACTCCCTGATCTGGCTGGCGATAACGGAATTTCGCTGTACAAGTAAACGTTTCGGAAGGCTTCTTATCACTCACCCAGCTAACGTTGGTTGCCAAGAGGCTCTTCGAGTACAGACGAATATGATCAGAGCCTTCACCTACGATCAGGACATTACGCTCCAGATCTTTGTCTACAACAAACCAAGGCTGTCCGCTCGTGCCATGACCTCCACCTATTCCTAAGCCTTGTCGTTGACCCAATGTATAGTACATCAGTCCGTCGTGCGTGCCGATGATTGCTCCTTCTACGGTCTCGATATTTCCTGGTTTGGCAGGCAAATAGTTTTGCAGGAACTCACGGAAGTTGCGCTCTCCAATAAAGCAGATCCCTGTACTATCCTTCTTTTTCGCTGTATAGAGTCCTGCTTTCTCTGCGATCTCCCTTACTTGAGGTTTCGGGAGATGACCAATCGGGAACATCGTTTTGGAAAGCTGTTCTTGGCCCAATACATTCAAGAAGTAAGTCTGATCCTTGTTGTTGTCAGCGCCACGAATGAGTTTGTATTCGCCATCAATGTGCTTGACCTGCGCGTAATGGCCGGTGGCAATATAATCCGCCCCAAGATCCATGACCTTGGCAAGAAGCTCGCCGAACTTGATTTCACGGTTGCACATGACATCCGGATTCGGTGTACGGCCTCGTTTATATTCATCCAAAAAATACTGGAATACCTTATCCATGTATTCTTTTTCAAAGTTTACCGTGTAATATGGAATGCCGATCTGTTCACAGACGCGCCGGACATCCTGGAAGTCTTCTTCCGCCGTGCAGTGGCCGAATTCATCGGTATCATCCCAGTTTTTCATGAAGATGCCGATGACGTCATATCCCTGTTGTTTAAGCAGGTAAGCCGTCACGGAGGAGTCGACTCCGCCGGACATGCCGACAACGACGCGTGTATCTTCTGGTCGCTTCATAAGTCTTTCTCCTCTTATTCAATTTGTACCATTACAGATTACCATGTTTCGCAAAACAAATCATGTTTTGTTACACTTTTGCCCAATAGAATGAAAAAACGCCTGACGCATAGTTGGCGCCAGACGTTTGGTAGTAAGGTTAAGCCTGCGAAGATTCATCCTTGATTTCCGCGCGATATCCCTCGATGCTTTCTTCACGACGCTGATTTTTCGCTTCGAGGTTTGTTCTTTCCTCCTCGGAAATCTCGCCAGCATTAGCCGCTAGGTAAGCTTCGGACTCACGAATGTTCTCTTCCGTATTAGAAATCATGTTTTGCAGCTTTTCTGCGTTGTCAGAACGGTCATCCGGCTTCGCCATGATCGATATGCCTCCTACAAAGGGTTATATGCAACACCTTTACCATTGTGCGCCAATCATGGTTTCTTTATGTACCCGTGTTATAATAGAAGAAACGGATTAAACGAAAAAGAGGGTTTCCCCTATGGCTTCCTTAGATTTGCTGGAAAGAAAGCTGCTTCGGATCATCTCTGATACAGATCCCGTCCGCCTGAAACGACAATGGGTGAAGGGGCAAAAGGTACCTGTATCCGAGGTGGAACAGCGCATGCGAATCGATCTTCTCTTGCGCAGACTCGACAAGCTACCTGAGGCCAAGCGCCAAGAAGTGCTTGCGCTACTCAAATGGTTTAACTGGTAGAGATTAGCGGATGGACGTTCCCAGACGCCACTGGCCGTCTATCCGATTTAATTGCTTCATATCCACAATCGCATCTTGATTCAACGGTCCGTAGATGTGCGGATACAGCAATCCATCCTTCGCTGCCTCGTATTTTACTTCCGAAGTCGTTTTGGTTTCATCGACAACGAGTACATACAACTCCTCGTCAAACTGTGCGTAGACGCGGTTTGCTACCTTTTCAAGCAGCTCGTCCCCTTTTGTCGCGTGAATAAAGCCTTCCTGCTCGTAATCGCGCGGTAAGTAGTGATCCTTGTCCATCCACTTTTCCCAATATGCTTTTGGTACCATGCAGTAAATGATAGAGTCTTGCATGTTTCTCCTCCAAATTTGATTATTTTTTTGGCATTGCTTTGTTCAGGTGACGCATAGCTTTATCATAGAACATCTGGTCCATCTGCCCTTGATCATATCGCCATTGAATAAAGTTACGCAGAGAGTGCAAATCCACCCAGGCATCCTTCGCTTGCGGATTGCGGTCAGGTACGTCTCCTGTTATTTCACCCTCGTAGACAAGCTTCGCCATCTCGGTTGGGTGCATGCCGATCTGATAAGCGATTTGGTGTAATGCGATTTTCATGGAACCTCCCCTTGCTTTCGCATGGATACATCTTATCTTCCGTCTATTGTGCCAGTCTTTTCGAATGATGCCAAGCCCCTAGCACTACTCCCAAAGGTTGTACCTTCCTCCCTTGCGTTTTGCTACAATGAACACAGTATTACAAGGAAGGGGCGGTATCCCATCATGTCAAAACAACGAGATCAACCACGAAAGAGATGGTTCCAGCGAAAACGCATCTGGATTCCCCTTCTTTTCATCGCATTCCTGTTTCTGGGTAACAGCTCTTATTTTGCAAAAGAGCCTGAAGGCGAGCCTTTTTTACTTGCTCACCGCGGGATGGCACAAACCTTTCATATGGAGAACATCACCAATGAAACTTGTACGGCAGAACGGATTTATCCACCGGAGCACCCGTACCTGGAAAATACGATTCCTTCCATGAAAGCGGCTTTTGATGCAGGCGCGGACGTCGTCGAGCTCGATGTGCAATGGACCAAAAACAATCGATTCGCCGTGTTTCATGACTGGACGCTCGACTGTCGGACAAATGGTACAGGTGTCACGAGAGATTATACCTTGGCCGAATTACAACAGCTCGACATTGGCCACAATTACACAGCGGATGAAGGGAAGACCTTTCCCTTCCGTGGAAAAGGGATTGGTATGATGCCCTCTCTCGATGATGTGCTACAAACTTTCCCTGATCGCTCCCTGCTTATTCATATCAAAAGCAATGACCCACTTGAGGGGAAAGCGTTGGCGGATGTTTTGGCAGCATTGCCCGCTGAACGATTGGCACAGCTTTCTGTTTATGGCGGTGACAATCCTATTGAGATACTGAAACAACAAATGCCAGAGCTGCGTGTCATGTCCAAAGCATCACTAAAAAGCTGCCTCATTCCGTACATGGCAGTAGGTTGGTCTGGATATGTGCCCGATGCTTGTTCACAGACTCAACTACATATTCCCGATCAGATTGCCCCATGGCTCTGGGGTTGGCCGAATCGTTTCATGGCAAGAATGGAAGCAAAAGACACCCGCGTGATCTTAGTCGCAGGCAGTGGAGATGTGTCGCAAGGCTTTGATGTTCCGACTGATTTAAAACGAGTGCCTGCAAGCTTTACAGGGGGCATATGGACGAACCGGATTGATCTGATCGGTCCAGCCTTTCACGAAAACGTAGAAAAATAATGAAACGATTCTCTAACATATTCGTATATACTTATACGGAATAGACTTCCAACCTAACTAGGAGTGATTGATATGCTCAAGAAGCTTTTGAAAAATTTACTCGGTAATCACTCATCTTCGCACAAGTACCGGAAATACAGCAGCAGCGATTACAAACATCGCAGAAAATACAGCTCTAGTAGTAATCGGTACGGCCATTCCCATCACGGCAGCTCTCATTATAAAAGAAAGCGTTCCAGCCGTAGCTTCTTCAGTAGTTAAACAATTGTTTAACAAATGAGCTGACAACAAAACTCCGCTAAGCGCTAGCGGAGTTTTTTCATTTAACGAGACATGATTTCTACGAAACGATCAAGTGGTAATGCATGTACGGTTCTGTTTTTCTGGCCTTGTATCGTTTCCGCCATTAACATGGAGTTCAGGATCGCTTCCTTGACCGCTTCGATTGCTGCTTCAAACAGTGCATCCAGTTGTTCGGACGGAAACATTTTCATTGTGCTCATTTGCTCGTCGCCATATGAATAGCAATTTCCTGTGGAAAAGGTCAGAAAGAAATCACCGCTACCCTCCTCGCCAATCGCGCCGAGCTGTGCCATCGCGAGTGACGCTCGCTTGGAAATGCGCTTGCATTGTGTCGGCAAGAGAGGCGCGTCTGTCGCAATCGTGACTAAGAAAGAACCATCATTTTCTGGTGTTACCCACGGCAAAGGAACTTCATTTTCGGAGATCATCTGGCCCACAGGAATGCCATTCACTTTCAAATCCTGTCTTCTGCCAAAATTCGTCTGCACTAATGCCCCAACAGTAAAAGTGCCACATTCAGTCTCGACGATGCGTGAGGAGGTTCCGATTCCGCCCTTGAATTCGAAGCAGATCATCCCGGTACCTCCGCCTACATTGCCTTCCTCGACATTTCCTGTATGCGCCTCTACAATCGCTTCTTCCAAATCCTCATACTGAATCTGCGTCTTTTCGAGATCACTTAACCAACCATCCCATGTCTCCGCGACGATTCCATTAGAAAACGGTTCAAGCCCCTCGATTTTTCTCGTCGCACGAGCAAGATGATGATGTGCCAGCCCTAGCAGATGGCTTCCCGTAAATAAGATCGGTGTCACAAGCGTACCGGTCTCTTCTATCCAGTGACTTCCCGTAAACTCTCCCGTACCGTTAAAGGAGAAAAAACCAGCAGGAAAATGCTGCCCCTCCAATTGTCCGTCGTTGGGAACTATCACCGTGACACCTGAACAAACGTCTTCCTTGTGAATCGTTTTGTGGCCGACTCGGACTCCTTTTACATCTGTAATTGCATTATACACACCTGGGGTACCCGTCCCAATCAATACGCCACATTCTCTCGCTCGTTTTCTCGTCATGTTACTCTCCTGTCATTTATGAATCTTCCCATAATAATGGTGTTGTAGTAATTGCCATCGGAAAGAACTTTGTCACCCCTGAGTACCCCTTCGATTTCAAAACCAAATCGTTTGTACAGCTCAATGGCTTTCTCATTCGTTTCCATCACATTCAACGTCATTTTGGTAATGTGGTTGGCGTCTGCCCAGGCAACTGATTCTTGCAAGAGATTCTTCCCTATGCCATAACCCCATAACTCTTGTAAGACGCATACACCAAACTCTACTTTGTGTGCAAATCTGTTTAAGTAAACACCTGCACATCTGGAAAACCCGACAATCCGATCCTGTACAACCGCAACTAAAAACAAGTTTCTTGGACTTTCTGCATCCGTATTGATGATGTGTTCGAATCCTTGCACATCAATGAAAGCCTCTCCTCTTTCTCTGTCCAAATTTTCAGTCTCTCCATCGATTTGCAGTCGCAATTCCGACAACTGTTTTGCATCTGTTTCTATTGCAGAGCGAATCGTGTAGGATAACCCATTCACAGAAAGTAGTTGTTGGCTGATTATCATCATTTTTCTCCTATTGGTAAAATTTCGGTCTTTTATTCTATCATAGGTAGAAGTCTTTGTGAATCTTCTCTCTTCATATTAGAAAGAGGAAATTACATTGTTTACATAATATTTATTATGTTTATTTATTCGCCTGACTGTGGATATGCTACAATAAGGGAAAGGAGCGTGCTCGCATGAATTTTTCCAAATCATTTTATTATATGGTCGACCATTCCAAGGTAGAGGAATATAAAAAGATGCTTGATCTAATGAAAGTCCCCTACATCGTGGAAGCACCGATCGTCTTGCTAAATCAAGGAGCGAATGAATACTCCTTCGTTTTTCCTAACATGTCAGGTCGTCTTTATGGAATGGTGAGCAAGTTATTTCAAGCCGATGGGAAGCCATATCCGACGAATGAAACATAGGCAAAAAAAAAGGACCCAATGATTGGGTCAAATAGGAAGTGGAGAGAATGCATGCTATGTAACATATTCTAACATGAAAAGAACGGATGTCAACCAAACTTTCGAATTTTCTGTATTTTTGTGTTAGATTTCATTACATATAGACTTGGATTTTTGTGCGAAAAGAAAGAAACCCTACATGAGTTGAATTTCATGTAAGGTTTCCACACGCACAGCTATGCATGGACATTGATAATTTTCTCCATCTCGATCCATTGACTAATCGTTTGGTTTGCTAATTGAACACGCCTGGCCTTCGGGTCTACCCATTTAACCACACCCCACATGCTGCACGTATTCCCCCGCTCCCCCTCAAAGGACACACACCAGCTCACATTCAATGGATAATTTTCTCTTCCCGAATCTCGCAGCATGTACATAAATGCCTCTCTTTCTTTGTCCGTTACTTCAAGATCGCCGTTAGCCACGCGTTTCCACCCGCCTCATCCTGTGTGAGAAATTGTATTTCCATTATAGTGATTACGAACACAAGTTCGCAACCTTTTTTTCAATTCCTCATGAACGGTGAGAGAAAACGGTAGGTACTTGCCTTATGAGAGGTTCCTCTCTAAAAGTCTCCCCATTTGTTCTGCCAAGTCTTGAGGACCATAAGAAAAAAGCCGTTTTCCAAAAATTAATTGGAAAACGGTTCTTACTTTTAACTGGATAATTCCTGTGTTTGATGCTGCGGTCTTTTCTCGACCAGCTCCAAAAACTTTCCGAAGGTAGAAGCGAGTATTTGCTGAAAAAGCATACCGAGAACAACGGGAAGCGCAACAGGCGCAGGAAAGTACGTGATCGCCATAACTGCCCCAGCACTAATGTTTCGCATTCCACTGTTGAAGGTTAACGTGACGATCACATCCCGCTCCCATCCGAACAGCCTTGCGATCCCCCACCCCATCAAATAACCCAAAATAGCTACAAACAACACAAGGATCGCCATCCCCACCAGTTTTGCGTCCATCATATGAAAGTAAGACGAGACCATCGAGCTGTTGATCGCGACGACAACACCCATTCCCATCTTAGAAAATGGCGCTAATTTTGGTGCCAGCGTTTTTTTGACGTTCCCTTTTGATAAATGGTTGAGCAGCATACCGACAAGCGATGGCAACACGATCATATAAAATAAACCCTTCATCAGTTCAGCCAAATCCATCTCCACTGTTGCCCCTAAAAACAAGGACATCCCCAACGGAACAATCAATGGGGAGAGCATCGTATCCAACAAAATAATGGATAGCGTTAATGCGATGTTCCCGAAATAAATCGATGACCACAAAAAGCTCGTGATCCCCGTTGGAATTAAAGCAGCCAATAAAAAGCCCGTGATGACATGGATATCATCTGGATAAAACAACCGTGCCATTGACCAAGCAATTAGCGGCATAAGTGCATGTAGAATGAATAAGTTGACGATTAAAGGCAGTGGTCTGGTCAGTACCTTTGCAAATTCTTTAAATCCTGAACCCAGACTGCCGGCAAATGTCATGAAGGCAAATACCCAAGGAGACAAAAAAGCAAACGGTTGCAAATGTGTTCCTGCTATTACGCCAATGGCAACACTACTCGGCGTGAGTATGGGCATGATTTTCTCTAGCGTTCGATTCAGTTTGGCTAACCCGCTCATCTGATACACCTCAAGTCTCGTCCTTTGATGCTATTGATGTGAGGTATGTTATCATGAACAGATTATTGTTACAAGACCAAAGTTCATTAGTAGATTACATACAAGTCATATATTCGCAATTTCACCTTGCATACTTTCGCGCATGGGAGTAAAGCCTATGACGGAAAGGAGGTATTTTATGAACGGAATGGATTGGGTAGAATTTATCCGAAAAACCGAAGATAAGATGTATCACCTCCATCGAGCGATAGATGGAATCTGTAATGATCCCGACTATAAGGAATCCGTTACGACCTTGACGGAAGTGGTAAGAGATTATCAAGTACTTGTGGAAAAAGCCAAGGGTGAATTACGCGGCATCGACTTCCATCGAGATCGAGAGCGCGCGCATCATTACGATCATGATCACCACTAGCCTATATAGACTCCCAGTTAGGGAGTTCTTCTTCGTTAGGTAATCACAGAATATTCATTTCACCTTGATCATTCTGTCAAAACAGACAGCAAGAACCTCACTCTACCCATATAGTGTGTGAGGTTTTTGAAATAGGCTAGCCCTTCATTTTCTTTTCTATTTCTTTTAAGGATTTCTTCTTCTGGCATGCCGCTTTTACATCGGTTGGCCACGGTTCGTCACTTAGCCTTTGCAAATCTTTTATCAATCGCTTGTCAGCTGTCACATGAATATCGGCATCTGGAAAGGCCTCTTTTAATTTCTTTCCGACTTCTTTTTGAATCGATTCCAACTTGAACCGATTAAAATTCGTTACTTGAATAGCTACGTCGAGCTCTTTGTCGATTTGCACTGCCACTATTTTGTCTATGCCCTTCACGCTCGCTGTAATCGATCTAGCGCGCTCTTCCCATTGATAATGTCTAACGGGAACAGGCATGCACAACGACTCCACTTCCGTTTTTTGCTTCGTTTCTGTACCAGATTGCTTCGTACACCCCGTTACAATCAAAGCAAAAGCCAGCGTCAGCACCACGAAAGTTGCCCGCACACAAAACACCTCCTGACCAAAATCACCTGTTACTAGCTTGACCTGGAACGGAGGAAGTATGTAAAAAAAAAGCGGTGACTCCTCTGCATAATTTGAGTCACCGCGGACCCCAAGAACATTGCAAGTCCTATGTATAAGGATATAAAAAATCGCATCGAAACGCGATAGGAGATAGCTGGATATAACATGGAACAAAAAAAATCCCAACCAACAAAAAGTGGTTGGGGCGTACGGGGTAGTACGCATATATCATACGTGAATGATATAAGCATATAGGACTTCGCTTCAATTGACAACGAACAATAATAGGTACATTTGCCTATCGATGGAACAAAAAAATTGCGCCGACTTTGACTGCATCATTTAGTCGAACGCGTTGAATAGAATCCCCAAGGTTGGATTATACTAGCTAGCTTGGATTACTTTTCTATTATCTTGAAAACTCATCGTTCACGCTATGCGAAAATAATGGTAACAAGTGAAAATATTACCTATAGGGCTTGATCCACTATAGAAACCTTCCGCTGAAATGTGTGATTCGCTACAAAAAAGCCAGCCAGAAGTTTCTAATCGTGTTATGATATCCCTGTAAAATCTTGAGGAGTTGAGATCATGAATAGAGAGCAATGGACAGCGGTTGATCACTATTTTACGGATAAATTACTAGAAGCCGATTCCGTTCTAGACACAGTTCTTCAAGAGAACGCAGCTGCAGGCCTTCCAGCTATTGATGTAGCACCCAATCAGGGTAAATTCCTTCATCTGTTAGCACGGATCCAAGGCGCTCGTTCGATCTTGGAAATTGGCACTCTTGGTGGATACAGTACCATCTGGCTAGCCCGGGCACTCCCTGCTGACGGGCGTCTCATTACTCTCGAATATGATCCGAAGCATGCAGAAGTTGCACAATCGAACATTGCCCGCGCAGGACTCGATCAAATCGTAGAAGTGAAAGTCGGACTTGCCCTTGATTCCCTCATCCAACTTCACAAAGAAAATCAGGGTCCTTTTGATATGATTTTTATAGATGCAGATAAAAAAGGAAACCCCGACTATTTCCAATGGGCATTGAAGCTCTCTCGCAAAGGTACTGTGATTATCACGGATAATGTTGTACGAAGTGGTCAAGTCTTGGACGAAACAAGCACGGATCCTAATATTGTCGGTGTACGTCAATTCACCGATATGGTAGCGGAAGAGCAGCGTGTCAGTGGAACCGTTGTACAGACAGTTGGCAGCAAGGGCTATGATGGCTTTGCGATCATGCTTGTCACCGGAGAGAACTAGTCTTTTTCACTTTCAAAGGTTGTAACGAGTAGGAGTGTGTACATCTTGTTTAGGCTTGGTTTACCTAGCTTTATGCTCATCGCTAATGTCATTTTGGTTCTCGCGGTACTTTCGTTGATTATCAAAGTGTTGGTGAAGAGAGAATAGCTGATGTTTTTTGGAGGTGCTTTTCCTTGGAGCCATTGCGTGCTCAGTCCCTTGCTTTACGTGAAGTAACAGAGGCAGATCTCCCTATATTTTACAGGCAACAATTGGACAAATCTGCTCATGAGATGGCGGCCTTTACTGTCAAGGACCCTGAAGATAGAGACGGATTCACCGCTCATTGGACAAGGATTTTGAACAATGATTCGATTGTGAAAAAAGCCATTGTCTTGAATGGGCAGATTGTCGGTCATGTTTTGTGCTTTGAACTGTTTGGCTTGCCTACGATTGGATACTGGATTGACAAAAGCTTTTGGGGTAAAGGAATCGCGACAAATGCACTTACCCTCTTTTTAGAGGAACTCCGAACACGTCCTGTATATGCGCGTGTCGCTCATGACAACATTGCATCCATACGAGTGTTAGAAAAAAACGGTTTTCAGCCTTTTGGTGTCGATCGGGCATTTTCGGAGGCACGAAGTGAAGAAGTGGAAGAACTCATTTTGATCAAACACACATGAGGTTAGAAGCGCTTCCGTGAGCGCTTCTCCTTTTTTTATGCAGCGATCATTTCTAAATGGAAAGGGACATCCTACATGCAAGCAACGATATCTGCCATGCATTTAGAAACAGAACGCCTCATCATCCGTCCTTACGCAGAAGATAATTTGATGGAATCTTTTGAACTCATGCAAAACCCGGAGTTGTTTACCTACCTGCCCATGGACGTAATGCCTCTGGAAAACTACAAGCGCTTATTTCGCTGGCTACGAAGCAGTTATGAAACCCCTTTTGACAAGCCTTTTAAATATTCTGTGGCCATACGCGAAAAGGCTACTGGCAGGTTCATTGGCTGGTGTGGTGTTGGCGTTCTCGATTTTCTGGCTCCGGAAAAAGAGCTCTATTATTTAATCGGACGGGATTATTGGGGGAACGGCTATGCTTTTGAAGCTGCCTCCGCTCTTACTACGTACGCATTTGATGTAATCGGATTGGATCGATTGTACGCAAAAGCACACCCAGACAATGAAGCATCGCTACGCATCATTGAGAAACTCGGCTTCTCTTTTGAACGCGTCTTAGATGGCCTGACTGAGGACGACGAGGACTGTAACGGTGAATGGTTGTATGTTTTGACGAAATAAACAAGAGAGCATACAAAAGGGGCCTGCTGTATGGCAGCCCCTTCACTCCCCTCCCCAAATGTTCCGCCATTCTTTCGAAAGCATTCGTCAAAATCTTCCTACATGTGTTATAATAAAAGTACAGTATTCTCTTCTTACCGAATTTTTGAATAACCAACACAATTGAATGCGGTAGTTCTTAAGATGATCTCCTGAAACAGCGAGGATCATCTTTTTTGTTCTTTCTAGCAAACATCACATGACGAAAGGTTGTAGATGATATGGATGCATTGCCTTGCCAAGGCTGTAAAGGATTGTGCTGTGGTCCAGTTCCCATAACAGAGAAGGAGTATAAAATGATACACAAAAAATTGAAAGCGCTTCCAAAAAAGCTACGTGACGATCTGAAAAATCAACCGAGAATGTTTGGAACTTGTATCTTCTACGACATGCAAAAAGATCAGTGTGGCATCCATAGCGTTCGACCGGAAGTGTGTCGCGCTTTTGGGTATTACAAAGAGCTTGTCTGTTTTCGCAAACCGGAATTGGCAACGAAAGAAGCGCTGACCTTCAAGGAGAAACAGATTGGGTATTTGAGTATTGATTTTACTTGGCAGCATTTTTAAAGAAACGGAGCTCGGAGATA
Source organism: Brevibacillus sp. AG (assembly GCF_028369215.1). Lineage (NCBI taxonomy): Bacteria > Bacillati > Bacillota > Bacilli > Caryophanales > Paenibacillaceae > Brevibacillus > Brevibacillus sp. AG. The sequence goes on along the minus strand of NZ_JAQMYO010000001.1, from coordinate 191,666 downwards.
TTCGGTTTTGCTTTCAGAATTTCAGAATGAAGCAAATCATGGATCTCAACTGAATAATATTGATATCGAGGAAGGCAGCATCACTTCATTTCATCCGCCAAAGGTAGTGTATGAGAAGGAGGCTCATTATGCTGAGGAAGAGTACAAATGCAGGTAGAAGGTCAGCAGTAATGACTGGGGTGTTATTAATAGTCGGGTTAGTTACAGGTATATGTAGTGTTGTTCCTGTTATAGATGGAACAAACTACCTTGTCGAAGCTTCTACAAATGAAAATCAGGTACGAATAGGTGCGTTTTTCCAGTTGTTAATGGTCGTTGCCTATGTTGGTATACCTATTTTGTTGTATCCGATTTTAAGTAAGCATCATAAAGGTTTAGCTCTTGGCTCTGTTGCTTTTGGGATCATTGCGGGTGTGTTCATTATTATTGGTGTAATCACTCTTCTGTTGCTATTGACAGTAAGTCACGAATTTGCAAAACTTGGAACTTTGCATGTATCGTATTTTCAGATCCTGGGTGGATTGTTACGGGAAGGACGTGATTTGGTTAACCATGTGGCAACGACACTGGCATTTGTTCTAGCTATGTTCTTGTTTACCTGCGTATTTTACCAAACAAAATTAGTTCCACGTTGGTTGTCAGTCTGGGGTCTTATTGGGTCTACATTGTCCATATCGGCAAGCTTATTCTTTATGGTTCGCTTCATCGGTCTGGATGCAACCTACATGACGTTGAACATTCCAATAGCCTTTCAACAATTGGTTTTGGCTATATGGTTAATCATGAAAGGATTCAACTCAACGAAACAGGATTGAGAAAGGGATGTCTCCTGACTTTTCACTGGAGACATCCCTTTTCTGTTACACGCATTCACGCATCCCTTTACTCCACACTTACCAAAACGCGCTCCAATGCATCCAGCGCCTGTTCCGCGTCTGCACCATCCGCAGTCAAGACGACCGACTGTCCTTTTGAAACAGCAAGGGACATGACGCCGATAATACTCTTGGCATTCACCTTCTTCTCATCCTTGTTCAATCCGATTTCACTGGAAAAGGAAGCTGCCACTTTCACAAACAAAGTAGCCGGACGCGCGTGTAATCCCTGTGCCAACCCGACGATGACCTGTCTCTCTCTCATCTGATTCACTCCTACCCCTTTCTCGTAAAATTGCTACAGTCCTTCTATAGCAGTCAGCAGTTCTTCTACCTGATCCAAACGAGTCAATCCCGTTTCCTTGTCGACGATCGATGTATAAATGTGCGGAATGACCTGCTTTGCACCTGCGGCAAGGCATACCTCCACAATCGGGCGAATCGAAGCTGCATCGATCCCGCCAGTCGGCTCAAAAACGGGAATCCCGTAACGTACGGCTGCTTCTGCCATCGCCTTGATTTCATTGAGCCTCTCCAGCCCGTCAACTGGATAAAATTTGACCGAGTGTACGCCAATCTCCGCCAACATCGCGGTGGCTGCATCGCAAGAGAGCCATTCAGACACTTTGTTGCTCATTGGTCCCGTTGTGACTTGAACCTTTCCTGGTTGTCCGCCGGGGGCAATCAATGCATTCACGATGGTATGCGAGTTGCCGACTGCCTGTAGCCCCCCGAGCGTATAGCCTGCTGCCGGAAATACCTGATTGACGTGATCTGGCTGTGTCTGCACCGCGACTTCAGCGACCTTTTTCCATTGAGTTGGATCACCTGCGCCCAGCCCTACAGACACTGGTACACCTGCTTGCTGATATTGTTCAACTGCGGTTATTGCTGCTTCTACGGACGCAAATCCTTTGACTAAGATTCCGATAAGAGCGCGGCCATCAGCCACGGAACATATTTGTTTTGCGTTTTCTACATCCCTTGCCAAAACGTTTAAACGAATTTTCGGTGTGCCCACTTTTGTTATTCTCCTTCTCTCTGTTTTAGCAGTAGTTCCTTCATTCGCGCTGCGATGATGTGCTCTTGCCCCTGGTGAAACGGTCGTGGATCAAAGGCAATCATACCCGTATTCACATAATGGTTGCGGGTAAAAATAGCTGGATTTCCTTGCTCCAGTTGGCGTGTAAGCTCCCGAGCAGTCATTCCCGTCACTCGTTCGTCAAGCTGAACTTGCACACGATAGATCGCCCGGCCTGCCTCATCTTGTGCGATCACTGCTTTCACACCAGGCAAGCTGTTCAGTTCCCCTGCCAGCCACTCCACTCGTCTACGCTGCTCGGGAACATTTTGCTTTTCGGGGTCGTACTGTCCAATCGCTGCAAGTAAACCCGCAATGGCTTCCTTTCCTACCTTCATGGCACGACCGATGCCTTTATATTGCGCGCGACATGCAGCCACCAGATCGGCACGACCTGTGATAAACCCAGACGTTGGCCCGCCGATTGCTTTTCCGCCACTGTAGATGACTAGATCGGCACCCATCGCTACATAGCGCCGCAGATCCTCCTCCGCCGCTGCGTCTACGATTACCGGAAGTCCAAACTCCCGACCGAGTTGAAGCATCGTGTCGAGCGACTGCATCCCTTTTTGAATCGCATGATGAGATTTGACATAGAGCAGCGCTGCGGTCTGATCATCAATGGCTTCTCGCAAATGGTCTTCTTCTACGTGATTGGCATGCCCGACCTCTACGACTTTCCCACCGCCCAGTGCAATCATCTGTTGAATGGAAGCACCGAAGTGCACCGCGTGTCCTTTTTGGATGATGATCTTGTTATTCAACCCGTCGGAAAGAGGAAGCCGTTCGATCAAACTCAGATGGCGACCGGCTATGACTGCCGCTACACTAATGGCAATGCCTGCAGCTGCTCCCGAGGTAGGACAACCGTCTTCTGCTCCGGTCGCCTCTGCGATATGACGACCTGCCACAATCATCAGCTCGCTAATTTCTACATAATCCATGGCCGCTTCTCCCATAGCCTGTGCGATAGAAGGATGGACGGCACTTGCACCCAGTGCCGTCATCTTACCGCTTGCGTTAATGACTTGCTTCAACCCTAGCTGCTGATAGATTCCCATGGTTTGCCCATCCTTCCTGTGAAAACTCTTCGCTCTTCCCTCATTGTGTCGGGATCGGGAAAATGGCTCCGAGGATCATGGCTCCGATAATCGCACCACCCGCAATCGGTTTGTTGTAATAGTAAAAAATCGCTGCACCTGCTGTTGCGCCGAGTCCAACTGGAATCGAAGCCATAATCGCCGAAATGACAATCAATGGACCTAAGTAACGACCTGCTGCGTTTCCGGCTCCCATCATGACATCCGCACCAAAGGTGGAGTTCGATGCGTTGATCGTGTACTTCCGAATCAAAATAATCACGGTACCAATGATGAAGCCCAAGAGTGCACCTGTCGCCAGCGCCAAAGGAAAAGAAGTCAACGGAGCTGTAAAGCCTGCTCCCAACATCAACGCTGGAACGCCAATCCCGATACCTGTTTGCAACGAGCCGCCAATATCGAGAATTCCAACCAGCGGTCCCTCCAAAACGCGGGCGAACAAAAAGCTCGCACCAAACGCAGCAGCCGCACCGTATCCGCCACCCTTGATCCCTGCCTCCAGCATCGCAACGATGGCGATATCGTTAAAAGCACCGACATGATACACATAGTACAAATGAGTACCCGCAAAGATTCCTGAAGACAAGCACGCCACAAAGAGGGGAAATGCCCATTCTGAATACCAAAACCCTTTTGCCTGCAATTCACCCATTACTTTTTCACCACCGATCCGAATGTTTCGTGGAGCTCTATCAACCACTGTGGAATTTCCACGTACATACTCTTCAAGAGCGCGACGTCAAAACCGCGGAAGAAGCCACTGAATACAAACAAGAGAATGACTGCAATAAACATGGATTTCGTAATTTTGTTCCAACCACTGTCATCCAAGCCTTTACCGATCAATATACCCAAGACGATTCCAGGCACCGCATTGCCCATGACTAAATGCGATAAACCGCCCAAGACCGTTCCCCAAATCCCTGTCCGTTTGCCTGCATCCATTGCCGCCATCCAGAACACAATCGGCATGATCGGGTTGATCAACCAGTTCGCAGCAGGAACCAGTACCTTCGTCGCTACAAGCTGCATCGATTCGGGAATCGCCGTAGCGGTTGAGTTCAGCAGTGTTACAACCACGACACCAACCGCCGCCCCGGCAATTGCCATTTGCTTTGGATTGTGCAACGTCTCTGCCACATTCTTGTTACGCCAGAGCAGCACAGCCGCTGCCCAGTTCGGGATGACGCGATGATCCACATCTTGCGTCAAAGCACCGGCACCGACAACAGACGCCCATGAGTTGAACAAAAAGCCAAGTCCAAATGAAAAGTGGGAAATGGGATCGCCCGAACATGCGTTCAGCTCTCCAAAAGTCCGGAAGGCTCCCATCCCTTGGACATTGGGTGCATGGAACATCCTCGCCGCCCCCGCACCAACACCGAAGCCGACCAATGCCCCGATGACGATCGACTTCAACACAATCATCAAAGTAACCATGAACCTACCCCCTGTCTGCTTCTATCGCTGACGAACCAACTGCCCCATACCCGCAGTCTGCTCGGTCTGCTGCTGAAACGTTATGTTTTCTACCTGGACCAGTCCCAGCCTCACTTGAATATCTACAGTGATGTCATACCGCGTTCGTTTGCGTGGAAAGAACAATCCAAAAAACCGCTCATGCTTCACTGTTTCTGTCGCAGACACAATGGAAACTCCTACTGGTTCGATTCGCACGACCAAATCACTCGTCTGTCTCGCTACGACATGCTTGATTTGGGAAAAAATCTTGTTGAAGGCCCCTTCTTTCGTATCGCCACTGCCGGATAATCGCAAGGTCTGCGTCGTCTCCGTGTACATGGATTACTTCCCTCCCAGCTTGATGTATTCTTCCACCATGCGTCTGCCCAGCTCTTCTATATCCATGAAGCCAAAACCAATCACTTTTTTGCCGCTACGCAAGGCAGTAATACCAGCATCTACTGAGCGCAAGCCGTACTCGACCGGAAAACCATACTTGGTCTTGGCAGTCAGTGCCCCAGCCCCACCACTTCCGCAAAAAGACAGCCCGAGATCTGCACTCTCACTGACCATGACATCTCCTACCTTCATATCAGCGCCAACACCTGGAATGACGATCGCGGTCCCGCCAGCAGCTTCGATTCCTTTTGCGATGTTCTGTCCTTTTCCGAGACGATCACCAATCACGATTTTTACCTTAGACATATACATAACCTCCTTTTATTCACAGCGATGTTTTACGATGGTCCCATCTGCATGGCACGAATGGCTTCAAAATGGACAGCCAACAGAAACGCTTCTGTATCATCTGCCTGCCACGCACTTTTTTCTTCCGAGAGGACTTTGTGCGAGAGCGTAACCATATCGGGATGAATTTCGGCGAATAACTCCGCTTCAATCACGGGCAGCTTTTCACCGTTTGTCATCCGTCGTACAAATGCCATTACATGAGCCCCGATGGCTAGCCAGCGATCTCGCGGTATATGAATCTCCAAGAGGCGAAACTCCTCCTCTATTTTTTGGAGAATCTGTTTTGATTCAGAAATTTCAGATAAATAATCCGATTTTGTCTCAGCCAGTTCCTTGAGAATGTCATCAATCATTTGCATGTCAGTACCTTTCCTGAAGTAATCGCTTGATAAGCCACTACTCTTTCCTTTGTCTCCAATGTTTCTTGTTCACTGTCCATCAAAATTGTCGGCTCTTTTTTGATCTGCAAAATGGATACGTCCGCGCATGCCCCTACTTTCAACGTTCCAATCTCGTTTTCCAGCCCGAGAATTCGTGATGGACCTAGCGTACTCGCCGCAATCACATCGTCGAGCGAGTAGCCCATAGCGAGAAACTTCGTAAGTGTGTGCGTCAAGCTGTGCACAGGACCATCGATGTTGCGCTGGTGAACATCCGTGCTAATGACATGTGGCATAATACCATGGGCCTGCGCATGACGCAGTGTTTGGAAGCTGAAGCTCGCTTCGCCGTGCCCGATGTCGAGTAAGACTCCCCGCTCCAACGCGTCTTGCGCCTCTGGAATCAACTCGCCTCGTTCGTCGAACATCCCTCCTTTTTTTCCGTGAAACGCATGTGTCACCACGTCCCCTCGGTCTAGCAGAGGCAATATTTCCGTGAGTTTTGGCGGAGCGTTTCCGATGTGTACCATCATGGGTACGCCCGCTTCCCTCGCCGCTTCCTTGGCTACGAGCAAGGGATGGATCCCGTTTTGCTTGACGACAGAACCGCTCATGCGGGCTTTTATCCCTCGTAATATCGGTTGTTTTCTTATGAGGGCTGCTGCTTCTCTCGGGGTTAACCGCGACATGTCTGCGAGCTCCCCGCCGCCTGTGCACAAGCCATCCCCTGAAATGTTCAGAAATGCCAGAACACGAGTAACAGAAGGATACACTGCTTCTTCAAGAAAAGCATCAAACGACCATAGCCCGACACTGCCAGCATCTACTACGGTTGTCACTCCTTGCTCGACGCCGACCCGATCCGCGACTACGCCCAAACTCGTCTTTGTCGGGAAAACGTGAGCGTGCAGATCGATTAGACCGGGAGTCACCACGTATCCCCCTGCATCGATCGTTTCCTTGCCTTCCAGATTCATCCCTTGGTCATCGGTTGTCTTCCCTTTCTCATACAACCCAACGATCCGCCCTTCCCGAATAGCAAGATCATAGTGCCCGTTCACGTTCTGGGAAGGATCAATGACCTGTCCGTTGCGTATGAGTAGATCCACTTTCACTCTCTACCGTCCCCTTTCCTAAAAAATAGCGCATAATGGCCGTCACTTCACTAGGCGGAACTTGGAGGTTTGCCGCAGCCATCAATTGGTTCAGCTTTTCACGCCATGCCTTCCATTCTTTCGATTCTGCCTCAGTCGCCGATTCCCACTCCTCCTGATAGGGTGAGCCAAAAGCCAGTCGATTCACCATCAACAGCAGGTGCAGCGTCAGTCCGCTTGCCATTTGTTCCGTTACGTACTCCCGAAAAGCAGTCACGATTTTTTGACTGATCTCATACCCTTTGCAGATGACATCCTGGGACAATCTCTCCACCACCGGCAAATCTGACGGATTGAGATCAGTAGTCAGTGTTGGGAACCAAGCTTCCTTGCGAGCATTCACAGCCTGTTGTCGATTTCCTTCCGCCACTTGCAAAGCTTCCAGACAGTTCTGAATCTGGTTGATATCTTGGCGTGTTGGAAGAGGACTGACAATCACAACAGGCACCTCGGCTTTGATCGGCAGGACACTGATGATGACATCCACGCGACGACTCGCCAAATACTTCTCTACCTCTGTGCTGGAACACAGACCTACGACCCGAAGTGAACGCAATTCGCTTTCCAGATACGTTTTCAAAAACCGCGAAGTTCCTCTGCCTGTTCCGCAAACGACAAGCGCATCTGCCTTTTTCTGCTCCAGCCAGCGATCATAACCTGCCTGGAAATGCAGGACAAAGTAAGCAATGTCTGCATCAAGCCAATAGACCCCCCGATGCCAAAATACTTCTTCGCAAGAGCGTTTGACTGCATCAAACATGCGTGCGTAAGAACGGCGAATCTCCTCCGTCAGTGGATTCGCAAAAAGAACTCCCTGACGATAACGGTTCAAACTATCATCCAGATGAGCAAAAAGCAGTCTGACCAGCTCCTGATCCTCGTACAACGGTGCCAACATCCGACTGCTAACCGCTTCTGTCAGCTCCTTGGTTGCCTGGAAAACGTCCAAAACGATCCTACCTGCACGCGCTTCTCTTGGCACCTGTTCAGTCCCTAGTAGCGGAAGGCACGCATACGCAATCTCGTGTTCGAGAATATCGACGTTCAATCGCTGACAGAATGCTCGAACCTCGTGTGAAAATAGCTCGTACCCGCTCCAATGCCTCGCTTCTCCCATCTCGGCATCATCCGCAGTGACCAATTGGCCCCTTTGTACACGATGGACGACAATGCATAAGCGAATCAGTAAACTAATCAACACTCGGTCTGCCAGCGTCTCCGCAGCAGCATTCATCCATGCTTTGATGCTGTGAATGATCTCCCCTAACTCTGTCCGGCTGATCAGCCATTTCTCCAATAACGGACCTGTTCGCGCTTCTTGTCCATACTCTAAAAGCATTCCCTGTACCATCCGATACATGTCGATTCCATCCAGCAGATCGTGAATCAAGTTTTCGAGAGCATACCGCTTGTGCCGCTCACTCCCGTCCACACGTACACCGTACCTTTGCTTCGTGACGAGCTCGAGACGCCAGCCATCGAGCAGCTTTTCCGCGTCCTTGACATCGGCCACGACAGTATTGCGACTGACTCCCATATGGTCGGCCAAATCGTTCATCCGCTGATACCCTTCTGACAGCAGAAGAATGAACAAAAAATGCTTGACCCGATCCTTTTGCGGCAGAATGAGTGTCTTGCTGTCATCCCTTTGCAAATTTTCCTTCAAAGCATTTCGATGCTCTTGCTCTTCCGTGATCCACAGCCCTTTATTCGGTTGAGAATGGAGGATGACATTTCGTTCCTTTAGCCATTGCCTGACGTTATCCAGGTCGTACTTGACGGTGCGTTCGCTTACCTGGAAATCGCGCGCGACGTCCTTAATTTTCAGCGGATAGTAGCTGTCGAGTATCACCTTCAGTAATGCATGGGAACGTGTGGTTAAAAAGACCATTCCTTTCTCCTTTCCATAAAAAGCTGTGTCCTTACTTGAGATTCATTATAGAAAACGCTTTCTCGGTGGTAAAGAACGATTCCTTTCCCCATCAATCGTGCAATTTTTGCAATTATCAGTTCGATTCGACAGCGCATAAAAAAGCCCGCAACGAAAGGTTACGGACCTCTACTTTTAAAAAGAGCTCACTTACAGGATTCCACCCAAGCTCGCACCTTTGACAAACAGTCGTTCGATATTTTTCTCGACAGTTGGATCGGGTACCAATGGCGGTGCTTGATGGGGCTTGGTACGTGCATCGATAATCAGATTATCACAACCCCAATGCTTGTTCTCGTAGTAACTGTTCACGCCGTAAATGTCGTGGGATGGATTACTGCGTGTAAAGGTTGCCCACAGGAAGTTTTGAAGAGACGCGCTCATGAATGTACTGTCGTCACAAAGGATGATCATCGGGCAAGACGGGATCGGACCTCTCGCTTGAATCGCGTCACACAGATTCTGTAATTGCTGCTGGGCGCTCGCGTAATCGGTAAAAGCAGGACCTTGGATCGACACCACACCTGGCATAATCAAGCGGGCATTCTCAAACTCTCGCAAATCCTTCAGCTCATCCGGCACCTCTTTGCACAGCTCTCGTTTTTGATCGCCGTAAGCAGCGAGGACAACCTTACTGCCGCTGTTTAAGCCTGTTCCCGAATAATCCAACGTATCAATGGTCGTGTTCGTATAAAAATGAACATCGCGATGCAGGTCGATTCTCTCCAAAATATAGGTCATAAAATCAACTTCATCATGCGTCGTCAATGGTCGATTTTCTTCTGCGGTAATGAATAAATACTTGGCCAAGCTCAATTGGCCAGTTCCTAAAATGCGGTTGGCAATGGTGAGCATCTCCGTCGGCTGTTTGACTTGCTGATACGGCGTATATCGCTCGCTTCCGATGGCAAACAGCAGCGGATGCACACCGGCAGCATCTACAGCATGTACTTCTTTTACACCTGGGATTTCTTGCTTGATCGCATCGCCCGTTAACTCGTGAATCAGTTGACCGAATGACGTATCTTCTTGTGGTGGACGGCCCACAACTGTGAATGGCCAGATCGCATTCGGCTTGGCGTACACTTTCTTTACCTTCATCACAGGGAATGGATGGATCAGACTGTAATAGCCCAAATGGTCGCCGAATGGTCCTTCTGGTTTCGTATCTCCCGGATAAATATCTCCCGTGATTACAAAATCCGCATCATTGCTTACGCAGTAACCATCGATATAGCTGTAGTGAAAACGACGCCCAGAAAGCAAACCGGCAAAAGTAATTTCGCTCAAGCCTTCTGGCAACGGCATTACAGCCGATAAAGTATGGGCAGGCGGACCGCCAACGAAACAACTTACTTTCAGCGGCATCCCCATTTTGGTCGCTTTGGCTTGGTGGACACCAATTCCACGATGGATTTGATAGTGCAAGCCAATTTCTTTGTTTACCTCATACTCATTACCAGTCAACTGCACACGGTACATACCCAAATTGGAATTCATGATTCCAGGCTTGTCCGGATCTTCCGAATAGATTTGGGGCAACGTGACAAAAGCTCCGCCATCCATCGGCCAGCTTTGGATAAGTGGCAGGTCTGTTATGCTGATTTCCTGTGCGGTTACCGGCATGCTAGTCGATTTTTTTGCAGGCAAAGCCTTTAGAGCAGCAAAGCCGTTTTCGATATTTTTAAATGGCTGCTTTAGCGCTTTCATCGGATCATTGCGCATAGCGATGATATTTTCAGCGGCTTGCCAGGTGCTTCTGAAAATAAACTTGCTGCGCTCGATTGTGCCAAAAAGATTCGATACCGCACGAAACTTTGAGCCTTTTACATTTTCAAACAGTAAGGCTGGCCCGCCAGCTTCGTACACCTTCAAGTGAATCGCGGCCATTTCTAGATAGGGATCAACTTCTTCGCAAATACGGACCAAATGTCCGTGCCTTTCCAAGTCAAGGATGCACTCTTCTAAATTCTGATACATATCTATAAGGCTCCAATCACTAGTTTCTAGATTTACCTGTAGATCAATACCTTCTCATCATACAGGAAAGATCCTACAAATTCACGTTACCCTTCCGCACAATTTCTTGAAGGTCGCTCAGTTCTCTGATTTCGTAGGTTGGCTGAATGCTCGTCTGATTTTCCTTGCCTAGAGGATTGAACCAGCACGTATCGATCCCGTAAAGGGCTCCCCCTTGTATATCAGAGGTCAACGAATCTCCCACCATTAATACGTTCGCCTTCTCTGTCCATTGCAGTTTGGAGAACGCGTATTCAAAAATTTCCCGATCCGGCTTTTTGTAACCGACCTCTTCGGAAATAATCAGGTGCTCAAAAGAGTTGCTAAGCGGTGAAGCGGCAATTCTTGCCGTTTGCACAGAGGCGAACCCATTCGTAATGATCGCCAAGCGGCAATCCTCCAAACTGTTGCACAATTCAACCGCTCCCGGTATCAAATGCACTTCTTTGCCCAAGGATTCGAGATAGGCGCTGCCGAACGCCTCTGCATCGACGTCTAGCTGAACAGCTTTGAAAAGTCTTCGAAATCTCTCTACACCCAGCTCTGCTAGAGTGATTCGCCCCTTTTCTAAATCCTCCCACAATCCTTTACTGATCTCTTTGTAAGTCACTCCATAATCAGAAGATCCCGTAGCGAGTCCAAACTGAGAAAACGTCTTTTGTAAAGCATTTTCTTCTGTCGTTTTGAAGTCGAGAAGTGTATCATCTACATCGAATAATATGACTTGATAGCGCATGGTAACCTCCATAAATCTTTACTGATCAAGTATTCGTACGAACTAACACCTTTCTATCATATCAAAAACAGCAGGCCAACCTGCATACAAAAAGCCTCGAACTGTATCATTCGAGGCCGTGAGAGATTTATTAGAGGAGCGGCTTCTGGATCAACGTGGCGAATTTGAACCGATGGACATGTCCGTCGTTAAACGTGGTCCTCCCACTTACGAAATGAACATGTTTTCCATTTCCAACCGGAATTGCGGGTCCAGTTACAATTCGTACGCGATGGAGATGATTGAAGAAGTCTGTATTGGACCGAATGACATGAACGTGGCTTTTTCCTCTGGGGATTGCTTGACCAGTGACGCCAGCAAAACGGTGATTGTGTCGATCTGCTCCTTCTTCTGCAAGCTGCGTGCTACCTAAAAACTCATGAACATGTCTCTGAATTCTTGTTGTACGTTTACTTTTTAACTTCCATTTTAATCTTTTTTTATTAGCCATTGTTTTCATCCTTCCATCCCTGGCTTGCTATCACTGTATTCAGTGTGACAAGGAGGCGAACTGGTCAACAGCTTGTTTCCTACGAAAATCCATACTACCCTAACTTAATTCGCGCTTTTTCCTACATAGCTCCCTGCCATGATGATCGAATTCGTGTATCCACCACTTACATTTTCGAAACCTGAGAGCAAGGTTGGGACCCCAACAAATTCAACCGTATCATCTTCATAGACATCTAATGCACCTAGGTAAACAACTTGGTAGCTATCCTCCTCGTCATTGACGACATGCAAGACGGAAATCATCCCGATTTCCGGTATTTCTTCTTCTTCGATGCTCAACACTGTTCCTTTATCTCGAATCATCGAAGCATGATACTTGGAAATGTTTTTATTGATATGTTTCGGTTGCACATTTTGATCGACTAACTGCTGAGCTTCCTTCACTTTGTCCCCAGTTGCCGGAAACAGATGAGCATGCTTTGCCAAAAACGCTTTGGATTCCGGTGGAAATTCTTCTCCAGCTTCAAAGCCATTCACTTCATGTAAGGCGAGTACAGCCATCGAAAAGTACATAGCGACATTATTATTTTCTGATTCCGCAACTGCCTCTGTACCTTCACTCGTGGAAGAAGAGCCTTGTTTGGCTAAATTGGAAAACACGGAAGAAGTACTTGAATTCGTTGAACCACATCCTGTAACGAGAATGAATGCGACAAAAATGAATGCATAAGAAAATGAAATTCTCATCTCACTCAACCTTTCCTATTATTTCCTTCCCCTCATTATCTCATGGTATTTCCCTTGCAGGAAGTCCACCCTTTCCTTCCGAATTCTCTCTCTACATGGTAGAAGGAAGGTGAAACAATGAACGCACTCTTAGTGATTGATGTGCAAAACGGAATTGTGAGTTGTGGGGATTACAAAGAGGAACTTTTTTTGATGGAACAGGTGATCAAAGATTTTAAAGATAGCAATTGTCCTGTCATTTTTGTCCAGCATGTGGATGATGCAGAAGAAAGTCCCCTGAAAAGAGGCTCTATCGGTTCTGAAATACACTCTTCATTAAAAGACTATTCCGACTTCATCATTGAGAAGCAAACCCCTAGTTCTTTCTTCCAAACTGAACTCACACAGACTTTAGAAAAGTTAGGGGTCGATCATCTTTTTATCATTGGTTTTGAGACGGAATTTTGTTGTATGTTTACGGCGATCGCTGCCTATGATCGCGGATATAACGTGACGTTCATTAAGGACGCAACTGGAACAACCAATACCGCTGAATCATACGGCATGCAAGGATTAGACGTTAAACAGTTTGTAGGAACCGTTCTCCATTGGTCAAGTGTCATTGAAGTAGTAAACTACACTGAGTACACTGAAAAATACAAGTGATGTGAGCAGGTCGTACCTGTTATCCGAGGACTCGCAGATACACGATCCTTTGTAGAACGTTCAGTCATTGCTATATGACAAAAGATGTCATAATGGTCGGTTTATACTGAATCCATCAACGAAACGATTGGAGGATTTCAGTATGATAGGTCTGCGTATTTTTGCAAAATGGGTAATGATCGTAGGGTTGTGCTTGATGTTCCTTTCAGCTGGTATTTATAAGCTGATTGGACATCAAGAGACAACACTTGCTTTCCAAGCATTGGGGTTTCCCCATTGGTTCCAAGTTGTGATCGGTTTAGGTGAAGTGCTCGGCGGACTGGGCTTACTGATGAAAAAGTATGCGCGGTACGCCGCCTATACGCTCGCAGTGATTATGCTTGGTGCTACAATCACTCTTCTTTTACGCGGTGATATGACTACTGTAGCGATTCCGTTTGTCTTACTCCTTGTTTTCTTGCTTATCGGTCGCCAGAGTGGTAGCAAAAAACAGCCGAATAACGCTACGCCGATTTAATCCGACTGCTCACAAAAAAGGCCGTCAGTTCCCACCCGTAGCCAGGTGAGGATCTGACGGCCTCCCGCTTTTTCTTCAAGCTCGTTCGTTTACAAATGCTTTTTTATAAAGTGTAAGAGGGTCTGACCTTGTGCGGTAAGAATCGCTCCCTTACCTTGGCATTTGGGGCATGATTCCTCTCGCTTGTTTTCATTCACTAGAGTCCCCTTGCCTTCGCATTCCCAGCAGGATTGCTCTAAGTCATCCATTGAAATCGTCATGAGGCAAAACCCTTTCCCTGCTAAAAATAACCGTACCTTGTCCTGATTTTAACACGAATTCGTCATGTTCTGCCAGCAAGTTCACTATCGCGATGGCTGGCTCTTCCTATGTAGTCAAACAATTATTTATCACATACCCTTCTGCTCGCAATCATAGTAGGTAAAGATAGTAAAAAAGGAGGGATGACATGTGGATCAAGAAAAAGTAACCATCAAGATTAACGACAATGGATCAATTCGTGTTACTGGTGCAGTTGAATTGCTGGATGGAGCAGGCGACAAGTATGAAGTCGGTTCATCTTTTTCACTCTGTAGATGCGGTCAATCCGAGAAGAAACCGTTCTGTGATGGCACGCATAAAAAAGTAGGTTTTGAAAGTGCACCACGGGCAAAAGCATGATTTGAAAGAGCGCAGATGCGCTCTTTTTTCACTTATCGATCACTTATGATGTAAATTTGTTTCCTCATTGGTATAATTTTGAAGAACCACGGCATTTTTAGGAGAGCCGTCTTATTTTTCATGATTGTCCAGATTCTCTAACATTCCGCAAGCCAAGTTCTCGTTTTGATTGACGGCGTTTATTTTTTATACCTACAATAATGACATTCCGATCCCATACGCTTTGACGAAGAACGATCCTTCGTTCAGTTATGCCTGACAAAGTTAGGAGTTCACAACCATGTACGCACAAACAGTACGTTACGATCAATTTGGCGAACCCCATGAAGTATTGAAGGTTGAACAGCGGCTGATTGAACCTCTTAAACAAGATGAAATTTTGGTAAAAATGAGCGCACGTCCTATTAATCCTTCTGACGTCATTCCGATTCGTGGTGCCTACAAGCATCGCATCAACCTTCCCGCCATTCCTGGGTATGAGGGGGTTGGTACCGTTATGGATACAGGTCCTTTTGCTCCCCGCTCTCTTATCGGTAAACGTGTTCTGCCTTTGCGCGGTGAGGGTACATGGCAAGAATACGTAAAAACGACAGCCGAGCTAGCCATTGCGGTTCCCGATTCGATCCCAGATGATATCGCCTGTCGATTGTACATCAATCCCATCACTGCGTGGGTCATCTGCAATGAGACGCTTCAACTGTCTTCCCATCAGTTTTTGTTAGTCAATGCAGTCAACTCAGCCATTGGCCGTTTATTTATTCAGCTATCCGCTCTTTTTGGTTTTAAAGTGATCGCCATCGTCCGAAACGCAAGATATACCGAGGAGTTGATGCAACTTGGGGCGTGGCATGTCATCGACAGTTCACGTGTGTCTATTTATGATGCCATCATGAGTGTAACGAACGGACAAGGTGCTCATGCGTCTATTGATTCCATTGGCGGCCCAGATGGTTTAGAGCTGGCAAAGTCTACACGTGCCGGCGGGATTTTCTTATCGTTAGGCCTTTTATCGGGAGTTCAAGTGGATTGGTCGATCATTTCGAAAGAGCTTGGCGTTC
The DNA here is from genome assembly GCF_028369215.1 of Brevibacillus sp. AG. Lineage (NCBI taxonomy): Bacteria > Bacillati > Bacillota > Bacilli > Caryophanales > Paenibacillaceae > Brevibacillus > Brevibacillus sp. AG. The sequence goes on along the minus strand of NZ_JAQMYO010000001.1, from coordinate 176,061 downwards.
TCCCTCAACTATTTTTATTGCGCCACTGGAATCAACGAGTTTCCGTGTCTACCTGGCACGAAACGTTTGAGAAAGTCATCGAGCTCGTTCAGAATGGGAAGCTCCTTTTAGCAGAGCCTGGAGAGAAATTTGCTTTGCATGATGTTAAAGAAGCAGTGCAATTTGCGGAGAGCCGTCAGCGTACGGGGAAAATCATCTTGCTGTAATTGGTCCTATACGGCTCTCGTTCTGTAGGGATGTACAAGTGGTTTACATAACATGAAGCCAAAAATGAGCGTATTCTCGCCCTTTTTGGCTTTGACGAAACATAGGAGGTCCTATGGCTAAACATGAAAAGATGTTTCTTAAAAATTATGAATCAAAAGCCTCTGAATATCTGAACGATAAAGAAAAAGCATCAAATCTCCTAAAAAAAGCAATGAAAAAAGCAGATAAAAAAGCGATCGGAGATGCTTGGGAGAATTTACAGCTCCTCTTTCATATTTTCGGGGATTGGACGAGTGGAAAATATCGAACAATCCCTGTTAAATCCATATTGATGATTATTGGCGGGATTTTATACTTTGTTTCACCCATAGACGCCATCACAGATTTTATTCCTGTTGCTGGTTTACTAGATGACGCGACAATCATAGGATTGGTGTTTCGACAAGTGAGCAGCGACCTTACTCTGTACAAAGAGTGGAAAGAAAAAGATTTTTTACAGGAATAGAGGAACAATCCATTCAATGGATAGTAGGAGAGTCTCTGTTCTCTCCTATTTTTTTATCCGAATGATTCTAGTAGAGCGAGGTACTTTGATGACGTTACCCGAGTATTTACATCATACATTTCCAACGTTATTGCTTAGACCACCCTTGTTTTATAGCTGGGATATTGGAATCCGTTTTGAGCTGGGGGTGAACTACGATTACCATAACGTTTATGAAAATTGCCCTTATTTACAGGGGGTTAATAGGCGAGCAATTACTTTATTTAAGACTTTACATGCACCTAACGATGACATCTATATTGTAGTGGATGTAAACGATTTTGGAGACGGTGGGGCTTTTAACCGTAAATTGAACGCCTTTTCCAAGTATGTGAAGAATAAATCACTTTTGTATAAGCTTAGGCAAAATACCATTCCTTATGTTTTTCCAGAAGACGATGAAAATGAAGTCTATCGAACGCATCGGTTCTTCTTGAAGTGTAAGACGTCGGACTTTGCCTATGTTCCCATGATAAAAGCAATCTCCCGTCAGGATATGGGATTAAAACCACGTATTTTTCATCGGGTCTACTTTATCAATACGAGCAAACATACCATCTTTCACATCTATGATGATCGAGGCTGTGATTTATTAGCCACTTCTCCTGAAACAATCAGAGGGATATATGACACCTATCCTCATTGGATATTAGATTATGACAGAGCCAAGATCGATCAGGTATTTTTGTAAATGAAATCAGTTACGGCAAAACATTTCCGGCAGAGCGATAGATGTCATACCACTCTTCTCGCGTCAAACGAATATGGGTCGCTTTCATGCACTCTTTCATTCGGTCGATATTCGTCGTGCCAATGACAGGTTGCATGTTCGCCGGGTGCCGTAGTAGCCAAGCGATGGCGATTGTTGTGTTGGATACTTCATATCTAGCTGCCATTTCATCGATTTTTTTGTTCAACTCAGGAAATTTCTCGTTCCTAAGGAAAGATCCTTCGAAAAATCCATACTGGAACGGCGACCAAGGCTGAATCGTAATATCATGCAGCCTGCAAAAGTCGAGTACACTGCCATCGCGGTTCACAGCCGAGTTGTTCTCCATATTGACGTTGAAGCCTTGCGAAATCATCGTCGCGTTCATAATGCTGAGTTGCAACTGGTTAGCGACGATTGGTTGCTTCACATACTTGTTTAACAACTGGATCTGCATCGGATTTTGATTGGAGACGCCAAAGTGGCGTACTTTACCCGTGCTTTCCAGAAGATCGAACGCTTCCGCTACTTCTTCCGGCTCGACAAGAGTGTCTGGGCGATGCAGCAGCAATACATCTAAATATTCCGTTTTTAGACGTTGTAGAATGCCATCCACAGCATTCAAAATATATTCTTTGGAAAAGTCGAACATGCCGGGCCGAATGCCACATTTCGATTGCAAAAGGATACGCTCACGAACGCTAGGGCTCATCTGAATCGCTTCTGCAAATACTTCCTCACATCTGCCCTTTCCATAAATATCTGCATGGTCGAAGAAATTCGCACCTTCTTCAAGCGCCGTTTGTACGAAGCGCTCCGCTTGCGGCTTGTCTAGTGACCCTATCCTCATGCACCCAATTGCGATGACTGGTACTTCTAACTTGCTCGTGCCGAGTGGTATGGTTCTCATGTCAAACCTCCGATTCTAATAAGTGGGTCGTGCGATAGAGCAAAGAGCCTTCCCCAATTACCTGGAAGGACTCTTTGTTTGGTGTAACTTCCCTGTACACCCGTGATTCTTCTATTTTCGGTAGTAATATTTCGCCCATTCGTTGATGATTTGTTTTCTCGTCTTCGCCTTCACCTTAGGGACATCGCTTGTCTCCCAATCTCGAATAGCCTCTCGAAATGACTTGTAAAACCAGAAATCATTAATAATCCATGAGCAAAAAATTTTTCGATACATGCGTCCCGCATGAATGCCAGAGCTGTATCTTCTTACAGCCTTACTTGCTAACCGTTTTGCAAACTTTTTACTTGGTCCAGTCTTGTCCTTTACAACCGGGAACTTCTTATAACTTCTACTCATCACTAACCTCCTTTTTGGGAAGTTAATGACCGTAATTCATCTCCTTCATCGCACACCCTCCTTCGGGTTTATCTACATGAAAATACTCATGAACCACTTAAAAGTTTCGCTTGTTCCGTGAAAATAAAGTTTTAGACTAGAAAATCAAGTACTAGACTGATGGTAAATTATTCAACTAATGGGCAAGGCATCTCCATTGTTCATGAAAGTAAACTTTCAAAAAAGGGGATATTAAGTTATTTGTGGAAATTCACCTAATGAAAAATATCTGGAGGAGATAAAATGAGTGACATGGTAATAAATGAAACGAGTCAAAAACTCGACATAGGCGGAGTTAAACTATGTTTTAAATATTATGGTGAAATAAGTGATTTTCCAACGGTGGTTTTTGATTCTGGTTATGGGTGCACATTAAACTACTGGAGTTCCATTAGTGCTGAAATTTCAAACCAAACAAGGATGTTCATTTATGATAGAGCAGGTATAGGTGAAAGTGAAAGTGATGAGAGACCTCGACATAGTCAGCAAATCATTGAGAATCTTAGAAGCTTACTTCAGAAAGCAAACGTGTCCCCCCCTTATGTTTTAGTCGGGCACTCTTTTGGGGGATTGAATGTTCGACTATATGCAAGTACATATCCAGAAGAAGTTGCCGGAGTGATTTTATTAGATCCATGTCATGAAGATCAAAATAGAATCATGGTTCCTTTATTTTCGGAAGAAGTTCAGGCAGAGTACTATAGTCAGTTTGTTCTTGAAGGCTCTATTCAAGAAATTGAAGAAAGCTTTGATCAAGCTCGAAAATCTAAATCACTTGGTAACAATCCGCTCATTGTCGTATCAGGTACATTACAACCTCATCATAATCCTAAATCTATGTCTGCTTGGATTGCATTACATAAGGAGCTTACTAAATTATCAACCCGTAGTAAGCATATAATTGTTAAAAATGCCGGTCATGCAATTCATATTGATCAGCCCAATGTTGTAGTCGATATCGTTAAAGACATGCTACTTTTATGTAAAGCTCAAAGTAATTGAGGTCATTCGTTCATCAGTGTTTTCTTTGATCGGATCAGTCTAAAACTTATTTGAACAAACAAGAAAAGAAAAGCCTTTGTAAGCAAAGGCTTTTCTACCATTTCATATGGAGCGGGTGATGGGAATCGAACCCACGCCGCAGGCTTGGGAAGCCGGAGTTCTACCATTGAACTACACCCGCATGATGTTATCGCATTCATTCCAACTGCTTCCAATTATATAACTGTCTGAATTGTTTGTCTAGTACATCCAATCGAATGGAGCCGTGCCACTCATGCAAGAAAAGACCGCCGGGTATCATCCCCGTACGGTCTTCTCTGCATGCTTTGCCATCAGGCATGCGCAAGTGTTTGCTCCGAAATAATTCGCCCACTCTCCATTTTCACTACCTGATCAGCAAGATGGAAGTAGCGATCGTCGTGTGTGATCGCAATTACACATTTGCCCTGTCTTTTCATTTCTGGCAGCAAGGATTCGTAAAAGAATTGACGATATTCTGGATCTTGGTCAGCAGCCCACTCGTCAAAGAGGAAAATCGGCTGATCTCTGACCAGACTGAGCATTAAGGCAAGACGCTTACGCTGCCCCGTAGACAGCTTCGTCGTGCTAAACGTTCCCGTTTCATCCACTTCTACTTTGTCAGCGATGCGAAGCACCTCTAAATGTTTGCTCACTTCTTCTTGCTTTGCTTGGTAATCGATTCCATACATCTTCTCAAACAGATAGAAATCACTGAAAATCGCGGAGAAGAATTCGCAGCGTTGATCAGCATTCACTTTTTGGCCGTTCATGAAAAACTCGCCCTCATCTTGCTCATACAATCCGGTAATCAGCTTGGCAAACGTTGACTTCCCGCTACCGTTCCCACCAACAATGAAGACGATTTCCCCTTTTCGGCAGGAGAAGTCCAGCGGGCCTACGGAAAACTCTTCGCCCTCTTTGTTTTTGTATCGGAAACGCACCTGTTCAGTTGAAAATGTCTCAAAGTCTTGCGTGTTCCGCTCAGCCAAGCTTTCCTCTTCTCTTCTCGTTTCCACTGATAACGAATCAAGCAGCGCGTTCAATCTCTGCCAGCTGATCTTGATCCGAATCAGCTCCGGTACCGCATTCAAAATACCGTGAACGGGCCCTGTCATATACAGGAAGACAAACACATAACTAATCAGCATTTCTTTTTGCAGGGAAGGGAAGAGAACCGGGAATAAAAAGGCAACCGTACCGATTACCACGACGAATAGCAATTCCCCAATCAAATACACGTTCACAAATTTAAATTGGCCCGCTGATTTCTTATGTCGATAGTCAGAGCAGCTTCTTTCCATGTCTTCTTCGAATTCTTTTCGTTGCGCCTGCGTTAGATACAGCTCCTTGAAGCCCCCGATCATATCGGTAATATAGGAGAAAAACACATTTTGGATGTCTCTGGTTTCCTCCCATACTTTGTTTGCAAAGCGACCTGCCAGCGTATACAAGCCTACCGCCACAAAAATGACAGCCAGACAAAACAAAAATCCGTATAGATCCAGCGAGCCTAGATAAATGAAGCAAAACACGAGTGTAACCGCACTAGTTAGTGCCACAACGACACTATTGGCGAACGTACTAATCGTTTCCGTATCATTATTTAACCCCGCATATATTTCACCGTTATCAAGTGTCTCGTACTTTTGATAAGGGGTCCGAAAAATTTTGCGGATCAGTTCCATTCTTTTTTCGTATACGATTTCATTTGTGATCACAATCAATCGGCTACGCATCATTTTCTCCCCGACGATATACAACAAGATACCCAGGAGAAAATACAGGAAAATGGATGCATGAAACTTGTTTGTAGAAGTGAGCGCCAGATTGATCATAAAAATAATCAGCGCATTCCCAAATCCGCTGATCAGCCCCTGTATGACAATAGAGGTCATGGATGTTTCTTGCGATTTCGGGAACAAGCGGGTGAGTGTGATGTAGACATTAAACAGAACGAGTCCTGCCACCAATGCGTACATAGCGTAAAAAATGGTGATGGGAAGCCAAACCTCGATGAACGACCATGGTAAGCCCATAAAAAAAACATCTGGCAAGTAGTATAAGGCGGCTGTCAAAACACTTCCCATGACAACAAATGCAACGAAGGATGCCAGACAGATTCGCCCCGCATTCGCGGCGAGTTTTCGTTCGCCTCGATATACTTGCACGAAAATCTGCACGATCGCCCCACCAAGTACCAACAAAAGGATACCAAGGATCACGAGAGAAATGCTTGCCATACGATCCGCTTGAAGATTGGTGTCAGACACGACTAAGGGAGCTTCTTTGCCTAGTACGAGATTGACGGCCCCCTCTGCGATAACAGATGCGTTCAACGAGTTGATATTGGTCAAAACGACGGCGCCCAGCTTTTCCTCTGGACGAAATACCATGTACGAAGAAAATGCAGGGTTATTGCCGCCATGCGAAATTTGCCCTCCACCATCCTGATAAATCATCCAGCCTGATGCATACGAAAAACCATCTCCAGCAGGAGCTACCGAACGATCAGGAAGATGGGAAGCACGCACCAGCTCAGGACGAAATGCAGATGCCTCCAACCCCAACTGAATCTGCAACCATCGTTCCATATCGTTTAAATTGGAAACGACATAACCGGCTGGCGTATTTCCACGATATTCCGGTGCATCATACACGCGTGGGGAAAATAGTTCGATTTTGTGCCCTCTTGCCATCTCCGCCACGGGTGCCTGTGCCTTCAAAAAGGTATGGGTTAGTCCCAATTTAGCAATGACTTGTTGCTGCACATACTGTTCATAGGACTGTCCGGTAACTTTCTCGACCACATAGCCCAGGATATCGTAGTTAATGGTGGCGTATTCATACTCGGTCCCCGGCTGGCGAACCAGTTCAGTATGATTGATCGCTCGCACGGTTTCTTCGATTGCATTCTCACTGGAAGAAATAGGGATGGAGCCAATGCTTTCAAAAGGAATCCCACTGGTATGATACAGCAAATGCTTAATCAGGATCGGTTGCTGTTGTCCTTTATAGGTAACGCGAAACCACGGGATATAGCTCTGAACCGGATCGTCCAGCGAAAGTCGCTTTTGCTCGACAAGCTGGTGAACAGCTAGCGACGTAAAGGCTTTGGAGTTCGATCCGATTTCAAACAATGTGTCAGCAGTAACCCGCTCTTGCTTCTGGGTGTCAGAGAAACCAAACGATTGCTTGTAAATGGTTTTCCCCTCTTTGACGACCACAACAGCTGCACCCGGGATTTTTTCCGACTCCATGGTTTTATTGACTAGCTGTTCGATTGCCGTTGTGATTTCCGTATCCTGTCGAACGCTCGTTTCGGCGTACACGGGCATACTGCCGGAAAGTACGAGAACCAGACACATCAGCAAGAACCCTAGTTTTCGTCTCGACTCATCTATGATCTTTTGCAGAATGATCCACTCCTTTTTAGGCACTGCGTCTGTGGGAAAGACCGCAACCAGTACGTGATGTAATTGGGATTGGATAGAAACCGTGGCGAATCAAACTCGCCACGGTTTCCTATTACGCATCGCACATATACACGGGTTTCGAGTAGAGGCGCAAGGTTTCTCTCCATTTTTTAACCAATCGCTCCCACTGTTCTAGCTCGATTTGCTCCTGTTTCAATAGGCTAATCGGAATACACAAGTTTAATAGACGCCCATCTATTTCAAAACGGGTAACACCCGCAGGCAAAACATGCCCTTCCGATACGATACGCTCCAATTCTGCCAGACTGATTGGCGGGAATCGTATCAAGGCGGCTCCTGTTTCCGGCCATTCGAGCATCCCTGTGGGCAGACGATGTACCTGGTGGCTATAGTTGTAACTGTCCACTAATTGACGCCATAGCGTCATTCGCCACTCATCATCGTGCCGATTCTCATTTGGATACAGATAGAAGCGTTTCTTGTTCCCTATCTTCATTTCTGCCACAGGCGTTTCTCGTAAACGCTCTGTTTCCCATCGAAACACAGAATCTTGCTCCACTGATTGCAACCATGTAGCGACTGGCACAATATGATCCCACATATCCAAGTGAAAATCCTCATGCTCCACTACCTGTACGGGGATATGTTTGCACCCAAGCGCTTGAAGAGCAAAGGTCCGATGTGCACCATCAATGATCAAATACTGGCCGTTTTGCATGAGAATCGCCAGCGGAGGATGGCGCAAAATCCCTTCCTCCTCAATGATCTGTCTGGTCTTGTGTAGTCGCTTGTATTCATGTGACTCGTGCAAACAAATTCGAGATGACTCTACCAGTTTTAGATTTGCCAGCACATCGTACAAAATGGTAACCTCCAGTTAGTCTTGCAAGTGAGTTCCGATCCCCTGCGAGAGTGCTTGTTTGTAATAGTAGCCAGCAATGGCGATATCAAAAATCGCCATCCCCATCGGATTAAACATGATGGGCTCATCTTGTGGAAAGTCTTTCATCTGGTCAAGGCAGACGATATCTGTGATGGATTTGGTATCTTCTTTTTGCAACCCTCTCTCTAGATGCATGATCTCGATGTCCGTGTTCTCACGGCAAACTTCGATCCAGTCGTCTACGATAATGGAGCGGGTATAGTCGAGAATTTTTGGTGTAAAGTCGCGTAACGACACATTTAACAACAAGGAATGACGTTTTGGTTGCTTGTCAATAAAACCATGCGGTGATACCGTGCACGTAATGAACACATCTGCTTCGCAGTATGCTTCTTCCCACGTTTGCGCGATAACCGTTTTCTCTTTGATCTCAGCCGGAATATACTCCTGTTGGATACCTGCAATGTCATAGAGAACCACCTTGGTGATCTTCTCTCCTAACAAGGCCGTTACCATTTGCAGATGAAGTCTGCCAATCGGACCAAATCCGATAATTCCGACCGTTACATTTTGCAGGGGGCGTACTTGTTCGTAATGCTTGAGGAGAAGACCGGAAACAGAAGCAGTTCGAATGCCGCTGACCAGAGCCGTATTAATCGTTGCCACAGGCTTACCCGTTCTGGCTTCGTTCAGGATGGTAATCGAATGCGCGCGTTGGATACCCTCTTGGAGGTTTTTCGGGAAACTGGCAATCCACTTGATTCCCGCCATGTAGGTATCTCCGCCTACAAATGCTGGCATGGCAATAATGCGGTTTGACATGTCATGATATCGCAAATAAGGTTTAATCGGCTGCGCATAATCTTCCTTTTGTAAGGCATGCACAGCATGTTCAATTACATCAATGGTTTCCTTCCAATTCTTGCCGATCTTCTCGATATCACTCGTGTTTAGATATAACACCGTGCATCCCACCCTGCTTATCGTAGTAGATTTGATTAGACACTGCTTAATTGCCAACGAAAGAATGCTTTTGCTGGTGCAACCACTGAACCCATTCCTGGTTGTATACGGTATTGACATAGGGCATACCGCCGTCTGGGCATAAAAAGACAACATTTGGCTTGACTACGTGCTTTTGATCTTTGAAATACTTTTCAATCGCCCAGTAGGAAGTCCCAGAAGATCCTCCAGCAAAAATGCCATGCTCAGCGTACAGCTGATAGCAAGCCTTGACTGTGTCCTCCTCCGAGACATGGACGACCTCATCAATAATCGCGCCCTTAAGTATGTCAGGCCGCATGCTCGATCCAATTCCCGGGATGTATCGTTTTTGCGGCTCTTGTCCAAAGATAACGGATCCTTCTGTATCGACAGCAATGATTTTGATGTCTGGAAAACGTTCTTTCAATCGCTGCGAAATTCCAGTAATCGTGCCGCCAGAGCTAACGCCGATAAAAGCATAGTCCAATGTCTCGAAGCTGTCTGCGATCTCGGCTCCCAGTCCGTAGTAATGGGCTCTGGCGCTATCGGGATTTCCGTACTGATTGGTCCAGAACGAGTTATTCGTCTCATTCAGCAGGCGATTGACCGTTTGGATGCGCGTTAGGAGAAATCCTCCTGTCTCGTCACGGTCCGTTACTTTTACGACCTCATGGGAAAATGCCCTGAGCAAGTTCTCGTAGACGGGATTGATGTTTGGATCGATGACTGGAATAAATTTAATTCCGAGTCGCTTGCACAAAGTCGCCAATGCGATAGCAAAGTTTCCCGAAGAAGATTCGATTACAGTAGTTTCCTCCGTGATCTCTCCTCTTTTGATCGCCTCCTGTAATATGTAAAAGGCCGGCCTCACTTTTACACTTCCCATGAGGTTGTTGTATTCCAGTTTGCAAAACAGATTGATGTGCTCATGCTCAAGTTTGTTTAAAGGCGTATTGCCAATCATGTGACTTATGGCCATCATTTTTGTTAGCATATTGAGCCCTCACTCCCGATTTTTCCCGTCTTCGTCCGATCGACTATATACATATTGGCCCTTCGATCAAGCAGATTTTTCATCCATTTTTTGCTGGATGTAACCTGCCAAGGTTTTCATATCTTGAAAGTTTTCCAAATGGAGCATGTCATCATCGAATTCAATGCCAAACTCCTTTTCAACCTTTACGACCGACTTGATAAAGGTCAATGAATCAATGTACTCCGTAAGTTCTCCGCTTTCGTTCACGTACTCAGAAAACAACCGGAGGAGCGTCTCGTATACTTCGTTTTCCCTTTCCATAGGAGTCCCTCCAAGTGGTAGATGCTTACACAACAACGCCAACTCGTTCCAGTACTTCTCTTGTTTTAACGACCGCTTCATATTCCTGCGTTTGTATGCTGCTGATTTTTTGGAGAACGCGATGAACCATGTCACTGCGATTACTGTCAAAAGCCTTAAGAATCATATTGGTCGTAATTTTCCATTGATGTCCGATACTGCGATACTGCTCGGCAAGTTCTCCGAAGTTTTGGTACTTCTCACTGATCACCTGCAGGACATTCGCGTACATCGCTCGTGTTTGGGCCATGCTGATCAAGCTGTGGTTAAGGATATCGAGATGATCGTCTGTAATCTCCACTCTGCTAGCGAGAAAAGCCTCTACGTCTTTGAGAAAAGGATCAAGCGATTTCAACCCAACCTCGACGTTGACATCGTCGGGTACATCCAACTCCCGCTTGATTTGACTTACTTCGCAACGACCCTCTAGTACGCTGAGATTGCTCCTGACTGCTTCTATCAACTGATCGGGCGTCGGATGCAGGGAATCGGAAAGTACCAATTCAAATGAACGATTGTGGAGTGGATACCATTCACCTGTACCTGCATCCCGATAGGAAGAGTTACTAGCCTGTAAAAATTGCTCGATGGGCAACAGTCCTTTGTAGCGGTAGTAATCATCGACGATCAGAAGCTGGTTATCTTCTCTTCCTGTGACAATGATGCTATGCATTTCTGGCAGGTCCTGATAATAAGGGTTGTACGGGAGTTCTGCCATATTGCAGAGGACGATTGTCGGTACCTCCCGTTCCAAACGATCTTGTATATTTGCCAAAAATAGGTCGTCTTCCGGTTCAGCCCGTCCTTCTACGCGGATATTGTGAATCCACTTCAACTCATCGACTGTTCTCATGTATTGACCGTTTATATCTCCATAAGGCGAATCCTGCGTTTTAAGATAGATGGCACCGCACTGCTTCCATGCTGTTTCCAAGGCGGAAAAGTTCAGGTATTTCAGAACCGTGTAGATAGAAGCACCGATGCAATCCAGGTTCGGATGCTTGCTCGGTTGAATCTCGGTGAGTGACATGAGCACTCTCCTTCCTGTCTATCGTAATGGTAAACACATGCGACTATCGGATATCCGAATCACGTTCTCGCAAGGCAAATACTTGTTGCAAAAATTGACTAGTGAGAGACCTCACCTTATCGACAGCAGCTTCCATATCGGATCGCTTCAACATTTTTTCTTTGTATAAGCTAAGAGCATAGCGATTCACCACGTGATTGGATGCCTGCAAAATCTCCTCCGCCATTTCGCGTACAGACTGATCCGCCTGTGGTATGTACCAGTCCACTAATGTTTCCATCCACAGTTCTTTCCCGCCTAATTCAACGTAGAGCTCGTTTAAATTGGCTTCATGAAAATAGTTGTCTGGCTGCTCCGTTAGTGACAGCAACAGCGTAAGCTCACGGCCAACTTGCTGTTTACTCTCGACCGCTTTTAGTAAACACAGCAACTCCTGTTCCGCGCTGGTACGCAAGATTGCTTCGTCATCTGTAACGCGATCGAGCACCATGATCAGCCGTGATTGCGGCTCTAAATTCGTATAAATCTCCTCAAGCGTTTGATACGTGGTGGAAAATTTATCGTACTGGATTCGTTGAGCTTGCCCTCGAGTCAAATGATTGTGATTGATGATCGTATAAACCTGCTTGTCATGGTCATAGCCAGTGATAACAGTGAGATGATCGGTATGTTCCTTCTGGTATTGCGGCGTGTAAAAGGTGTAGTACTCGTCAAATGCAACCATTACGGGCTTGCCTTGATCCAACTGGTGTATGATCGACTCATGCAATTCATCCAGACGAGCGACAGGCACGAGTTTGACTCGATAGCCAAATTTGTAAAGCATCTCCTCATCCGACAAATATCCCATAACCTCAGCATGCTCCCGATACGAATAGGGGTACCCCTCAGCATCAAGCTGATAGCCGCGCTTCAACCCGAGAAAAAGCTTAAAATACGGAATCAGATGGGCATCCTGCTCCTCCATTAATAAAGCGAGACCGCGATCATAACAATTCCATTGACGCCAGGATAAATGACTGACATCGGCATACGAGCTGCGTTTGATTTGCGTACCATGCAATGATTTTGTGTTTCGTTGTTGAACCGTTTGGACTGCAGTAGCAGCTGCCTCTGCTTTCGCAACCTGTTCTTCTTCATGCCCAGCCACATCGAGATAGGCAGCAAAATCGGAAATCGTCAAATGGGTAAGCAGGTCTTGTACTTCTACTTCTCGGTTCATCCGCTTTGAGATTTCGCTGATCATTCTAATCGCGATGATCGAGTCCCCGCCCAGCTCGTAAAAATTGTCATGGACATCTACTTCTTCAAGCCCCAGAACATATCCCCAAATGTGCGCCAGCTCTTGCTCTAAAACGGTGTAGGCATCCTGTTTTCTCCCACGTACCACCACGTTTGGGAGCTTTGCTTCTCCAGATTTTTGCGGTGCAACATTGTCTTTTTCTCTCCCGGCATCCTTGTCAAAAGAATGAAGAGAAGAGATGTCCAGCCAACAACGCTTACGCTCAAACGGATAAACAGGGAGGTGCACGCGGCGCGGCTTTTTAAACGTATACATGGCACTCCAGCGTACATCTGCCCCACTCACATACAATTCGCCGAGCTCTTTCAGATCAGATAACTCTTTGCTCTGCGCCAATAAAAGCTTTTGCAAAAGTGCATTAGCTGCCTTATTCATCGCTTGTTGTTCTGCCTCAGTCAGTATCCCAGGCTCTCTATCCGCTTTTTCCTGCGAGATTACCTTGTGCCAGCCAAAGAAAATATCTGGTTCAGAAAGTGTTGTCCAGTCGCTCGCGCACAACTTGGAGATTTTTGTAAAAAAATCATCCATGCCCCTGCAAATCAGCAGCAAGCGGTAGCCGTGGTGACTACGGCCCGTATTTGCCGTAAAGCTGAGACTTTTCAATGTCGGCAGTTCCTCCACAGGCTTGCTGGTCCACTTCTGAAAGCGGAGCAACAGGTTGAGCAAGCTCTCCTTGCTTTTAGCGGATAAAGCGATTGCCTGAAACCCTTCGTCTTGCTTGGGAGGCTGAATGAATGGTGCTTCCTCTACTACGAGGTGCACATTCGTTCCACTCATCCCAAACGAACTGATTCCAGCCCGTCGCACACTTTGCTCTGGTTCCCACTCTGTTAATGTGTCATGGATGTAAATGGGAGATTGTTCAAAAGGAATCATCCGATTCGCGCGCTGAAAGTGCAAATGCGGAGGTATCTGCTTTTGTTTTAGAGACAGGATCACCTTGAAAAGACCAGCCATACCTGCTACGTGGTCGGTGTGACCGATGTTCGTTTTTACCGAGCCGATCCCGCAAAATTGGCGACGGTTTGTGTAGGGGCGAAACGCTCTCTCCAACCCGTCCATCTCCATAGGATCACCCAGCTTAGTGCCTATGCTGTGCACCTCGATATAGGAAAGGGTTTCGGGGTCAATCTGCGCGTCTTTCCATGCCTGCTGAATCACTTCGGCTTGTGCCAATGAATTAGGCGCCGTAAGCCCGAAAGAATGGCCGTCTTGATTGGCGGCGCTTCCCTTGATCACGGCATAAATCGAATCCCCGTCTGCAAGAGCCTTTGCCAACGGTTTTAGCAAAACGGCGCCAACGCCTTCACCGACACCTGTACCGTCTGAATCATTGTCAAAAGGGCGAGTACGCCCAGATTGCGATAATATTCCCAAATCATTGCTTCCATCTTGTAAAGACAGCAAGATGAGCTTGACACCGCCGGCCAGCGCCATCTCACATTCTCCTCGACGAATTGCTTGGCATGCCAGATGAACGGCCATCAACGATGAGGAGCAGGACGTATCCACAAGCATGCTCGGACCTTTGAGATCCAACAGGTAGGAGATGCGAGAAGCGATGACCGATTTCATATTGCCAATGATTGAGGTGGACAGCGCATCTGGTTCCAGCTCTCGAATCATTCGTCTATACTCTTCACCAAAATCACTGCTAAACCCCAGATATACACCTGTACGGCTGCCAGCGAGCATCGTTCCACCATACCCCGCGTCCTCAATCGCCTCCCAGCATGTCAGCAAAAATAAGCGCTGGTTCGGGTCCATCTGGCTGGCTTCCTTCGGAGAAAGACCGAAGAATTGCGGATCGAATTTATCAATTTCATTCAGGTAGGCAGCTTCTCGAAATTGAATTTGTTCCATCGTCAAGCCTTTGGCGAGTAACAAAGGAATCAAATCGTTCTGGCGCTCTCTGGGAAGCTCTCGCACACAATCTTGACCAGCTTGCAACAGACGCCAAAAGTCTGCCGGGTTTTCTGCGCTTCCGAATCGGCAAGCAGCACCAATCACCGCAATATCGTGTGAATTGGGTTTGCTGTCTGTTGAATGAGCATCCGTCTGCTGTTTATTCAGTTTGACTCGGTTCAGTCCTAATGGCTTGCTCACTGCATTCTTCCTCCTTGGTTCCTCTGCTCGCCTGGTTTGGCTTAGCTAGCTTGCCATTCGTTGCCGATCTCAGGAAATCGCTGTTGCAAGTCCGATTTGCTGGTCAGCTGATCAAAGCGCATGGCTTGTTCCGCGTCAGGAGCTTTTTTTGTTTGGAAGATCAAACGAAGCAGAGAAAAAGCTTCGCGTACATCTCCATAGCCCCCCTCTTTTTCTCCTTGTTCCAGCTGTTGTCTCAGTTGTTGTAGCGCTTGATAGGGAGCGATCACCCCTTGCTGGTACGCTTCTTCATCAAGACCGCGATTTTTCGTGCAAACAGCAATCGCAATGCAAGAATCGACCAGTTGGGCAATTGCTGCTTGATTACGCGCTTTGGCATCCTGAAGCTCTTGCTGATAACGATTGATCTCCCCCTGCTTGTCAAAGGCAAAGGCGCGAAGGGGATATCCTTTGGCCAAATTTGTCAGTACATTTTTAGGGCCGAGCTCAATTACGATATTCGCTCCCTGTTTTACCAAGTAATCCATCGTAGATTGCCAGCGAACAGGGCTGGTTGTCTGTGCTATGAGCAAATCGACAAGTTGATCAGCATGGACATAGGGTTGTGCTGTCACATTGGAAATCACAGGCCATTTGGGATCGCAATACGTGTATCGCTTCAGTTCTTCATGTAATTGTTCGGCTGCTTGCACCATGAGTGGCGAATGGAAAGGCGCACTCACCTTGAGGCTGACTACGGAAGTCGATCCATGCTGCTTGCACGCTTCTTCTACTTGCCGCACCGCATGTGCATGTCCGGAGATGACGATTTGATCAGCGGAGTTATGGTTGGCGACCACGACGATCGCATCGTCACGAGAATGTTCCCGACAAATCTCCTCGACAAGTTGAGCATTCAACCCAAAGATTGCTGACATCGCTCCGACACCCTGCGGTGTGGCCGCCTGCATGAACTGACCTCGGCGATAGACAAGGCGGACGGCATCTGCAAACTGGATGGCACCGGCACAAGTCAGGGCCGTAAACTCGCCCAGACTGTGACCAGCCACCCACTTCGGTTCGATGTTCATTTCCTGTGAATAAACGCGGAAGGCTGCGACACTTGCCGTCAGGATTGCTGGCTGTGCATGCTCTGTTTTGGTCAGTTCTTGTACATCCCCTGCAAAACAAAGGGTTTGCAGGTTAAATCCAAGCGCATCACTTGCTTCTTCAAAGGTGCGAGCGGCAATGGGATGGGCCTCACATAATGCTTGGCCCATTCCAACATATTGCGAACCTTGTCCCGGGAATAAGAGTGCGATTTTGTCCATTTTTGATCACCCTTCTCTACGTCATGTATTCATTCACTAGCATCCTGAGCAATTGCTGGTAATCCTGAGTCATCTCCGTGACTTTTTCTGCGCGGAGGCAATCTGGGTCGAATGCACACACGATATCAATCACGTCTTTTCCTTCCTTGATCCAGAAAGTAAGCTCATGTTCAAGGTGTGTGAATGATGCATCTGTAAACTCATTAACACTGCCGAAGAATGGAATAATGGTTCCGTCGTTGCGATCCGTCCGCAATTTTTTTAGCCACAACGAGGCTTCTCCCGTCATTTTCTCGATGAACTGTCGCTTCTGCTGCACCTGCTTGAATAGATCGAAGAAGGTATTGACCTCTGACATGTTCACCCGGAATGGATAGGCAATCATCTGCAGCTCCTTGGCGACAGCCACTTCCATATAAAGATCCTGCTGTCCTGTCAATTCAGCCATGAGGTATAGATACATCGAAAGCAGGACGTCTCTAACCTCAACAGCCTCCATTTGACTTACCTGCTGCACATTTTCAAACAGATCATCCGTAAGTGAGAATTGGACCCAGTTTGTGTCCGAATTCGCTTCTCCACTAGCCCAATACTGAGACGGCAACTCTATCAGCGAGACACGATCCAACTCCTTCAACCAATAAGTGGTCGTATCGGTTTCCTCTTGTTCATCTGCTACATCTAAAGCGGTGTTCTTCAAAAAGTTGGTTAGGCCAAACAGCGTAGGATGGGCGAACAAATCGGCAATTCGAACCCGTCCAGGGTAAAGCTGTTCAAGCTTGGCATGAACTTGCACCAGTAAAAGCGAATTACCGCCTATGTGGAAGAAGTTATCCTGCATACCAACCGTTTCACGCTTAAGCACTTCCCGCCAAATGTCAGCCATCTGTTCTTCCAGTCTGGTAGCAGGAGCTTGATATTCGGTGTGCTTGTCTTGAAGGGCATCAGGCTCTGGCAATGATTTGCGATCCAGTTTTCCGTTTGGTGTCAGCGGCCACACACTCATATGCGTATAGAAATGTGGAATCATGTAATCGGGTAAACTTTTGCTCAGCATCGCTCGCAATTCATCGCTGTCCAACGTTCGAGTTGCCATATAGTACGCAGCCAGGTAAGGATCGCTAGCGGTATCTCGCACACTGACTACCGCTTCCGTAATATCCGGATGCTGGCAAAGGGCACTTTCAATCTCACCTAATTCGATGCGATAACCGCGTACTTTGCACTGAAAATCGGATCGTCCCACATATTCAATACGTCCATTCGGCAGCCATCTCGCGAGATCACCTGTTTTGTACATGCGTTGACCAGGTTTAAACGGATGAGGGATATAGCGCTCAGCCGTCAGTGTTGGCTGACCGAAGTAGCCTCTCGTTACCCCATCCCCTGCAATGTAAAGATCGCCAGTGATCTTCATCGGCTGCACTTGCAGATGCTCATCGAGGATGTAGACTTGTGTATTGGGCAAAGGTGCGCCAATCGTTACTTCCCCTGCGTCGGTCAAGTCCTGCACCGTAGACCAAATCGTTGTTTCCGTCGGACCATACAGATTGTAAAGTCTCGCCTTGGTCTGTGTGCGAAGCCGTTGGAACAAAGTCGCCGAAAGGGCTTCTCCTCCAAGCAGGATCGCTTTCAGGCAGTCAAGTGCGTGCAAGTTGCTCTTCTCTTCCAGCATGAGCTGTAAACGGGATGGCGTCAGTTGAAGGAAAGTGATTTCTTCCTGCAAAATCAACTCCTTGAGCACTTGCGGGTCTGCTTGTTGTTCTTCCGTTGCAATGACTACGGTCATCCCTTTTGTCAGCGGTACAATCGTTTCAAGCAGAAAAATATCAAACGAAATCGTTGTCACAGCCAGCATTTTGTCTGCGCTGGCAAAATCGATGTGTTCCCCGATCCCTGAGCAGAAGTTCATCAAATTGCCGTGCTCAACCATAACGCCTTTAGGCTTGCCTGTAGAACCCGATGTGTAAATGACATAGGCGAGATCGTCAGGTGTAGCCTGTGGCGGAAGATTGGAGTCGTCTTCCATCTCCAACCGAGAATCATTTACGTCCACTCGGACAACACTTCCCCACTGCTTCTCTGCCAGAGAATCGTGGGTTAAAACGAGACGAGTCATGCTATTTTCCAAAACGTAGGAGATACGTTCTTCTGGATATTGCGGATCAATCGGAACAAACGCAGCCCCTGCTTTCAAGATCGCCAAGAGTCCGACCATCATTTCCACAGAGCGATTCGTCAAAAGGCCCACGCAAGTATCAGCAGTGACGCCGTGTTGCTTGATCAAACGAGCTACTTGGTTTGCCCGCTGATTTAATTCCGCATAGGTGACTTTCTTATCTCCGCATGTGACAGCTAACACGTTCGGCTGTGTTGCCACTACTTCTTCAAAGAGCTGGACGACTGTTTTTTCACGAGAGTATTCCAAACTCGTGTCATTCCATTGCTCTATCAGAAGTAAGCGTTCTTCTGCTGCCAGCATGGACATCTTGCCGATCAACTGTTCAGGATCTTCCACCATCTGCTCCAGAATCTTCTGGAAGTGTGTGGACATCGACTCGATCGTCTCTTTACTGAACAGCTTATTGCTGTATTCGATATCGACAATCAGGCGCTGTTCTCGCTCAATGATGTCAAAGGTCAGATCAAACTGGGCAGAGCGCTGTTCAAATGGATATGGAGAGAGCGTCAACCCATTTGCACTCATGCTTCCCTTCGCATCGCCGGTATTTTGCAAAATGAACATCACATCAAACAGTGGGTTGCGCGCCGTATCTTTGGGCAGCGTCAGACGATCAACCAGCATTTCGAACGAATAATCGGCATGAGAGAGCGCCGCCAGTGCCCGTTCTTTTACTTCCTGAAGGAAATCTTTCACGGTTCGATCGCTTCGCGGGAAGTTTCTCATCGCCAGTGTGTTCAGAAAGACACCAACGATGTTTTCCAGGTCCGCATGATGACGGCCAGCCACTGGCGATCCAATGATAATGTCTTCTTCGCCAGCGTATTTCGACATCGTAATGGTGAGCGCTCCCAGTAGCGTCATGTACAAGGTTGAACCATTGTTTTTTGCCAGTGCCAGTATCTTCTCTGTCATCTCTTGAGGAATCTCAAAGGTCAGGACATCTCCCTCAAAGCTCTGGACGGACGGTCGAGGGTGGTCCGTAGGCAGATTAAGCACAGGAAGTTCTCCATCTAGCTCTTTTAGCCAGAATTTCTCCTGAGCGGCCAATACCCCATTGCCCAGCTGCTCTGTTTGCCACACGCTGTAGTCTTTATATTGAATCCGCAGCTCGGGCAACTCGAGCCCCTGATACAATTGGAAGAACTCGCGGATCAAAATGTTGATGGATACACCATCGGAAATAATGTGATGCATGTCGAACAGCAACAAGTGTTTGTTGACATCCATGCGAATGAGCATACCGCGAACAAGCGGAGCTTTTGACAAGTCAAATGGTCGAATGAATTGTTCGACTGTTTTCTTTGCCTCGTTCTCGTCGACTTCACAATACGCCAACGTAAAATCTACGCTTGGTTGAACGGTTTGCATCAAAACTCCATCCACGATGGAAAATGAGGTGCGCAGCGACTCATGACGCTGCACCAGCGAGACAAATGCACGTTCGAAGGCCATTCTGTCCAGCTCGCCTTCAAGCATCATGACTGTAGGGATGTTGTAGGCAACTGCCCCTTCCTGCATTTGTTCCAATACATAAATTCTCTGCTGAGACGATGTGGCGGGATAAGCTTCCCGATAATCTGCTACAGGAATCGCTGACACAGCTGATTCTTCATTCGGAGCCAGTAACACAGCCAATTGACGGATTGTCGGAGTCTGAAACAGGTCGGTGATTGTCATCTCTTTTTGCAACTGCTTGGTGACACGGGAAACGATACCGATTGCCAAAAGAGAATCGCCACCCAGCCTGAAGAAGTCGTCGTCAATGCTCAATTCGGAGTAACCCAGCACATCGGACCAAATCTGACCCAAGGCTTGCTCCAACAACGTGTAGTGATCGCCTTCCTCCCTGCCAGACAAAACAACACGGTTTTGTATGGTCACTGCGGATGGTACTTCGCGTTCTTTATGAGATTTCACGCTTGCAAAGATCGTGTCTCCGAGCTTTACTTTCAGCGACGGTGCCCATTCCTTCAGCACTTGCAAATCAAATTGTCCAATGATCAAATGCTCAGTTTGGCAAGACAGCGATGCATCAAAGGCCTGAAGCGCTCCATCCATTGGCATGTAACCGATAAAACCAGGACCTGTTATGCCTTCAAACGCATACCAGTTCAAAGCGATCGTTGGTTTTCCCGTTCGGTTGCGAGCTGCACTATAGGCATCCAGGAAGCAGTTGGACGAGACATAGTCACTGCCAGTCGCTCCACCCCAAATCGAAGCAAGTGATGAGAAGATCACAAAGAAATCCAGATGCTCCGGTTCAGCTATTTGATCGAGTATGACTGTGCCCGCCATCTTCGCTTTCAAACCATTTTGAAAATGGGAAAACGACTTCGTCTGAATCGTCTCGAAGGTGATATGCGCCGCGGATTGGATAATACCGTTGATCGGTCCGTAGCGGGCGCGGACTTGCTCGGAAATATCCTCCATCTGCTGACGGTCGGACACGTCGGCTGCGTAGCAGACTACCTGCGCTCCCATTTCCTCTAGCTCAATCAGTTCTCTCAACTTTCGTGCCTCAGCAGCACTGCAGTCTGGATGCTGTAAACGCTCCTGCCACTCGTGGTTAGGTGGAAGTGGAGAACGATTAATCAGCACGAGCGTCACATTTTTTTGAGCGGCCAGATGCTTACTAAATGCCAGTCCCAGTTTTCCGGTACCTCCGGCGATCAAGTAAACGCCATTTTCACGTATCTCTACAGGCCGTTTCGGAATTTGATCGATATCGCAGCGATTCATTTCTGGTACGATGCGATTTCCTCTATAAGCCACCAAAGTGTCATCCCGATTGCAACGAATTTCCGCTAGAAGCTGACCAGCCAACTGCGATGTTGAACGCCCCTCTGTTGCGAGATCCAGGCTAAAGCATTGCAGTTTTGGATTTTCCTGCGAGATAACCTTGGCAAGACCGAACAAGGGAGCCTTTTCTGGAAAAACAGGGCCGTTGTCATCTACTGCTTGTGCGTAGTTCGAAACGATCCGTAAATCTAGCACCTGCTTCAGATCCAGCTCAAGCAACGCTTGTGTTAAATGGAACAGACTGTAAACGCCAAGATGTTGCGCTGACTCCAGAGCTTCAAGCTCTCCGAGACCATTTGGCTGTTGGACGCCCGAGGTCAAGCTCCATAAGTGGATAATCCCAGTCAGCTTTTCCTTTTTGTCCCCGAGTCTCTCGAACACACGCCGCAGATCTTCTGGCTGGCTGGGGTCTAGGATAAACTCGTGGGAAGAAACGGAGGCAAAAGCTTCACCACTGCGAAGTATGAACACTTCATGTCCTTCCGATGCCATCGCGTCAGCAAGAGTTTCTCCTACACCGCCTTCATCTTGAAACACTAACCAGATCCCTGAACGCTGGGACTGATGATTGGTTGTTAGCTCTTTCGTTTGCCAATTGATCTGGTAGAGCCACTCTCGATACTCTTGTGGCGTATATGCTGAGTGCCCGACCAATAACGCTGAATCAGACAGATCAAGCAGCGCTGTTGACGACGGATACATGGCAACCGATTGATAGTTCGTATCCCGAAGAGCCTTTTCCCAGCGTGAGGCATCCATCAGTCTGGATTGGTGTCGCAGATCGGTGTCTTCGTACTGCCACCAGTCTGCGGCAAGCCCCCCGATCACATTTGCCGTTGAACGATTTTTCACGAGCTCAATCGCAAACAGCACGCCCTGCTCTGCAAGCAACTGATGCAAAATCGATAAGGATGCCCGAACATCCTTCGTCTTGTGTATTGCATTATTAGCGATAATCACATCGTATGCGTGTAGATCGAATCCTTGTTCGGCTGGGGCCTTCTCCATGTTGAACAGGCGGAACTCCACAAATGGATACACTTCTTTGCACTCTTTTTCTGTCTCATCGAGAGTCCCTTGGACACTATCCGTAAACAGATAAGTGACTGCTTGATTTTCAATCTTCGGCAGCAAGAGGCGTGCAAGACTGCTTGAACCGCCTCCAACCTCCAGAATACGGACAGGACGGCTAAACGAATGGATGTATTGGGCAATTGTTTCCACTGCCATAAGTCCAGAAGGGTTTCCAAGAGTAATGCGATCCGCATACAGCTTGCAAAAATCAGAAGTATTGTCCGACATAAGTACGTTCTGCCCTGTCATGATGGTTGAGTAATGGGCAAAACACGCTTTTAATTGGGTGAACGTCTCTCGCTCATTCGGATAACGATCCAGACAATCCTGATAAAACGTTTCCGCATCGAGACCCTCTGCTTGAGCAGCAAGTCGATATGTTCCTGCAACTTGTTCAACAAGGGACGCTTGAACGACGAGCCCAAGCATGAGTTGGAAGAGGTGTTCATTCCTTCCATAAAACCTTACAGCTTCACGCAATTCTTCCAGCGTATACGTTTGACTCTGCTTGTGGAAAACGCCCAGTTGATTGAAGCATTCAAGCGATGACAAGCCGGAATAAAAAGTCTCATCCTCTTCCAAGCCTGTTTGCTTTTGGACATTCACCTGATTCAGTAAAGTTTCCCCAAACGTAAAGAAGGTGGAAGCAATTTTATGAACATCAGCAGTTGCGTTCTCATGTGCCGCCTCAGAAGCTACAGCAGCGGACCGCTCAATTGTTTCGCTTACAGGTTGATCCGATTGCACCCAGTGGCGGGTTTTGGCAAAGGAATAGGTTGGCAAAGGTACTTTTTTCCATTTAACTGGACGGTAGTATTCATGCCAATTGATTGGCACCCCTCGCACATACTGTTTCGCCATTTCTACTGGGTCAGAGCTGTCTAATTGCATGCTGATCGGCAATGAACTTTCACCACGGGAATTCAATACCCCGTAGAACACCTGGTTCCCATCAACAAGCGGAGCACCGTCCTCCATCCGTTTTCCCGCGCACAGGCCATGGATCTTCTGCAAAAGGTCCTCTTTGCTGTTGATAATAAAGGCAAGGCGATACCGATAGTGTCCGCGCCCAGTATTAGCAGTAGCGCACATATCAAGAAGGGAATGCTCAGAAGGCGCTGATAAAAATGCTTGGTATTTCTCAAGCAAATCCCATAGTGACTCACTTGTCTTGGCAGATAACGTAAATAGGTAATTGCCAGATTCTGAAACGGCTGTCGCCTCGCGCTTAGGAGGCTCTTCCAATATGACGTGGGCGTTTGTCCCGCTCAGGCCGAATGCACTTATGCCGGCTCTCCTCACAGGTTGGTCAGCCTCTACATCCCAAGCCTTTAGCACATCATTTATATAAACAGGCGAATCTATAAAAGGAATTAAGGTATTCGGACGTTTTACATGCAGCGTCGGCGGAATCTGACGATGCTTCATCATCAAAGCCGTCTTAATGATCCCAGCTACACCGGATGCCGCTATCGTGTGCCCGATGTTGCTTTTGACCGAGCCTATTGCGCAAAATTGCTTACGTTTTGAAACTTTCTGAAAGGCATGCATGATCCCCTCAATCTCGACAGGGTCGCCTAATCTGGTCCCGGTCCCATGTGCCTCAATGTAGGAGATGCTCTCCGGATTGATTCGCGCCCGCTCCCACGTTGTTCGCAACAAAGCAGACTGGGAAATCGCATTGGGCGCTGTAATACTAGTAGAACGGCCATCACAATTGACCGCTGTGCTTTTGATCACGGCATGGATATAGTCGTTGTCCTTGACTGCTTGATCGTATGACTTCAAAAGAACAGCGCCAAGACCTTCTCCCCATACTGTTCCATCAGCAAAGTCATCAAATGCTTTGGTTTTGCGTTCTACAGATACGATGCCAAAATCAGTATCTTGTTGAATCGGAAACAGGGAAAGGTTCACTCCACCTACGAGAGCCATTCGACAATCGTTATTTCCAATGGCCTGACATGCTTGGTGCAGAGCGACCAAGGAGGAAGAGCAAGATGTATTAATCAGTTGGCTCGGACCTGACAGATTCAGCAAATAGGAAATTCGTGAAGCAATAATTGCTGCAACGTTGCCAGCCAGCGAGGACGAATCAACGTTTTTCAGCACACGCTGGTATTGTGATTCATTGTCACAATATCCCAGAAATACGCCTGTAGGAGAACCGCTGATCATCTTCTCGCTATACCCGGCATGTTCAAATGTTTCCCATGCCAACTCGAGAAACATCCGTTGATAAGGATCCATGGTTCGAGCCTCTGCAGGTGATATCTCGAAAAACGCATGATCAAATAAATCCACGTGATCGAGATAACCCATCCGCTCATACGTAAAATCTGTGTCGTTAAAAAATTCTCTCGCTACCCTCTCGACATCTGGACGCCTTGCAGCAGGGATATCACTGATTGAATCGTGCCCCTGTTGCAAATTGTTCCAGTATTCTTCGAGGCTGCTGGCTCCGGGAAAACGACAAGCCATACCGATGATCGCGATATCTTGGCGAGTGTTTACGTTGGCAGAGGACAGTTCTTTCAGCAAAGGAAGTGCTTCCTTCTCTTGCAGTCGATGAGCAGCCACTTGCTGCAAGATGTATTTTTTTAGCAAACTCATCCTATTTCCCCTTCCTTTTGTCGATCAGTTCGGCACCCTTGTCTACGGAGAGAACTCCCTCCTTGACCTCCCTCAGCAATTCCAAAAGAGATTCATCATCATCGCCTTGATCTTCCATTGATGCAAACTGATCCTGTTTTCTTTGTTCGAGAAAATCCACAAACATAGCAATCGTATAGTAGGAAAACAAATGTGCGACGCTAATCCCGCTATCCACTTGTTTTACAATTTGCGCATGCATTTTGAGCAACAGCAGGGAATTCCCTCCCAGCTGGAAAAAGCTGTCGTGTACCCCCACTTTTTCGATTCCCAAGATTTCTTTCCAGATGGTAACCAGCTGTTCTTCGTTCTCATTTCGTGGGGCTACATATTCAGCATCGGACGCCTGTTGTTCATCCACTTCTGGCAGTAGCTTGCGATTGATCTTGCCCCCTGCTGTCAACGGCATTTTTTCAATGCTGACAAAAAAGGAAGGGATCATGTGATCGGGAAGCCGTTCGCTGAGATAACCACGCAAGTCACTTGCGGTCAATTCCTGAGCATTCGGTACGTAGTAAGCGCACAATCGAGCCTTCTCTTCTTGAAATAGCACGGCACACTCTTTTACTAGCGGGTGGGACAATAAAACCTCATCAATCTCGCCAAGTTCAATTCGGTGCCCGCGTACTTTTACTTGATGATCGATGCGACCGCAGAACTTGATATTGCCATTCGGCAGATAACGCCCAAGGTCGCCTGTCCGGTAAAGCTTCTGATAACCAATTTCCGGATAAGGGTTGTCAACAAAGCTGGCTGCTGTTTTCTCAGGATCGTGCAAGTAACCGTGTCCCAAGCACAAGCCTGTTATATAAATCTCCCCTTGATGTCCCGCCGGAACTAGTTTGCGATTTGAATCCAGCAGCAGAATTTTCGTATTGGCTATCGGCTTT
Source organism: Brevibacillus sp. AG (assembly GCF_028369215.1). Lineage (NCBI taxonomy): Bacteria > Bacillati > Bacillota > Bacilli > Caryophanales > Paenibacillaceae > Brevibacillus > Brevibacillus sp. AG. Next base: position 150,244 of record NZ_JAQMYO010000001.1, on the reverse strand, counting down.
CCGATCGGTATCGGTCCCTGATGGGTATGGTCGATCTCAAAGTAGATGACACCAATAGACGTCTCCGTCGGACCGTACAGATTCGTAATACGAACGTGGGGAAACCGCTGAAGAAACAGATGCACGGTGTGAGCCGTAATTTCCTCTCCCCCCAAGATCAGGTGGCGAATCGAAGAAAGTGAATCGTGTATGTCCAGCCGTGTTTCCATTTGATCCACCAGCAGGTTGAAGACCGACGGCACAAAGTCGGTAATCGTAATCTGATAGGTTGAAATGGCGTGCAACACTTGATCGAGCGTCATCTCAAATTCAGGAATCGGCAATACCGTACGGCCACCATGCAAGAGCGGCCAAAAAAGTTGCCAGACCGAACTGTCGTAGTGATGGAGAGTCGTCTGGAAAATGGCGTCCTGTTCCGTACAACCGTAGTGTTCATCCATCCAGCGAAACCGATTGAAAATACCGATATGAGGAACGACAGCACCTTTTGGTTTGCCGGTGGAACCAGATGTATAGATCACATAAATCGGGTCGTCCACATCGACCTGGACATTTAAGTCCCCTTCTTCCCGGAATTCATCCGCATCGACGATTACAGCACGTGTCAATTGTACGAATGACGGTTCCTGACGTATTTCTGGCCCGATCAGCGTCACCGGACAATCCAATTCATCCAGTAGCTGCTTTTTCCGTTCGTTCGGACTCTGCACGTCTAGCGGGACAAATGCCGCACCTGTTTTCATCACGGCTAGCAGGGAAATGACCAAATTCAAGCTACGATTCATCAAGACCGGAACATAGCTTCCTTTTCCAATGCCGCTGTCCTTCAACATGTGTGCTAGGCAATTGGCTTTCCCATTAAGTTGAGCATAGGTAAGGGTTTTGTTGCCAAACACAGCTGCTGTTAGGTGAGGAGTACGCGCTGCCTGTTCTTCAATCAGTTGATGAATCGGCTTTGGAGCAGAATGAGGAACATCTGTTTGATTGCGGGTATACAACAGATCAGTCCGCTCTGCTTCTGTCAACATATCGATTGTGCGAACCAACCGCTTGGGATCGGCGACCACTTCACGAAGAATTTGTAGATAATGGCTGATCATGCGTTCGATGACAGCCTCTTGGAACTGCTCGCCCGCATACCGTACGCGACCTGTGATTCCATCTTCTGTTTGCTTCAATGCAAACACCACTTGCAGGGACAGGCCTTCCAAAGCAGCAATATCTTGCATGTTTTCTAGTACGAAAGCAGTATCTGTCAGTGTCATCAGATCGGTGTCGGATAGATCAAGCCATTGCATCATTTGCGAAAACGGATAGTTCTGATGCTCAATTGCCTCTTTGACCAGCTGCTTACCCTCTTTCGCCACTTCTGCAAAAGTAGCTTCTTGATGCATCCGTACACGCAGCGGCAGTACCCGATTCCAAGCATTAGGGGGAAGCGGATTCTGAAAGACGGGCGTGAGAATGATCATGTCGTCTGTCTGCTTATACCGATTCAGCATGATTTGAAACGTCGACAGAAGGAACAGGTAGAGCTTCATCGGATGATGATCGCAATGGGCCGCAACGGCAGCGTTCAAATCATCTGGAAATACAAAAGATATTTCTTTTGTCTCCTCCCCATCGCCCTCCTTCTCCGTCCCTTCGGTTGGAAGGAGGGAGAGCGTCCACTCCCCCTGTAGCTTCTCGCGCCAGTAGTGCTCCTCCCGGCTAAATTTTCGACTGGTTAGCAGAATGTTTTGCGAAATAGTAGTCTCCATATGCCCTCCCCCTCTTACTCACCGCTTGCTCTAAAATTCAAAATCCCAATCGACGCCCTGTGCTTGAATAAGGGCTACCTCACGGGTCAATTCAAAGTCATGCAGGAGGCGCTCGGGATCTTCCATCACCTGCTGCAACAAGCTTTTGAAGTCATTCACAAACTGTTCCATCGTTTCTCTTCTAAACAGGTCACTGCGGTAATCCAGCTTACATGTAAGTCTGTCAAAAACAGGATAAGCCGACAGATGAAGGTCAAGCTTAGCCGTGTTGTTTTGCAGTGGATAGTTTTTGACGATCATGTCCTCAAGCTCCAGCTCCCCTTCCGGATTGTCCATGTTTTGCAGGACGAAGATCGTATCAAAAAGGGGCTGACGACCTGTATTTGGCTCAAGACCAAGAGTCTGGACAAATAGATCAATCGGGTAATCCGCTTGTTCAAAAGAGGCTAGCGTATGCTCACGGACCTCTGCAAGAAACTCGCGATACGTTTTCTCGCCTTTTGGATAATTACGTAGGGGAATGGTGTTGATAAACATTCCGATTACTTCATCAAACTCTGCAAATTTACGCCCAGCTACTGGAGTTCCGACAACAACATCCTCTTGGCCGCTGTATTTGGCAAGCAACATGTTGTAAACCGACAACAGCACCATGTAAAGTGTCGCATGTTCCTGTGCTGCCAGGTCCTGCAACCGCTGCTTCTCCTCTGCCGATATCTCGAACTCAATCGTCTCACCAGGAAACGTAATAGATTCTGGCCTTTCGTAATCAGTCGGAATCGATAGAAGTGGAGCCGGGCTGGTAAACAAGTCTGCCCAATAGTCAGCTTGAAGCTCCCCTGACTCGAGTGCAGATTCTTGCCAAACAGCAAACTCTTTTTGCTGAACTTCCAATGCAGGAAGCGTCACGCCGGCATAGAGACGAACAAAGTCCTCTACAAGAATGTCCATAGATACACCGTCTGAAACGATATGGTGCATGTCGAACAACAAGAGATGCTTTTCCGGTGCAATCCTGATTAGCCCTGCACGCAGCAAGGGCGCTTGACGCAAATCGAATGGCCGTACAAACGTTGCCAGGTTGGCCTCCAACTGCTCTGCACTTGCTTCGCTCACTTCCAGACGGAAGACTAGCGAAGCATGTACAATTTGAACCACTTGCCCATCTATATAATCAAACGAGGTACGAAGAGATTCATGGCGGTCAATCAATCCTTGAAAAGCATGTTCTACCTTCTCACGGCTCAAATCACCCTCGATGAAGCGGGCAGCCGTAATGTGAAGACTTGTGTCAGCCGGATTCAACTGCTGAAGAATAAAGAACTTACGCTGGGCAGCCGTAACAGGATAGTACGATCTGGCTTCGACCGGGAAGCGTCTTTTCATAATCGTCTTGTCTGCTCCATCAATCACTTTGCCAAGATCCTGAATAGTTGGGTGATTAAACATGGTTCGCAGTGGTAGCTGTACCCCAAACTGCTGTGCAACCTGCGTAGCCACGGCGTTGATTTTTAACGAGTGCCCCCCTAGAGCGAAGAAATTGTCCCGGGCGCTGATTGTTTTTGGATCGAGCTGTAGCACATGCGCCCAGATTTGGGTGAGTGCTTTTTCCGTCTCGGTTGTAGCTGACACAAAAATAGATGTGTCTATCCGATCCTGTATGCCAGGCATCGGTAAAGCGCCTCTGTCCACTTTTCCGTTAGGGGTAAGTGGCAATACGTTTTGTTTTACATAGTGCATCGGCACCATGTATTCCGGAAGTACAGTAAACAGATAATCACGCACATCTCGGGCGGAAAATTCCTCCAGGGGAACGACATAGGCACATAAGTACTTTGCACCCGTGCCCTCTGAAAGTGCCAATACCACTGCATCCTTGACCGCAGGATGTCTGCGCATAACCTGTTCAATCTCACTCAATTCGATTCGGTAACCCCGAATCTTGACTTGATTGTCCATTCTCCCGAAGTACTCAATATATCCGTCCTCCGTGATCCGGCCTACATCACCCGTTCGGTAGAGAACATGATAGTCAGGGTCTTCTACCCAACTGGCATACGGATTTGCTAGAAAAACTTTTTGCGTCCGTTCCTCATCTCTGTAGTAGCCGTATCCAACCCCCGGACCGGCCACACCTATTTCACCTTTTACGCCACGCGGGCAGATACACTGATTTTGATCGAGTATGTAAATATGAGTGTTCTGGATCGGTATGCCGATGGGAACCACAATCTGCTGATCGCTCGGCATTTCCCTGATAATGTGGTGGGTAATATCATCGGATGCTTCCGTTGGCCCGTACATATTCACCAATGGAATTTCCGAATAGCAGGCAAACCAGCGCCGTACCAGAGGAGCAGGCAACTCCTCTCCTGTCACTGCCATCCACCGCAGATCAGGGAAGCTACGTTCGGAGTCGGGCCATTCTTGAACGAGATCGAGCAGCACAGAGAGCAGAGATGGTACTACTTCCGCTACGGTGACGCGGTTGGAACGCAGTATGCTATGAAGGGCCTGCGTATCCATTACCGTCTCTGTATCGACCACTTGCACAGAGCCACCCACCAGCAGAACAGCCAAATATTGCCAAACAGAAATATCGAAGCAAAGGGAAGCCGTTTGTGCGACAAGATCATCCTCGCAAAGGGATAGGTCGTTGATTTTAGCGAAAATGTGGTTAATCATTCCACGATGGTGCACCATAACACCTTTCGGTTGTCCAGTCGTGCCCGATGTGAAGATGATGTAAGCCAAGTCTGTTCCCGCACTTTCCCGATCGATGTCCTCTCCCGAAAGTGATTCTACTGATTCATCGGATTGACCAAAGACATAGAGATACTTCAGCTCAGGTGAGGATGCTTGAATCGACTCCAGTCCATTTAGCAAGTCGGGCTGAGTTATCAACCCTGCAATCTCGCTCTTCTGCACGATGTACAAGATCCGATGCTGCGGATAGTCTGGGTCAATTGGTATGTAGGCTCCACCCGCTTTGAACACCGCGAGTATCGCAACAAGCGTATCCACGTTGCGCTTCATATAGATACCGATTTTCGTGCCAGGTCGTAATCCTTGCTGGATAAAATGGCGCGCGAGTCGATTGGATCGCTCGTTTAATTCCTGATAGGTTAAGGTTGTTTTTCCGTCTGTCACCGCTTTGCGATGAGGAGTTTTTTTTACTTGCTCCTCAAAGAGTCGATCAAAGCTCTTATCGCGCGGAAAATCAACCCGGTTGTCGTTGAATGAAAGAACTAACTCCCGAACCTCTTCCTCAGATAAGCACGCTATCTCAGCGATCTTCTGATTCGGTTGCGTTACGATAACGTGATAGATACGAACTAAATGCTCCATCATCCGTTCCATCATAGGTAGTTGGTATCTTTGCCCCACGTAACGCACGAGTAATTCGAGCGAGTTTCCCTTTTTAGAAAAGAGGAATTGCAACTCGCTCGAAACCTGTTCCAGGCTGTCCTGATCATGAAGGACGTCCAATAAGCAAGTCGCCTCAAAAAACGGTGTGCTGTTCCCCTGCTGCGGTACTTGCAGTTCCTCGATCAACCGCAAGATTGGGTAGTTCTGATGTTCCACAGCGACCTTTAAGATCTGCCGAACTTCTTGCAGCAGCTCCTTGATGCTCCATTCCGGGAGTACCTGATGACGCAAGGGCAGTACCTTGTTCAAAAACTCACCCGGCTCTGTTTGACGGAAGATAGCCGTTCCAACGCATATGTCCTGATGTCCCGTATATTTGGACAACAAGATGCCAAATCCACTCAGCAAAGCCATGAACAAACGCTGATCCGAGCCATTGCTCAAATGAATCAGTGCCTTGCTCAGCTCGTCCGGAAACACGATAGTCAGCTCACGAAGTTCAGACTGACGCTGAAACGAGGCCCGAGAGTCTGTTGGAAGGTCGAGTGAATGAAACTCTCGAGAGAGGTTCTCCATCCAATAGTCTTTTTCGCGATCAAACTGCCCACTGGCCAGCAAGATGTTTTGTGCAGTTATCGTTGTCAAGCCAATCCCTCTTTTCTGTCCGTCATGTATTTCTTAAAAAGCAAAGTCATCGTCGTCCACTTGTCCCTGTGCTACTTGTACTACTCCATGACCGATCTGAAGTTGTCCGATGGTTCGGTTCGGGTGGGCTACCATTTGCTCCAGAAGAATGACAAAGTCTTGAGCCATCTTCTCGATTGTTCTTTTGTGATACAAGTTCGTGTTATATTGCCAGTGCATGCATATGTGATCCTCAGCCTTAACCACTTCCAAAGCCAAATCGAGCATGGCGGCTTTGCGTCTGAACTCGTATGGAGCAAACTCGATTTGATCGAGATGGACCTTTTGCTGCTCTGCTGCATGATGCAGGGTCAGCATGGCGTCAAACAACGGGTTCCTTGCTGGATCGCGAGACAATTGAATCTGGCTTACGAGTTGATCGAATGGATAGTCTCCATGCTCAAAACCGCTTAGCACGTTTTGGCGTACCTGCCCGATATACTCTTGGACGGTCAATTCTTTCTTCGGCCTGTTTCGCAAGGCCAAGGTGTTAACAAACATTCCGACAACAGGGGCAAACTCCGCACGTTGTCTACCATCCATGTCGCAGCCGATGACGATGTCTTCCTGATTGCTATATTTGGATAACAAAACAGAATAGACGGCCAAAAGAAGCATGTACAGCGTCGTAGAACTCTGACGAGTGAACGAGTCGAGTTTTTCCAACCACTCTCCAGACAGCTCTGTCAGCAACTCGTCTCCATCAAATGTCATGGTTTGGGGGCGAGGATAATCGGTCGGGATTGTCAACGGTTGCGGCTGCCCGGAAAATGCATCCAACCAGTAGGCTTCATGCTCAGCCCAACCAATCTCGGCAGCTTGTTCTGTTTGCCACCAAGCGAATTCCTTGGCCTGTACCGACAATTCCGGCAACACCTGTCCTTGGTAAAGGGTACAAAACTCTTCAAGCAAGATGGACTTCGATATGCCATCTGAAATGATATGGTGCATGTCGAAAATCAACAGATGCTCCTCTGATGAAACCTCAATGACACCGATACGAAGCAAAGGGGCTTGCTTTAAATCGAATGGCCGGAAAAAGCGTTCGATTGTCTTTTCCACAGCTTCCTCGTCTGCTTTCCATGTCTCGATCTGTACAAACAGGTCACTGTGTACTTTTTGTTTCACCTGACCTTCAATTAAATGAAACGAGGTGCGCAGCGCCTCATGTCGTGCGACGAGTTGATCCGCAACGACTTGAAGACGCCCTGAATCAAGGGAACCGTTGATCCGCATAACTCCCGGTGTATGATAGCTGGTAGCATCTTCTTCCAACTGCCACAACAGATACAGCCGCTCTTGTGCGCGCGTGACAGGGTAATATTCCTGATCAGAGAGCATGACGATCGGTTTTTGCTCCATCTCTTGGAGATTGCCTGTGAGCCTTGTCGCCAAACCACGAATCGTCGGGGCATCAAACAAGTCGCGCATGGAAAGCTTCACTTGAAAGTCACTTTCAATCCGGGATAAAAGCTGAATGGCCTTCAGCGAATGTCCACCCTGTCCGACAAAATGATCAAGTACACCAGGAGATGGAATCTGTAAAACATCCGACCACAACTCAGCCAGCTTTTGTTCGATAGGATTTGCCGGAGGCACGTAATCACTACTGACGCCGGGCTTTACCGCAGGCAAAGCTTTACGATCAATCTTTCCATGCGGGGTAAGCGGCATCTCGGACAGTTCCATAAAGTAACTCGGGATCATATATCCGGGGAGCCACTCTAGCAGGTGCGTACGAAGCCCATCTGGCTGAACACCATCCTTTTGCCCTACATAGTAGCAAGCTAGTTCGGTCATGCCCATTTGATCAGTTATAGCCAATACAGCTACCTGATTCACAGCAGGATGCTGAAGGACAGCGCGTTCCACTTCTTTCAGTTCCACACGATAGCCGCGCACTTGAACCTGATCGTCCATACGCCCTAGATATTCAAATACGCCCGTTTCGCTGAGTAATCCGACATCTCCCGTACGGTAAAGGCGCTCGCCGGTAATGGGATGATTCGTAAAAGCTTTCTCGGTCAACTCAGGCTTACCCAAATATCCGTCGGTGATGCCAATGCCTCCGATACAAATCTCGCCCTTGACATCTGGGGGACAAATTTCCCCCGTCTGTCCAAGGATGAACATATGAGTATTGGCAATGGGAACACCAATAGGGATTCGGAGTGTTTCTTCAGCGGGCTGCTCTGTGCAAAGATAGACGGAAGCGTATATCGCTGATTCTGTCATCCCGTAAATATTGGCGATTCGCGCGATACGGAACAGACGATTCCATTCGCCAACCAGATTAGCCGTCAGTGCTTCTCCTCCATTAAAGACCCACTTCAAATGGGGCAACGGATCCGGTTCATTACGAGAATGCACATGAGCCAGAAACACATTCATCATCGCTGGAACGAACTGGGTGACTGTAATGCGTTGCTCTTGCAGCCAGTCATACAACGCTCCCGGATCTTTCCCGTCTTCCTCGTTCAAAATAGACAGCTTTGATCCAACCATCAGCGGCCAAAACAATTCCCACACCGAATCCGTAAAAGAAATCGAGGTTTTTTGGGCAACTACGTCTGTCTCGCTTAGCGGAAATGTCTCCTCTAGCCAAAACAACGTATTCAGGACCTGTTTGTGCGTAATCATGACGCCCTTCGGTGCACCGGTCGAACCAGATGTGTAGATGACGTAAGCAACATCATCCTCTGAACCTGCCGGGGCTATCGCCTCATCCTTTTGACCGCGAATATCGAGCGCTGTATAGACCTTGTATCCTTCGCGCTGGAAGGAAGTCTCGTCCAAACAAATGATCGTTTCGATGCTGTCAGGTAGATCGGGTATGATCTCATCGAGATAAATGGATTCTGTTACAAGCACCTTGCAGCGACTATCCTGCAAAAGATACCGAATTCTAGCTCGGGGATAATGCGGATCAACCGGGACGTATCCCCCACCTGCTTGGAGGATTGCAAGAACTGCCGCTACCATACGGGAGCTCCTGTCTGCGAGTATTCCTACGAGTTGCGAAGGAACTACACCCGCATCTTTTAGGATACGGGCTAGCTGGTTTGCTTCCGCGTGTAGTTCTGCGTATGTTCTTTCTCGATCCGCCTCTATCACAGCGACTCTATCAGGCGTTTTTTCCGCTTGCCGGGCGAACAGTTCAGCGATTGTTACTTTGTTGCGATACGGTTTGTCTGTCTGATTGACTCGGGTTAACAAGTTCGCTTCATCATCAGTGAGCAGGTTAAACTCGTTCAGATCCAGATCGAGTTGCATACGTCCATTCATTGCGACTCTTCCCCTTTTTAGGTGGTGGTGAAAAAATCCCGCAAACGATTAATTCCCTCGTTATACTTAGCGGCAGAGTATGAGAGGCGCAGTGTGTTCGGGATACCAAAGTCAGAACCCGGTACGGTTGCCACATGTGTAGCTTCGAAAATTTGCGTAGCCAACTCAAGCGAGGTGCTGATACCTTTTCTCTTCATAAATGCTTCGCAATCAAGCGTGAAGTAGAAGCTGCCTCTCGCTGGCAGAGCACGGACATCTGCTACATTTTGGAAAGCATCGATCGTGTAGTCCCGACGACCTTTGTACAGTTGGACCAAATGATCAACCTCATGCTGGTAATCAAGCGCAGCCATTGCTCCGAACTGTACGACTGGGTCAGCTGTGAGCAGTGTGTGGTGCTGAATGACCGTCAGTGGCTGTACCAGCTCATCTGGTACGATCGCATATCCGACACGTCTGCTATACATCCGATATGCTTTGGAAAACGCATCGGTTGTGATGAACGTAGACTTGGTATTTTTCAGCTGCATCACGGATTCGCACTCGTCATCGAAGTAGGTATTCGCATAAATTTCGTCATTGATAATAGCCGCACGACCGTCTACGATGCTGTCGATCGTATACAATTCGTCTTTTGTAAGAATATTTCCCAACGGGTTTCCTGGCGTGTTGATCACGACCACTTTCGTCTTGTCTGTAAAATTCTCTTTAAACGACTCCACATCAAGTCTCAATGTATCCATATCAATTTTGTAGTAACGAACTTTCGCTCCGACTAGCAGCGCGCAGAAATGGTAAAGCGAGTAGTACGGAAGTGGCAACAACACTTCATCGCCCTCTTTAAGCAGGAGGTAGAACAGGTTACGGAAGAGTGTGCTGGTACCGACACTGATCACGAAATTCTCCGGTTTGATTGACACATCGTATTTTGTTTTATAGTGGGTCGCGAGCTTATCTTTCAGTTCTGGCAGCCCACCTGGATACACGAGCGAATATTTTTCAAAGCTGTTCAATGCCTGTTGCATGGAATTGATAATTTCGGGATGCAGCGGCATTTCTGACTTCCCAAGAGTCATGCGGATTGCTTCTCCACCGTTTCTCTCAAGCTCATTTGCCATCTGGTCCAGTACAAACATCAAAAAGCGCTCGTCGTGAAAATTAATAGAGGATCTGATTTCCATATTTTCCTACCCCTTTTACTTTATTTTGGATTTTTCTGCTAACATTTTTAGGATTTTCACATAGCGATCCGAAAGCGATTCAACATATGCCGTCTGAAGCATAGATGGATCATAGGTAAAAACGACATGGATACCTTTCGAAGTTTCTGCTACCTGAAGAACTAACGGACTTCCAGCCATTTCTGGCTCAACTGAACGTTTGACTTCACGTTTCCAAGTAGCTGACTTAGCTTTGAACGGAATCGTCTGGTTGACAAAAAGTGTCGGCCATTCCATATGCGTCGTCGCTTGCCAGTGCTCTGACGGATACAACGCGAGCGTTTGCATTCGGGCACGTACTTGCTTCGTTTGATCCAATAATTGTGAAAACGAACTGATCGTCTGCATGTCGACGGTGAGTGGTACGATGTTGTCAAAGTTGCCTAGCGTTTGTTCCAGCACATCTTGCGTCCGATTCGTTGTCACTACCCCAAGCGTCAAACTCGGCAATTGGGTGACCTGTCGAAGCAACAGCAGATAGGAGGCAAGCAAGATATCTCCCAGCTCTTGATTGGCATGAGTAGCTACATGCAGCAAATCAGCGTGACCTATCGGGTCGATAGACTGCTCGACTTGTCGCGTCGCTACCCCACCCGCACCAAATGGTTGAGCAGAATGTGGATTTGCTGCTGTCAACCACTCGTGACGCTGGGCCTCGAGATGCCCGTAATAAAGCATTTTTTTCTGCCAAACAGCGAATGCTTCGTAGCGAGGCTGTTCTTCCACAGTCGGCTCATGCCCTTCTGCAATCGACTGATACAGAGCCTCCCATTCTTCCAGGAGAAGTCCGAGACCTCGCCAATCACTAAAGGAGCTGTGAAGACTTCCAATCAATCGATAGCGATCAGTAGCCAGCTTTATCAGTTCAAAACGAGCCAAACTTCCTGCTTTGTCCTTAAACGGCCTCTTTTGCTCGGCAGCCAATCGTTCTCGCAACCATATCGTTGCCTCTGCCTCGCTTTTCTCCTGTAAATCACATAACGCAAGCGGAATCGGTTCGGAAAAGCCTTGGGGCGATAGCAGAGGAAAACGTCGCACAAGAGTTTGCCATGCTTGCTGCATATACGACAGTTCGATTCTGCTTCGAAGCTCGATGTCAAAACATCTGACAGCCACAATCCCATCTTCTTGTTCCTGCTTGAGCAAACGTTCCTGAACGAAGGAATAGATGGGCGTTGTTTCCGAATGAAACTCGCCTAGAATCGGCTTAGGTCTTTCTGCAGCTGATTTCCCGTCGGTTAAAAGTAGGTAGGGGGCATCTGTCAGTTGCAGAATACTTCCTGCCCGGTCTGCAAAAGAAACGGGAATGCCGCATGCTATCAAGGTGTCGATCCGTTCGATCAGGTTCGCTACCCGATCCTCGATTTGGTAAACGCCAGAACCACTTTTCATGAGCTCGCGTTGTTCTTGTGTGTGCTCCATTCGAGGCTCGACTAACTGGATGCTGCTCTCTCTCGCTTTGCCAAGTGTGATAATACTGGCTTGCGATTGCCGATCCAGATATTTCTCGTGAACACGGTAGCCCATAAACGTATAGAACGACAGTGCCTTTTCAGCATCTGAAGTAAGCAACCGGACAGCAGATCGCTGATCGCTGCTTTGCCATTTGTCATGCGTCATGTTCTCGCTCTCTACAAGTTCAATCAAGCCAACTGATTCCAGAAAGAGAAAGGCAACGAGTCTATGATTGAAAAGTACCGCTGGCTTTGGAGCGCTGACCAAATCGTATTTGAAGCCAAAATCAACTAACTTTTTCAAAAAATGATCAATATTGGAAACAGAAAAGCATAGATGGTACGGACCCGTCCCCTTCTCTTCCAACAAACGAACACAAGGTGACGTTTCATCGACAGGCGCGATTAGCTCGATTGGCACACAGCCCGGTTTCATGCACATCGAGAGATACACGTTTTGTTCTGGATCATGCAGGGAATCGCTTGCATCAAATCCAAGAGTGCCATACATGATCTGAGCCGGACCCAGTTCTGGAACTGCAACTCCGACATGATGAAGGCGGTTCATCACGCCCTCTTTTTCTGTTTGGTGATATTCGATCTCAACATCATCCAATCGCTGTTTCGGATGCTTCAGAAGCGCTGTGAGTACACGCAAATAGTTGTCCGCGAAGCCTTCCATTGTCTCCGCTTTGAACAACTGGGTATCGTATTCCAGCACGCACCTGAATTGATCAGCAAGCGGTGTAATATCCAGCTTAAAGTCAAGCTTCGACGTCTTCGATTCATGCGGAACCTCTTCAAATTGCGCGTCGCCCACTGTAAACTGCACTTCTTGCTCCCGCTGGTTATGGAAGATCAGCATCGTATCAAACAATGGATTTTGCGTTTGCTGGATGCCTGCGGCGCTACGAGCAACGATCTCTTCAAACGGATACTCCTGATGTTCGTAGGCCAGTAGCAGACTGCGCTGAACCTCTTGTACAAAATCGGTATACACAAGATCGGCACGAGGACGATTGCGTATCGGAAGGAAGTTGATAAAGACACCGACGATTCGCTCCAAATCGGGATGGTTTCGTCCAGCTACGAGTGAACCGACAACGAAATCTTCCTGAGACGTGTATTTCATCAACAACACGTAATAAGCTGACATCAAAACAGCATGGACAGTCACTTCGTTCTGCTTGGCAAATGCATGCAAATCACCGTACGTAGAATCAGTAAGGAAGAACGTATGGTGATCCCCCTGGAATGTCTTAACAGAAGGACGCGGGAAATCAAGCGGAAAAGACATGATCGGGACTCGGTCGCTGAAAGCATCCACCCAATATTTTTCCTGCTGATTCCACTGATCGCTCCCCCGCTTCTGCCACTGCCAGTCTGCGTAGTCCTTGTACTGAATTGGCAATGCAGGCAGCTCTTCACCCACATACAATCTAGCGAAGTCTTCCATTAACACATTCAGTGAAATGCCATCCAAAATAATATGATGAGAGTTGAACAGCAGATAATGCTGAGTGTCTGTGACCTCGACTAGGCAAACCTGAAGGAGAGGTGCTTTCGTCAAATCAAAAGATTGCCGGAAGTCTTCCATCAGTTCGTCCAATGTCTTGCCGTCGCTATGAATGGTTTTGATCTCAAATGGCACATTGTCGCTAATGTACTGATACACTTCTCCATCCTGTACCGCAAACGAAGTACGGAATGCTTCATGCCTTTGGATGATTTCCGTAAACACACTTCTCACTCGACTTACATCCAGATGACCGTTCACCGCGATTACACCCGACATGTTGTAACTGGTGCTTTCCCCTTCTATCCCATGCATCACGAAAATTCGTTTTTGTGAAGAAGAAGCCCTGTATCTCTCGGCTTTACTTACCCGATCAATCGGCGCGTAGGATATCGGCTGTCTACCCCTGATGCGATCAGCTAATTGTCGAATGGTCGGGTTCTGGAATACATCCTTGATCGTGATGTCTGTTTTACTCTCTTTTTGCAATCTGGTCACGAGTTGAGCGGCCTTCAGCGAGTGGCCTCCTAGCGAGAAAAAATGATCGTGCACACTTAGTTTTTCGACTGCCAAAAGTTCTCGCCATATTTGTGCCAATTGCTGCTCAAGTTCATCTGCCGGAGCCTCTTCCTTTCCCGTGCGATACTGCGTGTAATCCAGACGTTGCAAGGCAGTCTTGTCTACTTTTCCACTCTGCGTCCGAGGCAACGCATCAAGATGGACAAAAAAGGCAGGTAGCATGTAGTCAGGCAGATAAGTCAGCACCGCTTCTCGCAGAACGTGTTCCTCAATCGGATGCATCGCAACCAGACATGCAACCAAATAAGGATCACGTTTTGACTCCTGAATGGCCACTACCGCTGCTTCCCGGACACCAGGCTGACGGCGCAGGACAGCTTCAATTTCCTCCAACTCAACGCGGTTGCCACGAATCTTGATCTGAAAATCCTTACGACCAAAATATTGCAGATGCCCTTCATCCGTCCAGCAGGCCAAGTCTCCTGTACGATAAAGCCTGCCAAACGGGGTCAGGATATAGGACGCTTTGGTTCTTTCCTCATCAGCGATGTAACCTTCCGTTACTCCCATCCCGCCTACGTACATTTCCCCTATTACCCCTTTGGGCAACAGATGAAAATCTTGGTCCAGAAGAAAGACACGAACGTTGTAACTCGGATGTCCAATCGGAAGCGGGTTTTCAAAAGGCCCTTGTCGCGGTACACAATACCCAGATGCTGAGATACTATTTTCCGTTGGTCCATACAAGTTGTACATCTGCGCTTGAGGTAGCAAGGCTGCATGTCGTTCTACTAACGAAGAAGACAACATCTCTCCTGTACACAGCACTTTTTGAATCGAATTCATCGAGCCATCAGCCACGTGGTCAAGCAAAGCGTGATACATCGTAGGGACGACGAGTATCACGTTTGCCTGTTGGCTCTCGATGGCAGCAGCGAGCTTTTGCGGAGACTTGTTTTCATGTCGCTGCAACAAGCAAAGGGTACCGCCGCTGATCAGTGTGCAGAAAATCTCGACAACCGATGCGTCAAAAGTCAACGTGGCGATCTGCAACGTTCTCGTCTGCTCTCCGAACCCGACAAACTCAATGTGCCACCAAAGAGCGTTGATTAATTGATCATGCTTTACACGCACACCTTTTGGTGTACCTGTCGAACCAGAAGTAAAGATGGCATACGCAGTACTCGAAGGTACCGTTTTTCGCTGTGGTGTTTGAATTAACTCCTGCGCCCAGCATGCTGGTTCATCCAGACGAAACACCCTTGTTTGCAAATCAGCGACGAGTTCCAGATAGCTACCCTCTGTCACAATCAGACTAGGCTGAATCTGGTTTACGATCTGTTCGATTCGCGCTTTCGGCAAGTCTGGATCAAGCGGGACATAGTAACACCCAGTTTTGAGGATAGCTAGCAGTGCAGTAATCATTTCAGGGGAACGATCACACATGATAACTATCGGTCGACCTACATCTGTCACCTCCTTTTGCAGAGCCCAAGACAGGCGATTGGCTTGCTCTTGTAACTCCTTGTAGGTCACAGTCTGCTTTCCTTGTACAAGCGCAACTGCATCCGGTGTTTTTTCTGCCGCTTGATCAATCAACTCGTGCACACAGTAGTTACTCGGAACTGGCACGACCTTCATCTGTTCCTCGATCATCTCGTGCCGCTCATGATCACTGAGCAAGGTAAGATCACGAATCTCTTGATCCGGATCAGCCGCAATCTGCTCGAGAAGGCTCAGATAGTGAAGCGCCAGGCGCTCGATTTCCTTCGCTTGAAACTTCCATGCCTGGTAGTTGACATGGACTGTCCATTCATCACCTGGTGATACTTCCAGCACCATTGGATAATCGGTTGTTTCATGTGAAGTGATATTCTCCAGCTCGAAGTCAAGTTCCAATCCGGCCAGCGTCTTGTCGATCGGATAGTTTTGGAAAACGAACAAACTGTGCGCCAAAGGGGTTTGTGCGTCCATCTCTGAGCAGTTTTTCAACTCAACTGCTGGCACGTACAAATGCGGGGCCATCTGGTGCTGTTCTTCCATCATGACACCCAGTAGATCTTTGACTGTTGTCGTTTCTGTCCGTTTGACCCGGAGCGGATACGTCTTGATGAAGAGGCCGACGATTTCCTCTACTCCGGTGAGATGGGCAGGACGTCCGGCGTACGCCACTTCAAAAAGGGCATCCCGCGTATCGCTGTATTTTTGCAACAAAATACCCCATGCGGCTTGCAACAGTGTGCTGATTGTCACACGGTAACGCTTGGATGTTTCCTCCAATGTCTCCGTAAGCGTTTGACTGAGCCGACGATGATAAGAAGAATACCGCGGCTCTTCGTTACGATCCCGCATATAGGGAAGCGGTGTAGGAGAGCTAATTCCTTGTAAGGAATCTTTCCAATACGATAACGATTGTTCTTTCGATGCTTCTTTGAGGAAACGCAGATACTCCTTGTATTTCGCCTTCTGTTTGATCGCAGGGGACAGCCCCGAGCACAATTGTCCATATGCTGTAAATATCTCTCTTAGGAGAATGCCGGAACTCCATCCGTCCATGAGTATGTGATGAAATGACCATATGACTTCATAACGATACAACTCCATCCTTACTACTTGAATGCGAATGGTATTGCCCAACTCAAGCGTGAAGGGTGTTTGCTTGTCCTGTGACAACAAGACAGACAGTTTTCTTTCCCGCGCTCCAGATGGTAACTCGCACCAATCGAAATAAGGAATCTCCAATGTCTTTTGCTTGAGAATCAGCTGGACAGGGGCTTGAAGCCCCTCCCAGCGAAAAACCGTACGAAGCATTTCATTGGCCTCAAACGCCATCGTAACAGCCTGCGTAAACAAATCCAGCTGAAACTTGCCACGAAGGGTTAGCCGATGCTGTTCGAAATACAAATTGGAATCCTTTTGGAGTCGGTAGTAAAACAGCATGCCCTCCTGCGTTGGACTTAACGGCAAAATGTCAGCTATATTGTTTTTGTCGATCTTGTTCATCACAATTTTTCTCTCCTGACTCCCTTACCGAACAGCTTCACTCGGCAGGTTTTCCACGATCTCCCCATCTGCATCCACGTACGGCAAACCATTGTGTTTGAACACATGGTCGAGACAATACATCTCTCCCTGCTTGTAGTCCAAAATCATCAGGTCTTCTGAACGGGTTGGGATTAATTCCTTCAACCGCTCTGGAAGATAGTCTGGTCCGACCGCTTGATGCCATTTCAAAACAATTTTTTCAGGACGCTCAGCTGTCGGATAAAAACCACAAATCTCTAATTTTCCAAAGTCGTGTGAAGTAAGGAGTACCCCTTTTTTCTCCAAGCCACCCAGATTGCGTTTGGACTCGGCCACATTCCGGAACGCCTCGTCCAGTGGAATGGCATACTGCTCGACTCCCCTGACTGGCATAAACACTGTCAAATAATACGAAATGATTCGATTATCGAGAAACTTGCGTTGCAAGTCGATCAAGGTTTCGACAGAATCGTTTACTCCGCGAATAATGGCAGGCTGTCCGCGAATCTGTACACCGACAGATAGCAGCGCTTGTGTTGCTTGGATCGAAACGTCGCTAATTTCCCCGGGATGGTTGAACTGGGAAATCACACTTACCTGCTTGCCGGGTGTCTGTCTAACTTGGTCAAAAAACGCAAGCAGCTCTCCATCAAGAAAACGAGCCGGATCATAGGCCAAAGCCTTGGTTGCAAAACGAACGAGTCGAATACTCTTCACACTTAAAAGAGTGCTAATCAGCTTGATTAAGTCAGAGCTTTTACGGAAGGAAGCTGGATCTCCGCCAGTAAAGAGGACATTATCGATGTACGGATGAGCTTCCAAATACTGCACTGCCCTTTCTGCTTTTTCCATAATATTGGTATATCCAATATCCTCATGGCGGATTTCGTTCACTTTATAGCAGAACTGGCAGTTGGCAATACAAAAGTCGTCGATGTGAAGCAACAATGTCTTTTTGTACTTGTGTTGCAGGAAAGCTGTTTCATCCTGACGGTACGACTTGTTGCCATACGGATCAAAGCGCCCTTTATAGGGTTTCTCTCCCGGTGGCGGAAGCACGATATTGATCATCTGGGTACGATAAGGCTCTGATTGACTCGCAATCAACTCGGCATAATAGCGAGTCACCTTAAATGGCATATAAGACTGCTCCAGTAATGCACCGCGTTCTTCCTTCTCTGCTTCTGTAAAGCCGACAATTGTTGCGAACTCCTCAAATCCTTTTTTTCCCATTAATACCTTAACACTCAATGTAATCCCTCCCGTTCATTCATAAACACTCGTCATCTTTGCTTTCTCGAACACTTGGTCAACCATGTGATTCGCTTGTTAACCAAACAGCAAATCCAGTTCTTTTTGTGTCAATTCCACATCTTCGAAATCCGATGGAGTAAATTCTGGGACGTCCTGACGGCAACAATGATCTATGAGCTGCTCTAATTCATCGAAAAACAACTCGAGTAACTTCTCCATGGTCTCCTCTCGATACTTTCGCAAGCTGTACGTAACAGAAACCTGGAGTTCTCCTTGTCGAACGAGAGCAGCCACGTCAAGCAGTGCTGTCAAATGATTACCCACCCCGGCATCAACAGCCAAGTTTCCTCCCATGAGAACCAGATCATCACTCAGTTGATTATCAACGGTTCCCAGATAATTGAATCGAACCTGGGACTTTTCCTCTGCCGTGAGCAGATGAGGCTTTAGCCAACCAAACCCAAGCCCCCCCATCGGAATCTGACGCAATTTCTCCTTAACTGCTTTTAGGTGATCAGTCCGATTGGATGGATTCGTTTCGAAAAGAACAGGATACATGCTGGTAAACCATCCTACTGTTCTGGTTACGTTCATCGTATGAATAGCAGACTCACGCCCATGCGACTCCATTACCAGCAAGAGACGCTCCCTTTCAAACACATCACACAATGTCCGGGTAAGTGCTGCAACCAATAGGTCTTGGGGACCTGTGTTGAACATTCGGTTGGCCGTTGTCAACAGTCGCGACGTTATCTCGGCTGAAAGTGTGCGTGTAGATGTAGCGCTGTATTCTACCAAGTCTTCGCCAAAATCGTAATCCGTAGGAAGTTTGTCTTCCGGGATGGAAAACATGTCCCAATATGCTTTTTCTTTGATTGCCTGATCCGACTGGTAAAAGGCGGCGACTTCCTTTATCCAAGCTTGCATCGAATGTGTTTTATCCGGCAAGACGATCGGCTCATTCCGTTTAAGACTGGACAAGGCACTCATCAAATCTTCCAGGAGAATCCTCCAGGAGACACCGTCCACAACAAGATGATGGGCCGTCAGAAACAATCGCTGAGGTCGATCGGGACCTAATTCAAAGAGACAACCGGTAAACAGCAAAGATTCTTCCAGCTTGAAGCTCACAGCGCAAGCTCCCATCGCCTCAAGCATGTTACTCTCCTGTTCTTCCTGCGTTAAGGAAGCAAGGTCGACGCAAGTCACTGACACTCGGCTGGTAAGGTGGCTCTCATTGTAAAAGAGCTTCCCCTCTTTTGCAGAGTAATTGAGTCGCAAACAATCGTGATGGTTAACCAGTGCAGATAGACTCGCTTCAAACTCCTCCAGCGTTACTTTTTCTTTGCTTTCAAGGAGCAACGACTGGTTCCAATGATCAGCATTGCGGAACTGTTGTGACAGAAACCAAGAAACGATGGGAGATGACGGCAACTCGCCAGTACACGGCTCTTGTGAGATCTGTTCCACTCCCCAGCTCCAGTCACTTCTCGCTTTTAGTTCTGTAATCGTGTCATAAATCAAGATGTCTCTCACCGGAATCTTGATTCCTCGCTGATGCAATCGATAGGAAACCTGAATCGCCTTGATCGAATCCCCCCCTAGTTGGGAAAACGGATCATGTAGACCAAATGGTGAACGACCAAGCACGTCCTCATACACTTCTACCAATAGCTTGTCAAACTCGTCACGAGGACTGGTTTCATCCTCCGCACCTTTTCGCTCCATGACAGGTTCGGGAAGCTGTTTTCGATCTACCTTGCCATTTGAGGTCAGCGGAAACTGTTCAAGCTGCACGATTTGCGACGGGATCATGTAGGCGGGCAATCGACTTGCCAGTTCTTCACGGAGCTCTTTTTCCCGAAAAGATGCTTCCGTGATCAAATAAGCACAAAGGTACTTACGCCCCCACGTATCCATGCGATCGATCACCACTGCCTCACGCACAGAAGAATGACCAAGTAGCTGCTGTTCAATTTCACCCAATTCAATGCGGTAACCATGAATCTTCACCTGATAGTCAGCCCGTCCCAGATACTCCATGACTCCATTTTGCCGATAGCGGACCAGATCGCCCGTCTTGTACATCACTTTTCCTGGCGAAAACGGATCGGGTAGGAAACGCTCTTGCGTCAATTCCTCGCGGTTAAGATACCCCCGTGCCACACTATCTCCCGAGATGAAAAGCTCTCCTGTCGATCCGATCGGAATTGGCTTCCCATATGAATCCAAAATGTAGAGCTGCACGTTACTGATCGGATGTCCAATCGGTACAGATCCCTCGACATCGATCTCTGGATCGTATTGATAGATCATGCACCCGACTACTGTCTCGGTAGGGCCATACTCATTGAGAATTTCGATTTGTCCGTTCCATTTCGCATGAATCGCCTCAGCCAAACTCACCTTCAAGTCCTCGCCGCCCACAATCACTCTCTTTACTGTAGTAGAAGGCAAAGCGATTTCTTGTAGCAAAAACAGATGGGCAGGTGTCAGCTTTACGACATGGGAGCGTCCATCGCTAAAGATGCGCGATAACACAAACTCTGAATCAGAGTTCGGATAGATAACCATCCGATTTCCCTTTACCAACGGGCAAAAAATGGACGTAACCGTCAAATCAAATGCCAGTGAGGAATAAAAAGCAAACGCTTCTTCAGGACAGGAGAGATAACGGTCTTTTGCCCACGAAATATAGTTGACTAACCCTCGATGAGAAACCATGACCCCCTTCGGATTTCCGGTAGAGCCTGAGGTATAAATGACATAGGCCAAATCCTCTGGCTGATTAACCGCTTCTAGGATTGCCCCATCATTTAGATACAGGGACGAATCACCAAGCTCCAGGATTTCTTTGGACCACGAAATAACGTCTGTTCGCGAGGTGTGACGAAGCAACAGGTCCGCTCCAGAATCCGACAGCAGGTATTCGATGCGCTGAGAAGGGAGTTGAGGGTCAATCGGAAGGTACGCCCCGCCAGCTTTTAGCACTGCCAACAGCCCGATGATCATCTCTGGCGAATGATCTGCCAGAAGCGCAACAATAACGCCAGGGCCAACTCCTCGGTTACGCAACGACTGAGAGAGTCGATTTACTTGATCATGCAGTTCCTGGAATGTCAGCATGCGCCCCTCTGACTCTAATGCAACTCCCTGTGGCGAGCGTTTAACTTGCTCTTCAAACAACTGGACAACCGTCTTCTCGCTGGAATAGGAAGCAGCTGTATCGTTCCACGTTTTGAGCTGTAGTGCCAACTCTTCGTCAGCAAGGAAGTTCAGATTGGACAGTGGTACTTCTGGATTCGCGATCATTTGATTGAGCAGCCTTACGAGATGATCCGCTATTCGATCAACATCATTTTCCGTGTACTCGGCGATCTTATAATCCATTTCCAGCGTCAATCGTTCATCTGTAGCCCATTCCCTGATAATTACTTGGAGCGAATACAACTGGTGACCGTTGTAAAACTCCTCATTCGTCACGGGATACCCACCAATGGTGAAGGGCAGCTGCGTGCTGTAATAATTTACACAAATCTGAAACAGGCTGTCATAGCCATGTTTCTTCAATTCCAATTCTTGAGCCAGCAAATCGTACGGATATTTCTGATGAAAAAAACAGGAAGTCAATTCCCTGTTGACATGTTTAACGTAATCGAAGGCATCCATTTCCATCGGAACTGCCAGACGAAATGGCATAGTGCTGGTGAACATCCCGAATATTTTGCGCTCCACTTTGCTTGAGCGATTCAACAGCGGCGTACCAATCACGATCTCTTCTTGCCTCGTACAACGCTGAAGGTAAAGACTGACGAGAGCCACAAACAAGGAATTTAGCGAGCATTTCATCTGGTCTGCAAATTGGCGTATTCTTGTCGAATCTTCACGGTTGAATGCATAGACTTTGCGCTTGCCCTCGGTCGTATCTGTTGCCTTTGCTAATGTCGTGATCACAGGCAAGCTCTGAAACTTGTCCCGCCAATATCGCTTGTCCTTTACAAATCTCTCAGACTGAGAATAGGCATGCTCCCTGTCGACAAAAGCTTGATAAGCGTGTTCATCTCCTACATGAACGGTACCGCCTGCTAACAACGTGTCATAATAGTGAGCAATTTGTTCTGTCATAATGGAGATGGACCAACCATCAGCAATCAAATGGTGAAACTTTACAAAATATCCCGCTTCTTCGTCACTCAGTTGAATCAGACAAAAGTAGAATAGAGGCTCCTGTCCGATCGAAAATGGTTTTGCAAACAAAGCTTGCAGGAATTGTCTGCACCGATCAGGGGCATTCGGTTCTTGTCTGAAATCAAATACCTGCAATGGCTGCGGTTCGTACTCTCCAACAAACTGAAGGACTGTCTCTTCTTCCTGATAGTTGAGTCGCAAAGCATCGTTCTTTTGAATGAACAGGTGAATGGCCGCTTCAAGTACATCCAGTTTCACTTTTCCTTGAACCCGCACCATCCCCCCTAACGTATGAACAGGAAGCTGTGGATGTAATTTTTCCGTATACCAGATACGCTTTTGTGGATGACTTAAAGGATATCCGCCATTCCATTGCTTCTTATCCTGATGCAATGCATTTCCCCCCTTTCGGAATTGTGCAGATGTAATCACAATTCGAATATGGCAAAAAATCTAATTGATTACAAATACTTCCATCCCAACTATATCGATGACTCTTCTATAGTGTCAAATGAATTTTCCATTAAATGTTATTTCTGAAAATTAGATGAATTCCATCTCTTTTTTCCTTTTTCTAGCGCTGCATAGAATGGAAAAAATTTTGTGCACGCTATTGATTTTGGCTGTCTTTTCACGTAGGATAAAATGTAATATATTGGCAAAAACACCCCCTGGAAGGATGAATGTGATTAGATGTCTGTGACACTTCGTGAAGTAACCCTGGAAAACTGGGAAGAGTGTATTGAACTGGAACCTACTCCTGAACAGAGTGAGTTTGTTGCCCCGAACCTCTACTCCATAGCCGAAGCAAAGTTTCAAACTACATTTGTCCCTTTGGCCATATACCATGAGGACACGATGGTTGGCTTTGTCATGTATGGGCTTGACCCCGACGATGGAAACTACTGGATTTACAGACTCTTAGTTGATGCCAACTATCAACGCCAAGGCTACGGACGTGCTGCGATTTCGCAAGTCATTGATATACTGAAAGCAAAAGATGATTGTCAAAAAATTGTCATTGGTTATGCTCCAGCCAATGTCGCAGCCGAAAACCTTTACGCTTCACTCGGATTTCAAAAAAATGGCATGGTTCTGTTTGGCGAGACGATTGCAGAATTGAACTTTTAAGCCAGCTATTTTCGTTCCCCAAAAACGAAACAGCGGCGACCTAAGACCTAAAAATCAAGTCTTAGACTCGCCGCTGTTTGAAGTGTTTTCCGTATATGAAAAAAGCACACCTTCCATGTGTCTGTAAACATCATGGTTAGTGTGCATTCGTTTTTAATATGGTGCCGGTGAAGGGACTTGAACCCCCACGGTTTCCCTCACGATTTTGAGTCGCGCGCGTCTGCCATTCCGCCACACCGGCATGTAAAACTATGAAAAAATAGCACATCATCAATAGAAAATCAATGGTGGGGAGAGACGGATTCGAACCGCCGAACCCGGAGGGAGCAGATTTACAGTCTGCCGTGTTTAGCCACTTCACTATCTCCCCACAATATGTGCTGTCTTTCTTCTGCGTCTACTTTCTTCAACCAGAAGCGACATTTATTAATTTACCATGAACTTTGTTTGAGGTCAATATATTTATTTGGATTGACTCTCTTTTTTCGCCAAAATCTCCTGTGCCCACTCGTGGAAGACACGCAGTGCCTCGTCTACTTCTTGAAATATTGCTTCTCCCTCACAGGAGTATTCCGGGAAGTCAAGTATGCGGTTTTTACGAATCTTCACTTGCTCTTCTTCGCATTTTATCTCCAAGAAGTAGGGAACGGCTTCATCTATCCCATAGCTGTTTTCTAAAAACTCGTAGGTACGTACCCACTCCAGAATTCGAACTTCCGATGCCTTTAAACGAAGCACCTGTTCCAAGGACATAATGGTTTCATTCCCGTAGTAATGCATGTTATTCAGCCCTTCTGCATGAAAATGGACGGAGCCGTGACTCCGCCCTGTTATTGATGTGATAGATTAGATCGAGGAAAGCAGCTCTCTCAGTTCTTTGACAATCACTTGCTGGTAGCCAGTACCTTCTCCATATTGCTCGAGCATTTCGGCACGTGCCACTTTGATCTTGTCTTCATAATCTGAGGCGTTTCGATCCGGGTTTTGCTGTTTAAACGCCGTCATGACAGCTTGGACATGCTTCGGTCTCGGTCCCCATTTTGCCAGAACATGTCCGCCTGTGTCCGCGAAAATAACAACAGGGATCGCCCGACCACCCATCGTGAGAAACTCATCCATGAGATCGAGGTGTTCTTCCATCACCATAATTTCCACGGGCATGTCTGTTTCTTTCAAAGCATGCAAGACGACTGGCAAGTTGCGAACGACGTCGCCACACCAGTCCGCAGCCAAAATCAAGCATCTGAGGTCATCACGATGCTGGAGCGAAGCAAAAAACGCACGGTCTTGTTCATCCTCCCATGAAAATGCATCCGACCAATTTTGGTATGTATCCTGATTTTTTGTCATGCTTTCCACAAACGCCTGTGGCTTGAGCCCCGTACGTAATTTATGTGCTACGTTTGCCCCCATCTTTTCTCCTCCTTTTGTATCGCTCGCCTATTCTTGGTTTTTATTTGCTGCTTCGTTTGCTTCCTTTTCTTGATTAGCCAGCTCCATCATTTTTTGCAACAAGATATGCTGTGGCATGTGCATGAGACGCTCCAAAGGTACCTGAAGCGCTTCTGCCAGCTTGACAGCCGTCTCTGGTGATATTTGTAATGGACGCATGTCATTTTTGCCCCTTTCCCTTGCTTTTATCAGTCCCTTCAGTATAATACACAGCCGTTAAACCTGCCAGCATACAAGCCTGGTATTGGGGAGCCTTTAAAAAACAAGCTAACATCATGGATTAAAATGACATTAGCTTGCTAGGCAGCAGATGAAATTAGGGAGTTTACGAATCCACATAGATGAAAAAGTCGTTTATTTGGTCTGCATTCTTGCTTATTTACCAAATAAGCATCCCCAGTATCACGTGTTTGAATAAGACCAGCCTTTTCCTGGCTCGAATTCTGGGGGCAGAGAAAGCTCAAACTTTTCTTGGTTACCTTATCAGCCACATGGCTGTCATCCCCACCAGTTACACATCGTCATCAAGTACTTTGTGACATGTTGGCTCTACTGAACCACTTTTGTCACATTTACTCACCTCTCAACTCCTCATAAAAAATGAAAAAAGAGCCACACGAAGGGGCTCTCTCTCATAAACCCAATATTCCGCACATGGAAAAGGATGAGCTATGGCTTTTGCTTAGTGAGGATGCATGGTACACCTAAGCCGATCGCGCCGGGCTGGGACATCTGTTCCAGATATGCCAACCCTCGTGCACATTGCTGCTTGCATACTTGACATGTATGGGACGTTACGATTTTCAGCTGTACTTGATTGGGGTGCTGTCGCGAATTCTTCTTTTTGATCTTTTTGCCCTTGGCCATCCGTTTTCCTCCCTTTGCCCTAGATCACTCCAGTCTATGAAGGAGAACAACCCCGCTCTTTAGGCAAACATACAAAATCAAGATATTCACTTGCAAAATGGGCCTTGTCATACCTGTCTACAAATAGAAAAAGCCGCCGGAGAATTCTCTCCAAGCGACTTATGAGCCTTCCCTATGGCTTTGGACTTAGCAACTGGCGCAGTTCTAGCTCCAGTGTAGGAGCATCAACCATTCCGATTATCTTCTTTCGTACGATTCCATCTGTGTCAATCAAGTAAGTAGTTGGAAATGCCATCACCTTGTAACGGTTCGACACAGTACCAGCTACGTCCATTGGTATCGGAAATGTCAGCTTGTAGTTAGTGACAAAGGCCATAGCTGTTTCCGGGCTGTCATTGCTCGTGACGTTCACGCCATAGAGATCAACCTGTCCACCATATTTTTCGTAGACTTTTTGTAAATCCGGCGCCTCCAGCTTGCATGGTCCACACCAGGAAGCCCAAAAGTTCAAGACTAATGGTTTTGCCCTTTTTCCTTCTACCTTGTACGTCTGCTGGTCTAGTCCTGTCAGTGTAAAATGAGGAGCCGCAAAGCCAACTTCCGGTTTTTGAACCTCTGCTACGATTGCGGCCGTTTCTTGAGGCTTTTCCCAAACAGCAAGTCCGACCCCCAATAATACGAGCACCGCGAGCAACAGCTTTTTCATTTTGTCACCTCTGCCCTACTGAGTTAGAATCCCGTAAAGCCTCCGTACATTTGAATAAGAACGCGTGTAATATCCGTCAGTTTATCTGTATACAGAAGAATACCAAACAAAATCATAATGGCTCCTCCGATTTTCATAAACAGGTCGGAATACTTCACAATCGCGTTCACCTTACTGATGAAGAACGTCATGACAAAAAATGGAATGGCGAATCCGAGCGTATACGCCAATGTGTAGGCCAAGGCGCTTGCAGGATTGGAAACACCCATGACGATAATGCCAGAAAGAATAGGTCCCACACAAGGTGTCCATCCAGCTGCATACGTCATTCCCACCAGTATGGACCCAGTATACCCCAATGGCCTCGATTTTAAATCGATTTTAAAAGAACGCATCATCCAATCCATTTTAAACACGCCAAGCATAACCAAACCAATGATAGCAAGCAAAATACCGCCCAGTTGACGAATCAAGTCCTGTTGGTCAGTGAACAAGCTTCCGATCCAAGATGTAGACAGCCCGAGTGCAACGAAAATGATCGAAAACCCGACTATGAAGAAAAAGGTATGCAAGAAGGCTTGCTTGCGAAAAACAGCTCTCCCTTTCTTCACTTCATCAACCGTAACCCCAGTTATGTAAGACAAAAAGGAAGGATAAAGCGGCAGGCAGCAAGGGGAAATAAAAGAGAGAAAACCTGCTGCAAAAGCCAAAAACACAGTAATATCGCCAGTCATATGTACCTCCGGTGGGTATTTTATCCACTATCTTCTCATTGTATCGAATCTTTTCCCCCTTCAAAAGTAGCAATGACACTTTGTCTTAAATCCGTGACAATTTACTTTACATAATATTCATTATGTCTTAAAACTCAGCACAAAACGTAACAATTGGATGGATAGATCTGGTCCACTTTAGAAAATAGATCAGATTTGTGACAAATGTGACATGTATCTTTCTCGGAAGACATGTAGATGATGAGCAGCATGCCCAAGGATAAAATAGACGAGTGCAGTTGCAGTTGTCTTGTCCTGAATAATCACGCCCGAACGACTCAACTCTTCTTCTGTAAGCCCTTTTAGCAGTGCTCGAGTAGAAGAGCGCACAGTCCGATACTCCTCGAGTAGATCGACAAGCGGTCGACGGTCAAAATTCGTAAGACTGACATACATGTCCTGATGCCTA
Organism: Brevibacillus sp. AG; assembly: GCF_028369215.1. Lineage (NCBI taxonomy): Bacteria > Bacillati > Bacillota > Bacilli > Caryophanales > Paenibacillaceae > Brevibacillus > Brevibacillus sp. AG. Next base: position 122,633 of record NZ_JAQMYO010000001.1, on the reverse strand, counting down.
GGTAAGGGTGTCTTATCTCCGCGGGAAGCACACAGCAAGCGATAGCACATGATTCGCTCTGTATCCATAATATGGCCGAGAACTTCCTTTCCACTCCATTTATCTTCCTGATAACGGAACATGCTCTGTTCCTCCCCGCAAGATCGAAAGCATGCAAGTATTTCTTCCTCCTGAGCGCAAAGCAACTCATTCAGATTCCCTTCAGGTGCGATTTTGATATAGGTTTCAAACTGCGCAGGATAATCACCAGACTGTGGTTTGCGGAAGTACAAAAGAATACACCCCCCTTTTGAAATAGTGAGACGAATACTTCCATTGTACACAAAAAAGAGGCGGATGTACTCCGCCCCTTCTCTGCTATTCTTTTTTTACTGAATAGTGACTTTGCCGCCATCTTGAAGCAGTGTTTGCCCTTTTACCACGATCTTATCGCCGGCAGACAAGCCTGTCAAAATTTCGATCGTATCACTAGAGGATTTCCCTGTAGTGACCTCGACTTGTTTTGCAATGTCACCTTCCAGCTTAAATACATACTGTTTACCATCGCGATCAAAGACCGCACCGCGCGTTACCACGATCGATTTTGCTCCACTTTCCCCAACCGTTGGGAAGGTTACATTCACTACCATATCGGACTTCAGCTCATTGGATGGGTTTGGAATCGTAATCTCCACTGGATATGCCTTGAGCTGCGTATCCATTACAGGACTCATCGCCGTTACTTTGGCATCAATCGTTTTTCCTGTCGATTGTACGTTTACTTTTACGGTAGTTCCTACTTTTATTTTTGTGATGTCTGCTTCTGACAGATTCGCTTTTACCAGAAGTGGATTCGTGTTAACGACAACTACAACCGGCTGCTGACCTGCCATTTGACCAACTGCGCCGCTTACGCTGGAAATATATCCATTGATCGGAGACGTCACAGTCGCATTCGCTAATTGCTCACGAGCATTTTGCAGACTTACTTGCGCTTGCTGTACAGAGGCTTCGGAAACTTGCACACTTGTTTTTTGTCCCGCAGATTGCACTCCCTGCTGCGCGTTATCATAAGAGGTCTGTGCCGTTGTCAGTTGAGAATTTGCCTGTTCCATCTGCTGAGCGGAAATCGCTCCTTGTGAAAAGAGCTGTTGCATCCGCTGCTGGTTTACTTTCGCATCCTGAAGTGCGGTTTCTGCCTGCTTCAGGCTATTTTTCGCTTGGACTAAGCCTTGATCAGAGCTGCTGCCTGCTTGGTTTAAGCTCGCTTTTGATACGTTGTAGGCTGCTTCTGCTTGTTTGACACTGTTCACCAGATCTTTTTCATCGAGCTTGAACAATACTTGACCTTTTGTCACGTATTGGCCCAGTTTCACTGGCAGGGAAGAAATTTTCCCACCCATTTTCGGGGAGACTTGCACTTCCTCACTCGGCGCCAGCTTTGCCGTGAGACCAGAATCGGATACCACTGTGCCCGTTGCAACAGTTTCAATCTGTACAGGGGTTGACGCTTCCACTGTTTCCGTAGGCGGCGTTTCCGCTTGCGGGCTGGAGCACCCTGCCACTAGCGAGATGGCCAGCAGTGCCAAAATGACGGGTTTTTTATTTAGTTTCATGTATGTCCCTCCTCTTCCCACAAACGTCTTACGATTCCAAAGCGGGATTGATTGTCTTTTGTTTCTTAGCAAGTTTCTTTTCGAGTTTCAACTTTTTCTTCAAGCGTCTCTTTTTCCCTAAATCATCAAACCAGGAAGCAACGACAGGAACCAGAACCAGTGTAATCAATGTAGAGAATCCGAGACCGAAAATAACCGTCACGGCCATTGGTGCATTCGTCTCAGATCCGGCACCGCCAGAGAATGCGAGCGGTCCAATCGCCAGAATCGTGGTGAGTGTCGTCATCAAAATCGGACGTAGACGAATCGGTCCTGCATGCAGGATCGCATCATACAGCTCCATGCCTTTTGCACGCAATTGGTTCACGTAGTCGATCAATACAATCGCGTTGTTCACGACCAGACCGATCAACAAAATGTACCCGATCAAAACCCCAACGCTGATCGTTGTGCCTGTCGCCAATAGTCCAAGCAGAACGCCTGTAACCGTCGGTGGCACGGAGAACATGATGATAAATGGGGTGTAGAGCGATTCAAACTGCGCTGCCATTACCATATAGAGAAGCACAACTGACAGTACAATCGCGAGAGCAAGGCTAGTGAATGATTCCATCATTTCTTCACTTTGCCCGCCAAAATCGACTGTGTAGCCGTCCGGGAGATTCAGTTTCGAGATTTTTTCTTGAACTTCCCGTGTGACAGAGCTCAGGTCGCGCCCCGCCAAATCGCTCGTTACTTGAACTTCACGGCTGGAGTTGGCACGGTTAATCGAAACCGGCACATCTACCTTACTGATAGTCGCAACTGAGGTCAGCGCGATCTGTGCTCCACCTGGAGCGGAAATACGCATATTGTTCAAGAAGTTTATATCTTCCTGAAACTCTTTCGGCAGCTTGAGGTTGACGTCAATCTCGTCATCACCTGTACGATAATACGTTACCGTTTGACCTTGGAAGGAAGTGCGAACACTGGAGAGAATTTGTCCGGTCGTCAAGCCGTACAAGCTCGCTTTCCCAGCATCGATCTTCACTTCCAGCTCTTGTCTTGATTCTTCCAAGCTGGTTGTTACGTTACTCGTACCAGGTACCTTCTCAATTTCACCTTTAATGATACCACTAATGTCTTTCAATACGTCCAGATCATCCCCGCTAACCTTCAGTTGGATTGGGGAACCCGTAGTCATACCAGATGGTGCGCTTACCTTGATTTCAGGTCCAGCAATATCTTTCAGCTTTTCCTGGAGATCCATCACAACTTCATTGGAGGAACGTGTGCGCTGGTCGAGGTCTACCAGCATCAGACTGATCGTTCCCTGATTGGATGACAAGGTGCTCGCTATCGGTGATGCATTGCTACCAACCGAAGTCGCTACAATTTTCTTCTCCGGAACCGTGTTGACAATTTCTTCTACTTGTCGGGTAACTTTTTCTGTTTCAGCCAGAACGGTACCATTTGGCATTTTGATGGAGACATTTACTTGACCTTGGTCCATGGCCGGGATAAACTCTGCCCCGATCAATGGGGTCAATGCGAGAGAGCCCACCATCATGACGACCGAAGAAATCATGACCGTTTTACGATGGCCCAATGACCATTTTAACAATCTTTGGTAGCCTTTTTCTACTTTGCTAAATCCAATGTTAAACCACGTAACAGGATTGATTCCACGATAGTTCTCATGATGTGTATGCGACGGAATTTTGTTCAAAATTCTCGAACTCAGCATCGGCACGAGCAAAATAGAGAATACAAGCGCCGCAATATGTGAGTAAACAACCGTCAATGCAAGTGGTCCAAACAACTCAGAGGCAATACCTTCTGTGAGGGCAATCGGCAAGAATACGCAAATTTGCGCCAAAGCAGAAGCCATAACTGCCGTACCTACTTCTTTGGAACCATCCAAGGCGGCTTCCATCATGCCTTTTCCCTGTTCTCGATGGCGGAAAACATTCTCGAGCATAACAACTGCAAAGTCAATCAATGATCCCAATCCCAATGTCAAACCGGAGAGGGAAATCAGGTTGATCGTCTGTCCAGTCATGTACATCAGCAAGAACGTAGCAACGATCGATACAGGAAGAACGATAACCGCAATGACCATGGATCGCAAGCTCCCCAAGAAGAAGAACAGCAAGATCATACCGATACCGCCACCCAACAGGGCATGTTCAGCGGTGGTGTAAACGGAATCCTTAATGTAGATGGATGTATCCAGAGTCGTAATGATTTCTACGCCTTCTGGCAGCTCGCTTTTGATTTTCTCCAGCTCAGCTTTTACATCATCTGCTACCTCAATGGTATTTCCGCCAGAAGCTTTTGTCACTTTAATACCCAAGCTAGGTGTTCCATTAACGTAACTCATTTGCGTTACATCTTGATGCGTGTCTTTTACTTCGGCAATATCGCTGAGCCTGATGGAGTTTCCTCCCACAGAGATTGGTGTCAGCGCGATTTGTTCGACATCAGCAAACTCACCTTGTACACGGATGTTGAGCTTGGCGTCACCCTCGCGTACCGCTCCACCGGAACCTGACATGTTGCTGGTCTGGAGGGCTTGCTGAACTTGGTCAAGTGACAGTCCGTACGCCGCTAGTTTGGCTGGGTCGACTGTAACATCGATGATCCGGCTTTGTCCGCCGCTGATGGAAGCAGATGCGACCCCATCAATACGCTCCAGGCGTGATTGGATCATATCCTCTGCCATCTTTTTCAATTTGTTGATATCTTGCTCACCCGTCACCGCAAACTCAATGATCGGTGTACTGTTCGGGTCAATGCGCAGTACGCGTGGCGCTCTAGCTGAGTCAGGCAAAGAGCCACGAACCTGATCTACCTTCTCCCGCATGTCGAGAGTCGCCTGATCAAGGTCTGTCCCCCAGTTAAACATGAGGATAACCTGCGAAGCGCCTTCCATCGATACCGATTGTATACTATCTAAATCGGATACCGTTGCAAGTGCGTCTTCGATCGGTTTCGTTACCAGTTTTTCTACCTCACTCGGAGATCCGCCGTCAACGGATGTAACCACGACAGCAACCGGGAAGTTAAGATCCGGCATGAGATCAATCGACAAGCGAGGCAGTGAAACGAAACCAAAAATCATCATGGCCAGAGTCAACATAATCATGGTGACCGGGCGTTTAATCGATAGTTCAGAAAGATTCAATCCACTCACCTCTTCTTTATATATCTGCTAATTCTTTGTGAGTAATAGTTCGCATGACGAAATGAATAAGGTGAACCTCGTAGTAGCATTTCGTTTAACGAAATATCAAGGGATGAAACAAACCATTTTTAAACGGTTTGTGAATTTCCCCATTTCACATCTCGCTGTTGGTATACACGCTCTGTCAGTGACACCCACACAACTCGTCGATCTGATTGGTCTCGGAACCTGCGTACCAGGTTTTCCTGCTCCAACCGGTTAATGAGACCGGAAGTTGTGCTGTATGAAAGACCGACAGTCTTACTTATGTCCCCCATCGTTTTTGGCCCATTTCCAAGCTGCTCCAGAATCAAGACCTGTTGCCAAGTTACATCGCTTGTATCCAGCTCTTGCTCAGAAATCGTGGTAAACAAAACACTGGCTTCTTGCAGGAGTTTTGCCAACTGAATCAGTTCTTTCATGAGAACCTCCCTTGCCATCCTTACTTAACCACTTCACACCCATAACTAATCGTTTATTTCCCAAAAATAATTCTACTGAAATGTATATGTAGTGAAGTCTACCCAGGGGTAGATTTCTGACAGGGATTTATCTATCTGGAGATAGACGACAACGCATGCTAGAATGAAGTTAAGTGATTATTCGGCAGAGAAAGAAGGACTTCTCATTGTTGAAGATAATGATGAAAGCCATACAAAAACGTTTACTAATCATGTGGTTTTCCATCTTAATTGTATTAGCTTTGCTTCCTGATTCATTTAAACGGGAAACTCCGTTGCAATTTTCTCTTACCATTGTACTATTTATTTGTTACCTTGTGGTATTTTGGACTTCCAAGAAAAAATGGAAGCCTTTCCAATTCGAATTAGTGACAGTCGTGCTTGGAATTGTCTCGTTACTAAAATCCCTCATCTTGGGTGGAGAGGGCTTCGGCTTGATGCTCCCACTCGCTGTTTTTATCGGTTTTCACATTCATGGACGCCGTGCATTGGCTTATGCTACTTTTTTTGGTACGTGCAGTACGCTTTTTTTATATTTTGAAGAAAGCCTGAAATTCACGCACATCATCTCTTATATCCTTACGTATGTGGGTTGCTATATCGGCGCACGTGGCTATCGGATTCAAACTGAAGCGTACGAAACCAACCAACAGCACCTGGAGCAGCTGCAAAAAGCACATACAGAGTTGCAAGAGGCGCACTTACAACTTCAAGAAGCAGCACTTCATTCCCTTCAAGTAGCGGTTCTGGAGGAACGAACGAGAATTGCCCGTGATATTCACGATGCATTGGGCCATAGTTTGACTTCACTCATTGTCCAGCTACATGCCTTGAAGTATATGTTGCAAGATGGACCTGACAACGCACAAGAAGCCGTGCGCAACATGCTTGGTGTTGCCAAGCAAAGTCTGGAGGATATTCGCACGTCTGTCCATACATTGGCCCTGGATAAAACCTCATTGGGGCTTACACCTCTGCGAGCTCTCTTGTCGCAGGCTCAAAAGCATACAGGAATAAAAATGGAGTTGATATGCTCCGATCTGGACATTCCGCTCTCTCAAGAAATGACGATAACGTTTTATCGAATTTTGCAAGAAGCGATCACCAATTCACTACGTCATTCTGACGCAAAAGAAATTCTCGTCATCATTGAACAAAAGAAGGACATCCTTTTGTTGTCCATTCGAGACGATGGAAGCATCACGAGCGACCAAAAAATCAAACCTGGTTTTGGCCTAACTGGCATATCTGAACGAATTCAGTTATTGAACGGAACTCTCGCGTATCGCATTCGAGAGCCTCACGGATTCCAACTCGATTTCAGCTTTCCGATTCGCCAGACTGAACCTGAAAGGAGCATGCGAACATGACCGGTAAACAAAAAGAAGGAGCCATTCGCGTGGTCCTAGTAGATGACCAAACCATGATTCGCCAAGGGTTGGGTTATGTCATTCAAATGCAATCTGATATGGAAGTAATTGGGGAAGCTTCCGATGGCGTGGAAGCTGTTGAACTGATTGGCGCCCTCGCACCTGATGTCGTTTTGATGGATGTTCAGATGCCTAACAAATCTGGCATTGAGGCCACAAAAGAAATCATGCAGCAGCATCCTCGCACAAAGGTATTGATTCTTACCACCTTTGACAATCACAATTATGTGGTGGAAGGGATTCGTGCTGGAGCCGTCGGTTATATGCTAAAGGATGCCGACTCTCAGGAAATGCTTGACCTCATTCGCAGAGCCCACCAGGGAGAAGCCCTCTTCCACACCGTGACAGCTGCAAAAGCCCTTGCCGAAGCTCTGCTAGGTCAACGTGAGACACCTGATTCGACTACCTCTTCCCAATCAGTCTTGCTAGATGAATTGACGGATCGAGAGTTAGATGTACTTCAACAGATCGCAGATGGCTATCGAAATGATCAGATTGCGCAAAACTTGTTTATATCAGAAGGCACTGTAAAAACACACGTGCATCGGATTTTGCAAAAAATGGGTGTCGAGGATCGTACCCAGGCAGTGGCCAAAGCTCTACGGCACAAAATCGTGAAATAAATCAGACAATTTTAGGCAGGAGGACTAAGTGGAATCAAGTTTCCATCCTCCTGCTTTATGCTGATAGAAAACCCTCCGACCAGCTGTGCGCTGGACATCGCTTCAAATACAGCAGCAGCCGCTTTCTTCGTATCGATCACCCGGCAAATGACTGCCAACGTCCTCTCGCTGTCTTCCCCACCGTCGCTGTGGCCATTCCCAGTCTTTCCCAAGCATTCGTCCAACAGCTGTTCGATCAAATAGCGCATCTCAATCTCTGACTCACACAAATGGGGAAAGCGAATGATCATCGGATGGAAATCGTTCTCTTTCATGACCTGATATCCTTGTTCTTTCATCTCTTCTGCCCAGTTCTGCAAAACTTCGTCAGGCCTTCCCTCAATCTGCTCCGCTACTACAGCAAAATAGTCGCCAATTTCCCCTACATTTCCGTAATGAACGGTGTAAAGATGCTCCGTTTCCTCATACCAAACTTCCCAGTAGCTCCACCTCGTTTCGTTTCTTTTCAGCATCCGAATCACCGTTGTTCAACTCCGTTCAAATTGTAACCGTTTTGTAAATTATTCCACTGATCGACACGCCTTGACAACAACTTACAAAAAGATTGATTCGAAAGACTTGCAACTTTTTCGCGAATAGGACCATCTGCTTAATCGAACATAAAAAAAGACGGATATCCGATCCGTCTACAGTCACAATTCTTTTTGTTTTTTTAGGAAATGGAAAGAGGTAAACGAATCTCAAAACGAGCTCCTTTTAGTTTCGGAGAGTTTTCCGCATAGAGTTCGCCACCGTGATCCGCGATGATTCGTTGTGTCGTAGACAATCCTAACCCCGTTCCCTCTTGTTTGGTCGTATAAAAAGGAACGAATAAATTTTGGAGGCAAGAATCTGATAGACCGGGTCCGTTGTCTTCCACAACAATGATGACTTGATTGAGCGATGAGTACACTTTCACTTGAACGAGGTTGCCTTGGGTCATCAAAGCTTCAAGGGCATTTTTCAAGATGTTCAAGATGGCTTGCTTGATTCGCGAACGATGACCAAACACATGCCACTCGCCTTGTGCAATGTCCAGCTCTAGCTTGATTCCTCTTCGATTTGCTTCTGGCTCCAGTAAACGAATGACTCCATGTAACTCATCCATCACTAAGAAACGTTCCGATACGATTTTATCATCCCTGTACCGGGCCAAAACCAGGACATCGTTCAATAGCCCATCAATGCGTTCAATTTCCGTTAAGATGACTGAAAAATAAGATTCACTACGATTTGCTTCCCCTTGCTCCCGCAACAACTGAATGAAGCCCTTGATGGCTGTCAGTGGATTCCGAATCTCATGCGCCATCCCAGCAGCCAGCTGCCCAACGGCTGCCAGCGCTTCTCGCTTGCTCAATTCTTCTTCGTACTTTTTGCTTTCCGTAACATTCCGAAGAACGGCGATCGCTCCCCACATCTCTCCACCGTAATAAATGGGGCTCGTACTCACTGTCGTCCATTTGCCTCTGTATTCCGCAACATAATGGCCGGACTGCGCGCGTTCAATTACCCACTGAACAAAACGCTCGCTTATATGCGGGCGGAGGGCATGATCAATGTTTTGACCAATGAGTTGATTCCGATCTACGCCAAACAAATGACAGACAGCGTAATTCGCTTCAATGACTCTTAACTGGCGATCGATCATCAAGACGGCAATATCGCTGGATTGCAGAACCAATTGAACAAGCTCCTGTTCAGCGAGCATTGTAACATCTTCTCCTTTGGCCGAAGTTGCAGGAGAAGTTTGTGTTTTTTCAACTGGAAATTGATGCGAATTTTTGTTGAAGACATCGTCCATTTGATGCAAAATGTAGTCCATCGATTGATAGAGACGAATCTGTCCTTGCAAAAGCTCTACTCGCTCCATTTCCGTCGTGGCAAGAGAAAATGAGTTGATATTCATTTCTTCCATAATAACGTCTCGACACTTGCGCAAAAATTGCTGTAAATACGTAAGATTCATTCCGAGTAACGAAAATTTATACGCAATTTCGCTCAATTCTCGTTCGAATGCATACGTGTCGATTACTTTTACTACTTCAATCCATTTCGTGATTTGCTGAACAAACAAAGCCTCTGTATTTTCGCGGTCTTCTAGAAGCAAAGCAGAGTAATGATGATCTGAAAGAAAGGAAAACGTCTTGGCCACCGCCGCAGGGACCAAATGAGTAAGATACTTACTTATTCGATTTTTCAAAACACTCTGGCTCCTTTTCTCCGTGCTTCATTGAGGCTATTTTTCCAAGTATGTATAGGCTCTATTATGGACGTAAATGAGACAAGATGTAAAGCGGCTTGATGATATCCTCGTGCAGAGAATGACACCATCCAATCTGGTTCTCTTCTTATCCTTACAGACAAACAATCTCGGCTAGCATCCTATTATCGCGCGTTATCTATTGCCTTTTTCGGACCCTTCACCTCCTGATCACGTTTGACTGAAAACGCTTTCCCAACATTTTCTATCATATCACGATCGAGCATAAAATGGTAAAGGATGTTTATTATTCAATTATCCAAAAAGCATTTGCCCCCGCAGAGACAAATGCTTTCGCTTTATGAATGGGATTTGACAGCGTAATTGCGCAAATCCGATTTTACCGGGCTATTTGGGTTGGTTCCTGTATGCGCGCGCTTGAAAGCTTCGCTTTCTGTCCAATTTTTAAACGATTCCTCATCTGTCCATTTCGTAAAAACGATGTATTCGTCACCTTCCGTTGGTGCCAGGAAAAGGAACTCCAAAAAACCCGGAACCTCCTTCATCCGTTCTCCCCCATTACCAAATGCGCGTTCCAAATGGGATTGGTAGTCTGCTGGTACAGTCAGTCTGTTCATGGATACATACATGATGGTCACACATCCTTTTCATTGGGTTCATCTACCAGCTCCCATTATACTACTACTTTTGGTAAAAAACCTAATAACCGCAAACGCTATTCGCGCCTGCGGTTGATTTGTTGCTCGAGCATGATATCCATCAAGAGTGTATCTTGCAATGGATCTTTGGGGTCTAGCGTCAGAAGCGCAGCGACAGCGGCCATCGCGCATCGAACGGATTGGTAGGAATAAAAGGCATCTCGCTCCGATTCGCTGAACAAAGATAAATCCGATCGTTCTTGGGCCGGGTATGGGAAGTCAGTCTCGACACCAGCACGATCCAGAACAATGAGTGCCTGTTTAATCGCAATCAATGCCGCACTGACACTAATGCCGTATTCTTGGCGTAGATCCTCCCACACCTGAAAAGCTGATTTCTCTACCCTTTCCTGATTGGGGCGCGTAATGATTCCTGTTTTACGCCCTTCTTTCAATAACCAATCCACAAAAATATCATTGCGTGGAGGAAAAGCGTATACTTGCAGCTTCATTTCCATTTCTGTCGGGTTATCCTTGGCAAAACGCGCGTGAGCCATTGACATTTCGTAGCGCCGAGATGGATGCCCAGGAACAGTGACAAATACCGTATCTTGTCGCACTGCTGCGATCTGCAGCTTGGTTCTTGCGGGTATCCTGCCTTGAGGTGCCTTTTCCCTGCGAATATTGCCAGGAATCAACTCTACTCCGAATTGATGGTACTCCAGCGGTGAATCTATCCAGGGGATGGGCTCTCTCGACTGTATTTCGTATAGCCCGTTAAACGTCACCCATTCACCCGGGCGGCGCTGGCTGCGAACCAAAACAGCATGAACTTCCTTTTCTGGTGGCAATTCCGTATCTTGATCCTCCGGTGGGGGATGCATTCGCTTGTGTTCAATAAGAATGCAATCGGTCATGAACAATCGCTCGAGCAATTCCCGTTTGCTCACCCATTCATATCCGATACGGTAAATCCGATTTTTCATCGGCTTCACCTCCTTTTGATCGCCAATATTGCATCATCCTGGTTTGTTTCTATTACCCTACCATATGTAATCGTCGCTTTGTCCGTGCTAACGAGATCGTACAATTCGCTGTAGCGCTTGCGCTGCTTCTTCAGGTGAATCGGCCTGGCTGATCGCACTGATAATCGCGACTCCATCGGCCCCGGCAGCAAGCACTTCAGTAGCATTTTCCAAGGTAATGCCACCAATCCCGACGATAGGCAAGTCATGACCGACTGCCTTACGGATCTCCTCTAGCCCATCTGGTCCGATAGGCTCGCCAGCATCTGCCTTGGAACGGGTAGCGAACATCGCTCCTACACCAATACAATCAACGCCACCGTTCTGGGCAGTGAGCGCCTCTTCGACCGTACCTGCCGAAACACCGATGTACATCTCGGAGCCGACTTTAGCCCGTACCTCCGACAACGCCATGTCATCTTGCCCGACATGAACGCCGTCTGCCTCCAAGCGAATCGCCAGATCTACATCGTCATTCACAAAAAATACGGAATCATGGTCACGGCATAGCTGTTGCAGTTGTCTGCCCAGCTCATATTGTTCCTCAGCGGTCAGCTTGCTTCCTTTATCACGCAACTGAAGCGTGCCTACTCCTCCGCGCAATGCTGCTTCCACAATTTGCACGGTCTTCTCGCTGGAATACCCGCAGTCCTGCGTACCAACGACAAAGTAGACACCCATCTTTTCCCGAAGTCTTTGTATATCTCGCATGCTTTATTTTCCCTCCCAACGATCCAATGCCTCTCGATAAGCGCTGGCTGCTGACTTGGCATCAGTTGCATCGGTGATCCCCGATAAGACAGCAATGCCCGCACACCCTGCTTTCAAAACTTGCGCCGTCCGATCCGGTGTGACGCCACCGAGTCCGATGATCGGTGTATCCCATCGTGCTGTTATCTGCGCAAGTTCTGTTGTTCCTCTTGGCGCTAGACCTGGCTTCGAACCACTCGCAAAAATATGCCCGTAGAGCAAATAATCGACTTGTGCGGCAATGGCTTGCTGTGTTTCCTCCACGGAATGGACGGAACGCCCTATTTTTTGACCTTTCTTCAGCACCATTCTCGCTTCCGCAGGAGACAGACTATGGTATGCCAGGTGAGCACCGGCACAACCTGACGCAGCAACCACGTCCACCCGATCATTCACGATCAAGGCCGAAAGGGGGATGACATTCGCCAATGCCTTTACCCAGTCCATGCATTCCTTTGCGGTACGCTGCTTTTCCCGTATGTGTAAAAAGTTCATACCACCTGCATAAGCAGCTTCTGCCATTCGCAATGCCTCATCAAGCGAATGCCGACCGCTCGTAATCACATGCAGCTCACGAATGCTCGACATCAGGTTGGACACCGCCTCCAGCGAGTGCTGTCACACACTCCTGTAGCCATTGCGTCGTTCGGTCTTCTTTGTCCGTCGGCGACTGAGCCAACAGCTCAACCACGAGCCGACGCAAGAAAAATGCCTGCTGCACGGTAAGTGGAAAGGTAATATTTTTCGGTTTGGTTTCCTGTTTCTCCAATGTCTCCACACCCGCCAGCAAAATATCACCGATGGACTCCACGAGTTCGTGAACCTGCTCATTTTGCTTCAAATCGTCATAGCAGCCATCATATAGTCTGCACAAAAGTAAAAACGCCTGTGACGACAAGGTCACCGGCTGTACATTCTGCATCGGTTCCGTCATACGTTTCCCTCCACTCACTAGAAAAAAACAAAATCTATTATATCACATCATGACCTGTATCAATGAAGAAAACCGCTGATTGCTCAGCGGTCTTTTGAAGTTCCTTCATTTCGATCATTATGGTTCGATTGTCGTAAATTCGTGTTGCGATCTTTTTCATCCAGCGTTTTGCCACGGTTTTTTCCGAGGTCCTTGCTGTTGTTGTTCTTTCCCAATTGATTCACCTCCTAAGTCGTTCATAGGATAGCGTAACCAATTCGGGTCACTTTATTAGCTGGTTGCGAGTAGTCTCTTGCGTTTGTAGATCGCGTATCCGATGGCGAACGGTACACGCCACCCGAGCAAAAAGGCCAACGTAATGAAATAAGTCACACCTGCAAAAATAAGCGTAGTCGGTACACCTGTCCACCAGGAACGGATCAGTAAGCCAATTGGTGCAGCTACTGTCCACGTAATCAGTGTAGATAACAATTGTCGAACCGCAGATTCATACGTTCGCTGTCCGTAGCTCTTGAAAAGCAGAATCGCGATGATCCATCCCACCAGGAAAGGGGCTAATGTTTCGATAATCCCCATGACCGTAACAGGGTAGTTATGAATGATTTTTCCGTAATAAACAAACAGCACAAAGGCGATCAGATCCCCGAGCAACAATAAATAGCCCGGTGGCGACAAACGCAGTCTCATGTATACCCTCTTTTCCGGGTCTTGTCAGAGTAAACCCTCTTGGTTCACCCCTATTGTACACATGCGCTGAACGCCCTTCAATCAATCCAAGCCTTTATTCACCAAACAGCAACAATTGCAGCTTTTGCTTGGCTTCTGGCCATTCACAGTCAAGTATGCTGAAGTATACCGAGTCGCGAATGTATCCATCTGGCAACACCATATGATTGCGCAGGACTCCTTCTCGAATGCCACCGATTCGGGCAATGGCACGTTGCGAATTCAAATTGCGCGAATCTGTTTTGAGCTGTACGCGTATACACCCCAGTTGTTCGAAGCAGTGGCGCAGGAGAAGCCATTTACATTCTGTATTGACGCCCGTTTTCCAGACGGATGGGGTCAGCCATGTAAACCCGATTTCCAATCCGCGATCCTTTTTCGCTATCCCTAAAAATCTCGTGCTCCCGATGATCTGCTCATCTGCTTGGCGAATGATGACGAATGGTAATTCTGTTTGGGCATGTTCATTTTCTAAAGCTTGCAGAATAAAAGCCTGAGCATCTTCTCTCGTTCGAATGGTAACGGACATATGCGGCCAAATCTCTTTGTATGCGCCTGCTTCCCAGATTCCATCCACATGTGTCATTCTGAGCGGCTCCAATCGGACCAGCTTGCCTTCTAAGATAACAGGTTCAATGTTTAACATGTCTGTCTCTCCTCTACTGTTCTGCTTCATCCATCAAGCAGAACAGTTTCCCGAAATTTTTCCAATGATACGGGCTCGCGAGGACACTGTCAAGACAAATAGTAGGGTGTTACGCTTCTTCACTGATAATGACTTGCTTCCCTCTGCGCTTTAAGAAGAGAGGGATCAGCAACCACAGAAGCGCACAAACCAGAAAAGCAGCGGAAAGCGGCTTCGTGAAGAAGATCGAGAAGTCGCCATTCGAGGTGGTCAACGCTCTTCTCATGTTATTTTCAATCATCGGTCCCAACACAAGGCCGAGGACGAGCGGCGCCAGTGGAAAATCGTTTTTCGTCAGGAAATAGCCAGCTACCCCACAAATCACGAGCAAAATCAAATCAAACGTACTGATTTGCACAGCGTACACACCGAAAACGGAAATCGCGATAATGAGCGGAATCAGGAAATGGGACGGTGTTTCAATGATTTTGGCAAACACTTTCACTAATGGCATGTTCAAAATCAACAGCATGACATTTCCGATAAACATACTGGCAATCAAGCCCCAGGCAATCTGCGGATGATCACTGAATAATAGCGGACCCGGTTGTACGTTATACATCAATAATGCACCCATTAAAATAGCAGTGGTACCGGACCCTGGAATACCCAACGTCAATAGTGGAATCATCGCACCGCCAGAAGCAGCATTGTTTGCAGACTCCGGTGCTGCTACACCTGCAATCGCTCCTTTTCCAAAGCGGCTAGGATCTTTGCTCAGCTTTTTCTCAAAAATATACGAGAAGAAGGATGCGAGGGTAGCACCAGCACCAGGCAAAACACCAATGAAAAACCCAAGCAATGAGCCGCGTGTAATCGGTCCGGCACTTTCTTTTAGGTCTTGTTTGGAAGGCAGTACCCGCCCCACTTTAATAATTTCCTTTGTGGATTGATCGTCTTCGATAATCGTCTTGAACACTTCTCCAAGGGCAAACAACCCAACTGCTATCGTGAGGAACTCCAAGCCTTGGTACAAATCGGGAATATCGTAGGTAAACCGCGCCACACCCGAAACGGTATCCATCCCAATTGTCGCAAGCAAGAGTCCCGTGACTGTCATAATAAGGGCTTTGGTCATCGATTTCCCCCCCAGTCCGCTGACCGCACACAAGCCGAGAAGCATGAGGGAGAAATATTCAGCAGGGCCGAATTTCAAAGCAAGATCGGATAATGGATCAGCCAAAAACACAAGAGCAATCAACGCCACGAGCCCTGCGACAAAAGAACCAATCGCTGCAATCGACAACGCTGCGCCAGCACGTCCCTGTTTGGCCATCTGATAGCCGTCCAATGTCGTAACGACTGAAGAGGATTCACCCGGCGTATTTAACAAAATGGATGTTGTGGAACCACCGTACATCGCGCCATAGTAAACGCCTGCCAACAAAATCAGTGCGCTAGCCGCCGCACTTTCAGGAGGTAAGCCAGAAGTCAAAGAAGCCGTAACGGGCATCAATAACGCCACTCCGCTCATTGGACCGATGCCAGGAAGGACCCCTACCGCAGTTCCGATAAGGACGCCAATAAAGGCAAAGACAAGATTATGCCACTGTAAGGCAACGAGAAAACCATCCGCCAAAAATTGCAATGCACTCATGCTAATCTATCCCCTCCCTAGACGCCTAGCCAGGCAGGTAGTCCTGGAAGCGTACCTTTTAGCAAATGCACATAGATGACATAAACGCCTACTGAAAACAGTAAGGAAACGATTCCTGATTTAAGAATGTTTTTACTTCCCATCATAGTGAAGGCGTACAGAAGGAAAGCGAAGCTTGAGATGACATAACCGAGTTGCTCCAACACCAATACATACAAGACTGTCGCTGCCAAAATGAATAAGAACCGCTTGTATCGCAGTGGACTCTGTGACTCGGATGAGGAAGCTGCCACGCCCTTCTTGTAGGTCTCCCACAACAGTCGCAAGCTCAACAAGATCAAGATGACGCCAAGCCCAAATGGAAACATATTCGGTCCGACCTGACTTCCGTAAGCACTAGACGAAATATTGCGACTTTCAGCAATAAAGAGTGCACCTACTAGCGCAAAAAACAAGCTGCCGATACGATCAAACATCAGGTTCATGTATACCTCCTACGGTGTGGAAAAAGGAGGGGATACCCCTCCTCTCCCTACTTCGACATACCAAGTGATGTCAACAGTTCTTTGACCTGCTTATCTTGTTCGTCCAGGAATGCTGAGAAAGCAGCAGCGTCCTTGTACTCACTTTCCCAACCGTTTGCAGCCAATTCTTTTGTCCATGTCTCATGCGTGGAAAGTTCTTTCAGCTTTGCATCCCAGTAAGCTTTTGCGTCTACTGGCATATCAGCCGGACCGAAGACACCGCGCCAAATCGTGAACGTCGCATCAATGCCTTGCTCTTTTAACGTCGGGATATCTTTCAATTGGCCGCCGAGACGTTCATCAGAAGTAACGCCCAGTACGCGGATTTTACCTGCTTTCAGATATTCACCCACGCTGGAAGCATCTGTTGCAATGATATCTGCATTACCTCCTAACAAGGCTGCCATTGCTTCTCCGCCGCCATCATACGATACGTATTTGACGCTTTTCGGATCAATTCCATATTTGGCTGCTGGCAATACCCCGATCAGATGATCCATCGATCCTGGAGCAGAGCCCCCTGCCAGTGTAATTTTGCTGGGGTCAGCCTTGATCGCGTCCAACATGCTCTTGATGTCCTTGTGAGGTGAATCCGCTTTCACAACGAGGGTGCCGAAATCTTTCGTCATTTGCGCCAATGGTGTGACATTTTTGTAGCCAAATGGGCTGTTCCCCTCTTTTTTGTTATTGTTAATCAAGATAGGAGGAGAGCTAACGAATAATTTATAAGGATTGCCTTTGTCTTTGCTTACATACTCAGCCAAGAACACGGTTCCCCCACCACCCGGCTTGTTTTCTACCGTGATGGTTTCCGTAACCAGCTTGCTTTCCGCCAACACCTTTGCGACCGAGCGAGCTGTCTTATCCCAGCCCCCACCTGCACCGGATGGAGCTACATACACGATCGGCTTTTCTGGGTATTTGGATGCCTCTGCGGTAGGCTGCGGCGCTTGCGCTGGTTGTGCTCCTGGACTTGCTGTTCCCGTATTTCCAGTACCTCCACCACAAGCAGCCAATGCTAGTGTAAGAAAAGTGGACACTGTGATTAGCACTTTTTTTCTTTTCATCAAACAAATATCCCCCTCAACCCGCTTATTTGTAAGCGCTATCACGCTTGAACATAATGTACCACCGCGGTCTCTAGGGGAATAGTTTTCGTGCATAAGGTCTATTTTGAAAATTAATCACTTTTTGTTCATATTGTTCATGGAACATTATGGAAGATAGCGATATTTTCTTTCCGGTCTGCCAACTGTGCCATAAATCAATTCAGCACACGCCTTTTTTTCAAGGACCAAGTATTCTAAATACCGTCGTGCCGTTGTTCGGCTGGTTCCAATCTCGCGGCCAATTTCCTCCGCCGAGACCCCCTTGTCTCCCGTCTGTCTGATCGCCTCGATCACTTTTTCCAAAGTTAAAAGGTCAATTCCTTTTGGTGCAAACGCATCTCGATTTTTCGGGGCGACCAGCCTTCTGGTCAGCATTTGGTCAATAACTTCCTGGTCCACCTCGACAGCTTCTCTCGTCCGAATGACGTGCTCCCGATAGCTTTCTAACCGTTCACGAAAACGCTCGAAAACCAGCGGCTTGACGATGTAATCGAATACTCCGCCACGTAGCGCTTCCTGTACCATTTCCATTTCCTTGGCTGCGGTGATCATGATCACGTCTACTTCGCGGTAATGTTGCCGAATAAACCAGACCAGCTCTGTTCCCAGCATGTCAGGCAAGTACACATCCAACAAAACGAGTTGAGGGCGGGTATAAGAAAGCAATTCTTTAGCATCCGTCCCATTCGTTGCTGTAGCAATAACTTCAAAACCTTCAATCTTGCTGACAAATCGTTTGTTGATATCGATAATCCGCATATCGTCTTCTACGATGAGAACCTCCAGCTTTCTCAAGACGCCACCTCCATTCTTTTGCGTAGGGATACTGTGAAAAGTGCACCTCCTAGCTCGCTTTTGCCAATGAGAATATAGCCGTCCAATTCGTTAATAATTCCATGCGCCTTGGCCAGACCAATTCCGCGATCTTCGCCTTTTTTCGTTGAGAAACCGTGCTCGAATATTTTTTCTCGCAATTCTTCCACAACTCCCGGTCCCGAGTCCTCGATTTCGAACATGATCTCATCGCCCGTGTCAGATAAGTAACACTCCACTCGTTTGTACTCGACGCTTGGCTCATTGACCGCTTCCAACGCATTTTGGATCAGTGTCCCCAATAAAACCACGATCTGCTGTCGGTTGATCGTCGGTGGGAGCTCCTTCAAGTGACTGTCGTGATGGATGACGAATTGAATTTTCAACTCCTTGGCCCGGTTGTGCATGCCTAACAGCAATGCCCCTATTAACGGATCTGGAATTTGCTTCGCCAAAAACAAAATCATCTCTTGCTGTGCGGACGTTTCACTCGTAATCAGCTCGACCGCTTCTTGAATCGAGCCAAGCTGTAATAAACCAGAAATGGTATACAACAAATTGTGAAATTCATGTGTTTGGGCGCGAAGAACATCCGCATAACGCCTCGCTTGGGACAACTCAGAAGCTAGCTGGTCAATTTCCGATTTGGGACGAAAACTGCTGACTACTCCTACGACCTTCCCTCCGAACTTGATCGGAAGTCGATTCACAATGATTTCTTTTCCGCTCATAATGGACTCGCGATCTAATTGATGCTCACCTGATTCCAGAACTTCTGGCATACGACTGTCTGGTAGCACTTCCACGATATCTTTGCGATGAAACTCTTCTTCCGGTAGGTTCAGAATACGAATGGCAGCCTTGTTCATCATCGTGACGCGCTTATTGCGGTCAATCGCCACGATGCCTTCGCGGACTGACTCCAGTACAGCATTTCTCTCTACGTACAAGGATGCGATTTCCTCTGGCTCCAATCCCAAAATTAAGCGCTTTAAATAGCGACTGAGTGCAATCGCACCAGCCACACCACACAACAAGGCGAGAAGAGTCAGGATCAGGATGCGGTCTTGGTAGAGGTCAATGGCCTCCTCGATATCTTCCAGCAGGAACCCAACGGATACGATTCCGATGATGTCCCCTTTTTCATTTTTGATCGGCACCTTCCCTCTCAATGATGGTCCCATGCTGCCGACCGCCTTCGATATGTAAGATTGACCATGCGAGAGTCCTGGCTCGTTATCTCCTCCCACCATTTCCTTTCCAATCCGCTCCAGAATCGGATGCGCATACCGAATTCCCTCATGATTCCCCACGACCACAAACTCTGCTCCGGTTTGCATCCGGACGTTTTCAGCAATGGGTTGAATGAGCGCAGGAGGGTAATCGCTTGAAAAAGCACTACGCAGTTCAGGATCGCTGGCAACAATTTTCGCCACACTCAATGCTTTTTTGCCCACCTGCTCTTCGATCGAAGACGCAACAATGGAAGAAAATACCGCGCTAACTGACGAAACAATCAGAATAATTACAATAGTAATCAATAAGATCATTCTCGTTTGCAAAGACATTTGGATTTTGCTTGTCGTCACAGCTCGCTCACCCCTTGTTTCATCTTACCATCCCAATTAGGAAAAAAGGTAGAATCATTCCCATTGTCAATGGCGAAGCTTGTCGTTGCAGGTTGTCTTTTTACGACGAAAAATCAGGTATTAGGCCTTCTTTCCCCCAATATAATGTTACAACTTGTATTCAAGACAAACTAGGGCGTTTGTCCGAATACGAGACATCTTGAAAAGCAAAGGAGGGAAAGAAATGAAGACGCAGACGGTATCAAATGGAATTGTTACCCTGACGAAAGAAGGCGAAGAGGCAATCAAGAACAGTCCGCTTTATAATGAAGGTCTTCGGCCAACGAGGACGGCAGAGCACAACTGGACATCTTACAACTTCGCCAGCTTGTGGATCGGAATGTCGATCTGTTTGCCGACGTATGCTATGGCGGCAGGGTTAATTTCCTTGGGTATGAACTGGTGGCAGGCCATTTTGACGATCATTCTCGGTAACTGTATTGTCCTTATTCCCATTCTTCTCAACTCTCATGCCGGGACGAAATTTGGCATTCCGTATCCAGTTTTTGCGCGCCTATGGTTCGGCTCCAAAGGAGCGCACATCCCTGCTGTCGCACGCGGTTTGATTGGTGCTGGCTGGTTTGGCATCAACTGTTGGTTCGGAGGTGCTGCCATCGATACACTCTTAATGTCGATGACAGGCTGGGCGAATGTTCCCGGACATCTCTGGATATCCTTCTTTGGCTTTTGGCTGTTAAACGTATGGGTCGCTTATCGCGGTCCCGAAGCCATCAAAAAAATGGAGGCTTGGGCTGCTCCCATCCTGATCATCATGAGTTTGGCTCTCCTCGTCTGGGCGCTTACGAAAGCCGGCGGATGGGGACCGATGCTCTCAGCACCTTCGAAATTCACTACCAACGCAGAATTCTTGAAGGTCTTCTTCCCAGCATTGACGGGAGCCATTGCTTTTTGGGCAACAATGGCCCTCAACATACCGGATTTCTGTCGGTATGCCAAAAGTCAAAAAGCACAAATCATCGGACAATCCTCTTCGTTACCAACCACGATGGGTTTCTTCTCGTTCATCGGAGTTGCTGTCGCTTCTGCTACCGTCGTGATTTACGGAGAAGCGTTGTGGGACCCTGCTGCCGTGTTGGCTAAATTCTCGCCTTTCGCCATTTTCCTTGGAACGATTGGAATTATTCTTGCCACATTGACGACCAACGTAGCGGCCAATATCGTTGCTCCCGCCCGAGCAGTGGAAAATCTGGCCCCTCGCCGTTTCTCGTATGAAACCGGCGCTATCATCGCCGGGGTCGTGTCTCTCTTGATGCAGCCTTGGTACATTCTAGAGAACTTCGGCAACTACATCTTTTTATGGCTCGGAACGTACGGTGCCTTGTTAGGCCCGATCGACGGAATAGCCATTGCCGACTATTGGCTCGTGCGCAAGCGGCGCATTCATTTAACAGAATTGTATAAAACAAACGGAATCTACGCCTACAAAACGGGCTTTAATGGCAGAGCCATCTGGGCGATGCTAATCGGGATTGCGATTCCTTTTATAAGTAAATACATTCCGGGATTATCCATTATTTGGGACAACGCTTGGACTATCGGGCTACTGATTTCACTCGTACTTTACACGTGGATGATGAAAAACGACGCTTCGATTTTGAGTGCCAAGGATTATGAAAAAATTACAGCAAACAATAAACAAACGATTGCTTCCTAATAGCAAGCTACAAAAAAAGACTGGCTGCCCCATTGGGTTTGCCAGTCTTTCGTTTCATTACTTACTCTACCATTTGAATTGACTGATGGACTCTTGCAGCTCTTGAGAAAGCTCATTCAGGTTCGCGCTGGAACGGGCGATTTCTTGCATGCTGGCAAGCTGTTCACCTGCCCCTGCCGATACTCCTTGGGTATGTACGGCTGCTTCCTGTGCGAGGCGATTCATTTCATCCATAGCAGATGCGACTTGCTGTATGCTTGCCGACATTTGCTCGGTAGCAGCGGACACGTCCTGAATTTGACCCGCAACCTCCTGAGAAGACGCTACGATACGTTGGAAGGTGACACCCGCTTCTTGAACAACTTCTGCACCTTTTTTCGCCTCTTGGGTTCCATCCATCATGACATGCACGACTTGCGTGGTTTCTTGCTGAATTTCCCCAATCAGTCTCGCAATCTCGCGCGCAGATTCCTCTGACTGTTCTGCGAGTTTACGAACCTCATCCGCTACGACAGCAAATCCCCTGCCGTGTTCTCCTGCACGCGCCGCCTCAATCGCTGCGTTGAGCGCCAGCAGATTCGTTTGGGAAGCAATTCCAGTAATCACATCAACAATTTGGCCGATGGCTTCTGACCGTACGCCGAGCAGTTGCACGAGATCCGCTGCGTGATTCACCGAGTCGGAGATCGTATTCATCTGATCAACGGCTTGCTGAATATGAATGCTTCCTTGCTCCGCATCCTCTGCTGCCTGCGCCGATGATTCAGAAACGGCTCCGGACGTATCGGCAATCCGCTGGATGGCAATCGACATTTCTTCCATGACACGAACACTTTCTTGCGTACGTTGCGTCTGTACTTCGGAGGCAGAGGCAATTTGCTGCACACTGCTGATCGATTGTTCTGTTGCATAAGCGGACTGCTCCGCACTCGCAGACAATTCCTCAGAGGAAGCAGCCACTTGCTCACCCGCCACTTTTACTTGTTCAATCAATGAACGGAAATTCGTTACCAATTCATTGAACGCAGTACCAAGTGTACCTACCTCGTCACGAGTCACGTAGGTGACGGGAGCAACCGCCATATTCCCGCTTGCCAATTGCTGCATGCGGCTTGAAACAACTCGAAGGGGATCAGCGATCATGCGGGAGATGATCCACCCCAGTACACTACCGATCAAGATCGACAGTACGCCTACGACGATCAGGAATGTAATCGCTTCTTGAGTCTCATCTTGGTTTTCCTTTTGCATGGCGACTGCCTGCTCAGATTTGTAATTCGCCCATTCGAGCTGTTCCTGATTAATCCAATTCAGCGTCTTATCCGTTGCACGATAAAACGAATAGGCTTGATCCGCTTTCCCCTCCTGGATCATTTTCAAGACCTCGCCCTGGTCTTTGCGATATTGCTCGATAAGCTCCTTTAGCATCGTCACTCTTTCTTGTTCTTGGGCATCCAGCTTCGCGTTTTGGAGATATTGGAACGATTTGTCTGCTGTTTCCATCCGTAAGTCCAGTTCCGTTTTGTATTCAGCAAAGACCGCAGGAGATGGATCGAGAATCATTTTATAGACCAATCCGTCAATCGCGCGGATTTCTTGTCTCCAATCGTTAATCCACTTAACGGGAAGAAGCTGCTCTTCATACATGGCCTGCATGCGTTCACCTGAGACTTGCACATGAAAAAATCCGGTGAATCCGACAGCACACAAAAAGACGGCCATCATCACAATCAAGCTAAATAGTTTGGCTCGGGTGCTGAGGTTACGTAATAGACTCATCGTTGCGGCAATCCTTCCTCTGTCAAATAGGTAAGCTAGAAAAAGCGCGAATATTGTCTAATCTTACCAAAGTTTGTCGAATAAGTCGATAGTCGTAGTCGCTTACTCACACATCGAGCACAGATAGAATCACAATCTCTTCAATTTGAACGTCAGGCTCATAGCAAATATAATACGTTAGCTCCGGGCTGATCCGATACCGAATCCCCCGGTATCCACAGTCAATCAAATATGCACGCACCTTATCGCCTGTCCATTCCAGCCACTCTTCATAGCCCATATCGTTCTGTCTCTGTTCGAGTTCCTCTTCTGAATAAGCAGCGCGCAATGCATCAATGCGTAGTTCATTTTCCCCATAGCGCTCGTCCAAACAAACGAGACCCTGCAAATGTAGCTGCTGGCTCAACACAACTGCCTTCTCCCCATTGGTCTCTGCATGACAAATCGCATACTGTGCGGCGATTTCCGGATTGCTCACCAAGTAAACACCAGCGCCAAACACTGCCTTTGCACTCGCACCGTTTGTAAAATGGCGACGTTCTGCCCTCTCATACTTTTGCGCTTTGACGACGCGTAGTCCCTCACCGTATTCGACCCCTCGATATACAATCTGCCTCATCCCTGAACGCTCCTTTTGACTCTGATGGAATCCTTCCAATGATGTGAAAAGGAGGAAGGCGCGTATCCGGCACCTCCCTCACTCTTGTATTAAGGTAATAGCTTTACCATATCTTCGTAAGTCTCCGGTCTGCGATCCCGGTAAAATTGCCACGTATCCCGCACCTCATAAATTTTGTTACGGTCCATTTCAGCGAGAATGACCTCATCCTGATCCCGACTCCCCAAGGCAACAAATTGCCCTCGCGGATCGACCAAGTACGATTGTCCGTAAAACTCTCCCATGTTCCAAGGTGCTTCTGTCCCTACCCGATTGATCGCTGCCACATAATAACCGTTGGCAACGGCATGAGCAGGCTGCTCGAGCTTCCACAAGTATTCAGATAAGCCGGCGACAGTCGCAGACGGATTGAATACAATTTCCGCCCCATTCAAGCCCAGCAGTCGTGCGCCTTCCGGAAAATGGCGGTCATAGCATATATACACCCCGACCTTGGCAAAAGCGGTTTCAAAAACGGGATACCCAAGATTGCCGGGCTTAAAGTAATATTTCTCCCAGAATCCGCACCCGCTACTGCCCACTCCGACATGCGGAATATGCTGCTTGCGATATTTGCCCAAATACGTGCCATCCGCGTCAATCACAGCGGCAGTGTTGTAATACGTACCGATCCCCACGCTCTCGTACACAGGTAAAATGAGTACGGTTCCTAACTCGTGGGCAAGGGAAGAGAAAAGTTGCACGGTTGGTCCATTTGGGACTTGTTCCGCTGATTCATACCATTTCGGTTGCTGTTCGGCACAAAAATACGGGCCATAAAAGATCTCTTGCAGACAGATGATTTGTGCCCCCTTGGCTGCCGCCTCCCGCACCATCCTCTCATGCTTCTCAATGGCTTTTTCTTTGTGCAAATGAACCGGTTCGTCTCCATGGATATCGTTTTTCGCCTGAATCAAGCCGATGCGAATGATATCTGCCATAGTTGCCCTCCTCGCCTTTTTACGCTCTCATTGATTACGGTTTTGCAAAGGTCGATCTTTTTACAAAGCGTCCAGCCCCGGCTTGACCGACGAATTGCTGATCGCGAATGACAAATGACCCGCGCGAAAGCACCGAGATGATATCGCCATTCACCACCATTCCTTCAAATGGATTGTAGTCGACATTCATATGGTGAGTTTCAACGGAGATCGTGCGCTTCACCATTGGATCAAACAATACGATATCCGCGTCCGAGCCTACTGCGATCGTTCCTTTTTGCGGGAACATCCCGAACAGTTTGGCTACTTTTGTAGAGGTCATATCGACGAACTGATTAAGGCTGATCTTGTCCTTTGCTACCCCTTCCGAGAAGAGGAGACGCATCCGGTCCTCAATGATTGGTCCACCATTCGGGATTTTCGTGAAATCCTCTAGCCCCAGCTCTTTTTGGCCAGAGAAATTAAAGGAACAATGATCGGAGCCAATCGTTTGCAAAATGCCATTTTTCAACGCGCTCCACAGGACGTCCTGATTCCACTTTTCCCGAAGCGGAGGGGACCAGACGTACTTCGCTCCTTCAAAGCCCGGCTTCTGTAGATCCGTAATATCGAGTACCAAATATTGCGGGCACGTCTCCCCGTACACATTCCATCCTTTTTCGCGAGCCTCTGCGATTCGGCGCACAGCTTCAGCACACGATACATGCACGACATACAGCTGGGCATCTGCCAGTGCAGTCAGTGCAATCGCACGTCCCGTCGCTTCTCCTTCTGCTTCAGGTGGGCGGGTGTAAGCGTGGTACACGGGGTCAGTCTGCCCTTTTGCAAGCGCCTGCTTGATCATATAATCCAGAACGTCTCCATTCTCCGCATGGACCTGTACAAGGGCACCTAGTTCCTTCGCCCGAACCAACGTTTTAAATAGCGTCTCATCATCGGCCATCAGCACATTTTTGTAGGCCATGAATACTTTGAGCGAAGTAATCCCTTCATTTCGTACGACTGCTCCTAATTCCTCGAGCACTTGATCGTTCGCATCGGAAACCATCAGGTGAAATCCGTAGTCAATGACCGCTTTGCCCCTTGCTTTTTCGTGCCAGGTCGAAATGGATGAATGCAATGGTTCCCCTTTATTCGTCAGGCAAAAATCGATGATGCTCGTCGTCCCGCCAAATGCTGCTGCCTTCGTGCCTGTATAAAAGTTATCGGAAGTAACCGTTCCGCCAAAAGGCATATCGAGATGGGTATGTGGGTCAATCCCACCTGGGAAAACATAGTATCCGGTAGCATCGATGACTTCGGCATCTTTCCCATCCAGATTGGAGCCGATTGCGACTACCTTTTCCCCTTCGATCAAAATGTCCGCCTGATACGTGTCTGACGCTGTCACGACTGTGCCATTTCGAATCCATTTTTTCATCCGCTGATCATCTCCCCTTCAACCCGTCACCGAGTAGACATGCCTTTCCTTGTACACGCTATGCCCCCCACGCCGAAAACATGACTTGCTTTACAGCTCGCAGCTGCCACCCGCAGCCAAAGCAGCCTGCCGCTGATTCCAGCTGAGAGGGGCTTTGTCGCTCGGAATCTCGACCATCTCGATCGTTCCTTCCACTGGACAAACGATGGAGCACAAATTACAGCCTACACAATCTTCTTCTCGTACGACTAAGCGCTCTTTGCCCGTCGCTGCATCAGCAACAATGTCAATGCATTGATGGGAAGTGTCCTCACAAGCGATATGACACTTATTGCAATTGATACAAGTCTCTTCATGGATGCGCGCCACGACCTTGTAATTCAGATTCAGATGGCCCCAATCCGAGTACGTCTGTACCGCTTTGCCGACAATATCCATCACGGACGCAATTCCACGCTGATCCAGGTAATTGTTAAGCCCATCAATCATATCTTCGACGATCCGGAATCCATGATGCATGGCAGCCGTACATACTTGAACACCCGTTGCTCCCATCAGCAAAAATTCAGCGGTATCCCGCCAATCAGAGATTCCGCCAATACCTGAGATCGGGATACCAACCTTGGGATCGCGTGCACATTCTGCGACCATGTTCAGGGCGATTGGTTTGACTGCTGGTCCACAATAACCGCCGTGCGCCCCTTTTCCATCTACATGTGGGATCGGCAGCCATTTGTCGAGATCAACCCCCATCAAGCTGTTTATGGTGTTGATCATACTAATGGCATCGGCCCCCCCCTGGCTGGCGGCCCGCGCTGTAAAGCGAATGTCCGTAATGTTTGGGGTAAGCTTGACGATGACAGGGGTTTGGGCGACTTCTTTTACCCATTCGACCTGTTGCCGGATTAAATCTGGATGCTGACCGACCGCAGAGCCCATCCCGCGTTCTGCCATTCCGTGCGGACAGCCAAAATTTAGTTCCAGACCGTCTACGCCTATTGCTTCCACCTTTTTGACAATCTCGTGCCATGCTTCCTGTTTATGTTCAACCATGAGCGACGCAATCAACGTGTGCTTCGGAAAACGGCGCTTCGTTTCATCCATTTCCTTCAAATTGACCTCAAGCGGTTTGTCCGTAATCAATTCAATGTTGTTGAAACCAAAGACGCGCTGTCCCCCGAAGTTCAGTCCTGCAAAGCGGGAGGTGACGTTGATGATCGGCTCTCCGAGTGTCTTCCAGACCGCGCCACCCCAGCCCGCTTCAAAGGCACGCTGTACTTGGTAGCCTGAATTGGTCGGCGGCGCAGAGGCCAACCAGAATGGATTCGGGGATTGGATTCCCGCCAGATTAATGCTGAGATCTGCCATGATAGGTCTCCTCCTTTATACTGGCTGTTTTTGATCACTGAGCGATTGATGGATAGCATGAGCCGCTCGTTTCCCATGATTGGCTGCGTCGACTACCATCGCATCTGTCTTGCCTCCACCAAAAATGACATCGCCCGCCGCATAAACTTTGACATGGGAGGTTCGATAGGTGCCTTCCTCGACCTCGACAATCCCATTTCGGTGTTGGAGCCCAAATGATTCAATCAATGACAGATATCTGTTTTGTCCGATCGCTTTGACGACATAATCGACTTCAATGACAAAATGACTGCCTGGAATTTCTACTGGACGCTTTCTTCCTTTCTCGTCCGGCTCACCTAGCTCCATTCGCACTAGTTCCAATCCCTTCACTCGGCCGTTTTCCTCCAATACACGCGTTGGGACAACGAGCCAGCGGAATTCTACGCCATCCTGCTTGGCGAATTCGTACTCAAACTGATAACAGGACATCTCCTGAACTGTCCGTCGGTACAAAATCTGAACATTGTCTGCACCCAGCCGTTTCGAACAGGTGGCAGCGTCAATCGCCGTATTCCCCGCACCGATGATGACGACTTTTTTACCAAGCATTTCGTCTGATAGTGCCTTGGTCTTGGTGTCCTCCACGAGTGCGATCGCATCGAGGACACCTTTCAGTTCTTCTCCCGGGATATGCAACTGAGGGACATTGCCCATACCAGTTGCCAAAAGGACGGAATCATACTGGTCCAATAACTCTTCTGGCGCTACATCCACACCGATTCGCGTATTGGTACGTATCTCTACCCCCAATGTCTCTACTTGCTCTACTTCCCATAGCGATATTTCCTGCGGCAGACGGAAAGAAACGATGCCGTACGTGTTCAATCCTCCCGCCTTTTCCTTTGCCTCAAATACCGTAACCGCGTAGCCAAGACGCGCAAGCTCACGTGCTGCTGATAATCCGGCTGGGCCCGCTCCGACGATGGCTACCCGTTTTCCATTTGCTTCGCCTTTTGAAAAAAGCGTTGCTTGATTTTGGATTGCCCAGTCTGTCGCGTGACGCTGGAGAAGACCGATCATGATGGGCTTGGAAGCTGAATTTAGTACACAGGCACCTTCACACAGCTCCTCGGTTGGACATACGCGCGCACAGCTCGCCCCGACAGGATTCGATTCCATGATAGTCCGGGCTGATCCGAACAAATTCCCGGTCGCAATTTTTTTGATGAAGGAAGGGATGTTAATCGACGTGGGACAAGCCTTAATACAGGGTGCGTCGTAGCAATACAAGCAGCGATTTGCCTCATGGATGGCTTCCATCGGTTTTAGGGCAGGCACGACTTCTGCGAAATTTTTCGCGAGCTCATTGGGAATGCTCATCTGTCCACAACCTCCTCACCAGATCTAAACATGCTTGCTATTAATCAATGTGCGAAATCGTTTTTTTATGATTGTTACATTTCGTATTTGCCTAGCAAGGAAACGAAATCAATCTGCTTGGATTGACATGAATGATTTCATGTTCGAATAGGATAAAAACAAACAAGGAAGAAAGGGCCGTCCCGTATGAAGGATTACGACCTGGAGATCAGGCTAGTGAAACAAAAAATCGCGGATGCACATGCGCTTCTCAACCAATTGGAAACCGAGCGCAAAAACTACCTGACACAACTCGAAAGGCGCAAAGCGTTTCTCTCTTCACGTGAAATACTAGACATCCTGGAGACCAAAGCTGGTCGTGCTGGCAGTATGGCTACCGTCAAACGCTGGGCAGATCAAGGCTATTTAGGGGATTGGATAGACGAACGGGAGACCTTCCCCCTTTTGGTCAGTAAACAAGGAAACAAACGATATCTTTTTCCTCGAGAATCCGTGCTCACTTATCTATATAAAAAAGGGTATCTTCGCCCGAGCTACGAGGTTTTGGATCGTGTCCAGCTCACAAGAGATAGCACATGCTGCTGGGGAATCATTACCTCCGTCGAGCGAAGCGATCAGCACTTCACCTACCAAGTCCAATTGGAAATAACGGGAGAAGTATTGTTGTCGGTATCAGAAGAAGAACTGCTCATCCCGTAAGGAGGCACTATGGAACTGGCCGTAATCACGCTGGAAAATACAGTTGCCAATCAAGAGAGATCACGACAAATCCGCGACTTGCATAAAAAAAAGGGCCAGACCCTCGCCATACGATTTAGCGAAGAACTGACCCATATTATTTTAGAAGCACCATGCTTGTATTTCCCCGACCAGGAATGGTTGAACGAAGCTGTTGTCATCGAAGGAATCGTAAAAAAATCAGCGGAGTACTACGAGCTGCACCCGCGAACCAAAGGGAAGACTGTCAACGTTCACCTTGATTCAGAATTGGTCGCTGAGCTGGAGCTCATTCGCTCTCTCGTCAGCAGCAAAACGCAGCAGGAAGTCCTTCGTGAGTTGTTCGTTCGAGGCATGCGGTCGTATCTGGCCGAAAAGGAAGCAGCCAGCACGCCCATCATCGCTAAAAAAGAACGATAGTCCCTGCTCTCTACCAGGTAAACGTGATTTTGTCGCCCTTGATTTGATAGCGAACCGTGTAAGTCTGATTCTTCTCTTTGAGGCTGACTTCAAACACAATTGCTTTTTTTGTCAGATCAGGCTTGACTGTATTGACATCCAACATATCAAACGGCTCGTTTGCCTTTTTCTCCATTCCTACAATTTCTATCTTTTCATGGGTAGTAACATGATAAACTCCCACACCCATCATTGTCTGATACAAGATCCAGTTGTTGTCCAGCCATGTTACTTCATCGATAAAATAACCTGGAAATAGTTGGGCTTGCGGTGTGTAGTCTGGCTGATAGAAGCGAATATTCGCGGTATTGTACAAATTGTCTGAATCAATCACCGCGATTTTTTTCTTGTCTGGTGATGGGATTCCAGCTTTTTTCGCCAATTCGGTTTTTTCTTTTTCCGTTTCGATTCTCAGTTTTTCGATCAAGAACAGGGAATCTTCTTTGGAAAAGACAATGTTTTTTACGTTTTTCAAATCAGCGAGCTTGTCTTTGCTCGGAAAATTACTGTAGATGGTTAGCGTTGCATCATCTGGCATGCCATCGTAGGCAATCCCTCTGGATGGATACTCCCACGCGTATGTACCGATTCCTCTGAGGTGGTACGAAAAATCCGGCTTACCCCATGCACCAAAGATAGAAAAATCAGCATATTGAGTGGGTGCCCCTAACTTTTCACCATAGTCTTGCAAATTTTTAGCCATATCAACAAGTACTTTTGTATCAGCGATTTGATCACGACGATAAATCGAAATGGCTTTTACTTTATCCTGAGCAAACGTGAAAAACAAGTGATAGCCCTGTTCCGCATAACCAATCAACTCAAGCTTTTCATCGGAAAAATGCGGCTTACCCAAGACTCGGACGATCTCGTCTTTTCTAGTAGCGGTCGTAATACCTTTTACAACTTCGCCTTTATAGGAAGGTTCAACGAGAACGGCAAACGCTTGCTTGTTTTCGTCCCACTTCATGCTGATTCCTTGTGAATAATACACATAATCATCAAATTCTTTCACGGATTTCCCCAGTAGCTTCGTAAGCGAATCTTGTTTCCACTGATGGGAAGTGAAGGTATTCACGAGCAGCCCTTTTGACAAATCTGCTGGTGCCTGCACGGATTTTCCCGTACCGCTTTGCGGCGTGCTTGGCAATGTCGTTGATGCGCTTGCTGCGAATGCTGTCGAAGCAAACAAACAGCTGGACAACAGTAGCATTATCGCTTTCTTTTTCACTTCATTCCCTCCCAAACTATCAGCATGACTATACAACCATCGCCATAAAACAACGGTTATCCCTAAATTATACCAGAAATAGACAAGATCCGCTAAATGGATTTTTCAATCCATTATCCATGTAATAGAATAAAGCGTCCTTTCCCCGACTTTGTGAAGGGAAGGACGCTTTTCGATGCACGATATTTACTTCGATTCGCCGTTGAGATAATGAAAGAACGGTTGATCTACCCAAAATTTGTATGTCTCTACCTTTACTTTGTCATTCAGCTTTTGGAAGCCTTCCACGACTTTTGGTGATTCTTCATTCAGGGAGAAAGACTGCACGACATAACGACCATCTTTTAACACGTTGTTCGTAATGACAGCATAATCTGCCAGCTCCGTGCGGGAATGATAAAGCGGCTGCCACCAAGAAGCCTTAAGCAATCCGTTCATGTCCTCTTGATCCCGTTTGGCATATTTCAAGACAAGTGGCTGGAACTTCTCTTTTTCTTTTACACTGTCGAATTCCAGGCTGAGATCGTACTCCTTGGCGTACGCAATGTAGTTGCCGTTTTCAATCTGAACCACTTGATAATCGGCTGTTTGAACGGGCTCTCCCCATTCCTTCAAGTAAATGAAGGCAGATGTTTTCGGCTCAAATTGAACCTTGGCATTGACGCCTTCACTTTTTAACAGGCCGATTAATTGAATAGCGTGAGCGATATCACTATGTCCATACGTAATCGTGCGCTGTGGATCGAAGTGAGGATTGAATGCGGCATCCTTCAGATTGTAGCCAGTAATCAGGTTTTGCTTCAAGCCTTTGTCTACAAGCTCTTGCAATTCACCGGCTTTAATGATTTGCGATTCGTTCCACGCCTGTGCGAGCTTGCCAAAAATCTCTTCATCGGCGATTGTGCCCAGATAGTTTTTGGCAGAGCCATGGAACTCTGCTACTTTTGCTAGCAATTGACTCGCAAGCTCTGCGGATACTGCCCCTTCTACAGAAGCTGACTTCAAAGCATTGGCGGACACAAGCCCCGTGTCAATAGCTACAGCCAGCTCTTGTGCCGCCTGCAAGGTAAGCGTGCCGCCTTTTTTATACGAAATCCCTGCTTTTTTCAAGGCAGCCGCTACTTTTTCCTCGCTATATGTATACCCGAGTTCTTTTAACTCAGCAGCTTTTGCAGCAGCACTTACCGCTTCCCATACAACCAGCTTGGAGGCATCTTTGGATTCAGGCAAGAAAGTTTTGGCTGACAAGTCTTTTTCCGATATACTTGTAGTAGTAGATACAATCTTGAGCAACGCTTTCTCAAATTGCTCGCGAGTTACCGTCTTGTCAAAAGTCACACCGTATTGCTGCTGCAAAAAGCTGTTCCACTCTACGTGTGCTTCTACCGTTGTTTTCGTTGTTGCACCAACTGCAGTTGGAAAAACGAGCGCCGCTGATAGTACAGCAGCTGAAGTGGAGAGTTGTAGCCATTTCGCTGATCTGTTCATGAAGAATCCTCCTGACGTATGAAGACGAATCATATTAATATTATTCCTATGTGTTTACTAGGTATATAATCAACTACATTAACACTCCTACATTCATCCTGTCAATAACTAGAATAACCCGAAATCCTCCCACAATTGGAGGCTTCGGGTTATTTTTTACTCGTTCTTATTTTTCCAGTTCCGACCATTTGTTTACTTTCACTGGCGGTGTGTAATCTCGCATACGATCTAGCAAAATAGCGGGATCACTCTCGCACAGGATCAATTCGCCCTGCATAGCGGGAATAAATCCGGCTTCAGTCGCATGCTCCACCATTTGCATCAACGGCGTATAGTAGCCATCCACGTTCAACAGTCCGATTGGTTTTTGGTGAATGCCAATTTGACCCCAGCTCACCACTTCAAAAATTTCTTCAAAGGTACCCAATCCGCCCGGCAAAG
The DNA here is from genome assembly GCF_028369215.1 of Brevibacillus sp. AG. Classification (NCBI taxonomy): domain Bacteria; kingdom Bacillati; phylum Bacillota; class Bacilli; order Caryophanales; family Paenibacillaceae; genus Brevibacillus; species Brevibacillus sp. AG. The sequence goes on along the minus strand of NZ_JAQMYO010000001.1, from coordinate 89,091 downwards.
CAATGAAGCCATCAGACAAATCGATCATTTTCGCTTTGCGCTCGTGCATCGTCAGGACCTCATGCAATTCTGTCAGCCCTTTATGTACGATTTCTCCACGGAATAATCCGGTAGGCATGACGCCGATTGCCCTGCCTTCACCTTCCAGAACTGCATTTGCAACGCGTCCCATCAGTCCCATGCTAGAACCACCATAGACCAATTCAAGATCACGAGCGACCAGTTCTTTTCCCAACTCCTGTGCGTACCGCTCAAAAAGTGGATTTACACCCGGATTGGAACCTGCATAAACACAAATACGTTTCATGTCATCCTCCCAAAACTTGTTGAAGTAGAATGGCTTTTCCAGAATTTCTTTGCGTGTAATATAATTATACTAAAATCAGGAAGGGACAGATACATATGAATATAACTGAGTTTCAAAAATGGGTCGGAGATTTTTATCAAGAACGTGGTTGGACTGGGTATGGTCCGTTTATTCGTGTGGGATTTTTGATGGAAGAAGCTGGCGAGTTGGCAAGAGCTGTACGCGCCATTGAAATTGGCCGAGATCGTCCTGATGAAGGGGAAAAACCCGCAGAGGAAGCTCGGCAGGAGCTGGTGGAAGAGCTGGGCGATGTACTCGGGAATTTAATCTTGCTGGCAAACCAATACGAGGTTCCTTTTGAAGAGATATTGGAAGCACATCGAGCAAAGCTGCAAAAGCGCTATCAAAAATCGGAGACTGCGTAAGAACATGCAGGAGGATTATGACCGAGATGGAATCAGCTACTTGATAGCTATGGAGCATCTTGTTTTTCATTTCCAGCTTCATCGTTGAATGAATACAGCGGCAGCCTAGGTTTTTCGCATCTCCTAGTCTGCCGCTGCTTTCGTCTTTTCGTCCAAGCTACTCCTACTCCAATGTATCAAAGGCTTCTTTCATAACCTGTGCAATAAAATCGATATCATCACTCGTCGTGGTAAACGGGGGCGAGAGTGTCAGCACATTATTGAAGCTCGGAATGGTGTCGCCATTGCGACCGATGATTAGCCCACGCTTCTTGCACTCGGCAATCACCTGTGTTAATTTCGCTGGCGCCGCGGGTTCCTTCGTTTTGCGATCCTCTACCATCTCAATCCCCATCAGGAAGCCAAAGCTCCGAATGTCTCCAACGTATGGATGATCTGCGAGAAACGCCAGCTTGGCACGCAATTCTGCACCGAGCTCCTCCGCTCTCGCCACCAGTTTTTCCTCTTCTAAAATTTCGAGATTTTTCAGGGCAAGCGCGCATGCCGCCGGATTGCCGCCGAACGTATTGACATGACGGAAATGCAGATTATTCCCCTGCTCATTGAATTTGTCTGCGATTTCTGCCCGCACAGCCGTTGCGGAAAGTGGCAGGTAGGCACTCGTAATACCTTTGGCCATGGTCACGATGTCAGGCTTGACTCCGAAGTTTTGGTGGCCGAACTTTTGACCTGAGCGACCAAATCCGCAGATGACCTCGTCTACGATCATCAACACGCCGTACTTATCGCAGATTTCCCGCACTTTTGGCATGTATTCGGGCGAAGGAACGAGGACGCCTCCCCCGGTAATGGTCGGCTCCATGATGACCGCTGCCACTGTCTTTTCGCCTTCCCAATTGATCACTTGATCGTAATATTCGGCGCACTCCAGATTGCATTTGCCGTACGATTTTCCAGCCGGACAGCGATAGCAGTAAGGCGGCGGTACATGAAGGAAGCCTGGTGCTAATGGCTCGTATTTTTCCTTGCGTATGGATTGACCCGTTGCAGCAAGAGCCCCCATCGTATTTCCGTGGTAAGCCCGATGTCGCGAAATGAATTTGTAACGACCCGACTCCCCGTTCTGGTGATGGTATTGACGGGCAATCTTGAATGCGACCTCGTTCGCTTCAGAGCCGCTATTGGAAAAGAAAACGCGATACTCCTCGCCAAGCCATTCGCTGATCTTCTCGGATAGACGAATAGCAGGGACGTGGCTTTGTGTGAGTGGAAAATAAGCCAATTGCTTCAACTGCTCGTAAGCGGCGTCTGCGAGCTCCTGTCGGCCATAGCCAACGTTGACACACCACAAGCCAGACATTCCATCCAGGTACCGATTCCCATCGATATCCGTGATCCACGACCCGCTCGCTTCCGTTACGATCATCGGATTGGGATTGTAGGGGGACATATGGTGCCACATATGCGAACGGTCGGCATTCAGCAAGCTCTCTTTATCAAAATCTTTCGTCACTTGTCCTTGCTCCATCGCGCAATCCTCCTTATTTTTTCGTAAGCGGTTATTTTACAAAAACTTTTTGCGAGCCGATGTTGGTATCTCCATCTTCGAACCATCTGGATGTGACCGTTTTTTTCTTCGTGAAAAAGAGGACGCCATCCTTTCCATTTGCATGTAAATCACCGTAAAAGGACTGCTTCCAGCCTGAGAAAGCAAAGAAACCCATCGGAGCAGGCACTCCTACATTGACACCGACCATCCCCGCTTCCACCTGCTGAACGAATTCTCTTCCCCATTTTCCATTGTTCGTATAGATGGTCGCCCCATTGCCAAAACGCGATCGACTAATCGTCTCCAAGCCCTCTTCAAAGTCTTTCACACGCATGACACTCAAGACAGGCGCGAAAATCTCGTCTCGGACAATGACCATCTCGGCATCTGCCTTGTCAAAAATCGTTGGCCCGAGGAAGTAACCATCTGGCAGCCTTTTCGCATCCTCGCGACCATCCCGTACCAGCGCGGCGCCAGACGCAACACCTTTTTCAATGTAGTCATGTACTTTGGACAAGTGCGAATCACGGATGACTGGCCCGAGATCGATGCCCACCTCCAAACCATTCCCCATTGCGAGAGCATTGGCTTCCTCGATCAGATGCGTTATCAGCTCATCGGCAATCTCTTCAACAGCTACTACAGCACTGGCTGCCATACACCGCTCTCCTGCACAGCCGAATGCTGAGCTCGTAATTGTTTTTGCCGCGCGCTTCAAATCCGTGTCAGGCATGACCAAATGGTGATTTTTCGCCCCAGCCAGTGCTTGCACACGCTTCCCGTTCACCGCTGCTGTCTTGTACACGTATTCCGCAACCGGCTGCGAACCGACGAATGAGATCGCTTTTACGTCCGGATGCTCCAACAAACCATTGACGACATCATGCGCTCCGTTTACGACATTGAATACACCGTCTGGCAGCCCTGCTTCCTTTAGCAGTTCAGCAATTCGAATCGAAGACAGCGGCGTACGCTCTGAGGGCTTCAAGACAAATGTATTTCCTGCGGTAATCGCAATCGGGTACATCCACATCGGGACCATCACAGGGAAGTTAAATGGTGTAATCCCGCCGACTACCCCCAAAGGAAAACGAATCACCTGACTGTCGATGCTGTTTGCGATATTGGGCAATGTTTCTCCCATCATCAGTGTCGGCATCCCACAAGCGAACTCTACCATTTCCAGCCCACGCAATAGCTCTGCCTGTGCCTCAGGCAGATTTTTGCCGTTCTCCATGGTGATCATCCGGGCGAGTTCATCCTCGTGTTTTACGAGAAGACTATGAAAACGAAACATAATGCGCGCACGATCCACGACAGGCGTAGCACTCCAGCTCACAAACGCTTCCTTTGCAGCAGCAACAGCCTTGTCCACGTCTTCTCTCGTCGATAGTGGCACGCGTGACAACAATTCTCCTGTTGCTGGATTGGGTATATCCTCAAAGCGTGTCGTCAGTGAATCTATCCACTGCCCCCCAATGTAGTTTTTCAACGGATTTCCTACGATAGCTGTGTTCATCTCTTCAACTCCTCACGTTCAATTCATTGACAATTCCATTTTATCCAAAAACAATGCCTGTCAGCACTAGACAAAGCGTAACGCATTACGTAGGGTTAATCATACAGAGTGTAAATGGAAGAGGTGATCCTGATGAGCAACGATTTGCGCCTGACCATTGCAGAAATCATCAAGCGTCCATTGTTTCAACATGCTCAAGTGGTGGCGGGGCATCGCGGCCTGTCCCGACCTGTTCGCTGGGTTCACGTCCTGGAGACTGCCGATACGGGACAGTTTTTAAATGGCGGAGAGCTGATCCTATCTACCGGGCTAGGATTTGGCGAAGAAAAGGAAAAGCGACTTGCGTATTTAACAGAGCTCATTCGGCGAAAAGCAGTCGGGCTGTGCATCGAGCTGGGACGTTACATTCCCTCCATCCCTGAAGATATGCTAGAGTTGGCGAACCACCACCAGCTTCCGTTGCTCGTCTTTCATCAGCCCGTCCGCTTTGTGGACATCACGCAAGATTTGCACGAGTATTTGATCCATGCGCAGATGCAAGCACTTCGCAATCTCGAAGCATACTCTCGCAGTTTGCAACAGCTCAGCCTGCAGGCTGCGGGCATACCCAAGCTATTGCAGCATTTTCAGGTGGCAGTTCAGACGCAGGTCTTCTATTACGCACCAGATGGCTCCACACAATTTGCCCCGGTGGTACCGCATGATGTTGCAGTGGAGATGAGCGATTTGATGCGGTCTCATTTTTCCGAACTGGATAGTAGTGAAGCTGGCGTCCGCTTCCTTTCTCTCTCTGCGACCAGGCAGCTTGCCTATCAACCAGTGATGGCAATGGGTCACGTGCTCGCTTATGTCGGCATTGTTTTGTATGAACGCAGTCCGGATGAGTATTTGCTCCTGACCTTAGACAATACAGTCAGCGCGATGGCCCAAATTTTAATGAGGAAAATGTTTGTGGAGGAACAGGCGCTTGCTACCGAAAACCGGCTGTTTGATGATTTGATTGCCAACCGCTCCATACCTGAGGAACAAATGCGTTCCTTACTCGGTATCACAGGCAGCGGTAAAGCATCGGCCTATCACATGATTCTTTTATCGTTTGAGAAGCCGAAGAACCTGGCCGAGGACTCCCTTCCGCCGCACGATCTGACAGCTATCTTCCGTTCCCTATTGGCTCGTCATCGCTTTCGTCCTTTCATACGTTGCATGGGCCATCGCTTTTACTTTTTGCTAATCGAGCAGCAGCCGCTTGCAGATTCCCGTCGTACCCTGGAAAAAGCCTTTCGCGACGTCAAAAGAATCATGACGCAAATGCTAGGAACGGATGTACAAATATGGATGGGGGTCAGTCGAACCGGAAAACGGTTATCTGACGCTGGACGACACCTCGCAGAGGCGGAACAGGCACTGGCTTTTTGCCAGGAATCATCCAGTCCGTTTTTCGCTGATCTCGGATTGTTCCGACTCCTGTTCCACGTACCTAGTGAGCCTGTGTTAAAAACCTTCATAAGCGATTACCTAGGCCCGCTGTTAGCCCATGACCAAGCACACGGCTCCTCGCTCGTTCATACGCTGCGTGTCTATTTAGATGTCAACCTGTCCAAGCAGGAGGCTGCGGAAAAACTGTTCATTCATCGACAAACGCTCTATCATCGCTTGGAAAAAATCGAAGAAATTCTCGGTGAGGATTACATGGCAACGCAAAACAGGATTTGCCTGGAAATCGCTCTGCGAGCGCGGGAATGGTTAAGGAAAGAAGAGCAACATCAGTAAAAAAAGACACAACCTTTCATCCGATCAAAAGACGAAGGTTGTGTCTGTTATTTATTTTCCTGGCTTTTTCATATATAGGCGATACTTTGCTTCTTTTCCATCCGTCAACACAACTCGAATATTGTACAGACCGGATTTTTCAAGATTCACCGATAGTTGTTCTGGTTTGTCGGTGCTTGTTGCAGCAGCAAGCTCTTGTGAACGACTGTTATACACGTACAAATCAATATTTGCATCCTCTTCCCACTCTACGGATAATTCCAAATCACCAGGCTCATTAACACGGATCAAATACTCCATGCTTTTCTGCTTCTTCGTCAGTTTCCCTGTTCGCGCAGGTTCTTTGTCTACAACTGGCGGCTTTTCCTCTTCCTCGTCATCGGCCTTTTGCCATTTTCCCGTTGTTGCTAGCGCATACGGCTGAGGTCCTTTCGGTATGTTATAGCCTTCGACCGTCACGGTGTAGGTTCCCTCTTCCGGCTCGGTAATCCATACTTGCTCGACGTTGTTGAGGTTGTCCACTTCGTCGTTGTACGGGGCCTCAAAAAAGTCGTTGCCGTTCAGTTTTTCTCCACTCGGTGTCGTCACCTTCAGATTCAAATCGTTGACGAGCGCACGCTTTGCGACAATGGCAGCAGGATAATCCGTCCACGCAAGTGTAATTGCCAAAGGCTTGGAATCATCCGAGACCTTGACCTTATATGTAACTTTTTCACGGGTGCGAATGCCGTCCTTCTCGTCCTTGTAATTCGTTTCAATCGCCTGCTCCAGATTGGCTCGGCCGAAGCCTTGCTCTCGCATGTCTTCATCCAAGTTGTCTGCACTCGTCAACAGCATGGCTTTTACTAATGCACCACTCGGATTTTTTTCCCCTTCGTCCTGTAAAAATTCCCGGATTTGTGCCACACCGCCCGCTAAAATCGGCGTAGCCATGCTCGTGCCGTTCATATACGCGTAATGCTCATTAAAACGCTTGTAGAAATTTTTGCTCGGTGCCAGTGAAGAGCGCGTGGACAAGATCGCTGAACCAGGCGCGACAATATCAGGCTTCAAACGTCCGTCGTCCGTTAAGCCGCGACTGCTCGATACCCACACGTCGTCCGCTTTATCGGAGCTCTTCCCCAAGTTGGGCCGAATATTTTCCGTGGCGCCAACGGCGATGACGTTTTTAGCAGTGGCTGGGCTCCCAATCGTTTTATAGCCTTTCTCGCCATCGTTTCCAGCCGCAATTAGCACCGTCATATTTGGATGCTCCCATAAAAAGCGATCAAACAGAAGCGATGACAGGCTGTACGCTCCCTTATCATTCGTTCCCCACGAATTGGAGTGAATGCGGGCTCCCTCTTCGTATGCTTCCTGCAAAATCGTCTCGACATCCGTGTTGAGCTTCCCTTTCGCATTCTCTATCGAATGAAAAACGAGCTTCGCACCCGGTGCCGTTCCTTTATACTGTCCATTTGATGCTTCTCCTGTGCCCACAATGGAGCCAGCAACATGCGTACCATGACCGTGGACGTCACTCGCATCATTCGGTCGGCCAATTGAAATGAGCTTCCCAATCTGGCCTTTAAAATCTGGATGCATCGTTTGAAGCTTCCCTGTATCCAGTCCGGTATCGGCGACTCCGACAATTTGTCCCTTGCCTGTGTACCCTGTCGAGGTCAGCTTGTCCGAACGAATGATGGTAGCTGCCACATCATTGTGTAGCTTGTTTTCTGGCACAGGGACGACAGCAATAACATCATCTGATTCGACCACTTGTTCAATCGTTTGCTGATCCATCTTTGCGATAGATATATGCGGAGCATCTTCCGGCGTTTGAATGTCTCGTATATCTTGATCCTCCGTCATTTCCGTCATCGCTCGAAACATGTCCACCCGTTGATTGAAACCGATGACGGCAACCTCGACCCGCTCTCTATTGCCTCCTGAAAAGCGAAGCTCTGACGATACTTTGGACTTCGGTGTAAACGCCATGACGTCTTCGACAAAGGACAGCTCCTCGACTTCCCTTCTTACCTGTTCATCCTCAATTTTCGCGATGAAGGCATAATCCGGTATGTAATCACCAAGCGTGACGCCGATATCTTCCAGTTCTTCTTTCCACTCCTCACGAACAGGACCAGATAACTGAATAACGACGAGCTCGGACTCTCTCTTTTTCGACGTAAGCTTGTCCAGTGCAAGACCCTTATCGACTTCGATCTGGATATTGCCCCGACGCTCTCCCTCTTGCTTGGCATCCGCTGGAATGCCTTCCAGCGAAAGTGTCAGAACAAGTGTCGTGCATAAAGCTGCCTGCCATTTTTTTCGCAAACCAAACACCCTTCCCCCATGGCGTAATGTAACCATTTCTATCCATTATAAGAGAAAGGGTGAATTGTCAAAAGAGTAAGAAGGCATAGAGATGGGACAAAAACTAATTTTTTGCCCCATCCTCTTCTACCGTCCACTGTAATAGCGGTTGAAAATCGGCCCATGCCAACTGCATCAGCATTTCTTGATTCCATTCTTGCTTCGGAATATCCATCAGTCGCACAGCCTGGTTCTGGATCGCCTCTTGCAATAGATTATGGCTAAAACGACCATTGCCATTCAATCGATGATCACTGACTGCTTTATCCAACGACTGCGAGATCATTTCCAGCACGTTCTTCTCAATCGCATACCCTACATCGCATGCAGCCTGTTCAAGAATGTGCACGAGTTCCTTCACCGTGTAGTCGGGGAACGCAATATATTTTTTAAACCGCGACAAAAGGCCAGGGTTGCTCATCAATAATGAATTCATTTCGAGTGGGTAGCCTGCGAGGACCACGACCAGATTCTCTTCGTGTTTGGTCATCTCTTCTACGAGCGTGTCAACCGCTTCCTGCCCAAAATCCCGCTCTCCTCCACCGAGCAGCGAATACGCTTCATCGATAAACAAAACGCCGCCCAAAGCTTCTCGAATTTTTCTGCGAGTAAGCGCTGCGGTCTGACCGACATACCCCGCTACCAAGTCGGCTCTACTCGCCGTAACAAGATGACCACGTTTCAAATAGCCGATTTCTTGCAAAATCTGCGCATACAGTTGGGCAACCGTCGTCTTCCCTGTGCCTGGATTCCCAGTAAAGACGGCATGCAGCTCAATCGGACTTTTCGGCAGGCCTCTTGCTGCACGTTCTTGCTGGACGGACACATACGCAGCGATTTTTTTCAGCTCCGTTTTCACTTGAGCAAGACCAATCAACGCTTGCAGTCTAGCTTCTGCATTCCTTTCTTTTTGCGGCGGATCGAAGCCACGGACATCCTCGGGTTTCAGAATCGTAAAGTCATCCCATTTCAGTTCCTTACCATCTGTCTCGCGTCCTTTGGCAAAGATTGCATCGAGCACGATATTTGTAACTGCCCGTGCATTGCCAAACGTCTCGTCTACTTGCGCTTTTTCAATGCGCTGGCGCAGCGTAATTTTTGCCGCCTCTGTCAGAGTAAAATCGTTCCGTACGGCTACTTCTTCTGCGATTTGCACCAGTTCGTCCGCCTGATAGTCCGGCAGTAAAAAGTGGCCCGTCTCTGGAAAACGGCTATTCAGCCCAGGATTGGCGTACAAAAAATGACGCATTTCTTCGGGATAGCCCGCCAGCATCACGACAAAGCGTCCTGCATACTCGCCACTCGTCATAGCGGATACAAGCGTGTCAATCGCCACTTGTCCGTAATCACTGCCGGAGCTATCTGGGCGCTTCAAGCTGTATGCCTCATCGATAAACAAGACGCCGCCGTCTGCCTGCTTGATCGCTTCCATGACGCGCTGTTCTGTCTGTCCCACGTAAGCGCCGACCAACTGAGAACGATCCACTTCGATGAGCTGTCCTTTTGCCAACAATCCGAGCTCCTGATACAGCTTGGCGATCAAGCGAGCCAAGGTCGTCTTCCCCGTTCCTGGGTTCCCCATCAGCACGAGATGAAGAGGGAGCTGGTCTTTCATATGCCAGCCCTTTTCTTCGCGAAGCTGGCGATACTGTAGAAATTGCGCTAGCTGCCGAACCCGATGTTTGATCTCGTCCAGGCCGATCAACCGCTCCAATTGCTCTAATGCACTCAAATCTTGTTGAGGCGCTTTTTCGCGATCTTCTACCTTTTCGTTCCTTTGCGGCAGGAGCTTTTCCTTCTGTTCTTGCTGGTGAGTTAAAGCGCGAATCGTCTCTTGCAATTGGACGAGCATTTCACTGGAGTAAAAGACCCCGGATAAAGACGCTCCATACGCTTGAACACGTTCTTGCAAATGAATTAATAAATTTTGTCGTTCCGTGTATAACAGCACGAGGCCAGCAGCCGTAGCTTCCGCCTCCGCATCGTTCCATTTTTGCGCTGCCTGTAGCGTCTCTTCAGCAAGAGAGCGCCACTTCGTAATTTCAGCCAACTCATTAGTTGCCTGCTCTTCCAGCACCTCAACTGTTCTCCTGCGCATGACGACGTTATCCGTTTCACGCACGGACTTGAATTCAGTGAGAAAGGCATGGGATCGCAACTGTGAAAAGTACAGCTCGAGCTTAACTTCCCCAGCGTAGCGAAAATCAGGGGCTAGTTGAAGCGCACGATCTACCCATTCAGCTGCCAGCGTATGGCCTCCTGTTTTGTGCATCCGCAAAGCAGACATTCGCGTCAACACCATCGCTTCCATCAAATCAAGCTCTTCGCCTGGATGTTCTTGGCGATGCTGTTCGAGCATTTGCAGGAATGTCAGGCATTCGCCTTCGGATAGTGACTGGATGCTGGACGGATTTTCGCTAAAACCTGCAATCAGTACCCTCGGGTCCCGTTCTTCTTGATGCTGCATCTTTTGATTGCTCCTCCCGCTCCATTGTTTCATCCCTGTTGTAGCATATTTAGCCGAACATGAAAAGTCTGTCCGAACATTAGAACTCCCCTTGCATGCTCGATGCGGTTTTTTTCACCTTTTGACGCGCGAACAAGGTCGCCCAAGTGATGAGGATACCGGCCATACCAAATTCAAGCCAGACCCCGCCCCATTCTAACAGCATCGCACCTACAACCGGACCTGCAGCCATCCCCGTATAGCGGATGAAATTGTACACACCAATGGACGTTGCACGCTCTGCTTCAAATACTTCGGATAGCAAAATCGTGTGTGCAGGCATACCTACACCTAAGGTTAAGGCAAACAGCGTACTTGTTACCACAAGCAGGAGAAAAGAAACATCAGCAGCAGTCATAAAAAGAAACATCGCCATAGCATTTAAACCGGTCGTCACCAGTAATGTTTTACGTGCTCCCCATCGATTTTGCAATACAGCAGACAGCTTGCTACTGATAATAAAGACGACTGACACGAGCAAGAAAACCAATCCGATTATTTCAACGGAGACTGCGTAATGGTTCGTCAATTGCACAGGGAGAAACAGCAGGAAGCAATAATAGGCATACATTTGGCTAAAACCGATCAAAATGACAGATGCACCAACTGGGTGGAGCAAAATATTACGGAAAGACCCTAGTGTAAAACCGCCTGATGATGTAGCTTGAGCCTTTTTCGTTTCGGGTAACAATATAGCATTGATGACGACGAGAAAGACTGCACAGATCGCCAAAAACAAAAAGACCGCAGAATGTCCGCCGATGCCGCCAATCCAGCCTCCTAACAGTGGACCAAGTGCCGGACTGAGCGCAAGCAGCATCTGATAAGTACCCATCGCAGATGCACGTTGGATTCCTGTAAATATGTCACCAATGATCGTTGCGGCTACGATCGGAATGGCAGCAAACCCCGCCCCTTGTAAAGCCCGGAATAATAGTAGCCCATAAATAGAATCGACCAGATAGCATCCGATTGACGCGATCGTAAATAGGATCAGGGCAGGTATCATGACACGTTTTCGGCCGAACCGATCGATAAATGGTCCGTAGATGATTTGCATAATCGCGAGCATGACGGTAAAGATTGAAATGGTCCAATTTATCATGGTTGCACTCGTCTGAAACTCTTTTTGCATGGCTGGTAAAATAGGCATGAACAAATTTTGCGCGAACATACCTAGCATTAGCGTTATCCCAAGTAGGTACAGTACTTTTTTTGGATTCATGGTTTCTCTCCTCTTATCTCTTAAATATTGTGTCCTTGGAAACAATTTTCGTAAAAAAATAATGAACACCAGTTGTATAATTCCCCTAATCTTCTGTTGCTTCTCTTATGACCTCATCCAAAAATGCCAATTCAGCTGGAGAATATCTATCCAAAAATCGGTACATGTCCATCTCCAGTCGTTGATGGTAGTGTTCGTGAATCTCGTTTACCATTTCTCCTACTGATGTCAGCCGAAAAAAAACTTCCTTCTGATTGTCTTCGAGCTGATAGCGCTCGAGTAATCCTTTTTTCAAAAGCTTGACTGTTATTTTGGATATCGCACTCTTTGTTACCCCAATATGCTGTGCAATTGTCGTAACATTGACTCGATCTTTTCCCCCTACCTCTTGAAGGACGTGGAGCTCTGTTACGGATAGCCTACCAACTTTATCGTAATCAGGTACGCTGCTTTTGATATCGCGCAATAGCATTTCTTCACGTAGCTTGCTGCGCTCCTCCTGTTTATGTAGAAAGGTGATCCATCGATTCCAAAGCTTCTTTTTCGGGTCCAATGCAGCATCAGCTCCTCATCTATTTCGAACTTTGTTTCCAAGGAAACAAAGTAACCTTATCATGAGATTTCCTTTTGCGCAAGAAAAAACCGCAGCCCTGCATTCGCAAGCTGCGTTCCGAGACCAGTCTCTATCCATTTAGATTGCCCAATTCCTTGTCCGCACTGAAATGAGCACGAGCAGCCTCAAACACTTCACTTTCCGATCCGGCCGAGATTTTAAAGCTCGATACTACTTTCTTGCCGCATCGTACTTGAACATTATACTGTGAATCTCCATCATACGTTGACTCGAAATGATAATCTTCACCATTGACCTGAATGGTTCGTTCCATGGTTACACCTCCCACCTTAGTGTGACCAAGCAACATGGCAATCATCCAATATTTTGTTGCAAGGAAATCGTTTTTCCCGTTGCAGCTGACTCCATGGCCGCTTCGATAATCAAAAGAGCGATAAGCCCATCTTTTCCTCTGTCGTGATGATATGATGCATTTCGTTCGTCGAGCAGTCGCTGATCGCTTGAACCTCAGGATGATGAACGACCTCCTGCCAGCTAGCCGCTACCGTACCCCCGTACTTTGCAACCAGCTTCTGTGCACGATCCGGATTAGCCGTTCGTTTGCAATGAAACCGCAGCCAATAATCCCTACTTTTATGCTCATGATTGCTCCTCCTTTGTGTTGAACCCTTGACAGACTCACCTGTCGTAAAAGTTATTCGCTCTAGGAAGTTGTTAGAGGGCACAACGCTGGTTCAACAGCACTGTGCCCCGTTTCCCTTTTTACAAATCAGCAATGCGATGCGCTTTTTTTCGAGCTACTCTCTTTTCACGAATTCCCTCAAAGATCGAATAAAGAACGGGAACCAAAACTAGCGTTACGAGTGTGTGAAAAATCAACCCTGCAATTACCCCGGTAGCAAGCGGCGCCTCTAGTTCCGCTCCTTCCGCAACTGCGAGTCCCATCGGCAGCATACCGAGTATCGCTGTCAGCTTGGTCATAATCACCGGACGAACACGATCGCGCGTGCCCTGTACAATCGCTTCTTCCAACCCCATCCCCCGTGAGCGGAGCAGATTGATTCTGTCAATTAACAGAATCGCATTGGAAACAACAATTCCCACCAGCATGACGAGCCCAATCATCGCCATCTCACCAAAGGTTCGCTGCGTGATCACGAATCCGAGAATGACTCCCACCAAGGCCATAGGCAGCGACAGCATGATAATAAACGGCTGAGATAATCTCCCAAACTGCGCCACCATAATCACATAGATGAGGGAGACGACTGCTACCAAGACGATGATTCCCTGGGTAAAGGTGTTATTCTGTTCCTTCAAATCTCCAGCGATCTCGATCTTGTATCCAGCGGGCAATTCCACAGTGCCCAGCTTCTCATTGATTTGTCTGCCCGCCGTACCAATGTCCGTGCCCAACAGTTCTGCTGACACGGTGATGATTTGTTCTCCTTTTTCATGCTTGATTGTGATCGGAGATTTGCTGAAATGAAAATCGACCAACTCGTGTAACGGCACCTGTGCGCCTGTTTCGGTTCGAATCATCGTGTGTTGGAGTTGATCAGGATGTGTCACCCATGTCTCTGGAAATCTGGCAACAATAGAGGTTTCGATACCATTTTGACTGATTGTGGATAGGGATTGCTCCCCAAGCAGCATGCTGATTTGGCTGTCCAATGAATCTGAGTCAACCTGTAATTGCGACATTGCCTCCTGATTCGGTGTCAGCGTTACTTTTTCCTTCCCTCTTTCAAAGTCATTCCGAATGTTGACTACACCAGGGATGCTCCCCAGCATTTCTTCTACTTTTGTGGAAACCGACCGGGAAACCTCTAAATCTTCGCCCGCGACCTGCAACTCAATAGGTGCTGATTCACCTGAGAAGCCAAATGTCAAACTCGTCCGTTCCACTCCGTCAATGGCATTCAAGCGCCCGTTTACTTCTTGCATAAATTCTTCTTTCTCTTGTGTTCGTTGCGACTTGGTCACTAATGTAATATTTAACTCGACGGTCTCTTTCTTTGCCGTAAAAAAGACTTGATTGACGTCGGACAACTCTCTCAACGCTTTTTCCGCTTCAACTGCCGCTGTTCGGGCCTGTTCCAAGCTAGTGCCATCGGGCATCGTGAGCGTGGCAAAAATTTGATTCTCATTGGCATTCAAGCCATTTCCTATTTTTATCAATGGGAAGAGACCCAATGCCCCTACAAACACCGCAAGAGCCACCAGCAATGTGAGAATTCGATGACGAAGGGTTACCAGCAGTAATCGCTGAAAGAGAGAAACAATCCGATTTTTCCCTTTTTCGCTAGGGGACTGCAACTGTTTATCATGTTGAAGAAAACGCTCGGAAAAAATTGGAACAAACAGAAAAGCTGCAATCGTTGACGCAAGAATGGTAGAGGTAACGGTAAACGCAATGGTATGAAGAATAGGCTTCAGCCACTGTTCAAAATCCGCGACCACAAGCGGTAAAAACACAATAATCAAAGTTAATTGGGAAGCAAAAACAGGTGCTATGACTTCTTTTGAGCCCTGAACGATGGCCTGTTTCAGCTGCATTCCCTTTTCTCTCAAATGATAAATACTCTCCAGAACAACGATCGCGGCGTCAACAATCAATCCGATTGATAAACTCAGTGATATCAATACCACCATGTCAATGTTATATCCGGCAGCTTTCAAAGCGATGAAAGTCATCAGGATGGAGAGAGGCAGCGTCGTTGCAATGACCATCGTCACACGCCAATTTCGCAGGAATACCCAGAGCACGAGGATTGCCAATATTCCCCCAATGACAACATCTCGACTCAAATTGGTGATCGCTTTTTTAATAAAGGAGACGGATTCAAACATGACTCTCAGCTCGTAGTTTCCGCCCGCCTCATTATTGATTTGCCTCACAACTTCCTCGACTTTTTTCTGTGTAGTGATCAGGTCACTCCCCGCAGCACGCTTTACACTGATTTGTACAAAGAGGTTTCCTTCTGTCATGGAAATTGCGTCCTTCACGCTTCCGCGTAGGTCACTCACCGTTGCCAATTGTTCGAGTGCAACCTTGCCCTTGGGTGTCTTGATCAAAATGTTTTTGAACTCTTCTACATTTTTTAAGCTGTTGTCAATCATCACAACGGTGTCGAACCCCGGATTCTCCAATATCCCCACTGCTTTTTTCCAATTGGCACTCTGAAGCTGACCAACAACATCCGCTGCTGTCGTTCGATAGGCAGTAAGCCGTTCAGGAAGAAATGTTATCGCAACCTTATTTTCAAAACCGTCCTCGGATATGACCACTTCCTTCACACCCGGGACGGATTCTATTCGATCCTTAATGGTCGTCTTCAGCAAGGTGAGCATGGTCTGTGTATCGGTACCCACCATTGCGTAGTCGATTAAGTCCTCATCACCTAAATTCGTTTGCGTAACCGTTACGGTATCCACTACTTTGGGAAACTCGTTGCGCAGCCGATTCACAATATTTTGTGTCTCTTGTTTGACCTTTTCACCTTCCCCATCCTCTGCAAGGATCGAGATGCCAGAAAACCCCGTCCCTGTTTTCGATGAGAAATTTTTAATGCCAGCCACAGATTTCAATTCCTGCTCTATTTTTTTCGTGACCTTTTCCACCATCTCTTCAGGTGGCAGCGCTCCTCCTGAAATATTCACTTCAATCCAAGGCAAATTCGTTTTCGGCACGAGCTCCACGTGGAAGGAAAAGAGAGCACCGATTCCGGTAAGCACGATGAGGAATGTGCACAAATAGAGGATCACTTTTCGTTTCAGCAAAAAGAGAATGACCTTGTCCATCGGTTACTCCCCTTTCACCGTAACGACTTCTCCTTCGGCGTAGTACGTTATGCCGGAGATTAGGATTTGATTGCCTGACTGAAGACCTGATAGAATCTCGACGTTATTTCCAAAAATTTGCCCAACTTCCACGTCGCGTCTCTTGATTACACCATTCTCGACAACCATGACGAAGCGCTGTGTTTCCTTAATCCCAACGCTTTGGACAGGAACGAGCATTCCATTCACTTTGCGTGACATCTCTACAGTCGCGACCATCCCCTCTATCAACACGTTGTCTTTATTGGAAACAGCTATCTCTACAAGATACTTTCCCGTTTCCTGGTTAAGTACAGGTGAGATAAATGTAATGGTCCCTTTACTTTTGCCCTTTCCCTCCACTGCCACAGGCACCGTGTCCCCTTGCTTGTAGTTTTCCATCACATCTAATGGGACATCGACCTTCAGCTTCACTTCCGAGCTATCAACCAGGTGAATGATACTTTCACCTGGCTGGGCAAGACTACCTGCCTTTTGGGTCACATCGATGACCGTTCCGCTAAATGGCGCGACGAGTTGCGTTTCTTGAAGGGTTTTCTTTGCGAGCTCTACTTCACTGGCCGCTTGTTTCAAATCGGCATCTGCACTGGCAATCTCGTTGACTTCCGCACCCTTTAGCAACTTATCCAACGTAATTCTCGCCTCTTGTAGCGAAATCTCGTTTTGCTCTTTTTCCGACTGTACACTGTCCAGCTCACTCTGCGAAATAGCGCCGCCCTTAAACAGCTCTTGGGCTGTCTCCCATTTCCGTTGCGCATCCTTCATGCGCTTTTCCTGGCTGTCCACTGCCAAGCGTTGTTTGCTGATGAGATCGGCGCTTGCTCCTTGCAACGTTTTTGAACGCAACGCAGATGCGCTTTGAACCTGGCTTTGTGCCGCTTCCAGCCCTTTTTGATAATAGTTCGTATTTAATGAACTTAATACCTGGCCCTGTGTCACCTTTGCCCCTTTTGTTACGTTCATTCGTTCAATCGTACCAGAAGCCCCAAAGGCTAAATGGCTCTCCTGTTTGTATTCAACGAAAGCAGTAAGTGGTATCGGCAAGGAATCCGTCTGTTTTACGGTGTGCACTTGCACGTTCTTTTGTTTGGTTTGCTCCGTTTCCTGTTTCGTTTCCACTCCACACCCCGTGATGAACATCAGTACAACGGTCAAAACGACATAGTGCATACTCTTCACGTAGAGTCCTCCAAGTAGTTTTGTCATTGTCTTTTTGAATGAAGCTGACATCATATTCTCTCTCTCGTTATCGTGACCTTGCTCAAGCAGACTTGTCTGTCGCAACCACCTGTTCTTCTTTTTTCTTAAAGTATTGACTCACTTGTTTGTTCAGATGAGCGATCAAGGCGATCACGAAAATGACGGCACCTGAGGCCAACAAGAGATACGGCCAATAAACGGCCTCCAGTAAAATACCGTACAACCAGATCCCAAACGGTACGGCCACTCCGGTAAAAGTCCCGACCACGCCAAACATGCTGGCACGCAAATGCTCAGGCGTGTTCAATTGAACAAAGGTAAAGATCGGGATGTTCCCCATGGAGTTGAAGATGGCGGAGACCAATAAAATCCCGACAAACACGCCCGTAATGATCCACGAGGCGTTACTCGTTTCCGGAACAAAAATCGGAAAGATCCACGTCATCAAGAGAATCCCTTGCACTTGAATCAAAAGGAAGATTTTATTCTCAACGTATTTGCTCACCTTTTTCATAGAGACAATAGCCGCTCCGATAATGATCCCGATAAACCAGGAGGACTGAATAAAGGAGAATTGCTCCATCGATACTTTTTCGACTCGATAGGCAATATGCAGCAGCCCTACATACATGAGCGGAGGGAAAATAAAGTTGAGCACAAGGAAAATCAGGAACAAGTACTTGATGACGACCTGTTCACGGATATATTGGAAGACTTCCTTGATTGTTTCTATATAGCTTTGCGTTGTCTCCTGTACAACCTCGGTCTTGCGGAAACGGAGGAACATCTGCATGATCCCTGCTCCGATAAAAGAAAGGCCATCAATCAGCAAAATCATTTCCATCCCGACTAACCCATAGGCAACCGCCCCTACCAAAGGACCCGCTACATTGAGAATGGCACTGATCGCTTGATAAATAGAGTTCATACTTCCTACTCTTTCTTCGTCTACCAGCTCAGGAATGGATGCTTGCAAAGCGAGATACGTAAAGGCCTGAATGGTACTGATCACGAAGGCGTATCCGACAAACAGCCATAGATTCGTGGGAAACTGAAGGAAAAACAGTAAAAACAAGAGAACGAGCGCACCGCTTAGCAGCTCGGTGACAACCATGATTTTTTTCTTGTTGTGTCTATCAATATAGGCGCCTGCAAAAATATTAATCAGCACCCCTGGCAAGTACGAAAAGCCCAAAACAGTTGCAAATGCAGCGGAAGAACCCGTCACATCCGCAATGTACAGAGCAAGAGCAAATTTGTAGACACCGCTACCTAATTCTGTGATAAAACGAGTAAAAGAAAAGAGAAAAATATTTAATCCGTATCCGTATGATTGGTTGCCCATCTTAACCTCCCTGAATAGTAATCCCTCTAGGTGAAGATCTATATTTCGGCAAGATGAACCCGCTATACCCCACGGACAATAAATCCGGAATAGAGCGGAATCCATCTGCCGATTTCCAATACGATTCCTAGGCGATTCTTAGCGTATGACTAGAGGCGATCCTATCAATTTTTTCGCTTCCTCCTCCAAGATTGCTCGCAGCTTCCTTTCATCCTCGCGATATGGCAAAGCCATAAAAATAGTCATTTTGCCCATGGATGCATAGGAAGCCTCAAAGAGAATACGTTTCTTTCCTTTTATAAACAGGTGATCGTATTCACTTGGTTGACTCTTGTTCTGCTCACCCAGAAAGTTACAAATAATAGGCGTCATCTGCATGGATTGGATGAGTGAGTGATTAGAAAGAGGATAGTTTTCCGTTACATCATGATTTTGCACGAGATTGGTGAAATGAATGTTCCTCTCCTTTGCGAGATCCAACCGAGCTTTCACATACGTTTCCAACTCATCCAGACTCGACGCTGGATCAATATGAAGCGGAATATGATCGATGCACTCGCCAAGCACATCGAAGAAATGGTTCCCCATAAAGGATCTGCCAAAGTTCATGAGGAAGATGGGTGCCTTTTGGACTGCATAACTTCTTTCGCAAAATCTGGCTAAAAGAGCAATCGGAATCCGTGCATTTTCTGTCTCCTGCGGGTTGTCCATATCCAGTTCGCAGGTAACAATCGTGTAGCCGTCCAAAGCGGATGAAGATGCGAGCTGTCTTTCTATGGACAAAAGACTATTCTCAAATGCGTGAAGTTCAAATTCCTCCATGAGCTGTTGATCTTCGATTCCGATTGGACCTTTGGTAATTTGCTGGACGAAATCCCAATACGTATTCCGATCATTTTCCGAGAGCTCTGTACCATTCTCCAACGCTTCGTAATTCAGGTTCATGTCGTTTTGCAGAACCTCACTGCTAATAAAATCAAAAATGAGATGCGATGCCGGGAATAGGAACGAGTACTCTTTCTCGCTCTCTTTCAGCAAGATCACTTTGTAAGACAAAGAACCGATCGAATCATGCTGCTTGTAAAAATATTCGCTCAGTAAAAGATGGCGCACCGCTTCTTTTCTGTCATCCGAGTCGCTCGATACATCAACAACAGGGAGCGCAACCTCACTAGGGCAAGGATATTCTTTCCAATATGGCTCTTCTTCCTCAAAAGCCAACGTGCATCGCAGTAAATGATGCCGCTCCAGGACTTTACGAAATGCCTTTTCCAGTGTCTTAGGATCGATCATCCGTTCAAAGCGAATCACTGTTCCAGAAATGTCCTTTTCCTGTACATGATAGCGCTGTGAAGGTGACAGCGGCTGTCTGATAAAAATCTGCGGAGTGACGATCGCCTCCGAATAACGGAGGAGCTTCTGATCGAGGTCGTTGACGAGTCGCTCCTGCCATGGCAACGATTCATTCTCATCTAGTGCAGCCTCTTGGATATCATTCCTCTCTTTTTCCCATGCTTTTTGCGAGAGATCCAGATATTGAATGGCGTGCGGCTGAATTGCAGGATCACAAGACTTACGCAATACGGACAGTATTTCTTGGTGTTTGTCCCGCGCATTTTCCTCCACGTACAGAACAGCTCGATGCTTGTTGCCGAAGGGCAACTCTACATAATTGCTTCGTACTTGAAAATGAGCGTAAATCAAGGTTTCCAGCTCTTTATTATCTTGCGCTTTTGTGGTGCGAACTCGGTTTACTGTATCTACATATCCTGCTAGCGCTCTGACTGTGTCATATTGGAAGATCGTTTGAATCTTTACTTCTATTCCTTCCTTATGAAGTCGCGCTACCAGTTGGATCGCTTTGATAGAATGCCCGCCCAGATCATAAAAATGGTCATCCACACTGATTTCCTGTAGGTCGAGCACTTCTTTCCAAATTTCCGACAGCCTAATCTCCAGCTCTGTAACAGGTGGATTCATCTGCTTACTTGCCTCCCTGATCATGGCAGGCTCAGGTAATGCTTTCCGATCTATTTTTCCGTTTGGTGTTATAGGCATTCTCTCAAGGACGTGGATATACGTTGGTACCATATAGGCCGGAAGGGTGGCCAAAAGCTCCTGACGCAAATCTCTGTTCCAATCAGGCTGTTCCCAGACCAGATAAGCGATCAAGCAGGCATCTCCTCCCTGCTCTTTTTTGGCCAACACGACCGCTTCCTTCACTCCTGTCTGGGATAGGATCACGTTTTCAACCTCATCAAGCTCGATACGAAAACCACGTATCTTGACCTGGTTGTCCATTCGCCCCAAATATTCCAGACTTCCATCCGCAAGCCATTTCACCATATCTCCCGTCTTGTAGAGCCTCGAACCGGCCATAAACGGATCTGCCACAAATTTCTCGTTCGTCAATTCCTCGCGATTGATGTAGCCATCAGCGACACTAATACCCGCGATTGCCAGCTCACCAGGAATTCCCTGGGGCTGCAAATGACCGTGCGCATCTAACACGTATACTTTTGTGTTGGCAATGGGCTTTCCGATTGGCACTTGCTGCGGCAGCCTCTCTTGCCCTTCATACGTCCAAGTCGTCGCACAAATCGTTGTTTCGGTTGGACCGTATGCATTGATGTATCGGCAATGCCCGCTCCATTTATGGACAAGCTCCCAGTTTGCCGCGGAGCCTGCGGTGATTAACGTTTTCAATTTCGGGAAATTTTCCGGCTCCAAATACGTAACAAAGGTAGGTGGAAGCGTCGCGACTGTTACTTCATGCCGTAGCAGATACTCACTGAAAGCCTGCGGATCGAGTACGACATCCTTTGAAACAATGACCAATCTCGCCCCCGTCAATACCCCCATCGTAAACTCCCAGACAGAGGCATCAAAAGAGATGCTGGCAAACTGCAACACCTTGTCCTTTTGGGTGATCCCGAGATCGTTGATGAAAAACTGCTGGAGGTTGGCGATTCCGACGTGGTGCAGCCTTACCCCCTTTGGCTTCCCCGTTGACCCGGATGTATAAATGACGTAGGCAAGGTCACTGGAACGATGAAGGGTCTGTACATCAGATGTAACGCCGATGTATACGCTCCTATCATCAAGATTGATCAATGTTGCTGCTGGGAGAATACGCTCTGCATACGATACCGTCGGATCATGGACCAAAACAATACTGGCCCCGCTATCTTCGATCATATAGCTGATACGTTCGCTCGGATGGTCGGTACTAATTGGAAGAAAGGCACCGCCCGCTTTTAAAACGGCCAAGATGGCGAGGCTGTATGCAGTAGAGCGATCTACCATCACAGCAACAATGCTGCCTGGTTTTACCCCTTTCTCACGCAGCACGTGGGCCAGCGCATCGGATTTGTCATCTAATTCCTGATACGTGTATGTGCCTTCCTGATCGACCACGGCAATGTAATCCGGCCCCTTTTTGACCTGTTCCTTAAATAGCTGGTCAATGGTTAGCGTTTGATCAACCAACATCTCCGTGTCATTCCATTGTTGCAGAATGAGAGCCTGCTCCTCGTCTGTGACCATTTGCATTTTTGCAATCGGCTGATCAGGATTACGGACGATACTTTGAATCAACTGATTCATGTGCGCTCGTACTTTTTGCATATAGGTATCGCTGTAAGCAAATGCATTATAGATAAAGTGAATTTCTAATTCCGTTCCGGGAATAATGCACAAGTTGAAGTCGTAGCTGGTTTGCTCATATCCTTGGACATCCGTGATTCCGAATAAACCACCTTTTCCATCTTCGTCGAATGCCTCTTCCGTCAATGGATAGTTTTCAAAGACCATGAGATGCTGAATCAGGTTTTGTTTTAATGCGGTTTCGGACTGAATATCCGCCAGAGACAAGTATTGGTAGCTGCTTGTAGCAGTGAAAAACTGTTGCACCTGCCGAAGCAACTCTGAAAATGTCTGTTTGCCTTCACTGCGAATTCGCATTGGGATCGTATTGACAAACAATCCAACCATTTCTTCTACGCCAACGAGCTCAGAAGGACGTCCCGAAACGACTGATCCGAAGACAACATCATTGGCATAATTGTATCGTTGCAACAACAATCCCCAGAGGGAATGAAAGACGATGCTCAGTGTTACATCATTTGATCTCGCTAACTGCTCCAAACGGGCAGTCGTTTCCCGATCCATGCGAAATACGATCGATTCTCGTTGGTACCCCTTACCGGTTGAAATCGTTTCAACCGGTAAAGGAGATTGCTGATCAAATCCATCCAAGCTATCTCGCCAGAACGAGAGTCCCTCTTGTTTGTTTTGCTTGCCAAGCCAAGTGACATAGGTACTGAAAGAATACGGTGGAGCCAGCTCAGCCTTCTTATTTTGAAGATAAGAGCGATAGATATGGAAAAAGTCTTTTGCGACAATCCCCAGGCACCAGCCATCCATAATAATATGGTGGAAGCTCCACACCATCTTGTATTTTGATTCGCTCAATTTCATAACGGTAATCCGAAACAACAGATCTTTTTCCAGATCAAATCTCTTGCCCCGATCCCTTACAAGAAATTGCTCCACAAATGCTTCTTGTTCATCCTGAGTCAGGTCAGAGATGTCCTCGATCTGAATAGCTGCTTCTCTTTGCTTCAACACGATCTGCAGAGGCTTTTTACTTTCTTTATAGTGAAAGACTGTTCGCAGGATATCGAATCTTTCAACGAGGTCGCGAAAGCTCTGATCAAGGAGATCAAGCCGCAACGACTCCTCCATCGTAATCACCGTTTGTTCGAAGTGAACCTCTGATTCAGGATGAAGGATAAAGTGATACAGCATGCCTTCCTGCATAGGTGTCAAGCGGTATATATTTTTAATCTGAACACCATTCAAACCTCATCACCATCTATCATTGAATTTTTTCACCCAGCAGTTGGGAAAGATGATCTAATTCCTCAATGGACAGCTCATCGTATGTGAAATCTGTTGGGCTTTGCTCGACTGACTCTTTCGATAAGCAGTGCGTAATGATTTCTACGATCTTTTCTCGGTAGGCATCCACGAGGCGCTGAATGGTTCCTTCTTCAAACTCTTCACGATGATACGTAAAAGTAAGTGTCAGCTTGCGATTCACCACCATTCCATTCACATCAAGCGCAAAGGATCGAATGGCGGACGGACTGATTTCTCGGCCCGGTGAAAGAGAGGAAGTCGTTATGCTGCCAGATTCCAAGTCTGTATCGAACTGTCCCAAATAGTTAAAACTGATCTCGGGCTTTACCTGGAACGTTAACGGAACTTCGGTTTGTCTCGCAGACAGATACTGTAAAATACTGTATCCAATACCTTTGTTCGGCACACGTCGCAGGCTGTCTTTCACCATTTTGATCTGGTAGCCAACGGATTCCGATCGGCTCATATCAAGTACGAATGGATACTGGGCTGTAAACCATCCGACCGTGCGTGAAATATCCATGCCCTTCACGATCTCTTCTCTGCCATGTCCCTCCAGATTGACGAGCACATGATCTATCGACGCCCACTCATTTACCGCCAAACCTAACGCCGTAAGCAACAAATCATTTACTTCCGTGTTATAAGCCTGGTGGCTCTGCTTCAGTAGCATTTCTGTATAGGCTTCATCAAGCTCGATGGTGACATCTGTTGTATCTCGCATAAGCGGTGCCCCAATCGTTTCCGCCTTTGCCAGAGGAGAGAATGGCATTCCCTCGACCTGCTTCCAATATGCGATTTCCTGTTGAATCTCGCTTCCTTGCGCATATTTTTGCAATTCTTCTGACCATGTTTGATAGGAATCGGTTTTCATAGGCAAAGTAGGCTCTTCTTGCTGCTGCAAGGAGTCATACACCGTATGGAAATCTTCTAGAAGAATCCGCCATGAGACACCATCGACTACGAGATGATGAATCACGATTAACAAGTGATCTCCTGCTTCTGTTCGGAAAAGGCCGAGATTTACCAACGCAGTATCCGACAAATGGATTCCTTCCTGTATGAGCTGCGCAGCCTGCTCCATATCCTCTACGGATTGAGCCGGGAACTCTCTGATCAGAATGGGGACCTGGCACTCGTATAGTTCCCGATGTTCCTGCACAATGTCTGACTCGTTCAATTGGAATTTCATTCGCAAAGCATCATGATGCTCAATCAGCTTCATAAATGCTTGTTGAACCAGCTCTGGATCAAAGCCAGCTTCACTGAACAACATGACAGATTGATTGTAATGATGCGGGTTCTGATGGTTTTGTTCAAAGAAGTTCATCTGGATCGGTGTCAACGCTACTGCTCCCATTACAGGCCCTTGATCAATTTGTCTGGTCAGCGTCTGGAGATATCTTGCTGCACTGCGAATACGTGGGTTTTGGAACAAGTCTTTCAATCGGAGCTCATACCCATGATTCCTCAATCTCGCTATCATCTGAAGAGCTTTAATAGAGTCTCCCCCAAGCTCAAAGAAGTTGTGGGTCACACTTACTTGCGCAAGCCCCAGCACATCCTTCCAGATGGAGACCATGATCTGCTCCTGTTCATCGGACGGCTCGACGATGTGTTCCTCCACCAAGAGGGAGCGATCAGGAAGAGGGAGTTTTTTCCGATCCACTTTTCCAACAGCGGTAATCGGCATAGCGTCTAGTCGAACGAAGAAAGACGGGATCATGTAATCGGGCAAATCTTTCGCGAGCAGGTCTCTCCACTCGTCAGCGGCAAGCTCATGCTCTGTCACAATATACGCGCATAAGTACTTGCTCCCATTTTCTTCTTCTCTAGCGATAACGATTGCTTCTTTTACCTGTTCCAGCGAAAGCAGCTTGCTTTCAATTTCCCCTGGCTCGATTCGATATCCCCTGATTTTAATCTGGAAATCCCTTCTGCCCAGGAAATGGATGTTTCCATCCGGTAAATAGACAGCCAAATCCCCTGTCTTATACATTTTTTCATAGCCGGGTTCCGCGTATGGATTATCAACAAAGCTCTGACTCGTTAGCTCCTCATTATGCAGATAACCTAGTCCAAGCGGCATGCCTGAAATGTAAATTTCTCCAGGGACACCTATCGGCACTCGTTTTCCGTACGCATCGAGTAGAAGGATTTTCGTGTTGAATATCGGTTTTCCAATCGGGATGCGATCTTCCTCTCCCGTAATTTGATAGGCAATGCATCCGATACTTGCTTCTGTCGGGCCATACAAATTCGTCGGTGATACATACTGGAATATTTTCAGGAATTTGGAAACTGCGGACGGAACGATTTCCTCGCCGCCGATAATGATCTTTTTGAGCGATTGTAATTTGCCCTGCAGTTCGAGATTTTCAGCTAACTGATTTACGATCACATTAAAGACAGATGGGACGAAATCAGTTAAGGTAATTTGTTCGTCTTCTATGATTCCAGCCATGTAATCAGCCGAGACTGTCATCCCCGTAGTAGGCAAGACCGTTTTTCCGCCATTCGTCAGCGGCCAGAAGAATTGCCAAATGGCACTGTCGTATACATGGTTGGTGGTCTGAAGGACAGATTGCGCTGCGTCTTGTCCAAAGTAGTCATCCATCCAGAGAAAGCGGTTGACGATCCCTCTATGCGGTACGACGACTCCTTTTGGTTTGCCTGTTGAGCCAGAAGTAAAAATGACATAGATGGGGTCTTCCGGCGATACGGATAAATTAGGATTTTCGGTTTCTGTTGTCAGGTGCCCCAGATCAATCGCAACCAAATTCGCTCCCAAATCCGTCTCCGTAAAGGAATGGTCAGATTCTACGAATACGAACTCGCTACCCAGCTCGGCAATAACAGACTGGAGTCGATCGACAGGCCACTGAATGTCCAATGGTGAAAACGCTGCTCCCGACTTCATTACACCTAATAACGATACGACCAATTCCAGACTTCTTTCCATCAGCACAGGTACATACTTGCCCTTTCCTATACCGCGGTTCAGCAGATCAGAAGCGACTGCATTGGCTTTCTCGTTCAATTGTTGGTACGTGATTGTCGAGCCTTGATAGGAAACGGCAATGCGATTCGGATAAAGGCTGGCTGATTCCTCGATGGCAACATGGATCGGTTGTACCACAGGATAATCTCGCTTCGTATCATTACTGAGCTTCTCCATAAACTGCACTTCTTCCGGAGACATGAGGTCAATCTCGCCCACAAGAATATCCATGTTAGCAGCTACCTGCCGCAGTACGTTGGTAAAATGGCTGATAAAACGCTCCATCGTCTCAGGCTTAAATAAACTGGTGCTATATTCGCACTCCACAAAAAAGCTTTCATTTCTCGTCTCGACATTCATGACGATGTCTAACTTGGATATTTTCGTTTGGAATGGATAAAGTTTGACCTCTACCCTGTTCCAATCAAAGGCCGTATCTGCCACATTGTCATAGGAGAACATGGTGTCAAACAACGGATTTCTGCTTGGGTCACGTCGAACTTGAAGCTTTTCTACCAAGTCTTCCAATGGATAATCCTGATGTTCAAACGCCAGTAGTGACTTCTCACTTAGCTCTTGGACAAACTCGCGGAACGTTTTGGTGCCTGCTGGATAATTTCGCAGTGCAAGCGTATTTACAAACATTCCCACTACATTTTGAACGTCGGTGTGGTTACGTCCTGCCACTGGAGTCCCTACGACAATGTCCTCTTGCCCGGTATATTTGGACAGCAAAACGTTGTACGCCGCCAATAGAATCGAAAAGACTGTGACATTCGCTTCCTTCGCCAAGTCATGCAAGCTACGGGATACATCTGCCTCTATCTCGCTTTCGACCGTACCCCCTTCAAAGCTTTGAAACTGCGGTCGCTGATAGTCCGTAGGTAGATTCATGACAGGTAGCTCCCCGCTGAATTCATCTACCCAGAACTTCTCCTGCTTATGGGACTGCCCCGTCGCCTTGAGCTGTTTCAACCAAGCCGAATAATCCTTGTACTGAACGGTGAATGGTTCTGGATTTCGTCCGTTATACAGTTGATTCAACTCATCAATCACAATGCTCACCGATGTTCCATCTGCTATGATGTGGTGCATGTCGATCAGGAGCAAATGCTTGTCCTCAACCAGTTTGACCAGCTTGACTCGCAATAATGGTGCCTGGCTCAGTTCGAATGGTTGAATGAACGTCCGTATGAGATTTTCTATACTCTCAGGACTGTCCTCTGCGTGAGCCTGATCGATGGCAAAACGGACAGAGTCATGGACAAATTGTTTCGGCTCACCATTTACGTAGTCGAAGGACGTACGGAACGCCTCATGCCTTTGAATGAGGGACTGGAATGCGTTTTCCAATGCCGCAGAATCCAGCTGCCCGGAAAGAATCAGAGCGCCTGCCATGTTATAGGCAACACTCGTTTCATCGAGTGATTGAACCGTGAAAATCCTTTTTTGCGAAGGAGAGAGCTCATAATTCTCTTGTTTTCCAACCAACTGAATCAAAGGCTTTTCGGTCAGTGTCGATTCAGAAATGACGTGGGCAAAACTTCTGACAGTAGGATTTTGGAAAACGGCTCGCAGCGGAATTTCTACCTGCCACTCCTTGTTCACTTTGGCAAGAAGAATGGCGGCATGCAGCGAATGTCCACCGATTTCAAAGAATCGATCCAGAGCGCCGACTCGCTCGATCCCCAAGACCTCTTGCCATATTCCTGCAAGTTTTCTTTCATTTTCTGTCGCTGGCTCTACGTATTCCTCGGATATTAGCTTAGAAAGATCGGGTTCAGGCAAAGCATTACGATCGATTTTGCCGTTTGGCGTCACAGGCAACTCTTCCAATTGGACGATAAAGGTTGGCACCATGAACTCAGGCAGGGAATCGGCTAAAAAGCCCTTGATTTCGGATGTACTTACTTCCTCATCCGTCGTGTAATAAGCGCACAATACAACGGATTCATCTCCCCTTGTCTTCGGGAGCACCATGGCATTGCGAACCTTTTCATGCCGTAACAGTTGATTTTCGACTTCGCCCAGCTCCACACGGAATCCACGAATCTTCAATTGGTAGTCCGAACGACCAACAAACTCCATATTTCCATCTGCCAGCCAGCGCACAATATCGCCGGTCTTATACATGGTCTCGCCAGGACGGAAAGGGTTTTGGATGAAGCGCTCGCGGGTTAATTCCTCTCGGTTCAGATAACCACGCGCAACACCTGCTCCTCCGATATATAGTTCTCCGTACACGCCCACCGGCTGTGACCGCCATTGGGAATCCAACACATAAAATTCTGTGTTTTGCAGCGGTTTTCCGATCGGAACATTTCCGGTTGTCATTTCGGTATCGCCAGCCATTTCGAAGTAGCTGGAATCAATAGCAGCCTCTGTGACTCCATAGCTATTGATGATTTTGATCTGCCCGAAACGCTCGACCAAGCGGACAAACGCTTCACTTTGGCATGTATCTGAACCAAGAATCAGCAGTTTCAGATGAGTGAGCGACAATCCATTTTGATAAATGTACTCCATAAAAGGAAGAACAAGAGCAGGTGTTGATTCAAACAAGGAAATTTCATACCGGGTCAACCACTGATATAGTGCCGGAAGATCAATCCTTACATCACTTGGACAAATCACCAAATGTCCACCATGCAGCAGGGCTCTGCACAAATCCCCTGCAAACACGTCAAAAGAGAAACTCGCCATCTGCAAGAGATTCACATTCATCTGTTCTAGTTCGTACTCATAGCGCCATGTATTGGCTACACTCACCAGATTGCGATGCTCGATCATGACCCCTTTGGGTTTGCCAGTAGTGCCGGACGTATAAATGATATAAGCGAGATCGCTCGGTCCGGAGATGGCGTCGAGATTGGACGAATCCTCCCTGTAACTGGCCTCTGCGTCCAGATCGATAATAGCGCCGCTGAAGTCTAGTCCGCTCTGTCCATTTTGATTGACCAGCATGACCTTTGCCTGACTGTCTTCCAGCATGAACGAAATGCGGTCCTTTGGATACTGAGGATCAATCGGAACATAGGCTCCACCCGCCTTCATGACAGCCAGAACAGCGACGACCATGTTAATCGAGCGTTCTGCCAAAATCGCAACGGAGCTGTTTGGCTTTACACCCTGATCACGCAGAGTCCGTGCCAAGCGGTTTGCTTTCGCATTGAGTTCCTGATAGCTGATCTGCTCTTCCCCGTAAGAGACAGCGACTTGCTCTGCATGGCGTATTGCTTCTGCCTCAAACCATTCATAAAACGTTGGATAGAGAGGAGCGGGTATTTGCTTTCTCGCTTGATTAAAGTCGGCAACAACCTGCTTGACGTCCTCGCTGGACAAGTACTCCAAATCAGCTAGGCAACTCTCATTAGACTGCAGAATGGAGTGAAGAATCTTGGCAAAGTGATTGGCCATTCGCTCAACCGTATCGCGTTTAAACAGATGAGTGCTGTAATCAAATTGGCAAGTGAGCGTCGTCCCATCGTCATGGACATCAAGACTGAGATCAAAGAGGGACACACCTTTTGGATATTCATACGTCGTGACGTTGAAATCATCTGAGGCCACGTCGTCAAAGGATTCATAATGGTAATCAAACATGGTATCAAATAGAGGATTGCGGCTCAAATCTTTGTTTAATTGAAGAGCATCAACCAGTTTTTCAAACGGGTACTCCTGATTTTCAAAGGCACGTATGGCTTGATTTTTCACTTCTTTCAGGAAATCCATAAAGGTCTTGCTTCCTGTCGGATAGTTTCGGATGGCCAACGTATTTACAAACATGCCCATCATTCGTTCCAAATCAGGGTGTTGTCTTCCCGCCACAGCAGAACCGACAATCAGCTCCTCCTGCCCTGTGTATCGATAAAGCAGTACATTGTAAGCAGCAAGCAATACCATGTACAAGGTCGTGTCAGTTTCCCTAGCCAATTGGAGTAACTGCTTCCTGACTTCCTCACCGATCCCCATCGTCAAGCGGTCACCTTCAAAGGATTGAACCGGCGGTCTTTGGTAATCAATCGGTAGCTTCAATACCGGAAGTTCTCCTAGGCTAAATTGCTCAAGCCAGTACTCCTTTTGAGCCAAGAGCTGTTCTGACTGCTCCCTCTCTTGCTCCCATGCCACGAAATCTTTATACGTCACACCGAGCTCAGGCAGTGATTCTCCTCTATACGTATGGAGCAGCTCACGGATAAACAGAGAGACCGAATAGCCGTCCGAAATAATGTGATGCATGTCCACAGCCACAATGAAGCGTTTGGCTGACACTTGGAAGATTTTCGTCCGAATAAGCGGTGCTTTGCTGAGATCAAATGGCTGGATAAAGGTGCGAATCGCCTCATTTACATCCTCTTCGGCCAATTGCTCGACCTCAATATCCAATGGCAGATCGTCATGTAAAACTTGAACGACTTCATTATCTCTAATCACAAAGTTGGTTCGGAAAGACTCGTGCCTTTGTACAACCTGCTGCAAAGAGTGAATCAGACGATCGAGTTCCAGTTCCCCATCCAATTGTAAGTAGCCGGATAGGTTATAGGCGGTTCCTCCATCCAGACCTTGGAGGATGTACATTCTTTTCTGTGCAGAAGAAGACTTATAGTATGGCTGCAACTCGCATGAGCGAATGGGTGTAAAAGCTTGATGCTTGGACGAGTCTACATATTTGGCTAATTCACGTATCGTCTGCGATTGAAAAATTTGATGCAAAGGAATTTGCACGTGGCATTCCTTGTAGATTCTGCTGAGCATGACAGTCGCTTGTAAGGAGTTCCCGCCTTGTTCAAAAAAATTATCATCCAGATACATCGGGGAGCTTCCCAAGATTTCTTGCCAAATGACTCTGATGGTCTCTTCGGTCGCCGTACCAGCCTGCTCTACTTCTCTGTCTCTCGTACTTCTTTGCCCTGCAAGACGATCGGATAAATGGATGATTTGGATTTCTCCATTTCCTAGGGGAACAGCCGTTTTCATTGTTCGCTGCCAATGAGACGGGTCAGCATGCTCAAATCCCCCATCAGCCAGATACACCTGTCCGACCGCACCCACAGGGGCCAATTGCTGATATTGATCCAGGACATAGAGGGAAGCTCGTCCTACTCGATCATCTGGCACATCCTGCAAAAGTTCTGTCCATTCCGCTGCATATTTGCCCAGGTTGCCACTGGATTCGCGTATCATTCTTTCCATCTCATTGGGCTGTAAAAGTGACAGTGCACGAATTTTTTCCTGATCGTCTTCTGCAATACGATGCAAAAGATTGGCAAAGTAGACGCCCCACTTGCGAAGAATCTCCGTGGTTACTACCCCGCTCCGTGCATCCACATCCACCACAAGCTCTCCGCCCACTTCTGTCACGTTGACAAAAAGATCGTACTTGCTGTAAATGATCCGATTGGGCAACAGCGTAGCCTTCATTTGAGCGAAAGTCAGGTTGTGAAGCGGTCGATCCATATTGAACAACACAGAAAGCTCTGGCAAGTTCTGATGCGGCAAATTCTCAGCTAATGCTGCAAAGGAGTAAGCTTGATGCTTTTCCATCTCCGCAACCGCCTGTTTCACCTGGGACAAATAATCCGCTGCCGTATCATTGCCGTCAATCTCCGTGCAAACCGGCAACAGATTGACGCAGTTTCCGATCAAGGACATTTTGCCGATATGGGATTGACCCGCAGTAGGAATCGCAACAACCATTTTTCTATTCCCAAGAATGCGATGAAGGAAGAGGTTAAAAGAAGCCAGTAAGGTAATAAACAGACTGTTCTTGTTTTGAATGCTTCTTTTTCTTGCCTTCCTTGTGATGTTACTGTCGATCTTGAAGGTAATTCGCTCGCCTGTAAAAGTTGGTTTTCCCACTTCACGTTGCTCTAAAGGAAAAACGAGCTTGGGGATTGGATCTGCAAATTTTTCGTTCCAGTACGTGAGCGCGTCCTGAAACGCTGGATTCTGCATCTGATCTTCTTGCCAATTTCGGTACGTAGAAAACGGTGTAGACGGCTCGAGCGATATTGGTCGTTTCTGTGTAAGGGCCGAGTAAATATCATCCAGCTCTTTTATAAAAACAGCCATGGACCACCCATCCGCAATCATGTGATGGAAGGTGTAGGAAGTCAGGAATTTGGCGGTAGCCAGCTTGATGACACTTACCCGATACAGGGGGGCCTCAGAAGACAGGTCAAATGGCGTGCCTGTTTGTTCATCCAATAGCTGATTCCTTTTTTCTTCCTGTTCCTCGGATGAAAGATTGCTCAAATCCACGAATCGAACACGTATGTCCCTCTTGGGAAGTACCACCTGATACTCCCCGTTTGAATCAATGATGGTCCGCAATGCTTCATGACGATCCACCATGGTTTGGACTGCCCGCTCAAACACAGGGATATCAAGCTCACCCTCCACCTGAAGGGAGATAGTCTCGTTAAAAGCGGCGGATGCTTCCACGCGATATTTGACTGCAAACCACATTTGTTTCTGTTCAGGGCTAAGAGGAAGCTTCAGTTGTTCCCCCACACTTTCCACAGGCGTTGCCTCTGGCTTTTGTCCATCCGTTCTCGTAAAGTTTGTCATTTCGACGACTTGGTTTTGTTTCCGTCCACCATTCGGAGAAGTTGGGGGTGGCTCTGGCAAAAAACCTCCTCGCCTCAGATCATCAATACTTTCCTTCACCGCATGGATCAGTCTCTCAATATCCTCATCAGAATGGGCTGTGGAAAGGAAGCAATTTCTGCCCTCCCATATATAAATGCCCTTGCTAATCAGATGATAGAAGAACAATTCTATATCGGTAAACGATACGAAGCGGAACAAGGAACCGCAATTAATCATCTGGATTGGAATCTGTTCGTTCTTAAAATACGCGTTAAGTGTTTCTACCAAGTAGAGGGTCTTTTGAGTCAACGCTTCCTGAAGCTTCGGCCCCTGTTCCTTCAAATATTCCAGAGTAGCGATCGCAGCGTGCATCGTCAGTGGATGCGTACAAAACGTTCCGCCCACAAACGTCTTTTTCTCGGCATTTACCGGGTAAGAATGATCCCCAAAATTCCAGATTCCCCCGTCCACTGCATCCATGAACGCAGCTTTACCGGCTACAACACCGATCGGCATGCCACCACCCGGAACTTTTCCATACGTAACGAGGTCTGCTTCTATTCCGTACCACGCCTGTGCGCCACCAAGATGTATGCGGAATCCTGTAATGATTTCGTCAAAAATAAGGGCAGTGCCTGATTGGCTTGTAATCTCTCTGACTTCCTTCAAGAATTCCACTGGCTGCAGATCTGGACGGCGGCTTTGAACAGGCTCGACTAATACTGCGGCCAGTTCATGTGCATGTTTTTTGATCAGCTCGATTGATTTTGGATGGTTGTAGTTTAAGACTAGGACGTCATCCACCGTATGCTGGGTAATACCTGGTGCCATTGGTATGGCCTTCCCGTCCTGGGACTCAGGATCAGCAACAGTCAGAACGCCGTCAAATGTACCGTGATAGGAGCCGGAAAATAATGCGATTTTCGAACGGCCTGTAACAGCTCTAGCCAAGCGCAGTGCCACCATTACTGCCTCTGTCCCCGAATTGTAAAAAGCGACACGCTCTACTCCGGATAGCTCGCTGATTAATTCTGCTACCCTTCCAGCTACATCCGACATTGGACCCAGCGGAGGCAGATCAGATTGAATCTGTTCCTCCAGCTTTTTCATGATAAATGCGGGATTATGACCGAGCAGGTTTACACCGAAACCCATCGTCAAATCGACATATTCATTCCCATCCAGATCCCACATTTTTGAACCAGCTGATGCTTGTGTAATGATCGGATAGACCATTTCCTTCCAATAAGAACGGAATCCAGACACATTGCGATTGTTGGCATGAACAAATCGGTGCTCTTGCGTATACTTCTTGGAGTGCTTTGTCTTTTCCGTATAGCTTTGAATGAATGTGTTCAAATACGCCCTTTGTGTCGGTGTAAAATTGCCTCGTTCACCGATCATCAGTGGCTGATACGGTATAAATGGCTTCTGGCGTTCCTCTTCATTCACCTTGACGGGTGGTTTACCTTCGGGTTTCTTGCTCTCGGGAGCTACAGGCACAGATTCAACTTGTTGCTTTGGTACAAAGCTTTGTTCTTGATTCAACAGCTCCAATTGCTTTTGTAACAGCGTAGCCATTTGGTTTTGGTGTTCAGACAAC
This sequence comes from Brevibacillus sp. AG, assembly GCF_028369215.1. Taxonomy (NCBI): domain Bacteria; kingdom Bacillati; phylum Bacillota; class Bacilli; order Caryophanales; family Paenibacillaceae; genus Brevibacillus; species Brevibacillus sp. AG. The sequence goes on along the minus strand of NZ_JAQMYO010000001.1, from coordinate 54,355 downwards.
AGCGAAATCTGCTTTTCGATAATGGTTTCAACCGCCCCTGTGCTTCTCGAGACTGGCATTTTCATGGTTTGTTCAATCGGCTCTGATTGTTGAATATTGTGAACGTCATTCTGTTCCACAACCATGCTTGCTCTCGGTTGCTCGATTGCCATCCATTCCATTTGTTTGGCAGAAGCCACAGCGGGGCTACTGGATAGCTCCTGGGCGATGTGGGCCGCTAGCTTGTCCACACTGGTAATGGTTTCAAACAATTCTTGGGCAGGAATGACCACTCCAAACTTTTCTTGAATTTCACGATTGATTTGTACGAGCATAATAGAATCCAAGCCTAGCTCCAGAAAATGAAGGGATGGATCAATTTCATCTACAGCAAAACCAGAAGCATGATGAACCAACTCTTTCAGTACTTTTGCGATTGGCGCAGTTCCTATCTCTGACACAGTAGCACCTCTATTTCCGCTAATCGTATTCGTCTGTTCTGGAATGATGCTGATCACATCATCTGTAATCCAAGAGCGATGCTGATCGAAAGGATAGACCGGCAGTGGCATTTTTCTTCTCTTTTTGCCATCTCTGTAGAACTCATCCCAGTCAACCGTAGCCCCCTGTACATACAAATCACATAATGTCGTGGCATACGAATACTTCATCTCTGTACTCGCCTTGTGGTACTTTTCTTGCACATCCCGAGCGGATTGACTCAACAGATGAACGGTTTCTTCTGGAACGCGCTTTTTACTAGGTGAATAGACGAAAACATCTCGATCATTTTCAAGCCGGACCGCCAATCGGTCGAGTTTTTGTTCGAAATCGCTGCGACTATGCAAAATGAGTGCAATCCGATAGGGAAGCGTTTCTCTCCCGGTATTTGCCGTATAGCACAAATCAGACAGAGAAAGCGGTCCGCTGGAAGAAAGAAACTCCCGGTACTTTTGAATCAGACGTTGAAGGGCTGACTCGGATTTGGTCGACAAGGTAAATACTTGCACCTCGTCTGAGACTGTCATCTCCGTTTCATTAACTGGCACATACTCTTCCAAAATAACGTGGCTATTGGTCCCGCTAAATCCAAACGAGCTAACCCCGCATCTCCTTGGATGTCCATCTGTCTCCCATTTTTCCAGTCTGTTTTGTACATAGACTGGCGACTTTTCAAATGCGAAATTCCGATTCGGTTTCTGGAAATGGACGAGGGCCGGCAGTTCTTTGTGTTTTAACTGTAAAGCAGCCTTAATCAATCCAGCGATTCCCGCTGCTTCATATAAATGTCCAATATTTGCTTTGACAGTGCCGATTCCACAAAACTGTTTTTTCTGTGTATATTGTCGGAATGCTCTCTGAATTCCATCAAGCTCAACGGGGTCCCCTAGTTTTGTACCCGTTCCATGCGCCTCTATATAGCTAATCGTTTCAGGGTCGATTTGCGCATCCTCCCAAGCGTCTACGATTAATTCTGCCTGGGCCTGTGAGTTCGGTGCGGTAATCCCGACTGTAACGCCATCTTGATTCACAGCACTTCCCTTAATCACAGCATAGATGTGATCCCCGTCCTCGATGGCTTTTTCCAAAGGTTTTAACAGAACAGTAGCTACGCCTTCCCCCCAACCCGTTCCATCAGATTGATCGTCAAACGCCCTTGAACGGTTGTCAGAGGATTCCATTCCAATTCCAGCCTTCAGCGCCAGCAGGATGGTTTTGACTCCACCTGCCAATGCCATCTCACAATCTCCGTTTTGGATAGCCTTGCACGCCATATGAACCGCAACCAAGGAAGAAGAGCAGGCTGTATCCACGGTGACAGCAGGGCCACGCAAATCAAGCAAGTGCGAGATGCGGCTTGCAATAATGGAAGGAAGGTTGCCTACTGCATAAGAGGGCAAATCCTTGGGACTTACCACTGACAAAAGGCGTTCGTAATCGTATCCCAACTTGGAGAATCCGACATACACCCCTACTTTTTCCCCTGAAAGCTTGTGTCCGCCATAGCCTGCATCCTCTAGCGTATTCCAAGCATTTTCAAGGAACAGTCTTTGGTTGGGGTCCATTAGCTTCGCTTCTTTTGGGGTGATCGAGAAGAACGAATAGTCAAACTTATCAATCTCCTCTAAATAACCACCCTCCACAAGGCTAGGATTGCCCTGCTCGCTTCTGACTAGCGATACATATTGTTCTGTGTCCTTTCGTCTCTGACCATGAAGCTCATGAATACAATCCTTTCCTCCCCGGATGTTTTGCCAAAATTGATCCACATCCTGAGCCTGCGGGAACTTACAAGAAATACCGATAATCGCGATATCCTTTTGTTTCTGTTGGCTCGTATCTGTCTCTTTTATGCGATCAGTCGCTTGATCGTCATGGAAGAGACTGCGAGAAAGCTTGGAGATCGTCGGATAGGCAAACAAATCGGTAACCGCCAATGTGATCCCCATCTCTTCTTCTATCCGCCCTGCTAACTGGGTCAACTGCATAGAGGACACGCCTACGTCAAAATAACTGTCGTTTGGTCCCAATTTGTCTGATTGAAGCACCTCGCGGCAAATCGTAAGCAATTGTTTTTCTAATTCTTCACGTAACTGAGGTGATTGATCGGTTCTCTCCTCTTTTACCTCTTCGGTGATTAGGCGTTGCATCTCCTCGGTAACATCGCGGAATGCTTCAGACTGATACTCCCTAGCCACTCTATATCGTTCGACTTTTCCACTCGTGGTTTTGGGGATGCGCTGAATCGGCAAGACCTCGCTTATTCTCCACCCTGTTCGCTCGTTCAAATGCATTTTCACTTTCTTAGAAAGCGCAATGAAGTCTTCTACACTTTTCCGATGAAGGATAAACACGAGAATGTCTTCTTCTTTGCTCTCCTCGTTAAATACCCCGCAAGCAACGACCTTCCCAAGCTCGACTCCTTCAACTTCCTCAGCAATCCGCTCAATATCATGCGGATAAACGTTTTGACCATTCACGAAGATGATGTCTTTTTCACGCCCCGTAATGACAAGACGTTCGTTTCGCATAAAACCCAGATCCCCTGTTCTGAGCCATCCATCAGCCGTCATTACATTTGCGGTGGCAACAGGGTTGTTGTAGTATCCAGCGGTTACATTCTTCCCTCTAATATGGATATGGCCAACCGAATCGCTTGGCAGCTCCCGATCCTCGTCATCACATATTCTTACCTCGCAAAAATCAATGGGGTAACCGACTTCTACTAGGGTGAGCGCTTCTGGATTTGTTTGATCCGTCATCTTGATTGGCTTTCCTATCTGGATAAACCTACGATCCAGAGAAATCGTTGTAAAATGCAAGTTTTGATCAGGTATCGATACTCCCACAGAGGCTTCAGCCAATCCATAGCATGGGAGCATGCTTGTTTTCTTCAATCCATAAGGGCTCATCTGATCCAAAAAGTGATAAATTAATTCTGAAGCGATGGGTTCTGCACCATTTAGAATCGCGCGGAGCGTTGACAAATCCCACTCTTCTGCCACTTCTGGTTTAAACCTAGACAACACATATTTATACCCAAAGTTCGGAGAAGAAGTAATTGTCGCCTTGTGCTCGCTTGCTTTCTTCAGCCATAGCGTAGGTCGCCTGATAAACAGTGAGGTATGAATAAAATAATGCTGAACTCCTGCGTACAACGGGGATAAATGGAACGCGATCATCCCCATGTCATGAGTTAAGGGCATCCAGCTTAGAAATGAGTCAGACTCAGTCGTTTCAAGTCTGTTATTAATCGCAAGCACATTATGGACAAGGTTTTCATGCGTCAGGGTAACCCCTTTTGGATCCCCTGTAGACCCCGATGAAAATTGAATAAAGGCCACATGATCAGCAGAAGGGTAATAGATGGTGCCCTTCTCTTCTGTTTTCACGGTCTCATCAAGCAGGAAGGACTTCGACTTCAACGATTCCATTTCCGTCAGGTAGTTGTGTTTACTAAAGAAATCCTCCAGTCGTTTCCAGACACTGTCGGTTGTAATGAGATACGGATTGATTAATGTCCGCCAAACCTTCAACAGCTTAAGACGATGCTCTTCGTTATCCCCTACAGAGATAGGAACAGCAATCATTCCACCGAGTAAGCATCCCCAAAAAAGGCAGACAAAAGTTCGGAGATTGCTATCCTCAATTTGAAAAACGACCTCATCACCAGGCTTGATTCCATTTTTTTGGAGGACAAATAAATATCCGAGGGCTTCTTCATACAATTCTTTATAGGAAACAAACACCTCATTCTGGTCTCCCAAAATGAAGGTAACGCCTTTATGGTCCTCGTTCTTCCACAATTCCAGCGCTTCTACTAATGTCTGAACAATATGCAAAGCGTTGTTCCTCCCTTGTCCCGTGTTTGATAGTTTCTCACACTTGCCTGGTGAGCATAACCACTCCAAATGCTCCCTCTTGCTCCCCACGTGCATACAAGAGAAGTGAATTTCCCCAAGCTGTGACTCGCTGTACGAATCGCCTGTCTCCCGCTTTCTATTCCGGGCTTCACTTAGGCTCGTACCCGATATAAGCAAACAGTTATTTCATTCTGAATATTAGGAACTTTTGCCCGGAACCATATCGCCACTTACCCGGAAAAAAAGGGCAGCCCATTTTTTTCTTTCAGTACTTTGGAATGCAACGAAAGGATATACACACTTTACTTTTATCCCATTTATTGATTTTTATTGAAGAGTCAACCAGTAAGAAACCATCGTCATAATGAGATGGGTGATTCTTACCTTTTTCCAGGAATAGATGTATCGATCAATCATTTTTTTAAATGGCTGGTTCTTTTGTCTTTTCTAGGAGTGGAATAAGGGCGATGATTAGAGTAACGGTCACATTGCAGCGAGTATAGCAGGGGAAATTGGTCATTGATTTGCAAATATTCACGTGGGCTAATATGATGGTGAACAATAAGAATATGAGTGATTTGGGAATATTTTACTATCCCATATATTGGAATACAAGCCTTAAATTATTAATTTTTGCAATTTATTTGAATAAAAATTCATTACAATCTTACTCTGAACTTATCTTGACGCATATCAAAAAGGCTTTCACCCGCTCTTTGGAAAGAGAGGTGGAAGCCTTCGTTCTTGTTTTATTACTCTACCGAGTAAACCTTTCGGCTAGGCAGTTCCAAGCAATGCAGACGGCCGCCGTATACGGCCCCGCCGTCAATGCCGATGATTTTATTTTCTCCGTAAAACACATCATGTTTACCGTGCAAGTAACTGGTTGGCGTGTGACCAAAAATAACAGTCTTCTCACCCTGGTAACCTTTATGGAACTCATCACGTATCCACATCAGCAGGTACGGGTCAGTCTCTGCAACTGGAGTCTCGGGATGTACACCCCCGTGAACAAAAATATAATCATCGGTTTCATAATAGCAGTTCAAGCCAGCCAAAAATTCCAGATGCTCTTTGACTGAAGAGGTGATTTCCAAGGCCTCCGGTGCACCAGACTCCGTATCTGCTGCGGCATGACCATAGCTCGCCAACGTCTTTTGTGCGCCGTTTCGGAACCATCGTTCGATAAAGACAGGGTCTTGCTCGAATGATTTAACCATCATATGATCATGGTTGCCCATCAACACGATTGCTCCTTCTGCATGGAGCTGTTTTACCTTGTCGACGACCCCCTTCGACTCTGGTCCACGGTCTACATAATCACCTAGCAGGATCAATTGATCGTCTTGTGGATCGTACTGAACTTGCTCCATCAACGATTCCAGTTTGTCCAATTCCCCATGAATATCGCTGATTGCCAACAATCTTTTCATCCTACACCCTTCTTTCGCTCGTCTGCGGCTTCTCTTTCGTTACTGTCCCATCACCCTATTGTACGCCCCATTTCACCTGATTGCCAGCATGTCTGTCCCTCGAAAGCTTGTAAACGTGAAAAAAGCCCAGGCCCAAAATCATATATCAGGCCAAGGCTATTCCATTTCTCCATGCTTATTTACTCGGCATTTCATTCCAGAACGTAATTTCTTCTACATCCAGGCGAGTAGTCGGATGACCAGGCTCAGCCGCTTTGCCAACTGCAATCAACATGACCGTTTCATATTGATCCGGGATTTGGAAAGCTTCTTTGAATTTCTCGCTGTTATAGCCTCCCATTGGCACCGTGTCATACCCTCTTACCTTGGCAACGAGCATCAATTGCATCGAGACGAGACCTCCGTCTACCAAAGCAATTTCCTTGATGATGGCTCGATCCCGATTCTCATAGCGCTTGTTGATGTTGTCGATGAGTGTAGCTTTTACTTCCTCTGTCATGTAGCCTGCTTCGACGGCTTTTTTGTAAATGCTCCCGGCTTGCTTGTAGCCCTCATAGTCTGCCAGGACTGCAATAATCGCCGCAGCCTCAACCACTTGCTTTTGGTTAAATGCGATGGGGAGCAGCTTCTCTTTCAATGGCTGTTCATCGATAATCAAAAACCGCCATGGCTGGAGGTTGGAGCTTGAAGGTGCCAAGGTCGCTTCCTTAAGCATTTCCTTTAGCTCATCCCGCGAGATTTTTGCTGTTGAATCGTAATGACGTACGGAACGACGCTCCCGAATGACGTCGATAAAAGCCTTTTGGTCGATGACTTTTTCCATGATTCCATCCTCCAGTGGTAAGTATGCAAATCCAGTAAGTTACTAACTTTATTACACAACAACTCGTGTTCAAACTGTATCACATACTCCAATTCGCTGGCAATCTTTTTGTATGCAAAAAAACGCTTTGGCAAAACGACTCACATCCTGTCATAAATGCAAGCGCGTCACCAAAGCGTTTATTTGTTAAACCGGAGAAAAAGCGGATAGAACGGCTGGCTGTCTCACGGTGTCTCCATTCGGGAGCTCGACAACGAGATAGCCACTCCCTTCGTCCTCAGCTGCTTCCCAACTCAATGAAAAAGCTTTCCGGCTAAATGCATCCTCTTCGTCCAGACAACTAAGCATCGTCGTCAATGTGTCAGACGTAATCGGCACAGGCACACTTGCTCCTTGGTCTTGTGGAAGAGAGAGCAGTTTCGGAGCGTCTTCGAAATATTGCACAGTATCGAGGAGCAGAGAAACCTGCTGCCAGCTTAGCGGTGAAACAAAGGCTTCAAACGCCATCTATTCATCATTCCTTTTATTCACGATGATTTCCATCGAACAGGCTAGCCTGGGCATTAGGCGTTTTCTGTTGTCCTGCTGTGCCAGCTCCGTCTCCGGAGCCTTTTGCAGTCGCTTCATCCTTCGGTTCATCTGACGGCAAAATGGTTTCAAAAGCTACTGCTTTTACCCCACCCTCCACCAGTTGTCGGCCGATGCCACCTTGCTCGTTGACGATCACTTGCTCTGTCTCGACAGGGGTCCATTCGTTCTGCAACGTCCAGGCATAAACCGTTTCCTCGATGAACATCGCAACAAGCTCATGCGGATTATTTTTTCGTTTACGAATCAACTGTACGCCTTTGCCTGCGCGAGCCTGGAGTGGGATTGCAGCAATGGCTGTGCGTTTTACAACCCCTTCAGCCGTCAACAAGCTAAAGGCACGTGAATCGACTTCCTCAATCGGAAGCATCGTGATGACAACGTCGCCAGGAGCAAGTGCGATTGCTTTTACCCCGCTCGATGCTCTACCCGTTGCGCTGACTTCACTGCGCTGGAATCGAATGCCCATGCCATCTTTTGTCGCACCGAGAATCGCCCCAGCTTCGTCAGCCACAAATACATTTACAAACTCGTCATCGTCTGCTTTCAGCTTCGCAGCTACCAACGCACTCGAACGATTCGTTTCGTATTCGGACAACGCCGTCTTTTTCATCAAACCATTTTTGCTTACATGGTATACATATAGCAGTTGTTTGAAGTTTTCTACGATCGTAAAGCCAACGATCCGCTGATTCTTCTCCAACGGGATAATGTTGACGAGGGCGGAACCAATATCCTTCCACTTATCGTCTGGGAAGGCGTTGACCAATGTGGCGAAGTATTTACCGTCCTGGGTAAAGAAGAGAGCAGTGTGAGACGTATTCGCCTCCATGAAATAGCGGACACGGTCTCCTTCTTTTACCCCACATGTCTCCAACGTTCCCCCCACTGATTTGAAGGAGCGCGGGCTCGTCCGCTTGATATATCCTTCGTTTGTGAGAGTTACGATGCAATCCTCAGCATTGATTTGCATCGCGATATCGATTTTGATTTCCTCGATCTCGCCCTGGATTTCTGTCAGGCGCTCTTCTGCGTATTTTTTCTTGATCTCGTTCAGCTCGCCTGTAATGACTTGAATCAGCTTTTTCTCGCTTGCCAAAATCGATTTCAATTCCTCGATTTCTTTTGCCAGTGTAGCCAATTCTTTTTCCAGCTTGACGATATCCAAGCGAGTTAAGGAAGCGAGCTGAATGTTCAAGATCGCATCTGCTTGGTTTTCGGTGAAGCCGTATTTCTCCATGATGTTTTTCTTGGCATCTGCACGGTCTTCCGAATCCATAATCGTATCGACGATCTGACGCAAAATGGACTTGGCACGAATCAAGCCTTCCACGATATGCTCGCGGCTTTGCTTACGATTCAGATCATATTGACAGCGATTCGTGACGACTTCTTTTTGGTGGTCGATGTACGCTCCCAACAGAGCCTTGAGTCCCATCTGGCGGATGGTCCCCTCATGAATCACGTTCATGTTGTAATTGTAATAGATTTGCAGATCCGTATTTTTGTACAGGTAGTTGAGAATCGCCTGCTCATCCGCTTCCTTGCGAATATCCACTACGATACGGACTTTTTTCTGCTCAGCCTCTTTGCGACCAGTTTCATCGCGAACCGCCAGCGCCCCCTCGATTTTGCGCTCCATCACAAGCTCATCGATTTGGCCGACGAGCTTCGACTTGACCACCTCGTAAGGGATTTCGGAAATGACGATTTTTTTGACTTTGCCGCCTTTTGGCTCCTCTACATGGGTCTTCCCGCGAATGATGAATTGACCACGGCCTGTCTCAAACGCCTTGCGAATTCCGGACAGCCCTTGAACAATGCCGCCTGTCGGAAAATCTGGACCTTTGACGTGCTGCATCAGCTCATCCAGCGAGATATTCGGGTTCTTCATTTGTGCAACAGCCGCATCGATGACCTCGCCCAAATTGTGAGTAGGGATGTCCGTTGCAAAACCAACCGCAATCCCGGCCGCACCATTCACGAGAAGATTAGGAAACCGTGAAGGCAATACTGCCGGTTGTTGAGCGGAGTTGTCGTAGTTCGGGATAAATGTAACCGTATCCTTTTCAATATCACGCAGAAGCTCATTGGCCAATGCCGACAGTCTGGATTCGGTATAACGCATAGCGGCTGGTGGGTCTGCGTCCAAGCTACCAAAGTTTCCGTGACCTTGAATAAGCACCTGCCGCATTTTCCACCATTGCGCCATCCGTACCATCGTTTCGTAAATCGCCGAGTCACCGTGCGGATGATAGGTACCCATCACATACCCGACCGTTTTCGCTGACTTCCGGTATGGTTTATCGTTCGTGTTGCCTTCTTGGTACATGGCATACAAAATACGGCGCTGTACCGGTTTTAGTCCATCGCGAGCATCCGGGATCGCGCGTGAGAGAATAACCAGGTTGGCATAGTCCCCGAAGCGCTTTCCCATAATCTCCGCGAAGCTCTGATTAATAATTTGATTGGACAGCATGCTTATTCATCCTCCCCCACTTCAAAGGTGACGTGGTTCTCGATCCACTCACGCCGTGGTGGGACTTTGTCACCCATCAAAACGGTTACCAGCTTCTCACAGTGAGCGAGGTCTTCCAGTTCAACCTTGATGAGCTTGCGCGTCTCAGGGTCCATAGTTGTTTCCCAGAGCTGATCGGCGTTCATCTCACCCAAACCTTTGTAGCGCTGCACTTCAGCACCGCGTCCAGCCTTTTTCAATGCCTGTTCCAGCTCGTAATCGTTCCAACAGTAGATCCCCTCTGTCTGCTTACCCTTGCTCTGCTTTTTCACCTGATACAAAGGCGGTTGGGCAATATACAAGTGACCAGCTGCAATCATCGGGCGCATGTAGCGGAAGAAGAAGGTCAGCAGCAGCGTTTGAATGTGCGAGCCGTCCACGTCCGCGTCAGACATGATAATGACTTTGTCAAATGCACAGTTTTCGATGGAAAACTCTTCGCCAATATCCGTTTCAAGCACCTCTAGAATCGTGCGGAACTCTTCGTTCGCCAATACCTCGGAAAGCTTTGCTTTTTCCGTGTTCAACGGCTTCCCGCGCAGGCTGAACAAGGCTTGGAACTCTGAATTACGCGCCTGTTTTGCAGAGCCACCCGCGGAATCCCCCTCGACGAGGAAGAGCTCATTACGCTTGGAGTCTCTGTATTGTGGTGGAGTAAACTTTTCTGAAATCGATTTGCGCTTTTTCGCGGTTTTGCCTTTCTTGTCGCCGCGCAGTGCTTCACGTTGTTTGCGCAGCTCTTCGCGAATCTCAGCAGAACGCAATGCCTTGTCAATCAGCAGCTTGCCTATTTCCGGATTTTCCTCGAGGAAGAAGCCTAGCTTTTCGGAAACAATCTGTTCTACGATTGCCCGTGCTTCTTCGTTCCCCAGCTTGTCTTTTGTTTGGGACTCAAACTGGACGTCAGCCATTTGCAATGACAATACACCGAGGAAACCTTCCCGCAAATCGTTTCCAGTCAAGTTCGGGTCTTTATCTTTCAAGTACCCTTTTTTCCGGGCAAATTCGTTAAAGATCCGGGTCGTACCGTTGCGGAAGCCCGTGACATGAGTTCCGCCGTCCGTTGTTACAATCGAGTTGACATAGGACACCAGTGTCTCTGCATAGCCGTCATTGTACTGAAAAGCCAGCTCGACGTAGATATTGTCCTTTTCCCCTTCGAAGTAAACGATCGGATGGAGCGTATTTTTCCCCTCGTTCAAGTAAGAAACATAGGATTTCAAGCCATCTTCGAAGTAAAACTCTTCCCTTTTCTTTTCAGGCCCACGCTCGTCAATCAAAACCATGCGCAGCTTTTTCAGAAGGAATGCCGTCTCACGAAAACGATCACGAATCGTCTCATAATCAAAGCGAGCATTGCCAAACACCGCGTCATCCGGCAGAAAACGTACGGTTGTTCCTGTACGTTTGGTGTTCCCTGTGATATCAAGACCGGTAACCGGTTTACCGACATGCTCAATTCCATTTGCATCCAGCACATATTCAAAGCGTTGCTTATGAATTTTGCCTTCCCGGTGGATTTCGACCTCAAGCCATTTGGACAAGGCGACAACGACACTGGAACCTACCCCGTGCAAGCCACCACTTTTTTTATATCCGCCGCCGCCGAATTTACCACCAGCGTGGAGCGTCGTAAAAATAACTTCTGGTACAGGTCGGCCAGTCTTGTGCATACCCGTTGGAATTCCGCGTCCATGGTCTTCCACACTGACACTGCCATCCTTGTACAAAGTGACGATGATGCTATCGTTAACGCCGGCAAGCGCCTCGTCTTTGGCGTTATCTACAATTTCCCACAGCAGATGATGCAGGCCACGCGAGCCCGTGGAGCCTATGTACATTCCAGGCCGCTTTCGAACGGCAATCAAGCCTTCTAAGACCTGAATATCTTCTTCCGTATACGTTAGTGTTTGCTGTGTTTCTGTTTCCTTCAATCGCGCTCTCCCCTCTACTCTTCGGACACGTAGAAAAACGATCATGCCTTTTTTACTGATGGCTAGCGTCGTATTCACCTTTTTTGAAAAACGCCGAGATGATTCAATCCCCATGAGAGGAACGTTTTCCTAATAAAAGCGAACACTTAATCGCTATTGTACCGTATGGTTCCCATAGTATTCAACGCCAGTAGCAAAATGGGGCAAAAAAGCCACCTCGCCCCTAGCGAGATGGCCGATTCTTCTCAGTATTCCTCGTTTCTCATTTCGAACTGTACTTGATATGCATATTCCATTAATTAGTGTAGCACTAATGGTGAAGATTGGTCAAAACGAAAAACCAAAACATCTGTTTCCCTTTCTCTATTTCTTCCCACACAATCGTAAATCCTGCTACTAATAAGGAAAATATGCCTCAGGTATTTCCATTCATCCGCGCTTTGGCTTTGGGCATCCTAGTAAGGCATCGATTCCTGAGGCCAAAAAGGGGGGAATACTTTTGATCAGTGCTACCAAGCCGTTTGTCAAATTCCATAAGTATGATGCTGAGCTAGCTTCTGACGTTCATGCGTTAAATTCTGCTGGATACAACAGTGATGACATCTGGGTTTTGAAATGGAATCCTGATAAAAATCACTCAAATCAACGAAACAATTTTTATAAATACAGTACCCACTTTGAAAGTGCCGTCGGTCACATTGACAGCATGGCGCATTTCTTTGACAATGGCGGTAAAGAACTCCGTACTCGTCTCGAAAAGCTAGGTCTTACCAAAGATGAGTGCTCGGCATTGGTTCGGGAACTGCAAGATACGGACTATACATGCCTTCTCGTTGTACGAGACCTTAAGGATAACATTATTAAAATGAATGACTGATCGACAGCAAGAAAAAGCCACTGCTTGGGTTCTAACGCCAGCAGTGGCTTGTTTCATTCATCCGGGGATTACTTGTCTTCTTTAATGAGTTCGATGCCTTCCAGCACTTCGTTCAGCTTCGCGTAAACAGTGCTCTCCTCGTCCTCTTCCAATGGTACCATTTCGCCGCCGTCTACTTGGAATACGAAGATATCCACTTCTTCATCTTCTTCGCTTTCTTCATCTTCCACAGCTTCAGCCAAGGCAATATATTCTTTACCGTTCAGGTCGAACATAGCCAATACTTCGAAATCCCCCAACGGTTCACCATTTTCATCGTCCAATGTAATGATATCGCCCAATTCGAGGTCTTTGTTCTCTTCTGTCAATGTGTTCACGTCCTTATGCTGATATTCGTACTCTGTTCCATCATACCGTTTTTTTCCGGGAGAAGCAAACAGGCGAATGACTTTATGCCTTCCCTGTCCATAAAAAACAACCTACCACTTTAGGCAGGTTGTTAGCTGATTACTCACTATACTCTTGAAGAACACCTTTTTCAAGCAAAAATGCTTCTTCTGCCTGAAGAATAGTCACGATCGCTTCGCGTTTGACATACATCCCCGCAGATGCCAGACGGCTCTCAATCGCACGAAGCAGTTCTTCAAAATCAATGATCTGTACATCTTGATCACTCACAAAAAAACCTCCCTTTTCCCATGCACCTTTTTCATTGTACACGAACAGGTCGTTTCTTCCAACTCCACCATTTTCGGCGGATTGGTTTTAACAAATAAGCGCTCCAGATAACGAGCACAAAGGAAAGAACCACGTACACACATGAGAAAAACAGCCACGGTGCAAAAGTGATGTCATCCGATTGATCGAATGACTCGCCTAAAATATCGGACAAAACGATAATAGGGTTCGTCCCTGCAAGCATCTGTAGCTCATACATGCTCCAAACATTTGAATTGACGTATTGCTCTGGATACGTCTGTTGCAAAGACTCACCGATGAAAAAGAACAGCAATCCAGTACCTACCACAAAAAAGAAGGCAATGCCGTATGTGGTGACCGTCGAGATCGACGTTCGTTTAATCCAAGTGGAGCAAAACAACCCCAACGACCCAAGAAAAAACATATTCACCGCAAGAAAAAGGACGAGCTGGGCCATTTGTTCCGGGGAGACGCTTCCGTACAGCATTACGATACTGTACAAAGGCATCGAGGCAACCAAGAGCAGTGTGGAGAACGCCAAAGACGTAATCAGCTTGCTCAAAATAATCGTGCGCGTTGACAGCTGGGTCGTCAACAAAATATGCAAGGTCTGGCGTTCTCTCTCTCCACTAATCGCTCCAGCAGTCAGAGCAGGTGCCACAAAGCAAACCATCGCATAGTGTATCCCCGCGGATATCAGAAACAGATCCCGGTTATCCCCTAACGATTCGGCCTTTAAGGGGTCCATGAGCAAAAAGCCCATCGGTATTCCCCCCATGACAAACAAGTAAACCGCTAAAATGAGCATGGTCTTTCTCGAGCGGAATCTGTCCCGCATTTCTTTTACCAAAAGAGGATTGAACAAGAAGTCGCTCACTCCATACCGACTCCTTCCGTAATCGCTAAGAAGACGTCTTCTAAATCTTTCTTGGAATCGCCATAGTAGACGACTGCGACCTGCTCATCCAGCAGTTCTTGAAGCAATTCAGCTTTTTGTTGCTCCGTCCCTTGAAAGTAGAAGCGATAGCCTCCCATATACTCTGTCAATTGATGTACATACGGAGAGCTCGCTAACAGAAGTCCCGCTTTGTCCAAGTTCCGCAGGGCTCTTAGTTGCATCCGGCTCTGTCCTGTGTCTCGATTGCTGACCTCATGCACAGAACCATACGCAATTAATCTACCTTTTTCGATGACACCAATATCATCACACAGCTCGGCTAGCTCTGGCAAAACATGGGAGCTGATAATAATCGTCTTGCCCATTTCGCGTAGTTGCTTCATAATCTCGCGCAATTCGATACGGGCTCGCGGGTCCAGTCCTGACGCAGGTTCATCCAAAATCAGCACGGCCGGATCATGTACGAGACAACGTGCTAGCCCCAGGCGCTGTTGCATGCCTCGAGACAAAGAATCGACGAAAGCGTCTGCTTTGTGAGACAAATTCACCAGTTCTAAAAGATCACCAACGAGTGCCCGTCTTTTGGAGGCTGGAATTTTGTACGCTCCGGCATAAAACTCCAAATACTCCACGGCTGTCAAATTGTCATATACGCCAAAAAAATCGGGCATGTAGCCAACAGACTGGCGTACACTCGCAGGATCTTTTCGAACATTGTAGCCACATACAAATGCTTCCCCTTCACTCTGTTCCAGAAGGGTAGACAAGATAAGCATCGTGGTAGATTTTCCGGCACCATTTGGACCAATGAAACCGAACACCTTACCTGGCTCGATGGTAAGGTTCAAATCCGCCAACGCTTGTAGATTGCCGTATCTTTTTCCTAAATGAACGGTTTCGATTACCATTTCTGCACCCCCTCTACCTGGAAAATTGGCTCTGGTAGAGCTAATCGCGACGTTCCATTGTGGGAAAAGCGAAGCAATAATGTTTGATTTGGCGTCAATATTTGCTGGAGTTCCTTATCGAGGACAAGTCTCGTCCCGCGCTCAACAGATATCCACCTACCGCTCTTTTGGTGGAAGTATTCGATCCGGAAAGGTTTGAATGAGCTATGATTCAGCGGTACCGTTAATCGCTTCATATTGATCGCCGCTTTATCCGTACGCAATTCAAACGTAATGCTGCCCTTCCCAAGCTGCCAAATGTAACCTGTACTGTCGAAGTCTCCTGTCATTTCATACATCTCGGCATCAAGCAGACCATATGGAAAAGTCACCAGCCCTTGTTCATTCGGCTGGAATTGAATAGGCTGCTGGATGACATTCCAGTAATGCGCTTGGTGAGGCACCTGCATCGTCATCAGAGGAAGAGGCTCTGTCGTTGTACCGATGATACTTGCTTGATTCCCCTCTTCATATTCAACGACTCTTTCCTGCATTTCTTTGATTCGTTCTTCCATCGTTTGCAATTCGTTTGTTGTTTGTGGTTTTCTTGGCATAAACAAGGGCTCAAGCACACTGTCAATCTGCTTTTCTTCTCCCTTTTTCAATGGCCCAAGCGGAATTCGCTGAAAACCAATTTCAATATAGGTCTGATCGTAGGCAAACTCCGTATTATTTTTCACGTGCCCTTGCAGACGATTCTCATTAATTCGTAAGGAAGCATCAAAAGCCCCCATGTCGTGCTTTACCCCGATACCGATTGCCTGTTTTGGTGTCAAATAAGGGAGATTACGGAAAGACAGAACCTCATCGCCCTCCATGAGTCCCTCTGGTCGATAATCATTTCGCCCGACTGTCAAAGGCAAAGCAACGATCGAAGGTTCAAGTTGAACATCGTATTCGCTTTGATCCACCCCCAAAAACGTTGCGGCTGAGCGAACATGAGCCAGAGACTCATCTAATATGTCGATCTTGGTTACGGCGTAGCTGGTACTCGTTTTCACAACAGCAGGCTTTCCAACCGCGAATATAGCGACGGTCAAGAAAATTCCTCCAACTGGGATGACCCCCCACGCCCATTCAGGTTTTCTCAATCTTTTCAGAACGAAGTAAGTCAATGGTGCGAGTACAATTACATATCCGCCCCACAACGCCACCATCCAGATCGGTGGAGGAGTCTGTACTTCAGGAATCTTCTTGCTCAAGTCAAGAAAAGGCCGTGTCATTTGATCCATATAAAGCTTCTCTTCAAAAATCTTCTTGGCACCATGCTGGATCATTGCATTCTGCCACAGTTGGGCATTAAACTGCCACGATGCCAACGGCTCTGCTGTCACATCATAGTTGACAAATAGAAGTAGCCCTCTACCGTACGATTTTGACACAAACAAGGGCAAATCTCGGTTGTATACACCGATACTGCCATTCGGTGCGACTTTCGCAATGTCATACTCACTTAATGCTTGCTGTAGCTCTCTATTACCAGCTTTTCCGGCTTCTACAGGGAGTATATCAGCGAACCGCTGGATCATCCCATCTTGATTGGGACCTGCGGAAACAACCACGATCCCCCCTAACTGGATCCACTCCTTGATCGCTGCCATCTGTTGATCATTAATCGTGGAACCACTATTGCCTGCCAGTGCTAACATGTCTATGTTTTCGTAAATCCACGATTGGTCAGGCAGCATTTGTTCCGTGAGATTTTGAACAGACAAGGGTCGATTCATTTTGGATTGTGATTGATTGATGGCAAGGAAATGAAACGCATTGCCCTCTTCGCTGATCACCCCAATGGTGCGCCCGTCTGTTGGATAAGGGATACGCAGCTTTTCGCTTTTGATAACTTGACCGTTTTGCGTCACCTGGACGTACCAATCATCGAGCAATATTTGGGAAGGCATATCAAAGTACATGGTTGTACTCTTTCCTTGCTCGAGCTTTATAGGACGCCGAAGCTTAAATTCATTATTTTTTTTGACTTGTCGCTGCGACAACTCTACAGCCCCTGTGAAATCCTGTTCTTGGCTGGTTACCTTTACGTTTAGTCTCATCCATGATTCATATTTGACGATACCACTTAAAGGTATCTCGAATTGTATGTCGACGTTGCTCTCTGCCATAGCTGGGCGTATCGAAAAGCTAAGCCATGTGATGACAAAGATTAACACCCATTTCCATCTCATGCTTGTTCCTCCGCTCATTTTCGTGACGCCAAAGAGATAACCAGTTGTTGCAACTGATCATGGCGGGAGATAAGCAGTAAGTGCTTACCTTTGTTTGCCCAGGTGCCTTTGATCAACTCTTCAGATGACTGGTTTCGCAATGGTAGCTCGCGTGTCACAAAAGGCTCTTCACTCACGTTTACTTCCATCAGCATTCCATTTGGGTGTGTATAGGTTAATCTCGTATCGGAGCTCCACGATGCCCATTGTCCCACTGCAAGCGAGGTGACTTTCCCCGTCCGCATTTCCATCAGCTGTACTTCACCGGCTTTATTGAAAGCAAGCAAGCTACCATCTGGTGACCATTCAGGCTGAGAGCCTTCTACAAGCTTCCATTCTTGGAACGATACTGTGCTGCTCACCCAAATTTCTTCGACGCCATTTTTAGAGCGGGTAAAGGCAAGCGAATCATCATGTTCAGACCAGCTTGGTGAAGAGTATAATACCCCTTCTTCTTCCTTCAGCAATCGGCTGCTTCCCATGCTGTAAGCCGTTGGCATCTCCACAATCCATATCCGTGATAATTTTTTACCTTGCTCGACGACTGCAATTTGCTTCCCAGAATTAGACCACGCTACCCCGGTGTATTTTCCTTCGGTTTGTGGCAGCTTGATCGTGACTGGCTTTAATTCCTCATCAATGGGAACGGTTTTCAGCTCTGCATTGTTATTGATGTATGCTAGCTGAGCGGCTTTCCGATCAATATCAACAAGCTCCACAGTTGCTTGTGCTGGCAACTTAAATATTTCATTCTCTCGAACAGCAAGAGAGGAATTGTTCCACCACACAAATCCGCCTATGGCAAGGGTGAGAGCAGCAGCAGCGATTCCACTCCAAACCAACCTCCCCCATTTTTTGGGTGCGGCACTTGGAACTTTTGCCTGTTTGGCTTCGTGTTCTCTCATTTTCTGAAGCAATTGTTTTTTGAGGTCTGTTTTTAACTGATAGTTGACAGGAACCGATCCGCGCATCTGCTTCAAATGGGCTAGGAGTTGGGTTACGGTCTGATCATCCGATTGATGATCATGGGGGTGCTTCTCCTCTTCTCTCATTCGGAGTCCCCCCTCTCATACATCTTCTGAAGTTTTTGTAATCCGCGATAAGAAATCATCTTGATACTCGATTCTGTTTTGCCGAGCACCTCAGCTACTTGACTAATTTTGAGGTCAGCAAAGTACCGGAGCATCAACACGTCTCTTTGATCCTGCGACAACAAGTCCAGACGATCACGAAGCAGACGAACCTCTTCATTCGTCAGCGCCTGCCGTTCCGGCTGCCATGTGTCGTCCGGTTCTGCTCCTAAAAAATCTTCCTGGTCGACCGGTAACTCCCTGTTTTTCCGCATAAAATCCACATATGTATTGTGAGCAATACGAAAAATCCATGATGCGAAAGGACTTGTTCTGCTATATTGCTCGAATTTTTCTAGCGCTTTTAAAAAGACCACGGTGGTCAAATCATCGGCATCCCACGTACTTTGAACCCGGCATCGTAAATACCGGTTGACGCGATCAAAATATTCGTCATACAGTTCCGTAAATGGACGAGATTCATAATAATCTCCGGATGATGGCCCCGACGGTTGCTTCATAGCCATTCCCATTTGCGTTTTCCTCGGTTTCTTCCAGACTGAAGCATGCTCTCAGAATGGACTTTCTCCACTACATCCTGAGACTACTCTAACTAAGTATTACGTATTTCTTAGGTAGAAAGTTTCATAATGTGGCAAAGTTTTTTGAATTATTTCCCTAATGCGGCATCTAATGCTGACTGAATGTCTTGAACAGCCTCGATTCCTACCGATAAACGTACCAATCCCATCGTGATTCCCGTTTCCTTGCGCTGCTCTTCAGAAAAAGCACGGTGAGACGTCGTAACAGGATGAGATACACTCGTCTCCACACCTGCAAGGGACGGAGCCAACTTGATCCAGTCAAGTGCCCGGTAAAAGTCGTAGATCTTCGTCTCGTCTGCCAGAACAAAGGATACCATTGCCCCCTGTTTTTGCCGTGAAAAAAAGAAGGTATCCGTAGGACTTGGGTAATACACTTGTCCAACTGCGGTATGCTCACGAAGAAACGCAGCGATCTGGCTGGCATTATCGCATTGACGCTCCATTCTCACTGCCAACGTTTTCAAACCACGTGATGTCAACCAGGCCTCAAAAGGACTGAGCGATGCACCATAGTTGGCTACGACCTCTGTGGCACGCTTGATTGTCGCCTGTGATCCAACCAGAACACCTGACGTCACATCGCTATGTCCACCTATGTATTTGGTTCCACTATGTACCACGAGATCTGCTCCGAATGAAATGGGTTGTACCAAATACGGGGTCGCAAACGTATTATCCACCATGACGGTTAAGCCAAGACTTTTTGCTTTCTTGATCCAGTAAGGCAAATCCGCAACTGTCAATAACGGATTGGTGATGGTCTCCAAGAAAAATAGCCGCGTAGTTGGGCGAACATGATCAGCAAGCTTTGTCATTTGACCAAGCTGGATGCACTCGAGCTCGATTCCAAATCGCGACAGTTCCTTGTGCAGTAGAGCATAGGTACCACCATAAATTTCATGGGAAGCCAGCACGTGATCTCCAGGAGAAAGAACGGCAAGTAAACCCGCCATGATTGCTCCCATACCGGAGGCAGCACTGACACCTGCTTCTGCGCCTTCTAAAACAGCGATTGCACGAGCCAGCTCCGCTTGGTTGGGATTGCCATTTCGGGTGTACAAGTATTCTCCCTCGCCGACGTAGTACTGTTCTACTTCTTCCAAACCATCGAAAGCAAAAACGGAGGTTTGATAAATCGGTGTAGATTTGCTCTTTACTCCCCGCAAAGGGTCATGTCCAATATGTACCGTTTTGGTCTCAAATCGCTCTGCCACATTGATCCACCCTTTTCTCCCAATCATACCACGCGAGATTGGAAAGGAAACTAGCGGATTGGCAAAAGCTCGACGATTTGTGTTATAATTCGAAACCGAACCACCCAACAGTATGAAACAAAGGAAGGTGCATAAGATGAGAAAGTTGATCACTACTCTGTTTACATGTCTGACGGCAATCGCCTTGGTTACGGGTTGTTCTACAGGAAGCAATGAAGCTGCTCCTAATCAGCCGACTACGCCAGCAGAGAAACCAGCATCCAAAGAGCCAGCTAACCCACCGGGTCCAACGGGAGAGAAGAAATACGAGAAGGCTCCGGCTATGCAGCTTGACAAAACAAAGGATTATCAAGCAAAAATCTCTACTTCTATGGGAGACATTACGATCGATCTGTTTGAAAAAGATGCCCCAATTGCTGTCAATAACTTTGTTTTCCTCGCAAAGGACAAGTTCTATGACGGCATCACGTTCCACCGCGTCATCAAAGACTTCATGATTCAAACAGGCGATCCATTGGGATCTGGCATGGGTGGCCCTGGTTACACGTTTGAAGACGAATTGAAAAATGGTCATAAATATGAAGCAGGCGTAGTTGCCATGGCGAATTCCGGTAAAAACACGAATGGTAGCCAATTCTTCATTGGTTCTGGCCCTGACGTGACAGGATTGGACAACTCTCCGAATTACACGATTTTCGGAAAAGTTACGGGTGGCATGGATGTCGTTCAAAAAATTGCAGGAACGAAAGTAAAGAAAAACCCACAAACGGGTGAACCAAGTGTTCCTGAGCAAACGATTACCATTAAATCCATTACGATTACGGAAAAATAAGAGCAGCCTCAAACTGCACACGAAAGCCACTTTCTCAACGGGAAAGTGGCTTTTTTTATTTAGAAACATCCGTTCATGAAAACACTTTCATAAATTGCGTGATATTGTAAATAGTTCTATGGAACCAATTCCCTCTTGAACCATTCCGATAAGACCGATAGACTTGCAAAAGACCTGATTCGCTTCCGCAATCAAAACGCAAAAAGCGAAAAGGAGTGGTTCACACCATGTTGACACGAGAAGCGCCAACGCGCTTTTTCTTCTTTTTGAACAGTTTTGGCTTGATGTTGTTATGCTTATTTGTCACACCGACAAGTGCAATGGCACCACAACCAGTACAATTCCTCCCTGTTCTCGGTAGTGCACAGGCGCCATCGGAACAAGTTTCAAAGAAGGAAAAGAAATCAACCCTATCTGCTACAGCAGTAAAACGCGAGTCTGTGCAGGTTAGTCGTGATAGTCGCCCAAAAGTGGTTCGCAATGGAAAAGTGAAGGTTTCACAGAGGGATATGGAACTGCTCGCCCGGTTAGTGTATGCGGAAGGCCGGGGAGAACCGTATGAAGGACAGGTAGCGATTGCTGCCGTTGTATTGAATCGGGTTGCTTCAGATGAATTTCCAAATACGGTACGGGAGGTTATTTATGCTCCCAATGCGTTTTCGCCTGTCCATGACGGCAATTTGACACATAAATCAAATGAAAGTACGAGAAAAGCGGTCCAGGACGCGGTGAATGGAAAGGACCCGAGCAATGGTTCCCTGTACTTCTTCAATCCGGATACGGCTACATCCAAGTGGATTTGGTCACGTCCTGTAACGGTTGAGATCGGTAACCATCGTTTTGCTCGTTAACGCGATACTTACAGAAAAAGATTTAATAATACTTTATTTTTATTTTATTGATGTTTTACTTTTGCTTGCTATGTTGTAGGTGTAAGCACTTTTTCAACGCATTGAGAAAAAGTTCGATTATCTTCTTTGGATGACTTTTTAACGTAAGCATGTTTAGATCGATCATTCAATCTGAGTATGCCTACGCTAATAGCTTTGATTGATTGACTGTTTTGGGTGAGAGCAAACCAGTCATAGAACAATCAGTCGTTCTTTTTCTCAATCGCCCCCAATAATTAGGCATTCCCAACTGGGAATGCCCCTTTTTTTATTAGAACCCGTATATAGACATACCGCCATCAACCGAAATCGTTTGCCCCGATATGTATGAAGCTGCATCAGAGGACAAGAAAATCGCTGGTCCTACCAAGTCCTCCACATCCCCGATTCGTCCACTCGGCGTTCGCTGCAACACCTCTTGGACGAACGCTTCGTCGCTAAGCAAGCTCTCCGTTAGTGGTGTACGGAAATACCACGGCGCGATCGCATTTACGTTGACACCAAACTTGCTCCATTCTAATGCCAGCACTCGCGTCATCTGGATGAGTCCAGCTTTGCTGGCACCATACGCGACACCCGTACGAAGTGCTACTACACCTGCGACCGAAGCAATATTGACGATTCTGCCATAGCGCTGCTCGCACATGATTTTGCCAGCAGCTTGACTCATGAAAAATGCTGCTTTCAAATTCAAATCCACTACTCTGTCCCACTCTTCTTCCGTTACTTCATGTGCTTTTTTGCGGATATTCATTCCTGCATTGTTGATCAGGATATGAACACCCCCTAGCTCTTCGACTGCTTGCTTCACAACACGGTCCGCTGCATCAGACACAGTCAGGTCAGCCTCGACTGGAAAAGCCACTCCACCTTTTGCTTCAATCTCCGATACCACTTCTTGCAAATCGGAAGCTGTTCGCGAGACTACCGCAACTTCCGCACCCGCTTCTGCGATTCCCAATGCTAGTGCCTTCCCAATTCCTCTTCCAGCACCTGTTATGATTGCTTTCTTTCCATGCAAATCAAAACGTGTCATTTTCGAACCGACTCCCCTTTCGTTTCTTTAGAGGATTCTGCATCCATCGCCTTTTCCCTTGTCTTTTGCTACAATATACCTGTATGGAAAGGGGGCAGTCCGTTGCGTTTGTACAGTCAAATGACACTCGCCGAGCTGCAGGAGGAAATGGAGCGCCTGCACGTCGAAGCGAAAGAGAAAAAGAAGCTTGGTGATCACTCACAGCTTGCGATCATTACACAAAAGTACTTTATGGCGAAATCGTACTATTTAGGAACGGATGAGTTCCGAATCGGCAGCAAATACAGCGTGCCTGATTACGATCAGCCGTTTACAATTGATTATTTCAACGGCGTATTTGCTTGGGGACGTTTCCCTGATTCGGACGAGCAGACAGGTTTTCCAGTCGGAATGCTGGAACTGTGGTTCGACTAGAAAAAAGAGATCGGCACTCGCACTCTTGTGCATGCCGATCTCTTTTTTCTTGCCCGTACACATGCCGCAGCAGCATGGATATACTAAGAAAAACGAAAGTGAGCCACCCCGCATATGGACTGGATTTCTATCATCCTTTTGGTACTATTGGCGCTCGGTGTCATTGGCAACAACGCCACCGTCTCCATTGCAGTTGCGATCCTTCTGTTAATGAGGCTCCTGTCGTTGGACCGATATTTCCCACTGCTCGAGCAGCATGGCCTACAGCTTGGGATCATAATACTGACGATTGGAATCATGACTCCGCTTGCTAGCGGCAAAATCGATCCGTCCTCTATCCTTGAAATTTTTACGAATTGGCGTTCGATACTCGCGGTTGCTGTCGGTATGTTTGTCGCTTATCTGGCTGGAAAAGGAACGGTTTTAATGTCGCAAAACCCTTTGATCGTTACAGGCTTGCTGCTAGGTACGATCGCTGGTGTCACTTTTTTCCGCGGTGTTGCAGTCGGTCCATTAATTGCAGCAGGAATTCTCGCCTTTATTTTGCAATTTCTCCCGAAGTGATTAGCTCCAGCGCTCTTTCAACTGAAGGCCATAAGCCAAAATTTGCTGTGGCGTAACCATACGAAAGCCTTGCTGCGCACGATAATCAATCGTAAGCAATTCAGACCCGATATAGGCAATGGTTTCGCGATCTATCACAAATGTCAAAGAATCGACCTGGTAGACTTCATCCTCTGGACCTTGGGTATCCCACCACAACGCATACTCTACATTCATCCCGCAGCCACCGACTAGCTCACCGTTGATCCGAATAGGCTTGTCTGTACTGGCCATGCGTTCTGCTGCCTCTTTTGTTACTTTCACGATCATGTTCTTGGTGCCACCTTTCTCATGATTTTCCAATATGCTGAATGCATCATCTCTTCCATGATAGCATACAATGCTTGAAAGGCAGCAGAAAGGACGATCATCTATGAACATCTACGAACAAGATGGGATTTTTGTCGCTGAAACGGAGTTCCAATCGGAGCACGTTGTCATTTTTGCGAATACATGGGAGGAAGCCAAAGAAAAACTACTCGTTCGGCTTCTGGTACTAGAAATGATTGGTTGAATGAAAAGCGGGTCGCCAACTGGACCTGCTTTTTTCAATCCCGAAACCACAAGGAGCTATCCATGGCATACAAAACAACTACGACAATCGACGAGCAGCACCTAGTTGCTCAAATCAGACAAGCAACAACCAAAGCCAATCGCAACAATGTCACCCGCACACAAGCATACCTCGCCTTTTTTCTCGAACACCAAGAGGTTCACTGGGCGTTATTGGCCCATCTGGTCTCACGAAATGGCGGGTGGAACATGACGGATTTAAAAGGAGAGTGGCTACCGCTTATCATGGATGCACAAGCAATCGAGCCCTTTTTTTGGTTTTTGGAAAGATGTAACTGGCTGATTTTTCACGATGCCTATCCGCAATTACTACTGTATGCGGAGATGAAACGAACGGGGACAGATTTAACAAAGCTTTTGGCGCCACTTGGTGTTTCAGTCTTTATGCAATCGTATTGGCAAGAGTTCCTCGCATCTAAAGACAGTGCGCGCATTACACATGCACTCATCGTCAATGAACAGCAGTATATCGAACAACGCGTCGTACAGAAGCCATTTACACTGAATCGTATATTCGCTTCGTTTGCCTTCGTCGCCCAATCAGCTCTCTCGATGAATCAAGTGCTCATTCCTTATAAAGCGCATCTTACTGACCGTCGACTTAGCTTGATCGGATTGAATGTCCATCATTTTCCCGATGTCCTGTACCGCATTCAAGTCGGAAAGACTTTGTATCAGCTAATGTTTGGGGATCGTTTTCGTTTTGAGAAAATGCTCTCCTATTGTTCTCGCATCCCTCATACAGGTTCACGAGCGGATTATTGGCCGCATTTGTTCACACCTCATCATACTCCGCTCACCGCAGAAGTTGAGTATCAGCTGCGATTGGATGGACATGAGTTGCTAGAAGGAAGTCCGAAGATATATAGCCCACGTCTTCAAGATGCATGGGCTGATTATGGACACGATCCGGCAGATGGGGTAGATTGGTTTCGAGACGAAAAATGGCACAAGGTCGTGAAAGAACCAGCTTCACTGCCTTCCATCGATAGTGATTCTTATGTGCGTTCCTTGCAATGGATCGAATACGGTGTCAAACTCGTTTCAGCAATTACGTAGCTTGGAAGGAGGCAGCCCCATGGAAAAATGGATGCAAGAAATGGCGTTGAATCAAACAAGTTTTTTGCTATCCTGCCAATTGCCGAGCGGTACCTTTCGCCTTAGTCCCAAACGTGATCAAATCAATCCGTACTTCACCAACCTCGGAGTTAATTCCCTCATCCGCATGAAGGAGGTAGAGGCTGTTCGCGGTTATCTCGATTGGTATTTGCGGAACCTGAATGCGGACGGCTATATCAATGATTTTCGACTTGAACAAGGCAGAGAAATCGATACCGGCACAAATGATAGCGAAGATAGCTACCACACCACCTATTTCAGCCTGCTTGCGGAATGGATACGAGCAACGGGGCGTATGGACTGGTTACATGCCAACCACGCGAAGCTCTTATCCCTTCTCCAAGCAGTTGCCCGCCTTCAACAAAAGGACGGCCTGACCTGGGCGAAGCATTCGTATCGAGTCAAATATTTGATGGACAATTGCGAGGTGGCCAAGGGGCTGGCAGATGCTTCGTATTTATTTTCGTTGATCGGAAATGTGGAGGCTGCCGAGGAAGCAGCTGCACGCGCCAAATCCTGCGAGCTCGGCATCAGTGGCATGTACAGTCGGATTCGCAAGTCGTATGCAATGTATGATCGTACGTACCCCGGCTGGCGAAAATGGTACCCGGACGTCACCTCGCAGGCTTTTCCCATTGTCTACAGCTTGACAGATGCCAACACCGCCTCGCTGCTCTACCAGAGGATCACAGCCGCTTTCCCGCAATTTGATACGTTTCAGACTGGTGATTTATATCCATGGATGACGATGGGGGTATGCGCGCAGTTGATGGGTGATAAGACACGAGTGAAGACAATGCTCGTGACCGCAACAGACTTGTACATACACGGTCCTAGGTACCCGTACTGGCTGATTCAAGATGCCGGGCGCTATATTGAGTTATTATTGGAAAGGCAATCGTGAGGTTTTTCTAGGAGTTGCTTTACCCAACGATAGCAACTCTCCAGTTGTTCGTCCGTTACTTGTTCGGAGCGATGCTCGAACATGATCTTAACATGAGGGTTTTCCTGGCGGATAATCGTCAGGTAGTCCTCGATCGGAGCCCAGCCTTCATCCGGTTTGCATTCGGGAAGAACCGGATAGTGAACGAATTCGACCGTATCAGCAGCCACCTTCATACTCTTCAAATGAATGCTCCACGCATATTTCGTATACTTTTGGATGACTTGACGGGCATTGAAAAACGGGTCGATTTTTTCTTGTAGGAATAATCGGCCGGTATCGAGACAGAGCTTGATCGTTGGATATTTCTGTAGCAAGTGCTCTAAAAATTCTGTCTCATACACATATCGGTTGAGTGCATCGAATTCAAGGACAGGTGTGAAGCGAAAATCCTTGCCTTTCTCAGCCAACCACGCAAACAGCTGCTCACTACGATATTGAAACTCTGCTTCCGTGTAGGCATGCTCCCATACATAGTCTCGTGAATCATGAAAGCGCCATACACTCCAGTCGATGCGATCGTCCAAGATGACTGGCTTCGGATAATGGAATAAGACATAGGTTGGCTGTAGTGACGCCATATACGCCAATTCCCTGTCAATCCATTCAAAAGCCTCTGCTCTCGTCTGATCATTCGCATCCATAAAGAGGGCATCCCGCAGTTCGGATTGACCTGCACGGAGCGAAAAATGAACACCAATCGCAAATCCTTTTGCTTGAGATTCACGCTGTAGGAATTGGATATCCTCCTCCGATTCAAACAAACATGCCTCTATTCCGTAAAAGCCCTCTTTAAAATCTCGTGCGTATTTTGCCTGATCAAAACCTCCATATTGACCAATCATGAAATTTTTCATTCGAGGGTTTCCTCCTCTTTACCGGCGGTATAGAAAACGCGGGAAGACTATCCCCGCGCTTGCTCTACTTTCTTTCAATTTTCGTACCCGAGTCGTGCGTCACCACGAGAAATGGGGTCAATTCCCCTTCCTCCCAATAAAAAGGCAAGACAGAAATCGGCACTTGCCCTTTCGATGCAAAATCATAGGTGAGACGCGCTAACAGGTGTGCCCCGGCTTCTCCTGTCATATCCGCCACGATCAGCACATCCTGATGCGGAATCGCGACACCGAGCGAGTCTCCTTGCTTCTTCTGATCCATCTCCGCCAGAAATGAATCAAGCAAAATTCGGCTGGCCGCGTATCCATCTGTCGGACTGATAAAATGGATGCGCTGACCCCCTACCTCTTGTGACTTCACTGAAAAGGGGAGCTTTCGCAAGTTTTCCATCGCGTATGAATGAAGCTGCTCGCTCGTCCAGCCTACTTCCTGTAGCATCCGCTTCTCAATCAATGCGTAGCCTTCTCCTTGATCTAGGGCGTACAGCACGTGCGTATCAGCTGTATGCTCCTTCACCACCCACCGCTCCGGGTACTTGTTGATCATAGAGGCATGACGCAAAACCGGATAGATGTTATGCTCTTGGCCGCTTACTCTTAGTTGTCGATCCAACTCCATCACTCCCTTCCCTTCGTTTATTACCAAGGTGGATTATCATCGTCCTCTGTAGGCGTGCTCACCGGGGTATAGGCAACGTTCTGGCTTCTCTCTTCGATTTCTTTCACGATGTCCGTCAATGCCTTTGGCTTTAAAAACTCAACAGGGGACATGCCACGCTCGAACTGTAGCTGCTCGCCTTCTAATAGCACCAAATAACGCCCATTCACTTTGGCAATATGCAGGCTCGTGCCGTAATCGGCCAATAACGTGCGGATCTGCATATGATCCAGCTTGAACTTCAGCTCGACCTCTGGTTGGCGATCTGTAATGATTTGCATCGCTTCCATCACGGTCTCATGCTCCCATTTTTCTGCGAGCTCCCGCTTAGGACTTGCGGCAATGAGTTCGATTGCTTCCTCTTCCCGTATCCGCTCTTCGGACTCTTCGGGATAGGTATATTCGATGTGCTGTCTCGCCAATGAAATGACTTCTTCAGAGACGATCTGTGTCATCGTCTGTGGATACTCGATAAAACGCAAAAATTCCTCGAAATACCGCGCGTGGGAGAACTGATGAATTTTCACGTGATACGGGTCATTCATCCCCGATTCGATCATGTACGGATACATGAGCGATTTCATGTTTTTGGCATTAATCGCCATGCGTACATTCGATATGAGGCTCTTCTCATCTGTGATGACCGCTGTTTTTTGTTCGAAATCGCATTTTAAAATAAAGACGTAGCGCTCGTCAATCAGCTCTAACCTCGTCCGGACCACAATCATGACCCCGCCTCTCACCTGAGAGGTTCGCAAGTACGACTGAATCAGCTCCTGACAGGGCTCTTTGCTCTCCCCTGACGTTTCCGCTGCCAACAATCGATTCAAGAGGGCATAGTTGGGGTTCGAGTCCAATGGATGTCCAGGCTCCAACACAAATTGACCCAGTTTTGTCGGCGTGCCTTCTGTCTTCGGATTCATCTCGACTTTTCTTTTCGCAATCCGGGCGAATTCCCCATCGAGAAAATCTTTCAGCTCGCTTCTCTGATATTCATCATGGCTCAAATAGCGCGTCATCCGCACTTGTTTAATGCCATCCTCTTCTTCAGGCTGTTCCATTAGATAAAAGGATAACCAGTCAATTGTAAAATTCATACCCTTCGCTCCTGTCTGCATGTAACGAACTGATTATAGCAAACCTATTGAAAAAAAGGTCAGCTTTTTCAAATCATGATAAGATGAAGGGAGGAGGGGAAAATCACACAATGTGGATTCGTATGAAGTCATGGTGGAACGAAACGATACGCGATAAACCGTATCAGCCCGGCCACCTAGCAGGTCAGTATGAAATAACAAAAGTGTTAGGGATGGGAAGCTACGGGATCGCTTATCTCGCCACGCACACCCCTACAGGTAATCAGGTTGTGCTGAAACAAGTGAAACCAAGCCTGCGGCACACTCCAAAAGGAGAAGCCTTGCAAGAATATGAAAAAAAGGTGCTGATGTCCCTCTCGCATCCGCAAATCCCTCGCTGTCTGGATTCCTTCACGTATCGGCAAGACTCGTTTATGGTTATGACTTATATTGCGGGCCCGACACTCGAAGACATGTTGTTTGATCAAAACATCGTGGCTGATGAGCAAAAATGCGCCGAATGGATCCGCCAAATCGGGGAACTCGTTGCTAACCTCCATGAGCAAAATGTGATTCACCGCGACGTACGCATCCCCAACGTCATCTGGAAAGAGGACAAGCCGTACCTGATTGATTTTGGCCTCGCACGGTTTGTTGGTGATCGCCCGACTTACACAGCTGATACCCTTTCCGCCTATCCGTCTGAAAAACAATTGAAGCGAGAAGTTGCTCCTTCCAGTGATTTGTATGCATTAGGGCATTTCTTTTTATTCTTGCTCTATTCCGGGTATGAATCGGAACCGGACGCACCTGAAAAAAGCTGGGAAGAGGAGCTCTCGATATCCCCTTCCATTCGCATGATGATACGGCGTTTGTTACAAATGGACGCCCCTTATGAAAGCGTACATGATTGGCTAACAGACCTGGACCTCTATTTGATCCACTACCAAGAAAAAAGAGCAGGGCATCCGTAGACTTCACGGATTCTCCCTGCTCTTCTTCGTCATTCATTCTGCAATCGGCTCTTGTTTCGCCTGTTCCATCTTTTCTTTCAGTTCCCCTGCTTCCTGGCGCAGCACTTGTCTTTCGTGTTTCGTCAAAACTTCTCCACCAACCGTGCCATTTACCAGCAAATCCTCTTCATATAAGCGATCTTTGCGCATGGAAACCTCCTGCAGACAAGTTGTGTACTTCTTGTCCTACTTTGTTCCAAAGCCGCCCTTCTTATGTGCACGATTTTGATTCCGTTTTGCAGGGCTCGTATTTTTGGCTGGAGCTCCTGACTTTTGTGCTGGCGCGGGTTTTCGTACAGGACGCGGATCTTCCAGTGCTCCGTGCGTCATGAATTTTTCAGCAATAGGCAAGCCTGTTTGCTTGGAAAATTTTTCGATGATAAAACGTTCCTGTGTCGTAATGATCGAAAATACCAGTCCGGCACGCCCCATTCGCCCAGTTCGGCCACTACGATGAATGTACGTGTCAGCGTCCGATGCAGGATCGTAATGAACAATACATTCCACACCTGGAATATCAATGCCACGTGCCGATACATCTGTCGTAATCAACACGGGGAATGCTCCATCTCGGAATTGTTGCAGGGTGCGGGCACGCTCTTCTTTTGAAGCATCACGATGCAGGAATCTGCACGGCAAATGGTGGTAGTTGAGCTTCGATACAATCTCGTCCACTTTTTCGATTTGATTGACAAAAACAATCGAAGAACGAACATTGACGAGGCGCAACAAACGACGGAGCGTGTCCACCTTTTTGCGTGGGTCGGTGACCAAATACATGTGTGCTACTCCTGCTGCGCCTTCTGGTGCTGCTGCGCGGATAACAGCAGCATCTTTTGTGAAAATTTCAGCCGTATGTACGACTTCCTCTGCAATTGTCGCTGAGAATAACAATCTTTGTGTATCACGCAGTGTTTTTTTCATGACCTCTTGAACTGGCTTGCCAAAGCCCGCATCCAGCATCCGGTCAGCCTCGTCGACCACAACTGTCTTCACTTCATGGACCTTTAGCTTACGCTGATCAATCAGCTCCAGCAGTCTACCTGGTGTTGCTACGATCAATACAGGCTTCTTTTTCAGTCTCTCGATTTGGCGTTTCACATCGACTCCGCCAATAATGGACATCACGGCCGTGTCCTTCCCTGGCAGAAGACTTTCTGCTTCCCGCGCAATCTGAACAACGAGCTCATGCGTCGGTGCGAGTACAATGGCCTGTACATCTTTTTGCTCCATATTGATTTTCGATAAAATCGGCAATAGATAAGCAAACGTCTTGCCTGTCCCAGTCGGTGATTCAATCAAAGCATCTCGACCAGCCATAATCAACGGGATGGCTTCACTCTGAACAGGTGTCGGTGTTTCCATTTTTCGCTCTCGCAATATAGTCAACAGCGGTGCGCTAATTTGTAAATCTGCAAACGTGGTGCTCACAAAAACCCTCCTGGCATAAATTCGTGCATTGGGTAAGCTTACCACACTTTGCAGGTAGAAAACAGAGGTAAGCCAGTCCTCGTGAGGTAAGGTCCGTCAGAGATAGAGAAAAACAGGCGAAATCCGAAATGGACTTCGCCTGACCTTCCATCTACCCGTTATTGGAATCGATACGGGTTTCCTGCTTCTCACCCTGGTCTTGACGGTCCCGGCTGGTGGTTTGGTTACGTGTCCCTTTTGGACTTTCCATGTACTCCTCTACTTCCTTTTGAAACGCCTCATCATAGTCACGCACACCTATCACCTCCTGTCCTTTATTTTGACCAGGGTGATCACATATTATTTTCCTGAAACCTTTTTCCCGGTCATACGTCTCTTCATATAGGAATGATAACCCTCGTACAATTTGTCAAATGGATGTGAATATGGAATGGAGACGTTATCGCGCACTCGCACTCGCACACACAAGCGAGCCAAGCGCAAGAGACCATGGCGTTGGGTTAAGAAATGGATGCTCGGCACGGCCTTAACCTGTACAACCTTAGCTCTACTAGGAATTATTTTTTTATTTGGAACGAAAAACGGAGAAGAATTACGTGAGTGGGCGGCAGGCACTTTGCTGACAACACAGCATGATTACTGGGCCCCCTATACGTTTTTACCTGATGAAAAACTAAAAGAACTAAAACAGCAAATTACACATCCGACCGTTATCAATTCCGAAGGCACAGGCACGGCAGGACCTCCTGTTCCGCCGAAATCGAATCTGGTAACCGTCACACTTCCGGAGAAACCAAAGGAACTAATCGAGATTGAGGAAATAGACGTCTCAAAAGGCAGTTATTACTTTAAAGGAAAAATCATGTACATTAGCGACCCAAGCAGAGTACGGCTTGTCGTCACGAATCGCAAGGACCGTGGAGATTTGCTCGATGAGTTTGTAAAGAAAACAGGCGCCATCGGGATCGTCAATGCGAGCGGATTCGCTGATCCAGACGGCTACGGCAAAGGTGCGCGTGCCTACGGCGTTGTCATCCACGACGGGAAGATTTTGCAGGGTTACAATCCGAAAAGCGGAGAAACCGCGTTAGGGCTTACCTATGACGGTAAACTCATTACAGGCAGCTACTCGGCTGAACAACTCGTAAAGATGGGCGTACGTGACGCTGTGAGCTTCCGTCCGCAGTTGATCGTAAACGGAAAAAATATGTTTGAAGGAAAGCCTGCCAAGAGCTGGGGCATTCAACCGCGTACCGCGATTGGACAAAAAGAAGACGGGACGATCGTATTTGCTGTCATTGACGGACGCCAGCCCGGCCATTCCATCGGCGCAAGCATGAACGACATGGCGGAAGTATTGGCAGAGCGTGGCGTTGTAACGGCAATGGCCATGGATGGCGGTTCCAGCTCCATGATGCTGCACAACGGTGAAGCCATCACGAAGACATCTTCTCCTTATCATCGAGGCCGCTATTTGCCAAATGCATGGGCTGTTTTTTAAGGAAGTGTTGAGGGGATAGAGGAGGTCACTGATTTATGCAAAGACTTTTTCATTATAGTGAAGATCCGACTATTACGATATTTCAGCCTCGCGCCCATCCCTCCCACCCCACACTTGCTCCCGCTGTATGGGCGATTGATGAAGCACGAGCGCCGATGTATTTTTTACCGCGAGATTGCCCGAGGATTTGCTTTTACAAAAAAGCAGATTCCGAGTCAGCAGACGTTGAGCGCTTTCTTGGCTTGACGAGCGCCAACATGGTTATGGCTATCGAAAGTAAATGGTACTCCGTGCTTACACAAACAAAGCTATATGAATATACCTTCTCACCAGAATCTTTTGATTGCTGGGACGAAGGCGCCGGCTACTATTTGTCAAAGGAAACCGTTACGCCACTAGAAGTAAGACCATTAGGAGACCTCGTGCACTGCCTTAGCCAAGCGGATATTGAATTGAGAATCACTCCTTCGCTGTTGCCGCTTCGAGATTCATTGCTACAAAGCAGTCTGCACTTTTCCATGATTCGTATGCGAAATGCGTCGCTCACATAAAAAACAGGCAGTCTCACCCATTGGTGGCTGCCTGTTTTTGCGTTTACAATTTAATCGGTGTTTTTGCCTGCTCCAAGCTCCATTTCTCAACATCCCACGTCTGCGTAACCCAATCCTCATAAAATTCAGGTTCGTGACATACGAGAAGAACGGTCCCTTTGAACTCCTTCAAGGAGCGTTTGAGTTCTTCCTTGGCGACGACATCCAAGTGGTTCGTCGGCTCGTCAAATACCAGCCAGTTGCTTTCGCGCTGCAGTAATTTACAGAGACGAACTTTTGCTTGCTCTCCCCCGGACAAAGCATTCATATTCCGGTTGATATGCTCGTTTTTCAAGCCACAACGTGCAAGCGCTCCGCGAACCTCATGGTTATTCATGGAAGGGAAATCATGCCATACATCATCGAGTGCGGTAATTGGCTTCGCCTTTACCTCTTGCTCGAAGTAAGCAGGATGGAGGAAATCGCCTTTCTCCAGCTTTCCATCCAACGGAGGAATCACACCCAGCAACGTTTTCAACAGGGTAGACTTACCGACACCGTTCATGCCGACAATTGCTACTTTTTCACCGCGCTCCAGCTTCACACTCAGCTTCGGCAGCAAAGGATGAGAATACCCGATTTCCAAGTTTTCAGCCTCGATGACAAAACGGCTACTTGCTCTGGATTCCTTAAAGATAAACGAAGGTTTGGCAGCTGTTTCCGGCTTGTCGATTCTGTCCATTTTATCAAGTTGCTTTTGACGGCTCTTCGCGCGACCGGTAGTAGAAGCACGAGCTTTATTGCGCGCAATAAAGTCTTCCATTTTCGCGATTTCTTCCTGCTGCTTCTCGAACGCATCAAAATGCTGGCTGCGTTTCGTCTCGGACTGAGCCAGGAAGGATTCGTAGTTCCCTGTGTAACGATTCAGCTTGGTAAATTCCAAGTGATAAATCACATTCACGACTTCGTTCATGAAGGTCGTGTCATGGGAAATCAGCATGAAGGCATAAGGATATTCCTTCAAGTAGTTTTTCAGCCACACGATATGCTCTTCATCCAAGTAGTTCGTCGGCTCATCCAGCAAAAGAACAGTTGGTTTTTCCAGCAACAATTTTGCCAAAAGAACCTTGGTACGCTGACCACCAGAGAGCGATGCTACATCGCGCTCCAAACCGATTGCACTCAAACCCAAAGCGTTGGCGATTTCATCTACTTTCGCATCGATCAAATAAAAGCCGCTTGTTTCCAGCTTGTCTTGAATTTCGCCCATGCGCTCCAGCAATTCTTCCAGTTCCTCAGGAGTTGCCTCGGCCATTTTTTCACCAATCGTCATCAGTTCAGCCTCTTGCTCCAACAGCGGCAGGAAAGCGTCCTTCAGTACGTCACGAATCGTTTTACCAGCTTGCAGCTTGGTATGCTGATCCAAATATCCGTATTCGATTTTGGGCATCCATTCAATACGACCATTATCAGGCAAGTTTTGGCCTGTCAAAATCCCCATCATCGTTGATTTTCCTGTACCATTTGCGCCTACGAGTCCGACACGGTCATTCGGTTGCAAACGGAAAGACACATCGCGAAACAACACTCGGTCTCCAAAACCATGGGACAAATTCTCTACAATCAAAACACTCATGCTCTATTCTTCCTCCTGATCTGTTTCCTCTATGAGGCTTACAACAAAATTCTTTCAAAAAATGCAGGAGCGTACCGTGCCACATAAGATTCGCCCGTAAATACCAATTCGTCCAGCCGGACACGCATATCCTGGAGGTTGACACGTTCCCCGGCGATGTTCAAAATCGCGGCTCGTGTCATCACCCTCAGAATATTGACTTCTGTAGCCAGCTTGTCACCGAACAACTTGCCACTATGCACAATCTCTGAGCGATGATTGTACGATTTTTTTACAAACTGTGCAATCCGTTCACGCTGTAAGGCGGTTTCTCCAAAATAGTACGCCATTCGGACACGCAATTTATAGGTAATCTCGCCTTTTTTGCCATCGGGAACAAACAATGATTCCAATGCAATCCACAGATCCAACAGCTGATCCTCATAGTTTTTCTTCTCCAGTGAAAGCGAATAGCGACGAAAAGCAAGGGATGGCAGCTTCTGTTCGACTAATGAATGAAAAATGCCCGCAGTTTCATCATCAAATGTGTACTTGTCACCATCAAGCGATCGCTTCAAATACGTAATGCCATACATATTGCCATTGACGGTGATGATGTAAGGAATCGAACAAGTCCCCGTTGTAGACGCTAGATTCAGCTTACTTTCGATTTCTTCAATCCATACCCGATCATCCGTTATTTTCATCTCTTGGTGATCCCCAACTAAAAATAAACTGTTGGGATCTACACGCAAATCAAAGGTTCGCTTGTTCTCGTCCATTTCATTGCGCAAAAAACGAGACGCGATTTCATATGGCTTCTTTGCGCCTGATATGAGCGTGTACGAATTAGGCAAATCGATCCGAACGGGCTGTGCTGTTGTTGAATTGAATACGGGGGCGATTAAGACCGGCATAGTTCTCGCTCCTTCCAGACCAGCAGAGCTCGTTTATTGTTTACATAATAAATATTATGTTCTATAAACAGTATCGTGCCATTCTGTAGTTTTGACAACATATCAATTCCTTCTAAATGTGGACATGCTTCCTCACCATACGAGTTTGGAACAACCTCATTATAGAATACCAGCATTTCCTATGATTCGTCATCATGTGTTTACGCCAAACTAGGTAAAGAAGGAGTTGATTTTATGGAAAAGGACCATATTCTAGATGAAAATCCGCATCAAACTTACAATAATGTAGCTCGGCCGCTGGAACAGACTGGCGAACCCCAGCCCGGATCTAAAAAAGTGAAGCAGCAAAATCATTCACGTTCCATTCAAACACGCGAAGGATAAAGAATGGCACCCGGCTCCATTGCAGTCGGGTGCTACTGCCCTTCCTTTTTTTTACATCGAAAAAGATTGAATTGTCCCACAAGGATGCACTATGATAAATTTAGTATCCTTGATGGAGGTTAAGTGAAGATGATCACCATTCCACTTCCGGGCAACCATAGCCCTCTTTCCAATTTGATCAGCTATAGTGTTTCCCCGCTATACGAGATGGCTGCTAGTTTGCATACACTCGCCCAAGAGACACCTCCCGAGCGATTTGCGTATTGGACCGAAGAAAAGGTAGAGCAGTTTGAGTCAGCCCGTCTTTTAAAAGAATGGGGTTATTTTGTCCCCCTCTTTCGATATGGGATCCCAGACTCATTTGACCCCCTACATACAAAAGGTGTGATGGCTGTCGATGATCAGTATGAGTACTTCGTAACACTTCCCACTGATCATTTTGTGCGTAGCATGAAACCGATCTTGGAGGAGTGGATATCGCATCACGATACTCCTGTGGTTGCCTTCGATTTAGAAGAGGATGCCGACTATGTGAAAGGCCGTTTCAGCCTGTTCGTTTCATCTTATTGGCAGTTATTTTTTGAGGCGAATTGGGAGGCGATTGCTCCAAAATTTGTGCGTGAAGCAGAACGGATTTATTACTCTTTACAAGGAATCCAATCCCTTACCACCTATCTGCAATCCATTTCTCCCGCAATTACCTATGACACAGAAACTCATCAGCTAACCTGTCCGAGTAATGGTCCAAGCTACGATGCGCAGCATCTCATTCTTTATCCGAGCTATTATTATGCCCAAGAACCCACGCTTACGAAAAAAGGCTGGAATGCCCATTTGCTGTATTCCATCTCGGAAGTTCCCACTCAACCAAAAACGCCCTCATGAAGGGCGTTTTTCATGTTGCATATGAGCGACAATCAATTTATCTAATTGTTGGCTGATTCTCACGATTTCAGGGTCAAGAAAATTGTAACCTGCATCTTTTGCTGCGCGCTCTAGTTTTAGTCGCAAGTCATCAATCATCTGACTCGTAATTTCCATGCTGCAGACCCCCACCTAACGTTGTCTCCCACTATTTTACATTATATAAGAACAGGTGGAAAGGGTAAGATGTGGAAGAAAAAGCCTTGTACCCATTTCCGGCACAAGGCTTTTCCCACTTCCTATTTCATGACGTGGATCGGACGACCCAGAGCCAATTCAGCAGCTTCCATTGTTACTTCACCCAGTGTTGGATGTGCGTGGATGGTCAGCTCGATATCTTCGAGTGTTGCGCCCATTTCGATCGCCAATCCGATCTCTGCGATGATGTTGGATGCTTCTGGACCAACGATTTGCGCACCCAATACGAGATTCGTTTCTTTTTCTGCAATCAGCTTCACGTAGCCTTCGCCTGCATTTACAGACAGAGCGCGACCGTTTGCTGCGAATGGGAAACGACCTACAACGTAATCGATGCCTTTTTCTTTTGCTTCTTTCTCATTGATTCCTACGCTTGCGATTTCTGGATCGCAGAATACAACCGCTGGAATCGCCTTGTAGTCTACTTCAGCTGGATGGCCAGCAATTGCCTCAGCAGCAACCTTGCCTTCGTAGGAAGCTTTGTGAGCCAACGCAGGACCTGCTACGATATCCCCGATCGCGTAAACGTTAGGAATGCTCGTGCGACCTTGCTTGTCGACAACGATCAAACCACGGTCAGTCACGTTCATGCCGATATCGCGAATACCGAGTTCATCTGTATTCGGACGACGTCCAACAGTAACGAGTACGTATTCCGCCTCGATTTTTTGTTGCTCGCCTTTTACTTCTGCAGTCACGATCACGCCGTTTTCTGTCTCTTCCATTCCTTGTGCCAGTGCTTTTGTATGGATGGTAACGTCGAGCTTTTTCAGCTTGCGTTCCACCAAACGTGGCATGTCTGGCTCAAATCCTGGCAAGATTTGATCGGAACCTTCCAAAATCGTAACTTTTGTACCAAACTTCGCAAACACCGTACCAAGCTCGATACCGATGTATCCGCCACCGATTACCACGAGGCTCTTCGGCAGTTCAGTCAAGGACAGCGCTTCAGTAGAAGACATTACGCGTTTGCCAAACGGGAATGCAGGCAACTCGATTGGGCGCGAACCAGTTGCAATGATGCAATGCTGGAAGCGATAACGGTTGACATCATAACCGTGGAATACACGTACTTCATTTTCACTTACGAACAGTGCTTCACCAGGGATTACCTGGATTTTGTTGCCTTTGAAGAGGGAGCCTACGCCA
Source organism: Brevibacillus sp. AG (assembly GCF_028369215.1). Taxonomy (NCBI): domain Bacteria; kingdom Bacillati; phylum Bacillota; class Bacilli; order Caryophanales; family Paenibacillaceae; genus Brevibacillus; species Brevibacillus sp. AG. The sequence continues at coordinate 15,482 of NZ_JAQMYO010000001.1, read as the reverse complement.
CCAGTCAGTTGCTTCACGATGCCGCTTTTCCACTCTTGTACTTTGGCAAAATCCACTTTTACATTTTCCATGGTGATACCCATGGATTCTGTATGTTGTGTGTGCTCATATGTGTGTGCAGCGTGGATCATCGCTTTGGAAGGGATGCAACCTACGTTCAGGCATACGCCACCCAGCTCACCTTTTTCCACGACAGCTACTGTTTTGCCCATTTGAGCAGCACGAATCGCCGCAACATATCCACCTGGACCCGCACCGATTACAAGCACGTCTACTTCTGTAGTAAATTCACCTACTACCATTGTCTCTTATCCCTCCATGACGAGCAGCGTTGGGTTTTCGAGGAGCTGCTTCACGTAGTTGACGAAACGCTGTGCAGGTTCGCCATCAACCAAGCGGTGGTCAAAGCTCAAGGACAGGTGCAACATTTGACCAACCACGATTTCTCCGTTTTTCACAACTGGTTTTTCGCTGATGCGGCCAACACCCAGAATAGCTACTTCTGGATGGTTAATGATAGGCGTGAAGAACATACCACCAGCAGAACCGATGTTTGTGATGCTGAAAGTGGAACCTTTCAACTCATCTGCAGTCGCTTTGCGGTCGCGTGCTTTCTTCGCCAGGTCGCCGATTTCACCTGCGATTTGGAAGATGGATTTGCTGTCAGCGGATTTCACAACTGGAACGAGCAAGCCGTCTTCTGTCGAGGTAGCAATACCGATGTTGTAGTACTTTTTAAAGATGATTTCTTGTTTTTCATCGTCAATAGAAGCGTTGAGTTCTGGGAATTTCTTCAGACCAGCTACAACTGCTTTCACGATCATAGGCAGGTAAGTCAGCTTCACACCACGCTCTTCAGCAAGTGGCTTCGCATCTTTACGCATAGCGACGAGCGCTGTAACATCCACTTCGTCAAAGATCGTTACGTGTGGTGCTGTGTAAGCAGATTTCACCATTGCTTTCGCGATTGCTTTACGCATACCTTTCAGTGGAACGCGCTCTTCCAGTTCGCCTGCTTGAGGAGTGTGGTGAACAGTTGGAGCCGCTGCTGCTTGTGCTACACCTGTAGCTGCTGCTGCAGGAGCCTCAGTTGCTACTGGAGCTGCCACTGCTTGTGCAGTTGGTGCTGCTGCTCCGCCAGATACGAAGCGATCTACGTCATCGCGTGTGATGCGACCCAATTTGCCTGTACCAGGTACATTAGCCAATTGAACGCCTTTTTCGCGAGCGTATTTGCGAACGGAAGGTGTAGCCAACACATGCTTACGGTCAATTGGTGCCGCTACTGCTGTTGCAGTTGCTTGTGCCATTGGCGTTTCCAGAGCTTGGTTCGCATTTGCACTCACTTGGGAACCGATGTCGCAACCTGGCTCCATTTTGTCTGCAGCTTGAGGCGCTGGTGCCGCTTCAGCAGCGTGGGAATCGCCATGACCATGGTCTGGCAGGTTCGGAATTTCGCCTTCTACGTCAAACTCGATCAGTGGATCGCCGACTACAGAAACCGTACCCTCAGTTACTTTCAGATCGATAACTTTCCCTTTAACAGGCGACGGTACTTCTACAACCGCCTTGTCATTTTGTACTTCCATGATGACTTGGTCTTCTTCTACGGAATCTCCGGGCTGTACGTGCCATTTGACGATTTCGCCTTCATGGATACCCTCGCCGAGCTCCGGGAGTCTGAATGTAAAACGACTCACAGTATCTCCTCCTTGTAAGCATTTATCATAAATTTTTACTTAATATCGCTAGAAAGAAGGCGGAAAGCTTTCAACTTTTCCGCCATTATGTCCGTTTCTCAATTAAAAATCGAGGACTTGAGTCAGACCATCTACTACGCGTTTTACGTCAGGCAGCCATACATCTTCTGCTTGTGCAAACGGGTAAACGGTATCTGGTGCTGTAATACGCAGTACTGGTGCTTCGAGGTGCAGGATCGCACGCTCGTTGATTTGCGTGATGATTTCTGCCGCAACACCAGACGTTTTTTGTGCTTCTTGAACGACGATCGCACGGTTTGTTTTCTTCACAGAATCCACGATGGTATCGATATCGAGTGGGCTGATGGTGCGCAGGTCGATTACTTCTACTTTTGCTCCACGCGCTTTCTCGATTTCTTCTGCTGCTTTCAGGCTGGTATGCACCATCGCACCATAGGTGATGATGGTAACATCGCTACCTTCTTTTACTACGTTTGCTTTGCCGAGTGGAATCGTGTACTCGCCTTCTGGAACTTCTTGACGGAAGGAACGGTACAGCTTCATGTGCTCGAGGAATACAACTGGATCGTTGTCGCGAATCGCGGAGATCAACAGTCCTTTTGCATCATACGGGTTGGAAGGGATAACTACTTTCAGACCCGGAGTTTGCATCATCAAGCCTTCCAAAGAGTCAGCATGCAACTCAGGCGTTTTCACACCGCCACCAAATGGGGAGCGGAATGTAACTGGGCTCGTGAAGCGACCGCCGGAACGATAACGCATACGAGTAGCTTGAGATGCAATAGCATCGAATGTTTCAAATACGAAACCAAAGAACTGAATTTCTGCTACTGGACGGAAGCCGTTTACGGAAAGACCAACAGCCAAACCGCCGATTCCGGACTCAGCGAGTGGCGTATCGAAAACGCGTTGCTCGCCGAACTCAGCTTGCAGACCTTCTGTTGCACGGAACACCCCGCCGTTGTTACCTACGTCTTCACCGAAGACAAGAACGGTTTCATCGCGCTTCAACTCTACGCGCATTGCATCCGTAATGGCTTGAACCATTGTCATTTGTGCCATGGCTTATTTCGACTCCTTCGCCAGGAATTCTGCCTTTTGCTCTTCGAGTGCAGGCGGCAGTGTCTCAAACATTACATCGATCAGTTCGCTAACTTTCATCTTAGGTGTTTCGTCCGCTTTTTTGATTGCGTCCGCAACAGCTGCTTTCGCTTCTTCGATTACAGCTTCTTCGTCTTTTTCGCTCCAGAGGCCTTTCGCTTCGAGGAACTTGCGGAAGCGGATCAGTGGATCGCGCAGTTCCCACTCGCTTTGCTCTTCACCTGTACGGTAACGAGTTGGGTCGTCACCAGCCATGGTATGAGGACCATAACGGTACGTCATTGCTTCGATCAGAGTCGCACCTTCGCCATTCACGCCGCGCTCTTTTGCTTGTTGAACCGCGTAGTAAACTGCGAGAATATCCATACCGTCAACGCGTTCGCTAGCAATACCAGCCGCAACTGCTTTGACTGCGATATTTTCAGAAGCCGTTTGTTTTTCGAACGGCAGAGAGATCGCATAACCGTTGTTTTGGGAGAAGAAGATAACAGGCAGCTTGTATACACCTGCAAAGTTCATACCTTCGTAGAAGTCACCTTGGGAGGTCGCACCGTCACCAAAGTAGTTGATCGCAACTTTCTTTTCACCGCGCAGCTTGTAACCCATTGCAACACCTGTTGCTTGTGTACATTGAGCCGCGATGATGATTTGTGGCATCAATACGTTTACACCTTCAGGAATTTTGCCGCCCTCGATGTGTCCGCGGGAGTACAGGAATGCCTTGTGCATAGGGTAACCATGCCATACCATTTGTGGAATATCACGGTAGCTAGGCAGGACAAAGTCTTCTTTGGAAAGAGCACCCTCGGAACCGATCATGCTTGCTTCTTGACCAGCTACTGGTGCATAGAAACCAAGACGGCCTTGGCGGTTCAAGCTAATTGCGCGTTGGTCCCATACACGGGTAAATACCATTTTACGCATCAGTTCACGTAATTCATCATCGGAGAGCTTAGGCATCAAGTCAGGACGAACAACCGTACCATCCGGGGCAAGAATTTGCAGCGGGGCGTTGTTCTCTGTTTGTTCAACAGCAGTGGATACGCTCATCACATTCACCTCGTCACTAGAATAAGGGACTTCCTTTTCCCGAGTTGCCCTTTGTCGCCTTAATCTGAGCATCTGCTCGATGAGCGACGAGTACAATTCGCGGCGGAAGTGACCCTGATAAAAACCAGAAGAAAGTTGCCTGGTGCAAGAAAGGGCTTACAGCCCGTTTGCAACACCCTGTTATATTGCAGTCAAAATACCTGTTTAACGTGTTATAGTATTGATATTACAGGGTTTATTTCCTCTCTGTTATCATTTACTATATAAGCTGTATCAGTTTTTTTCAAGGCTTAGTTTTTCAATTGAGCAAACAGGGAGTGTGAATCGATGTCTGACTATGTAAAGCGAACCATAATGAAAGAAGAAGTGCCCAGCATCCACGTGGACACTCCCCGCTCGGTCAAAGTATACCTACCACCGGGGTACAATGAGCTTCTTTCTTACCCTGTTGTGTATTGCCAGGATGGGAACGACTTTTTTACGATGGGGCGAATCGCGACCATCTCCAATCAATTGATTCTGGAAGAAGGTATCGAACCCTACATCGTCGTCGGTGTCTCAGTCGATCGCAACAAGCGCACGAGCGAGTATTCTCCATCGGGGTCGAGAAACGCAGCTTATCAGCGTTTTTTCACTGAAGAGCTGATTCCTTACATAGAGGAGCATTATCCTGTACGCCGTGATCCTGCTTCACGTGTGCTGGCAGGAGACTCTTTAGGTGGAACCGTTTCTTTGCATCTCGCATTGGAAAACCCCGACCTCTTTCCACAGGTACTCGCGCTATCCGGGGCGTTTTTCCAAACGACACTCGACCCGCTTTTGAATCAGTCCAGCTTATCCTGGCTGCGAATCTGGATGGTCGTTGGCCTCGATGAGACAGCTGTGGAAACAAGTGCGGGTACCTTCGATTTCGTGCAATGGAATCGCGAGGCAAAACAGATTCTTGAGGACAAACAAGCTACCTTGTCCTACCGAGAAAAACCAGGGAATCACGTCTGGGGTTTGTGGCAAAAAGAGCTGCCTGACGCCTTGCGTTACTTCTTCCCCCCTCCCCGTCTGTAACCATTACGAGCCATTGATTTCTTTAATATCCTCGTATCCGTAGTAGCGGCCATCCACCAGGAAAATACCTTGGTGGTTGGCTTTTTCAATTTCGCCCGCAACCTGATTGGCGTCGTTTAGGACGATGTTGACAATCTTGCTCTCGTCCCGTTTCATTTGATTGAGAATGCGTTCTCGCTCTTTAGCCGAGATCATATCCATCCCTCTTTTCCCCTATGTTGGATAGCTATAGTATTTCATTGGCGGGTCTGAATTACACACAAGCGAGTCAACCGAATGGAACCAAAAAAAGCCTTGCCGCTCTCCCATTTTCCGGACACGGCAAGACTTTACTACGTCTTTTTTTATTGGTCGATGGTTGTATATTTAAAATCTCTACCACCAAACGGGTTGATCAAAAATCCTTTGACCTTGTCATTTTTTATATAGGGTCTTGCGCCATAGTACACAGGGGCAATTGGCATTTCCTCCATTAAGATGGTCTCTGCCTCACGCATGATCGCATTACGCTTCGTCGGGTCTTTTTCCAAGTAACTCTGTACGATTAGCTCTCGGTATCTAGCATTTTCCCAAGCAGCATCGTTCGTCCCCACTGTTTTGTCCTTGAAAATTTCCAAGAAATTGATGGGGTCGTTAAAATCAGCACCCCAATTTCGGTAGGCAAACTGATAGTTTTTGGAGCGCTTGTTTTGTAAAAAAACTTTTTCCTCCAAGCCACTGATTTTCACATCAACACCTAGGCTTCTTTTCCATTGATCCTGAAGAGCTTCAGCCAGCTTTTTCTGACGATCGTCACCTGATCCATATGTGTAAGTCACTTCTGGCATCGTCGAAAGCCCCAGCTCCTTTAACCCTTCCGCCAATAACTGTTTGGCTTTGTCTACATCCTCTTGAAAATAGTCATTTACGCTGAGTTGCATAGAGGGCGGAACCCATGCAAAAGCGGCAGGCACCCCTGTCTGTACGATTCCGTCTACGAGAGGCTGCCGTTGGATGGAATACGAGAAGGCTTGTCGAATCTTTTTATTCGTAAAAGGGGGCATGGTTGTATTAAAGGTGACGGCAACTGTATTCGGATACGGCGCCATTACGATTTTTCCTTCATCCTGTAAAGCGGGGATCACATCGACGGGCAACACGTAGGTTGGATGCCCTCCCCAATCCAAATCACCAGAATCAAACAACGCTTGAGCGGTGTTGGTATCGGTAATCATGCTCCACACGATTTTGTCGAGCTTCACGGTATCTTTGTCATGATACTTCTCGTTTTTCACAAGAACCAATTTGTTTTTATGCTCCCACAGCTCCATTTTGAATGGGCCGTTGCCCACGTAGTTGTCTGGAGACGCTGCCCAATTCGGATGTGCCTCCAAGGTCTTTTTATGTAAAGGAAACAATGTCGGGAAAGCCGTCAGCTCGTAAAAAAACGGAGCTGGCGAATTGAGCTTGACCTCTAGTGTAAAATCGTCTAACGCTTTGACCCCTACGTCTTCATGCGATCCTTTCCCTGTGTTGAATTCCTCTGCTCCTTTAATGAAATAAAGCATGTAAGCATATTCGGATGCTGTCTTCGGATCGAGATTTCTTTTCCAGGCGAACTCAAAATCATGGGCGGTTACCGAATCTCCGTTGCTCCATAACGCATTCGCCTTCAATTTGAACGTGTACGTCGTCAAATCCTCGGATACCGTATAACTGTCGGCAATTGCGTTGGCTATTTTCCCATCCGGTCCATAGCGAGTCAATCCTTCAAAACAGGCAGTAATGACATCAAAGGAAGTGCCATCGGAAGCAAGTCCAGGATCTGCTGTCGGAGGCTCTCCACCGTCTGCATTCCAATTCAGTACCCTCTCTTTTCCTGTTGGCTGCGCTGGTTGAGATGCCTGATCATTCGGTTTGTTCGTTACCGCCGTTTCACTTGTACTACAGCCCGCTAAAACTTGAAGTAGCAAGAAGCAGCTCAAAACGAAGCTCATCCTCTTTCTCATTGAGACCATCCCCCTTGATTCCATTCGATTCCATACACCAGTAAACGCTATCGCTTTATCACACTACCATGATAACGCAAGTGTAGACGAAACAAATCAGACGGTATGGCGAAAAACAGAGCGCATATAGACTCTTATTTTGTACAAATTGTCTAACTATTTAGAATTAACTGTTGATACAAATAAAAAAGCCAGTCTTCCCTTCGACTGGCTACAAGCGGTTGAAACGATTACACCGTTTCCAATAATTGCTCAACTGCTTCCACAACGGTCTCGATATGTTGATCGCTAATGTGTCGATGCGTCGTAAAGCGAATGACGTACTCGTCAAAATCAACAGCGAGCACTCCTTTTTCCTCCAAACGCTCCAAGAAGGCGACAGCTGTTTGTCCAATCGAGTCTGTATTCACCAGCACGATATTCGTCTCGACTTGCTCGACCTGAAGCGATAGCTGGCGCAAGCCTTTTGCCAATTGCTGTGCCCGTTCATGGTCTTCTGCCAATCGTTCGGCCATCTGTGTCAGAGCGATAATGCCTGGTGCTGCCAAATACCCTGCCTGACGCAGCCCGCCTCCTACTTTTTTTCTCCACCATCTCGCTTCTTCGATAAACGCACGATCTCCAGCCAAAATGGAACCCACCGGAGCACTCAGCCCTTTGGACAAACAAATCTGAACGGTATCGGCAAAAGCGCTTAGCTCACTGACTGCAACACCTTGAGCCACAGCCGCATTGAAGAGACGAGCACCGTCCAAATGAACGGGAATACCGTGTTTTTGTGCTGTATCATAGACACTCTTCATTTGCGCAACAGAGATTACCGCCCCGCCAGCGCGATTATGCGTATTTTCGAGACAGATCAATTTTGTGCGAGGAAAATGGATATTGTTGCCCCGAATCGCCCTCTCTACATCTTCTGCACGTAGAGCACCACGTTCTCCAACCAGCGTCCTTGTTTGTACGCCAGCCAATGCCGACATAGCGCCGCCCTCATAGTAAAAAATGTGTGAATCCGCTTCCGCAATGACCTCGTCTCCGTTAACACAATGCGTCAAAACAGCGACCTGATTGCCTTGCGTTCCACTTGTTACGAACAGAGCAGCTTCCTTTCCGAGTATTTCAGCCGCGATCGCTTCTAAACGATTGACAGTTGGGTCCTCTCTATAAACATCATCACCAACCTCCGCTTCCGCCATTGCTCGAAGCATCTCCTCGGTTGGTTTCGTAACGGTATCGCTGCGCAAATCGATTTTCATAGATGACTCTCCTTCCACCGTATTGTCATTCTCTAGACATATCGTAACACTTTCAACATTGCATCCTGTTTTCCCTCTTGCTAAGATGGAGGGGTAACTTACATACAGTTAGGGGATTTGACCTGTGAAACTAAAAATCACTCGTAACGCTGCCAAGCAATTGGCTCCAATCATCGAGGCAGAAGAAGACAAAGAATTGAAACTGCGCGTTTATATTACTCACTCTCACGGTGATCATGCACACTACGGACTCGCTCTGGACAAGCCAACAGAAGAAGATGTTGTGATCTCGACCGACAAAGAGATCGATGTGATTGTGAAAAAGGATGAGCCATTGCTGGATGGCATCATCATTGATTACCTTTTCTTGCCACAAGAAGGTTTTGTTATTACCAACCCTTCCAAAGGTAACACAGGCGACCACTAAGCATGATACAGATAAACCCTCTGCTTTTTTACAGGCAGAGGGTTTTCTTTGATGATGAGAATCTTATTCGTCAGTAGACATACTATACAGCGCTGTCGGTAAATCTTTCAGCAACGGTGAAGATACGTCATCAACCTGCGTCATAACAAGACGATGGACAGGACGTGTCATCGCGACATACAACAGTTTTGCGTCCCATTCATTATTTTGATACGCGTCTACATCCAGTAGAATGACCACATCAAACTGCAAGCCTTTTGTTAAGAAAGCAGGCATGATGGTTACGCCACCCGGAAATTGGTTATCTTTCGTTCCTAACAGGGTTAAATCAGCTATTTTGTCTTGCAGGCCTTTATGTGCTTTTTTACTCGCTTGAATAGTTTTCGCTACGATCGCAATCGTTTTGAAGCCTTCCGACTGGTAGGCTACCACACGCGAAGAGATGTCCTCCCACAGTTGCGCTCGTGAGCGAGCCTTGACCATGATTGGTTTTTCACCATGTCGCAAAACCGGTTTTGCCAATACCGTCTCGGGCAAATCAATTTGCCGCAACACTTCATTGGCACAGCGCATGATCTCAATGGTCGAACGATAGCTTTGTGACAACGTATAATAGGAAGGAAATAGCTGTGCAAAAATCCCCTTCGTCAACTCTTCCCAGGCATGAATCCCCCGGTAGCTATGAATACCTTGCGCAATATCTCCCACGATCGTTAGCGAGTTTCGCTTAGTTGCCAATGCAATGACGGCTATTTCTAACGCACTCAAGTCTTGTGCTTCATCCACGACCGTATGATCAAAATGCTCTGCCTTATTCATTCCTTCAACAATATGCTGCAAGTATAGCAATGGCGCGATATCTTCCGGCTCCAATCTCTCCTCTGCAAACAATGCAGCGCTAGACTGAGTCACATCACGGACAACTTCGTCTGAAATGTCAGCAGGTACGAGCTTGCGCAGCAATTCCTCGTCAGCAATCAACTCGCGATAAGCTGCGAAGATTTCCAGTCTCGGAAACGAAGTCAGGTACGTATCTAGTATCTGCTCCAGCATTTTCTCGAATTTGTACAAGCCTTCTTTGTCCAAATCGACTTTTCGCTCTCGCAAATGGGCAAACAATTGCTTGTTCATTTCTTGTTTCAAATGCTTGCGAAGCGCTTCTACCCGCCGATGATACGGCATATTGGCGAATTGCTCCAAGAAGCATTGGCGAATAAAATCACCCGGAATTGAAAATACTTGCTTCGTTTTGTTGTATAAAAAGCTGAGCTTCTTGAAAGGAATTCTTGTTTCGACGATATGCCGAATGTATTGCTCCAGGGCCTCCCGACAAGCGAGCGATCCTTTGAAGCGAAGCCTGTTTCGTGTCATTTCTTGCTGGCGCTCATCCTGCCCCTCTTCGAAGAACAATTGAAGAGGCTTATCAGGACTCACGATTCTCCATCCTTTTGGCAGCAGAGGCTTCACAAGACGCGCTGCCCAATCTACAAAAGTAGACTGTTGAACATCATCGACTCCCAGCTCAGGCAAAACCTCGGATATATAGGTAAGAAACATCCGGTTAGGTGCAAAAACCATGAACTTTTTGGACATCATGGAATCCTGGTAGTTATAAATCAAATAAGAGAGTCGGTGCAGAGCAATCGTTGTTTTTCCGCTCCCCGCTACTCCTTGCACAACAATCGGCCGTTCTTTTTCCGCTCGGATAATATCATTTTGCTCGGATTGAATCGTAGCGACGATGTCTTTTAGCCTACTATCGTTTGCCTGATTCAGATTGGCTGCCAAGAATTCATCAATGAAGCCCTCTTGCAAAAATTCGTCGGGATGCCCCATCTCGCGGTTAATCGTTTCTTTTACCGCTCCATCATAGATGCCGACGATCTTTCCGTCTTCGATCGCAAAATTACGCTTTAGTCGAACTTCACCACGCACGATCTCGCGTCCCATCCGGTAAAACGCTTCTTTGCTCTCACCGGAATAATAAAGACTGGCGATAGGCGCGCGCCAATCCACGACGACAGAATCAAACGTATCGCTGCGTACAATTCCCCGTTTTCCTATGTAGACCTCATCCAGCTCGTAGATTTCATCTTTCAAGAAATCCACTCTGCCGAAATATGGCTTCTCTCGACCCTGATCTTCCAGGTAGCTCAATTCCTTAGCCTTTTTATAGTTAACAACCTGTTTGACATAATCATCTGTTGCCTCGCGAATATCATTGCGAAGCTGCTCCATTTCTTCGTCGATCGCTGAAATTGTTTCATCCAGCTTTTTTTGTTCCAATTCATAATCACGATGCTGTGTACTCACATTCATTCCCCCTCACATGTATCGTGTCATTGAACGACTCAGGACCATTGCCTGGCCAACCATATTCCAACCGCACAAGAAAGTAGACCGACTCCCAAACTAAGCAGAGCGTACAAAGTGCCACGTAACAGTTGGCCTTCTCCCCAAAAAGAGACTACTTCCAAGGAGAAGCTTGAGAAAGTCGTAAATCCTCCCATGACCCCCGTTGCAAATAAGAGGTAGAGTGTCGGAGATAAAAAGCCACGTTCTTTCCCCAGCACGAACAAGATGCCGATGATCAAAGATCCACAAACATTGGCGATCCAGGTTCCCCACGGCCATCCCGGCTGATTCGCGAGCAAAGACAATAGGTAGCGCAAAAGAGAGCCAACTGCTCCTCCAACCGCCACAGCTATCCACGCCATCGCTTTCCCTCCCTGGCTATCACAGCTTATGTATGTCACAGAAAAAGACACCCTAGCGTCAAGCGAGGATGTCTGTCGTATCAGTAATTGTTATCTTACTGTTTTGGCTTATTTTCTTCAAGGTCTTCCACATAACGGATGGAATCCAAATTTGCTCTCAATGAAAGCTTAACGGCGTCAATGTACTTTTGGCGCAATGCTTTTTGTTCGAGCTTTTCCTCTTCGGTCAAACCTTCTTCGCGCGATTTTTTGACCAATTCGTTGATGCGTTTAATTTCTGCGTCAGATACCACTGCTGGTTCCTCCCACTCTGTAGTAGTGCCGCTTCATTATACCACATTCGAATGATCCCGCAAGACAGCCGAACACTTACGGAGTATCAGGAAGGATGAGAGTCTGACCTGGGTAAATCCTGTTGCTCTCTAAACCGTTCGCATCCTTAATTTCTATTATATAGTCCCGAACATCCATCTGATCTGTATTGTATTGAACAGCTAACGACCATAGGCTATCTCCAGATTGTACAGTTACTTCTATGCCTTGTGGCTCCTCCATTGGCGAAGAAGCAAACACTAGTTCGGTTAACAGGTAAAAAAAGAGAGTAAATGTAATAAGAAACAAGAGAGCTTGTCCTCTCGTGATACCAAAACGAACACGACGTTCTTCTTTTTTCTCGAAACGATTACGTACTGTCAATGAATTCATAATGATAGCCTCCTCGCAAACATACGTTCTGATCACTTGTAGCCTCATAATAAATGAGAACATATGTTCATGTCAACGATGAATCGAACTTATGTTTGTCGAACGCAAGCTCCCATGGTATAATATAGGAAAATATGTTCGAGAAATCAGGGGTGTCTTTCTATGTCAAAATTATCGAGTAGACAACAAGCCATCATCGAGTTCATACGAAAGGAAGTTCGTGATAAAGGATATCCGCCATCTGTACGTGAAATTGGGGAGGCAGTTGGACTAGCTTCCAGCTCAACTGTACATGGGCATTTGGCACGCTTAGAGAAAAAAGGCCTCATTCGTCGAGATCCTACCAAACCTCGTGCCATCGAATTGCTATCAGATGAAGATCGTTTTCAAGACAATTTCGAAGACTCTGTCGTCCGTGTGCCAGTAATCGGAAAAGTAACCGCTGGACAACCGATTACTGCCATTGAGGATGTAGAAGAGTACTTCCCGCTTCCAGACAATATCGTGACTTCTGACAAGGTCTATATGCTGCGCGTCTCCGGGAACAGTATGATTGATGCCGGGATTCTCGACGGAGACTACGTCATTGTTCGCCAACAGCACGTAGCCAACAATGGTGACATCGTCGTAGCCATGACAGAAGAAGACGAAGCGACCGTTAAAAGATTTTTCAAAGAAAAGAATCACTTCCGTCTCCAACCGGAAAATGCCACGATGGAACCGATCATCCTGGAGCATGTCACTATTCTCGGTAAAGTCATCGGTGTTTATCGACTCATTCACTAGTTCCCACGTAAAAAAGGACAGCCGAGGCTGTCCTTTTTGTTTTCTGTCTATTATCTGGCGATAAAAAACCAGATGATCATCGTAACTTGCAAGATGACTTTTACGACTGCACTACCCAAAAATCCGATCAGTGAGCCTACGCCCGCTTTCACTGCTCTCTCCATCGACTGCTTCTGTACCATCAACTCTACAAGAACGACGAATACGAACGGCAAGATCAGCATACCAAACGGTGGGAAAACGAAAATCCCGAGGATAATACCGATCGCAGCAGCGATGGACGACCATTTGGACCCTCCGTACCTTTTTACGAAGTACATATTTGTCAGCAAGTCAGCACCGTAAAGCAGAATGCTTAGAACGACCATTCCCCACCAAAAGGATGCCGGCAATCCCGCTCCCGGATCTGCAATGAAAAAGTGATAGAGCAAAAAGCCCGCCCACAGTAATATCGTATCAGGTAAAACGGGTAAGAAAATTCCTGCGATGCTTAGCAAGAACAATAACACAACCACTACCCACAAAAATATTTCCATCTACTACACTCCCTTCATTTAGGTATACGAGTGATTATCGATTTCGTTGCGTACTTATTCACTTTTGTCTAAACTATTTTAAAAGAAAGCAGACATGGAGGTAGTCTCATGAGAAATTGGCATGATCTCTCCTACTTGGGCAGAGGGACGATTCGCCAAAAAGCAGCGTTGGAAGCGATTCAACAGACGAACATCATGGAAGTACTATCCGATTACCACCCAGTGCTTGCCGGAACCATCCCATTGGACATTGATGTTGTGCAAAGCGATCTGGATATTATTTGCGAGAGTCATGATCTGGAGCAGTTTGAGCAGGCTGTTCGTACAGCATTTGGCTGCTTGCCCGGATTTGAAGTGACACACTTAGATGTAAATAGTACTCCCACGTGCGTTATCTCGTTTTTCACAGCTGGCTTTTGGTTTGAATTGTTTGCTCAACAGGTAGCTGTCGAAAAGCAAAACGCCTATCGTCATATGGACATCGAAGCACGATTGTTAGACATAGGAGGCTTGGATGCGTATAAACATATCAGGACTCTGAAGCAAAGCGGCATCAAGACAGAGCCTGCATTTGCTCGATACTTTCATATCCCGGGTGATGATCCATACGAGGCTTTGTTGCAATTGGAGCCGTTAACAGACCAGGAATTACGACAAAGAGTTCAACTGCTGCGAAAGGAATAATCTTCGAGCAAAGAGCCAATCTCTACTGCTTGAATGTAGGCTTTTCATTTAATGTCTCGTTAAGGTATCGGTCCAGCTTATTAAAATTCAGGAAATAAAAATCCCGTATTCAATAAAAAATACGGGATTTTTATAAATTGTTTATCTTGTTTTAAGCTTCACCTAGATGACGGTGCCCACCTTTATATATGTGGGGATGGAAGTCGAATGGCTACGGATGTAGAAAATACTCTTTGTCACGCCTATCAAAAAATACATGGAGTCAGTGAACAAGAGGCAAGAAATTGGTTCATCATTTTTCTTCTTGTTTTATTCGACGTAAGTAAATGGATTTATTTTAGACCAGAAGAGATCGCTTCCCAGAATTTTTGATCTTCCATACCGATCGCATATGTCGATACACCAGCTAACTCATATGTTTGCGTATAATGCGTCTTATTTTTTATACTTGTTTCGTCTTCATACCATACGACATGTTTACATCCATCAGAATCCGTGTAATTGAAATACATTGAACCAGAAACCTCATCCCTAACTGGTGTTGCTCCAGTCGTGGCAATTAGTTCCGAAATATTTTTCCACTCTACTACAGAATTACTTTTATTTGTAGGATCAGATAAGTTCCAATCATTTCCGTATTCTGGAATACCCATGATTACCTTTTCGGAAGGAATATAATCAATTGAGAATTGGAGAGAAGATTCTATCCACGGAGCACTTGCTACAGAACCTGGATCACTCCATACCCCATGCTCATCATAAGTCATTACCTGTATATAATCAGCAGCATTTCCTAGTGCCTCATAATCGTATGCTCCAGTCCAGTCATCTGAAGGATCGTCTGTGGATTTTGCTGGAACGGAGACCATCGTTAGAAGGTTGTTGGCTTTCATCGTTTTCGAAACCTCTTTAACGAACGCAGTCAATGCCGTACGGTCCTTTGGCAAAACAGCTTCGAAGTCAATGTTAATGCCTTTGTACTTATTTTTTTTCACAAGAGACAGCATATTTTTTATGAGGGTGTTTTTCGCTTTGGAATTAGTGAGCACTTGATGTGCAATGTTACTATCCCACCCTTTTGCTCCATAATTGGACACCAGAGCGTATGGTAACACGTTTACCGAATTTGCGTAGGAGACAGCTTGCTTTGGTACATTTCCTACAATATTACCGTTACTATCTGTATTCAGCGTATCAGTAGAAATTTGATTCATGTATGTATGGAATTGGCGAAATTCTATTGTAGAATCACCAGTATAATATCCAAGAATAATTTTAGAGTCAGCATACGATTTCGCAGCAGGAACGAAGAACAGACAAGCTAGCGTGGTTGTGATTAAAAAAACCTTTTGAACCTTTCTGACATTCATGTAAATAGCCTCCTTTGAGTCTTAGAGGTATTCTACCTAATCTTTCAAGAACATTGTCCAACAAAAAAACAGTTATCAC